>NZ_VDFV01000058.1 GCF_006152145.1 Rubellimicrobium roseum | reverse complement strand
GGTCCACGTGACCAATGGTCCCAATGTTCACGTGCGGTTTGTTCCGCTCGAACTTCGCCTTCGCCATGATGGCTTCTCCTGTTCGTCAGACGTCCGGCAGGCCGAGGCCCGCCCCTTGAGGTCGGCGGGGCGCCGTCGGGCGCCCCGCCCCGCCGTCAGGCGTACTTCTTCTGGATCTCTTGCGAGATGTTCTCCGGCACCGGCTCGTAGTGGTCGAACTGCATCGTGAACTGCGCGCGGCCCGAGGACATGGAGCGCAGGTTGTTGATGTAGCCGAACATGTTGGCGAGCGGCACGAAGGCGTTGATGACGTTGGCGTTGCCGCGCGAGTCCTGCCCCTGCACCATGCCCCGGCGCGAGGTCAGGTCGCCGATGACGCCGCCCGTGTATTCCTCGGGCGTCACCACCTCGACCTTCATGATCGGCTCGAGGAGCTTGGCGCCGGCCTTCTTGAGGCCTTCGCGCATGCACATCCGCGAAGCGATCTCGAAGGCGAGGACCGACGAGTCAACGTCGTGGAACTTGCCGTCCACCAGCGCGACCTTGAAGTCGATCACCGGGAAGCCGGCCAGCGGGCCCGAGTCCATGACGGACTTGATGCCCTTCTCCACGCCCGGGATGTACTCCTTGGGCACGGTGCCGCCGATGATCTTCGACTCGAACGAGAAGCCCTCGCCCGGCTGGGTCGGCGTGATGTCGAGCTTGACTTCGGCGAACTGGCCCGAGCCACCCGTCTGCTTCTTGTGCGTGTAGGTGTGCGTGACCGGCATGGAGATGGTCTCGCGGTAGGCCACCTGCGGCGCACCGATGTTCGCCTCGACCTTGAACTCGCGACGCATGCGGTCGACGAGGATGTCGAGGTGAAGCTCGCCCATGCCCTTCATGATCGTCTGGCCCGACTCGATGTCGGTCTCGACGCGGAAGGACGGGTCCTCGGCAGCCAAGCGAGCGAGGGCGATGCCCATCTTCTCCTGGTCGGCCTTGGTCTTGGGCTCGACGGCGATCTCGATCACCGGCTCGGGGAAGGTCATCGTCTCGAGGACGACGGGCTCCTTCTCGGCGCAGAGCGTGTCACCGGTGGTGGTGTCCTTGAGACCCGCCAGCGCGATGATGTCGCCCGCGAAGGCTTCCTCGATCTCTTCCCGGTTGATGGCGTGCATCATCATCATCCGGCCGACGCGCTCGCGCTTGCCCTTGGTCGAGTTGAGCATGCCGTCACCCTTCTTGAGGGTGCCCGAGTAGATGCGCGTGAAGGTGAGCGAGCCCACGAAGGGGTCGTTCATGATCTTGAACGCCAGCGCCGAGAAGGGCTGCGCGTCGTCGGCCGAACGGGGGATGTCCCGCGTCTCGGTCTCGTCGCCCGGCTTGAAGCCCATGTAGGCGGGCACGTCCAGCGGCGAGGGCAGGAAGTCGATGACGCAGTTGAGCATGGGCTGGACGCCCTTGTTCTTGAAGGCCGAGCCCGCGGTCACGGGGACGAACTTCATCGACAGGCAGCCCTTGCGGATGAGCGAGCGAAGCTCTTCGGCCTCGGGCTCCTGGCCTTCGAGGTACCGCTCCATCGCGTCGTCGTCCATCTCGACGGCGAGCTCGACCATCTTGCCGCGCCATTCGTCGGCGAGGCCCTTGAGCTCGTCACGGATGGGCTGACGGGTCCAGGAAGCGCCGAGGTCCTCGCCCTTCCAGGTCCATTCTTCCATCGTGATGAGGTCGATGATGCCCTCGAGCTTGTCCTCGGCCCCGATCGGCAGCGCGACGGGGCACGGGGTCGCGCCCGTGCGGTCCTTGATCATGCGGACGCAGTTGAAGAAGTCCGCGCCGATCTTGTCCATCTTGTTGACGAACACGATCCGGGGGACCTCATAGCGATCTGCCTGGCGCCAGACGGTCTCGGTCTGGGGCTCCACGCCGGCGTTGGCGTCGAGCAGGCAGACCGCGCCGTCGAGAACGGCGAGCGAGCGCTCCACCTCGATGGTGAAGTCCACGTGTCCGGGCGTGTCGATGATGTTGAAGCGGTGCTTCTCGCCGACGTGCTCACCGGGGTTCTCGGTGCGCTCCCAGAAGGTGGTCGTGGCGGCGGAGGTGATGGTGATCCCCCGCTCCTGCTCCTGCTCCATCCAGTCCATCGTCGCGGCGCCGTCGTGGACTTCGCCGATCTTGTGGGACTTGCCGGTGTAGTAGAGGATGCGCTCGGTGGTCGTGGTCTTCCCGGCGTCGATATGCGCCATGATACCGAAGTTGCGGTACAGGCGCAGAGGATATTCGCGTGCCATGGGGGTCCCTTACCAGCGGTAGTGGCTGAACGCCTTGTTGGCGTCGGCCATCTTGTGGGTGTCCTCGCGCTTCTTCACCGCGGTGCCGCGGTTGTTGACCGCGTCCATGAGCTCGCCCGCGAGGCGCTCTTCCATGGTGTTCTCGTTGCGCTTCTTGGACGCGTCGATCAGCCAGCGGATCGCCAGGGCCTCGCGGCGCTCGGGGCGCACCTCGACGGGGACCTGGTAGGTCGCGCCGCCGACCCGGCGGGAGCGGACCTCGACGGCCGGCTTGATGTTGTCGAGCGCCTCGTGGAACACTTCCACGGGCTCGCGGCGGGCGCGGCCCTGGACGCGCTCGAAGGCGTTGTAGACGATGGTCTCGGCGACGGACTTCTTGCCGTCGACCATCAGGTTGTTCATGAACTTGGACACCACCCGGTCGCCGTACTTGGCATCGGGCAGGACTTGGCGCTTCTCGGCGGCGTGACGACGCGACATTCTCTAGATCCTCACTTCGGACGCTTGGCGCCGTAGAGCGAGCGGCGCTGCTTGCGGTTCTTGACGCCCTGCGTGTCGAGCACGCCGCGCAGGATATGGTAACGGACGCCCGGAAGGTCCTTGACCCGGCCGCCGCGGATGAGCACGACCGAGTGCTCCTGCAGGTTGTGGCCTTCGCCGGGGATGTAGCTGATGACCTCGAACGAGTTGGTCAGCCGCACCTTGGCGACCTTCCGCATGGCCGAGTTCGGCTTCTTGGGCGTGGTGGTGTAGACGCGGGTGCAGACGCCGCGCTTCTGGGGGCAGCCCTGAAGGTGCTGCGACTTGGACCGGGTGACTTGGCGCTGCCGGGGCTTCCGGATCAGCTGCTGGATCGTCGGCATGGGTTGTGTATCCCGTTTCCTACCGTTTGTGCCGCGGGCCGCGAGGCTCCGCCGTCGATTAAGCCCCACGGCACGCGTGAAGCACAAAAAGCCCGCCCAGTTCACGCAACCTGCAGAACGGGGCGGTGGGTCTCCAGAGGATCGGGGCGTTGCCGGCCCGGATCTTGAACCACATGTTTTGGCGCCTGGCAAAAGACGGACTTCGCCCATCGCCAAGGTCACGGCGACATATGGGAATCGCCCGAGGGTGTCAACCCGGCCGACGGGAACGTCAGGCGCCGGGGCTCGCCTCCTCCTCGGGACGCAGCCGCGCCCCGCCACCCCGCATCAGGGTCCAGGCGCCCGCCGCGACGACCACCGCCGCCCCGGCCAGCGTCGGCGCGTCCGGCAGCGTGCCGAACATCAAGGCCCCCAGCGCGATGGCCATGAGCAGCGCCGTGTAGCGGAAGGGCGTGACCGCCGCGATCTCGCCCACCCGCATCGCGCCCACCGAGGCGACATAGCCGCCCAGCACCCCCAGCATCGTCCCGCCCAGCGCCAGCGCCGCCGGACCCGAGAGCGGCTGCCAGTCCACGAAGGCCGCCCCCACGGCCGAGAAGACCGTCACCCCCAGCGCGCCCACCGCCGCCACAAGCAGGCTCGGCACGGCCGGCGAGATCGTGCGGCTCACGAGGTCGCGCACCGTCACGGCGGCGACGCTGCCCAGCACGAGAAGCGTGGCGGGCGTGAAGCCCTCGGCCCCCGGCCGGATGATGAGCAGCACGCCCCCGAACCCCGCCAGGACGGCCAGCAGCGCCGCCGGCCGCACCCGTTCGCCCAGGACCAGCATCCCGGCCAGCGTCACCGTCAGCGGCACCGCCTGATGGATCGCCGCGACGTTGGCGAGCGGCAGCAGCAGCACCGCCGTGAGATAGAACCACGACGCCGCGATCTCGCACAGGCTCCGCACCCCCACGAGCCGCAGGTCGCGCATCGCCGGACGGCGGAGCTGCCCCATCCGCCAGGCCATCAGCGTCAGCAGCGCCGTCGTGCCGCAGCCCCGCAGGAACAGCGACTGGAAGAGCGGCCATTCGGCGCCCAGCGCCTTCATGCAGGCGTCGCTCAGGGTGAAGCCGGCCATGGCCGCGGTCATCAGCGCCGCGCCGCGCCGGTTGGGGGTCAGGGTCATGGGGCGGAGCTAGCAGCCGCCCCCCGGCTCCGCCAGAGGGGGTGTTGCGCGAACCGGAGGGGGACCGTTCGGTGGTCGAAGGAATCGTTAACCCTTGAGGCGCAGGCTGGCGAGGACCGACCCGGAAGCCCTGCCCATGCCCCCTGCCCTCGCCCGTTCCGCAAACGAAAAGGCCCCCGTCGCCGGGGGCCCTTCCCTGTTCGTCCTGGCCGGAGGATCAGTCCCGGCTTTCCGGCACGCCGGCGTCGATCTCGTCGAAGCCCGTCTCGGCCGCCGGCTGCGGCGCGGACAGCGCCAGGGCGGCCGTGGCCTCCTCGCGGCGCTGCTCGATCACCGCGTGGTCGCGGTCCTGCGCGATGCGGCGCATCCGCGAGGTCGCGCCGCCGGTGCCGGCCGGGATGAGCCGGCCGACGATGACGTTTTCCTTGAGGCCCACGAGCTTGTCGACCTTGCCCTGCACCGCGGCTTCGGTGAGCACGCGGGTCGTTTCCTGGAACGAGGCCGCCGAGATGAAGCTGCGGGTCTGCAGCGACGCCTTGGTGATCCCGAGCAGGATCGGCTCGCCCGTGGCGGCCCGGCCGCCCCGCGCGATGGCCTTGTCGTTGGCCTCGTCGAACTCGGCCTTGTCGACCGTCTCGCCCTTGAGGAGCGTCGTGTCGCCCGAGTCGAAGATCTCCCACTTCTGGAGCATCTGCCGGACGATGACCTCGATGTGCTTGTCGTTGATCTTCACGCCCTGCAGGCGATAGACCTCCTGCACCTCGTTGATCATGTAGTCGGCCAGCGCCTCGACCCCGAGGATCGCGAGGATGTCGTGCGGGGCGGGGTTGCCGTCCATCACGTATTCGCCCTTCTGGATGAAGTCACCTTCCTGGACGGGAATGTGCTTGCCCTTCGGGATCATGTACTCGCGCTTCTCCTGCCCCTCGGCGATGGGCTCGATCGTGATGCGGCGCTTGTTCTTGTAGTCCTTGCCGAAGCGCACGTAGCCGTCGATCTCCGCGATGATCGCGTGGTCCTTGGGACGACGCGCCTCGAAGAGCTCGGCCACGCGCGGCAGACCCCCGGTGATGTCCTTGGTCCGCGCCCCTTCGCGGGGGATACGGGCCACGACGTCCCCGGCCTCGATGGTCTGGCCATCCTCGACCGAGAGGATCGCGTCCACCGACATCGTGTAGGCCACCGGCACGCCCGCGTCGTTGTTCACGGGGTTGCCGTCGGCGTCCACGATCAGGATCTGCGGACGCAGGTCCCCGCCCTTGGGCACCGAGCGCCAGTCGGACACGATCCGCTGGGTCATGCCGGTGGCCTCGTCGGTCTCCTCGCGCACCGAGATGCCGCCCACGAGGTCCACGTAGCGCGCGACCCCGCCCTTCTCGGCGATGATCGGGAGCGTGTAGGGGTCCCATTCCAGCAGGCGGTCGCCCCGCTCGACGCGGGCGCCTTCCTTCACGAAGACCTTGGTGCCGTAGCCCACCTTGTGCTGGGCCCGCTCCTCGCCCTGGTCGTCCATGATCGCGAGGACCATGTTCCGCCCCATGGCGATCTGCTCGCCCGCCGCGTTGGTCAGCAGGGTCGCGTTGCGGAACTCGATGACCCCGGTCTGCGACGCTTCCAGGAAGGACTGCTGCCCGCCCTGCGCCACGCCCCCGATGTGGAACGTCCGCATGGTGAGCTGCGTGCCCGGCTCGCCGATCGACTGGGCGGCGATGATGCCGACCGCCTCGCCGATGTTGACGAGCGTGCCGCGCGCGAGGTCGCGCCCGTAGCACATCGCGCAGACGCCGTCGTCCGACTCGCAGGTCAGCGGCGAGCGGATGCGCATCTTGGCGATGCCCGCGGTCTCGATGATGTCAGCGCGGCGCTCGTCGATGAGCTCGCCCTGAGCCACGAGGATCTCGTCGGTGCCCGGACGCAGCACGTCGTCGGCCGCCACCCGGCCCAGGACCCGCTCGGCGAGGCTCGACACGACCTCCCCGTCGTTGACGGCGGCCGTCGCGGTGATCGCCCGGTCGGTGCCGCAGTCATGCAGGCGGATGATGCAGTCCTGCGCCACGTCCACGAGGCGGCGGGTGAGGTAACCCGAGTTCGCCGTCTTGAGCGCGGTGTCGGACAGACCCTTCCGGGCCCCGTGGGTCGAGTTGAAGTACTCGAGCACCGTGAGGCCTTCCTTGAAGTTCGAGATGATCGGCGTCTCGATGATCTCGCCCGAAGGCTTCGACATCAGGCCGCGCATCCCGCCCAGCTGCTTCATCTGGGTCACGGAACCCCGCGCCCCCGAGTGGGCCATCATGTAGACGGAGTTCGGCTCCTTCGCCCGCCCCTGGTCGTCCTTGTGGACGGCCGAGATGGTTTCCATCATGGCCGCCGTCACCCGGTCGTTGCACTTCGACCAGGCGTCCACGACCTTGTTGTACTTCTCGCCCTGGGTGATCAGGCCGTCCATGTACTGCTGCTCGAAGTCCTTGACCTGGTCGCGGGTCTCCTCGACCAGCTTCCACTTGGCCTCGGGCACCACCATGTCGTCCTTGCCGAACGAGATGCCGGCCTTGAAGGCCTCGCGGAAGCCCGCGCCCATGATCTGGTCGCAGAAGATGACCGACTCCTTCTGGCCGCAGTAGCGGTAGACGGTGTCGATGACCTGCTGCACTTCCTTCTTCCGCAGCAGCCGGTTGACGAGGCTGAACGGCGCCTTGGCATTGAGCGGCAGGAGGTTCCCCAGCCGCAGGCGGCCCGGCGTGGTCTCGACGCGCTGCCAGACCTCGTTGCCGGTCTCGTCGATCTGCTTGATCCGCGCGGTGATCTTGGCGTGCAGGTGCACGGCCCCGGCGGTCAGCGCCTGCTCCACCTCGTCGATGTCGCGGAAGGTCATGCCTTCGCCCGCCATCCCCTCGCGCTCGATGGTGGTGTAGTAGAGGCCCAGGACCATGTCCTGCGACGGCACGATGATCGGCGCGCCGTTGGCGGGCGACAGCACGTTGTTCGTGGACATCATCAGGACGCGCGCCTCGAGCTGGGCTTCCAGCGAGAGGGGCACGTGCACGGCCATCTGGTCGCCGTCGAAGTCGGCGTTGAAGGCCGAGCAGACGAGCGGGTGGAGCTGGATCGCCTTGCCTTCGATCAGGATCGGCTCGAAGGCCTGGATGCCCAGGCGGTGCAGCGTCGGCGCGCGGTTCAGCAGCACCGGGTGCTCGCGGATCACCTCGTCGAGGATGTCCCAGACCTCGGGACGCTCCTTCTCCACGAGCTTCTTGGCCTGCTTGACGGTGCTCGAAAGCCCCTTGGCCTCGAGCCGCGAGTAGATGAACGGCTTGAACAGCTCGAGCGCCATCTTCTTGGGCAGACCGCACTGGTGCAGCTTCAGCTCCGGCCCGGTCACGATGACCGAGCGGCCCGAGAAGTCCACGCGCTTGCCGAGCAGGTTCTGGCGGAACCGGCCCTGCTTGCCCTTGAGCATGTCCGACAGCGACTTCAGCGGACGCTTGTTGGCACCCGTGATGACGCGGCCGCGACGGCCGTTGTCGAAGAGCGCGTCCACCGACTCCTGGAGCATCCGCTTCTCGTTGCGCACGATGATGTCGGGCGCGCGCAGCTCGATGAGCCGCTTGAGGCGGTTGTTCCGGTTGATGACCCGGCGGTAGAGGTCGTTGAGGTCGGACGTGGCGAAGCGGCCCCCGTCGAGCGGCACCAGCGGGCGCAGCTCGGGCGGGATGACCGGGATCACGGTCATGATCATCCACTCGGGCCGGTTGCTCGACTCGATGAACGACTCGACGATCTTGAGCCGCTTGATGATCTTCTTGGGCTTCAGCTCGCCGGTGGCTTCCTTCAGCTCGGCGCGCAGGCGCTCGGCCTCGCCCTCGAGGTCGATGGCGGCCAGCATCTCGCGGATGGCCTCGGCGCCGATGTTCGCCTGGAAGGCGTCGGCCCCGTACTGGTCCTGCGCGTCGAGATACTGCTCCTCGGTAAGGAGCTGGTTCTGCTGGAGGTCCGTCAGGCCCGGCTCGATGACGACGTACTGCTCGAAGTAGAGGATCCGCTCCAGGTCACGGAGCGTCATGTCGAGCATGAGGCCGATCCGCGAGGGGAGCGACTTCAGGAACCAGATATGCGCGACCGGGGCGGCGAGCTCGATATGGCCCATCCGCTCGCGGCGCACCTTCTGGAGCGTCACTTCCACGCCGCACTTCTCGCAGACCACGCCGCGATACTTCATGCGCTTGTACTTGCCGCAGAGGCACTCGTAGTCCTTGATCGGCCCGAAGATGCGCGCGCAGAACAGGCCGTCCCGCTCGGGCTTGAACGTCCGGTAGTTGATCGTCTCGGGTTTTTTGATCTCGCCGAAGGACCAGGACAGGATGCGCTCGGGCGAGGCCAGGGAGACGCGGATCTCGTCGAAGGTCTTGGCGGGGGTCAGGGGGTTGAACGGATTGTTCGTGATTTCCTGGTTCATCTCGTTCCCTTCCGGGGGTGGATGGAAATGGGGACACGGACGGCCCCCCGCAAGGGGCCGTCCCGCAAGCGGGAGGAGCCGTTACTCCTCCGCCTCCGCGTCCAGGAGTTCCATGTTGAGGCCGAGGCCCCTGACTTCCTTGACGAGCACGTTGAACGATTCCGGCACGCCGGCCTCGAAGTTGTCCTCGCCCTTGACGATCGACTCGTAGACCTTGGTCCGGCCCGCCACGTCGTCCGACTTCACCGTCAGCATCTCCTGCAGGGTGTAGGCGGCGCCATAGGCTTCGAGGGCCCAGACCTCCATCTCCCCGAAGCGCTGGCCGCCGAACTGCGCCTTGCCGCCGAGCGGCTGCTGGGTGACGAGCGAGTACGGGCCCGTCGAACGCGCGTGGATCTTGTCGTCCACGAGGTGGTGCAGCTTCAGGAGGTACTTCACGCCCACCGTCACCTTGCGCTGGAACTTCTCGCCCGTGCGGCCGTCGAACAGGTCCGACTGGCCCGAGGTGTCGAAGCCCGCGCGGATCAGCGCGTCGTTGACGTCATGCTCCTTGGCGCCGTCGAAGACCGGCGTCGCGATCGGCACGCCATGCGCGACGAGACCCGCCTTCTCCACCAGGTCGTCCTCGCCCATGGTGTTGAAGGCCTCCTCATAGGCCTCCTCGCCATAGGCGATGCGGATCGCCTCGCGCACCGGGGTCAGGTCGCCCGAACGCCGGTACTCGGCCAGCGCCTCGTCCACCTGGATGCCCAGGCCGCGCGCGGCCCAGCCCATGTGCGTCTCGAGGATCTGCCCCACGTTCATCCGCGACGGCACGCCGAGCGGATTGAGGCAGAAGTCCACGGGCGTGCCGTCCGCCAGGAACGGCATGTCCTCGATCGGCACCACGCGCGAGATGACGCCCTTGTTGCCGTGACGGCCGGCCATCTTGTCGCCGGGCTGGAGCTTGCGCTTCACCGCGACGAAGACCTTGACCATCTTCATCACGCCGGGGGGCAGGTCGTCGCCGCGACGGACCTTCTCGACCTTGTCCTCGAAGCGCGCGTCGAGCGTGCGCTTCTGCGCCTCGTACTGCTCGTTCAGCGCCTCGACGATCTTGGCGTCGGACTCGTCGGCCAGGGCGAACTGCCACCAAGCGCCGCGCCCGATCTCGCGCAGGGACTCCTCGGTCACGACCGAGTTGGCCTTGAAGCCGCGCGGGCCCTTCACGGCTGTCTTGCCGAGCAGGATGCCCTTGAGGCGCGCGTAGATGTTGCGGTCGAGGATGGCGAGCTCGTCGTCCCGGTCACGGGCCAGGCGCTCGACTTCCTCGCGCTCGATCTGCAGCGCCCGCTCGTCCTTGTCGACGCCGTGGCGGTTGAAGACGCGCACTTCCACGACCGTGCCGAAGTCGCCCGGCGGCAGCCGGAGCGAGGTATCGCGCACGTCGGACGCCTTCTCGCCGAAGATGGCGCGGAGGAGCTTCTCCTCCGGCGTCATGGGGCTTTCACCCTTGGGGGTGATCTTGCCCACGAGGATGTCGCCCGGCCCCACTTCGGCGCCGATGTAGACGATCCCCGCCTCGTCGAGGTTGCGCAGCGCTTCCTCACCGACGTTCGGGATGTCCCGCGTGATCTCCTCGGGCCCGAGCTTGGTATCGCGGGCCGCGACCTCGAACTCCTCGATGTGGATGGACGTGAACACGTCATCCCGCACGATGCGCTCGGAGATGAGGATGGAGTCCTCGTAGTTGTAGCCGTTCCACGGCATGAACGCGACGACCACGTTCTTGCCGAGCGCGAGCTCGCCCTGGTCCGTGGACGGACCGTCGGCGATCACCTCGCCCTTGGTGACCAGATCGCCCACCTTCACCAGCGGTCGCTGGTTGATGCAGGTGTTCTGGTTCGAGCGCTGGAACTTGCGCATCCGGTAGATGTCCACCCCGGCGTCGCCGAGCTGGAGATCCTCGGTCGCGCGGACCACGATGCGGGTCGCGTCCACCTGGTCGATGATCCCGCCGCGGCGCGCCATGATGGCGGCGCCGGAGTCGCGGGCCACGACCTCTTCGATGCCGGTGCCCACGAGGGGCGCCTCGGCCTGCAGGAGCGGCACGGCCTGACGCTGCATGTTCGAGCCCATGAGCGCGCGGTTCGCGTCGTCGTTCTCGAGGAACGGGATCAGCGAGGCCGCGACCGACACGAGCTGCTTGGGGCTCACGTCGATGAGGTCCACCTGCTCGCGCGGGGCGAGCGTGTAGTCCCCGCGCTGGCGGGTGTTCACCAGCTCGTTCGCGAATTCGCCGGCCTCGGTCAGGTTGGCGTTGGCCTGCGCCACGACATGGCGCATCTCCTCGGTCGCCGACATGTACTGCACGTCGTCGGTGACCTTGCCCTCCTGCACCTTGCGGTAGGGGGTCTCGATGAAGCCGTACTTGTTCACGCGGGCGTAGGTCGCCAGCGAGTTGATCAGGCCGATGTTCGGACCTTCCGGCGTCTCGATCGGGCACATCCGGCCGTAGTGGGTCGGGTGGACGTCACGGACCTCGAAGCCCGCGCGCTCGCGCGTCAGGCCGCCCGGCCCAAGCGCCGAGAGACGCCGCTTGTGCGTGACCTCGGACAGCGGGTTGGTCTGGTCCATGAACTGCGACAGCTGCGAGGAACCGAAGAACTCCCGCACCGCGGCCGCGGCGGGCTTCGCGTTGATGAGGTTCTGCGGCATCTCGGTGTCGATGTCGACGGAGGACATCCGCTCCTTGATGGCGCGCTCCATGCGGAGCAGGCCCACGCGGTACTGGTTCTCCATCAGCTCGCCGACCGAACGCACCCGGCGGTTGCCGAGGTGGTCGATGTCGTCGATCTCGCCCTTGCCGTCGCGCAGCTCCACCAGCGCCCGGATGCAGGCGATGATGTCCTCGCGGTCCAGCGTCCGCTGGGTGTCGGGCTTCTGGAGGTCGAGGCGCATGTTCATCTTCACGCGGCCGACGGCGGACAGGTCGTACCGCTCCTTGTCGAAGAACAGCGTGTCGAACAGAGCGGACGCGGCCTCGACGGTCGGCGGCTCGCCCGGCCGCATGACGCGGTAGATGTCCATGAGCGCGGTGTCGCGGCCCAGGTTCTTGTCCGCCGCCATGGTGTTGCGGATGTACGGGCCGACATTGATGTTGTCGATGTCGAGCACGGGGATCGTGGTGTGCCCGGCCTCGATCAGCGCCTTGACGGTGCCGCCGATGATCTCGCCGTCGCGGTCGGTCTCGAGCGTGAGCTCGTCGCCCGCCTCGACATGGATGGCGCCCGTGTCCTCGTCGATGATGTCCTGGGCGACGTAGCGGCCCTGGATGCTCTTGAACGGCACGAGGAGCTCGGTGACGCGGCCTTCGTCGATCAGCTTCTTGACCATTCGCGGCGTGACCTTCTCGCCGGCCTTGACGATGACCTCGCCCGTGGCGGCGTCGATCAGGTCAAAGGTCGGACGGGTGCCGCGCACGCGCTCGGGGAAGAACTTCGTCACCCACTGGCGCGTGGTCGGGTCGAGGCGGAAGTCGACCGTGTTGTAGTAGGCCGACACGATCGCCTCCTGGTCCATGCCCAGGGCATAGAGCAGCGTCGTCACCGGCAGCTTCCGGCGACGGTCGATGCGCGCGTAGACCAGATCCTTGGCGTCGAACTCGAAGTCGAGCCAGGAGCCGCGATAGGGGATGATCCGGCAGGCGAAGAGCAGCTTGCCCGAGGAATGGGTCTTGCCCTTGTCGTGGTCGAAGAACACGCCCGGCGACCGGTGCATCTGCGACACGATCACCCGCTCGGTGCCGTTCACGATGAAGGTGCCGTTGGGCGTCATGAGGGGCATGTCCCCCATGTACACTTCCTGCTCCTTCAGGTTCTTGATGGTCTTGGCCCCGGTGATCTCGTCGATCTCGAACACGAGAAGGCGCAGCGTCACCTTGAGCGGCGCGGCATAGGTCATGTCGCGCGACATGCACTCGTCGGCGTCGTACTTGGGCTTCTCGAGCTGGTAGCTCACGAATTCGAGCTGCGCCGTGCCGTTGAAGTCCTGGATGGGGAAGACCGACTCGAAGACCCCGCGCAGGCCCTCGTCCTTTTTCGGCTCCGGCCCGTCCCCCGAGTTCAGGAACAGGTCGTAGGAGGCCTTCTGGACCTCGATCAGGTTCGGCATCTCCAGGACTTCCCGGATCTTGCCGTAATACTTGCGGAGCCGCTTCTGGCCGCGGACGGTCTGGGGCATGAGCGTCGTCACCTATGTCTCTGCGAGGGGGGCGCCGCCGGGGCCGCGGTGCCCACCCCCATGAGAGGGGACTGTCGGAGGTCCATCCGGCGCCGCCTTCCCACGAGCGGCTCCTCGACCCGTTCGACCGGTCCAGAAGGCGGGCTTGGGCAAGCCGGCCTTCAAGACGGGTCAGGCTGGAGCCGCCTTGCGGCAGCCCCAGCCCGTTGTCGCCCTAGGTTGCGCCGAGGCGCATTCCAGTTAGGCCAGCTCGACCTTGGCGCCAGCCTCTTCGAGCTTCTTCTTCATGGCCTCGGCGTCGGCCTTGGACACGGCTTCCTTGACCTTGCCGCCGGCTTCCACGAGGTCCTTGGCTTCCTTGAGGCCCAGGCCGGTGATGGCGCGGACTTCCTTGATCACGTTGATCTTGTTCGCGCCGGCGTCCTTGAGGACGACGTCGAACTCGGTCTTCTCTTCCTCGGCCGGGGCGGCCGCGGCGGGACCGGCGGCCATCATCACGGCGCCACCGGCGGCCGGCTCGATGCCGTACTGGTCCTTGAGGATCTGCTTCAGCTCTTGGGCTTGCAGGAGGGTGAGGCCGACGATTTGTTCGGCCAGTTGGTTCAGATCAGCCATTTGTGCTTTCCGTCTAGACTAAGGGTTCCAACGCAGGGGACCGAAGCCCCCCGCGGCATCACGTCGCTGCTCAGGCGGCGGCCTTCTCTTCGATGGTCGAGAGAATGCTCGCGATGTTCGCGCCAGGCGCGCCGATCGCCCCGGCCAGGCCAGCGGCAGGCGCCCCGATGCAGGCCACGATGGAAGCGATGAGCTCCTCGCGGGACGGCAGTTG
The DNA here is from genome assembly GCF_006152145.1 of Rubellimicrobium roseum. Classification (GTDB taxonomy): domain Bacteria; phylum Pseudomonadota; class Alphaproteobacteria; order Rhodobacterales; family Rhodobacteraceae; genus Rubellimicrobium; species Rubellimicrobium roseum. The sequence goes on along the minus strand of NZ_VDFV01000058.1, from coordinate 6,709 downwards.
GGCGACGGCCTTGACCCCGGCCGGGTCAAGCGCCGTGCTCCCCATCGCCCCGCCCAGGACGACGAACTTGTCGTTCGTCTTGGCGTAGGCGTCCACCACCTTGGCCGCGGCCACGGGGTCTTCGGAGTAGGAGAACACGGTCATGCCCGTGAGAAGGGGGGCCATGCTGGCGCCGGGCTTCCCTTCCAGGGCGATCTTGGCGAGCTTGTTCTTGGCCACGCGAACGGAGCCCCCGACGTCGCGCATGCGCGCGCGGAGGTCCTGCATCTGTGCAACCGTCATGCCTTCGTAGCGGGCAACCACCACGACGCCAGAGCTTTCGAAGATCTGGCCGAGTTCCTCGACCACTTTCTCTTTCTTGGCTCTATCCACAGTTTCACTCCAAGTTGGGGTTTCCCCCGGCTCATGAGGCGACCCCCGAAAGGGCCGCATTCGGGTCCGTTGCTACGGAACCCGAGCCTCGGATCGCCCGCGAAGGACCGAAAGCCTCCAACGGAAATCTTTGTCTCGCGCTCCGTCTCGGGCAGGATGTTTAAGCCTGGGTCGACCCCGGGCCCCCACCGTCTTGGACAAGCGCCCCGTGCCCGCGATGGGAATCGCCGGCCCGAGGCAGGGGGCTCCTATAGCCCTCGGCACCGCCCTTGCCAAGGGCCTTCGGCGCCGATCACGCGACGGTGCATCGATCATGCGTCCCCGCCGCAACGGAAACGGCCGGCCCCCAAGGGGACCGGCCGCAAAGGCTCGGGCCGAGGGCCAGCCTCAGGCGTTGCCGGTCGCCGAGGCGAGGTCCACGGACACGCCCGGGCCCATCGTCGAGGCGATGGAAACCTTCTTGAGGTAGGCGCCCTTGGCACCCGTGGGTTTGGCGCGCTGCACCGCGTCCACGAAGGCGCGGATGTTCTCCGCGAGCTTCTCGGCGTCGAAGGACGCCTTGCCGACGCCGGCGTGCACGATGCCCGCCTTCTCGACCTTGAACTGCACCTGACCGCCCTTGGCGGCGCGCACGGCCTCGGCCACGTCGGGGGTCACGGTCCCGACCTTGGGGTTCGGCATCAGGTTGCGCGGCCCGAGGATCTTCCCGAGACGGCCCACGATCGGCATCATGTCCGGGGTGGCGATGCAGCGATCGAAGTCGATCTTGCCGCCCTGGATGTCCTGCATCAGGTCCTCGGCGCCCACGATGTCCGCGCCGGCGGCGCGGGCCTGGTCGGCCTTCTCGCCGCGGGCGAAGACCGCCACGCGCACGGTCTTGCCGGTGCCGTTGGGCAGGTTCACCGTGCCGCGGACCATCTGGTCGGCGTGGCGCGGATCGACGCCCAGGTTCACCGCGACCTCGATGGTCTCGTCGAACTTGGCCGAGGCGTTCGCCTTCACCAGCTCGACGGCGGCCTGGACGGGCAGGTTGTCCTTGCCCTCGAAGGCGGCGCGGGCCGCCCGGATACGCTTAGCAACTTTCGCCATGACTCAGCCCTTCACCTCGATGCCCATGGACTTCGCCGAGCCCAGGATGGTCTGCATGGCCGCTTCGACGGTGACCGCGTTGAGGTCCTTCATCTTGGCGGTGGCGATCTCGCGCACCTGCGCGATCGTCACGGTCCCGGCGACTTCCTTGCCGGGCTTGGTCGAGGCCTTCGGGCGGTTGCGCTTGCCCACGGGCTTCAGGCCGGCCGCCTTCTTGAGGTAGAAGGACGCGGGCGGCGTCTTGAACTCGAGCGAGAACGACTTGTCGGCGTAGTAGGTGATGACCACCGGGACGGGGGCGCCCGCCTCGATGTCGGTCGTGCGCGCGTTGAATTCCTTCACGAACGCCATGATGTTGATCCCGCGCTGACCGAGCGCGGGGCCGACCGGCGGGGACGGGTTCGCCTGCTGGGCCTTCACCTGCAGCTTCAGCGACCCGATGACTTTCTTGGCCATGTGGCCTCTCCTTCATCGTGGGGGACGAACCCCCTTGTCCAACTCCCGTCCCGGCGCGCCGGGCGGGCCTTCGTTGCGTGGTCCGGGGCCGGGGCCGCGGCCCCCTTCCCTCCCACGGACCCCCCGAGGGGGGCCGTTCGCTCAGGTCACGACAGCTTCGTGACCTGGGAGAATTCCAGATCGACCGGGGTGGCCCGGCCGAAGATCGACACCGACACCTTGAGGCGCTGGTGCTCCTCGTCGACGCCCTCGACCATGCCGTCGAAGTCCTCGAAGGGTCCGTCGTTCACCTTCACCCGCTCGCCGATCTCGAAGCGGATGAGGTTGCGGGGCGCCGTCTCCGCCGCGTCGGTGCGGTTCAGGATCGCGTTCACCTCCGAGTCGCGCATCGGCATCGGCCGGCCCTGCGGGCCCAGGAATCCCGTCACGCGCGGGATCGAGGTGATGAGGTGATAGGTGTCGTCGCCCATCTCCATGTGCACGAGCACGTAGCCCGGCATGAAGCGGCGCTCCGACTGCACCTTCTTGCCCCGCCGCATCTCGATGACCTCTTCGGTCGGCACGAGCACCTCGTCGAGCTTTTCCTGGAGGCCCTTCTCGGCCGCCTTGGCGCGGATCTGCTCGGCGATCTTCTTCTCGAAGTTCGAGAGGACCGAAACCGAATACCAGCGCTTCGCCATGTCTGCCGCACCCAATGTCCGACCGGCACGCGCCGGTTCCTGCCATCGAGGGCCGAAGCCCCCGCTCCAAACGGAAACGGGGCGCCACGCGCGATCCGTCGCGCCCGCGCCCACCCGCCGTCAGAAGCCCGGCGCTCCTACACCCCCGATGGGGCCGAGCGCAAGGGCCTTCGTCACCCGAAGACGGTGAGGATCCCAGTAAGCCCCGAGCGGATCAGGAGGTCGACGAGGCTGAAGAACACCGCCGCCAGCGCCGCGAGCGCCAGCACCATGGCGGTGGTCAGCACGACCTCGCGCCGCGTGGGCCAGACGACCTTGCCGACCTCGGCGCGGGTCTGGTTGACGAACTCGACGGGGTTGGCCATGGGACGTCCTCTCCGGGCGGAACCCGCGCGACATAGACGCGGGCGGGCCATGGGTCAAGGCCGCGGCCCTGCCGGTCCCGTGAACGGGATTTCGGCCAGCGCCTCCCAGGGCCCGCCCTTGTAGCGCCAGAGCCGCAGACCCTCGGCCATCGCGTCCCACGGCGCGAAGCGGGCCCGGAGCCGCGCCAGCGTCGCCCGCGCCTCCTCGGGGGTCACCTTGTTCTGTACGGTGACGTGGGGCCGCCAGGGCTGGCGGTCCTGCGGGGTGAGGTCGGCCTCCCAGAGCCGAACCAGCCCCGCGCGCAAGGCCGCGACCCCCGGCGCCTCCAGCCGGTAGGCGACGCCGCGCCCCAGGGGCATCAGCTCCGTCACCCGCACGGGCTCGGGCCCCTGCCCCGCGCCGGCCGCGCGCAGCGCCGCCAGGATCTCGCCTGGCCGCTCGCCCGGCAGGTGGTGGAACAGCGTCACATGGGCCGGGATGCGGTTGAGATGCGGGGGGAACAGCGCCCGCCGCTCGCCGTCGAGGCGGGCGAAGGTGGTGCCGTCCAGCGCCAGCGTCAGGATCAGCGGCTCGGCTCCGTCGCGTTCCATGCGGGTCCTCCCGGCGCGCAACCTAGAACAGCCGCGAGGCCTGGTAAGCCGCCAGCGACGTCACGACGACCCCCACGAGGATCATGAACTGCCGCGAGGGGATCACCTTGGTCACGTAGCCCGCGAGCGGCGCGGCGGCGACGCCGCCCACGATCAGGCCGGCCACGGCCCAAGCATGGCTGGCCAGACCCTCGGCCTCGTCCCAGTGCCCGGTCAGCAGCGCCGTCAGGAAGGCGACCGAGACCGAGAAGGTCAGGAAGAACTCGACCGTGTTGACGGTGCCCACCGTCTCGCGCGGGGCGGTGCCGCGCCCCACGAGGCCCGTGGCCACCACCGGCCCCCAGCCGCCGCCACCCACCGCGTCGGCGAACCCACCCAGGCCCCCTAGGGCGATCACGACGCCGGGCTCGGGCGCGACGTGCGTCGGCGGCCAGAAGAATCCGCGCACGAGGATGTAGACCCCCATGATGGCGAGATAGGCCGCGACATAGGGCCGGAGCACGTCGCCATCGAACGAGGTCAGCACGTAGGTGCCCAGCACGCCGCCCAGGATGCCGGCTGGCGCCAGGGTCCAGAACAGCCGCCAGTTCACGTTGCGGTGCCAGGCGTGCGAGCTCGCCGAGGTCGCGGTGGTGAACAGCTCCGCGGCGTGCACGGCGGCCGAGGCCGCGGCTGGCGTCACGCCGAAGGACATCAGCACCGTCGAGGAGATGACCCCATAGGCCATCCCCAGCGCCCCGTCGACAAGCTGCGCCAGGAACCCCACGGCGGCGAACAAGAGAAAGCCGTCTTCCATGTCATCTCCCGAACCTCGGATGGCGCAGGCGTAATACATACCTTTCAGATGGGAAATAGGGAGAATGCAGGCGCGCGACGAATCCGACGCCTAGCCCTCCGCCATCTCGGTCAGGGCAAGAGGGAGCCGCCGCGCTCCACCGCGCGAGCGAGCGTCATAGCCTCCAGAAGCCGCGCCGTCGCCTCGCGGCACTCGATCAGCACGGGGCGGATCTCGCAGGTTTCCATCGACTGGCAGTCGTCGCAGGTGCGGAAGCCCTTGCGCGTAGCGCAGGGCGCGAGCGCCAAGGGCCCGTCGATGCAGCGCAGGATGTCGGCGTAGCTGATCGCCTCGGCCCCGCGCGCGAGTCGGTAGCCCCCCTGCGGCCCCCGCCGCCCGACCACGAGGCCCCGCGTGCCCAGCGCCGACAGGATCTGCTCCAGGTACTTGCGGGGGATGTCCTCGGCCTGCGCGATCTCGGCCACGGTCGCGGCCTCGCCCTTCCGCGCGAGATGGATCATCGCGTGCAGGGCGTAGCGGGCCTTCTGGGACAGCATGGCGGACCTGGGCGCGGCAGCGCGCAGGACACCGCCGATGTGAGAGGGCTTGGCAGGGGCAGCAGGGTTCGAACCCGCGACCTACGGTTTTGGAGACCGTCGCTCTACCGGCTGAGCTATACCCCTAGGCCGACCCCCGACTAGCCCGAACGGCGATGGGGATCAAGGGGGTCCGCAAGGTCAGGCTCCCAGGTCAGACATGGGCGAGCACGTCGCCCTCGATCCGCCGCGCTTCCTCCGACGGCAGGTCCAGCGCGCGCGCCAGCCGGTCGAGGTAGGCCATCTCCAGCGCATGGTCGCGCCCGCAGATCAGCGCCGAGGCGGCGTAGACCTCGCGCGCCTCCTGCCCGCAGTGGACGCGCGCGGCCACGGCCTCGGGATCCGGGGCGGCGGCGATGGCCTCGCCCAGCAGGCCTTTCACGGCCGGGGGCAGGTCCTCGATCTCGGCGTCGATGGCGCTGTGCTCCTCCTCGTCGATGTGGCCGTCGGCCTTGGCGGCCGCCACGATCGCGAACAGGAGCGTGCGCGCCCGCGCCTCGGCCGCGTCGCCCTCCACGGCGCCGATGGTCGGGTCGGTGGCGACGCTGCGCCGGGCCTGCGCCCAGGCATCCAGGGCGATCTTGCCCAGGGCTGCGACCCCGCCCGCCAGAAGGGCACTGCGGGACAGGGCGCGGCGGCGCCCGCCCAGAAGAACGGGAAGCACCCCGCCCGGCGTCGCTCCGCCCTCCGGGTCCGTCCCCTGCCGCCCCTGACGCCCGGCGGGATCGTCGCCGACGCCCGGGCTCCCGGCGGCGGGGCCCTCGTCCGACCGGATGGGCTCATCTCCCTCGGTCAGCAGCCGGTCCAGGAAGCTGCGGGCGGTCGTGTCCATATCGTCCTCGGTGCAACGCGGTACTCTCGCCAGATAGGAGACGGACCGACTGCCTCCAACCCCTTGCGGGTCGAGCATCCGCTCCCGACATAATGGGCAAGAGGGGATCATGGCCATGCGCTTTCGAAGATGGCTCGGCCGTCAGCCGTGGGCGTCGCGGGCCGTCGGCACCGGCCTGGGCCTCTGGATTCGTCTGTGCCATGCGACCACCCGGTGGGAGTTCCGGGGCGACGGGGACCTCGCCGAGGCGCTGAAGGAGGGCCCCGTCCTCATCATCCTCTGGCACGAGCGGATTGCTATGGCCGGCATCCACTGGCGCGCCGCTTGGGGGCCCATGCTCGCCGTCCACAGCGACCGCTTCGCGGGCCGCGTCGCCGGGGCGGCGCAGGCGCATGTCGGACTGCGCCCCGTCGTCATGGCCTCGCGCCAGGCCAACCGGACCGCCTGCCGCGAGGTGATGCGCCTCATGCACGAGGGATGCAGCCTGGGGCTGACCGGCGACGGCCCCTCCGGGCCCGTGCGGATCGTCAAGGATGCGCCGCTGGACTGGGCCAGCACCACGGGACGGCCCGTCTTCGCCTACGCCTTCGCTACCCGGCGCCACTGGCGCGTGCCGAGCTGGGACCGCCTGGTCTGGCCCCAGCCCTTCACCCGCGGCGCGGTCGTCTGGCAAAGATGGGACGCGGCCCCGCCCCGCCGCATGGACGCGGCGACGCGCGAGGCACTGCGCCGGGATCTCGCGGCCGCCCTCACCGCCGCGGCCGAGGACGCCGAAGCGCTGGCGAGGGGCCACCAAGCGCCCGCGCCCTGATCGGCCCGTCTCGCAGCAAACGGAAAAGGGGCGCCCCGAAGGACGCCCCCCCTGTCTCACGACGGTCGACCGGATCAGGCGATGATCTTGGACACCACGCCGGCGCCGACGGTGCGGCCGCCTTCGCGGATGGCGAAGCGCA
>NZ_VDFV01000057.1 GCF_006152145.1 Rubellimicrobium roseum | reverse complement strand
CAGTCCGTCGATCGACAAGACCCCAAAGCCGCCCGCATATCCCTTCAATGCGTCCATACTGTCAAAGAGCAGATCTCAAGAAACCAACAGCCTTTCACCCTAAGGTGACTAGCAAGGCCGCGCCTGTCCAGAGATCGCCGACAGCGCTGTGCGCCGCCGGTGGAGAAAGTGTCTACAGCGATGCAGCGCAGGCCGCAAGCACTTTTTTCGAGTCGACGAACGTGGCGCTGCGGAAACCAGCTCTGATGCTAAATGCACGGGCAGAGTGCGCGTTCCGGCGTCGGGGCGGTCAGTCCCGGTCGGAACGCGCATCGCCTTGGCGGGCTTATCCAGCGAACCGGATCTTTGCCGGACGGAGCCGAACCGTGGACCTGCATGATCCTGCACTGCCAAACGACCGAGATGTCCTGCCGAAGCCGCCCGACGCTCGGCTGAGCGGAGGCGCCCCGGCCCGCGCATGGCGTCCAAGCCGTGTCCTGCTCACGCGAGCGGCGCTTGGCTGGGATCACGGACGACGGATCGCCGAGCGAGCTGCAGCTCTCGGCCTGATCGTGCGCGAACTGCCCTCGGATCGCCTGACGCTGGACCTGGCCGACAATCCGCGGCGCGCCTATGCCGAGGCCAAGGCGACGCTGGCCGTCGTGGTGGCGCCGCCGTCGAAGCGCCGGCTCCAGCCGATCGCGCCCAGTGCCGACTGGCGCGTGGACCTCGCCGAGGGCTGCCCCGCCCATTGCAGCTACTGCTACCTCGCAGGCTCCCTGAAGGGGCCGCCGGTGACGCGGGCCTATGCCAACCTGCCGGAGATCCTTGCAGAGATCCCGCGGCAACTGGGCCAAGGCACCGTGACCACGCGCCAGCCGGCCCGAGCCGGGGAAGGCACGACCTATGAAGCCTCGTGCTACACCGATCCGCTGGCCATCGAGCACCTCACGGGCTCGCTCTCGGCGCTGGTCGCATGGTTCGGGGGCTGGAAGGCCGACGCGCAGCTTCGCTTCACGACCAAGTTCGACGCGGTCGAGCCCTTGCTCGGCCTCTCTCATGGCGGGCGGACGCGGATGCGCGCCTCGATCAACCCCGCCGCCTTCGCCCGGCACGAGGGGGGCACGAGCCCGGTGGCGGCGAGGCTTCGCGCCTTGCGACGAATGGCCGAGGCCGGCTACCCGATCGGGCTGACGGTCGCGCCCATCATCGTGGCCGCAGGATGGGAGGACGCCTATGCGGGGCTGCTCCGGGACGTCGCGATTGCACTGGAAGGCTTGGCGCCCGATCTCACCGTCGAGCTCATCACACACCGTTACACGGCCTCCTCCAAGGAGGTGCTGACGGGCTGGTACCCGGGTTCGGACCTCGACATGAGCGGGAACGGGCGCGCAGAAAAACGGACGAAGTTCGGATCGGTCAAGCAGGTCTACGACGCTTCGACCTTGAGCGCGGCGCGACGCTTCTTCGAGCGGGAGATCGCCGATACCCTGCCCGCCGCGCGTCTGCTGTACTTCACATGATGCGAGGGCGGCGAACCCGAGCGGACCGTGACTCGTTGAGGTGACGTGCCAGACCTGCGCCCCCATAGCCCTGCCGACGTCACGCCTGCCTTCCGTGCGGCGCTGGAGCGCTTCGCCCCGGACCGACCCGCGCTGATCCTGGGCCATTTCGATGCCGATGGGCTATCGGCGGCGGCGATCCTCAAACGCGCGCTCGACCGGACCGGACGCGCGACCGAAATCCGCATCTTGGGCAAAGGCGAGAATCCCTGGTCGCCCGCGTTCCGCGCCGAACTGGAGGCTCGCCGCCCAGGGGGACTGCTGGTCGCGGACCTGGGCGTGCGCGCGGGCGAGATCCTGCCGGGCGTGCCCGTGGCGCTGATCGACCATCATGTGCCCACGGGCGTGCCGGGCGATGCCGTCGTCATCTCCGGCAACGGCTGGGCGCCGGAGCCCACCTCGGCGCTCCTCGCCTGGTGGTGCGCGCAGGCGCTGGGGCCCGCCGACGACCTTCTGTGGCTCGCCGCGCTGGGGCTGATCGGCGACATGGCCGAAGGCGCGGGCTTTCCCGAGCTGGCCGAGGCGCAGGCCCGCTACGGCAAGACGGCGCTGAGGGATGCGGTGTCGCTCGTCAACGCGCCACGCCGGACGGCAGCGGCCGACCCCACGCCCGCCCTTGTGCTGCTCCTGCGCTGCGAGTCGCCCAAGGACCTGCTGAAGGGCGGGCACTCGGAGACGGAGCAGCTCCGCGCCGCCAAGGCCGAGGTCGTCGCCGCGCTGGAAGGGGCCAAGCGGGTTGCGCCCAAGGTGCGGGGTGACGTGGCGCTGATTCGCTTCCACTCGCCCTGCCAGATCCATCCGTTGATCGCGCAGCAATGGCGCGGGCGGCTCAAGGACAAGATCGTGCTGGCGGCCAACACCGGCTACCGCGAGGATTGGATTCATTTCGCCCTGCGCACGGCGACGGGAACGAATCTCATCTCGTTCTTGGCCGATCACCGTCCGGCGGGCGCGGGCGAAGAATACGGCAGCGGCCATGTCCAAGCTACGGGCGGGGCCTTGCGCCCGGCGGACTGGAACGCCTTCATCGCCGGAATCGGCTTTCCCGAGGAACAGGTGCCTGCATGACCAGACCCCTTCGGCTCGGCTTTCCCGTCAAGGTCATGGGACGGCCCGACCTGAAAAGCAACGACACCCGGGGCTGGCGCAAGGGCCCGCACCTGAAGACCTCGCTCGAATACGTGGACGCGATCCTCGATTACCTCGTGACGATCGAGGTGGACATGTATCGGCTGTCCTCGGACCTCGCGCCCTATGCGACCCATCCGGACATGCCGCAGTTCCACGACATGGTGGCCGAGAGCGACGCGGAGCTGGCGGCCTTCGGCCGGAAGGCGCGCGACCTCAACATGCGCTTGAGCTTTCACCCTTCTCAGTTCGTCCTCCTCAACAGCCCCGACCCGGAGCTGACGAAGAAGAGCATCTGGGACCTGTCCTCCCAGGCCGAGATGCTGGACCGCATGGGCCTCGGGCCCGAGGCGGTGCTCGTCACCCATGTCGGCGGCGTCTACGGCGACCGCGAGGAGAGCCGCGCCCGCTGGATCGAGGGCTACGCCAAGTGCCCCGAGCACGTCCGGCGGCGGCTGGTGCTGGAGAACGACGACATCCGCTTCGGCGCGGCCGACGTGCTCTGGATCCACGAGCGCTGCAGCGTGCCGCTCGTCTTCGACTACCAGCACTTCTGGTGCCTGAACCCTGAAGGACTGCCGCTCCGCCCGACGCTGGAGCGGTTCGTGCGGTCCTGGCCCGAGGGGGTGCGGCCCAAGATCCACTTCTCCTCCCCGCGCACCGAGATGCGCGAGGTCAAGCGCAAGGTGACCGACAAGGACCGCGAGACGCTCAAGGCCGGCAAGGAGCTGAAGGGTCAGCTCCTGGGCGCGGCCCTCAAGCCCACGTCACGAATCAAGACCGTCCTCGTGCCGCCGATCTGGACCGGCCACGCCGACTTCACCAACCCCTTCGAATTCGCGACCTTCATGCGCACGGCCGAGGGGCTCGACTTCGACGTGATGCTGGAAAGCAAGACCAAGGACCTCTCGCTCCTCAAGCTCAAGACGGACCTCCTGCGCTATGCCCCCGACGTGGCGGCGCGCTTCGGCACGGGGCCCGACGACGCGCGCGAGATGGCCGAGGTCGAGCGGATGCTCGACGCCGGCCTGGAGGCCGACGACGAGCCCGACGTGGACGAGGGCGGCCTGCGGGACGCCCCCGAGCGCGCCCGCGCCTGACTCACCAGAGCTGGTGGACGTGCGGGGCGATGCGGCTCCGATAGATCTCGCGCACGACCTCCATCGTCTGCTCGTCGAGCGGGGTCAGGCGCCCGGCGGCGGCATTGGAGCGCGCCTGATCCGGGTTCTTGGCCCCGGGGATCACCACCGACACCGCGTCCTCCATCAGGCACCAGCGCAGCGCCACCTGCGCCATCGGCGCGTCGCCCGGCATCCCGGCGCGCACCGCATCCACCGCGTCGAGCGCCACGTCGAAGGGCACGCCCGAGAAGGTCTCGCCCTTGTCGAAGGCGGCGCCCTCGCGGTTGAAGGCGCGGTGGTCGTCGGCGGCGAAGCGCGAGTCGCGCGACATCTTGCCGGTCAGAAGCCCCGAGGCGAGCGGCACCCGCGCGATCACCGCCACATGCCTCTTCAGCGCCTGCGGGAAGAACAGCTCGGCGGGCCGCTGGCGGAACATGTTCCAGATGATCTGCACCGAGACGACGCCCGGATATTCGATGGCCTTGAGCGCCTCCTCGACCTTCTCGACCGAGACGCCGTAGTGCTTCAGCTTGCCCTCGCGCACGAGGTCGTCGAGCGCCCCGAACACCTCGGGCATGTAGTAGACCGGGGTCGGCGGGCAGTGGAGCTGCACGAGATCCAGCGCTTCGACCCCGAGGTTCTGAAGGCTCCGGTCGATGAAGGCTTCCAGGTTCTCACGGGTATAGCCCTCGGCCACGTGCGGGCTGAGCCGCCGCCCGGCCTTGGTGGCCACGATGGGCCGTTCGCCCCCGCGCTCCTTCAGCACCTCGCGGATGATCCGCTCGGAGCGCCCGTCGCCGTACACGTCCGCCGTGTCGATGAAGTTCACGCCCTCGTCGAGCGCCGCGTGGAGCGCCGCGCGGGCGTCCTCCTCGCTCACCTCGCCCCAGGTGCCCCCGATGGCCCAGGCGCCGAAGCCCACCGCCGCCACGCGCCAGCCCGTCCGGCCGAAATCCCTCGTCAGCATGGTCGTCCTTTCCTGTCACTGGCCGGGGAGTCCGGCCGAGCCAAAGCCTTCCTTGCCCTCCCTGGTGCGCGAGGGCAACGCCAGGAAGGTGCCGCTCGGGCTTGTGGTCGCCGCCGAAGTGTGGTGGACGGCGCCGGGTCCCCGGGTTCCCGGGTCCGAGAGGAGCAGCATGGAAATCTTCACCTCCGAGGGCTTTGCCGCCCTTCTCCAAGTCATCGCCATCGACCTCGTGCTCGCGGGTGACAACGCCATCGTCATCGGCTTGGCCGCCGCGGGCCTGCCGGCCGATCAGCGCAGCCGCGCCATCCTGGTGGGCATCGCCGCGGCCACGGTCATGCGCATCTGCTTCGCGCTCATCACGAGCCAGCTCCTGGCCGTCACGGGCCTCCTGCTCGCCGGGGGCATCCTGCTCCTGTGGGTGTGCTGGAAGATGTGGCGCGAGCTGCGCGCCGGCCACGACGTCGAGGAGCAGGCCGCCGAGGAGGCGCTGGAGGGTCGCGACCTGAACGCCGACGGGACGGTCGCCGCGGGCGTGCCGCGCAAGACCTTTGCCCAGGCCGCCACCCAGATCATCATCGCCGACGTGTCCATGTCGCTCGACAACGTTCTGGCGGTCGCGGGCGCGGCGCACGGGCATCCCTCGGTGCTCATCATCGGGCTCGTGCTGTCCATCGCGCTGATGGGGCTTGCCTCGACCTTCATCGCCCGCCTCATCCACCGTTTCCGCTGGATCGCCTATGTGGGTCTCATCGTGATCCTCTACGTCGCGGTCGAGATGGTCTACGAAGGCTACCTCGAGGTTCGCTACGGCCGGGAGGCAGCCCATGCCGAGGAGGTCCTCGAAACCCCCGACTCGGAGCTCCACGGGGAGACCGGGGCTGGGGAGCCAGCGCCCGCGTCCGAATAGGAGCGCCTGGCCGGTCCGGGCCTCCCTGGCGGCCCGGACCGGCGCGTCGTCCCGTCGGTGCGAGACCTTGGCTTGGCCGTCCCGTGGTGCTTCCATGCCGGCCGGAGCGGCAGGGGGGAGGACGGGATGATCGCCGCGATGACAGCCTCGGTCGTCCTGGTGGTGGCGACGGTGATGATCCTCTACGAGGTGCTGCGCCTCGCCTCGAACCATCTGGCCGACCTTCCCATCCCGCCGCGCGCCCGGATCATCGTCGTGGTGCTCGCCTCCTTCCTGGGCCACACGGCGGCGGTCTGGACCTATGCGCTGGCCTACTGGCTCCTGGCCATCGTCTGGGCGGTGCCGAGCTTCTCGGGCGTGCCGGTCACGGGCCTTCTGGACTGCGTCTATTTCTCGGTCGTGACCTACACCTCGCTGGGCTTCGGCGACCACGTGCCGCTGGGATCGGCGCGGCTGATCGCCGGGGTGGAGGCGCTGAACGGGCTCCTGCTCATCGGATGGTCGGCCTCCTTCACCTATCTCGCCATGGAGCGCTACTGGCCGCTTCACGGCCCACGCGACGAGGACCGGCCGTGACCGGGGCGGAACGCCCGGTCCGAGGACACGGCGCGTTGCGAGGACGGGGCGCTCGGTCCAGCAGATGGAGAACATTCGGCGCAACGGATCACACCGTCCGGATCGCCAGCGCGAGGTCGGTCGCGACCTGCAGGCCGTTCAGGACGAGGGCGCCATCCCGCGATGTGGCCAAGGTCGTTCCCTCGGGCCGGCCCTCGCGGGTGTTCCAGGCGACGGCTTCGTAGGCGCCGTCGCGCAGGCCCGGGATCTTGAGCCGGAGCGGGATCGGGGGGACGTCCATCACCACCCTGCCCCGCCGGTCCAGCCGGTCGGTGCGGAGGAGCCAGGCCACAGCCTGCCGGTCGTCGGCGCAGCCCATGGCGCGCACCCCCGGGGCGGAGACGCGCAGGTCGGGACTGCGGTTCGCGCGCCGGAAGGTCGTCCAATCGATCAGCGGCAAAAAGCCCGCGAGCGCCGCCTGGGCCCGCCGCATCCCCGGCGTCAGCGTATGGGGCCGGCGGTTCGGCCAGCGCATCCCCCCGCCCGCGCCGCCCGAGGCGAGATGCGCCCATTGGATGTGGCGGAAGTATTCGTCGTCGAAGTCCTCGGGCAGGACCTTCTTCTTGTCCTTGAAGAAGTGGATGGGCCCGTGCTCGCTGTCGAGATAGGGGCGGTCGGGGGGCGCGTGGTTCACCGCCTCTCGCACGAGGTCGGCCGTGGCGAGGGCCGGGGCGACCGTGTCCCGGGGGTGGTCGATGGTGCCCGCGGCGTAGAGATGAGTGCTCGCAAAGTCGAGGAGCGAGTGGCGGAAGATCGTGTCGGCCACCTCGGGGTGCGAATAGAGGATGGGACCGAAGAGCGACACGGTCTGGGGGTGGGTGCGGCCGTAGAGGCGCGTCTCCAGCGCCCGGACGTGCTCGCTCAGTTCGGTGACGACCCGGGCGAAGCCCTCGGCGCTGTCGCCCATCTGGGCGGGGTGCATCTCGTTCCACAGGTCCCAGGCGAAGACCACGCCGCTGCCGCCCCAGCGTTCGACCACGAAGCTCATTCGCGCCTTGATGGCCGTCATCGTGTCGGGGCAAAGGAGGATCCGGCTCCGGCCCTTGCAGGGGCCGCCGTTGGCCCGGTTGTAGGGGTGGCGCTTCCAGCGGAGCCACATCCAGAAGGTGTCGAAGGGCGTGAGCAGGAGCCGCATCCCCTGCCGCGCGCAGATGGCGAACAGATCGTCCCAGAGCCGGACCATGTTGGGGGCGAAGCGCCCGACCGGCGTTTCGAGATAGCGGTTCTCGCCATGGGCGTATTCGAGCATGAGCCGCAGCACGGTCACGCCGTGGTCGCGCAGCCAGGCGATGTGACGCTCCACCCCTTCGAGGTCCCGGCGGCGGAACAGGCCCTCCAGCTCGGGCCAGGTGATGGCGTCGTTCTGGCCGACGGGGGTCCAGGGGGCTCCGTCCTCGGTCACGAAATAGGGGGCGCCGGGGGCCACCTGCACCCAGGGCAGGTCACGTTCGACCCGCGCGGCCAAAAGGTCGTCCGGGCGGAAGCTCGTCAGATCGTGGGCGATGGTCGTGACTCCTCTGAGGATCGGAGCGGGCTGATCGGCCCAGGGACATGGCTGGCGGGATCCAGAGTTCAAGCCGCCGGCCGGCGCGCCGGTTCCGCCTCGCTCCTGCGGCGCGGACGAGCGGAGGCCCATGGCGGCAAAGCTCTGCCGTTCGGGGGCGACGATGGTCATCGGGGGGCAGGTCGGTGCGGCGGTCACGGGCGTCCTGACGATTCGGCTGTCATGACACCCGTTCTACCGGGGCGAGGTTAAGCGATCCTTGGAGCCCCGTTCGGTGCCCTCACGGGATCTTAACGGATCGTCGGGAGCCCCTGCGCCGGGGTGATTCGCACCCCGGCGCAGGCGGTGTCAGCGCGGCTCCCAGTGGACCCCGGCGGGCGGGATCGTGACGGAGCTCCAGCGCTGCGGCTCGGGCGCGTAGTTGAAGACGAAGCGGTGGCGGGCGGTGTCGCGGAGGCGCAGGCCGTCGGGCAGGTCCAGCGTGGGCAGGCCCACCTCGGCGCAGAGGCCCCGGACGATGCCGTCGAAGGTCGCGTCGTCCGGCCAGCCCGCGAGGTAGCAGATGGAACCGTCGCCCACGATGGCGGGGCGACCGTCCGTCGTGCGCAGCGCCACGGGGGCCGCGCCCTCCAGATGCTCGAACCAGTGGAGGAAGCGGCCGCCGTTCTCGAGCGGCACCTCGGTGCCGGGAGGCAGGCTTTCGGCCAGTGTCACGGTGGCGTCGAGGCCGGGGAGATCCGGGCCGAGCGGGACGGGGATCGTCAGGTCCGCCGTCTTGGTGTCAGTGCGGGGGCCGAGCAGCGCGATCCCCTCGTAGGAGGCCAGCGCCGTGCGGAAGGGGTCCGAGAGCCGCAGGAGGCCGGGGGCGAGGACGAGCTTGTAGGGGGACAGGTCCTCGGCGTCGGGCGGGAGGATGTCCACCGAGAGGCCCGCGCGGCGCAGGGCGCGGTAGGCGGCGAAGGCCAGGCGCCAGAAGCCGAAGTCGCGGCCCTGCGGCTGCACCTCCCAGGCCCAGGCGGATTCGTAGTCAAAGACCAGCGCCACCGGGGCGGGGGCGGGGTCGATGGCCTCCATCCCCTCCAGTTCCTTGGCGACCGTTGCTGCCTCGTGGAAGCCGGGGGCGGGTTGGGAGTCGGGGCGCAGGAGGCCCGCGTGCATCTGCTCCTGCGCGAAGGGGGCCTGCCGCCAGCGGAAGTAGCTGACCACCTCGGCCCCGTGGGCGAAGGCCTCCCAGGTCCAGAGGCGGACCATGCCGGGCAAGGGCGCGGGGTTCCAGGGCGCCCAGTTCACGGGGCCGGGCTGCTGCTCCATGATCCACCAGCGGCCCCGGCCCACCGCGCGGTAGAGGTCGTGGTGGAAGGCCTGATTGTCGGGGTCGCCCTGGCGGAGGAAGCGGGCCTTGCGCTCGGGGTCGTTCTCGATGCGGTCGGAGAGGAAGCCGATGGGGTAGCTGTCCCAACTGGCCGCGTCGAGGTCCGCGCCCACAGCGAAATGGTCGAAGTCCGTCACCCGGCCCATGTAGTTGTGCAGGATCGGGGCGTCGGACTGCTTGCGGATCTCCTCGACCTGCAGGCGGTTGAACTCCACGACCATCTCCGAGGCGAAGCGGCGGAAGGCGAGCGACAGCGACGGGTTGGGCTCGGTCACCGTGAGGTTGGGCAGGTCCACCTGGGACCAGTCCGAGACCTCCATGGACCAGAAGACGTTGCCATGGGCGCGGTTCATGGCCTCGGGGCTCTGGTAGCGCTGCGCGAGCCATTCGCGGAAGGCGGTCCGGGCGGCGTCCGAGTAGCTGAGGGTCGTGTCGTGGCAGGCGTATTCGTTGTCGGTCTGCCAGGCGGCGACATGGGGGTTTTTGCCATACCGCTCGGCCAAGTGCCGCACGATGCGGCGGCATTCCTCGCGGTAGCCCCGGTGCGCGAAGTCGTAGTGGCGGCGGGAGCCGAACCTGCGGGGCTGGCCCCCCTTGCCCACGGGGAGCATGTCGGGATGCTTTTCGACGACCCAGGCTGGCGGGGTGGCGGTGGGGGTGCCCAGGACGACCTTGAGGCCCGCCGCGCCGAGCACGTCGATGGCGCGGTCGAGCCAGCCCCAGTCGAAGCGGTCGGGCGCGGGCTCGAGGCGGGACCAGGCGAACTCGCCGATGCGGACCCAAGCGATGCCAACCTCGGCCATGCGGCGGGCGTCCTCGGCCCAGACGGCTTCGTCCCAGTGTTCGGGGTAGTAGCAGACGCCGAGTGAGCGCTTCACAGGATCACCTTGGGCTCGGGGAGGCCGCGGAAGCCGGTCTCGACCGCGAAGGTGCGGCCGGATTCGGGCGTGACGGCCAGTTCGTCCTGGGGGATGCCGGCGGCGGCGGTGGTGACGAACAGGGTGGAGAACTCGGGGCCGCCCCAGGCGGGGCAGGTGCTCTGCCTGGCGGGCACCGTGAACTCGGCCACCTGACGGCCATCGGGGCCGAAACCCGCGACCTTGCCCGCGCCCCAGAAGGCGATCCAGAGGATGCCCTCGGAGTCGAAGACCGCCCCATCGGGGTGGAGGTCGGTGCCGCGGAAGTCGACATGGACCGAGGGCTCGCCCTGCGGGAAGCCGTCTTGGTCCGCGAGGGGCTGGCGCCAGACGACCTGCTCGGGCGTGTCGGCCCAGGAGGCGTATCCGGCGTTCGAGAAGGCGATGGCGTTGGGGATGGTGACGCGGGGCACGACCTTGTGGACGCGGCCCCGGTAGTAACGCCAGATCGCGCCGGCCTCCTTCTCGGCCTTGAGGCCCATGGTGCCGATCCAGAAGCCGCCCCAGGGGTCGGCACGGCCGTCGTTGGAGCGGACGGCGGGGTTGGCCTCGTCGAGGCCGGCGATCCGTTCGGAGGCGCCGGTGTCGAGGTTGAACCGCAGGAGCGCGCCCTTCTGCGCCAGCAGCACCGTGTCGCGGTCGATCCAGCCGGCGGCGGAGGACAGTTCTGTCAGGCGGTGGCGGCTTTCGCCCACGAAGAGCGTGCGCCCGAGGATATCAAACCAGAGAAGCTCGCCCCGCTCGGGGTGCCAGAGCGGGCCTTCGCCCAGGAGGCAGACCGTCTGGTCGTGAACGCGGGTCGTGGTCATGCGTCCCCCCTGGCGGCGTCGAAGGCCGCGACGATGCGTTGGGCGCGCTGGCTCACCTCCTCGACCGAGAGGCCGGGGGTGTAGAGCGCTGTGCCGATGCCGAAGCCGTCGGCGCTGGCCTTGATCCAGGCCGCGAAGTTGTCGGGACCGGCCCCGCCCACGGCGTAGACCTGGGTGCCCTTGGGCAGGACGGCGCGGATGGCCTTGAGCCCGTCGGGGCCGAGGAGGCTGCCGGGGAAGATCTTGAGGCCCGTCGCCCCGGCCTTGAGGGCGGCGAAGCACTCGGTGGGCGTCATGACGCCGGGCCAGCTTTCCAGGCCCGCCGCCACGGTGGCGCGGATCACCTCGGGGTCGCAGTTGGGCGAGACGACGATCCGGCCGCTCACCTCGCGCACGCGGGCCACGTCCTCGGGGGTGAGAACGGTCCCTGCCCCGACCTTGGCGCGGTCGCCCAGCGCCGCGGCCATGGCGCGGATGGAGGCGAAGGGGTCGGGCGAGTTGAGGGGGACCTCGATCACGGTGATGCCGGCAGCGACGAGCGCCTCGGCCACGGGAACGGCTTCGGGCGGGGTGATCCCGCGCAGGATGGCGATGATGGGGCGGGTCATTGGCTCCTCCTCCAGGCTTCGGTGAGGCCGGCGAGCGTGGCCTGCGTGGCGTCGGCCTCTTCGGGCTGCACGCCCTGGGACCTGAGCGCCGCGCGCCAGGTGTCCATGAGGTCCCCCGCCCCCAGCAGCGCCACGCGGGCGCCAAGCCACCAGGCCCGCGCGCCGGCGAGGTCGGCGCCGATCAGGAGGCCCGACAGGCGGGCGCGGGCCTCGGGCGGCTGGAGGCCCTTGAGCAGCGACTCGGCGCGCAGGCCGAAGAGACGGTTCATCAGCGCCTCGGGGCGGGCGAGGCCCTCGGCGACGCCCGCCTCGAAGGCCGCGTCGTCCCAGCCGTGGGTCGTCACGCTGTGGCGCAGGACGGTGTGCCCGGACAAGGCCGCGAAGAGCTCGCCCGTGAGCGAGGTGCGGAAGCCCACGACCTCGCCCGCGCTGACGCTGATCCACTTGGGATGCGTACCGGGCAGCAGGAGCGTGCCGTCCCAGCCGGGGTGGAGCGCGAGGAAGCCCGCGACCTTGGTCTCCTCGCCGCGCATCACGTCGGCGGGGTCCATCTGGCAGAGGCCGGGAACGATTCCGAAGGACAGGCCCGGCGCGGTCGTGGGCGCCATCGTGAGCCCTTGGGGCAGCGGCGGGCCGGGCACGCGGGCGTAGGGCGCCTCGATCCAGCCCTGCCGCGCGCCGACCATGCCGCAGGCCACGACCCGGTGAGGACCTGGCCCCCAGCCGCCGATGAGGTCGAGGAGCGCGGGCTCGAACTCCTCGCGGGAGAGCTTGCCCATACCCTTGTCCGAGGTCGCCTCGGCCAGCACCTCGCCCGCGGCGGTCATCGCCCAGGCGCGGACATTGGAGGTGCCCCAGTCGACCGCGATCCAGTCGGGCGTCCTGTCCATCGAGCCCCTCGCCTTCCTTCGGTCCCAAATATCCCGCGGGGGTCCGGGGGCGCGAAGCCCCCGGTCCGCCCTCCGGGCCGGGCGCACACTGTGGGCGGGACGGCCGGAAAGGCAAGAGGGCCGGTCCATCAGGAGCCGTGATGGGCCGCCCCAAGTTTCGAAGGTTGACCTGTGGGCCGCGCCGGCGCAGGGAGGCCGGCATGACCCAGCGCGCGCCTCTCCTCACCCCCGTCCTTCTCGCAGGCTCGCTCGTGGTGCTGGTGGGCTTCGCCATCCGCGCCTCGTTCGGCGTGTTCCAGCTTCCCATCGCCTCCGAGTTCGGCTGGCCGCGCGCCGAGTTCAGCCTCGCCATCGCGATCCAGAACCTCGCCTGGGGCTTCGGTGCTCCCCTCTTCGGGGCGCTGGCCGAGAAGATCGGCGACCGCCGGGCGGTCGTTCTGGGCGCGCTGGCCTATGCGGCAGGCCTCGTGCTGTCGGCCGGGGCGACGCTGCCCGTCCAGCATCAGCTCTACGAAGTGCTTGTGGGCCTGGGCATTGCCGGGACGGGCTTCGGCGTCGTGCTGGCCGTCGTGGGCCGGGCCTCCTCGGCCGAGAACCGCTCCATGTCTCTGGCCATCGTCACCGCAGCCGGATCGGCCGGGCAGGTCATCGGGCCGCCGATGGCCGAGGGGCTGCTGGCGCTGATGCCCTGGCAGGGCGTGTTCCTGGCCTTCGCCGGTCTGATCCTGGCCGTGCTGCTGGTCCTGCCCTGGATGCGCTCGCCTGCGCCGGCCTCCAAGGCCGAGTTGCAGGAGAGCATGGGCGTGGCGGTGATGGGCGCGCTGCGCGACCCGTCCTTCGGGCTGATCTTCCTGGGCTTCTTCTCCTGCGGCTACCAGCTTGCCTTCATCACCGCGCATTTCCCGGCCTTCGTGACCGAGATGTGCGGGCCGATCCTGCCGGGCGGCGTGCTGCATTCACTGGGGATCACCACCACGAGCGCGCTGGGGGCGGTCGCCATCGCGGTGATCGGGCTGGGCAACATCGCGGGGACGCTGGCCGCAGGCTGGGCGGGCAAGCGGTACACCAAGAAATACCTTCTTGCCGGGGTCTACACGGGCCGGACCATCGCCGCCGCGTGGTTCATCCTGACGCCGATGACGCCCGCGACGGTGCTGGTCTTCTCGGCGGTGATGGGGAGCCTGTGGCTGGCGACCGTGCCGCTGACCTCGGGGCTGGTCGCGCACCTGTACGGGCTGCGCTACATGGGGACGCTCTACGGCATCGTGTTCCTGAGCCACCAGCTCGGCGCCTTCGTGGGCGTCTGGCTGGGCGGGCGGCTGTATGACGCCTTCGGCAGCTACGACGCCGTGTGGTGGATCGGCGTGGGCGTGGGCGCCTTCAGCGCGGTCGTCCACCTGCCGATCCGCGAGATCGCGCGCCCCGCGGCGGCGGTCCCGGCCGAGTAAGGCTCAGGCCCGCGCCGCCCGCCAGGCGGAGAGGATGTGGCGGCTGACCATCAGGTCGAGATGGGCACCGCCGCCGTTCTTGAAGAGCGTGATCTCGTCCTCGGAGGTCCGGCGCATGGCCTCGGGCTCGTAAAGGTCGGCTAGGATCGCCTCGGGCCGGATCGCGCCGGACGCGATAGGTTTCATGAACTCCCCCGTCTCGCCGGCGGTCTTGCGCGAGTCGCAGAAGAGCCGGGCGCGGGCCAGCGCCGCGTCGTCGGCTTCGCGCATGTCGGGGCGATAGGCGCCGATCAGGTCGAGGTGCTGGCCCGGCCGCAGCCACTCGCCCCGCAGGACCGGCTCGGTTGTCATGACGGCGCTGGTGACGATGTCGGCCCCGCGCACCGCCGTCTCCAGGTCCGAGGCCACGGAGACGCCCGGATGGGCGGCGGCCAGCCGCTGGGCCCCGGCGGGAGTCCGGTTCCAGACGGTGATCCCGGCCTCGGGGAAGCCCGCGCGGTAGGCCTCGACCAGGGTGCCGGCGACGGTGCCTGCGCCGACGATCAGGACCCCGCGCGAGTCGGGCCGCGCCAGCTTCAGCGCCCCAAGGAGCGAGTCGGCGGCCGTCTTCCACTTGGTCACGAGATGGAAGTCGATGACTGCTTCCAGCGTGCCGTCTTCGGCGGACATGAGGTTCACCGCGCCGCCGATGGTCGGCTTGCCGTGGGCGGCGTTGCCGGGGAACACGGTCGCGGCCTTCACGGTGATGCCCAGGCCCCCGATCCAGGCCGAGCGGTTGAGCAGCGTGTCGGGGCCGTGCCGCAGGATCACGTCCTCCATCACGGGCCGGCCACGCCGGTGCCCCTCCTCGATGGCGCGGGCGACGGATAGCCAGTCGAGCGCGGCCTCGCCCTCCTCGAAGCTCACGATGTCGATTGTCATTGGGCTTCCTCGGGCGACAGAAGGCCCTCGGCGACCAGAAGCTCGGCGAAGGGGTCGGGGTGCCGGAACAGGTGCGTGCGCCAGCCGCGGGCGGCGGCGGCCTCGACGTTCTCGGGGCGGTCGTCGGTGAAGAGGAGCGCGGAAGGCGCGAGTCCGCTGTCGCGCTCGACCGTCTCGTAGATGGCCGGGTCGGGCTTGGCGAGGCGGAGGTGGCCCGAGACGAAGGCGCGGTCGAACTCCGCCAGGAACGGATAGTGGCGCAGCGCCTCGTCGAAGGTCTCGCGCCCGAAGTTGCTGAGCGCGAAGACCGGGACGCCCCTGGCGCGGAGCGCGCGCAGCAGGCGGACGGAGCGGGGGATCTCCGGGCTCGCCATCTCGATCCAGCGGTGGCGCCAGTGGCGGATCTCGGGGGCCCAGTCGGGATGTTCCTGTGCCAGCGCCTCGACTTCGTCCTCCCAGACGGCGCCGAGGTCCACGCGCTCGTTCATGGCGTGAATCGCGACGGCGTCGAAGAATTGCCGCCGGCGAGGCTCGCCCACCACGCGGTCGTAGAACCGCTCGGGTTTCCATTCGATCAGCACGTTGCCGATGTCGAAGACGACGGCCTGCGGCGTCATCGCGCCTCCTCCACTGCCCCGCCGCCGGGCTCCGCGGCCACGCCCCGCCCCAGGCGCGTCTCGCGCCAGAGCACATAGAGCCCGGCCCCGAGGATGAGCGCAATCCCCGCCCAGGCGACGGCGTCGGGCCAGGTGCCGAAGACCAGCGCGCCCCAGACCACCGCCATGGGGATGGCCACGTATTCGAAGGGCGCGACCAGCCCCGCCTCGCAGAGCCGATAGGCCTGGGCGATCATGATGCCGCCCGTGGAGACCGCGAGGCCGGTGGCCAGGAAGAAGGGCCAGTCGGCGGGCGCGGGCCAGGTCCAGGCGCGCAGGAGAAATTCCAGCGAAGCGCTGTCGGCCTGCCCGAACCGCCCGTCGCCCACCGTGAGGCCCATGGCGCAGGAGACGAGGACGAAGCCCGCCTGCGTCCAGAAGCTCATGCCCAGCGCGCCCTCGGTCGCGGCCATTCGGCGGGTCAGGATGTGCATGGAGGCATAGGCCAAAGCCGAGAGGAGCACGAGGAGCGCGGCGGGCTGGATCGCCCCCGTGCCGGGCCGCATCATGACGATGACGCCGAGGAGCCCGGCCCCGACCGCCGCCCAGCGCCGGGGCCCGACGCGCTCGCCCAGGAAGGGCACCGAGAGCGCGGTGATGAGGAGCGGGGCCACGAAGAAGATCGCGACCCCGTCGGCGAGGGGAAGCGCGGCAAGGCCTAGGAAATAGGTGATGTTGGACAGGACCACGCAGGCCACCCGCGCGGCGTGCAGCCCGGGGCGGCGGGTGCGGATGCCGGTCCAGACGGCGCGGGGGCCATGGGCGAGCGACAGGCCGGCCAGCACCACGCCCAGGCCGATCAGGGCGCGGATCAGGACCACCTCGTGAAGGGGATAGCCGTCCGACAGCGCCTTCACGGCCATGTCGTTGACCGACAGGACGAGGCTGCCCCCAAGGGCAAGCGAGATGCCCCAAAGGGCCGTGCGCGGGGTCGTCATGGGGCGGAGCCTCGGCGCGCCGGGGCCCGCGCGCTGTCCCGTCCCCGACACCCGAAGGCGTGGCCGCGCCCTGCCCCGGCGTCAGCGCGCGCGCAGCGTCCGGTCCAGCGCGTCGAGGAACCGGCTCCGGTCGGCGTTGGAGAAGGCGCGGCCCCCGCCCTGCCGGAACGGGTCCGCCGCGCGCAGATCCGCCGCGAGGTCGCGCGCAGCGAGCGCCGGGCCGATGTTGCGGGCCGTGAGCGCTTCGCCGTTGGGCTTGACCACCTGCCCGCCCCCCTCGATCACCCGCGCGGCGAGCGGCAGGTCCGTCGTCACCGCCACGTCGCCCGGGGCCACGCGATCCGCGATCCATTTGTCGGCGATGTCGGGCCCCTCGGGCACCACGACGACCTCGGCCCCCGGAAAGGCCGAGGGACGGATGCCGCCGTTCGAGACCATCACCACCCGGGCCCCGTGGCGGAGCCCGACGCGCAGCGCCTCGGCCTTGACCGGGCAGGCGTCGGCGTCAACCCAAAGGGTTGCCATGTGTCATCCTCCAGAGCATGGCCATCACCCGCCCCCGATCAGGGCGCCCGCTGCGAACACGAGCGCGCCACCCAGCACCACCTGGAAGGTCGCGCGCAGGAAGGGTGTCTGCATATAGCGGTTCTGGATCCAGACGATGGCCCAAAGCTCCACGAAGACGACGAGGATGGCGATGGTGGTCGCGGTCCAGAAGTCCGGGATGAGGTACGGGAGCGCGTGGCCCATGCCCCCCAGCGTGGTCATCACGCCCGTGGACAGGCCCCGCTTCCACGCGGCCCCGCGCCCCGAGATCACGCCGTCGTCGGAGGCGACCTCGGTGAAGCCCATGGAAATGCCCGCCCCGATGGAGGCGGCGGACCCCACGAGGAAGGTCGTCCAGGGGTCGCGCGTGGCGAAGGCCGTGGCGAAGATCGGGGCGAGGGTGGAAACCGAGCCGTCCATCAGCCCCGCGAGCCCCGGCTGCACCCAGGTCAGCACGAAGCGGCGATGCGCCCCCTGGTCCTCGGTCTCGCGCGCCTCGTCCGTGAGATGCTGCTCGGCCAAGGCGTCGGCCTTGCGCACGTGCCCCGCCTCGGCGGCGGCGAGGGAGCCCAGGAGATCGCGGGTGCGCGCGTCCGTCACGCGCCCGGCTGCGGCGGCGTAAAAGCTGCCCGCGGACTCCTCCATCCGGCGCGCGATGGCGCGGATGCGGTCGAGCCCGAGGTCGGGGTCGAGCCAGACGGGCTCGCGCGTGTAGGACCCCGCGACGTGCTCGCGCCGCAGGAGCGGGATCACCTCGCCGAAGCGGGCGCGATGAACCTCGATCAGGCGGTGGCGGTGGCCGTCCTCCTCGGCGGCCATGCCCTCGAAGACGGCGGACGAGGCCGGGAACTCGTCGCGCAGTCGCTGGGCGAAGGTGCGGTAGATGCGCGCGTCGTCTTCCTCGTTGGAGATGGCGAGCGCGAGGACTTCCTGCTCGGACAGGTCGTCGAAGTGGCGGCGGGACGAGAAGCGGCTCAGCATGACGCCAGTTTTAGAACCGTTCTAAGAAGAGGCAAGCCTCAGTCGAGCCGCCGGATCAGGAGCTGGTTGGCCGCGTCGCGCTTGGTCTCGAATATCTTGAGGTCCTGCACGAGGTCCGACAGCTTCTTGCGCCCGTAGGTGCGGGTGTCGAAATCGGGGTTCGCCGCCGTGATGTACTGGCCGAGCGGGCCCAGGGCGTACCATTCCTCCTCCTGCCCGATGGCGTCCATGGCGCGCAGGATGATGTCGCGCGCCTCGGTCAGCGGGGCGGGGGCGGGCTTGGCGGGCGGAGCCTCGGGCTTTTCGTCGGTCGCGGGCCGCTGCCCGGGGGGCGTGGGCTTGGGGCTGACGGTGCCGCCCAGGTTCTCGATGAAGATGAATCGCTTGCAGACGCGGCGGAAGGCCTCGGGCGTCTTCTGCTGGCCGATGCCGTAGACGTCGAGCCCCTGCTCGCGCAGGCGGGAGGCGAGGCGCGTGAAGTCGCTGTCGGACGACACCAGCACGAAGCCGTCGAAGCGGCCCGTGTGCATGAGGTCCATGGCGTCGATGACGAGCGAGATGTCCGAGGAATTCTTGCCTACCGTGTAGGCGGGCGAATGGAGCGGCACGAGCCCGTGCTCGGACTGCACCCGGTTCCAGCCCGCCATCTGCTGCGAGGAGAAGTCGCCGTAGCAGCGGCGGACGCTCGCCTCGCCGATGGCGGCGATCTCCTCGAAGATGGCGCCGGCGTAGCGGGGCGAGGTGTTGTCCGCGTCGATGAGGACGGCGAGCAGCGGGCGGTCTTGGTCGGGCATGGCAGGCAGCCTCCTGGTATCGGCCGCGACACTGCCCCAGCCGGGCGGCGGGGGGAAGGGCGCGCCCTCGCCACGGGCGCAGCCCACGCTAGGCTTGCAGGCAGACCCGCAGGCGGAGGGATCGTGCAGGGCTTCGACCAGCTTCAGGCGTCGCTCAACCGGGCCGTGGCGCTGAACCGCCCCGGCCAGACCTGGCCCCATGTCGTCGTGGTCCTGCCCTCGCTGTCGCTGGGCGAGGCGGTGCTGGCGCATTACGGGCCGCGGCTGCCGGCGCTGGAGCACCGCTACCTCGCCGCCTTCTTTCTGCTGCACCGCATCCCCAACGCCGAGGTGATCTACGTCAGCACCCTGCCGCCCTCGGAGGAGGTGATGGACTACTGCGCCTCGCTGCTGCCGCCGGGCGGCGACGCGCGGACGCGGTTCCACTGCGTGGCGTTGCGCGACATGTCCATGCGGGGAGTGGCCGAGAAGCTGCTGGACCGCCCCGACCTCATCGCCGGCATCCGCGAGCGGATCGGCGGGCGGCCGGCCTTCCTGGAGCCCTGGAACGTGACGGAGGCCGAGGCGCGGCTCGCGCTGGAGCTGGGCGTGCCGGTGAACGGCTCGGACCCGGCGCTCTGGCCGCTGGGTTTCAAGTCGGCGGGGCGGCGGCTTCTGCGCGGGGCCGGCGTGCCGCTGCCCGCGGGGCGCGAGGACCTGACGGAGGTCGAGGAGGTGCTGGACGCCATCGCGGCGCTGCGAGCCGAGGTGCCGGGCCTGCGCCGCGTGATCGTCAAGCACGACGACAGCGCGGCCGGGGACGGCAACCGGGTCGTGGACCTGTCGGATGCGCCGGACGAGGCCGCCTTGCGCGCGCGGCTGGAGGGCTTCGGACCGGAGTATTGGGAGGTTCTGGCGAGGGGCGGCGTCGTGGAAGAGATGATCGAGGGCGAGCGCTTCGCCTCGCCTTCGGTGCAGGTCGACATCCGGCCGGACGGCAACGTCGAGGTGCTGGCCACCCACGAGCAGGTGCTGGGGGGCGACGACGGCCAGGTCTACGTAGGCTGCCGCTTTCCGGCCGAACCCGCCTACGCGCCCGAGTTGGCCGCTCACGGGCAGCAGGTCGGCGAGGCGTTGGCGAAGGCCGGGGCGCTGGGGCGCTTCGCGCTCGACTTCGCCGCGGTGGAGAACGAGGGGGCGTGGCGGGCGGTCGCGCTGGAGATCAACCTGCGGAAAGGTGGCACGACGCATCCCTACGCGGTCCTGCGGAACCTCGTTCCGGGCCGATACGACGCCGAGGCCGGGCTCTGGCGGGCCGAGGCGGGCGGCACGCGCGCCTATGTGGCCGACGACAACGTGGTGGACCCGGCCTGGGTCAGCCTGCCGCCCGCCGAGGCGATCCGGCGGGTGCGAGAGGCGGGGCTCCAGTTCGACTCCGCGACGGGGGTGGGCGTCGTGCTCCTGATGCTGTCGGGACTGGCCATCGACGGGCGATTCGCGACGGTGGCGATCGGGCGGGACGGCGCGGAGGCGCAACGGCTGATGGATCGTGTCGGGGCCGCCATGCGGGCCTAGAGCGCGCGGGCCACCGCGTCGAAGATCAGGCGTTCCTCGGGGTGCCAGGCGTCGTCCTCGTCCCCCTCGGGCAGGCCGTTCAGGACGTAGGCGAAGGAGGCGCCCCGGAGCCGGTCGTGCCACGCGCCCGCGAGAAGGCCGTAGGCGTTGGCAAAATGCCCGATCAGCGGCCGGGGGTAGAAGGCCGGGTCGTCGAAGATCAAGAGCCCCGCGCCGGTGCTTTCAAGGAAGCCGTCGCCGTAGTCGCCCGGCCCCATGCTCGGCGTCCAGAGCCGTTGCGGCCTCTTGCTCTCCAGGCTGCGGGCCAGCGCGAGCGCGCCCCGGAGCGACAGCCGCAGCCCGCCCTGCGGCGAGAGCGGCGCGGGATTGAGGCCGAGGGGCAGCAGTGTGGGGGCGGTGCCGTCCGGGCCTGACAGGCCCTCGGCCGCCACCTTGTCGTCGATCTGGGGCGCAAAGCATCCGGGCCCGCGCCGGAGCGCCGGAAGCCGGTCGGTGCGTCGCTCGGGCGCCACGCCGGACCAGGCGAAGCCGCCCTCGATCCGGAGGGGATCCAGGACGTGGCGACGCGCGAGGAGGTCGAAGCGCTCGCCCCCCAGCCGCTCGACCGCAGCGGCGAGAAGGACGAAGCCCAGGTTGCAGTAGTGCAGGAACGTGCCGGGCAGGTGGGGGAGCCACGCCGCCAGACCCTTTTCGGCCAACCAGTCCTCCAGCGTCCGCCCGGCCGGGACGGCGTAGCCCGCCGTGTCGGTGAGGCCGGACGAATGCGAGGCGATCTGCCCCAGCGTGACCGGCGCCCCGGGCCAGCGCGGGTGGCGCAGAGGCCAGCCCAGCGCCTCGCCCGCCTCGCGCCTCCAGACTTCCGGGCCACTGACGGCCTCCAGCGTGCGGGCTGTCACCATCTTGGACAGCGAGGCCGCGCGCCAGAGCGTGTCGGGGCCCATCTCGATGCCGGGCGCGGTGGCGGCGTGGAACTCGGGCGGGTCGTCCGCACGCTGGAGCGCCAGCCCCGCGGCGGCAAAGGGCGGGGCCAGGGTGGAGAGGAGGCTCTCAAGCATCGTCGCTTCCCCGGCGCATCGGACGAAGCGACACCTTGCGCCCCCATGCCGCGACGCGGCGGCGGGTATCGCTCTGCCCCGCCACCGTCCAGTCGGGAACGTCTTCGCTCTGGCTCAATATACCACGACCGACCGGATGCTCTCTCCCCGGTGCATCAGGTCGAAGCCTTCGTTGATGCGGTCGAGCGGCAGGGTGTGGGTGATCATGGGGTCGATCTCGATC
>NZ_VDFV01000056.1 GCF_006152145.1 Rubellimicrobium roseum | reverse complement strand
TCCTGCCCCCGCAACCAGATCCCAGACAAACGGCGGCCCCGCACGGGCCGCCGTTTGCATTTGAGGCCCCCGTGGAAGCAAGAGGGGCCGAAGTCCCTCATGTCGCTTCGAAAAACGGTGCCAGCCATGAGCCTTGCTTCCAGTGCCGATCGATTGGGATAATCCCATCGATACCTGCCGGGACTCCGCTGTCAAAGGCGAGCTCTCGAACATCGACTGCGACGACATCCAGTACCGGCCGCTGTTCGGTCATGAGCACGAATTCGGTAAGAGCGCGTCTGCGATCGCCGCCGGATCCGGCCGAACCTGCGGCCAGACAGGAGAGCCCAAAGCCACGGTGGCCGCGAGGCATGCCCTCAACCATTGGCCCATCCGCGCGCGTCCGTTCATCCAAAGGTTGCTCCTATTCATTTCCAGCCCCCCTGTTATCTGATCCCACCCCTCCTGTCGTGATCCGCCGGATGCGTCGTTGCGCCAGATCAGGGGTCAGCTACCACCCGGACGCCCTCCGCGATCAGGTCGCTCGGGTGGAGGATCACCGCGTCGTCGGGCTCAAGGCCCGATCGCAACTCGGCCCAGTCCGCGTTGCGCCGGCCGATCTCGATGAGAGCGATGCTGGCGCGGCCGTCCTCGACACGGAACACCGCCCAGTCCTCGCCACTGCGGAACAGCGCGCCGACGGGGACAGCAGGGAGGCCCTCGCCCCGCCAGACGCTGATGCGCGCGGTGACATGGTAGCCGTCGCCGAGCTCGGCCCAGTCCGAAGGCTCTCCCTCGAGCGCGAGGATCGCCGTCACGCGCTGCTCCTCGATGCCAAGCGCGGACACGCGAGTGAAAGCGGAGGGTTCGATCCGGGCCACGTGGGCGGGCAGCGAGGAGCCGCCCCAGCCTTCCACCACCGCAGGCGCGCCTTCCTCGACGCGCACGGCGTCGGCGGACAGGAGCTCCACGACGACCTCGATGTCGCCCAGATCGCCGATCTCGACCAAGGGGGTCCCAGCCGCCACGACCTGCTCGCTTTCTGTCAGGACCCGGAGAATGCGGCCAGAGGCGGGGGCCACCACCTCGACGCAGCAGGTGCCCTCACTGCTCGCGGGCGCGTCCTCGATCAGCGCGGCTCGCGCGCTTTCCAGCTCCCGCTCGCGTACGAGGAGGTTGGCGCGGGCACTTTCGAGGGCGGCGTTGGCGGCGGTGGCATCGAGCCGGGTCTGCTCCAGCGCGCGCGCAGGAATCGTGCCGCGGTCGAGGAGCGCGCCGGTCCGTTCGAGCTGGGAGGCGGCGAATTCAACTTGCGCCTCGGCCCGCGAAAGCTCGGCCCGCGCGAGGCCGAGAGCGGCCTCGGCGGCGTCGCGCGTCGCCTCGGCGACCCGGCGGGAGCGAAGGTCGAGCGGAGCGGGGGCTGCCGGGCTGATCCTAGCCACGACAGTTTGGCCGCCCATCACCGCATCGCCGGCATGCAGATCGAGCCGGGACATGCGGCCGGGTACCGGGGCGGAAAGGGTGAAGACCTCGCGGATGCGGCTCCGGCCTTCCTCCTCCACGAGGACCTGGATATCCTGGAGGCTGATCGCGGCGGTCTCGACAGGGATGGGCCGCGGCCAGAGGGCCCAGGCGAAGCCGCCCGCGACAAGGAGCAGGAGGGCGGCCCAGAGGAGGCTGCGGAGCATGGTCATTCCCTCGTCTTCAGGACTTCGATCATATCGAGCCGGGCGATCCGGCCTCGGACGAGCAGGGCGGAGGCGAGCGCCGCGCCCAGGACGATCAGGCTGGCCCGGGCATAGACCTCGGGGCCGATCACCAGCGGGATGCGGTAGAGCTCGGAGCCGAAGCCCCGCACCACGGCGACCGCAAAGCCCGTGCCGACGAGCCATCCGAGCGGCTGGGCAAGGAGCGTCACGACCGCGATCTCGCCGTAGAGGATGGCGGCCACCTCGCTGCGGGTGAAGCCTAGGACGCGGAGGCTCGCGAGCTCGCGGCCCTGTTCGGAGAGCGAGATGCGTATAAAGTTGTAGACAACGCCAAAGGCGATGATGCCGGCCAGCACCGCGAGGACGGAGATCATGATCGTCTGGTTCTGCGCCAGCGTTTCGCGGAACTTGCGGAGCGAGAGGCTCTGTATCGTGAGGAAGCCCGACCCCGGCGTCTCGCGGACGTCGGCGTAGAAGGCGTCCTCCTGCGAGGGGTCCAGGGCGATGCGCGCCCCGGTGAAGACGGAGCCCTCGCCGAGCATCCGGTTGACCGTCTCGAGGCGGCCCGACGCGGACAGGCCGAGATAGCCCAGGCTGATCTCGCGCACCGGGACCGAGAGGGTGCGCCGGTCTCCCTTTAGGAGCTCCAAGGTCACTTGGTCGCCGATCCCCACGCCCAGGATGTCGGCCAGCGCCTCGGACAGGACGAGCCCCTGCTCGGGCACCTCCATCGGCCTCTCGTCGGCGGCCAGAAGGCGGGACAGGTCCGACCCCTCGGGCAGGCCCAGGATGGCGATCCGACGCGTGACATGGCCACTGCCGATACGGGCGTCGGCGACGCGGAGCGGCTCGGCCCGCAGCACGCCGGGGAGGCGGCGGACCTCGTGGATGGCGGCCATGGGCGCGAGGCCGGAGAAGACGACCGAGACGTCCTGTCGGTCCATGCGGAAGAAGCTGAGGTCGATCATGCGCTCGCCCGAGCCGAAGCTCCACAGGGAGCCCACCAGCGCCGCCACGGCGAGCGAGATGCCGAACACGCCGCCCAGGGTCCGCAGGGGCCAGCGCAGCAGGTGGCGGACGACCATGACCGAGGTCTGGCGCGCCTGGAGGAGCTGCTCGACCGCCCCGCCCCAGAAACGGCGGTAACGGACCGGGGCAGGTGGCGCCATGGCGACCGCCGGTGGGAGCCACGCCACCGTGCGTACGGCGTTCACCGCCCCCAGCACCGCCGCGGCCGTGGTGACCAAGGCGGCGATGGCGTAGGTATCGGGGCTGCGGCTGAAGAGGAGGAAGGGGAAGTCGAAGAAGCGCGCGTACATGCCGGCCAGGCCAGCGCCCATCCAGGCGCCGGCGGCCCAGCCCGCCGCAATGCCAAAGGCTGCAATCGCCAGGACGAAGCCCACGTAGTGCCGCACGATGGCGCCCGGTCCGTAGCCCAGCGCCTTGAGGAGACCGATCTGCTCGCGCTCGAGCGCCACGAGACGGCCCAACGTCATGTTCACCAGCAATGCGGAGACGAGAAGAAAGATGGGCGGCAGGACGCGGGCCATGCCGCGCAGCTGCTGGAGCTCGGCGTCGAGGAAGGCATGGGAAATCTGTTCCTTGCGCCCTGTGGCGCCCGTTCCGCCATAAGGTTCGAGTAGGGCGTCGACTTCGGCTATGACGCGCGCCTCCGAGGCTCCGGTGGCGAGCTTCACGATCAGGTTGTCGAAAGCGCCTTCAAGATCCCGGACGGCGGCGAGGCCCTCTCCGGGTATCCAGGCGATGCCGAAGCGGCGGGGGTCGGGCATCATGTCGCCGGGCCCCAAGGCGTAGATGAACTCGGGCGAGATGGCGACGCCGGTCACCGTGATCTCGCGCGTGCGGCCGTCCATCAGGGTGCGCACCTTGTCGCCGGGGACGAGCCCGTGAGCTTCGGCGAAGCCCTGGGAAACGACCACCTCGTTGAGGCGGTTGGGGTCCGGCATCCGCCCCAGCCGGAGGTGCAGGCGGTTGAGCCCGTCGTCGCTGGGCGTCGAGACCAGAAGGAGGCTGCCCGGCTCGGCCATGCCCGGCATGTCGAGGATAGCGATGCGGAGGATCCGGCCCTCGGCGTCCAGCACACCGGGGATGTCCTCGATCCGCTCGAGGAGGCTGCGGGGCGCCCGGGTTGCGTTGGCGAAGATGTCGGCGAAGCGGTTGGCTTCGTAGAAGGCGTCTCGCGTGCGTTCCAGCGAGGACACGGCGCCCACGCCGAGGACCAGCGTCGCCACTCCCGCCGCCATCACCAGCGCAATGGCGAGAGCCTGCGCCCAGAGGCGGCGCAGGTCGCGAAGGAGCTTGCGGTCGGGGGGGACAGGCCACTCACCAGCTTACCTCCGAGGGTGCCTTGCGGCGGGCGTTCGTCTCGACGCCCAGGATGGCCCCGTTACCGAAGCGGACCACGCGATGGGCGAGATCCTGGATCGCCGCGTTGTGGGTAATCACGAGCGTGGTCGCCCCGGTCACCTCATTGACCCGCATGAGCGCCTCGAGGACCTTCACGCCGGTCGCCGGGTCGAGCGCACCCATGGGCTCGTCGCAGAGGAGGACTTCGGGGTTCTTGGCAATGGCGCGGGCGATGGCGACGCGCTGCTGCTCGCCTCCCGAAAGCTGGGCGGGGAAATGGTCAATCCGCTGGGCAAGGCCCACCATCTCCAGCGCCTCCTCGGCCTTCATGGGCCGACGCGCGATCTCGGTAACTAGGCGGACATTCTCGCGGGCCGTCAGCGAGGGCATGAGATTGTAGAACTGGAACACGAAGCCCACATGGTCGCGCCGGTAGCGGGTGAGGCCGCGGTCATCGAGCTTCGTGATCTCCTGGTCCATGAAACAGGCGCGGCCGGAACTGGGCGTGTCGAGCCCGCCGATGATGTTGAGGAAGGTGGACTTCCCCGACCCCGAGGGGCCGAGGATGACCACGAACTCGCCCGCCGTCGCTTCGAAGTCCACCGCACGCAGGGCCTGCACCTCGACCTCGCCCGTGCGGTAGGTCTTGGTCAGAGCCTCGGCGCGGAAGACCGGCGGCGCGGCCACGGGCTCAGGGCACCAGCGACACGCGCCCCTCAACCCGGCCGGCCAGGAGGTCGCCGAAGACATCGTTGATCGCATCCAGCGGGCGGGTGGACACGTTGGCGCGCACCTTGCCCTCGGCGGCGAAGGCGATGGATTCGGCCAGGTCGCGGCGGGTGCCGACGATGGAGCCGCGCACGGTGATCCGTTTGAGCACCACGTCGAAGACGGGCGTGGGGAAGGTGCCGGGCGGCAGGCCCACGAGGCTGACCGTGCCCTTGCGACGGACCATGGCGAGGGCTTGGTCGAAGGCCGGCAGCGACACGGCGGTGACGAGCACCCCATGCGCGCCGCCGTCCGTAGCGCGCAGCAACTCCTCCACCGCGTCCTGGCCGCGTCGGCCGTCCACGGCGAGGTCGGCCCCGAGCTCGCGGGCCAGCCGGAGCTTGTCCTCGCTCACGTCGAGCGCCGCCACGTGGAGGCCCATGGCCTTGGCATACTGCACGGCGACATGGCCCAGGCCCCCGATCCCGGAGATGACGACCCACTCACCGGGCCTAGCCTCGGTCTCCTTGAGGCCCTTGTAGGTGGTGACGCCCGCGCAGAGAATCGGAGCCATGGCGACGAAGTCGGGGTTCGGGGGCAGGCGTCCGACATAGGCCGCGGTGGCCAGCACGTATTCGGCATGCGCGCCGTTGACCCCGTAGCCACTGTTCCTCTGAAGGGGGCAGAGCGTCTCCCAGCCGGTGGTGCAGAACTCGCAGCGCCCGCATGCGTCGTGGAGCCAAGCCACGCCCACCGGGTCGCCTTCCTTAAGGTCCGTGACGCCAAGCCCGAGCGCGGCGACCACGCCCGCGCCCTCGTGACCGGGGATGAAGGGGAGGCTGGGCTTGACCGGCCAGTCGCCGCGCGCGGCATGGAGATCGGTATGGCAGACGCCGCTGGCCATGACCTTGACCTGCACCTCGCCCGGACCGGGGGTGGGTACGGGAACCTCCTCGATCACGAGGGGCTGGTCGAAGGCGCGGACCACGGCGGCGCGCATGAGGTCGGGCATGGAAGGGTTCCTCCAGAAGCCTTGCTGCCAGGGTCTTAGCAGCCTCCTCGGGGCCGCAACTTGATCCGGATCAAGCTTGGTCGCCGACGTGAGCGGGGGGGCGGCAATTGCCCGCGGCGGCTGGCGGGTTGATCCCGATCAAGGATGCCTCTCTGACTCTGTGGCAAAGATCGGGCACGACAACCAGACAGGACGGGGTTGCGGGCATGGCGGCAGGAGTCGGACGGCGGCGTGTCCTCGGGCTGCTCGCAGGCCTTGGAGTGGCCGGGGCGGCGGCGGGCTGGCTCGGGCTCCGGCGGCCCGAGGCGCCTCCCGGGCGGCTGACCTGCGGTGAAGAACGGATGGACATGGCGGGACGGGTTCTGGTGGCCTACGCGACGCGCGCGGGCTCGACGGCCGAGGTCGCGGAGCGGCTCTGCGCCCGAGGCCTCTTGGCCAAGGCCAAGCCGGTGGCGAAGGTGGTGGATCTGGCGAGTTTCGACGCGGTCGTCTTGGGGAGCGGGACCTACTACGGTGCTTGGCTGGGCCCCATGACGGCCTTTGTGCAGGCGCAAGCCGATGGCTTGCGCCGGATGACGGTCGCCTTCTTCACGATGCACATGCAGAACCAAAGCGACGCGCCTGAAGCAAAGGCGGCGCGCGAGGCGTACACGGCCCTGGTCCGCGCGCTCGTCATCCTCGTCGAGGAGGCCTTCTTCGCTGGTCGCGTCGAGCCCGCGCGCCTGAGCCTCCTCGAGCGCCTCGCTGTACGGTTCGTGGGATCGCCCGTGGGCGACTTCCGTGATTGGCCCCGCATCGAGACCTGGGCCGACGCGCTCAGCCCGCGCTTCGTTCCTTTGAAGGTTCCCGCATGAAGACCCGTCTCATCCTTCCCCTCGCGATCCTGGCAGTGGTCGGTGTCTCGGCCGGGGTGGTGGCCACGCGCCCTGGCGCCGATCTTGCCGCCGAGTTCAGGCTGCGCTTGGCGGAGCTCCGACCTGGGCCCGAAGGCGCGCCCCTAACCGAGGCTGACGTCGCGCGCCTGCCTGAGCCCGTGAGGCGCTGGCTGAACAGGTCGGGTGCGCTAGGCCGACCGCCGGTAACCATGGTCCATACGGTCTTCGAAGCCACCCTCTACAATGCGCCGGGACGTCCGGGGATGAGCGGGATCGCGCATCAGGTGGACGTCTTGGACCCGCCCCGGCGGCTCTTCTTCATGACGACCCGGATGAACGGCCTGCCGGTGGCTGTGCTCCACGACTACACGCCCGAATGGGCCGGGATGCGGGTGCGGGCGGCCCGGGCGTTCAACGTGGTGGACCGCTGGGGCGCGGATTTTGCGCGCATCGAAACGGTGACCTTCCTCAACGACCTGTCGGTCTTCGCGCCCTCGGCGCTGGCGGGGCCCGGGTTCGAGTGGACCCCCGTCGATGACCGGAGCGCACAGGTCGCCTACACTGTCGGGCCGAACATTGTGACGGCGACGCTCTTCTTCGACGAGACGGGCGACCTTGTGGACTTCGCCTCAGACGACCGCGCCGACATCTCGGCCGGGGGCGAGCCGCAGCGGATGCGCTGGACCACGCCGCTGTCCGACTACCGTGAGATCGCCGGGCGGCGCGTACCTGGCCGGGGCGAGGCAGTCTGGCACCGCGAGGACGGCCCGTTCGTATATGGCGAGTTCACGATCCGGGACATGGCCTTCAACCGGCTTCTGGAGGTCGAACGATGACCGCTGGAGCACTCGCCGTCGTGGGGCGCCGGGACCGGGACGGCCTGGGCCTTCGGGCTCTGGGCGCCTTCCTCGGGCTGACCTATTTGCTCTCCTGGGGCGACATGGCGGCCTATCTTTTCATCCCGGGAGTGGCCGGGTTCGTGGGCGAGGTGAGCAACAGCCACCCGCTCTTCGTCCTCGCGGTCTATGCCCCGGCGATCTCGGCCATCGTCTTGGTCCTCGCCGACGGAGGACACGCCGGGCTAGGGCGGTTCCTCTCTCGCCTCGGCCTTTGGCGCGCTCCCGCAGGCTGGTGGGCGTTCCTGATCCTGGGTGTGCCGGCGATCTATGTCGCGGGCGCGGCGCTCGGCAATGGCCTAGACGAGTGGCGACTGCCCAAGGGGCTGCTGGGCGCCATGCTCTTCATGCTGGTGCTGGGCCCTGTGGAGGAGTTCGGCTGGCGGGGGTTCATGCTGCCGCTCCTGCAAAGGCGGATGGCGCCGCTCTGGGCGGGCCTGTTGGTGGGCGTGGTCTGGGGAGTGTGGCACCTGCCGGCGTTCTATCTCGGCGGCACGGTGCAGAGCGAGTGGGCGTTCCTGCCCTTCTTCCTGGGCTCGGTGGCGCTCAGCGTCATCTTCACGGCGCTATTCAACGACGCGCGGGGAAGCCTTCTCCTTCCGGCGCTCCTGCATCTCCAGGTCAACAACCCGCTCTGGCCCGATGCGCAGCCCTGGGACATGGCGCTCTTCGGCTTCGCGGCGGCCCTAGTGGTCTGGCTACGCCGCGAGCGGATGCTGTCGCGGGAGGGCGGGGCGACCGGAGTCATGGACAATCGGGGAGAACGGACAGCATGACCCACGATCCCGCGGCCGAATGGCAGATCGAGCCGGTGGACAGGCCCGCGCAGGGACGCGAAGTCGACCGGCTCCGCTTCCTTCTCCGCTACGCCATTCTCGCCCCCTCGGGCCACAACACCCAGCCTTGGCTGTTCCGGGTGAGGGGCGACCGGATCGAGCTCCTCGCAGACCGGACGCGCTCCCTGCCGGTGGTGGACCCGCGCGATCGTGCGCTCATCATCTCCTGCGGGCCGGCGCTGGGGTCGCTCCGCGCTGCGATGCGCCACTTCGGGCATGCGGGTCGGATCGAGTTGCTTCTCGCAGGGAATGATCGTGACCTCCTCGCCCGCGTTGGCTTTGGAGCATCCCATGCGCCGAGTCCGGCCGAAAACGCACGCTTCCAAGCCACCACGCGGCGGGC
The DNA here is from genome assembly GCF_006152145.1 of Rubellimicrobium roseum. Taxonomy (GTDB): domain Bacteria; phylum Pseudomonadota; class Alphaproteobacteria; order Rhodobacterales; family Rhodobacteraceae; genus Rubellimicrobium; species Rubellimicrobium roseum. Next base: position 13,426 of record NZ_VDFV01000056.1, on the reverse strand, counting down.
CTTCGCGGAAGAGCCGATGCCATGCGGGCTCGGGTCCGAGATCGAGGCGCTGGCCCGCGCCGACGAGGTGACTATCGCGGTAATCGCCGAGCCTTCCGCCAAGGCGCGCATCGCGACCCTCGTGGCCGAAGGGGACCGTGTCCAGTTCGCCGACCCGCGCTTCCGGCGCGAGCTGGGGGATTGGGTCCATTCCCGCCGCGCCGCCACGCGCGATGGCCTCTCGGGGGCGGCGTTCGGGATGCCCGACGCCCTGTCCCCGGTGGGAGGGCTGGTGATCCGCACCTTCGACCTAGGCGACGGGATCGCCGCCAAGGACGAGCAGATCGCCACGGGCTCGCCAGCGCTGCTTGTGGTGGCGACGCCGGGGGACGGCCCGCGCGACTGGCTGCTGGCCGGCATGGCGCACATGGAGGCGCTGCTCGCCGTCACCGCCGTCGGGCTGACCGCAGCCTATCTCAACCAGCCGGTGGAGGTGGAGGATCTCAGGCCACGTCTCAGGGACGTGGCAGGCGTGGATGGTCATCCTCAGCTCCTTCTGCGCATCGGGCAGGCCCCGGAGATCCCGCCTGCCGTGCGCCGTCCGGTCGAGGAGGTCCTCATCGACTGACCGCTCGGGGCACGGGCGGGACTTGACGGCAACGGAGGCACCGATGAAGCGAACTTCCCGAATGACGATCTGCCTCGGTGCGGCCCTGCTCGGAGCGACCGCCGCCTTGGCGCAGGAGGAGCTCCTACTCACCGACGTGCAAATCGTGGATGTCGCGGCGGGCACGGTCACACCTGGGCAGGACCTCCTGATCCATAACGGCACCATTGCGGAACTGGGGGAGAACCTCGCGGCCCCTGAGGGCGCGGAGGTCTTCGACGCGATGGGGGCTTTCGCCATCCCTGGTCTCTGGGACATGCACGTCCATGTCTTCTCCAGTCCCACGGAGCCCGACACGGCCTTCGACATGTACCTCCTCAACGGCGTGACCGGCATTCGTGACATGGGCGGGCTCCTCTCCCTGGAGGAGCAACGCCGCATCGCCGCCCAGGTCGAGGACGGCACCCGGCGCGGCCCTCGCGTGATCCCCTCGGGTGCCTGGGTGGACGCGCCCCCGGGCTCCTGGCCGGGTATGTATCTCGCGGCGACACCGGGGGAAGCCCGTTCGCGCGTGCGGGAGATCGCCGCCCTGGGCTGGCCCGCCGTTAAGTCCTACTCGATGCTCGCGTCCGGCACCTACCGGGCGCTCGCGGCCGAGGCCGAGGCCATCGGCCTGCCCCTCGTGGGCCACATCCCCGAGGCGGTCACGCTGGGAGAGGCCATCGCTGCCGGGCAGAACGGGATGGAGCATTGGGGGCGTGTCACCATGGCCTGCTCCACGGCCGAGGCGGAGCTCGTAGCCATCGTCCAGGAGGCGTTGGCCTCTGCCGACCCTCGAAGCGCCCTGATCGCCGCGATGCAGGGCCACAACGCCCGGGTGCTCGAAACCTGGGACGAGGCGCTCTGTCGCGACACAATGTCAGCGATGGCCGGGGCAGGACTTGCCGTGTCCCCCACGCTGGTGGTGGCCGACTTTTACGTCGGCGCGCGGCCCGGACCGGACGCGCTCCGAATGCGGGTGCTGACGCCCGAGGTCCGCGCGGCCTGGGAGCAGTCCGACTTCCGGCTCGAGGCCATTACGGACGAGATCTGCGCCATCGCCGACCAGTCGATCGCGCTCGACCACCGGACCTTCCTCATGGCGCACGAGGCAGGGGTGCCGATCCTGGCGAGCACGGATGCCTCCTACGCCAATCCATGGATCTTCCACGGCTTCTCGCTTCTCGACGAACTCGACCGCTACGTGGAGATCGGGCTCACCCCGCAGGAGGCGCTGTACACGGCCACCGTTGCCCCGCCGGTGTTCTTGGAACTGCTCGACCAAGATGGCACGCTGGCCTCGGGGCGGCGGGCCGATATCGTGCTGCTGGCCGCGAACCCTTTTGAGGGTCTTGCCACGCTGCGCGAGCCGGTTGCCGTGATCGCGAAGGGACGGCTCATCGACAGGGAGGCGCTGGATGCGATGACGGAGACGCTCGTCGGGCAAGGCGGCTGAACGCGGTTGAGCGGCGGAGGCGCCGCGCAGGCCGCTGACTAAAAGGGGTGCTCAGAAGAAACTTGATCGCCGCGCCGAGTATCCTTCTCCGGGTCGCCCAGGATCGCGCGCCAGCTACAGTCGCCAACATCCAACCCCCGGCCGGAATGTGCCCGCATGCGCGTCGCCGTGTTCAGCACCAAGCCCTATGACGAGCAGTTCCTGTGCAGGGCCAAGCGGGAGGCCTAGCATGACCTGTGCTTCGTCGAGGCGCCGAGACCGTCTGGTGGCACGTCGGCTGGTCTCTTCGTGTGGGACCACTGGAGGTTCCCTTAAGAGCTGGTTTCGAAACGAGCCACTGAGGGCTTTGTGGCAGATGAGGGCGGCGGCGAAGGAGTGGAAGGCTGCCCAGATGTCCTGCCTGCGCTCATAGCGGACGGTAAGGCGGCGGAAGCGAGCGGACCAATCCAGGGTTCGTTCGATCACCCAGCGATGGCGGCCCAGGCGCTGGCTGCTGTCGATCCCGCGCCGGGCGATGCGGGGCTTGATCCCGCGTGCGCGACAGTCCCGGCGGCAACGGACGTAGTCGTATCCCTTGTCGGCTTGCAGCTTGCCTGGACGCCGACGCGGGCGGCCTTGGCGACCCCGCACGGGCGGGATCGCGTCCAGCGTAGGCACCAGCCCCATGCTGTCATGAAGATTGGCTGGTCTGAGAAACAGACCCAGCGGCACTCCGTTGCGGTCCGTCACAAGATGACGCTTGCAGCCCGCCTTGCCCCGGTCCACCGGGCTCGGGCACGTCGCCTCGTCCCCTTTTGGGCTGGCACGCTGGCGCTGTCGAGGCAGGCTCGGCTCCAGTCGATCCGTCCGGCCTCGTGCAGCCGCCGCAACATCTCGGCATGCAGCCGATCCCAGACTCCGGCAGCCTGCCACTCTCCCAGCCGTCGCCAGCAGCTCACGCCCGAACCGAAGCCAAGCTCCTGAGGCAGCATGCGCCAAGGAATGCCGGACTTCAGCACGAACAAGATGCCGGACAGCAGCGTACGGTCGTCCAGCGGCTTGCGCCCGCCCTTCGGGCGCGGCTTGCGAGGTGGAAGAAGCGGCGCCACCGCCGCCCAGAGATCGTCAGAGACAAGGGGCTTCATCGGCCCCCTATGCACCCATGAGCGTCGTTTTGAGACCAGCTCTAAGCCGCTGCCATTGGAAGCAGTCACGCGAACCGGGATCACTCTGTCTTGCAGAATATGTCGTAGAGAAGCCCGATCATTCGTTTGGATCTCTCGTCGCCTAGGCCGTAGTAGATCGTCTTGCCCTCGCGCCGGGTCGTCACCATCCCTTCGTGACGCAGGCGGGCGAGCTGCTGCGATACGGCCGCCTGTCGCGCCCCCAGGACCTCCTCGAGCTCGCCCACGGACTTCTCGCCGGAGGCAAGATGGCACAGGATCATGAGCCGCTGCTCGTGGCCCAAAGACTTGAGGAAGTCGGCCGCCTGGCTGGCGTTGGCCGCCATGCGGTCGAGATCGGCTCCGCCAAGACGTCCGGCAGGCGCATCCGTGCCGTCGGTATTGTCGGACTCGTCGCTCATCGGGGCCTCGTCGGTCTTGGCGCTCTCGCGTTTGGTCATGGCTGCTCCTATCGACAGCGGCCCGTATTGCTTGCTCAGAATCTGTTCACCGGGATCTTGAGATAGCGCTGCCCATCGTCTTCCGGCTCGGGCAGCCGCCCGCCCCGAAAGTTGACCTGAAGGGCATGGAGCATCCGGTCGGGCAAGTCGAGCGTGGCGTCCCGCGCCTCGCGGACGTGGACGAACTCTTCCTCGCTCACGCCACCGCCGACGTGTTTATTGTGCTCACGGTGCTCCCTGACCGTGGCCTCCCAGGCGGGCTCCTTGCGCTTCTCGGTACCGTAGTCGTGGCCCACGAAGACGCGGGTGTCGTCAGGCATCGCCGGAATCACCTGGAGCGAGCGGTAGAGCTCTCGCGCCGAGCCGCCAGGGAAGCCGGCCCGGGTGGTGCCGGCATCGGGCTGCATGAAGGTGTCATGAACGAACGCCGCGTCGTCCACGACATAGGTGACCGAGCCGAGCGTGTGACCGGGCGAGAGCATCACGCGGATCTCCAGATCACCCAAGCGCAACGTCTCACTCTCGGACACGTGGCGGTCAAAGGTGCGTTCGGACTCGAACTCGTCGTCCAGGTTGTAGATCTTGCGCCAGAGCTTCGCGATGTCGCGTATCCTCTCCCCGATCACCGTGGGCGCGCCCGTCTGCTCCTTCAGCCAGGCCGAGGCCATGAGGTGGTCGGCATGCGGGTGGGTGTCGAGGATCCAAGCCAGGGCCAGCCCCTCGACCTTGAGCGTGTCCAAGGCCCACTGCGCGCTTTTCGTGGAGGTCCGCGCGTGCCTGGGGTCGAAATCGAGCACGGGGTCGATGAGGGCCGCCTGCTTCGTGGCCTCGTCGACGACGATGTATTCGATGCTGCCGCTGTCGGGCTCATAGGCCGCGATCACGCGGGGGCTGCCGGGGCCTCGGGATGGACTGGTCTTGCTCAGCATGAGGCTTTCCTTGGTTTCGATCGGATGGCCAGTCCCGCGCCGTCATTCGGCGGCGGCTTCGGCCGGATTTGCGCCCGAGAGCGCGCATGGCGTCGAAGTGGGACAGGAAGACGCGGCCGGTGAGATCCCGGAGGAAGGTCGTCCGTTCCAGTCGGTCCATCACAGGGCCTTTCACCTCCGAGAGGTGCAGGGCGATGCCGGCGTCCTTGAGGCGATGGTTGAGCTCCTCCAGGGTCTCGAGGCCGCTGAAGTCGATCTCGTTCACGGCCGAGGCCATCAGGACCACGTGCCGTACCGGCGAGCCCGCGATGCGGCTCAGGATCCAGTCTTCGAGGACGCGGGCGTTAAAGAAGGTGAGGCTCTCGTCGATGCGCACCGACAGGATGGCGGGATCTGTCTCCACCTGGTGGCGGCGGATGTTGCGGAAGTGCTCCGTGCCGGGGACGCAGCCCACCTCGGCGATGTGGGGACGCGAGGCCTTGTAGAGGTACAGGGCCAGCGACAGCAGCACCCCCGCCGTCACGCCGGCTTCGACCCCGAACCCGAGCGTGAGCAGGATTGTCACAGCCACGGCGGCGAAGTCGGCCTTGGAGTAGGCCCAAGCGCGGCGCAGGATGCCGAGGTCCACGAGGCTCAGGACAGCGACGATGATGGTGGCGGCCAGGGTGGCCTGCGGCAGGAAGAAGAGGAGTGGCGTCAGGGCTAGGGCCGCGACGAGGAGACCGATGGCGGTGAAGGCCCCGGCAGCCGGCGTCTCGGCGCCCGCGTCGAAGTTGACGACCGAGCGGGCGAAGCCGCCCGTGACGGGCATGCCTCCAGTGAAGGATGCACCGATGTTGGCGGCACCCAGTCCGATCAGCTCCTGGTCGGGAACGATGCGCTGGCGCTTCTTGGCGGCGAGCGTCTGGGCTACGGAGACGGACTCGACGAAGCCGATGACGGAGATGAGGAGCGCGGGGACGGCGAGCGCGGTGACGAGGTCGAGGGAGAGCGGTGGCATCGTGAGCGGCGGGAGGCCCTGGGGCACCTCGCCCACGATACTGACGCCCCGCTCCGAGAGGCCCAGGGCCCAGGCAAGGAGTGTCGTCGCGACCACGGCCGCGACGGGACCCGCCTTGGTGACGACGCCGGCGGCGCCCGCCGAAAGCCCCAGCCGAAGGAGCGCTGGCTTCAGCCCCGTGCGCACCCAGAGAAGGAACGCCGTGGCGGTGGCGCCGATCGCCAGGGTCCATAGGTTGGCCTCGCCGACATGCTCGCTCAGCGACGCGACCATCTCGGGCAAGGTGTCACCCCTCGCGGGGATGCCCAGGAGGTGCTTGAGCTGGCTGATGGCGATCAGCAGCCCCGAGGCGGTGATGAAGCCCGCGATGACCGGATGCGACAGGAAGTTCGCGAGGAACCCCAGGCGGAGCACGCCCATCAGGACCAGGAAGGCCCCGGACAGGAGAGCGAGGGTCAGGGCGGCCGCGACGTAGCCCGCCGTCCCCTGCTCGGCCACCGTCCCAATGGCAGCCGCCGTCATCAGCGAGACCACCGCGACCGGGCCGACCGCCAGCGCCCGGCTCGTGCCAAAGACAGCGTAGAGCACGATCGGCGCAATGGAGGCGTAGATCCCCGTTTCAGGCGGCAAGACCGCGAGCATGGCGTAGGCCAGCGACTGCGGCACCAGCATGATCGTGACGATCATCGCCGCGAGGAGGTCGCTCGACAGCGCCTGCCGGTCATAACGACGGCCCCAGTCGAGAATGGGCAGATAACGGGCAAGGGATCGGGGGCTCATGGTGGTGTCCTTGGGAGGCCTGAAGGCGTGAAGAGCACCGGGCAGACCGGCCCCGGTGATCGGCCGGCTCCGCGCCTAGAAGGCCGGAGCCGGCAAGGTCGTCGAGCTTAGCGGCCGGTCATTGCGGCCAGCGCCCCGGCGCGGCCGCCCGACCGGCAGTAGGCAAAGACGGGGCCGGGCAGCTCATCGAGGGCACGGGCGAACGCGGTCGCCTGGACTTCCCCCGGCCGGCCAGAGACCGGAATGTGACGGGTTTCCAGTCCGTGGGCCCGGGCCGCCTCGGCGATCTTGGCGAACGAGGGCTGGCCGTAGTCCTCGTCGTCGGGGCGGTTGCAGATGATGGAACGGAAGCCCCGAGCCTTGAGCTCGGCCAGGTCCTCGGGGGCAATCTGCCCGCCGATCGAGAGCCGCTCGTCGAAAGTCTTGAGCTGCATGATGATGTTCCTTCGATGGGCGTGAGAGAGGAGCCGCGGCCTTAGAGCCCGTTAATCGGCACCTTGAGCATGGGCCGCCCCGAATTGTCGGTGGGCACCTCGCCCGCGCGCATGTTCACCTGAAGCGAGGGGATGATGAGCTTGGGCATGGCGAGCGTCTTGTCGCGCTCCTGACGCAGGCGGACAAACTCTTCCCTGCTCTTGCCCTGCCCGACATGGACGTTGTGGGCCTTTTCCTCGCCCACGGTGGTCTCCCACTGGATGTCGCGCCCGTTCGGGGCGTAGTCGTGGCACATGAAGAGCCGCGTCTCGTCGGGAAGGGCGAGCACCCGCTGGATCGAGTCGTAGAGTACCCCCGCGTCGCCGCCGGGGAAGTCCGCGCGCGCCGTGCCGCCGTCGGGCATGAAGAGCGTGTCGCCCACAAAGGCCGCGTCGCCCACCACATGCGTCATGCAGGCCGGCGTATGCCCCGGCGTGTCAAGGGCATGGGCCGTCAGGCTGCCGATGCGGTAGCTGTCGCCGTCGTCAAAGAGCCGGTCGAACTGACTGCCATCGCGCTGGAACTCGGTCCCTTCGTTGAAGATCTTGCCGAAGGTGTCCTGGACGACCTTGATCTTGGACCCGATCCCGATCTTCCCTCCCAGATGCTGCTGGATGTAAGGCGCGGCCGACAGGTGATCGGCGTGGACATGAGTCTCGATGAGCCACTCGAGCCGGAGGCCGCGCTCCTTGACGCGGGCAATCAGCGCATCTGCGTGGTCGTAGGTGATCCGCCCGGCGGCGTAGTCGATGTCCATCACCGAGTCGATGATGGCGCAGGCGTCCGAGTTCGGGTCCTTGACGATGTAGCTGATCGTGTTGGTGGCCTCGTCGAAGAAGCCCTCGACGTCAGGCTGCACGGACAGATCGGGGGTGAAGGGAAGCGGTTGCATGGCAGGATCTCCGTTGCTGGAAAGAAAGGAGGACGTGGCCGCGAGCCTCTCAGGCCCGCACGGGAAAGGCATTGATCTGCCGCAAGGCGAGGAGCCGGGCGGCGACCATGCCCAAGAGCATGGCAGTGACGAACAGCAGAGCCTCCGGACGGCCGGTGCCAAGTGCGGTGAAGGCCGGTCCGGGGCAGAGACCGACCAGACCCCAGCCGATGCCGAAGATCGCAGGGCCCACGATCACCGGCGCCTCGATCCGGGTCTTGTGCGGCAGGTGGAACTGCGTGTCGAATACGGGCTTCGGCCGGCGCAGCACCAGGCGGTAGCCTACGAACGTCACGGCCGTGGCGGCCAGAAGCACGAAGGCGAGGCTCGGGTCCCAAGTGCCCGACGGAATGGCAGCGAGGTCGAGGAAGTTCAGGACCTTGGCTGGGTCGGACATGCCCGCGACGACGAGGCCGAGTCCGAACAGGAGGCCAAGGAAGAACTGCACGTGAATGGACATGGCAGGCCTCAGAAGACGTGGCGGGCGAAGAAGACGGTCACGATGGCCGTGGTCATGAATGTGCCGACCGCGACGAACGACCGGGCTGACAGTCGCGAGAGCCCGCAGACGCCGTGGCCGGAGGTGCAGCCTGCCCCCCAGACCGAGCCGAAGCCCACGAGCAGGCCGGCGAAGAGGAGGAGCGGGGCGCTCGACTCCAGCGTCACCTGCGGCTGGACGCCAGTCGCGAGGAGCCAGGCCGACGGAGCGGCGATCAGGCCCAGGATGAAGGCCACGCGCCCGCGGGTGTTGGAATCGAGGTAAGGCGGCAGCAGGCGGACCCCGATGCCGCTGATGCCGGCGATGCGGCCCAGGAAGGCCATGAGCAGCACGGCCGAGAGGCCGATCAGCGTGCCGCCGACGAGTGAGGCAAAGAGCGTGACGTCGGTGGGGGTCACGGGCGGGATCCCTTCGAGAGGAGGTGTGGCCGTCGAAGGCCGTAGCGGTTCAAGAGCGTTGGGGTGGCCCAAGGCTGGCTGCTTGGGTCGGCCTCCGATCACAGGCGCATAAATATTATAATACTTGAATATATCAAGTGGACCCAAGGACGTTCCTCACGCAGGGCTGCGGCCTGTCTGTTGCCCGTCCCGCGCGGCGGCAAGCCGGCCGAAGGCCAGCCCGCCTGCCTGGCTGCGTGCCTACCAGAGCCCCAGCTCGGGTCCGCCCCCGGTGTCCGGCTCGCCCAGGCTGGCGACCGACGCCCCGGCCTCCGTGACCGACCCACCCATTTCTGGCAGCGGATCGATCAGCGCATTCGGGCTTCGCATGCCTTCCCTACCTTCCTCGGCCGAGAGCACCACCACGCGCGTGTTGCCCTCCAGCCGCTGGTGAAGATCGATGATGTCCAGCTGGAAGAGCCGCATGCATCCGACCGAGGTGGCCTCCCCAATCGACCACTGCTGCGGTGTGTCATGGATGCGGTAAAGCGTGTCCTCGCCGTCCTGGTGTATGTAGAGGGCGCGGGCGCCGAGCGGATTCTCGGGGCCGCCCGGCATGCCGTTGCGGTGCGGCCCGTAGAGCTCCGGGTTCTCGGACAGCATGTTCGACGTGGGCGTCCACCGCGGCTACACGCGGGCATAGGGGACGATCCCCTCGCCCGAGAAGCCGCGGCCCTGATCACCGACGGCCACGGCGTAGCGCATGGCCCGGCTGCCCTCGAGGATGAATTAAAGGTAGCGGGCATACGGGTCGACGACGATGGTGCCTGGGGGCTCATTGGTCCAGTAGTCCACCTCTTGGCGGATCTTTTCCTTGGTCAGGTACTGGGGATTCACCGCCGGGATCAGGGCATCCCCGTGCTGAACGGGCCCGTACATGGCCCGCTTCTCCGGGGTGAGCGCCCGTGAGGCGGGTTCAGGGGGCACGTCGAAAGCGACAAGGTCGGGGGTTTCGGCCGGCTCCGGCTGGGCACAGGCAGCCACCAGGCTCAGGGCGGCGAGGCCCAACACGACCTTGGAATGGGACGACATGAAGCAGGTTTCCTTGTGGCTTCGGGGTTGCGTAACCGCGAGCGGTCCCGCACGAACACGCCGCGTCTTTCGGCCCCGGCCTTAAGCCAGGTTTAAGGAAAGCCGGGCAGGACGCCTTGCCCGTGTCACTGCCCCTGAGGTCTCATCATGCGCATCCTGATCGTCGAGGACGACGACGTCCTGCGGGATGGCCTCGTGGCGGGCCTCTCGCTCGCCGGCTTCACCTCTGAGGCGGTCGCCACGCGGGCCGAGGGCGAGGCGGCGCTCGAGGCGGGCGGGTTCTCTGGAGTGGTGCTCGACTTCATGCTGCCCGACGGTTCAGGGCTCGACCTCTTGGCTAGGCTCCGCGCCCGGGGCTCGACCTTGCCGGTGCTGATGCTGACCGCCCGCGACCGCCCGCACGACCGAGTGGCGGGTCTCGACGGCGGCGCCGACGACTACCTTGGCAAGCCCTTCGACCTCGAGGAGCTCGCCGCCCGCCTGCGCGCCATCCTGCGGCGTGCGGAAGGCCGGGCTGATGGCCGCATATCTTGGAATGGCCTCCTGCTTGATCCTGCCAAGATGGAGGGCGAGATCGACGGCGAGGTGCAGACCTTCTCGCCCAAGGAGTTCGCGGTCCTGCGGGCCCTTCTGGAGCGTCCGGGGGCGGTGCTGGGCAAGTCCGCCCTCGAGGAGCGCCTCTATGGCTGGCAGGAGGGCGTGGAGAGCAACACGGTCGAGGTCCACATCCACCGGCTGCGAGCCAAGCTCAGGGCCGGCTTCATCGAGACGGTGCGTGGCGCGGGATACCGTCTCGCCCCCGAGGTCCTGAGGAAGATCGTCTGATGTCCATGCGCCTGCGACTGTTCCTCATCCTAGTCCTGGCCACCGGCACCGTCTGGGCCTCGGCCGTGCTCTGGACGCGGGCCCGGACCGAGGCGCATGTCGAGCGCGTCCTTGACACCCGCCTCTCGGAGGCCGCCCGGATGGTGGCCTCGCTCGTCGCTGACAACAGCATCGATCTCGAGGCCGCGGCCGGGGTGGTGGAGGGGGGTGGAAAGGAGACGACCTTCGCGACTGCGGCCGATTACGAGCATCGTCTCTCCTGCCAGATCTGGTCGGTCGAGGGCGGTCTGCTTGGTCAGTCAGAAGGGGCTCCCGACGGTCGTCTCAGCTCCAGCTCGTCCGGATTCAGCACCAGCGAGGTCGATGGGCAAGCCTGGCGCGTCTACACCGCCGAGGACCCCGACCTCGGCATCCGGGTCATGGTAGCCGACACCATGGCGATGCGAGAGAACCTGGTGGGCAGCATCATCACCGCCTTGGTGCTGCCCGCTGGGCTCGTGCTCCCGGCCCTTGTAGGACTGATCTGGATCAGCCTCGGGCAGGGTTTGGCGCCCCTGGACCGGGTGGCCCGCGTGCTCTCCAGCCGGTCGGCCTCCGACCTGACCCCCTTGCCCGACGAACATGCGGCCAGCGAGGTGCAGCCCCTGATCGAAGGCCTGAACGGCCTCATGACCCGCGTCGCCTCCGCGCGCGAGAGCGAGCGCACCTTCACGGCCTTCGCCGCCCACGAACTCAAGACGCCACTCTCCGGCCTCAAGACACAGGCGCAGGTCGCGGCCATGTCCCCCGATCCCGCCACCAAAGACTGGGCGCTCGTACAGATCCAGAAGGCAGTGGATCGCACCGACCGCATGGTCCGCCAACTCCTCGACATGGCGGCTGTCGAGGCCGAAGTGAAAGAAGCTGACGAGCATCCGGGCAGCATTGCGTCTCATCTGGCCGGCGTGGTGGAGGATCTCGCGTCCCTCGCGCGGGTCAAAGGCCTCGCGCTCCATGCCGACCTGAAGGAGAGCTGTGTCCTGCAATGCAGCCGTCCTCTACTCCTCGGGATTGCCGTCCGCAATCTGCTGGAGAACGCCTTTGCGGCCGCACCGCACGGCTCCGAGGTGGCCCTGACCATGCAGCCCGTCGAGGAGGGCCGGCGCTGCGCCATCCGGGTGCGAGACCATGGCCCGGGCATTCCGGCGGATGAGGTGGCCCTGGTCACGCGCCGCTTCGTGCGAGGTCGACAGGCCCAGGGCACAGGCAGCGGCTTGGGTCTCGCCATCGTGGATCTGGCCGTGGAGCGTCTGGGCGGACGTCTTGCTCTGGGCCCGGCCGAGGGCGGGGGCCTTCTGGCCGAAATCGTCCTGCCCTGCCTCTCAGGGCGCAGCGGTCAGGCCATGCCGGATCTCCAGACGAGCTTGGCAAGCTGATCTCAGGTCGCCAGCGGCCGAGCGTCGTCCGCTGACGTCACTCTTGGAGCTCAGGAGGGCTACGCGGCCTCCAGGGCCTGCCGGAGCATGTCGCGCACCTCTCCGGCCGCGCTTGTCAGGTCCTCGTTCTCGATCGCCATCATCGAGGCCACGGGGTCGATGGCGCTCACCTCGAACCCGCCCTCCATCGCGCGCAGGATCACATTGCAGGGCAGCATGGCCCCGACCCGAGGCTCTGCGCCAAGGGCACGGAAGGCCATAGTAGGGTTGCAGGCCCCCAGAATGCGGTAGGGCGCCTCCTAGTTGATCTTCGTCCTCATCGTGGCTGCCACGTCGATCTCGGTAAGAACGCCAAAGCCCTGCGCGGCCACCGCGCTTCGCACGCGGGCATCGACCTCCTCGATGTTGGCATTCGGGAAGACGCGGTTGATCGTGTAGTCCATGGCATTCATCTCCTTCGTGGTCCTTGGCTCTACGGCTTGGTGGCGATCGTGATCCATCTGGCGGTGGGCGGACGGCGTGGCGGCCGGCAGATCCTGTGCCCAGATCATGACGCAGTCCCTTAAGGTTGGCTTAAGCTTCGACGGCCATTCAGAGGCCCTGCATACGGTAGTCCCGCGCCGTCCGTCCGTCCGGCTTTGCCAGAGGTCAGGTCGGTCGAGACACATCCTTGCAGAATCGAGCATGATCCAAGGCCGGACCGACACGGCCGCCGAGCAGGAGAACAACATGAGCCGAGACAAGACCCGCCGGAGTATTCTGTTGAGGGCTGGAACCCTCGTTGCGGGCCTCGCCGCGCCCGCGCTGCTGCGCGCGCAGGAAACCCCGAGCCGCAACGTCTCGGGCTTCGTGCCCCATGACTGGCGCGACCACTTCGGGAGCCTGGGTGCGGGAGCCATCCTCGCCGACACCACCTCCACGTCGCTGCACTATTGGAGTGCCGGCGGATCGGACTACCACGTTTACCCGACCTCCGTGCCAGCCAGCGAGGACCTGACGCGACGTGGCTACACCGAGGTGGTCGAGAAGAAGGTCGCCCCGACCTGGACGCCCACCCCGTCTATGCGCGAGCGGTTTCCGGAGTGGCCGGCCGTGGTGCCGGGCAACGATCCCCTAAATCCGCTCGGGCCCTATGCCTTGTACCTCTCTTGGCAGTACTACCGCATCCACGGCACCCACGACACGCGCAAGATCGGGCGCCCGTCCTCGGACGGCTGCGTTGGCCTCTATAACGAGCATATCACCCAGCTTTTCGACCTCGTGCCGGTAGGTACGCAGGTGCGGATCATCTGAGGCCAATACCACGTCCACGTCTGGTATCGGCGTTGTTGCACAATCTCATGGCGGGTGCTCGCGTAGGGGCTTGGGGCGGCTATGACCTGCTCCCCGGGTCTGGGCCACCCGGCTGGCTGTTCCGGGG
>NZ_VDFV01000055.1 GCF_006152145.1 Rubellimicrobium roseum | reverse complement strand
CGCGCGTCGCCTGACCTCGAGGGGAAAGGGGCGAACTCGGCCTCAACTCGAGTTGCGCAACAACGCCTGCTAAACCTCAAATCTCTCATCAACGACAAGCTTGATCTGGTCCGAACAGGCCAACCCCACCCTGACAGGATTGGAGTACAGCCAAGGGCAGATTACCAGCATCAGGCGAGTAAGAGTGAGAGGTCCGGCCGCCAAGGAGCGAAGAGACGGGCCTCATAGAGTTTAAGCTTGGCTAAAAACCCTTGACCGCGCCGGAGGAGATCAGCAGGGTCCAGGTTTAGTAGCACTAAAAAGATTGCTCGCCGGGCCGTGGACTTGCTGGAGATCATCCAACCTTCACCCGATGACGTGGCTCCTTTGGGGGCTCGCATCCGTGAGCGCCGAAAGGTGCTCGGCCTCACCTTACAAGCCGTCGCCAAGGAAGCGGGCCTGACCGCCGGTTTCATCAGCCAGGTAGAGCGGGGCATTGCGGCCCCATCCCTCTCCTCGCTCACGGCGATTGCAAGGGTCCTCGGCATCGACCCGAGCCTACTCTTCGCCCAGCCACCCGGCCCCGAGACGGTGACGCGGCATGGTGCCCGCCCGGTGTACGGGATTGATCCGAACCACATGACTTATGAGCGGATCAGCTCGACGTTCCCTGGCAACCAGATCCGGGCCGTGCTGATCCACGAGGCACCCGGCCTTCGGAGTGAGCCCATCAGCCATGAGGGAGAGGAGCTGTTCTTCATCCTGTCGGGGGCGTTGACGGTAGAGATCGAGGGGCATGTCTTCCGCCTCGAAGCCGGTGACTCACTCCATTTCGCTTCAACACGCGTTCATTCGACCTGGAACCACACGAATGAGCCGACGACGATCCTTCATGCCTGCACGATGGACGTCTTTGGCGAAACGACCCGCGACAGGGACGCCTGACGCGGCATCCACGAGCGACCACCAACAGGGACAAACGTCATGCCATTTGGACCGAAGTCACCCCTGAAGGCCCTGCTGCTGTCGGCCTTCCTCTCCACCACTGCCCTCGCGGCCAGCGCGCAGACTGTGCTGCGGCTCGACGAGGTGGCGGTGGGTGAGCTCGATCCCGCGAAGGCGTCGGACTACGCCGACTCCATCCTGATGTTCAACGCCTACGACACGCTGGTCCTGCCAGCGCAAGGAGAGCCCGGCCATGTGCCGCATCTGGCAACGGAGTGGACGGCCGACGGCAACGTCTACACCTTCACGCTCCGCGATGACGTGAAATTCCATAGCGGCAACCCTCTGACGGCCGAGGACGTGGTCTTCTCCATCGACCGGATGAAGGCGCTTGGCCAGGGGCTCTCTTTCCTATTTGAGATCGTGGAGTCGGCCGAAGCCGTCGATCCCCGGACAGTGAGGGTTACGCTGACCGAGCCCTACGCCCCATTCATCGCCTCGCTGGTGCGGCTGCCTGTTGTCGACAAGGCCACTGTGATGGCGAATCTTGGCGAGGGCGAAGGAGAAATGGGCGACTGGGGGCAGGGCTATCTCTCGGCAAATGACGCCGGGAGCGGTGCCTACATCGTCCAGAGTCACAATCCGCAGGAGGAGACGGTCTTCGCCAAGAACTCTGACTACTTCCTAGGAGTGCCTGAGGCCGCTCCCGACGAGGTGCGGCTACGTTACGGACTTGAGGCCGCGACGGTCCGCGCGCTCCTCGCGCAGAGCGAGCACGATATCACTTCGCAATGGCTGCCACCTGAGGTCCTCAAGTCTATGTCCAACGACGGGGCGCATTTTCTCCAAGAGTCGGGGACTGGAGCCTTTTACATCAAGATGAATACCCAAAAGCCGCCGCTTGACGACGTGAACTGCCGTCTCGCGCTGGCCTCTGCCTTCGACTATGCGACTGCTATTGCCATCACCCAAATCACCCCAGAGGTGGCCGGGGGCGTGCCATCCACGGGTGCGATCCCGGTCGGGATGCTTGGCTCCAAGCCTCGCGAGAATGGGGCTCTTGCCCGCGACATGGACGCAGCGCGCGAGCATCTTGCCCAGTGCCAGTACAACCCGGCCGACTACACCATCGAGCTGAGCTGGGTTGCCGAGGTGCCGGTCGAGGAACGTTTCGCACTGCTGATGCAACAAAATTTCTCCGAGCTCGGCTTCAACACCGAAATTGTGCGCGTGCCATGGGTCCTGTTCACCGAACAGGTGGTCAGTCCCGAGACCACGCCACATATTAGCCAGATCTTCGCGAACGCCGTGACCGGGGACCCCGATACGCTGCTCTATCCGATGTATCATTCGTCGGTTGCGGGCACTTGGCAGTCCCCAGAGTACCTCAACGACCCCGAAGTGGACCGGCTGCTCGATGCAGGTCGCACCGCCGCCACCCAGGAGGAGCGCGAGGCCGCCTATCTGGAACTCAACGATCGGCTGATGGCTCTCGCGCCCACGATCTACGGCTTTGATCGCAACTCGGTTTTTGGAGCGAGCCCACGGGTCCATGTGTCGGCGCTGGAGGACCCCTCTAAGGCCTTCGCGCTCGACACAATGGGCTTCACCTTCCGTCTCATGGAAATGACTGAGTGAGCACTCGAACCGCCGGGACCTCTGCAAAGGTCCCGGCCCCTTCCCGGCCGGGCCTATGCGCAACGTCCTGAGTCAGACCCTTCGACGGACCGGCACGTCCCTCCTCGTGCTGGTCGGCGTGTCCATCCTGATCTTCGCCATTGCCCGCGTGATTCCGGGCGATCCAGCGCGCGTGGCGCTAGGGCCGAACGCCACGGCCGAGCAGGTTGCCAGCCTGCGCGAGGAGTTGCGGCTCGACGAGCCCATCGTCGTTCAATACCTCGCCTATATGCGGGACCTCCTGCGCGGGGATCTCGGCGTTTCGCTCTACACCAACCGCCCAGTGGCAGTGGACGTGGCTGAATTTCTGCCGGCTACGCTGGAACTCATCCTTGTGGCCGGCGTGATGATGGTGGGCCTCGGTCTCCCGCTCGGCATCCTCGCAGCGCGACACCGGGGCCGGTGGCCGGACCACCTCGTGCGCGTCGTCTCGCTTCTCGGCGTCTCGGCCCCGGGTTTCGTCTGGGCAGTCGTGCTGATGTTGGCCTTCTCCTACTATCTGGGCTGGTTCCCCGTGGCAGGGCGCATCGACGAACAGTACGATGACCTCCGCCACATCACAGGTTTTCTGACCGCCGACACCGCGTTCCAAGGAAATTGGGCAGCCTTCGGGAGTGCTTGGCATCATCTCGTCCTACCGGCCTTCGCGCTTGCGTTGTCGGGAATTGGGCAGGCCGCGCGGCTCACCCGTGCCAACATGATCGAGACCTATGAGCGGCCATATATCGAGATGGCTGAGGCCTATGGCTTCCCAGCGGGGCGGATCGCCCGGCGCTACGCCTTTAAGCCCTCATTGATTCCGTCACTCACCATCATCGGGCTCGATTTCGCGGCGATGCTCGGCAATGCCTTCCTGGTCGAGGCCGTTTTCGGCTGGCCGGGGCTGTCGCGCTACGGGGTGCAGGTGATCCTGCGCAAGGACCTGAACGCCATCGTGGGCACGGTCCTCATTATCGCTGCGCTCTTCATCCTCGTGAACATCGTCGTAGACCTGCTGACCACGCTTCTGAACCCTCGCATCAGCCATGCGCCGGGAGGACGGGCATGAGACGGGCGCTTTCCATCCTGGCCTCCAACCCGCTGACCATCGCCGGGACGCTGCTCGTGGCGCTGATCGTCCTGGCTGCCGCTTTGGCCGACGTCATCGCCCCCTTCCCCGAGCATCAGGGCGCGGTCGTGGACTTCGTCAACTTCAACAAACCGCCGGACGCGACCTATATCATGGGGACCGACCTCGTGGGCCGGGACCTTTTCACCCGCATCCTCTACGCCTACCGAATCTCACTAATCTTGGGCGTCGCGGTGCTCGCCATCTCGGTGCCCGTTGGCGTCACCCTAGGCCTCATAGCGGGCTATCTGGGCAGGCGCTGGGAATACATCATCATGCGGGTCACCGATGTGTTCCTGTCGATCCCGCCGCTCGTCCTCGCGCTCTCGATCATGGGGGTGCTGGAGCCCACATTGATGAATGGGATGCTCGCCGTCACGGCGATGTGGTGGCCCTGGTACACGCGGCTCGTCTACAACATCGCGCGCGGGGAAAAGGTCGAAGGCTACGTGCTGGCCGCCGAAGTGATTGGAGCCTCCCGCGCTCACGTGATGTTCCGCGAGATCCTGCCCAACTGCGTCCCGGCGATCCTCACCAAGATGACGCTCGACATGGGCTTCGTGATCCTGATCGTCTCATCGCTCTCCTTCCTGGGCCTGGGGGTCCAGCCGCCGACGCCTGACCTGGGTTCCATGGTCGCCGAGGGGGCCGATTACCTGCCCGACAGCTGGTGGCTTTCGGTGTTTCCGGGCTTGGCGATCCTCCTCGCCGTATTCGGCTTCAACCTCGTGGGGGACGGCTTGCGCGACATCCTGGGAGCAGACCGATGAGCGTACTGGCGATCCGGGACCTGACGCTCTCCTTCCGGCTCTGGTCGGGGCCAGTCGAGGTGCTGCACGGCATTTCGCTGAGTATCGCCAGAGGCGAGCGCGTGGCGCTGGTGGGCGAGTCCGGGTCCGGCAAATCGGTAACGGCGCGCATCGTCTTGGGTCTCTTGCAGGACCAGTCGGGCGCGCGGATTGGCGGGCGGGTGGAATTCCAGGGGCGGAACCTGTCCGGCATGTCGGCCCGCGAGAGGCGGGCGCTGCGTGGTCGCGACATCTCCATGATCTTTCAGGACCCTACCTCCTCGCTCAACCCGGTTTTCCGCATCGGTGGGCAGTTCCGCGAGGTGCTGGCCCGTGCCACGCCCGGCATCTCGGACACCAAAGCCCGCGCCACCGCGACGGGCCTTCTCGAAGAGGTCGCCATCCACGATCCCGCGCGGGTGCTCGACAGCTATCCTTTCCAGCTCTCGGGCGGCATGAACCAGCGGGTGATGATCGCCATGGCGCTGGCGAACCGGCCGTCGCTGCTCCTCGCGGACGAGCCCGGGACGGCGCTGGATGTGACAGTGCAGGCGCAGACGCTCGACCTCATGCGCACTCTGGTGGACGATCACGGGACCTCGGTGCTCTTCATCTCGCACAACTTGGGCGTCGTGCGGGAGTTCGCAGACCGGGTCTATGTCATCTACCGCGGGCGGATCGTTGAAGAGGGCCCCACGCGCGCCGTCTTCGAGCACCCGGGTCACCCTTACACCCGCGCTCTAATGGCGGCGCAGCCCAACCTCACCGGCGGCGGCTTGCCCCGCATCCCCGAGCGCGACCCCAGCTTCTTGGCGCCTCTTGTCGTCCATGGGGACCGGACATGATCCTGGTGCTGCGGAGCCTTTCCAAGACGTTCGAGACGGGCCAGCACCGGGTGCAGGCGCTGAGCGATGTCACGCTTGAGGTGGCCGAGGGCGAATGCATGGCCATCGTGGGCGAGAGCGGGTCAGGCAAGTCGACGCTGGCAAACGTCGTCTTGGGACTTTACCCGCCCACCTCTGGCGAGATCACCTTCGAGGGCGAACCCCTACCCGCCCAGCGCACGCTCGCCCATCGGCAGGCAATCCAGCTCGTCCAGCAGAACCCCGCCTCGGCGCTTAATCCGCGCCGGTCGGTCGCGGCGAGCCTGCGCCTCGCGCTCGACGTTCACGGGATCGGCGAGCCGAGGAAGCGCCGAGCCCGGGTGGAAGAGTTGCTCGGAGATGTGGGGCTCGACCCAAGCTATGCCACCCGGGCACCTGCCGCGCTCTCGGGTGGGCAGCGGCAGCGCGTCGCCATCGCCCGGGCGCTGGCCTGCGAAAGCCGTCTCGTCGTGCTGGATGAGCCGACCTCGGCGCTCGATGTGCTGGTGCAGGCGCAGGTGCTCCGGCTCCTCGACGAGCTCCGGACGAAGCGCAACCTCACCTATCTCTTCATCACCCACGACCTCGCCGTGGTGCGCAACATCGCAACCCGCGTAGCCGTGTTCCAGAAGGGACGCATGGTCGAGATCGGCCCGACCGAGACCATCTTCTCCGCCCCGTCCCATTCTTACACGCGGTCGCTTATCAGCGCCGTACCCGTTGTCACACCGGAGGAATTTGCCATGCGGGAACGTCTCGGAGGCCGCTCGTGACCGATCCGATCGCCAGCGCCCTCGCATCGCCCGAGAACCAGCCGATGACCGCCCTTGCCGCCCTTGGACGGATGGCCGAGGAGGTCACAGGCGCCAAGCTCGTCACCCTGATGACCTCAGACCCCGTCACGCGCGAGGCCGAGCGCATCTACACGAACATGCCGGGTCCCTACCCCGTCTCCGGCCGCAAGCCGATGAACCCGACGCACTGGAGTCGGACGGTCATCGAGGAAAAGCGAACTTTCGTTGCCAACTCCATCGAGGAGATTGCCGACGTCTTTTCCGACCATGAGCTGATCCGATCACTCGGCTGCGAGTCGGTCATCAACATCCCCGCCATCGTGAAAGGCGAGGTGCTGGGCACCGTCAATTGCCTCGCCGGCTCCGGCTATTTCACGCCGGAGCGTCTCCGGCAGGCCGAAGCGCTGCGGCTGCCAGCGGCGGCAGTCTTCCTTCTTCATTACCATCTGACGAAAGGAGCGGCCCAATGACCGGGACGCTACGTGTAGCCACGGACGTTGGCGGTACCTTTACCGACCTCGTGGCATTCGAGATCGACGCGGACGGGCACACCTCCATCCGCACCGCCAAATCCGACACTACGCCCCCCGACTTCGAGCGCGGCGTGCTCAACGTGATGGACAAGGCAAGAATCGATCCTGCCGCCGTGGCCTTCTTCGCCCATGGCACCACGGTCGTCATCAATGCCCTGACCGAACGGAAGGGCGTGCGGGTGGGCCTCATCACCACCAAGGGATTCCGCGACACGCTGGAGATCGCACGCGGCAACCGGCCCGACTTCTTCAACCTGTTCTACGAGAAGCCCAAGCCCTTTGTGCCTCGCTACCTGCGGCGCGAGCTGAACGAGCGGATGAGCTACCGGGGCGAAGAGCTCCAGTCACTTGACCTCTCGGACCTGCCCAGCATCGTCGCCGAGTTCCAAGCCGAGGGCGTGGAGGCGGTCGCCATCTCTTTTCTCCACTCCTACGCCAATCCGACCCATGAGGAGGCCGTGCTGGAGGAGTTGCGCCGTCTCTGGCCCGGCGTCCCGGCCGTGGCCTCGCACCAGATCGCGCGAGAGTGGCGGGAATACGAGAGGACCAGCACCGCCGTCCTTTCCGCCTACGTCCAGCCGGTCGCCGAGAAGTACCTGCGCGGCCTCGACCGGGGGCTAAAGGAACGGGGGCTGCGCCAAGCGCCCTACATCATGCAGTCGAATTGCGGGGTGGACAGCCTGGACGCCACCGCCCGCATCCCGATCACCATGGTCGAGAGCGGACCCGCCTCGGGCTTCTGGGGCGCGGCGGAGCTAGGGCGCGTCCTGGGCATCCCTGACATCCTCGCACTCGATATCGGGGGGACCACTGCGAAGTGCTCGCTGGTCCTCGACGGCCAGGTGCGGATCATGACGGACTACTGGATCGAGCGCGACCGCAAGTCGGCGGGCTATCCGATCATGGTCCCGGTCGTGGACCTCGTGGAGATCGGCAACGGCGGCGGGTCCATCGCCTGGGTAGACGACTTCGGCAAGCTCCATGTCGGACCACAGTCGGCCGGCGCCATGCCGGGCCCTGCGGCCTACGGGCGCGGCGGAACCCAGGCGACGACGACCGACGCGAACCTCTGGCTCGGCCGCATCAACCGCGAGTACTTCTGCGGCGGCGAGGTGGTGGCCGACATGGCGGCGACCGAGGCCGCCATCACCCGGGTCGGTGAGAAGCTGGGCCTCGACCCCACCGAGGCCGCGCGCGGCATCATCCGCATCGCCAACAACAACATGGTGAACGCGCTCAAGCTCGTGTCGCTGAACCGGGGCCACGACCCGCGGGACTTCACGCTGGTCGCCTTCGGTGGCGGCGGCGCAATGCACGCTGTAGCGCTGGCGCAGGAGCTCGGTGTCCGAGAGGTGATCGTGCCCTTCGGCGCCTCGGTCTTCTCAGCCTGGGGGATGATGATGTCGGACCTGCGGCGCGACTACTTCGTGACGCGGCTCGGCACCCTGGAGCCGGGTGCGGCGGAGGGGATCGAGACTGCCTTCACGGCTGTCGAGGACTCCGCCCGCGCCCAATTCTCGGCCGAAGGGATCGAGAGGAAGAAGGTTGTCTTCGCCCGCTTCGGCAAGTTCCGCTACCAGAACCAGGAGCACACGGTCGAGGTGCCCCTGAGTTCCGATCCCGTCACCGACGCGGACCTCCACCGCATTGCCAGCGACTTTCACACTGCCTACGAGCGCGAATACACCTATCGCCTGAATGCGCCGGTCGAGATGGTGGGCCTGCACGTCATTGCGCGCGCCGAGGTGGGAAAGCTGCAACTGAAAGAACGCCCACTCGGTCCCGTGGACGCCTCCTCGGCCCTGAAGGGGCACCGGCCCGTGGACTACGCGCTTGAGGGCATTCACGAGGCGTCGATCTACGACGGGACGCGGCTCGCGCCCGGCATGACCTTCGTGGGCCCTGCGATCGTTGAGGACCCCGGCACCACCATCGTCGTGCATCCCGGCAACGAGGTCCGGGTGGACGGCTACGGCAACATCCGCATCGCGCTTCAGGACTGAGAGGGAGCCATGACCGACCCGATCACCCAGGAGATCATCCAGAACAGCCTCCAGGCCGCCGCTGACGAGATGTTCGCGGCCATGCGCAACACTGCCATGTCCTCGATCATCTACGAGGTCCTGGACATGGGGACCGGCATCCTCGACCACCGGGGCGAGATCGCCTGCTCGGGCGCAGGAATTCCGGCCTTCATCGGCGTGCTCGACAAGGCCGTGAAGGTCATCATCGCGCGGCAGGATCCTAAGGATATTCGCCCCGGCGACGTATTCTGCACGAACGACCCCTATTACGGTGGCGTCACGCACCTCAACGACATCATCGTCGCCATGCCGGTCTTCGTGGATGGCACGATGATCGCCTGGACCGCCAACATCGCCCATAACTCGGATGTGGGCGGAATGGCGCCCGGGT
The DNA here is from genome assembly GCF_006152145.1 of Rubellimicrobium roseum. Lineage (GTDB taxonomy): Bacteria > Pseudomonadota > Alphaproteobacteria > Rhodobacterales > Rhodobacteraceae > Rubellimicrobium > Rubellimicrobium roseum. The sequence continues at coordinate 13,090 of NZ_VDFV01000055.1, read as the reverse complement.
CGCTGACCGGCGAGGCCAAGGAGATCTTCCAAGAAGGGCTGCGCCTGCCCGCCATCAAGATCATCTCTGAGGGTAAACCGATCCAGCCGGTCTTCGAGATCGTGAAGGTGAACAGCCGGATGCCCGACGTGCTTGAGGGCGACGTCTGGGCGGCCATCGCCTCGGTCCGCGTCGGGGCGCGGCGGCTGGAAGAGATCGCGCGCAAGTACGGTGTGACGACGTTCCAGGAGGCGATGAGAAACTTCATGGACTACGGCGAGCAGGTCTCGCGCAAGGCCATGGCGACGTTGCCGAAGGGGACCTTCGAGCTTTCGGAGGAGCAGGACGACGGCTCGGTGTTCAACGTGAAGATCACCATCACGGACGACGTGTTCGAGGTGGACCTACGCGATAACCCCGACCAGTCCCCGGGGCCGGTCAACACGACGCGGGACGGAGTCATGGTCTCGACGCAGATGATCTTCAAGTCGCTTACCGACCCTTACTCGCCCGCCAACGAGGGCTCCTTCCGCCCGATCCGCCTCCTGACCCGCGAGGGCTCGGTCTTTCACGCCAGGGAGCCCGCCCCCATCGGCTTCTACTACGAAATCGAGCTTCGGGTGTACGACATCATGTGGCGCTGTCTGGCGCCGCACATCCCCGACCGCCTCGCTTCGGGCCACTTTGCCTCGGTCTGCGGCACCTTCATTGGCGGCATCCACCCGGACACGGGACGGCAATACACCATCGTCGAGCCGCAGCTCGGTGGCTGGGGGGCGAGGGCCGGGGCGGACGGCAACTCCGCCATCTTCAGCGGCTTCCATGGCGAGACCTACAACTGCCCCGCCGAGATCAACGAGGCGAGGAACGGCGTCATGGTGGACCAAATGGCGCTCAACACCTCGCCCGGCGGCGAGGGCGAGTTTGAGGGCGGGCGTGGCATCGTCATGGACTACCGAGTCCGCGCCCAGAATGGATATCTGACCGCCGGCTACACCCGATCGAAGTTCCCTGCCTGGGGCATGGAGAGCGGCCGTGATGGCTCGCCGAACCTCGTGGAGTTCCGCCCCAAAGAAGGCGAGCCTCAGCGCTTCGCCTTCGTCTCGGGCCTTGCCACCAAGCCGGGCGACGTGATCCGAGTCATTACCGGCAACGGTGGCGGCTACGGTGACCCGCGAAAGCGCGACAGGGCGCGGGTGGCGATGGACGTGAAGAATGGCCTCCTCAGCCCCGAGCGGGCGCGCGAGATCTATGGATGGGAGGGTTGAGGATGGACGTGAAGGCGAAGCTCGCCCTTCTTCGCGAGCGGATGGCGGCCACGGGTACGGATCTTATGGCCCTAGGACCGGGCCCTAACATGGAATGGGTGGTGGGCTTCCACACCCACCCGGACGAGCGGCCCTGCCTGCTCATGGTGACGCAGGACAGAGCCGGGTTCCTGATGCCCGCGCTGAACGCCGCCGACGCACGGGCGCGGTCGGAAATCCCCATGTGGACCTGGGCCGACGCCGACGGGCCCGACGCCGCGCTCCAAGAGGCGCTGGGGGCGCTCCGCGCCACGACCGCGCGCCGCGTGGCGGTGGACGAATCCATGCGCGCGGACTTCGCGCTCCTCGTCCTCGCCGCCCTGCCCCAGGCCCGCCCTGCCCTTGCGGCTGACAGCTTGGGTGAGCTCCGGATGCGCAAGGACGAAGCCGAACGCGAGGAGCTGCGCCGCAATGCCGCCATCGCCGACGCGGCGATGCAGGCGGTCTGGGCTGCGATCCGTCCCAGCATGACCGAAACCGAGATCGCGGCCGTGGCCGTTGGAGTCTTCAAGGACCACGGTGCGGCGCCGCTCTTCACCATCGTCGGCACAGGAGCGAATGGCGCTTATCCGCACCACCACACCGGCGAGACCGTGGTGAAGGAAGGCGACGTCATCGTCATCGACATCGGCGCGCGTAAGGGCGCCTTCTCCTCGGACATCACGCGCATGGCGCTGGTGGGTGAGCCTCCCGCCGACTACGCCCGGGTTCATGCCGTCGTCGAAGAGGCAGTGCAGGCCGCTCTCGCCGCCGCCCGGCCCGGCGTAAGGGCGCGCGAGGTGGACCGCGCCGCGCGCGACGTCATCACGCGGGCGGGTTACGGCGAGTTCTTCGTTCATCGGACAGGACACGGAATGGGCCTTGAAGGCCACGAGCCGCCCTACATCACCGAGAGTTCGGAGACGGTCTTGGAATCCGGCATGGTCTTCTCCATCGAGCCCGGCATCTACATCCCCGGCCGCTTCGGAATCCGGCTCGAGGATATCGTCATCCTAACCGAGGATGGCCCCGAGATCCTATCGCGCCTTCCCCGCGACGCTGTTCTGGTGAGATGACTGACCACGTCACCTTGGCCGTGGTTCAGGCTGCGCTTGAGGCGGCGGCGGACGAAATGTTCGCCGTCATCCGCCGCACCGCGATGAGCCCAATCATCTACGAGGTGCTCGACATGGGCACCGGGATTACCGACGCCGAAGGACGCCTTGTCAGCTCCGGCGCCGGAATTCCGACCTTTGTCGGCGTCCTCGACAAGGCCGTCGCACGGCTCATCGAGATCCACGGCGACACGATCCGCGAGGGCGACGCCTTCGTCACCAATGATCCCAGCTACGGGGGCGTGACGCATCTTTCCGATGTCGTCGTGGCCCTTCCCGTCTTCCACGAGGGCCAGCTCCTCGCCTGGGCCGCAAGTATCGCGCACTGGAACGACGTGGGCGGGATGGTGCCGGGCTCCATGTCCGCAACCGCGCAGGAGATCTGGCAGGAAGGCCTGCGCCTCCCCGCCGTGCGGCTCTTCGAAAACGGCGCGCCCATCGAGCCCGTCATGGCCATCGTCGCTGCCAACTCGCGCCAGCCGGACGTGGCGCAAGGCGACCTCTGGGCCCAGGTCGCGGCCGCCCGCCGGGCCGAGCAGCGCTTGAAAGGCTTGGCCGAGCGCTATGGCGAGGGGGCGTTCCGCGCGGCGATCGCCGACGCCCTGTCCATGGGAGAAGCCCGAGCCCGGACGGGCTTGGCCACCCTGCCGCACGGCCGCCACGAGATTGCTGAGGAGCAGGACGACGGATCGGTCTGGCGCGCGGTCATTACCGTCGAGGCCGATCAATTCGTCGTGGACCTGACCGAAAACCCCGGTCAGCGCGACGCGCCTATGAACCTGAGCCGCGACGGCTCGGTCATCGCCGCCCAGATGATTTTCAAAGCGCTCTGCGACCCGAGCCGCTTCGCCAACTCGGGAAGCTTTGCGCCTCTCGAGGTTATCACCCGGCCGGGCACGATCTTCCATGCCCGGGACCCCGCCCCCCAAGGCTACTACTTCGAAACCCGGATCCGCCTCTACGACATGCTTTGGCGGTGCCTCGCCCAGGCACTCCCCGAAAAACTCCCGGCCGGTCACTTTGGCACAATCGGCGGGACGGTGATCGCCGGCCTGCACCCTGACACTGGCCGCCGCTTCACAATGGTGGAGCCGCAGATGGGCGGATGGGGCGCGACCCCGACCCGCGACGGCTTGTCTGCCATGTTCTCCGCCTCGCATGGCGACACCTTCAACTGCCCCGCCGAGATTGCCGAGGCGCGCTACGGCGTGCTGGTCGAACAACGGTCCCTCGCGGAGCAGGCGGGCGGAGATGGCCTCCATCCGGGTGGGCGCGGCCTGTCGGTCGCCTACCGTATGCGTGGCGATGCGGTCCTGTCAGTCGGACTCAGTCGGACTCGTATGCCGGTCTGGGGCCTTGCGGGCGGCCGGAACGGCGGATGCAACCGCCTCGTGATCCAACGAGCCGGCTCAGCAGGCGAGAACGAGGCGCACGGCATGGCCAGTGGGGTCGGTCTATCTCCGGGGGACCGTGTCCTGATCGAGACAGCGGGCGGTGGCGGCTGGGGCCGCGGTACCTGATGGACTGCCCCCGGTCGGCTGAAATCCGAAGTCTCCGTTGGCGTCTGTCAATGGGCACATCCTTAGGCGAACCTGGCTCAAGCTAGGATCGTTTCCAGCCGGATCTTTCTTCGCTCCCAGTCCGGCATCACTCGCCCAAGGAGCTCATAGAACGCTGGCCCATGATGCGGCACGGCACCGTGGCACAGTTCGTGGGTGATGACGTAATCGATGGCATCGAGCGGGCTCTGTTGCGCAAATCGCCTGACGTACGGACCTTCCCTTTTCCCGGACAGACTTACCCCACGACTTCAGTGACGGGTCGGCCGAGGGCCGTGAAGCCGTTCAGGACGGCAGCACGGACCTGGAACTCGGCGACCTGACGGTCGAAGTCGCGCGCGGTGAGGCGTTGGCCCAAGAGTTTGACGCAGTGCATCTTTGTCTCTGCGCGGCTGGGGCGGTGGTAGCCGCTCCATCGCCGCCAGATGGTGCGGCCGAAGCGTCTTGATGCGCGCAAGGCGTCATTACGCGTGAGCGCCCCGGCGGTGTCGGGCTTCCATGGTTTGGCGTTCTTGCGGGGCGGTATGATGGCCGCAGCGCCTCGCTCGGCAATGGCGTCATGGCACTTGCGGGTGTCGTAAGCCCCGTCAGCGGTGACGCTGGCGATGTCCTGATTGGCGGGGAGTTGGTCAAGCAATCCGGGCAGCATGGGCGCGTCGCCCACATCGCTGCTGGTGACCTCGATGGCTCGGATCTCAAGTGTCTGCTCGTCGATGCCGAGGTGGATCTTGCGCCAAACGCGGCGTTTGGCCCCGCCATGCTTGCGGGCGTTCCACTCGCCTTCGCCTTCAACCTTGATGCCGGTGCTGTCGACCAGGAGGTGCAGCGGGCCTTCCGAGCCCCGATAGGGGATGTGGACCTTCAACGTCTTCTGGCGACGGCAGAGCGTGCTGAAGTCGGGCACCGCCCAGTCCAGCCCGGTCAGGCGCAGCAGGCTCTCGACAAAGCCGGTTGTCTGCCTGAGCGCCATGCCGAAGAGCACCTTCAGCGTCAGGCAAGCCTGGATCGCTGCATCACTGTAGACCGGCTGCCGGCCGCGCTTGCCGGTCGGCGCGGCCGCCCAGGACATCTCGGGATCATACCAGATCGTCAGCGACCCGCGGCGCTTGAGCGCCTCGTTGTAGGCGGGCCAGTTCCGGGTCTTGTAGGCGGGAGGTGGGGGTCTGCTCATGGCACCCCAGCTATCTTGCTAGGCTCACGAGGTGAATCCTCCAGGCGCTTTGCGCAACAGAGTCGTCCCGGACGCCCACGTCCAGCCAGGGCACCCGGCCCGCCCCTGCTCCGCCACGGCGGGGTCGATCATCGCCCTGCATGTCGGGGGTGCGATGGGCTGCACTTGCCCGAGCTGCACGCGGGCCCAAGTTCACTCGATCGCCTTTGCGCGGCTCGCGGCGTATCTCGAGACCGAAGGTCCCACCCTCGCCCGCGTGCTGACCCTGCTCGACATCCGCGGTGCTCTGGCAAACCTGGAGGCGCTCCAGACGCTGCATGTCGAGCCCGGGTTGGAGGCGGTCGCTCTCTCAGACGTCGCGCGTCACCTCGACCGCCTTCTCGGCGACCTCGCCGCCGTCCCGTTCCGGGCGAAGCCCCAGATCCCGGTGGAACCGACCGACCGCCCGCTCGTGCGAGACCTCGACGCGGCCGCGCACTGGCTGGGCGCGCGAACTCAGGATGTTCTTTCCGGCGTCCACCGCGCCCTGTCCTGAACTGGCCTGAGGGATCGCAGTGTCGGCTGCGATCCCCGCTTCCTGGGTGCCCGAGCCAATGGAGGCGGTCTGCGTGCAGCCGCCCCGCCGTTCTGTCTGTCTTTCGACGGAGAAGGGCGCGGGGGCGACTTCCAGGCTCCGGGATCCAGATCGATCTTCGGATCGACCCCACCCCTAGCAGGTTTGCGAAACCCCGAATCCCAAGCCCTAGTACAGTCTGGGAGTAGCTCGCATGATCGACAAGCACGCTCCCAAACGTTGCGATGTCAGCGCTCGCGTTCAATTCAGCAACGGAACATCGTCCTAGTCCTGGTGTGGCGGCGGGGCCAGCTGAAACGATCCGCGCCGGAGCCGCATACCCAGGAAGCCCCGAGGATATCGCCGCAGGAGCTTTCGGTGGTGGTCGTCGACCCAGGTTCAGGGTCAACTGTTGGTGGCTGTGGGGCCCCGCACCCACCGAGAGTTGACCGCTTACAGGCGGCAGCTGGGCTGAGCATGTGCTCAGCCCAGTCCGAGCCTGTCTTACATCCGGGCGGCGACGACCTCGATCTCGACAAGGAAGCCTGGGTTGGCGAGGCCTGCGACCTCAAAGACCGACCGGGTGGGAAGATTGGGCTGTGCTTCGGTGCCGAAGAACTCGGTGTACCCTTCCATGAAGCCCGCGAAGTCCATCGCCTCGCCATCTGGGGCCACCAGGTAGACCTGCATCTTAACCACGTCCGACATCGACAGGCCAAGCTCGGTGAGCGTGGCATCGATCTTTTCGAGCACGTTGCGGGTCTGCTCAGTCGTGTCACCGTAGGCCTCGACCGAGTTCGGGTCGGCTGCGTCGTCGGTGGCGGACGGCACGGTGCCGCTGAGATACACGAGCGTGGCCTCGGGCGGGATCTCGACGGCGCGCAGGATGGGGAAGTCCGAGTTCGGGATCGGATGGCGGGTGATCTCCTGCGCGGACACGGCAAAGGGAAGGCCAAGTAGAAGCGGGAGAAGGAAGGCAGTTTGCATGGCGGGATGATCTCCTTGGAACGCCGCACACCGGCGGCGTGAGTGGCATGAAGGTTGGGTGAGCCAGGCCACCCAGCACAGGGCGGCCCTGGCCCGTCCGGTCAACGGGTCTCGCTCGCCATCTCCGGCGTGGCCGGATCCTCCGTGTAGCTGTTGCCGAGATTGGTCCGGATGTAGTTCACCACCGCCGCGACCTGGGCGTCGTCCAGATAGCCGCCGAAGGCCGGCATGGCGTTCTGACCATGAATGACCACCTGGACCGGGTACTCGGGGAACTCGATCATCGGGTTGCCCGCCAGCGCCGGATAGGCCCCGGCCCCAACCGCACCTTGGCCGTCGGGCATATGGCAGCCCGCGCAGATAGAATTGTACAGGGCTTCGCCGTCCTCGGCCACGAAGCGGCCCGGGTCGGCAAAGGCAACGATCGGCGCCTCCTCGTTGATCGCTTGCTCCAGATCCTCGGGATCGGGGTCATTGTCCTGAGCGACAAGGCCGGTCGCAAGACCGCCGCCGAGAACAAGCGCGAGAGCAAAGCGGGTGATCCGTGCGGGATGGGGCATAGGGTTGGCTCCTCGTGTTCCGACCGGCTTCATCCGTTGACCACCCGCTGATGAAGGCGCGTGGTCGCATCGAGCGCCGACAGGATTGCGCCCTCCATCCAGGCCGGAATGTAGGAGATGTGCTCGCCGGCCATCACCACGCGGCCGTCGATCTCGGCGGCGGTGCGGTAATGCTCGGCGCGGGTCTCCTCCGTCCAGACACCGTAGCAGCCCAGCGTCCAGGGCACGCGGTGCCAGCCCACAGAGGCACCGGTCTCGAAGGCCTCGTTGTACTGCGGGTGGATCTGGGCGCCGAACTCCACCGCGCGGCGCACGCGCTCCTCGGGCGACATGGCCGTGAACTCGTAGGCGTAGGTTCCCCAAGAGTAGCCGCCCAGGAGCACGCCCTTGCCCCCTTGGTTGTAGCCGGTCGAGGGATAGCTGATCAGCGAGATGGGCAGATCGGTGTAGGTGATGCCGCCGAAGATCGCCTCGTCCTCCTCCCAGAAGCGGCGGCTCATCTGAAGGCCGAACTTCACGGAGGCCGCATAGGGCAGCGCCGAGATGGCCGCGTTCATGCCCGAAGACAGGTTGTTCGGGATCTGGGTCATGACGGAGAACGGGATGGTGCAGACACACCAGTCGGCGGTGGCCGTGCGGGTCTCGCCGCCGTTGCGGGCGTCGATCCAGCTCGCGGTCACGCCGTTCTCGTCCTGGCGCAGCTCCGTCACCTTGGCGTTGAAGGTGATGATGTCCTGGAGCTCGCGCTGGAAGGCCAAGCCGATCTGGTCCATGCCGCCCACGGGCTGGAACATGGGCATCTGGAACTCGTAAAGGTTGCCGTTGGCGAGCCGGCTCCAAAGACCAGACTTCAGGATGTCGCTGGCCGCGAGGGGCTGCGAGGGCTCCGGAACCGCGGTGAGACCGCCGCCCGGATCCTTGGCGAAGCCACGGAACTCACTCGTGTGCTCGCTCTGCACGTAGCGCATGTTCTCGTCGAGAGCGCCCCACTCCCGCAGCGCCTCAAGCAGGATCTCCGTGTCCTCCTGCGTCGCGGCGGCGTTGAGGGCGTTCTGCTGCACCGACTTCGAGAGGAGCTCGGCCACGTGGCCGTGAAAGTCGTTCATGATGTGACGGAAGCGCTGAGGCTTGCCGTCAAAGGCCTTGGTCGAGTGCAGGTAAGCGTTGTGGTTGACCTGGATGAAGGGCTCGAGCTGCACGCCCAAGCGGCGGCAATAGTCGAGCACCGCATGGTGATGGTAGGGAATGCGCCAGGGACCGGGGTTGAAGTAGTGGCCCTCGTCGAACTGGATGTTCTGGGTGAAGCCGCCGAGCTCGGTGTAGGTGTCACCGCGTCGCAGCGACCAGTTCCGGCCACCCGCCTTCTCGCGGTACTCCAGGATCTGGACGTTGTAGCCGGCATTGCGCAACTCGAGCGCGGCAGTCATGCCGGCGAGGCCGGCCCCTAGAACGAGCACAGTGGCGCCGTTCGGGTCCCCCTGGAGCTGGATGGGTCCACGGTAGGAGGACTCCTGCGCGTGGCCGAGTTTGGTCATCGCGGTGTACATGGCCGCGCTGCCGGCCAAGGTGCCGATCATGCCCAAGAGCTGTCGTCGGCTGGGTCCCGGTCGCGAGATGCTGTCGTCCATCTGCCTGCCCTCTTATGCTCGTGATGAGAAGAGCGTAGGTCAGAGCTGATTGTCGCTGCAAGCGAAACAACCTTGGCGCGATCGGCATGCGGTATCCGCCTGATGTATCGGCAGTTGTGATCCTCGTGCCGTGAGGTCAGCGGGCAGTGTGCGAAGCAATGAATCCAAACCGCCGTGATTCCCGCAGCCGAAGCCTGCGGTGAACGGCGTCTTGAAGTGTGCCTTCAACCTTCCCGCTGTTCGCTTCTATGAAGCCGGAAGATTGGAAGGGACCAAGCTTTGTGAGGGCGAGGAAACAGGCGTGCCCGCTGAACCGGACATACGGTCCAAGACCCCTATTGTTCCTATCAGGAGTCTTGCGCAGACCTTGGCCTTCCCGAGCCATGCCTGGCCGAGGCAAAAGCCTCGCGGGCCTGCCGGATCTCGGCGTGGTGCGCCTCCACCCAGATCCACACGCCGCAGAAGGCGGCGCTGAGGCTCTCGCCCAAGGGCGTGAGGGCATAGTCCACGTGCGGAGGGATCACCGGGTGGACCGTGCGGCGCACGAGGCCATCCTCCTCCATCTGGCGCAGGGTCTGGGTCAGCATCTTCTGGCTGATGCGTTCCACCGCGCGGCCAAGCTGGGTGAAGCGCAGGGTGCCGTGCTCTTCCAGCGCCTCAAGCAGGAGCATGGTCCAGCGGTCGGCCACCTTGCCGATGATGTCGTGGACCAGCGCCTCGATCGCGGGGTCCAGCTCGGTGGGGATCGGGTCACGCCGCCGCGCCTCGATCTGCGGATCCTCCAGAGCCTTGCGCATCCGACGCTCTCCATTCGGTGGGTATGAATATTTTGGGTGCCTACTTCAGCAAGGAAAGTGGATGCCGCATCTCCTGCGCGGATCAACCCGAAAGGAACGGCCATGCGCATGACAGGCAACACTATCCTCATCACCGGCGGCGGCTCGGGCATCGGGCGGGAGCTGGCCCGCCGCTTCCACGACCGGGGCAACACCGTGATCGTCACCGGCCGCCGCCGGGAGGCTCTCGACGAGACAGCGGACGGCCGGCCGAACATCCACGCCACCACGCTCGACGTCACCGACCCCCAGGACATCGCGGCCTTCGCGGCGCGGATCACGGCGGAGCACCCCGCTCTCAACGTCCTCATCAACAACGCGGGCATCATGCGTTATGAGGCGATCGACCGGGCGCGAGACCTGTCCGATGCCGAGGAAACGGTCACCGCGAACCTGCTCGGGCCCATCCGCATGACCGATGCCCTCGTGGAGCATCTCTCGCGCCAGCCCGACGCGGCGGTCGTCAACGTGTCCTCCGGGCTGGCCTTCGTGCCTCTGGTCGCGGCGCCGACCTACTCGGCCACCAAGGCGGCGGTCCACAGCTACACGGTCAGCCTGCGCGAGGCGCTGAAGGGCCGCGTCGAGGTGATCGAGCTGGCGCCGCCCGCCGTGCAGACCGAGCTCACGCCGGGCCAGTCCACCCGGGCGGCCTACTTGCCGCTCGATGCCTTCATGGAAGAGGTCATGGCCCTCTTTGCTCAGGCGCCCACCCCGCGCGAGATCCTCGTCCAGCTCGTGGCCTTCCAGCGCAACGCCGAGGCTGAGCACCGCTTCGATGAAGCCGTGACCACCCTCAACGACCTGGCCCGCCGGGCACGCGAGGGGCAATAGAAACACAGAGGGTCACGGGTCCATGTCAGATTTGCACAGAGGCAAGAACCCGTATCCATCCGCTTCCAAGCACGCCGGACGAGTTCCAATCTGCCTCTGCGACAGCTTCCGAGAGCACAGAGCCAAGTTGAACACATCAATGCCGTATAGGTGCAGCCTGTAAGGGCCACAGACTGCGTGGAAGACAAGGGTGGGCCTTGGCGCGCTTCCCGATCCCCCAACGACGGACGGCATGTCAGCCCCCGATCGGGAACGACATGGCCCCCGAGGTCAGTGCCCCGGGGGCCATACGCGCTATTGCACGACAGCCTGATCGGCGAGCGCCAGGGCGGCGTTCTCGATCACACTCGCGACCGCCTCGGGCTGCGAGGCGAAGACGGCGTGGCTTGCGGTCACCTCAACGATGGTGCTGCCAGCCCGCTCAGCCATGGTTCGCATCAGATCGGGATTGATCGCCCGGTCCTCGGTCGCGATCAGGGCCCAGCTTGGCTTCGCTCTCCACGCGGGCTCCCCGACCGGAGTCTCGAAGGCTGCGGCCGCGGGGAAGACCTGGGAGCGGGCCATGAACTCCGCCTCCTCCTTTGGCAGGTCGGCGGCGAAGTCCGCGGCGAACACCTCCGGGTCGAGGTAGAGGAACCCGTCGGTCGTGGAGGTGATGCCGGTGGTGGCGGCGGGTATCCGGCCCGCCAAGTCGAGCAGCGTCTCGCCCTCATCTGGCTGGAAGGCGGCCACATAGACGATCCCGGCCACGTTGTCGGCGCGTCCTGCCTCGGTGACGATCATGCCGCCGTAGCTGTGGCCGACCAGGATCGCGGGGCCGTCCTGCATGTCGAGGATGCGTCGCGTCGCCCTGACATCCTCCTCAAGCGAGGTCATCGGGGGCTGCACGACGGTGACCGCGAAGCCCTTCGCCGTTAGGAGGTCATGCACCTTGCGCCAGCCGGAGCCGTCCGCCAGCGCGCCGTGCGCGATCACGACGTTGCGGATCGGTTCAGCCTGGGCTGCGGCTGCGCCGGTCAGCCCCATCGCGAGCACTCCGCCAGCGAGCAGGGTGGTTTGGTTGAGGTTCATTGTCGGGTCTCCTCTTGAGTCTGCCGCACACGGCGGCGGTTGCTTTGGACGCGCGGGCATGCGTCCCTCGAACTGACATGGTCAGGCTGGGCCGCCGGGCTCGCCGGGCAGGACCACGTTCCGTCCATTGCCTGCGAGCGACGGCAGCGCCCGCACCAGGGTCATCGACGTGAGTGCAGGATGGGCAAGGTTGGCTCGTGACTGGTCTTCAGGCGGTCGGGACCGTTCCGCCATCGATCAGGTGCTCGGAGCCGGTGATCGCGCCGGCACGATCCGAGACGAGAAAGGCCAGCAGGTTGGCGACCTCGGCCGGCTTGGCCGCTCGGCCGAGCGGGATGCCTCCGAGCGAATCCATGATGATCTTCCGCCCGCCCTCGGCGTCGGTTCCGGCCTCCAAGGCGAGTCGCTCGGCCAAGCGGACCGAGGCTTCGGTCTCGATCCAACCCGGCGACACGCGGACCACCCGGACGCCCCGGGGAGCAACCTCCTTCGACAGGGCCTTGCTGTAGGTCGAGAGCGCGGCCTTGGCGGCCGCGTAGGCGGTGGTCGCCTCGGGCAGCGGGAGCCGGCTCTGGATGGAGGTGACGTGGGCGACCACCCCGCTGCCTTGCGCAATCATCGCTGGAAGGAGCGCGCGGTCGAGCCGGACGGCTGGGAAGAGGTTGAGGTCGAGCTCCGTGCGCCACTCGGCCTCCGACAGGGCGGCGAAGCCCCCACCCGGCGCGGAGGAGCCGCCGAGCATGTGGACCATGATGTCGACGCCCCCCAGCCGATCGCGCACGGCATTGGCGACAGTCGCGCAGCCCTCAGGGGTGGTCAGGTCGGCGGCAACGAAGAGGTCCTCGGGCATCGCTTCGGGCCGCGAGCGCGCCGTGGTCAGCACCTGCGCCCCGAGTTCGCGAAAGAGCTCCACGGTTGCCGCACCGGCGCCCTTTGTGCCGGAGGTGACGAGCGCGCGCTTGCCCGCGAGGGAAAGGAAGCCCTGCATCACCCGATCTCCAGCCGGGCGATCCGGTCGCCGGCCAGCATGAACGAGAACGTTAGCGTCGCCGGGCTGCCCGGGAACTGTCCAGTGACCCGGGCGCGCACGACGGTCCGGCCGTCCGCCGGGATCGCATCGATGGGCTCGGCGACATGGCGGTACTTGGCTTTGGCCGCCTGCCACCAGGCGCGAATGGCCGCAGGTCCGACGTGCTCTGCGCCCTCATCCCGGACGACAGCGTCGTCCGTGAAGGCGGCCGCCAGAGTGTCCGCGTCGTTCTGCTGTTCGGCGTCGAAGTAGGTTCGAACAGGTGAGGAAAGTTGCATTATTGGGCTCCTTTGAGCGGGCCGTCGCTCGAGCGGCCAACGTGACATTTCGATGGGTGCAGGGATGGCCGGCTGGCGCCTTGTCAGGCCGCCTGTCGGGCTTCGGTCTGGCGGGCTTCTTTGAGAACTCGGGCATACCAGGCGACCTGGTCGAGCATGTCCTTGGCCGACCCTCCGAGAACGCCTTCGATGGCCTCCATGGGTTC
>NZ_VDFV01000054.1 GCF_006152145.1 Rubellimicrobium roseum | reverse complement strand
CCCCTCAGACCGGGAGCTTGAATCACACCGTCACAGCGGGAGCGAGCAGATCAATGGGTCCTGAACCTAGGCAGCCCCCTGCCCTACTCGAGCCAAGTTGCTTTGACACCGCCGCAGGCAGCAGGCGCTTGACGCCATCGACCTACGCAAGCCCAATGCGCCTCGACCATGCAAACCAAGGCCGCGACCAGGACGGGGTGAAGCGTTGGAGGGGTCGCTCAGGGTTGTCGAGGAGAAACCGGCGTTGGAGTTCGACGACGTCCCATCACTCAAGACCCTAATTGCCTTTCAGATGGTGGCCCGGTGCGGCAGCTTTTCGGACGCCGCCACGCTCCTCGGACTTACGCAAAGCGGCGTGAGCCGCCGCATTCAACGTCTGGAAGAACACCTCGGCGTCGAGCTGTTCAGGCGCCTCGCCTCGGGAGTCGCGCTCACCCGCATTGGGGAGGAGTATGCGCAAGAGGTCGGTCGCGCCCTGGACACACTGGCGAACCTGGGCGAGCGCTCGCTAGGACGGCGGGTGCAGGGACGGCTGACGCTGGCCTGCTCACGCGCCGTGGGCGAACTTTGGCTTATGCCACGTCTGGGCGGATTGAACACGGAGTTCCCCGAACTGGAGTTGAAGCTCCTCATGGACGACAACTGGGGCCTCGTGCGAAGTGACGAGTATGACCTAGCAATCGCCTTCCTGGTCCACCCCCGGCCCGATCAGATCCTAGGTCAGCTTGGCCGCGAGGAGATGGTCCCGGTCAGGGCACCGTCGCTGCCTCCACTCGTGGAGCAGAGCCGCCCGGTCATCTTTGCCATGGAAGAAACGCTGAAGGAATGGACGGACTGGGGCAACTGGCTGTCCGAGACCGGCGTGCGTCTGCCCGAGACCACGCGCCGCTGGAAGCTCAATGACTATGGCATGGCAATCCGAGCCGCCCGCTCGGGCGTTGGCGTGGCCATGGGGTGGACTTGGCTCGTCGGGGAGGACCTCGCGGCCGGGCAGTTGGTCCCGGCCCATCCTTATGTCCTCTTGGGGCGCGGGGGTTATTATCTGCTGCGTCCCCAGGAGCGGCACATGCCACAGGTCGCGCGCCGCGTGGCCGACTGGCTGCTCGCCAGCAACTCCGGCTGACCGGCAGAGCGTGACGGAGCCCCGAAGATGGACGACAGGCCCTCATGAGGCCATGACGAAAAGTCATTTGCGGCTCCCCGATATGCAAATCTATCGTTTGCACCACTCGCTGCCCTGACGGGATCTGTGCCAGACCGGGCGAGGCGGGACGCACAGGGCTGCCAAGGGGGGTTTAGGAAATGATGTCGCACAAGAGCCTGGTGATGAACCGTCGCCATCTAATCGCCGGCGCCTCGGCCCTCGGCCTCACCGGCCTCCTTGGCCGGCCGGCTTTCGCGCAGGAGACGCCCCGCAAGGGCGGCGTCTTCGTCATGGGCATCGGCGGCGGCTCGACCACCGACGACTTCGACATCCGGAAGCTTAACGACTGGGTGCCGGTGAACCAGGCCTACATGGTCATGAACGGTTTGGTCGAGATCGACGCCGACAACCGCGCCCAGCCCGAACTGTTCGAGAGTTGGGAGGCCGCCGAGGGCGCTGCCGAGTGGACGTTCAAGGTGCGCCAGGGCGTCACTTTCCACAACGGCAAGACACTGACGGCCGACGACATCGTTTACTCGCTAAACCTCCATCGTGGCAATACTGGCTCAGCCGCCATCTCGATCGCGGCGGCTTTCAAGGACGTGGCCAAGGTCTCGGACAGTGAGGTTCGCATCACGCTGGAGAGCGGCAACGCCGACCTTCCCTATGTGCTCTCCGACTACCACTTCCTCGTCGTGCCGGAAGGCTTCCAGGATTGGTCGAACCCGATCGGCACCGGCCCTTTCAAGCTCGAAAGCATGGAGCCCGGTGTTCGGGCGCGTTTCGTGCGGAACGAGTCCTACTGGAAGCCGGGCTGCGCCAACGTGGACGCGGTCGAGGTCATCGTCATCAACGACATCGCCGCGCGCACCAACGCGCTGATGTCAGGGCAGGTCCAGGCGATCAATAGCCTCGACTTCAAGACAGTGGGCCTCCTCGGGCAGAACCCTAACCTTCGGATTGTGCGATCGGCCGGCGGGCAGCACTTCACCTTCCTCATGGATTGCACGCAGGCGCCCTTCGCGGACAACAATGTACGGCTCGCGATCAAGCACGCCATCGACCGCGAGCAGCTTCTTCAGACGGCGCTGCTGGGCAACGGTCGACTCGGCAACGACCACCCGATCCCCAGCACCGACCGTTTCTTCAACACCGAGCTGCCGCAGCGTGTCTACGACCCCGAGAAGGCAAAGTTCTACCTCAAGGCGGCCGGACTGGATGCGCTGAACGTCACGCTTTCCACCTCCGACGCGGCCTTCCCGGGCGCGGTAGACGCGGCAGCGATCTTCCGCACCGCGGCTTCACCGGCCGGCATCAATGTGGAACTGAAGCGCGAGCCCGCCGACGGCTACTGGGACAGCGTCTGGATGAAGGTACCGTTCTGCATGTCGTACTGGGGCGGACGTCCGACCGCCGACCAGATGCTGACCATCGCCTACCAGTCCACCTCGGCCCAGAACGACACCCACTGGAAGAACGAGGAGTTCGACCGCCTTCTGGTCGAAGCGCGGGCGCTTCTCGATGAGGAACGCCGGCGCGAGATCTACTGGCATCTTCAGGAGATCCTCCACAACGAAGGTGGCGCCATGATCCCCATGTTCGGCGATTACCTCGATGCCGTCTCGACTCAGGTGAAGGGGGTGACCCCGCATCCCATGTTCAACCTCATGGGCGCCCGCATGGCCGAGAAGATCTGGCTCGAGGGGTAAGATGTCTCGGCTGATCCTCGGGCGGCTCGCCTGGGGGCTGCTGACGCTCTGGCTGGTCTCGCTCCTGGTTTTCGCTGGGACGGAGATCCTGCCAGGCGACGTGGCCGCCGCGATCCTCGGCCAGAACGCCACCCCAGAGTCGCTGGCGGCCCTGCGCGAGTCGCTGGGCCTAAACGAGCCCGCGCCGCTGCGCTACCTGGGGTGGCTCGCGGGCATCCTGCAAGGCGACCTCGGGGAGTCGCTCGCCAACCGCGCGCCCGTGGCCGAGCTGCTCTGGCCCCGCTTCGCCAACACCATGGCGTTGGCCGCCTATGCCGCCCTCGTGGCGGTGCCGCTGGCGGTGACACTGGGCATTCTGTCGGCCATGCGGCGCGGCTCGTTGTTCGATCGGGGCGCCAACGTCATCGCGCTGGCGACGGTGTCGCTGCCTGAATACTTCCTAGGGCTCCTCCTCATCCTGGTCCTCTCGGTGCGTACAGGGCTGCTGCCGAGCTTGGCCAACACTTATGAAGGTATGGGGCTCATGGCCTGGCTTCAGGCGACGACGCTGCCGATGATCGTGCTGACGCTGGTCACGGTGGCCCAAATCATGCGGATGACACGGACCGCCGTGCTGGGCGTGATGGACCAGGCCTACATCGAAATGGCTTACCTCAAGGGACTGCGCAACGGACGGGTGGTACTGCGCCACGCTGTGCCGAACGCGGCCGCGCCCATCGTCAACGTCGTGGCCTTCAACATCGCCTATCTCATCACCGGCGTCGTGCTGGTCGAGGCCGTCTTCAACTACAACGGGCTCGGCCGCTTCATGGTGGACGCGGTCTCGAAGCGCGACCTGCCTATGGTCCAAGCGGCGGCAATGGTCTTCGCGGCCGTTTATGTGGTCCTCAACATGACAGCAGACATCGCGGCCATCGCTTTGAACCCACGGCTGCGCCATCCGCGCGCCAAGGACGCCTGAAACATGGTCCCGCGCGCGCCGCGTTCCGTTCCCCCGACGGCCTGGATCGGCCTGGCGCTGATCGCACTTAACCTCGGGATGTTCCTGCTCGGGCCCGAGCTTGCCCCCTTCGGGCAGGAGGAGACCGTGGGCGCGCCGTTCGCGCCGCCCTCGGCCGACCACCTGCTCGGCCTTGACCAAAACGGGCGTGACATGCTCTCGCGGCTGCTCTTTGGCGCGCGGATGTCCATCGGCGTGTCGCTGGCGGCGGTGACGCTGTCCTTTTCGCTCGGCGTGCCGCTCGGCATCTTGGCCGCGATCCGGGGCGGGGCGGTGGACACCGTGCTCTCCCGCGCCGTGGACACGGTGATGAGCGTGCCGGTCCTGATCTCGGCCCTGGTCGTGCTCCAAGCCCTGGGCTCCAGCCTGCCGGTGCTGATCGTGACCATCGGCCTCCTCGACTCCACCCGCGTGTTCCGTTTGTCGCGGATCGTGGCGCAGGGGATCAACGCGATGGAGTTCGCAGAGGTTGCGCGGTTGCGGGGCGAGGGGATCGGCTGGATGATCGGGCGCGAGATCCTGCCCAACGCCGCGCCCCCACTGGTGGCCGAGTTCGGCCTGCGCTTCTGCTTCACCTTCCTGTTCGTGGCGGGCCTGTCCTACCTCGGCCTAGGCGTGCAGCCGCCCTTCGCAGACTGGGGCGGCATGGTGCGGGACAACCAGCAGGGCATTCTTTACGGCCTCTACGCGCCGCTCTTCCCTGCGGCGGCCATCGCGCTCTTGACCATCGGAGTCAACCTTGTCGTGGACTGGCTCCTGGCCGGACGAACGACGGTGCAGGGAGAGAACCGATGAGCGCCCCTCGCGACGCTGTGCTGGCCATCAGCAATCTCCGGGTCGAGGCGCCGAACGGTGCCGTGCTGGTGGACGGCATCTCGCTCGACCTGCCGCGCGGCGAGATCCTGGGCCTGATCGGAGAGTCCGGGGCTGGCAAATCCACCATCGGCCTCGCCGCGATGGGCTACGGCCGGGGCGGCTGCCGCATCGTCGGCGGCCGGATCGAGCTTGCGGGGACCGAGCTCGCCGCGAGCCCTCGCTCCACGCGCGAGGCCATGCGCGGCGCACGCATCGCCTATGTCGCCCAGAGCGCGGCCGCGGCTTTCAACCCTGCCATGCGTCTCGAGCGGCAGATCCTGGAGACGCCCCTCCAGCACGGCCTCATGTCCGAGCGGGAGGCGCAGGCCTGGATGGTGGAGCTGTTCCGCGCGCTCCAGCTTCCAGACCCGGACAGCTTCGGCCGGCGCTTCCCGCACCAGGTTTCGGGCGGGCAGCTTCAGCGGGCGATGATGGCCATGGCGATGTCGGGCAAGCCCGACGTCCTTGTGCTCGACGAACCCACGACCGCGCTGGACGTCACCACCCAAGTCGAGGTGTTAGCCCTCCTGCGCGACACGATCCGCCGCTATGGCACCAGCGCGCTCTACATCACCCACGACCTCGCCGTGGTGGCTCAACTGGCCGACCGCCTGATGGTGCTGCGCCATGGCCGCGAGGTCGAGAGCGGCCCTACCGCCCAGGTCCTCGAGGCCCCGCGCGAGGACTACACCCGCCGGCTGGTGGCCGAGCGAAGGGAGTCCCTCGCCCCCACGGGTGCCGTGCGGCACGATGCCGGCGAGACGGTCCTTGACCTTCGGAACATTGATGCGGGCTACGGGGACAGGTTGGTGCTCCAGGACGTGTCGCTGGCGGTGCGGCGCGGCGAGACGCTGGCCGTGGTTGGCGAGTCCGGCTCCGGCAAGTCCACGCTGGCCCGACTTGTCGCGGGTCTGCTGCCGCCCGCGCGCGGCGCGGTGGCCTTCCGGGGCCAGCCCCTGCCCGGCCGCTACCGCGACCGTGACATCGCCGGCTTGAAGGCGATCCAGATGATCTACCAACTCCCGGACGTGGCGCTCAATCCGCGCCAGACCGTGGGTGATGCCATCGGGCGGCCGCTGTCCTTCTATCGTGGCCTACGTGGCGCGGCGCGGCGGGAGGAGGTCGCTCGGCTTTTGGCGCGGATCGGCCTCTCTGCCGACTTCGCGGACCGCCTGCCGGGCGCTCTCTCGGGCGGGCAGAAGCAACGCGTCTGCATCGCCCGGGCGCTGGCCGCCGAGCCCGACCTCCTGATCTGCGACGAGGTGACCTCGGCGCTCGACCCGCTGATCGCCGAGGACATCCTGCGGCTTCTGCGGCAGCTTCAGGACGAGCTTGGCATGACCTACCTCTTCATCACGCACGACCTCTCGGTGGTGCGGCGCCTCGCCGACCGGACGGTCGTGATGCAGACCGGCCGGATCGTCGAGGAGGGGCCGACCGCCTCGCTCTTTGCGGCGCCCCAAGCGGCCTACACTCGGGCGCTCCTTTCCTCGGTCCCCGAGCTTCGCCGCGACTGGCTTGACGGCGTGCTCGCGCAGCGCGCGCCCTGACGCTGTCCCCCACCCTACCTGCCTACGGAAGGACTTTTCATGCAGCCCGAAGTCATCGAGCATGTCTGGATCCCGTTGCGGGACGGCTGCCGACTCAGCGCTAGGCTCTGGCTGCCGGAGGGGCTGGCGGGCCGACCTTTCCCCGCCGTGCTCGAGTACATCCCCTACCGCAAGCGCGATGGGACGCGCGGGCGCGACGAGCCCATGCACGGCTTCTTTGCGGCGAACGGCTACGCCGCCGTCCGCGTCGACATGCGCGGCACCGGCGAATCCGAGGGGCTCCTGGCGGACGAATACCTTCTGCAGGAGCAGGAGGACGCGCTCGACGTGATCGCCTGGATCGCGGCCCAGCCCTGGTGCTCGGGGGCCGTGGGCATGATGGGCAAGAGCTGGGGCGGCTTCAACAGCCTCCAGGTCGCCGCCCGCCGCCCACCGGCCCTCAAGGCCATCATCACGGCCTATTCGACCGACGACCGCTTCCGCGACGACATCCACTTCATGGGCGGATGCCTGCTCAACGACAATCTCTGGTGGGGCAGCATCATGCTGGCCTATCAGGCGCGCCCGCAGGACCCGGCTGTCGCCGGCGAGGGCTGGCGCAAGGCCTGGCTCGACCGGCTGGAGGCCTTGCCGTTCTTTCCCGCGATCTGGGCCTCGCACCAAAGGTACGACGAATACTGGCGTCACGGCTCGGTGCAGGAGGACTGGTCGGCGATCCAGTGTCCGGTGCTGGCCGTGGGCGGCTGGGCCGACAGCTACACCAATGCCGTGCCTCGGCTGCTTGCAAATCTCCAGGGGCCCCGGCGCGGAATTATTGGTCCTTGGGGGCACATCTATCCGCAGGACGGCGTGCCCGGCCCGGCGATCGGCTTTCTGCAAGAGGCGCTGCGCTGGTGGGACCACTGGCTCAAGGGGCGCGACACGGGCGTGATGGAGGAGCCGATGCTGCGCGCCTACGTCAACGACGCCGTGCGTCCTGATGGCAGCCGCCCACACCAGCCTGGCCGCTGGGTGGGCGAACCCGATTGGCCTAGCCCCCGGATGACCCTCCGCGAGTTGCACCTCATCGCTGCCGGTGCCCTAAGTGGCGAGCCCGACCCCGCCCCGGGCGCTCGGTCGATCCGCTCGCCACTGTGGCACGGCATGGCGGCGGGGGAATGGATGGCCACCGGCTGCCCTGGCGAGATGCCGACGGACCAGCGACTCGACGACGGCGGGGCGCTGGTCTTCGAGACCGCGCCCCTCGACGCCCCCCTGGAGATCCTCGGGGCGCCGGAGCTGGAAGTTCTAATCGCGTCGGACGCGCCGGTCGCGCAGGTGGCGGTGCGGCTCTGCGACGTGCTGCCCACGGGCGAGGTGCTGCGCGTCAGCTACCAAGTGTTGAACCTCACGCACCGCCACGGCCATACCGCGCCCGAGCCACTGGTGCCGGGCCGGGCCGAGCCGGTGCGGATCACGTTGAGCGCATGTGGCCACCGCTTCGCGCCGGGGCACCGCGTGCGCCTTTCGGTCGCGACGAGCTACTGGCCCATCATTTGGCCCGCGCCCTCGCCCGCGACGCTGACCCTCGACACGGCTGGGTGCGTGCTGCGGCTACCCTGCCGCGAGGGAGGGGACGCCATCGAACCGTACGCGCCGGCCCTACACGGTACTAATGCGCCCACAACGCAGGTCGATCCTGGCCGCATCGCGCGCTGGTCGCGCATCGACCACCTCACGGGTGACTACACTTACGTCACCGAGGGCGAGGGCGGTCTCTTCGGCGAGGGGGTGCTACGTTTCGACGAGATCGACAGCACACTCTCACATAGCCTCCGGCGCGAGTTGACCATCCGCCCGGACGACCCGCTGTCGGCTCGCTACGTCCTTTCGCAGTCCTATGAAATGGGCCGCGAAGGGTGGCGGATTCAGATCGTGACCACGACCCGGATGGGCTCGGACGCCGGCGCCTTCACGCTCGACGGCACGATGGACGTGTTCGAGAACGGCGCCCGGGTCTGGGCCCGCGAATGGGTCGAGAGGGTCCCGCGTGACCTCCTGTGAGGCGGACGATTGTGCTGCCGAACTTGGCCTGATGCCCAGGTAGCGAATGCCGCTGGCCCCTTGCGGCGGCTCTTCCGCGGCCTGCTATTTATCAAGGCCAGCCTCCATGGTCTTGCCCGAGAGGCTCGGAAGCGTCCCACTGAGTCGTGCGATCCTGCCCGTTGCAGCCGCGCCACCAATGGGCAGTTCGGTCACATGCGCCAGTCCTTGGCCCCCTCGATCCTGCCCCGAGACTTGAGCCGAAGCGCTTCGCCCCCGCACAAGGTCGTTGAGGCCGATAAGAAACGAGCGGGATCCCTCGATGAGTCGTACGTGGAGCCACGTGGCGAAGAGCCTCGTGCTGATGGGTCTTGCTGCTTTGGCGGGCTGCGGGAACCGGCATATGGTCGCCCGCCACTCGGTCACCCACCCGCCCGTGAGTACGCCCCCTGCGTCGCAGGCGCTGCCGTTCGCGACCGTTGCCCGCCCTAGCTTCGGCGACGCCCACCCGGTGGTCTGGCCAGGTCGCACGCCCGCCATGCATCCGGTCCACGGCATGGACGTGTCGCGCTACCAGACTGACATAGACTGGCACACCGCCCGCGCGCATGGGGTGAGCTTTGCGTTCATCAAGGCGACCGAAGGCGCCGACTGGGCCGACCCCGCCTTTGCCGGGCACTGGATCAGCGCCGCCGCCGCCGGAGTGCCGCGGGGCGCCTATCACTTCTACTACTTCTGCCGCTCGGCCGCCGAGCAGGCGCGTTGGTTCATCGCCCATGTGCCCCGCGAGCGCGGCGCACTGCCGCCCGTGCTTGACATCGAGTGGAACTCCGCGTCCCGCACCTGCCCGTTCCGTCCCGACCCGGCCTCAGTGCGGGCGGAGGTGATGACCTTCCTCAACACGGTCGGGCGGCACTACGACCAGCGGCCCATCCTCTACACGACACTCGACTTCTGGCACGAGAACCAACTCTGGCTCTTGGATGGCGCGCAGCCCTGGCTCCGGTCGGTAGCGCAGCACCCGTCCGATGCCTACGCGGACGAGCCCTGGACGTTCTGGCAGTATTCGGGCACGGGCCTCGTCCCCGGCGTCGCGGGTCCCGTGGACGTCAACGCCTTTGCGGGCTCGCACGCCTCCTGGGCGGTCTGGCTGGCGGAGAACACGCACTGACGCCTCAGCGTCGTCGCGGCACTGCACCCCGCCGCCTGCCATTCAGCATCGCTTGGTTGAGGCCGGAGTACGTGTCCATGAACAGGCGGACCGACAGGGCCTTGCGCCTGTCCGGGCAGTTTCAGTGACAAGGCCACTCCGGGTCAGGGGGACGAGAGGTAGTCGGCCGAGACGTAGCCCGTGACCCGCGGCGCGGCGGAAAGCGAGACCCTGCACCAGAGTTGGCCCAGTTCGGTCACACAGTCGCGGCGATCCAGCGAGGTGCCGTCAGGCAGACCCAGGATGATGCTGTAGCCAAGCCCGGGGCCAGCCCGCAGCTTCACGAAGTCGTCCGGCCCAGCACCTTGGACTACGGCACGGCTAGCGCCTCCGTCGCCGCAGCCGGTAAGGAACACGAGAGCCAGATAAAGGGGAAAGGCATTCCGCTGCATGGTCTGAACTCGCTTGTCTCGCTGTCGATAGCTTGAAACTGGGCCGGATCACAGCCCATCAGCGGCTTTGTCGGGTCAATAAACCAAGAAAGGCCGGTGCCTTACGCAAGTTCGAACAACGACAGTTGGGCTCCTCATCGACTTTTCTACCTACAGCCGTCACCGGCAGCATCCTGGCAATCCGTTCTACGCAATGTAAGCTTCATCCCAACGGTCGCCGTTCGAATCAGAACTGCATTTATCGCAAGCACGCCAATGCTCCGGCACAGCAATTAGCGCCCCACGGCTTGGCGGACCGGTTCCTCCATTAAGCTCGTCAGCTTCAGCGCGGTATCGCCATCAATGACGAGGCCCTTGGCCATGCCACTCTGAAGTAAGGCAAAGGTGGCATCGACCTTCTCCATACCGGCGGCAAGAATCACGGTAAAGCTTCGGCGGAGATCGTCGAACGGGACGGCGAGCGTCCGATGGTTCAGGTCATGATCCACGGGGCGTCCTTCGGCATCGAAGAAGATGCCATTGGTATCACCAACCGCTCCGGCGCGGCGCAGTTCGGCCAGTTCTTTGGATGAGATCATGTTGCGTTGTCGCAGAAGGGAAGCCTCGGTCAGCTCGCCGACCGAGATCAGCGCCATATCAGCTCCGCAGGCCATCCTCATCGCGTCAGCTACGGTGCGTTGGGAGATCAGGATTGCACGGTCCGCGACACTGTCGGCGATGAAGGGGACTGGCAGGAACCACCCCTGCCCGCCTGAGCTTCGAGCAAGGGCCTGCACCACTTCAAATGGATTGAACGCCGAATTCGCGGTGAGTGAGCCCATCAGGCTGACGAACCGCGCACGCGGAGCCGAAAGACCAGCAACGTGCAGGGTCATCTGCTCCAGCGTGCGCCCCCAGCCGGTACCCACGACCAGATCGGGTTTATCGGCCAAACGGTCACGCAGTAGGCGCGCGGCGGCCGCCCCGACGGCTCGGCGTGGAAACTCCGCCAAGGCGCTCTCGACTCGACCATCCGGCAAGCCGATGGGTGGCGTACAGATGCAGAGCTCCAGGCCGAAGGCGCGTGTCAGGCGATCCTCGATCGGCAGGAGGCCAAGCTCTCGATGGTCGATGGTCACCGACACGATGCCCTCGGAGCGGGCCTGCTGGAGCAGCTTATTGACCCGGGCTCGCGTCAAGCCAAGCCGGGCCGAGGTTTCCTCCTGGTTCAAGCCTCCGAGGTAATAAAGCCAGGCCGCCCGGCTCATCAGTTGCCGCTCGCTGATGATCTCCATCGTCTTACTCCCACTGGTCAGGGTCATGGCGTCTCTATCCGCCTTCGCACGGCAGCCCCAGCAGATTACAAATGTCTTTATGCTTGACAACTGTACTGAGTGGGCGCAGCCTACAGCCGTGCACGACACCGTGGGTCCGCTGTGAACAGGGACGCGGCGGGGTGGAGGACCCTGTCAGGTGCTGGGCCGGACAACATGGGAGGAACGACATGACACGAGCACTCTTCACGGGCCTGTTTCTCGCGGGCAGCACCATGGCCGGGGCAGTCCTGGCGCAGGACGATGCCCTTGAGGTCGCCTGGGTTCATTCCAATGCCGCGGCCCAATCCGAGCAGCGCGTCAGGGCGGGGTTCGAGGCTTGGCTGGCTGAGCAAGGCCTGAACTGGAACGTGAGCTTCCTCGATTCCGGTGGCTCGGGCGAGGCGACTGCGACCAACCTCCAGGACGCCGCCTCGCGCGGAGTGGACGCGATCATCATCACCATGTCCGATCTTCGGGCGAGCCGCGCGGCCATCGATGCCGCCGTTCAAGCCGGCATTCCGATCTTCTCTGTGGACTCAGGTTTCATCCCTGGCGTCATGGTGGACGTGACGACCAACAATTGGGCCATGTCCTCCGACGTCTCGCCCTACCTGCTCGACGAGCTCGGGGGCGAGGGCAAGATCATCTTCTTCCGCATGGCCGAGCACCACGGCACCCGCAAGCGGGGCGATGTGATGGAAGATGTTCTTCAGGAGTACCAAGGGGTCGAGGTGCTGGAAGAGCACAACATCGACTACACGGCGTTCTTCGAGGACACGACCGCGTCCATGCAGGACTACGTGGCCCGCTTTGGCGAAGACATCGACGCCGTCTGGGCTCCCTGGGATGAGCCCGCGCAAGCCGCTATTAACGTGCTCAACGCCGCGGGCCTGACGGATGTCAAGGTGATCGGCATCGACGGGCATCCGCAAGCCATCGAAGAAGTCTGCAAGCCCGACAGCATGATGATCGCCACTGTAAGCCAACCCTTCGAGGGCATGGGCGAGCAAGTGGGCGATTGGATCCGCCAGATCGTGGCTGAAGGCAAGCCGCGCGAGGAGGTGATCCCCTCCAACACCGTCTACATGGACGCGCCCTTGGTGACCAAGCAGAACTGCCAGGACTTCATGTGACCTGAGCGGTCATGCCTCCGCGCTCCGTAATGAGCGCGGGGGTGTCTTCTCCTTGGAGCCTGCGGCCTTCGCCGCCGGAGGAGGACGCTATGAGCTGCACTCTCGAAAACATCATCATGGACTTCCCAGGAACCCGGGCGCTGAACAACGTGTCAGCCGAGTTCCGCTTCGACGAGGTTCATGGCCTCATCGGCGAGAATGGGGCGGGCAAGTCCACCTTCGTCAATGTCTTGGGCGGCTCACTGCGCCCCACCTCCGGGCAGATTGCTGTCGACAGGCGTCCGGTCTCTCTCGATACGCCTCGGGCTGCCTTGGGGTACGGAATTGCTCACGTAAGCCAGGAAGGGAGCTTGGTGCCGGGCCTTACCGGGGCCGAGAACATCCTTCTGGGCGCCGAGCCCCGGAGCGCCGGAGGTGTCCTGCGGTCGCGAGCCCTGGCACGCCGCGCCGAGGAACTAGTCCGGCATTGGTTCCCCGGTCTTTCGCTTCCACTGGACCGCCCTGTGGGCGAGCTACCGATGGCCGATCAGAAGGTTATCGAGATCGTGCGCGCCCTGCGCGGCGACATTCGTCTGCTCATCCTCGATGAGCCCACCGCGACGCTGGAGGCCCGTGAGAAGCGCCAGCTCTGGTCCATCATCCGCAGCCTGCCTCAGCGCGGCGTGGGTGTCGTTCTCATCAGTCACTTCCTGTCCGAGGTACGCGACCTCTCGGACCGCATCACAGTCCTCCGTGACGGCATGCATGTCGCCACGCTTCAGGCCAAGGAGGCGACCGAAGCCCAACTCGTCGATCTCATGCTCCGGCGTGAGGGCGCAGCGGGGCTGGCGGTTAAGGCCCAAGCGCAGACCCGCGCGGCTGGGGCTGCTGTCCTTCGCGTCCAGAACTGGGTGGTTGGCGGAGTTACGGTCCCGGAGTTCACCTTGCGCGCCGGCGAGGTCGTCGGAATGATCGGCCTGACCAGCGCGGGTCATTTCGGCTTCGCGCGATCGCTCTACACGCGACAGGGCGTGACGTCGGGCCGCATCGAGGTGGCCGGGAGACCCGTCGATGGTGGAGGCGTCCGGGCTATGCAGCGCAGCGGTGTCGCCCTGGTCCCGGACCATCGCATGGAGAACGCACTGAGCGCCGCGGGATCGGTGCTCGAGAACCTGTCCATGGTCCACGCCGACACGGCCGCACGCGGCGGGATCCTGTCGCGTCGGGCCGAACGGGCCGAAGCTGGGCGCATCATTCGCCTGCTCAACATTAAGACCCCTGGGGATGGCCAACTCATCCGCAACTTGTCGGGGGGCAACAAGCAGAAGGTCTCCATCGGCAAGTGGCTCTACGGCGCCGGTGACCGCTACCGCGTCCTGATCTTCATCGAGCCGACGGAAGGTGTCGACATCGGCGCCAAACAGGAGATCTACGCCCACATTCAGCGCCTCGCGGCAGGTGGAGCGGGGATCATCATCGCCTCCTCCGATCTGATCGAAATCGCCCAGGTCTGCGACGTCGCGGTGCCCTTCGTTCACGGCTGTCCTGGTTCACCCATTCCTGCCTCGGAGTTCTCTGAGGCTCGCTTCATCGCTGCCATCTCGGGAGAGGCCGCATGACCATCGATACCGACATCCCTGCCCCGGCTCGCGGCACAGCTAGCCCGACCAAGGGACGTGGCGATTGGCTCCAGCGTTATTCGACGCTCGGCGTCCTCGTGCTCATGTTCCTGGGCTTCTCGCTGTTTGTGGACCGGTTCTTGACGCCCTTGAACCTGTCGAACATCTTTCAGCAGATCGCGATCCTGACCATCGTAGGCTGTGGGCTGACCTTCGGCTTCGCGGCCAAGGAAATCGACCTTTCGGTGGGCTACACCGTCGGCCTGTCGGGCATCCTGGTCCCCCTGCTGCTTACCCTGGACTGGCCGCTGGCGGCAGCCATCGGTGCGGGACTGTTGGCCGGGATCGTAGTGGGCCTCATCAATGGTCTGCTCGTGACCAAGGTGGGCATTCCGTCGCTCATCGCGACGCTCGCGACCGGGTCGATCCTCTTCGGCGTCAACTTCCTACTGACTGGCGGCCGCGCCATCTATGGCGGCCTGCCGCAATCCTATCTGGATCTCGGCCAAGGCAACGTCTTTGGCATCCCGACACTCGCTATCTTCATGCTGGGGTCGGCTCTCGTCGCCTGGTTCGTCATGGATCGCACGGTCTTCGGCCGCTACATCTACGCCGTGGGTGGCAACCGCAAGGCCGCCGAGCTGTCGGGCCTGCCCATCACCTTCTATCGCATGGCCGCGCTGGTGATCGTGTCGCTCTTCGCAGTCGTGGCCGGCGCGCTCCTGGCCGCGCGCCTCGGCTCCGGCCAGCCCAACGTGGGCGAGCGCTACCTCCTCGACGGCCTCGCCACTGTGTTCATCGGCATGACCATGTTCCGGCCCGGCACAGCTACTGTAGCCGGCACCTTCTGCGGGGCCTTGTTCATCGGCGTGATCAACAACGGCCTGAACCTCGTGGGCCTCGACACCTACGTCCAGAACATCGTCAAGGGCGTCATCATCCTCGTGGCCGTCGCGATCGTTTCGCGCACCACGAAACTCAGCATCCTGTGAGAGCTTCCATGACCCAGACTGCCATGCAGGCGGCCCCCGAGGCGACGCCACGGCCCAACAGTGACCTTCGGGCCCTCTACACGCAGATGCGACGTGTCCGCACCTTCGAGGAGCGTGTGGGCGAGCTCTTCGTCCGGGGCCAATCCGCCGGCTCAATGTTGCACCTGTCCATTGGCGAGGAGTCCGCGGCCGTGGGCGTCTGTGCCGCTATGCGGGAGGGCGACACCTTCACGACGCACCACCGAGGGCACGGCATCTTCCTCGCCCGCGGTGCTGACCCCAACCGCATGATGGCGGAGATCGGGGGCAAGGAGACGGGCTACTGCCACGGCAAAGGCGGCTCTATGCACATCGCGGACATGGGGCTTGGACACTTGGGCGCGAACGCCATCGTGGGTGGCGGCATCCCGGCCGTGGTGGGCGCGGGGATCGCGTCGAAGCGCGCCGGCAAGGGCGACATCTCGGTCGCCTTCTTCGGCGACGGAGCCATGCAGCAGGGCATTCTCTATGAGAGCATGAACATGGCGGCGCTCTGGGATCTGCCCGTGCTCTTCGTCTGCATCAACAACCAGTACGGGATGGGCACCCGGATCGACCAGGCCACCAAGGGGCATGAGTTGCACCTCAGGGCGCGAGCCTTCGGTCTTCGCGGCGAGACCGTGGACGGGCTCGACGTAACTGAGGTCCGCGAGACGGCTCAGGACCTCGTGGATGCGGCCCGGACCGGTCAGCCGGGCTTCCTCGCTGTCGACTGCTACCGCTTCTTCGGGCACGCCCGCATGGACAAGAGCCCCTACCGCAAGGAAGAAGAAGAGGCGCTTGGCCGGCAAAAGGACCCGGTGCTTCACGCCCGCGCGGCCCTGATCGGCGCTGGGGTGACGGAAGACGAGCTCGACGGCGTCGACAACGACATCGCGCGGGAGATGGACGCCGCGATCGACTTCGCCGTGGCCTCCCAGGAGCCACAGCTGGCCTCGATGTTCCGCGACGTCTACGGCCCCGACGAACCCGAGCCGGAACCGGTTCGGACCCGCATCGACCGCGTTCTGGCAAGGGAGTAATAAACATGGTCCAGATGACCTACCGGGACGCGCTAAGGCAGGCGCTGCGCGATGCTATGGCCGAGGACGACCGCGTCTTCGTGATCGGCGAGGAAGTCGGCCGCTACGGCGGCGCTTACGGCGTGACCAAGGGCCTGATCGAAGAGTTCGGGTCCGATCGCCTGATGGATACGCCGATTAGCGAGGCCGCGATCGTGGGCGCCGCCGTGGGTGCGGCAATGGCCGGGCTCAAGCCGGTGGCAGAGCTGATGTACGTCGACTTCATTGGCATGACGATGGATCAGCTGGGCAACCAGGCCGCCAAGATCCGCTATATGTTCGGAGGCCAGATCGGCGTGCCCATGGTGTTGCGCACCCAGGGTGGCACCGGCCGTTCGGCGGGCGCCCAGCATTCCCAGAGTCTTGAGGCCTATGTCCTCCACACACCCGGCCTGCGCCTCGCTATGCCTGCGACGGTGGCCGACGCTTATCACCTGCTGCGCGGTGCATTGCGGCAGCCCGACCCCGTGGTCTTCATTGAGCACAAGGCCCTCTACACCCTCAAGGAAGAGGTCGACCTCTCCGCTCCCGTGCCAGATTGGGGCAAGGCTGCGATCCGACGCAAAGGCGACGACCTGGTGATCGTCACCTATTCCCGTCAAGTTCATAATGCCCTCAAGGCAGCCGAGGAGTTGGCAGCGCGCGGGATCGAGGCGACGGTGATCGACTTGAGGACCCTTAATCCGCTCGACTTCGACACGATCCGGGCCGAGGTCGAGCGTGTGGGCCGAGCCATGGTCGTCTCCGAAGGTGTCATGACGGCCGGGGTGGCGGCCGAACTCTCGGCCCGCATCTCGGAGGAGTGCTTCGACTTCCTGCATGACCCGGTCGTTCGTGTGGCGGGCGAGGACATTCCGATCTCGGTATCCGTGGCACTTGAGGCGGCCTCGGTTCCGACAACGGCGCTGGTGCGCGAGACGGCGGAAAGGCTCGTCGCATGACCATTCTGACCATGCCGCGCCTCGGTGAGACGATGGAGGACGGCGTCGTCTCGGCCTGGCTCGTTCAACCGGGCCAGAGCTTCAAGCGAGGCGATCCGCTCATCGAGATCGAGACGGACAAGACCGCAGTGGAGTTCCCGGCCCTTGGTCCTGGAACCTTGACCGAGACGCTGGTGAGCCCTGGTGACCGTGTTACCGTAGGCGATCCGATCGCCCGAATAGACCTCAGCGGCGCCGAGGATTGGACGGGCGGCGACTCCGACAAGGAAGAGGTCACGCCCGCCTCCCCCGTGGCCGTGGAAGCATCTGGCATCGCCACGGCCGACCCACCACCACCGGCGAAGGAGCCGCTCTCGGGCGGAGGTGGTCCGATGCGGGTCACTCCGGTCGCCCGGCGAGCCGCGCGCCTCGCCGGCATCGACCTGTCCGCACTCATAGGAACGGGTCGGCGGGGACGGATTGAGTTGCGCGATGTCCAGGGGCATGCATCCGCGGACGCCGGCGACGAGATGCGGATCGACGGCATTGCCTATGCTGCCTCAGGTCCAGAAACCGGCGTACCGGTCCTCCTGGTCCATGGCTACGCCGGCGACCGAAGCACATGGGCTGCACTTGCCTCGGGCCTTGCGCGAGCCGGGATGCGGGTTGCTGTAGTGGATCTGCCGGGACACGGTCAGACGACGCGCGAGGCGGAATCACCTGATGATCTGGGCCTAGGCCTGAGCGCCGTCGTGCGCGAGATCTTTGCTGGGCAATTGCCACACGTGGTGGCTCACTCGCTCGGGGCGGTCCCGGCGACGGCTCTGGCACTGGCCGGAAAGGTCGCCTCTCTGACCCTTATCGCGCCCGCCGGACTGGGCCTCCACATCGATGCGGAGTTCATCCGCGGGATGGCCGAACCGGCCAGCGTGGGCGCAGTCTCGCACCTTCTCCGCCGCTTGTCGGACCGGCCGACCGGGCTTTCTCCCGATGCCATCACCACCATCTATGGCCAATTGCAAAAGGGCCGCCTGATCGGATTGGCCGATCTGCTTCTGGGTCGCGGCGGGCAGACGGTGGACATCGTCTCCGACCTTGAGTCGCTCTCACGACGCATGCCCGTCCGGGTGCTGACCGGGCATCGAGACCGCATTCTGGATTGGCGGGACACACTTGTGCTCTCGCCCCGCGTGGCAGTCCATCACTTCCCTTCGGCTGGGCACATGCCCCATTGGGACCACCCGGCCGAGGTTCTAGACATCCTTGCACGGGGCCTCACGACATGACCGACACCGCTGACAAGCTCCGCACCATACGGGGCCGTATCCAAAGTTTCTCCAAAGCCGCTCCTGAGGTTTTTGGCGGCTTCGCGGCTGTGAGCAAAGCGGCCACGACACCCGGGAGCACGTTTGATGCCGCGCAACGCGAGCTCTTGGCCGTTGCCATTGCGGTGTCGCAGGGCTGCGAGGACTGTATCGTCTATCACGTCGCTGGAGCGAAGAAGCACGGCGCAACCGAACAGGGCCTGATCGAGGCCTTGGAGGTTGCCGTGGAGATGGGAGGAGGTCCCGCCGTGATGTACGGGGCCAAGGCGCTCGAAGCCTTCCGAACACTCTGAACATTTCGAACGGCAAGAACGGGGGGAGACCATGGCCTATGTCCTGACCGCCGACGGCGGCACCGAAAGCCTGCGCGCGCGGGTCTACGACTTGGCGGGGCGCTGCCTGGGAAGCCGGGCCGTCGCCTACGAGACGCGCTTCGGCCCCGGCGCGCGGGCCGAGCAGGACCCGGCCGACTGGTGGCGGACCTTCGTGGAGGCCAGTCGGGCCGCCATCGCCGAGGCGGGGATCGACCCGGCGCAGGTGGAGGCGATCTGCACGGCGACCACGAGTTGCTCGGTCGTGGCGCTGGACGAGGGAGGGCACGCGCTGCGGCCAGCCCTGATCTGGATGGACGTGCGGGCTTCGGAGGAGGCCGCGGCGGTGCTCGCCACCGGGAACGAGGCGCTGAACCTGAACGGCGCGGGGCAAGGACCGGTCTCGGCGGAGTGGATGATCCCCAAGGCGCTGTGGCTGATGCGGCACGAGAGGGAGGTCTTCGACCGGGCGCACCGGGTCTGCGAGTACCAGGACTTCCTGACCTACCACCTAACCGGGGAGTGGGCGGCCAGCCTCGATAACGCGGGGCTGCGCTGGCATTACCGCTCGCGCCAGGGGGGCTGGGCGACGTCCCTCGTGGACGCGCTGGGAATGGGAGCGATCCTCGGCAAGTGGCCGCCCCGCGTCGTGGCGCCGGGCGAGGTCGTGGGGACGCTGACGGCGAAGGCGGCCGAAGAGCTGGGGCTGCCGAGGTCTGTCAAAGTCGTGCAGGGCGGGGCCGATGCGCTGATCGGGATGATCGGGCTGGGCGTGCACCGGCCGGGGCAGCTCGCGCTCATCACCGGGTCGTCGCATCTGCAGTTCGGCGTGACCGAGACACCTCTTAATGCGCCGGGCGTCTGGGGCGCCTATGCCGACATCGTCTATCCGGGCCTCTGGATCGTGGAGGGCGGGCAGACCTCGACGGGGTCGATCATCAACTGGCTGTCGCGGCTCACGGGCGGGCCGCTCGACTTTGAGCGGCTCAACCGCGAGGCCGCCGCCCTGCCGCCGGGGGCCGAGGGGCTGATCGTGCAGGACCACTTCCAGGGCAACCGCACGCCCTACACCGATCCGCTGTCGCGCGGGGCCATCGTGGGGCTGACGCTCGCGCACGAGATGGCCCACGTCTTCCGCGCCGTCATGGAAGGGATCGGCTTCGGGACGCGCGCGATCCTCGACGCCTTCGGGCGGGCGGGCTACCAAAGCTCCGAGATCACCGTGGGCGGGGGCGCGGCGGCCTCGGACCTGTGGCTGCAGGTCCATGCGGACACGGCGGGGCTGCCGGTGGTGGTGCCCGAGAGCCGCGACGCGCCCTCGATGGGGGCCGCCGTGCTGGCCGCCCACGGGGCGGGGCGCTTCGGGAGCATCGACGAGGGGATCGGGGCCATGGTCCGCCCCGGCCGGCGCGTCGAGCCCATCGCCGCGAACGTCGCTCGCTACGCCGAGATCTACCCGAGGTACCTCGCGCTCTATCCCCGGCTGAAGGAGGCCCTCGATGCCTGACGGAACCTCCCAGTTCGGCCTGCCGGGTCGCCTCGCGCTCGTGACCGGGGGAGCGAAGGGAATAGGCGCCGCCATCGGGCGCACCCTGGCTGCGGCCGGAGCCCGCGTGATCGTGGCCGACATCGACGAGGCGGCCGGGACCGCCCTGGCACAGGACCTCGGAGGGCTGTTCCTTCGCTTGGACGTCACGAAGCCCCAGGAGGTGGATGCGGCGGCCCGCCGCACAGCCGCAGAGCATGGCGCCCCCGACGTGGTGGTCGCGAATGCCGGGATCGTCCACAACGCGCCGTCGGTCGAGCTGCGGACGCAGGACTGGGCGCGGGTGATCGACGTGAACCTGTCGGGCGTGTTCCACACCTGCCGCGCCTTCGGCGCCGGCATGGTCGAACGCGGCTCGGGCTCGGTCGTCTGTATCAGCTCCATGTGCGGCGAGATCGTCGTCTGGCCGCAGCCGCAGGCCGCCTACAACGCCGCGAAGGCGGGGGTGAACCTGCTCGCCAAGTCGCTCGCGGTCGAGTGGGCGGCGCGGGGCGTGCGGGTGAACGCCATCGCGCCGGGCTACACGGCCACCGAGCTGACGCTGGCCGGGCGGTCGCGGCCCGAGTGGTACGACACTTGGATTGACCGCACCCCTATGCACCGACTGGGCGAACCTCAGGAAATCGCCAACTGCGCTCTCTTCCTCGCCTCCGACGCTTCGAGCTTCGTCACCGGGACGGTGCTGACGGTCGACGGCGGCTACACGGCTCTTTGAAAAAGGATCTGATCCATGCCCGTCACTCTCGTTACTGGTGCTAGCCGCGGCATCGGAGCCGCAATTGCTCTAGGCCTCGCAGAACGCGGCCATGACTTGGCTCTGAATGACATTGCTCGTCAGGAAGTCGATTTGCGCAAAGTCGCTGACCAGATTGCCGCACTTGGACGCAGGGCCGAGATCGTTCTGGCTGACGTCAGCAACAAGGTAGAGGTCGATGCCATGGCCGCTCGCATCCTCAAGGTCTTTGGGCGGATCGATGCGGTCGTGAACAATGCGGGCATCCTGATCGCAGGCGCGGTCGACGGTCTGCCTGAGGAGCATTGGGACCGCGTAATGGACGTGAACGCCAAGGGATCCTTTATGGTCATCCAGTCCGTTCTGCCTGCGATGAAGCGGCAGAAGTACGGGCGGATCGTCAACATCGCCTCGATCGGCGGCAAGCACGGCGCACCCGAGCAAGCCCACTACTCCGCCTCCAAGGCGGCTGTGATGGGCTTCAGCCGCGTGCTGGCGCAGGAGGTGGGACCGCTCGGCATCACGGTGAACTGCGTCTGCCCGGGAATCATCTACACCGACATGGGGCGCGTGAACCTCGATGACCCTGAGGTCCGCTCCGCATGGCAGGCCAAGACAGCCATGGCCCGGATCGGCACGCCCGAGGACGTCGTAGGCCCGGTGGCGTTCTTCGCCTCGGATGACTCGGCCTTCGTCACCGGGCAAACGCTGAACGTGGACGGCGGAATTGTATTCAGCTGAGCTACTGATGAGAATGCTATCCCCAAGCAACGGACGTGTACCGATTGCTGATCCCAAGTCAGATCTGACGAAAGCCTAGTCTGGAACTCAAGTCGTTGCGCTACTTTACTTGGCTGGATAACTGTTCTGCCAAGCATTGCCGGCCCGATTAGCGAGAGCAGGATTAGGTCGGCCGAGTTCAGTGAGGGCCGATGGCTTCGAAGACCACGCTGAACGCCAAGAACCTGGAGGCCTTGGGCGCCCCGCGCCTGGCGGAGTTGCTGATCGAGCTCAGCACCGGCGATGCGGCCGCCAAGCGCCGCCTCCGGCTGGAGCTGGCCGGCACGGCGAGCCCCGGCGAGGTCGCCCGGGAGGTCCGCAAGCGGCTCACAGCTATCGCACGGGCGCGCTCCTTCGTAGACTGGACCAAGCACCGGGCGCTGGTCGCGGACCTTGACACCCAGCGCCGGGCCATCATCGAGCAGGTCGCCCCGACCAATCCCATCCAGGCGCTCGAACTCCTGTGGCAGTTCCTGGGGCTCGCGACCTCGGTCTTCGAGCGCTGCGATGACAGCAGCGGCACGGTCATCGGCGTCTTCGACCAAGCTGTGACGGATCTGGGCGCCATTGCCTCCTCAGCCGAGCCGGATCCAACAAGGCTCGCGGAGGACGTGGCCCGGGCGCTGACGACCAACGACTACGGCCAGTACGACGACCTCATCCAGACCCTGGCGCCGGCCCTGGGGCGCGAAGGCCTGGAGCACCTGAAGCAGCACATGACGGCGCTGGCGCAGGCGCCCGTCCCACGGGGCGTTGTTGCGTAACCCATGAGCGAGGGGGCTCGCGCGGCGGGTCTGCCTGCTTATCTGGGCGGCCATG
>NZ_VDFV01000053.1 GCF_006152145.1 Rubellimicrobium roseum | reverse complement strand
TCACGCGCGTCGCCTGACCTCGAGGGGAAAGGGGCGAACTCGGCCTCAACTCGAGTTGCGCAACAACGCCGCCCGTTTCCGAGCTTATCATCAAGATCACTGCCGGGATCGGAGAAGGAAGGAAGCCATGACCATCACCCATCTCAAGCGCGGCCGGCCCGAGGCGGAACGGGCGGAGGACGACGCCAAGGTCCGCGCCACCGTCGAGGGCGTGCTGGCCGACATCGCGGCGCGCGGCGATGCGGCCGTGCGGGACCTCTCGGTGCGGTTCGACAGGTACGACCCGCCGTCCTTCCGCCTGTCCCCGTCCGAGATCGAGGCGGCCATGCAGCGCGTCGCGGCCCGCGACCTGGGCGACATCCGCTTCGCCCAGGAGCAGATCCGCCGCTTCGCCGAGACGCAAAAGGCGTCGCTGCGCGACGTCGAGGTCGAGACCCTGCCCGGCGTGGTGCTGGGCCACCGCAACATCCCCGTGCAGTCGGTGGGCTGCTACGTGCCGGGCGGCAAGTTCCCCATGGTCGCCTCGGCGCACATGTCGGTGCTGACCGCTTCGGTCGCGGGCGTCCCCCGCATCATCGCCTCGGCGCCCCCGGTGCAGGGCGAGCCCCACCCCGCCATCGTCGCCGCCATGCACCTGGGCGGCGCGCACGAGATCTACGTCCTGGGCGGGATGCAGGCCGTGGGCGCCATGGCGCTGGGAACCGAGACGATCCGGCCCGTGGACATGCTCGTGGGGCCGGGCAACGCCTTTGTGGCCGAGGCCAAGCGCCAGCTTTACGGGCGCGTGGGCATCGACCTCTTCGCCGGGCCCACGGAGACCATGCTCATCGCTGACGACACGGCCGCCGACCCCGAGCTCTGCGCGACCGACCTCCTGGGCCAGGCCGAGCACGGCTACAACTCCCCCGCCTGCCTCATCACCACCTCGCGCCGCCTGGCGGAGGGCACGATGGCCGAGGTGGACCGCCTCCTCGCCATCCTGCCCACCGCGGAAACCGCCTCGGCCTCGTGGCGCGACTACGGCGAGGTGATCCTGTGCGACAGTCACGAAGAGATGCTCGCCGTCGCTAACGACATGGCCTACGAGCACGTGCAGGTCATGACCGACCGCGACGACTGGTACCTGCACAACATGCACTCTTACGGCGCCCTGTTCCTCGGGCCGCGCACCAACGTGGCCAACGGCGACAAGGTGATCGGGACCAACCACACGCTGCCCACCCGTCGCGCGGGCCGCTACACCGGCGGGCTCTGGGTCGGCAAGTTCCTCAAGACCCACAGCTACCAGCGAATCCTGACCGATGAGGCTGCGGCGCTGGTGGGCGAGGTCGGCTCGCGGCTCTGCATCCTGGAAGGCTTCGTCGGGCACGCAGAGCAATGCAACCTCCGCGTCCGCCGCTACGGGCACCGCAACGTGCCCTACGGCGAGCCCGCCGAAACGCGGGAGGCCGCGGAGTGACCGTCTGTGCGACCGAGCGGCTGTCGCGAGACCGCTTCGTGTAAAGAGTGCGCTGGCGGGGGCGGCGAGACTATCCTTCAAAAGCGGGAGCGCCGCCCCGTTTTTCGGTTGCCGAAACGATCGGAAGCAGCGACGCTCCGGTTGGGACCAGAGACCGCCACCAGAGCGGCAACCGGGAGGAATGGCCCCATGCGGCTCGGCATCAATCTGCTTTGCCTGACGGATCGCGTCGGGCCGGAGCATTCTGGCGTTTTGGCCCGGCTGAAGGAGATCGGCTGGGACGGGGTCGAAGTTCCGATCCTCTCGGGCCGGCCGGACGACTATGCCGTGCTCGCGCGGCGCCTCGATGAACTCGACCTCCGGCGCACGGCGACGGCCATCGTGCCTTCGCCCTCGGCCGATCCAACCAGCGCCGACCCGGAGGTCAGGGCGCGGGGCATCGCGCATCTCGACTGGGCGCTCGACTGCGCGGTCGCGCTCGGGGCCGAGTCGCTGGGTGGTCCCATCCATGCACCGCTCGGCCATTTCACCGGCCGGGGCCCGACCGAGGACGAGCTTGCCCGCGGCGCAGAGGCCCACCGGGCACTCGCCGAACGCGCCGCGATCACGGGCGCCTTTTTGAGCCTCGAGACCCTCAACCGGTTCGAGACCCATTTCCTGAACACCGCCGCGCAGGCGCGCGCCTATGCCGAGCAGGTCGGCCATCCGGGCTGCCGCATCATGCACGACACCTTCCACGCCAACATCGAGGAACGCGACCCGATCGGGGCACCTGTCACGCTGGGCGAGCATCTGGGCGTCCTCCATGTCTCCGAGAATGACCGTGGCATCCCCGGCCGTGGCCATATCGATTTCCCTGCCATCTTCGCCCGCCTGCGCCAAAGCGGCTGGGACGGCTGGGTAATCATGGAGGCCTTCGGTTCGGGCCTTCCGAACATCGCCGCCGCCACGCGTGTCTGGCGACCGCTCTTTCCGGACCTCGACACGCTCTGGACCGAAGGGCACGCTTTCATCCGCCGGACCTGGGACGGGGCTGCCGCATGACCGACGCCCCGATGTTCGAGATGCGCGGCATCGCCAAAGCCTTTCCCGGCGTGCAGGCGCTCTCCGACGTCTCTTTTGCCGCCCGCTCGGGCGAGGTGCACGCGTTGGTGGGCGAGAATGGGGCGGGCAAGTCCACGCTCATGCGGATCCTCTCGGGCGTCTACAAGCCCGACGCCGGCGGCATGACGCTTGACGGCCGCCCCTTCGCGCCCTCGCATCCGCTCGAAGCGCGCTCCGCCGGCATCGCCGTCATCTGGCAAGAGTTCTCCCTTCTCCCCGACCGCACGGTGGCCGAGAACCTGCATCTCGGGCGCGAGCCCGTCCGCGGCTGGCGGCTCGACCGCCGCGCCATGCGCGAGGGTGCCCGTGCAGCGCTCGCGGTCTTCGGCGAAGGCCACGGCATCGCTCCCGAGTTGCCCGTGCGCGACCTTTCCGTCGCCCAGCAGCAGATGGTCGAGATCGCCCGTGCGCTGGCCTACGGCGCCCGCGTCCTCGTCATGGACGAGCCCACCGCGGCCCTCGACGAGGCGGAATGCGAGCGCCTCTTCACGGTAGTGGATGGCCTCAGGGCCCGTGGCACCGCCGTCGTCTACATCACACACCGCATGGGCGAGATCGCGCGCCTCGCGACGCGTGTCACGGTCCTCAAGGACGGGCGGGTCAGCGCCGCCCTCTCCCACGTCCCTCCCGCGGGCGAGGTCATCGCAGCCATGGTCGGCCGCGACCTCGGGCAGTTCTTCCCGCCGCCCGCCGCACCCGGAGAGATAGGTCCGCCCGTTCTCTCCGTCCGACATGCCGGGAATGCGCAGCTCCGCGGCATCTCCTTCGACCTCCGGGCCGGCGAGATCACGGGCTTCGCCGGCATCCAGGGGGCAGGGCGCACGGCGCTGGCCATGGCGCTCTTCGGCGTCGATCCCTTCACGGTTGGCGAAGTCACCCTGAGTGGCGTATTCGCACGCTTCGCCTCCCCACGCGAGGCGGTGCGCGCAGGCCTTGTCCTTCTCCCCGGTCATCGCAAGGCACAGGGGCTGATGCTCATGCAAAGTGTCCGTGACAACGGCCTTGTCTCGCCCCGCGCCTTCGCCCCGCTGGCGGGCAATCCCTCCCGCCCTCCCGCGGTGGACACGACCGGCATCGAGGAGTTGTTCCGCGCGCTCGACCTGCGGGCGGGCGACCTCGACGCCCCGGTGAGGACGCTGTCGGGCGGCAACCAGCAGAAGGTCATCGTCGCGCGCTGGCTCGCCATGACTCCCCGCGTCCTCGTCTTCGTGGAGCCGACGCGCGGCATCGACGTGAACGCCAAGGCCAGCATCTACACCATCATGCGCGACCTCGCCCGGCGGGGTAGCGCGGTGATGGTCGTCTCCTCCGATTTGCCGGAGGTGATGGGCGTCTCCGACCGCATCCTCGTCATGCGCGAGGGCCGCCTTGTGGGCGAGACGGCCCGTGGCGCCTCCGAAGCCGAGGTCATGGCGCTCGCCACCGGGCACGCCGAGGAGGTGGCAGTATGACCAGCCTACCCTCGCCACGCCGCCGGCTCCGTATCGGGCCCGGCACGATCCTGCTAGCTGCCCTAGCGGTCTATGTCATCGCGATCCTATGGTCCGGCAACACTCAGTTCCTGCGGCCCGGGAACATCCTGGGCATGCTGACCCGCGCCGTCGCGCTGGGCATCACCGCCGTCGGGCAGACCATCGTCATCCTCTGCGCCTCCATTGACCTGTCGGTGGCGGCGCTGATCTCGGCCTCGGCAGTGCTGGCCTCGGTCGTCATGGGCGGCAGCACAACCATGATCGTTCCGGCGATCCTCGCGGTCCTTCTGCTTGGCATGGTCGTGGGGCTCGTCAATGGCCTCGTCATCACCCGGCTGCGCGTGAACCCCCTGATCGCGACGCTCGGCATGGCCATGGTGATCCAGGGCATCCTCTCGGCCGTGGTGTCGAACTTCGCCGGCGAGGTGCCGAGAAGCTTCAGGTCCTTCGATTCCGGAACCGTCCTGGGTCTTCCTGTCAGCCTGATCTTCCTGGGGCTTGTTGCGGCCGGGGCGTCAGCAATTCTGAACTGGACGCGCTTCGGCTCCAATATCTACGCCGTGGGCGGCAACATCGACGCGGCACGTCTCGCGGGTATCAGGACCGACAGGGTCATCATCGCCGCGCATCTGCTCTGCTCGCTCTGCGCCTCCGTTACAGGTCTCTATCTTGCCGCCCGGCTGGGCTCGGGCGCCCCATGGATCGGTCGCGACGGGATGTACGACCTTGAAAGCATCGCGGTGGCGGTGATCGGCGGCACGGTGTTGGCGGGCGGACGGGGCGGGATCTGGGGCACCATGGCGGGGGTGGCGATCTTTGCCATGATCGACTCGCTCTTCAACGTGCTGGGCGTGGACGCTTTCGCCAAGCAGGTGCTCCGTGGAGGCATCATCGTGGCCGCCGTGGCCGCTTACGCCATTGGCAGCCGGAGGCTCGTGGCATGACCGACGCCGCGCTGCCCCGCCCGCGTCGCCTTTCGCGGCTCCTGCGGGTCAACCCGATCTGGCTGGTGCTTCTCATCCTGATCGGGGCGATCGTCGCCCTGAACCCCGACTTCACCGAGCCGCAGGGCTACATGAACTTCCTGCGCCGCGCTGCGCCGCTCTGCATCCTCGCCGCAGGACAGGTCTTCGTCCTGACCTCGGGCGGCTTCGACCTTTCGGTCGGCTCGACCATCACCCTCACCGTCGTTGGCGCGTCCATGCTGCTCTACAACAACGAGGCGGCGACCTGGTGGGTGATCCTCGCCATGCTTGGGGCCGGGGGCGTGATCGGCCTCGTCAACGGTCTCGTGGTCGCGTTGCTGCGGGTGCCCTCGCTCATCGCCACGCTCGGCACCATGATCACGGTGAGCGGCATCGGCCTCATGTGGTCTGGTGGCGCGCCGCGCGGGTATCTCACGGATGGCTTCCGCGCCGCAGGGCGGTTCATGTGGCGCGACGTGCCGGTGATCGGGCTCCTGCCCGCCGCGCTCCTGGTGCTGATCGGCGGGGGAGCGGTTCTGTGGTGGCTTATGCATGGCACGAACTACGGCCGGCTCCTGCACGCCGTGGGCGACAACCCCGAGGCCGCGCGCCTCGCCGGCGTCCCCGTGGCGCGGGTGCGGGTCCTGGCCTTCGTGGTCTCGTCCCTATCTGCGGTCGTCGCGGGCATCCTGCTCGGCGGCTTCTCGGGCGTCTCGCTCGACGTCGGCACCGGCTACGAACTGCAGGCCATCACCGCCGCGGTCCTCGGGGGCACGCAGCTCCTGGGCGGGCGCGGCGCGGTCGGTGCGGCCCTCGGTGGCGCGCTTACGCTGACGGCCATCTTCACGCTCCTGAATTTCCTCGGGCTCCCCCAGCCCGTCCGCGAGGTGGTCCAGGGGCTCATCCTGATCTCGGCGGTGGCGCTGGCCGTTTGCCGCCGGGACGCCTGAGACCCCGCAAGGGGCAACCGACAACGGGAGGAGGAACAGGAATGACCTTGAGGACGACAACCGCGATGGCGGTGGCTCTCGCCGTGCTGGCGCTGCCCGCCACGGCGCAGAACTTCGATGACCCGACCGAGTTCGCCGAGCAGGAGGCGCAGCTCGCCGCGACCCCGATCGGGCCGGAAGGCGCCCCCTGGGAGCAGTACCTCGAGGACTCGATGGTGGACACCGCCCAGTACGCGGCCGGCGAAGGGCCGCACACCGTCTGCTTCTCGAACGCCGGCGTGAACAACCCCTGGCGCGTGGTGGGCTGGACCAACATGCAGGCCGAGGTGGCCCTGCACCCCGAGATCGGCGAACTGATTCACGTGGATGCCGAGGGTTCGGACGACAAGCAGATCGGCGACATCAACGACCTCGTGGCCTCAGGCAACTGCGACGTCCTGATCGTGTCGCCGAACACGACCGCGGCGCTCACCCCCGCCGTCGAAGCCGCCTGCGAAGTCCTGCCCGTCATCGTCTTCGACCGCGGCGTGAACACCGACTGCCCGGTGACCTTCATCCACCCGGTCGGCGGCTACGGCTTCGGAATCCAGGGCGCCCGCTTCATCGCCGAAAACGTGGAGGAGGGCGCGAACGTCCTGATGCTCCGCATCCTGCCTGGCGTGGATGTGCTCGAGACGCGCTACTCGGCCGGCCGCCGCATCCTCGACGAGGCGGGTCTCAACGTCGTAGGCGCCGAGTTCACGGACGGAGACAACGCCAAGACCAAGAGCATCGTCGAAGACTACCTGCAACGAGGCAGTATCGATGCTGTCTGGATGGACGCCGGGGCTACCGCCGTCGCGGCGATCGAGGCCTTCGAAGACAACGGCTACGACGTGCCCGTCTTCGTGGGCGAGGACCAGCAGGACTTCCTTCAGAAGTGGCAGGAGCTGGGCCTGACCGCCATCGCGCCGACCTACCCGACCTATCAGTGGCGCACCCCGATCATCGCCGCGGCCCGTATCCTAGCGGGAGAGCCTGTGCCCGGCCCCGAATGGGTCCTGCCGCAGCCCGCGATCACGGCCGAGAACCTCGACCAGTACGTGAATCCGGACATGCCGCCGCTCCATTACGCGATGTGCGGCTGCGAGGAACTGCCCGGCTATCCCGAGGCCTGGGGCGGTCAGGCCAGCAACTGACGTCACGGTGCCGGGGACATCCGTATTCCCGGCCCTGTTCCCTGAAGGAGAGATCGATGACAGTTCAGACGACGACAGGGCTCAGCACCGAGCAGTTCCCCTCGCGACCCAAGGGCATGCTGCCCAACAGCCGCTTTCCCCTCTTGGTCCATCGGGGCGCGATCCCGGGCGGGGGGGCGGAGGCCGTGCGCGACCGCTTCCGCGCCAACGGCTGGCTCAACAACTGGCGCTACCCTGGCATCTACACCTATCCGCACTTCCACTCGACCACGCACGAGTGCCTGGGTTGCGCGCAGGGCTGGATGGAGGTGGAACTCTTCGGGCGGGGTGGCACACGTGTCCGCATCGAGGCAGGCGACGTGATCGTCATGCCGGCGGGTGTGTCGCACCAGATGGTCAACCAGAGCGACGATATCATGATGGTGGGCGGCTACCCGGACGGGCGCGACTGGGACAACATCCAGGAGGACCATATCACCGAAGAGACCCGCCGCGCGGCGGCCAAGCGGATCATGATGCTGCCGATCCCAGCCCGGGACCCCGTCACGGGCGAGCCCATGTTGGAATGGATCGACGCCCCGTCCTCGGTGGACGCCGACCTCAACGGCTTCCGTGACGGGCTTGATCCTGTGCCTTGAGCGGAGACAATCCGCCCCGTCTCACTCTTCTCTAACTCAAGGGCTGCTCAT
Organism: Rubellimicrobium roseum; assembly: GCF_006152145.1. Classification (GTDB taxonomy): domain Bacteria; phylum Pseudomonadota; class Alphaproteobacteria; order Rhodobacterales; family Rhodobacteraceae; genus Rubellimicrobium; species Rubellimicrobium roseum. The sequence goes on along the minus strand of NZ_VDFV01000053.1, from coordinate 14,994 downwards.
GCCCCTCCACGTCACTACCGAACGTCTCGTTGTCATGTTTCGCTACCAGTGAAGCTGGGACCGCGGCCTTTGTGGATTGACCCAAGACTGGGCCATTGGACAAGTGACCAGGTCGGCGGTGTCCAGAAGTTCGCTCCCGGCGTAGGCGACGGCCTCGCGCTCCGGTTCGAAGGCTTCGCCATCTGGCTCGGACGGCCTGAAAGGCCAGCTGTCGCTTTGGGATCGTTCACCGTGTCGGCCTGGATGGCGCCAGGAGCATGACCATGGAGTCTCGCGCCCATCCTTGCCAGGGCATTGCAGAAAGGCGAGAGCGTCCACCTGTCGCTCGCCTTCATCGGACGAGTGGTCTTTGCCGTGGCGATCGAGGGTAAAATGGTGACCCGGCGAATGCCGAAGCCGCTGCCACTGACCAGCTGTCGCATAGAGAGCTCTGATGATGTGACCGCCCCCCGACGGCTTCGGTGTGCCAGGGTGGGTCTGCGACGATCCACATGGGGGGCGGTCACATCATCAAGGCCGCGGGTCCCCGGGGAGAGTGCGCGTCGCCCGACGCAGATCGGGACCAGAGGCAGTTCGCCCTCACGCCGAACTCGGCAACAGAACCGCATGGAACCTTAACCGCGTATCCCTGCGCTCTGGCGTGAAGATGTAGGGCGCGCGGCCGCCTCCGGTCCGTCTGGCACAGCATCCGCGTATCTCTGGTAACGCCCAGTCTCGCGCCCGATCATCGCTGGAGTGGGGGACCAGTTCGGCCATTCCTTCTTCGCTCCCTCCAGAGAACCCCGGGCCTTATAGAGCCCTAGACGGCCAGTCCCGTAGGCGTAGCGGGCCGCGGTCTGGCTGGGGAGCGCCCAGCAAAACGCAGAAGGGTTGAGGTCAACGTGGATCTCGCCTGGATGCCTTCGGACACCATCGCGCTCGGCCGGTTCACTCGGCCGCGGTCTCCTTGACGGACACAAGCCGCCCATCCTCCAGTGTCAGGATCCGGTCTGCACGATCAAGAATGCGATTGTCATGTGTCACCAGAAGCGTGGTCGTGCCTCGCCGGGCGCCTAAACGCTTGAGCAGATCGACCACATCTGAAGCGCTGTCCTTGTCCAAAGCCGCAGTCGGTTCATCTGCCAGAACGAGCGCCGGGTTGCCGACCAGCGCTCGGGCGACCGCAACGCGCTGCTTCTGCCCGCCCGACAGCTTGGCGGGCAGGTAGTCGAGGCGATCGGACAATCCGACAAGGCCTAGTGCCCGCGCCGCCGCATGCCGGGCCAGATCGTCGGGCAAGCCGGGCCGCACCTGCACGCCCATGATGACGTTCTGCAACGCGGTGAGGCTTTCGTGGAGGTTGTGCGCCTGGAAGATGAATCCCAGTCGCTGCCGTAACGCCGTCAGCTCCTTTGCGCTTGCCCCATTCAGCTCGTGTCCCATCAGCCGCACGGAACCTTCCTGCACCGCGCGCAGGCAGCCGACCAATGTCAGTACCGTGGTCTTGCCCGATCCCGATGGCCCCATAAGCACGGTGAAGCCACCGCGCGTCAGGGTCATGTTGATGTTGGATAGCGCCAGCTTGCGCGCCTCGCCGGTGCCGAACCAGTGGTTCAGCCCGCGCACTTCGACGATCGGGTCGGAGTCCATCCAGCCTCCGTCAGAACAGATCGGCCGGATCTGCGGCCGCCAGCCGCCGGGTGGCAATGCCTCCGGAGATCACCGAGAACACCAGCGTGCCGAGGAGCACTGTGACCGCCATGCCCGGCGTCATGGCGAGTGGCAGCGTCGTGACCTTGCCCATCACCGTCAGGATCGCCGTTCCCACGATCAGCCCCGGCAGAAAGCCGAGAAGCCCGAGCACCAGCGCTTCCTCGATCACGATGCCAAGGAAGAAGCGCGGACGATAGCCCATCGCCTTGAAGGTGGCGTATTCGCGCAGGTGGTCGGCCACGTCAGCCGACAGGACCTGATAGACGATGACCAGCCCCACCAGCACACCGATTAGGACACCGAAGCCGAAGATCACCCCGGTCGGCCGCTGCGTCTGCTGGTAGCGCAGGTCCTCGACCGCGGCATCGACGAAGCTGCGGATGCGGAGGCTGTGGTCCGAGATCAGGCCCTGTAGTCGCTCGATCGTGGCCGCGACGTCGGCGCCGGATCTGAGGCGCAACAGGATGTGGTCCGGCGCAGCCGAACTCCGCGACGGAAATAGCGACAGGAAGGTCTGGTCGGAGACCAGCATGTAGCCATCGCCCCCGAAAGCCCCGCCGCCGGCGAAGGTCGTCATCGCTGTCAGCGTCCGGTTCTCCGTCTCGAACGCAAGCGGGGTCTGCGGTCGGATCGCCGCCGCCTCCTCGTGCGGCAGCCCGCGCGCGAGCCGGTCGAGGATCACCGTATCCTGCACTTGAAGATACATGAGGCCATCCGTCAGCCCGTGAGTCACGAAGTCTGGCCGGCCCGGGTCGACCCCGAAGGTCGTCAGGGTGATGTCCGTCCCGCCCCGATCCCAGGGCACGTTGCCGACGAACAGTCCCATCCCGTCGTTCACGTCGGGGTCCGCCAGTGCCTGGAGCATCCATTGCCGAGCCACGTTGCCGCCTTCGGCCAGTGCGTTGGCATCGGCCGCCGAGATCATCACGTCGGCGTCGAAGAAGCCGTAAGGGCGGAGCGTCGCCTCGGCCATCGAGTTCATGATGCCGAGTTGGACAAAGACCAGCACGTTCGCGAAAGCCACCCCGGCCAGCGCCGCCGCGAACCGACCGCGCTTGTGCGTCAGTTGCAGCCAGCCGATTGGCAGTCGGCCGAAGATGCGCTGCAGAAGCCGACTCATCTTTCGGCCCGCTCGCCAGCCCCCGTGTCGATCCGCGCGACCGCTTCGAGGTTGGTGTAACGCGCGGCAACGGCCGAGGATTCGGCGTCGAGGGCGACGAGGACCCGGACGACGCGGGCGTCGGAGTTGGCCGCCGCGTCGTCCGAGATCAGCCCCTGTCGCCCGACTGTCAGGCCGATGCGTTCGACTGTCCCATGCAGACTGCGCCCCAGCGCGTCGGCGGCGATCTCCACCGGCTGGCCTTGGGCGACGTCGGCGATGCGGTCCTGCCAGATCTCGACCTCGGCCATCATCTGGCCAGTGTCCCCCATCTCCATGATGCCTTCGGCGGGGGGACGTTCACCAGGTGTAGCGTGAATATCGAGGATCGTGCCCGTGATGGGCGCCCGCACCTCGGACCGACGGAGATCCATCCGCGCGCGTTCGAGTTCCGCCTCGGCTGCGGCTACGTTGCGGGAGGCCACTACTACGTCGGGCTGATCCTCAAGCGCCACGGCGGAAAAGCGCGCCAGGGTCGCCGCGGCCCGCTCAACGGCCAATTCGGCTTCTCTCGCTGCGGTACGCGCCCCATCGAGTGTAGCGGTCGTGGCGATCCCTCCTTCGGCAAGGGCCTCGGTCCGGCTCAGGGTGGCCGCCGCCTCCTCGGCCGTGGCCCGAGCCTGATCGAGCGTCGCTTGCGCTTCGGCGCGGCTGGCCTCGATGGCACTGCGGGTCTGCATCAGCGCAGCCTCTCGGATGGCCAGGTTCGCTTCAGCCTGCAGAACGGCCCCTTCCAGCGCCTCGCGATTGTCCAGCCGCGCCAGAGGCGCACCCCGGTCCACCTCGTCGCCGATCGCAACCAGGATCTCGGCCACCCGCGAGTCGCCCGCTCCATAGGGAGCTGCGACCACCGCGATGTCGCCGCGCGGCATGAGCCGCGCGAGGCCCACCACGTCCGAGGGCAGCATCGTCTCGGCCATTTGCTGCGGCACCTCGATGTCGGGCGGCAACGCCATGGGGCTGTCGGCCCCGCCGCCCGGCTGAAGGCCGGTCAGCGCGTAAAACCGTTGCAGCCCGGGCGGCTGGTAATACATGCCGATGACGGCGCCCGAGAACATGAAAACGGGGATCAAGAGGACCAGCAGGAACCTTTTGCGGAACCGTCGGCGCTGCGGTGCGGGGGATTCGGGAAGGTGCAGGTCAAGCGGCAACGTCGGGTCGTCGGCCAGGGTCATGCCCGCCATCCTCTGGCGAAGTGCTGTCAGATGGATGCAAATTAAGCAGAAATCTGGCCGGCACGCCAGATGTCAGGCCTGCGATGTCGATTTGGCGGCCAGGCTATTATGCCCTTTCAGATGCCTCCTAGTGCCGCGCGCCAGCCCAGACCTGCCTCGACCGTTGTGCGTGGCACGTACTCGCAGCCGAGAGCGCCTGTGTAGCCGACGGCACGGAATGCAGGCAGGAGCTGAGCGTAGTCGAGCTGGGAAGGCGAGGGTTCGGCCCGGTCTGGAACCGAGGCGATCTGAACATGTCCAACCCGGCCTGCGACGGCTTGGAAGCGTGCCGCCGTATCCCCCTGGCCCATTTCAATGTGGAAGCAGTCGAACAGGATTCTGAGGCGTGGATCGGCCACCTCGTCCTGCACCGCAACAGCAAGATCAAGGCTATTCATGAAGTAGCCGGGGTTCGCCGCCTGGCAGATCGGCTCGATCAGTACCGTGCCACCAAAGGTCTGGAGCGCATGGCGCAAGTTCGCAACATAGCAGTCACGGGCCGCGGACCCATGGCTGCGGCCCGACAGGACATGGATCGCCTTGGCTCCCACGCGCTCGGCGGTGCGGGCCGCCTCCTCGATGTCGGCGCGCGCCTGCGCCTCGGCGCCGGGCAGGGCGGCGAGCCCCGCCGTCGCGCCCATCCGAGCGTTGAGCCCCAGAACCGGCAGCCCCGTCTCATGCAGCGCTGCACGCAGGGCGCCCGGGTCGGCCGTTTGTGCTTCGTCGTGGAACTCCAGAGCGTCAAAGTCCGCCGCTCCCGCACGCCGGATCCGCTCGGGGAGCGGCAACTCCTTCCAGAGGAAACCAAGGTTTGCCGAGAACCGCCAATGCGTCACCCGTCCCACTCCACGTTGAACCGATCGACCACGGCCGCGACCTGCGCCGCCTCAAGGATCCGCGGTGCGAGCCCCCGCGTGAGCAGGGCGAGCTTTGCCGTCTCCTCGAGCTCCTCAATGGCATTCACCGCGGCCTCGGGGTCAGCGGCCGCAACGACAGGGCCGTGGTTGGCGAGGAGGACCGCGCTCCGTCGCCCCGCGAGGCCCCGCACTGCCTCGCCCATCGCCGGGTCGCCCGGCAGGAACAAGGGCAGGAGCTTCACCCTTCCCAGCCGCATGATGGCATACGGCGTCAAGGGCGGGAGGACATTGTCGGGGTCCGTGTCGGGCAGCATCGAGAGCGCCACAGCATGAGTCGAGTGCAGGTGTACCACCGCCCCCGTGCGGGTACGCGTCTCGTAAAAGGCGGCGTGGAGCGGCATCTCCTTGGTAGGCGGATCCCCATCTACAAGCTGTCCCTGCGCATCAAGCCGGGCCAGCCTCGCAGGATCAAGCCGGCCGAAGGAATGTCCGGTGGGCGAGACGAGGAGGCCCCCATCTTCGGTCCGCGCCGAGATGTTGCCTGAGGCGCCCGGCGTGAGGCCGCGATCAAAAAGGGAGGCGGCCAGCATGCAGAGTTGTTCACGAAGGCGGGTTTCGGTCGTCATGTGCCCTCCAGCACGCGGGCAGCCCTAAGGAAGAAGTCCGGCGCGCCGAAGTTGCCCGACTTGAGCGCGAGGGCGAGCGGCCGCCCTTGGACGCGGAGGGCGGGCACGCCTGGGTCGATCATGGGGCCGATGGCGAGCGCCTTGGCCCCCAGCGCCTCCGTGACGGCGCCCGAGGTCTCCCCGCCCGCCACGATGAGCCGCGTCACGCCTGTATCCACAGCGGCGGCGGCCAGTTCCGCGAAAAAGCCCTCGACCAGAGAGGCGGCGCGGGCATCGCCGAACCTTTCCTGCGCGACCGCCACCTGCGCCGGATCATCGGACGTGTAGACAAGGGGCAATCCGTCCTGCGCCTGCGCCCAAGCGAGCGCCCTGGCCGCCGTCTCGCGCCCCTCGACGAGATCCGCCACCTCGACCTTGCGCTGTGCGCCTCCTGCCGCGGCATGCGCCGCGATCTGTGCTCGCGTGGCTGCCGAGCAGGAACCCGAGAGCGCAAGCGCAGCGCCCTGCGCCCCTTGCCAAGTTTCGCTATTCTGCCGCTTGGGCGCGAGGAGCCGGGGCAGGCCCAAGGCAATCCCCGACCCTCCGGTGATGAGTGCAAAACCCTGTCCGGCTTCACCGAGCGCCAGGAGATCGGAGTCGGCCACCGCGTCGCAAACGACGACCTGTCGCCCGGCCGCCGCCTCGTTCAGCAATCCCTCGCGTGCATGGCCCTCGCGAATTGCGCGCAAGGGAAGGTGTCCCACCGAGGCGCGCATCTGGCGGGCGAGCCATCGGCGCAGGTCGGCGTCGGTCATGGGGGTCACGGGATGGCGCTCCATCCCACTCTCGGACAGGAGCCGGTCTCCTACGAAAAGGTGCCCTTGGTATACGGTGCGGCCCGTGGCGGGAAAGGCCGGGCAGACGATCACCGGGTCTGTGGTGTCCAGCGCTTCGACCAGCGCCTCGATCACGGGGCCGATGTTCCCCTCGGGCGTGGAGTCGAACGTCGAGCAATACTTGAAGAGGAACTGCCGACAGCCTTGCGCCCGCAGCCAATCGAGTGCCGCCAAGGACTGGCGCACGGCCTCGGGCGCCGGGACCGAGCGGGACTTGAGGGCGACGATGCCGGCTTCGACGCCTGGCGGAGCAGGGACATCGGGCACGCCCACGAATTGGATCGTCTGCATCCCTCCGGCCGCCAGCGTGAGCCCGAGGTCCGAGGAGCCTGTGAAGTCGTCACCGATCGCTCCGAGGATCATGTCTCCCCCGGCAGGCGGAGCCCGGCATTGCGCGCATAGACTTTCGCGACGGCGGCATCGTCCTCGCGCCCGAGCCCCATGCCCGCGGCGGCCAAGAACTGCTGGAGCGCTGTGGCTGTGAGTGGGGCCGCGAAGCGCGCGACACGGGCGATGTCCGACACGATGCCGAGATCCTTGACGAAGATATCGACGGCTGATCGGGCCGTGTAGTCGCCGGCCGCGATGTGGGCGCCGCGATTCTCGAACATCCACGAGGTGCCCGCGCATTGCGTGATGACCTCCAGGCACCGGTCCGGCGCCACGCCCTGGGTGAGGCCGAAGGTCATGGCCTCAGCGGCGGCTGCGATGTGTATGCCCGCCAGCATCTGATTGACGGCTTTCATCGCCGAGCCCGCGCCGGCGGCGTCGCCCAAGGTGAATATCTTTGCCGCCATAGCGCTCAGAACCGGCTGGGCGGCCTCGAACGCCGCGGGCGCGCCGCTTGCCATGAGGGTGAGTGCGCCCTCTGCCGCCTTCGCGGAGCCGCCCGAGATTGGCGCGTCGAGGTAGAGAAGACCGCGCTCGGCAAGACGCGCCTCAAAGGTGCGTGCCGTCTCGGGCGGGACCGTGGCGCAGCCCAGGACCACGGCGCTGCGGGGCAGGAGGCCCGCCAGCGCCGACGCGCCGAACAGGAGATCCTCGGTCTGCGCGGCGTTGACGACCACGATTACCGCGACCGAGAGGCTGGGGGCTAGTGCCTCAAGTGTCCCGGTACGGCCGCCGACTGCGGCGAAGCGCGCCACGGCCTCCTCCGCCACGTCGAACCCCGCGGTGTCAAGGCCTGCGCGCAGGAGGGAGGCCGCGATGCCGCTTCCCATCGAGCCCAGCCCGAACACGCCGACCTTAAGATCCTGCGTCATGGCCTGTGCTCCTGGACCAGCCGCCTGTTGAGCCCGTTTGCGATGTAAACGCGGATGAGCTCATCGAAGTCCCTTTCTGCTCGAGATCCTTACTCGAGGGCTCGGCAAGGGGGAAAAGCTTCCGGCCAGCCCGCGATGATCCTGCCAACGGCAGGATCGGGTTCGCGCCGGATCAGCGCCGCCGCTTGATCTCCGGCTATACGCCAGAGAACCTCGATCTGCTCGCCCACCGTGGCGGAGACGCCAGGCATGGTCAGCGCCCGCCGCTCGGTCGGCATGGTTGCTGCGTGCAGGAGGAATCCATCGGCCGCGCGGGCTCGCATGCCAGTGGCGTAGGGACTCGTCCACCGGCAGAACGGCCTCTTGCCCGAGGAGAGGCTCGCGCAGGACGCTGGAAGAAAAGCCCAACGCCGCGCGGTTGAGCCGGCCGGGACGGATGCAGATGGTGGGCATCCGGAGGGCCACGCCATCGAGGATGCCCCGGCGCGAGTAGTCATCAAGGAGCAGTTCCCAGATAGCTTTCTGCGTCCCGTAGCTCGTCTGGGGTGCGTGGATGAAGTCGTCCTCGATCACCTGGGGGAAAGAGCGGTCGAAAGTGGCGATCGGGAAGGTAAAGACGAAGCATGGCCGGTAATGCTCCCTTGCGGCCAACATGCGGATGGCCTCGAAGAGTGCTCGCGTGCCGTCGATATTGACGCTGTAGCCCTTCTCGAAGTCGGCCTCCGCCTCGGCTGAGACGATGGCCGCTAAATGGAAGATGAGGTCCGGTCGTACTGCCACGGGGGCCTGCGCGGCGCCTTGGACCGCCATGTCGACGGCAGTTGTCGTGATGCGGAGATCGCCCGGGACCAGCTCAGCCGGCACTTCGGGCTCCGACGCGTCGGCCAGCATCAGGCGGGTGACCCGCGTCCCGTTCAGGACCCCGAATCTGACGAGGACCGTCGCGAGCTTGCGGCCTATGATGCTGGCCGTGCCCAGAATCAGGACATGCATGCCGTGCTCTCGGTGCTCGCGGATTTCAGGTGGTTCCGGCCCTCAATCTTCACGGTCCGGCTCCCTGACGGTCGAGAGCGCCTCCGCTCCTCGTGCCTCAGTCCCGGTCAGCAGGGCGGCGGTCGAATGATAGATGCGCATCTCGTGACGCGCGAAGGCGGCAACAGCGGCTTCGGCATCATGCGCCGCAAGGGCTTCGAGAATGGCGCGGTGATCGGCGATGGATTCCGCGATCCGCCCGGGGCGCGAGACGATGCGGCGCCGCGAGTCGAGGAGGTAGGTGTAGAGGTCCAGGGCCAGGTCGGCGAGAAGAACATTGCCGCAGGAGCGATAGATGGCGGCGTGGAACTCCCGGTCGCAGATGAGGAACTGCACAGGATCGTCGAGGCAGGCTTCCTGCGCAGCGAGGGATCGGCCGAGGGTCGCGAGTCCATCGTCGGAGATGCGCCCGGTGGCCTCGGTCACGACCTGCCTTTCGACGAGCACACGCGCGGCGTGCACGTCATCGAGGGTATAATCGCTGACGTCGAGGCGACCGGGGAGGCTTAGGCCAAGGCCGCCTACGTCGGACTTCGCGACCCGTGTGCGGGTCCCGTGGGTGACGTCGAGGATCCCGCGGGCCGCGAGCGACTGGATGGCCCCCCGGACTGTCTCGCGGCTCACCGACAGGGCGGCAGCCAAGGCCCGCTCGCTCGGGATCTCGTCACCCGGTTCGAGCACGCGCGAGGCGATGAGCGCGGCGATCTTGCCAGCTATGACATCGCGCATGGTCTGCCGCGACAGGCTGCGCGCCAGGCCTGTGCTGGATGCGGCGAGGACATGGACGAGGGCTGCTTCCATGGCGGGTCTGTCCCGGTGGTCCATCCACCGTACCAGCTTAGTAGACGAACGGCGACACAGGCTGTCAAGGCCATGCAGGCGTGACCCTGCCAGATCTAAGTGGTGACTTAGTCATGCGCTCGTGGTGAGGAAAACTCTCCAAGCCGGCGAAGAAGATTGTCTTGAACCACAGGCCAAGCGCGGTCTACGCTGCCTGTGAACTGGTGGTCCAACCACCGTACCAGCTTGGTCCGCGTCGCATGTGGGCGTGCGGAGGTGCCCTCGCCGGAGAGGGCAGGAGGCTTGGGGCGGGGCAACGGCCAACGAATACGAGCCGTGGACCTGGGGAGGAGGCATGGCGTCAGTCGAGTTCATCGATGTGCGCAAGTCGTTTGGCGCACATCCGGTCCTCAAGGGGATTGATATCACCATTGCGGATGGTGAGTTCGTGATCCTGGTCGGGCCCTCAGGATGTGGCAAGTCCACGCTTCTGCGCACGCTGGCAGGGCTCGAGAACATCTCGGCGGGCGAGATCCGCATCAACGGCCGGCCCGTCAACACGCTCCCGCCCAAGGAGCGCGACATCGCCATGGTGTTCCAGAACTACGCGCTCTACCCGCACTTGACCGTTGCCGAGAACATGGGCTTCTCGCTCATGCTCAAGAAGACACCGAAAGCCGAGATCGCGACGCAGGTGCGGCCCGCGGCCGAGATCCTGGGATTGACGCACCTGCTTGACCGCTACCCTCGGCAGCTCTCGGGCGGGCAGCGCCAGCGGGTGGCTATGGGGCGCGCCATAGTGCGCGACCCGCAGGTGTTCCTGTTCGACGAGCCGCTCTCCAATCTGGACGCCAAGCTGCGCGTGGCCATGCGCTCGGAAATCAAGGAACTGCATCAGAGGCTCGGCACCACCATCATCTACGTCACCCACGACCAGATCGAGGCCATGACAATGGCCGATCGGATCGTCGTCATGCAGGACGGGCGGGTTGAGCAGATTGGCACGCCGCTGGACCTCTACGACCGACCGGTGAACCAGTTCGTCGCAGGCTTCATCGGTTCGCCTGCCATGAACTTCATCGAAGGACGTCTCGCGCCAGATGGCAGCCGCTTTGTGGCTGCGGACGGCACCGCGCTGCCGTTGCCGGCAGGCACGGACGTCGCCAGCCGTACGGCCGCGGGCCGCGCCCTTGTCTACGGCCTTCGGCCCGAAAGCGTCCGCCTCGATCCAGCGGGCGGGGTGCCTGCGCAAGTTGTCGTGACCGAACCCACGGGGGCGGAAACGCAGGTTTCTGCGCGGCTCGCCAGCACCGGGGTCATCTGCGTCTTTCGCGAGCGCATTGCCGCGCGCCCTGGCGAGATCATCCATGTCTCGGTAGACACGTCCGCCACGCATCTGTTCGACGCAGAGACGGGCCAGCGATTGTAATTCTCGCGCCAAGAAGACGTGCGGCACGGCACGCGGCGAGGGGGCAAGCGACAACAAGGAGGAGGACCGATATGCGACGTAGAGACCTATTGAAGTCATCGGCAGGTTTGGCCGCCCTGGCCGGCCTTGGGGGTCTTGGTGGGCGTGCCTTCGCTCAAGAGATGCCCACCTTCACTCCCGAGGAGGGTGCTTCGCTGAGGCTCCTGCGCTGGGTTCCCTTCGTGGCGGGCGAGGAGGAGGCCTGGAACGCCAACACGCAGGCCTTCACCGAGGCGACCGGCATCCAAGTGCAGATCGACCAGGAAAGCTGGGAGGACGTCCGCCCCAAGGCCGCCGTCGCCGCCAACGTGGGCTCGGGGCCCGACATGGTGATGAGCTGGTTCGACGATCCGTTCCAGTATCCGGACAAGCTCGTGGACGTGACGGATCTCTGCACGGCCTTGGGAGAGCGGGACGGCGGCTGGTACGACGGCCTCCGGGCCTACGCCACGCAGGGCGACCGCTTCATCGCCGTGCCTCTCTGCGCGATCGGCAACGCCATCTGCTACCGCGACAGCCACATGCAGGCTGCGGGCTTCACCGAGTTCCCGTCCGATACGGCGGGCTTCCTCGAACTCTGCAAGGCCATGCAGGCCAACGGCACGCCAGCTGGCTTCCCTCACGGAAAGGCCGTGGGCGACGGCAACAACTACGCCCACTGGCTTCTCTGGAGCCACGGCGGCATGACAGTGGACGAGAACGGGCAGGTCGTCATCGACAGTCCCGAGACCCGTGCCGCCATAGAGTACGCCAAGCAACTCTACGCCACGTTCATCCCTGGCACGGAGAGCTGGCTTGATATCAACAACAATCGTGCCTTCCTGGCGGGCGAGATCTCTCTCACCGCGAACGGGGTGTCGCTCTACTACGCGGCCAAGAACGATCCGGCGATGGCCGAGATCGCGGAGGACATCCGCACCACGAACCTGCCCATCGGTCCCGTGGGCGAGTCCGTGGAACTTCACCAGACGTCCACCATCAACATCTTCCAGCACACGCCATATCCCAACGCCGCCAAGGCCTACGTCGCCTGGATGTTCCAGCCGGACAACTTCAACCGATGGCTCGAAGGGGCTAGCGCCTACTGCTGCCAGCCTCTCAGGGCTTACGAGTCGAACCCGGTCTGGAGTTCCAATCCGATTCATGTGCCCTATTCAAAGGCCTCGGCCAGCCTCCGGACCAACGGCTACGCCGGGCCGCTCGGGCCGGCCTCGGCCGGGGCCATGGCCGACTACGTCCTCGTTGACATGTTCGCGGAGGCCGTGACCGGGCAGCGCACGACCGATGATGCGATTGCCAACGCGGTGCGGCGGCTCGAGCGCTACTATCGTTCGTGACATGCGGGGGGAGGGTGTCGCCCGGCGCCGCCCTCCCGATTCCTATCCATGCGGACGCCATGACATCCGCCGCACCGCGACAGGCCCGAGGGTTCCATGACGCCAACCGAGATACGGGCCGCCGCGTCCGACAGTCCTCCTTCTCGATCTGTGCTGCGCCGGTTCGTCGAGAGCCGGAACGGCCTGGGCCTTTTATTCATGTTGCCGGCGGCGGCCTTCCTCCTCTGCTTCCTGACCTATCCGTTAGGGCTTGGAGTTTGGCTGGGCTTCACCGACACCACGATCGGTCGACCCGGCATCTTCATCGGGCTCGAGAACTACGCCTGGCTCTTGGACGACCCGGTTTTCTGGCTCGCGGTGTTCAATACCGTGCTCTACACGGCCATAGCCTCGGTGCTGAAGTTCGGCCTAGGGCTATGGCTCGCGTTGATCCTCAACGAGCGCCTACCCTTCAAGACCTTCTTCCGGGCCATCGTGCTCCTGCCCTGGGTGGTGCCGACGGTGCTCTCGGCGTTGGCCTTTTGGTGGATCTACGACAGCCAGTTCTCGATCATCTCCCATGTCCTCATGGGCTGGGGGTGGATCGATGCGCCCATCAACTTCCTGGGCGATCCGGGCGCCGCACGCGCCTCTGTCATCGCCGCCAACGTCTGGCGCGGCATCCCCTTCGTGGCGATCTCACTGCTGGCCGGCCTCCAGACTATCCCCCAGTCCCTCAACGAAGCAGCGGTGCTTGATGGGGCCACGCCTTGGCAACGGTTCACCAAGATCACGCTGCCGCTCCTGACTCCTATTATCGCGGTGGTCATGACCTTCTCGGTCCTGTTCACCTTCACCGACTTCCAACTCATCTACGTGCTCACGCGCGGCGGCCCGGTGAATGCCACTCACCTGATGGCCACGCTATCGTTCCAGCGGGCCATCCCCGGCGGCCAGCTCGGCGAGGGGGCGGCGATCGCCGTCGCCATGATCCCCTTCCTGCTCGCGGCCATCCTGTTCAGCTTCTTTGGGCTGCAGCGGCGCAAGTGGCAGCAGGGCGGGCAGGATTGAGGAGCGCGTGATGACCATCAACTCCGAGCCAGTACTCCGCGACGACACCGAGGGGATGGAGCAATTCAACACCCTTCCGCGGCGGATCCTCGTGATATACCTGCCTCTGGCGGTCTTCGTGTTCGTGCTGCTCTTTCCGTTCTACTGGATGGCCATCACGGCGGTGAAGCCGGACAACCAGCTCACCAACTACGACGACTACAGCCCCTTTTGGGTGGTCGGTCCCACGCTGGAGCACATCCGCTACCTGTTCCTGGAGACCTCCTATCCAGGCTGGCTCTGGAACACCGTCCTGATTTCTGTGGCTTCCACGATCATCTCGCTCGCCTGCTCGGTGTTCGCGGCCTATGCGATCGAGCGCATCCGCTTCACAGGGGCCCGCGTGACCGGGCTCATGATCTTTCTGGCCTACCTCGTGCCGCCCTCGATCCTGTTCATTCCGCTCGCCTTCATCGTTTTCCAGGTCGGCATCTTCGACTCGCGGCTCGCGCTCATCCTCACCTATCCCACCTTCCTCATTCCCTTCTGCACATGGCTCCTGATGGGGTATTTTCGTTCGATCCCCTTCGAACTGGAGGAGAGCGCGTTGGTGGATGGAGCCACGCGTTGGCAGATCCTGACCAAGGTGGTCCTGCCCCTTGCGGTGCCGGGCCTGATCTCGGCGGGCATCTTCGCCTTCACGTTGTCCTGGAACGAGTTCATCTATGCGCTGACCTTCATCTCCTCGTCGGAGAACAAGACTGTGCCTGTGGGTGTGCTGACCGAGCTCGTGCGCGGAGACATCTATGAATGGGGAGCGCTCATGGCAGGCGCGCTCTTCGGCTCGCTTCCCGTAGTGATCCTCTATTCCTTCTTCGTGGATTACTATGTGTCGTCGATGACGGGCGCTGTGAAGGAGTGAGGCCCGGGCCTACGCCCGGTCATCTTGAGCAGCGCATGGATCTGGTATCCCACAGTTCGAATTCATGGTGTTCGTCATGGCGGAGCAAGGTCGGTCCCTGCCTTCGTGACTTCAGCTCAGCCCTCGCCAGATCATCTCGGAACGTCGGACCTCGGATGCCGCTGAACTGCTACGAGCGGAGCGGAGAAACCTCCCCTGGTAACCTGTAGCGAGTTGTTTCGATCTGCTCTCTCACGCATCGCTGCTCACCATTCCACGTTCTCTTGGTGTGGATGCACGGAAAAGGATCTCCTCGGAGCGGTGTTCGTTGTCAGATGATTTGAGACCGATGGGTTGGCTCAGAACCGGAGGGTCTGGTCGCGGGCTACGAGAGCGCAGCCCTGGCCCAGTACCTCGACGATCAGGCCGGCTGGGAACTCCGTACCATCAAGCAACCTCGGCCAAGCTTTGAGGTCGTAGGGCCCAACTGGATCGTGGAGCGAACCTTCGCTCGGCTCAGTCGCCACCGCAGGCTCTCCAAGGATTACGAGTTCCACGTCCAAAGCGCTGAGGCGCTCGTACCATTGCTGCCTGCGCCCTCTTGCTGAAGCGCCTCGCCGCCTGAATTCCCAAACACCCTCTTATACCCTTGAGTATGAGTATACTCTAATATATTCTGACATCATTCAATGGCGTTGTTGCGCAACTCGAGTTGAGGCCGAGTTCGCCCCTTTCCCCTCGAGGTCAGGCGACGCGCGTGAT
>NZ_VDFV01000052.1 GCF_006152145.1 Rubellimicrobium roseum | reverse complement strand
GCGCCAAAGGGGTCCCGTTTGGACGCCGATCACCCCGGAAGCGGGGTCCTTATTCCATGCTGATCAACAGCCGGCTTTACGGCCTGCCCGCTTGGGAGATGCTAGGCGGTCAGGTACGAGACCGCATCCGCGCCTATGCCTGGATTGGTGGCGACCGACCACATGAAATCGCTTCCGCCGCCCGGGCGCGTCGCGAGCAGGGCTTCTCGGCCGTCAAGATGAACGCGACGGCCGAGCTCGACTTCCTCGGCACGCCCAGGCTTCTGGCCGAGGTCGTGGAGCGGGTGCAGGCGGCGCAGGCCGAAGGCATGGACGTGGGCCTCGACTTCCACGGCCGCGTCCATCGGCCCATGGCCAAGCAGCTCGCGAAGCTCCTCGAACCGCTGGGGCTTCTTTTTATCGAGGAGCCGCTCCTGTCGGAGAACCTGGAGGGCTTGGCCCAGATCGGACAGCTCGTCTCGACACCGATCGCGCTGGGCGAGCGGCTCTACACGCGCTGGGACTTCAAGCCCGTTCTCGAGCGCGGCGCCGTGGACATCATCCAACCCGACCTGTCGCATGCGGGAGGACTCCTCGAATGCCGCAAGATCGCGGCCATGGCTGAAGCGTACGACGTGGCCGTCGCGCCGCATTGTCCTTTGGGACCGCTCGCGCTGGCCGCCTGCCTCCAGCTTGCGGGTTGCACACCGAACGTGGCGCTCCAGGAGATGAGCCTTGGCATCCACTACAACGTCGGCCACGACCTGCTGAACTTCGTGACCAACCCGCAGGCTCTGACGCCCGTGGACGGCTTCCTGCCCATCCCGACCGGACCGGGCCTGGGCGTGGAGATCGACGAAGCCGCCGTACGCGAAGCGCACCGAACGCCTCACCGCTGGCGCAACCCGGTTTGGCGGACGCGCGACGGCAGCTTCGCCGAATGGTGAGCAAGGCAGCAGATCCGAGCCAGCTCAGGCACGACAGGAATGACCGCTTGCACACCTGAGATACGCAATAGCTAACCAGTTGGTCCGCTTAGGTCGGGGTAAGTGTGCGTGCTTCAAATTTGTGCAGAGCTCCCCGGCACCAAGTGAGGCCGGCCACGCTCCCGCGCGTACTCGCCAGTCAGTGACACTGGGTCCCCTCAGCCTCCGAACAGGCTCCAGAGCCGTATCCGCGCAACTCGCTGTAAAGGCGGATCTGATTACGCGTGAGGAGCGGCGGGGTCGACAGGTGCCGCGAGAGGTGGACAAAGCGCAAATCCCCACGCGCCGCCTCGGCCGCATCGATGAGGTGCCACAGACGCTCCTCGTCCAGGTCGCCCGCGGCGAAGGCCGTGTCCAGGGCCGCCTCGGCTGCCATGAACCGCTCGCCCGCCGCGATAGCCTCGGCCCGCATCTCGGCATGGATCGCCTCAATGGCGCGGACCTGATCCTCAGATAAGCCAAGCTCGTCCTTCAGTTCTAGAAGGTGGGCCGGGCCCGGCATGCCGTTAAGCTCCGCCGCGAGCGCCAGACCCCAGCCGCGCCCCTCCCGCAGCGCCTCGATGTCCTCCCCGGACAGGCTCTTGATCTCGCGCGCCTCCAGCCCGGCGTAGGAGGAGGCATGACCATGATAGTTCGCGCTGTGAGGAGCCTCCTGCGCTCCTACAGAGCCGATCGAAAGACCAAGGCCAAATGCCAAGGCAGAGATGAGTTGTAGCTGCATGGGCGAGGTCCTCCATCTGGGCGCAACTGGACCAATGGCATGCCGCACCGGCCGTGGCATATGATCGTGATTATGTCAGCTATCATCGCCCAGATCTTCGAGCCGGGAGCCCTCCGCCGCTTGGCGGCCGGAGAGGCGCTGTTCCATGCGGGCGACCGGGTGCGTCTCATGTTCCTGGTCACCGAGGGACAGGTGAGCCTTCTCCGGCCGACCGCCGCAGGCAGCCCCCTGATCCTGCAACGGTCCAGGCCCGGCCAGGTCCTGGCCGAAGCCTCGGCCTACTCGCCGCATTACCACTGCGACGCGCAGGCCTCTGGGGAGGCCACGCTGCTCACCATCTCCGTCAAACAGTTCCGCGAGCGGCTCCTCGCAGAACCTGCCTTGGCTGACGCCTGGGCGGCGCATCTTGCTCATGCCGTTCAGGAGGCGCGCCTGCAGGCAGAGATCCGGACCCTGCGCACCACAGCGGAGCGGCTGGATGCGTGGCTCGGAGAGGGACGAGCTCTGCCGGCAAAAGGCCAATGGCAGGATCTCGCCGCCGAACTGGGCGTGACCCGCGAGGCGCTTTACCGAGAACTCGCCAAGCGGCGGTCTCTGGACGTGCGTTAATCATGAATACTGTTGAAGAACTCGGCCGAGGGCTTTTCCGGGTGCCCTTCGACCAGCTTGGTCCAACTTGGCCCTGTATAAGCTGCTGATTTTGCTAGAGGCAGTTTGGCCCGAAAGTCCGATCCGGAGCCTTCGTCGGCTCGCCAACGAGTTTTCCAACAGTATTCTTGAAATACGCACAGAGTTCCTGACCTTTGCTGATCAGTGGGTTAGCCTGTGCTTATTATATGTGCGCAATAAGAGGCTGATCCGATGTCCCAGATCTACGGCTACGCGAGGGTCAGCAACGACAGGCAGACGCTCGATGCTCAGGTGGCTCAGCTCCGGGTCGCTAAAGCCGAACGGGTATTCCAGGAGAAGGTCAGCGGGGCGAAGCCGGAGCGGGTGCAACTCCGCAAGCTCCTGGACCGGCTCGAGCCCGGGGATGTGCTCCTGGTCACTCGACTGGACCGGCTGGCGCGCTCCACGCGGGACCTCCTGAACATCCTCGCTGCCGTAACCGAAAAGAGTGCCGCCTTCCACTCGCTCGCGGACGCCTGGGCCGACACCACCACACCACATTGCGGGCTTATGCTCACGGTGCTGGGCGGCTTGGCCGAGTTCGAGCGCGAGCTCATCCGCGCGCGCACTGGGGAGGGCCGCACTCGGGCCAAGGCCGCGGGCAAGAAGCTCGGCCGCGCCTTCAAGCTCACCCGCACCAGCAGCAGGAGGCGCGACAGCGCCGCGAGGGGGGCGAGATGATCACGGCGTGCAAGCCACGGATCCGGTTAGACGGCGCTGATATCCAGGCTTGAGACACAGGCCTGTGCCAGGTCACGGTTAGGCGCGTCCGAGCCGGGTGGTGTCGCCCAGCCAGCCTCGATGAGCTTGGTCCTTCGCTGGTAGGTCGGAGCCTCCAGGATGGATGTGAGCTTCTCTGCGCGGTCCGGGTCGTTCTGGGACATCTGCAGACACACCGGCACGAGTGCGGCGACAACAGCTGACTTGGCTTCCGTGGCGGCCATGGACTGCGCCGTTCCGCCCGTCACCCAGCCTCCCCATGAGAAGCCCACCACCATCGTCAGGACTGCGCCACCCAGAGCACCGTAGATGCTGGGTTTCAGCCATTCACGAGACGCCATGCTTGATCCTTATCCTCCGGCGGAGAACAGGCCGCCTTGCCTGCCGGCCAACAAAGCGAGCCTGGGCTGACCTCGCTGGTCCTAACGTTATCCTGGACCAGTTGCCGCTTCGGCATTCGGGGCAGGTTTGTCCGGCCTGTAACAGACTGTGTTGGCCCCGTGCCGCATGAGCGCAGAACCGACCTGAACTCTTGGACGGGGCGCTCCCATAACTGCGGTTTGGCATTGTTCGCAGCCCAGAGCATGGCCATGGGCCAGCCTCACTCCAAAGGTCCAAGAGTGTAGTGCTTCGTCCGACAGATGTTGGTGCGGTGCCGTTGCTCTCGTCCATCCTCAAGGATGAGGAGGAGGCTGTAGTCGCACTGCCCATCTAGGCTGGCGATGCGGATGCTGTTGGCTTTTCCAGGCGGAATGACATGGGCGTAGAGGAGGTCATCGCTCCAGGAGGTCTCGCCCATGGCGGAGGCATAGATCTCCATCACGGTCAAAGGGCTGCCATTGATGATCTCGTAAGGCACATCAGCGGCGACCGGCACGGCAAGCGCTGCAAGGACGGTGCTCACGGCAATGCGGTTGGAGCTCGCGGCGAGAGACACTCTAGGACAGCGGGCCTTCACCACGTCAGCACCCTGCCAAGCCACCGCAGGTCCACCGGCTTCCCGGCGCAGGGTACGTCGGCATAGGCGTCTGGCGTCGCCCAGGTGTCGTGACTCGAGAGCAGACAGAACGGGATGCTGCGACCGTGAAGAGCATCGGCCACCGGAAAGACGGTCTCGTCCTCGAGCTGGGTGTCGAGGATGGCGGCATCCGGCATGGGTCCTGTCCTGAAGAAAGCGAGGGCCTCGGCGACGGTCGCGGCTGGCCCCAGCACCTCGGCGCCGAGGCTTTCGAGACCCCTGTGCAGGTCCTCAGCCTGCATGTAGTCGTCTTCGACGACGAGGATGCGGCGCCCCTGCAAGAGCAAAGGCGAGTTCCGGAGCAGGTGGCCACTGGCATCTTGCCGGCGTCCCAGAGTCCCATGATCTCGCTCGAGACGATCAAAGCGTTCAGATCCCCCTTGAGGGTCGAATGCCCTGCGTTCCTGGGCCAAGGGGTCTTCGCCGACGGCCTGCCACATGGAGCCGCTCCTTTGTTTGGTGGTCTTGAGCCAATCTGACCAGAAGCGACCGGAAACATTCGCGGCATTCTTGTCCGGTCTGCAACAAGGTGTGACAGCTCCGAGGTGATGGCCCGCCTAGGGCAAATGGTCGGGGTAAGGTGGCCTGCGCCTGTCAAGAGCCTGCTATGGTCCTTGGACAAGCGGTTCTGGCTTCTCTGCTCCGGCATGGGCCGCAGCATAGGTAAAAAGCGGCATGTCATTGAGAACTCTGTCCGGCTTAGTCTCCGGCCGCCGCGCGTGCTAAGCAGATCTGGTTCAGGCTCCACGCATCGAGAGGATTGCGGGCGAAGTCGCCATAACGTGCGACCAACTCCAGTCCCTCGGCTTCAAGGAGTAAGGACAGCTCGCGCGGGAAGAATTGCCGCTGCACCAAGGGCGCCAGGGTCTGGTCCCGTCCATCCGACCCTCGCACGCGCCAATGCGAGATACGCAACTGCCGCACGGGGTCGTACTGCACCATCTCCTCAGCCTCGATCGCCGAAGATGGGTTGGGACCCAAGTCGAGCCGTCGCGGCACGCCCACGGGCATGACGAGGTGATGGAGGTTGGGCAGCACGACATCGAAGGCCAGGAGGCCTCCGGACGCGAGATGCCGCCGCACCGCCCGGAGGCATGAGCGGACATCCTCGCTCTCGAGCAGATGGGTGAGCGAGTTGCAGGAGATCACCACAAGTGCAAAGCGCCGTCCCAGGTCAATGTCCCGCATGTCGCCCAGAACGAAGGTGACCGGCACGCTGGCCGCTTCGGCCTTGCGCCTGGCGGCGTCGAGCATGGCGCATGAGGCGTCCAGGCCCACGACGTCGTGGCCGTCACGTGCGATCGGGACGGTCAGCCGTCCTGTCCCACAGGCCAGTTCCAGCACGGGGCCGCCGCAGCGTCGGGCCTCCTCGCGGTAGAAGTCCTCGCAGGGGCCGGGCTGGACAATGGCATCGTACAGATCCGACACGTCATAGAGCGAGGGCGTGTTGTCCGGCGTCGGGGGGGGGGGGGGGTGAAAGGCGTTCCCGCAATCGATCCGGCATCTTGGTCGAACGAGGGCGGAGTGGAAGCATGGCTTGATATCATTCGCATCCGACCCGGGTGGCATCGGTCCAGAGCACGCTCAAGCGCTTTCGAGAGCTGCTCCTCGGATAGCCCTAGGTGCGCGTCGTCCGGGACATCCACGGGCGTTGAGGAGCCACCGGTGGCCGGAACTGACTCCGGTCCGGGCCGCTGCCGTCAGGAGCTGGACGAAACCTGCGGCAATCGAAGCCCCTGTCTCGGGAACCAGGTCGACCCTGTGTTGGGCCGGTGAGGCGTGCCGGTATCCTTGCCGGCCTCTTGGCGCTGCTTCCCATCAGTCGGTTCGGCTTGCGTTCGCGGCAGGCCAGCTTGGACGAATTGTGTGTCCATATCCTATCTTTCTTTGATCTGGTGGAAGGGCGATGTGGCGAGGGACGGATGCCTACTCAGCTGGCCTCCCGCTTGCGTCGGAGTGACGGGGTCGCCGCCGCTTCCACCCCGATGGTCGGTTCCAGCGCGACCGGAGGGTGCTCAGGGCATCGTGGAGAGCCGGGGCCTTGTCCTTGGGTCTCAGAAGGCGGGCGGGCAGGCGAACCGACTGTGGGCGCGTCGACCGGCGGAACATCGAGATCCTGTCCCAGTCGGTGATGCCTTGCTCCAGTTCTCGACTGAACATGAACCAGCCACGGACGGCGCGAACTCGGTGCCGGACGATGATGGGCAGCACGAGATGCTCCACCACCACCTCGTCGGTGTCGGAAAGAGCGCACATGCGGCCGATGACCGGCACCTGTTCGTCCAGAGCGCGCACGAGATCGCTGCGCCAGTGGAACTGAAGGCCGGCGCGATACACCTGGAGCACCTCAAAGCCCGGCTCCGATCGGCCGGCGAAGCGAAGCAGATTGCTGTCGGCCTCGACAACATGGAACTTCGGGAATGGGGCGTTGGTCTCGGGCAGAGCACGATAGCTGGCCCGGTACATGGCTTCGTCCGCGTCCAGCCTCGACAGGTCATCGATCGAGTTGACAGCCTGAAGCGCGTTCAGGAGGCGGATGCTTGGCGGCAGAAGCGGGCCGAGGTCGTCGGCCTGGGCGTAGGTCATCTTGTGGGACATCTCAATGAGCCTTCCTTGCGTCGTGGACAACGGTTGGGAAGAGGGTCGTCGCTGAGAAAACAGCGGTGGCCAGGGCATGGGCGTCTCGGAAGCGAGCGTGGAAAGAAGGGCAGGCCGACGGGAGCGGCGCCGGCCTGCCCAGTGCCGGTGCCCCCAGGTGGGCGACTAGGGCACCGGATGCATAAGGGTCATCGGCTCACGTCAAAGGCGGTCACGGGGCGAACTCTTCGGGCAAGGGCCACGTCCTCGGCGGCTTGGGCGTCCAGCCAAACGCGCCGGCGCTCGACAAGGGCTGGGTCCTCGGGACTGGCCGACATCAGCGGGTCGACAGACTCGGCCCAGAGCCAATCCGGGTGACGAGGCTCGTCCTGTGCCGGACGGCGGGACGCGGCTCGAGCGCGACTGAAGGCTCGGAGCGGCCGGGGGAAGATCAGCCTGAGCGGCCGTGTCATCATGCGCGCCGTGAGCATGCCGGGTGTCCTTTCGTCAGTGGCCGAGGCGACGCCAGCGCGTCAGTGCCGTAGCCGAGTTGCAAATCGACGCCTGTCTTGGCGCCGTCATGTGATCAACCTAGGCGGTCGAGGCACGTCGGATTCGCGGCGTCTCTTTCGAGATTGTAACAGGCTGTGTCGGTCCCGGCGGTCGACACACCCTGACACCCCTTTTTGCTGGGCCTCGGATCCGCTTCTGCTAAGCGTCTCGACAGTTTGCCGATCCGGGCACCGCCCAGGGCAGGAGGACCATGTCGCAACCGCAGCAGCACATCCTTGTCGTCGACGACGATCCCGAGATCGCCGACCTTGTGGGCCGCCTCATCGCGGCCGAAGGCTTCCGCGTCAGCCGCGCGCCGGACGCACGAGCTGGACGACGCGTGATGGAGGGCGGCACGGTTGACCTTCTGGTGCTCGACCTGATGCTGCCGGGCAAGGATGGGCTGACCTTCTGCCGAGAGCTAAGAGCCGAGGGGGTGGAGACCCCAATTATCATGCTCACGGCCAAGGGCGACGACTTCGACCGCGTACTGGGGCTGGAGATGGGCGCGGACGACTATCTGCCCAAGCCCTTTCACAGCCGTGAACTCCTTGCGCGGATCAAGGCCGTGCTGCGGCGGAGCGATGCGCCCGGAAAGCGCCCCTCCGAGACCACACCGCGCTTTCTGTCCTTTGCCGGATGGCGGCTCGACACCGGCAAGCGGGAGCTGGTGTCCGCGGATGGCGTGGTCGTTCTCCTCAGCAGCGCGGAATACGAGCTCCTGATGGCTTTCGTGACCTGGCCGCAGATGGTCCTGTCGCGCGAGAAGCTCCTGGATGCGACGAAGGGACGCTCGGCGATCATCTCGGACCGGAGCATCGACATCCAGGTCAGCCGCCTGCGCCGCAAGCTTGGGGACGATCCCCGCACGCCGCGGATCATCAAGACCGTCTGGGGCGACGGCTACCTCTTCACGCCGGACGTCAGCTGATGGCAACCCGCCCCAGCATGCGTTTCCAGACGGCTGCGATCATCGTGGTGAGCTTCCTGCTGTCGCATGCGGCGGGGCTCCTGTTCTATAGCCTAGACCGGCGTGGCGCGCTCGAGATGACCGAGGCCATGGACCTGATCGAGCGGGCCGCCGGCATCAGCCGGCTGGTGCGGGAGCTGCCGACCAGCTGGCAGGCCAGCATCGTGCGGTCGTCGGACAGCCGGGCCTTCCGGGTCTGGGTCACAGCCGAGCCGGCCTCGCCTCTGCGCGAGCTGAGCCCGTCCGAACTGGAGATGGACGCCTATCTCCGAAGTCAGGTGCCGCAACTGGCGCAAGGGGAGATGCGGGTGCGGCTGATCGAGGGCGCGGGAGACCGCGTGATCCCGCCCCCGCTCGACCTCGGGGACCGGATCTCCGTCTTCCCGTCGTACTGGGAGACCACCTATGCCATTCCCAGCGTGGCGCTCTCGATCCGGCACGCCGACGACGAGTGGGTCAACTTCCTGGGCGCCATCGACACACCCCGTTCCGTGGGACCGGAGCTGTTCCTGGCCAACGTCACTTCCGCGGTAGTGGGCATCGCGCTCGTGGCGTTCTGGCTCGTGAGCCGGGTAATCTCGCCGCTTGGGCGTCTCGCCCAGGCAGCGGAAAGTCTGGGCCGGAACATTTCCTCGGAGCCGCTGCCGGTCACCGGGCCGCGCGAGGTGGCCGTCGCAGCCGCGGCCTTCAACAGCATGCAACGTCGGCTGCTGGAGCTGATCCACGGACGCACCGAGCTTCTGGCCGGGATCTCCCATGATCTGCGCACGCCGCTCACGCAGATCCGGCTGCGCCTTGAGCTGACGCCCGAGTCCCCAGAGCGCGACAAGAACCTGTGCACACTGGACGAGATGGACGCTATCATCGGCACGTTCCTGACCTACGCTCGTGCCACGGGCGAGACCGAGGAGATGACGCGGATCGACCTCGGGGCGCTGGTGGCGAGCGTGTGCGACGACTTGGCCGACCTCGGTGCGGCGATCGACTGCCAAGCCGAGCCGAGTCTTATCATCCGCTGTAAGCGCGTCGCCATCAGGCGCGCGGTCACGAACCTCGTCGAGAACGCCATCAAGTATGGGCACGAGGCGCAGGTGGTCGTATCGCGCTTGGGCGACCGGGCCGTGATTGCCGTCGAGGACCGCGGGCCAGGCATCCCGGAGGACCAGATGCAAGCCGTTGTCCGGCCCTTCCACCGCGCGGAGGTCTCGCGGTCGCCAGACCTGGGCGGGGTGGGGCTGGGCCTCAGCATCGCGCAGGCCATCCTGGAGGACCATGGGGGCGAGGTGCGCCTGACGAACAGGCCGCAGGGAGGACTGAGGGCCGAGATCCTGCTGCCGATCTGAGCCTGTTGGCCCTGTCCAGACAGCTGGAATGGATCACCCGTCAGATGTGCTCCCGTCGTTCAGAACTGACTTATCCTGCAAACCCGCTGCCAAGAGCCGAGCCGTGGAAGAGGCCAAACAGCGCCGCCAGACTGAAGGCGTCCTCCAGGGGCGGGCGCGCCGCGGAAGCCGCAGCCACGGTCAGCACGAGAGCGGAGGCCCAGGTCAGGACTTCGGGGATCTGCAGTAGCCGGCTCCCGTCTGCGCCCAAGAGCATGCCCAGGCCCATTCCCAGAACAAAGGCCAGGGGCAGAACCACAGGGGCGTGCCCCCCGATCCGGCCCGCCCACACGCCTACCGCCAGCGTGGCGATAACATGGCCGAAGCTCAGGAGGGGATAGGACAGCCCTGACGCCAAGGCGCTCCGTCCGGCCGGGGTGAGGCCGAAGCTACTGATCATCACGACCGCCACCAGCACCAGGGCAACAGCAGGCAACACAGGGTCTTCACGCGTGATATCTCCGGCTTGGGCTACCGCCTCCCCGCTCCGTTCCGCCGAGGCGCCCTGTGACGACGGTCATTGCAGACCAGCAAGGATCAGTTCGTGGCCCCTGCGCGGGTAAGACCATGCTGCGCGCAAGGGCCTGGGCCGCTGCGCACGGGAGCAAGGAGGCAACCCCCGGCGCGTCCTGGCGTCCAAACAGGAGGGCTGCGGCGAGCCCTTGCAAGGGACCTAGACCCCTCCAGAGCAGGATCGAGAAATCCGTCAATCTTTGGTTCGGGCCAGGAGGGCTCCAATCGATGCGTATGTACGTCTGCACCGCATCAGGAGGTGTTTTCGATTGGCCTTCCCACTTCTGAACCCAAAATGACTGAGGGGGTCATCCTTGGTTTCGTCCCTGCCCTTCATAGCTGTCCATCAGGATTGCGAGCATGTCGGCGTAAGTCCGGCGGTCATCGCGGCATAAACGGCGGAAGCGAGATATAACCTCGAGAGGCGCTTTGATGCTGATCTGACCATCCGCCACTGGTTCGCGGCTCGGCCAGCGCTCCGGCTCAACTCTGAGGGGCGGCTCGGATGGTAGGACGGAGATGGGCGCAGCGACCGTTGGCGCAACCGATGGTGCGCGCTCCGCTTCGAAGCGGCGTAGACGGTCCAGGTCAAGCGACCTCGGCATGGCGGGCCTCCTCCAAGATGTCGACCACCTCGGCCGCAAAGGCTTGGGCGTTATCGATGGCCTTGTCGATGCCGCTCACCTCCAAGGGATCAAGCCCACGCAGGCCACCGCCCGCGTTATGCAGTGAGGAAAATGCCGTGCGCCGGTGGAGTTCGGTCGCGAGCGCTCGTGTGGCAGCACGCAGTTGGCCGTTGATGTGCTTCTCCAGCTTGCTTTTCACGGCAGCGTTGGTGCGGGCGAAGAGTACCACGGCCGGGATCGGGCGCCGGCGCGCGCGTCCCTCCCGGGTGACCTGAGCCAGGGTCTCGATCGCCTCGTCTGCATCTTGCTGCTCGTCACCTGTGGGCACGATGACAAGATCGGACTCGGCAATGGCGAAGGACGCAAGTCGTGAGGCTGACCCCTCAAGGTCGATAACCACAAAAGCAGCCCGTGTGCGGGCCTGAGCGATCTCATCTTGAATCATCTTTTCTCCGCCACTGCGGATCACGGCAAGGCGCGCTGGGAGAGTCGCGAGACCCGACCAACGCACAAGGCGTGCTGCCGGATCAGCATCGATCAGAACGACACTGGCACCCTCAGCAAGTTCGGTTGCTAGTATGATTGCGGATGTGGTCTTTCCGGCTCCCCCCTTTGAGGAGGCGAAGGAGATGACGGGCATCGTTGTGCCTTTCTGAACTGCTCGTACGGCCACGATGGCTATTTTGATAACCTTAGGGAAGCCCCGGCATGCTAAGGTTTGTCTACCCTGTGGCAAGGTGGACATGGCTAGGCTACTCAAGGGTAGGTTAGGGTACCCTACGCTACCATTGAGTACCGTAGGGTAGGCATGGCTAGGCCAGCGGTCCGATCTGAGCGTTAGTCAGTCAGCGTTGCATCAGCTATCGGCTACCAAGGACAGCTCAGAACCAAGGGCTGGCCAGCTGATCGCCACTCACGAAGCTCGTTGCTCTGGAGGGACAACTCCGGCACGATGATGTGAACCGCTGTCCGGGCACCGAGTCCGTGTGGCGCGAGGAGCAACCTTGGGGAGGGCAGCAGCCCAAACATAAAGAAGCCCGCCAGTGGCGGGCCTCGATATCCGGAAAGACCGGGAATGCTAATGCTTGACACCTTTAGCTTCCCACATCTTCCCGGCCGATCGCAAGAGCTTTCTTGCCACGGGAGAGCTTTGCCCTCGCGCAAGTCCGCGCCGGGCTGAGCGCCTCCCGGTGGATGGCCCCGCCCTGTCGGTTCCCCGCAACCGAGAGGACCACAAGACATGTTCACCACCATCGGGGCCGTCCTGACTGGAGCCCCAGCCGGAGCGGCGCCCCAGCCGGTCCGCCGGGGCTCCCACCTGGCCGGGCGCTGCGAAGGCACGTTCTGGCGCGCCACCAGCCGCCAGGAGGTCCGCCGCATCCTGCTCGCTGCGCGGCGCTTTGATCTCGTGGGTCGCAGGGCCGGGCGGCGCAACGGCCCTCTGGGCCATGTCGCCCTCGAGGTGCTGGAGCTCCTGGGCCACCTGGTCCGCTACAGAACCGGCCGCCTGGAGCCCTCGCTCGACTACCTCATGCGCACGCTGCGCCGCTCCAGGGACGCCATCGTCCGGGCCCTGCAGGCCTTGCGGGCCCACGGCTTTCTCGACTGGCTCCGCAGGTACGTACCCACAGGGCGAGAGGGCAGGGGGCCTCAGCTGCGCCAGACCAGCAACGCTTACCGCCTGAGCCTGCCCGCGCGCGCCGTGCGCCTCCTCGGCCTCCAGGGCCAGCCCATGCCGCTCCCCGACGACGTCCTGCAGGCCCAGGCCGCACGGCAGCAGGAGCAGGAGGCCTACAAGGCAAGTCTACCTCTGCAGGAATTCGCTGTCCTCGAGGTCGACGACACCCGGTTGGGACAGCTCCTAGCCCAACTCGGGCGACACGTGCAGGAACGCGAGTCCGCCAAGCGGGCGGAATTCCAAGCTAAGGATTTTACCTAGCAACAAAGAAGCATTGATGCCGATCCGATCGCCATCTGCATAGACCAGAGGGCTTCTCTCACTACACTCCCGCACAGGCGAGCCGTGCAGGGAGGCCGAGAGGTGTTGAGCTGAGCAGAACGCTGTCTTAACCCACGATCTGCCACCCAGCGGCAGGCCAAGAGACCGAGCATAGAAAGTAAAAGCCCCACCCATGACAGAGCCCTCGAAGAAGACCCCGGGCTTCTTCGCCGTGGACGTCCACCAGCTGGACCAGATCCGCGCCAAGAACCTCGGCGTCGAAGAAGCGGCAGCCTACCTCAGCCTGATGGTGAGCACCGACCAGAGCAACATCATCTCGAGGGGCGGGATCCACTCGGTGACGGAGTACACCGGCCTCACGCGCTCGGAAGCCAAGAGAGCCATCCAGCGTCTTGAGCAGCACGGGTTGGTGCGGAGCCTGGAGGTCGAGCGCAAGCGGGCCAGGACCGTTTCTCGCTATGACATCCCAATCCATGACAGCCGCAAGCCGCTTGCTGGGAAAGAGCGGCTCCTGGTCGAGGCCATTGCAGCCGGCCAGCAGCCCGAGGGAAAGGTCGAGCTGAACGCTGCGCAGCGTGCAAAGGAGAAGGGATACATCGAGAAGCGATCAGATGGTTGGCATATTCTGGAGCAGGTCAACGAGGTGGCGTTCATCCCCAACAGCTTCGTGCGCGTCAGCAGCGGCTCCTCACCTCTGGCAAGGCTGGTCAACAACGGGGAGCTGGGGCCAATCCTGCTCGCAGTCGAGCTGTACCGGCTCCAGAACCTGATGGACGACCGCGGTGTTCCCCACGAGGTCATCCGAGGGTATTTCGACGGACAAGCCTACCCTGTGCCTTCAGACCTGCTGCAAAGGCACAAGCTGCATATCCTTAGTCCAGGACGCGTGTATCGAGATGCATCAGGCAAGGAGAACTCGCTCAATCAGTCCTGCGAACCTCATCGCTTCCGTGACTACAATCGGGACACGTTCTGGAGGAGCCTGACGGCTCTCAAGGAGGCGCATGTTGTCGAATGGGTTGTTTACAGCGCCAACGGGAAGCCATCAGGCGATCGGTATGCCTACAATCGTCCCCAGAGGCTGCTTGGCGTTCTGCGCAATGACCGTCACGCCCTCAGTACACCAGAAAGCCGTCCAGCCTTTCTAGCGTATCTCGTCTGGTGTGTGAGGACCGCGGGCCAAGCTTACCTAAACCGCTCGTTGTCAGACCTCATCGAGGAGTGGCGGCGGCACTCGCCCATCATTGCCGTGGAGAACGCGTCCGTAGCGCATGTCGAAGGGATCAGTATCCTGCGGATGACGCATCGCGCTGCCACCGAGAACACCCGGGTCTGGTACCGCGATCTGTGCCAGGAGTGCGATGACGCACTTTTTTTCATCGCTGAAGCAGCACGGCCCAGCTTCCCGCAAGTGTCTGCCTTGGAACAGAGACTTCGGGGTATGAAGACCTTGGAGGAAGCTATATCAACTTAGTTCAAAACCAGTTCAACTTAGGTCAATGACCAACCAACTTAGAACCAAACTACTCGTCAACGACGTCTCGCGCGCGAAACGATCCTTGCGCTAACCTCCGAGTAGAATGAAGACGTCAAGAGTACGCCCAGAAGTCGAGCGCAGTCACTGGCTGGGGACGGCATCCAACATAGCCAAGACGTGGTCTGCCGAGAGCTGTTCCAGGTTCAGCGACGACGATCAGATCCCAAGGCCGCAAGTCTTGGGAACGATCTTGTCTATAGGCCTGCAAGTGAATGACAGAGATCACCATGACCGAACACACCTCCTCCTGGCTGAGTGACGCTGACCTTGCTGCCTTGCGCCGTGAGGCAGACCTGACCCAGACCGGGCGCGCCCAAGCCGCTGGGATCGGCCGCCACGCCGTGAGCCACTGGAAGGGGGAGGACGTCGTTGATGCCCGGCACCATGCGCCCCAGCACATGCGCGTGGAAGCGGGCATTTCCGACATCCACGCCGTATTTCGAAAGGCTATCGCGCGCGCAGGTGCGCCCGCGTGGGATGGGGTCTTAGTCGCTGGAAGAGAGCAGCAGACATGGGAGCGCCTTGAGCCGCAGCACGACGTGGAACCGGTCGGCGGCGCCTGCGGCTCTACGGTCCACGGCTGCTGACGTGCGGTCCCCAGCCCGACCTCCGGGGCATCGCGCGCCCTGCGGCGCACTCACGCGCAAGAAGCAGCCCTGCCGCGCGCTCTCCGAGCCCGGCCGGCAGCGATGCCGGTTCCACGGCGGCCAAAGCACGGGACCCAAGACCCCCGAGGGTCGCGCCCGCATCGCCGAGGCACAGCGCCGTCGCTGGGCCGCTTGGCGGGCCACAAAGAAGGCGCAGGAAGACGGATGACCCGCCACCCCTCACCGGGCCTTCGGACCAGTCTGCTCGGCCTCCCTCTGGAGACGGCACGTCATATTCAAAGATGGCTCAAGGTGACCTCCTCTCGATTGAGCGGCTAACCTTCTGACATGCCTGGAGGCGTGATGGATGATGTTCTGGTAAACAGGGCTGAAGGCAGGAAACGGCTCCTGGACGGCCCTCCACCTCGTCCAATACAGGAATCGCGGGTATGAGGTCTCGCATGGCCGACTGCATCGAGCTGGCGTCATCGGTCTCGGTCTACGGCTCATGTAGGATTGATTGCAGTGCAATCACTTCCTATCCTCTGGTCATCCGTGCCCGGGAGTCTGTCATCATGGCCAGCCTGACTATTCGCAATCTCGACGAGGCCGTGAAACAGGGCCTGCGCCGGCGCGCGGCCGAGCGGGGGGTGTCCATGGAGGAAGAGGCGCGCGCCGTTCTGCGTGCCGCGGCCCTGGCCTCCCCGGGCCCGCGCGACCTCGGCGCGGCCATCCGGGCGCGCTTCGCTCCCATGGGCGGCGTGGATGTCCTTGAGGCTGTCCCGCCGCGCGAGCCCGGGCGCACTGCTCCCACGTTTGACTGACGCAGCTCGGCCGGAAGTGGGCCCACCATGATCGTCCTCGACACCAACGTCGTGTCCGAGCCCATGCGGCCCGTGCCGGACGAGCGCGTCCTGCGCTGGCTGGCCGCGCAGGATGCGAGCACGCTCTTCCTCACGGCCGTAACCGAGGCTGAGCTCCGCACGGGCTTGGCGCTTCTACCCACGGGCAAGCGGCGGGAGGGGCTGACACTAGCGCTCGAAGCGGTACTTGCGGAAGACTTCGCTGGTCGGGTGCTGCCCTTCGAGGGAGGCGCCGCGGCCCGGGCCTATGCCGCCATCCAGGCTGAGCGTCGCGAGGCGGGGCGGCCGATCGCCATGGCTGACGCGATGATCGCTGCCATTGCCCGGAGCCGGGGCATGCAAGTGGCCACGCGGAACACGGGCGACTTCGAGGAGACTGGGGTGGAGTTGGTGAACCCGTGGGCTTGAGGGCCGGTCGCGGATCATCTGTGGTGGGTTTTGGTGAATGCCGGCGCACCGGGGTGCGGCAGCCTTGAGCCACGAAGCGCTGGCCCAACTGGCCGGCGCAACCCGAGATGCGCAAGTGACATGGCCCCAGATCCAGCAGAGTACCCCCCTTGTAAGGCGTGGGTGACTGGCCGGGGCCACGATCCCCACGCACTTGGCCAAACTTGGCAGGAGAGATGTCAACTTTGGTTGAAGCTGCCCCCGAACTGACCGGACAGGGTCTCCCACTTCCCTAAGGGGTAGGAGTACTGTTCACATCATGACTGGTCACATCCCACGGCCCGAGATCCTGACCGAGCCTCAGCGCCGGCGTCGCTGGTCGCCGGCCGAGAAGCTGGCGATGGTCGAGGCAATCTACGATCCGGGCGTCACGGTGAGCCTGGTGGCGCGCCGCAACGGCATCCAGCCCAACCAGCTCTTCGGGTGGCGCAAGCTGGCCGCTCAGGGCGCGCTGACAGCTACCAGCGCCCAAGAGGAGGTCGTCGCGGCCTCGGAGTACCGAGCGCTCCAAGGTCAGGTTCGCGAGTTGCAGCGCCTGCTCGGCAAGAAGACGATGGAAGCGGAGATCCTGCGCGAGGCCTTGGATGTTGCCGCCCCCAAAAAGCGGCCATTGCGCATGCTGTCGTGGCCCGGGGAGGGTTCACGGTGAGCGCGGTGTGCGAAACGCTGGGCGTGGCGCGCTCGAACGTCATGGCCCAGGCCCAGCACGGCCGGGATGCCTCGCCAGCTCGCCGGGGCCGTCCGCCTATGCCGGACGCAGAACTCGTTGTGCAGATCAAGGAGATGATTGGCGAGTTGCCCACCTACGGCTACCGCCGGGTGCATGCGCTCCTGCGGCGGCAGGCCAAGTCTGACGGCGTCCCGCCGCCCAACCACAAGAGGGTCTATCGCGTCATGCGCGAGCACGGCCTTCTGCTCCAGCGCCATTCAGGACGTGACGAAGAGCGCTGCCACGATGGCCGGGTCGCGGTGGACCGCTCCAACCTGCGCTGGTGCTCGGACGGCTTCGAGATCGGCTGCGATGATGGCGAGAAGGTGCGTGTCGCCTTCGCGCTCGACTGCTGCGATCGCGAGGCTCTGGGCTTCATCGCCACCACGGAGGGCATCAAGGGCGAAGATGTCCAAGACCTCATGATCGCGGCCGTGGAGGCCCGCTTCGGCCAGGTGAACCGGCTGCCACACGTCATCGAGTGGCTGTCGGACAACGGATCGGGCTACATCGCCGCCGACACAAAGGCGCTCGCCCGCGAGATTGGCCTGGAGCCGCGCACCACCCCTGTTCGAAGCCCGCAAAGCAACGGCATGGCCGAGGCCTTCGTCCGCACCATGAAGCGCGACTATGTCCGCGTCTCACCACACCCCGATGCCCGCACCGTCATCGCCCAACTCCCCGGCTGGTTCGAGCACTACAATGCCGTTCACCCGCACCGGGCGCTCGGATACAGATTACCCCACGAGTTCATCGCAGTGATCAGCCTCTCATTGCGCACATATGATACGCACACGCCAACCCACTGATCAGCAAAGGGCTAGACTCCTGTGCGTCTTTCAAGAAATACGCACAGGGTTTTCGGGTGGCTCGACCACCTCCGGGACCAGGGTGCGCCATGTGTGACACCCTCATCGTCCGTTCTATCATCCGGCCATGGCCGCCAAGCACCACCGACATGTTGCCCTGACCGAAGCCCTGACGAAGTTCGTCGACACACAGGTGGCCGAAGGACGCTACGCCTCGGCAAGCGAGGTGGTCCGCGCTGGCCTTCGCTAGCTCATCGAGCGAGAAGAGACGGTTGCCCGTCCGGCAGCGAAGGACAGCTGAGCCCATGAATGACATAGTCGGCCCAGCTACGGGCACCCCGGCCTTCGTGGCGGGCGAGAGCGAAATGGTCCGCCGCATCCGCGAGCACGACTGGGCGGCCACGCCGCTCGGGTCCATCGAGACCTGGCCGCCGCACCTTCGGACCGCCGTGGACATCATGCTCCATGCGCCCGGTCCCCTCTCCATTCTGTGGGGCCCCGAGCGCATCCAGCTCTACAATGACGCCTACATCGCCGTCGCCGATGGCCGACACCCCGACTGCCTAGGCAAGCCCGCGGCCACCAACTGGGGCAGCGCCTACGAGGCCTTTCTGCGGCCCATCTTCGACCGGGTGTTCGCGGGCGAGTCCATCACGATCGAGGACCAGCCGGTCGAGATCCCGAGGACTGACGGGGAGGGCCCCACCGAGCGCACCTTCACGGCTTCGTTCTCGCCCATCCGCGACGAGGCAGGCCGGGTGGCGGGCATCTTCCACCCAGTCGTCGAGACGACGGGCCGTATCCTGGCCGAACGGCGGCTTCGCCAGAGCGAGGCGCGGCTCGGAGACGTTTTGGGCGGCATGGACGAGGCCTTCGGCCTCATGGACCGCGACTTCCGCATCCTGACCTTCAACGAGGCCGCGCTGCGGCTGGAGACCCGTTCCCTTTCGGAGATCGTCGGGCGCACGCACTGGGAGGTCTATCCTGGGTCCGAGGACAGCGAGATCGGCCGCCTCTACAAGCGCGCCCTGGCCGAGCAGCAGACCGTCTCCCTCGAGCACCGCTACAGCTGGGAGAACGGCACCGCGCGCTGGCTCGACATGCGCGCCTACCCCGTCCCTGAGGGGCTTGCAGTCTTCTGGCGCGACATCTCCGAGCGCAAGGAAGCCGAGGAACGGCTACGCGAGAGCGAGGCACGCTTCCGCCTCATGGCGGACGCGGTGCCTCAGATCGTCTGGGTCACCGATGCCGAGGGGCGGACCGAGTTCTTCAACAAGCAGTGGTCCGACTACACGGGCGTGCCTTACGAGCCGACCACGGCCGCCCAGGTGGCCGCCAAT
Organism: Rubellimicrobium roseum; assembly: GCF_006152145.1. Classification (GTDB taxonomy): domain Bacteria; phylum Pseudomonadota; class Alphaproteobacteria; order Rhodobacterales; family Rhodobacteraceae; genus Rubellimicrobium; species Rubellimicrobium roseum. The sequence goes on along the minus strand of NZ_VDFV01000052.1, from coordinate 3,946 downwards.
CACGTCCACCCGGACGACGGGGCGGCCACGATGGCCGCCTTCAACGAGGCACGACGCACCGGCACGACGTTCCTGGTCGAGCACCGCATTCGGTCCGCCTCGGGCGACTACCGCTGGTTCCTGGTCCGGGCCGAGCCTTACCGCGACCCGGAAACGAGCGAGATTGTCCGCTGGTTCGGGGCCTCAATCGACATCCACGACCGGCGCCAGGCCGAGACCGAGCTCCGCGAAAGCGAGGAGCGTCTGCGCGCCATCGTCGAGACCGCAACGGACTACGCGATCTTCACCACCGACCCGGACGGCCGGATCGAGACCTGGCCCAAGGGGGCGCAGGAGATCTTCGGCTGGAGCGCCGAGGAGGCGGTGGGTCAGCTGGCCGAGATGACCTACACGCCCGAAGACCAAGCCCAGAGCGTGCCCGCGAAGGAACGGCAGGAGGCGCGTGAGAAGGGGCAGGCCCTCAACGTGCGCTGGCACCTGCGCAAGGATGGCTCGCGCGTGTTCATCGACGGGGTCATGCGGCCCCTGGACGGCAAGGATGGCGCTCCGTCGGGCTTCGTGAAGGTGGGCCAGGACGTAACCGAGCGGCGGCAGGCGGAGACCCGGCGTGACGCGCTGGTCCAGCTCGCCGAGCGGCTGCGCGACCTCGACGATCCCGACGAGATCGCCTTTGCCGCCTCCGAGATCCTGGGCCGGACACTCGGGGTGAGCCGGGTGGGCTACGCCACCATCGATCACGAGGCGGAAACGCTCCACGTCGAGCGCAATTGGACGGCCCCCGGGATCGGGACCTTGGCGGGCACTCTCAACTTCCGCGACTATGGCTCCTTCATCGACGGCCTGAAGCAGGGCGAACAGATCGCCATCTCCGACGTGCGTCTGGACGAGCAGACGGCCAACGCGGCCAACGCGCTCGAAGACCGGAACGTGCGCTCGCTCATCAACGTCCCGGTCATGGAGCGGGGACGGCTGGTGGCCATGTTCTTCGTCAACTCGGCCCAGGTCCGGGACTGGTCGCCCGAAGACATCGTCCTCATCGGGGAGGTGGCGGGGTGGACCCGCACCGCAGTAGAGCGGGCCCGCGCCGTAACAGCTTTGCGCGAGCTCAACGAGACACTGGAGACCAGGGTCGCGGAGCGCACGGCCGAGCGCAACCAGCTCTGGGACCTCTCCCAGGACATGCTGGCGCGGGCGAACTACCAGGGCATGATGACGGCCGTGAGCCCCGCCTGGGGGCACGTGCTGGGCTGGTCGGAGACGGAACTCCTGAGCCGGCCTTACGCCAGCTTCATGCATCCCGAGCACATGGGGCCCACCCTGGAAGCTTTGGCTCGCATGGGCGAGACCGGGGCCCCCACACGCTTCGAGAACCGGATCGCCACGAAGGACGGGGGCTGGAAGCCCATCGAGTGGACGGTCGCGCCCGAGCCCGACAGCCCCAACTTCATTGCCGTGGGCCGCGACATCAGCCCCGAGAGGGAGCGCCAGGCCGAGCTCGAGGCCGCCCAGGAGCAACTGCGCCAATCGCAGAAGATGGAGGCGATGGGCCAGCTCACCGGCGGCGTGGCGCACGACTTCAACAACCTTCTCACGCCCATCATCGGCTCGCTGGACCGACTGCTCACGCGCGGGGTGGGCAGCCCGCGCGAGCGGCAGCTCATGGATGGAGCGCTGCAATCGGCCGAGCGCGCCAAGACCCTGGTGCAGCGCCTCCTGGCCTTTGCGCGACGGCAGCCACTCCAGCCCACGGCGGTCGATGTCAGGGAGCTGGTGGGTAGCATGGCCGACCTCATTGCCAGCACAACGGGGCCGCGGATCGATGTGCGGGTCGAGTTGCCCGCGGATCTGCCACCGGCACTCGCCGACGCCAACCAGCTCGAAATGGCTCTGCTAAATCTGGCGGTGAACGCCCGCGACGCCATGCCGGAGGGCGGCACGCTGACCATCTCGGCCGAGCGGATCTCTGTGAGAACAGGCCGTCGCACCAAGCTCCGCCCCGGGCATTACGTCCGCCTGTCAGTCCAGGACACCGGCGTGGGCATGGATGAGGCGACGCTGGCCCGCGCCGTTGAGCCGTTCTTCTCGACCAAGGGCATTGGCCGAGGGACAGGGCTGGGCCTCTCGATGGTGCATGGGCTGGCTTCGCAGCTCGGGGGCGGGCTCACGATCTCCAGCAGCCCCGGCCAAGGCACGACCGTCAGTCTGTGGCTGCCCATCAGCGCGGTCGTGGTACAGGAGGGCGAGCAGGACAGCCATGCCCCGGCTGCCTCCAAGGCCCAGGGCATAGCATTGCTTGTGGACGACGAAGACCTCGTTCGCATGAGCACCGCCGACATGCTGACGGACCTGGGCTACGAGGTCGTGGAGGCCACCTCGGCCGAGGAGGCCCTGCGCCGCATGGACGAGGGGCTCGCGCCGGACCTCGTGGTCACCGACCACCTCATGCCGGGCCTGAGCGGCGTGGACCTGGCCCGCGAACTGCGCTCACGCCGGCCGGAGCTGCCGGTGCTGATCGTCTCGGGCTACGCGGAGATGGACGGCATCGCCCCCGGCTTCCCGCGGCTCACGAAGCCGTTCCGGGCTGCGGAGCTTGCCCAGAGCCTTGCTGCTCTGGGACCGGATGGCGCGACATAGCCGGGAGCAGAGCTGGTCGACACTCGCAGAGAGACCATGCGGTCCAGGGCTCGGACCAATGCACGACCGTTCACGGCCGGAGCGTCGAGGATCGGCCCTGCCCAGAGTCTGTGGTCCGCCCGCTGTCGGTCACCAGAATCTCGTGCATGGCGGCAATGAGCGTGGCGGTCGAGGTGGGCTTCCCCAGGCTTGGGGCGCCGTCCAGCGCCTCGTCCCGAGGCCAGGCGGCTGCGCCGTAGGCGCTCGCGATGGCAAAGGGCACCATCATCCGGCGCAGGACCCGAGCCACCGGGACGACCGTCTCGTTGCGCAGGTTCATGTCGAGGACCGCTGCGTCGGGTCGCTGCTGGTCGAGAAGCTGGAGAGCCGCCTGCACCGTGGCCGCAGGCCCAAGCACCCGGAACCCGCTCTCCTCCAGCACCGCCTCCAGCTCCATGGCAATGAGGAACTCGTCCTCGACCACGAGGATGAGGCGAGCCTCCCCATCCAGGGGCTCAGGAGGGACAGGTTGCAAGGGGTCTCCTCAGGCCAGAGGGACGTCGATCCTGGTCCGTAAACCCTTGGGCTCGAACTGCTGTTCCACCGTGCCACCCAGATCGTTGGTGACGCTGAAGGCGATCAGGCGCGAGCCGAAGCCCTGGTGATCGGGTGGGGTGACAGGAGGGCCGTCCGCCTCTACCCAGTCGAGGCTCAGGAGCCGTCCGCCGTCTCGGTCCGACGCTGTCCAGGTGATCTCGACGGCGCCCTCCGGGGCCGAGAACGCCCCATACTTGGCCGCGTTCGCCGCCAGCTCGTAAAGCACGAAGCTCAGGGGCACCACCTGCGCGGGCGTGAGCGCCACGTCCGGACCGGGGCGGACCCGAGCTCGACGTGGGAACGCCGCGAGGGAGCGCTCGACTAGGGCCTTGAGGCTGATCGTGCCGCCATGGGTGAGGATCAGCTCCTGAGCGTCGGTCAGGGCTGCCAGCCGGGCCAGCAGCGCGCTCCGGTAGTCCTCGGCCGACCGGCCCTGTGTCTTGGTCTGGGTGATGAGCGCCCGCACGACGGCCAGCAGGTTCTTCATCCGGTGCTGGGTCTCGGCCAGCAGGATGTCCTTCTCCGCCGCCGCGTGCCGCGCCTCGGTCACGTCCTCGAACATGAGCAGGATATTGGTGCTGCTGTTGCCGGGGTGAACCAGACGTCGGGCGCTCAGGAGCATGGTGCGGGAGCCCTGCCCGGGCACGTCGAGATGCACCTCGAAGGGCTCCGTTGCAAACCTCGTCAGGTCGGGTGATCGAGCGCTAAGCGGAGCAACGGCAGCAAGCGCATGAAC
>NZ_VDFV01000004.1 GCF_006152145.1 Rubellimicrobium roseum | reverse complement strand
CGCTTGCCGCGCTGCTCGCGGGGCGCCGAGGCGATGTCGTCAGTGGTCAGAACCGTGCGCGCCTCTACGCCCTCCATCTCCAGCATCTCGGTGGCCATGTCGAAGTTCATCACGTCGCCGGCGTAGTTGCCGTACAGGAACAGCACGCCCGCGCCCCCGTTCGCGGCCAGGGCGGCGTCGACGGCGGGCTGCGGCGGCGGCGAGGCGAAGACGTTGCCCACGGCACAGGCGTCCGCGAGCCCCTTGCCCACGAAGCCCAGAAAGGTGGGCTCGTGCCCCGAGCCGCCGCCGACCACGATGGCCACCTTGCCCGCGCGCGGGCCGTTCCTGGCCACCACGGCGCGCGGCGAGGGCCGCGAAAGCTTGTCGCCATGCGCGGCCAGGATGCCGGCCAGCATTTCGTCCACCGCCGCGTCGCCGTCGTTGATGAGCTTCTGCGTGAACATTTGGGTCCTTCAGGTGTAGAGGTCGGTTGCCCCAGTATTCACATCGGGTGCCCGGAACGCCACGCCTTCGTGAAGGGGGGACCATCGGCTCCCGAGTGCGGCCGCGGGTCGCCCGTCGGGCGGCTGTTGCCGGGACGCGGTCCCGGATAACTTCCGCGCCTTGGGCCTGAGCCAGGACATCGCGCAGGACGGGGTGGCCGAGTTCAGCGACTCGGCCTGAGGCGACGTGCCGCGCGCCGTGGACCGGACCTACTCCGAGCTGGTCACACATCTGGAGCGGCAGAACGAGGAGCTGGAATCGCTCCGCCGCAGCATGGCCTCGGTACTCGATTCGGTGTTCGACGTGCCGGTGGTCGTGGACCGCTGGGGCCGGATCGAGGAGGCCAGCGCGGCCTGCACGGCGACGCGCCGCTCGCCGGGCCGTTGCGCCGGGCTTGGGCACCTGATGGAGGACGCGCTGGCTGCCGCCCCCGGCTTCCGAGCCGCACGGGACTGCACGCGCAGAGGCCTTGCGGCGCTCGACGAGATGGCCGGAGCGGCGGACTGAGGAATCGAGGTCGAGGAGACGGCGGTGCCGCTGCGGCCCGAGGTCAAGGGCGTGTGCGAGATTCTGGGCCTTGATCTGGTCTATCTGGCCAACGAGGGAACGCTGGTGCTCCTCGTACCGCCCGATCAGGCGCAGGCGGCTCTGGCCGCGTTGCGGGCACGTCCCGAAGGGCGGGGCACCGCGATGATCGGTCGCGCGCTCGACCAAGGTCGGGGGCGCGTGACCATGCGGACGGCTTTCGGTGGACAGCGTATCGTGGACATGCTGGTGGAAGAGCAGCTTCCCCGCATCTGCCGAGAGCCCCATGTCCCTCGTCCAGTCCGTCCTCCCTCTGCCGCCGGATCATCCCCAGCGCGTGGCGCTGGCCAACGAGCTTCATGCGCGGCCCCGCCCCGCGCTCGCCGGGCCGGGCGACGCGGTGTACCTGGCGCTCATGCCCGAGGAGGGCGCCGCGCGCGACCGCGAGTCGGAGCGGGCGCATCTCGTCGATCTGCTGGACCGCCACGGCGCGCCGCATCCGCCGCCGGGGGCCACGCACTGGACCGGCCAGATCGGGCGCTGCACGCTCAAGTGGGAAAGCCACACGGAGTTCGTGACCTACATGTGCTGGCAGGAAGGGACCCTTGGTCCTGCCTTCCATCCTGACCTCCTGCGTCTCTTTCCCTCCGACTGGCTGGCAGCCGCGCCGGGGGCCCGCATCGCCTCGGCCCTGATCCGGGTGGAGCCCGCCCCGTCTGACGAGGCCATCGCCCGTCAGGCCGACAACTGGTTCGTGCCGGAAAGCCTGGCCCTGTCCCGGGTGCTGGACGATCAGGCGATCGTGGCCGGGGACTTCCGCATCGACCCGGCCGGGCACATGCGCTTCGCCGTCTGGGTCCGCGAGGACACGGGCGCCCAACGGGTCGGCCGGATCGTCCAGAACCTTTGCGAGATCGAGACCTACCGCGCCACGGCCATGCTGGGCTTCGCCGTCGCGCGCGAGCTGGCCCGGCCCATGGCCGAACTGGACGCACGCCTGTCCCGGCTCGTGGAGGCGATGGCCATCGAGGGGGCCCCGCCGGCCGAGACGCTTCATGGCCTTCTCGACATCTCGGCCGAGCTGGAACATCTGGTCTCGCGCTCGGCCTTCCGCATGTCGGCGACGGTGGCCTACGAGACCATCGTGCTCCAGCGGATCGAAGCGCTGCGCGAGACGCGCTTCGGCGGGCGGCAGACTCTCGCCGAGTTCATGCGCCGCCGCTTCGATCCGGCCATGCGGACCGTGGGCTCGACGGAGCGGCGTCTCGGGGCGATGTCGTCGCGGGCGCTGCGGGCGGGAGATCTGCTGCGCACCCGCGTCGACGTGGAGCGGTCGGGACAGAATCAGAGGCTTCTGGAAAGCATGGACCGCCGCGCCGACCTTGCGCTCCGGCTCCAGCACACGGTCGAGGGGCTGAGCGTCGTGGCCGTCAGCTATTACGCGGTCGGGCTTGCGATGTATCTGCTCGGGCCGGTGGAAAAGGCGCTGAGCGTCGAGAAGCCGCTTCTCGCCGCCCTGGTCGCGCCGGTGGTGATCGTCGCCACCTGGTTCGGACTGCGCCGGATCCGCCGGAGCCTGCATTAGTCCGTTACGCTGCGAGTGGCCGCGCGCGAAGTCGTCCTGTCCCGAGCCGGCGGCGATGTCGGTCGACGGCGGATCGAAGCTGGCGACAGGAAGTCTGCGGCAAGGCGGGCGCTCAGGCCCTCGGCCCCGGTAGCCAAGACTGGGCAACCTTGGCCGGCAAATGGGACAAGAGCGCCTGCACGAGCGCGAAATGCGGCAGCCCCCCGGCTGCCTCGCCCCCGAGCATGGCTGGAAGGGCGTGGGCCACGATGTCAGCGCCGACGCGGTCACGTCGATCGGTACGCGTCCCATGTAGTTCATCACGCGACGCCAATTCCTGGACAGGTACGGACCAAAGGGTACGACCAGAAGAGAACTCAGGATGTCATGGAAGAGGGCCTGCCTGACGCTAGGAATAATTTCATCCCGGTGGTGAGCGAAAGGTCACGAAAGGCCGGTGAGGGCAGGCGTGGCACGGGGGTGGAGCAAGCAGATTATCGGAGGCTCGGGATGAGGTCAGGCGACCCGGACAGGCCGGGTCGCATTCCCTTCGTATTCCGTCAATCGGCTTCGGTGACCATTGGCCGGGCCATCGTCGCGGCAAGGCTCCCGATCAGGCCAGATGGCGCCGGAACCAGTCGAGCGTCCGGCTCCAGGCCAACTCGGCGGCTTCGGCGTCGTAGCGGGGTGTGGAGTCGTTGTGGAATCCGTGGTTGGTCCCCGGATAGACATGCGCCTCGTAGGTCTTGCCGTGTTCCCGGAGCGCGGCCTCGTAGGCGGGCCAGCCTTCGTTGATCCGCTCGTCCATCTCGGCGTAGTGCAGCAGGATCGGGGCACTGATGCGCGGAACGTCCTCGGCGGCGGGCTGGCGGCCGTAGAAGGGCACGGCGGCCGCCAGTTCGGGGATCGCAACGGCGGCGGCATTGGCCACGCCTCCGCCGTAGCAGAAGCCCGTGATGCCCAGGCGCCCCGTGGAGAGCTCGTGCGCCCGGAGCCAGTCCACGGCGGCGAAGAAGTCGTTCATGAGCCGCTCGGGGTCGACCTGGCTCTGCAACGCGCGGCCCTCCTCGTCGTTGCCGGGATAGCCGCCGACAGAGCTCAGGCCGTCGGGCGCCAGCGCCAGGAACCCCGCCTTTGCGAGCCGCCGCGCCACGTCCTCGATATAGGGGTTGAGCCCGCGGTTCTCGTGGACGACCACGACGGCGGGGAAGGGACCCTGACCGGCGGCTTCGGCCGAGGGCTGCGCGCCGTCGACGGGCGTGGCCGGCCGCACGAGATACGCGCGCACCTCGCCATGGCCCTCGGGCGAGGGATAGGTGACATACTCGGGCAGGATTTCGGGGTCCGTGAACTCGACCTGCTGCGCCAGCGCGTAGTCCGGGCTCATGGCCTGGAGGAGCGCCATGCCCGTCATGCCGCCCACGGCGAAGCGGCCAGCGCGGTCCAGGAACTCGCGCTTGGTGATCCGGCCATGAGCGTAGCCGTCGTAGAGCTGCAGCAGCTCGGGCGAGAAGTCCTTGGCGGTCAATCTGGTCATGGCGGCCTCCCTGGCTCTGTGGTTTGCGCCATGAGCTAGGGCCGGCCCGCTGCGCTTCCATCGGGATGCACCGCCCGGGCCGCGACCGCTCCGGTCAGGCGCGGGCCGCCGCCGGGCCGCCGTCCCGCAGGTCCAGAGCGCGCAGGACGCCGTCCGGGTAGGGCAGGGTCGGCAACCCAAGGAGGCGTTCCGCCTGTTGCGCGTCCTCGCCCAGGATGCGTTGGAGGTTGGCGGCCGTGCGCCAGTGGTACTGGAGCGCTCCGGTGGCCCGAACCTGATGGGCGAGCTGATCGCGCGCGGCGGCCGTGAGAAGCTTTTCAAGCTTGTAGTGCCGGATCGCGAGGACGGGGTCCTCGTCCCAGACATGGGGTCCCAGTGGCGGCGTGCCGTCCGAGAAGTGGAGATCGTGGAAGCCCTGGTTGAGGTGCAGACCTGGCCGATAGCGCAGCAGGGGGATCTTGCGGAGCGAGTCGAAGGTTCCGAAGGCGTGAAAGCGGGCGTCGATGGTCCAGGACAGTTGTGCCTGCCGCCCGAAGCCCCAGCGGATCGAGGAATGGGCCAGGTAGTCGGCGTCCGACGCGCGGGGCACATGGCAGCAACGGGTGAGGACCCGGTCGAAGGCCGTGGGATCGCGGTCGAGCTCCAGGAGGTCCTCGGCCGAGCCCGGGAGCATGTCCACGAGGAGCCCGGCGATCCAGGATCTTCCCTGCGCCTCGGCGCGCGCGGCGAGCGTGGGAAAGCCGGTGGTCCCGGCCGGCGTATCGACGAACTCGTCGGCGTCGACGGTCAGCGCCCATTGGCCGGGCGCAAGCACGGTCTTCATGAGGGCTTCGAGCCAGAGGCCCTTGGCGGTCAGAAAGGTTCCGGCCTTGGGCACGACGACATGAACCCCGGGCTCCTCCAGCCGCCCCGCCAGCGGTGGGTCGGAGCGGTCGTCCACGAGAAAGATCCGGGCCACCCCCCGCCGGCGGTAGTGCTCGACGAACTTGGGCAGGAAGGTCCAGTCGTTGCGGACGCAGGCGAAGAGGCAGACCTCGGCAGGGTCCGGGCGGGCGAGGGCGAGCGTCGCCTCCGGCTCCTCGAACAGCGTCCGCACGAGCGCCTCGCCCGTCATGAGATCCGCCAGCCGCTGCCGTGCCCCATAGGCCAGGGCCACCAAGCGGTCCCTTGCCTGGGTGGATGACGAATTGGACAGGAAGGAAAGCGCCTGGTTGAAGTCGGTCATCGCCGCGAGCACGGCGTCTTGGCGGACGTATTCTGCCCCCCGGGGGTTGAGAGGCGCCCGGCGCGGCACCGGCGGCGTGTGGACGAAGGGGTTGCGCAGGCCCTCGCGGCTCACGAAGGCGCGCGTCCGGTCGGACAGGGTGATCAGGTTGCGCTCGACGCTATGGCAGATCAGGGCGGCCCGCGGGTCCTTCCGCAGGACGGACAGGATCAGGTCGATCTCGTCGAACTGGCGGGGCAGCAGGCTCTCGTTGTAGCCCACCTCGCGGTAGAGCGAGGCAGGCAGGCTGATCCGGCCGCTGGTCCCGTCGCCCCAGGTGCCCGAGAAGTGGTGGAAGACGAAGTGCTCGCCATGGACGGCATGCACGTCGATGACCTGCTGCGTCTCGGCTGAGGTCACGAAGTTGTCGGCGTCGAGGCTGGAATAGATGCGACCGCGCACCAGCGGCCGAAAGGCGTTCTTGGCTTTCGCGAAGTGCCACGAATCCAGCGCCTCGGATACGGCCACCCGGAGCCGTCCCTTCGCAATCTCGCGGCGATGACGGTGCCGGACCCAGTCCTGGGTTTCCACATCGCGGTCGAAGAAGACGACGATGAACTCGACAAGGCTTCCGAAGCCTGCCTGTTCGCGCAGGTTGGCGCCCAGGGTCGCCCGGAGGTCGGCTCCGCGATCCATGACGGGGATGCAGTAGGACAGGAGCGGGCCGCCGTCGGGCGAGGCAGACGGCCGCGTAGGCCGGTAGGAGCGCTTCTGGAACTGCGCCACTGGCTCGCGCCGCCGTATCGCCACGGGGGCGGGGCGGGGGAGCGGCTCCGGGTCGGGTGCTGGCGGGGCGGCCGTCGTGGTCGCTTGCCCGAGAAGCTCTTCGATCGTCGTCTCCGCGAACCCGCCGGTGCCGGCCCGACGGACCAGCGCGGTCGAAAGCCCCCACTTCCTGGCGATCTGCTCGATCCGACGGTGGCGGTCGGCCGTCTCGTCGCCGAGGTATTCGACAGCATAGCCGCGCTCCAGCGCCGGTCCGAGGGCGGGGCTGTCGGTCAGGATCACCGGACGGAGGCCAGGATCGGTCCGCTGGCGCGCCGCCATCTCGCCCAGAGCGGCCTTGCGCTCGGCCTGTCCGAGGCCCAGGAGCGACAGTGCCACGGCCCGCCCGCCCCGCGGGAGGAGGCCGAAGCTGTCGAGGCCCGGAGCAGGGGAAAGTGGCGCGGGAGGGGGCTGCCGGCCCCAGTCGATCAGGAGGCGGGACTCTGGCTGAGCCCGGGGTGGCGCCGAAAGGCCAGCGAAGGGCGGAAGGACCACTACACGCGGCTTGGCCCCCTCGGGGGCCTGCTGCTCCAGCATCGCCGCGAGTCGAGAGATCAGGTGGTGCTGCCGTTCGATCCGGCGGGCAAGACGCTCTACCCGGTCGTCGCCGTCCGTCGGCCTGACCGGCTTCGGCCTTTGATCGCGCGAGGTTGGGCCGCTCATGTCGGCCCGGCGCGGAGCAGGCGTTCCAGGAGCCGGGCCGCCGCCGCCGCGCCGTTCTCGGGGGCGAGGCGCAGGCAGTTGTTCCGAAGATAGGCCCTCGCCCGGTCGTTCATGATCAGGGACACGATCTTGTCGAACTCCGCCATGTCGCCCGCGGACAGCTCGAAGGCCGCAGCGTGGTCCTGAGCGTACTTGGCCCGGGCCGCCTGATCGTCCATCGAGGGATGTCGGTTGGGCACGAAGATGGTGGGTAGCCCGAAGCTGACGACGTCCAGGAAGGTGTTGTAACCGGCCGCAGACACCGAGAAGTCGAAGGCGTTGTAGTAGCGTGCCAGCGGAAAGGCCGAAACGTAGGTGACATCGGGCCAGAGCCGTAGGGGATGCTCGGTCTGGCCGTCCTCGGCCAAGCCGATCTGGAGGCCGGGGATCCTGCGAAGCGCTGCGATCACGCGGTCCGTGAGGCCGACGGGGTCGCGGCGCTGGCCGCCCCCGATCTGGACCAGGACCGAAACCCCGGTCGGGTCGAGCCCGAGCGTCGCCGCCGCTTCGGGGCGCGAAAGCAGTTCGGTGGGTTCGAGCAGCCGGACGGGCGCGACCTCGACGGCCTCGTCCCGCCGCGCGGCCGTCACCCCCCGGTCCCGTTCGACAGCTATCTCGCCTGGCTCGATGACGAGATCGCACCAGCGGGCGTTGCGGAGGAAGCGGCTGGTCGAGCGGCCCCAGAGGCCTCGGCGCATCCAGGCCAGCCGGCAGCCGTTGCGCGAAGCGACGGCCTGCACCAGGGCAGGCCGGAGGTGGTTGCCGTCGAAGACGACCACGCCGGCGTCGTGGGTCTCGATCAGGCGGTCGAGCTCGTGCCGGAGCCAAGCTTCCCAGGCCGCGCCCGAACTGGCGGTCAGGTCCATCGGCGGCAGATAGGACGCCCGCAAGCCCAGTGCCTCGATGGATCCTATCGCGGGAGCCTGCGTAGCCACTACGACCGGGATGCTGGGCGACAGACGGCGTCCCACCGCCAAGGTCCGGGCCAGATGGCCGAACCCGCCCTCGGCCGGCATGAAGAGGATGCTTTGTCGCCGACGGTTTCTGGATCGCGGCGCCCCGGTCCGTGCGGTGTGGAGTCGGGGGGGATCGTCGTTCGGCGTGTCGAGCAACGCCAGGAGGCGGGGAGCGAGATCCTTCGGAGCGCAGAGGATCGGACCCGCGCCGAAGCGCCGTTCGGCATGGATGGGCAGGACGACGCGGGCTCCGGCCACCAAGGCCTGGCGAATCAGGGCGTCGTGGCGGGGCCAGTCCTCCTCGGCCGGGAAGCAGACGAAGACGTCGAGCCGCCGTGCCAGGCGCGATGGCGCGAGATCGCCGAAACCCAGGTCGGAGAAGGCGTCACTGTTCCAGTCGAATATCCGGTAGGTCGGCCCCGACAGGTCGAACACTTCCGGTCGCTTCTCCGCGAGGCGGCGCAGGACGCGAAGGGCCGGTGCGCTGAGCCATGCGATGCCGGTGCCGAGCGGGCGGGGAAGGTCCCTGAGGTCGGCCGCGAAGCCGGGACGGCGCGCGAAGGCCGGACTGACGGCTTGCGCGCCCTCAGCCACGAAAGCGGAGTCATCTTCCGGCAGCCCGTCCCAGGGAACGATCCTCTCGGCCTTCACTCGGGACAGGTCGGCCGACATGCCCGCGTGGTCGGCAACGACCAAGGTGGCGTCCACCCTGCGGCCCGGGGGCGTCAGGCGGGCACGGCCCTGAGCCAGATGCTCGCGCAGGTATGTCGGAACGGCCGAGTCAGCGAGCGGCATCAACCCGATCCGGAGATCGGATCGCGCGGCCTTCAGGATCTCGCGGTCCAAGCTGCGCCCCCGGTCGGGCAGATCCCGAGGGTCGAAGACGAACAGTTTATGATAACGGACGGCCAAGAGCTCGACCTCGACGGCGTTCCCGGCGACCGGACGGAACGAACGCCCGTTCGTTCGGTTCCGAACCGTCCGATGGGAGCGCGTATCCCCTCCCGGACGGCCTCCGGAGTCAGTAGGCGTCGAATAGGTCGTCCTCGGCCGGGCCGATCTCCTGCGGTTCCTCTTCGGGTTGAAGCCAGCCCAGGAAACGGCTCGGATCGAAGAAGTCCGCCGAGGCAGCCTCGCCCTCGGCCGAGTCGGGACTGGCGATCAGCGCCACTGTCAGGGTCATCCCGGCCGCCAGAGCGATAGCGGCCATGAGTTCCATTCGGGACATGGGACCCTCCTTTCGTCGGTGCGCCGGCAAGGCGGGGGAGGTTCCGCCCGCCTTGGGTCATTAAGAAACAAAGACGCGCAAAGCCACATCATTGTGCGAATATCGTCAACCCGTGACCATTCGTCATCCTGCCGGCCGACCGACGCTCTGGCCGGGTTCTCCGAGGGAGCATCAGACGGCGGTCCAGCCGCCATCCACGGCGAGCGTGGTCCCGGTCACCATGTTCGCACCCGGAGAAGCGAGGAAGGCCACGCAGCGCGCCACGTCCTCGGGCTTGGCCACGCGGCCAAGCGGGATGCGGGCAAGGACACTTTCACGGAACGCCGAGTCCTCCAGCCAGACGGCGGCGCCTTCGGTGGCGGTGAAGGTGGGCGCGACGCAGGTCACGTTGATCCCGTGCGCCGCCCATTCCACCGCCCAGCACCGGGTCAGGTGGGCGAGCGCCGCCTTGGTCATGCAGTAGACCGACTCGTCCTGCAGGGCCACCGCGCCCGCTTGGCTGCCCATGTTGATGATCCGCCCGCCGCCACGTGCGGCCATGCGCCGCGCCACTGCCTGGGCGGTGAAGAACGCACCCCGAAGGTTCGCCGACACCATGGCGTCGAAGTCCTCGGGCGCAACCTCCAGCGCCGGGGCCGGGCGGCTGAAGCCCACGTTGTTCACCAGCACGTCGACGGGACCTAGCCGCTCCTCCGCCTCGGCCACCGCCGCGGCGATCTGCAGCAGGTCCGTGACGTCCATCTGGAGGGGAAGGACCGTGCCGCCCTCGGCCCGGATTTGCCCTGCCGTGCCGCCGTCCGCATCGCGCCGGCGCAGACCCAACGCGACGGCCGCCCCGCGCCGGGCAAATTCCAGTGCCACGGCCCGTCCTATGCCCCGCCCCGCGCCCGTGACCAGCACGACCCGGCCCGCGAAGTCCTGTTCCATCCGATGCTCCCGTCTCTCGTTGCCCCGGCATCCTGGCCGCCAGCTTCGGCCGACCGCAAGCGCCGTCGCCCGCCCACGTTCAGTCCGGAAGGGTGCGCAGGCCCGGTTATCGCCTAGCAGCGGCCGGTCAGGGACTCGCGGACTGGCGCTTTTTCATCGCCGGGGGATCGGGCCTAGGTCCGGGTCACATCCACAAGGGGACCGATCATGCCCGCAAGCTTCACCTTCGACGCCAACGACCTCGCCTCGGCCGGCTTCCTGGAGACGGCCGACCTGACCACGGGCAGCGGACCCGGCATCGATTACCCGGCCTACCGCTCGGCCCTGGGCTATGGCGCGGTGGACTACGTGGGCGACGTCGACGTTGTCGCCCTGACCATGGTCGCCGGCCAGACCTATGTCTTCGATATCGACGACGGCTACGGCGATGCCTCTGGCGGGTCAGTGGACCTGCAACTCGATCTGATCGATCACGCCGGACGCCTGATCGCCACCAGTGACAACCCCTCCAGCGGCCGGGACCCGTTCCTCAGTCTCACCGCCACGATGACGGGCACCTACTTCGTGGCGGTGCATCACACGAACAACGACTACATCGACGGCTTCCATGCCTTCCAGGGCGGCGACAGCGGGGTGGGCGACTACCGGCTGGCGATCTCGACCCCCGTGGTCGCGACACTCACGAGCCTGACTGCCTATGGCGACATCCGGAGCTTCTCGGACGCCGCCCAGACCGTGCGGGCCCTGGGCGGGAACGACACTCTCAGACTGGGGGGCGGCAACGACGTGGGCCAGGGCGGCACAGGGCAGGACTTGATCTACGGGGGCGCCGGAAAGGACGACCTGTCGGGTGGAACGGGGGCCGACCGCCTTTGGGGCGAGGGGGGCAACGACGTCCTGAACGGGGGCGCCGACGGCGACCTGCTGTCGGGTGGAACCGAGCGCGACGCGCTGAACGGCAATGCTGGTCACGACCAGCTTTACGGGGGCAGCGGCGACGACACGCTCTGGGGGCAGGCGGGGAACGACGCGCTGGTGGGCGATGGCGGCAATGACCTGCTGCGCGGCGGCGAGGGCATGGACCGGCTGACGGGTGGGGCCGGAGCGGACAGCTTCCATTTCCTGCGGGGCGACGCTCTCTACGACTCGGCCGGCTATGACGAGGATCGCATCGCGGACTTCCAGACCGGCGACCGGATCGACCTGTCCGATCTTCTTCTGGGCTTGCTGACTTGGCGCGGTGCCTCCGGCTTCAGTGCAGCGAACCAGGTCCGCATCGCCGATTTCCGCGGCAGCATCGGCTACCAGGAGGTGCAGGTGAACCTGGACAGCGACTCCACGCCCGAGTTCGCCCTGCTGGTGGACACCATCGGCGATCGCGCCCTTCTGAGTAGCGACTTCTTCCTTTGAGGAAGGGAAGGTCCGGAGCCCGGAAGGGCTCCGGACCCCGGCGTTCAGTCGGGCCGGTCGGCCGCTTGATCGAGCCAGGCGACCTCGGTCGGGGTGAGGCCCAGCGACAGCGCCGGCAGGGTCGAGGCGATCTCGCCCGGGCTGCGCGGCCCGACGAGCGCGAGCGAAGGGAAGGGCTGCGCCAGGACCCAGGCCAGGGCGACGTTGTGGGCCGTGACGCCCCGCCGGCTGGCCAGCTCCTCGGCCCGGCGGCGGCGCTCGGCGTTGGCCTCGCTGCCGAAGCAGGTCTCGGGGCGGGTGTCCGGGGGCAGGCGGTCGCGCAAGCTTTCGGGCAGGAAGTAGCCCCGCGCCTGCGAGGACCAGCTCAGATGCACCACCTGCCGCTCGCGCAAGAGCGCCAGCGTGGCAGCGTCCTTGGAGCTGATGCAGCCTGGCCAGACGGGGCGCTCCATGGCCGCCAGCGACAGGTTGTTGTTGAGGATCGTGGGCGCGACGGCACCCTGCGCTTCGGCGTAGGCGGCGGCCTCGGAGAAGCGGGTGGCCGTCCAGTTCGAGCCGCCCCAGATCCCGATGCGGCCCGCCCGGTGCAGCCGGGTCAGCACGTCCACGAACTCGCCCACCGGCACGTCAGGATTGTCCCGATGCATGATGTAGACGGGCGCGCGATCAAGCCCGAGCCGGTCGAGCGAGATGTCGAGTTGCGACTCGATGGCGCCGGGCATGCAGTAGGGCGTGTGTGCGCCCTTGACGATCACGACGATCTCGCTGGCCACCCCGCGCGAGGCGATCCATTGCCCCAGCACGGCCTCGTGCTTGCCGCCGCCATAGACGAAGGCGGTGTCGAAGGCGTTGCCGCCCGCCTCCATCCACGCATCCCAGAGGACCGCTCCTTCGGCCGGCGTGTCCCGGTTGTCGCAGCCGATCACGAGGCGGCTCATCGGCACGTCCACGCCGGGGATCGCCGCGCGTGGCATTTCAGGGAGTCCACGGGGCAGGGTGCGGGGCAGGCGGCGGACCACGCCCGGGTCCTCGGCGAAGGTCGTGGCACCCAGTTCGGCTCTCCAGCGGTCCATCGTAGTGGCTTGCCCCAGGCTGTCGGCGGGCGACAGGGCGGGGAAGGGAGCCTCGGTGCCGCCCGAGGCGATGGCCCGGCTCGCGAGGTCGGCCTCGTTCGCGAAGAGCTGGCGCGGGTCGCGAAGCCATTCCTCCCGCGTCTCGCCACCTCGCGTGATCCGGAGGACGGCATCCGAAGGACCTGCGTCGCGACCGGGCATCCAGGGGTCGGGCAGGTGGATCGTTCCCTCGGTCCCTTCGACGGTCAGAGTATTGTCCATTCTCCGGGTGATGGCGCAGGCGATCTCGGCCGTGATTCCGCCCGCGAAGGTCAGAAGGCCATAGGCCACTTCGTCCACCTTCGTCTCGCCGAGGAGGCCCGCACCCTTCACCACCTCCGGGTTGGCAAAGGGCCGGCCCTGCGCCGCCCCGGCCACCAGCCGAGCGGCCGAGACGGGATAGCCGCCCACGTCGAGGATGCCGCCACCGGCGAGGTTGCGGTCGAAGAGACGCGAAGCCGGGTCGAAGCGGGCCGCGAAGCCGAAGACCGCGCGGATGTGGCGCACCGATCCGATCGCGCCCTCGCGGATCAGCTCGGCGAGCCGCGCGATCTGCGGGTGGCAGCGGTACATGTAGCCTTCCATGAGAAGGACGCCCTGCTGGGCGGCCGCCTCGGTGACGGCCACGACCTCGGCGGCGTTGAGCCCCATGGGTTTCTCGACCAGCACCGCCTTTCCGGACCGGATGGCAAGGAGCGCATGTTCAGCGTGCCAGGGATGCGGCGTGGCGACGTAGACGGCGTCGATCTCGGGGCTGGAGACCAGCGACTCGTAGTCGGCGAAGCGCAGGGCCTCGGCCACGCCGTAGCGGTCGCCGAAGGCCGTGCGCCGTTCGGAGTTCCGGCTCGCCACGGCCACGAGGCGGCCCGCCGTCGCCTGCGCCAGCCCGTCCGCGAAGTTCCGTGCGATCGACCCGGGGCCGAGAATGCCCCAACGCACCTGTTCCATGCTCGTCGTCCTATGTCGTGAATGTTCCGGGCGGCCGCTTCAGCGCAGCCGCTCGCCCTGGGCGTCGAAGGCCAGCGCCTGTGCCGCCGGGATGGAGACGGCGATGCGCTCGCCCGCCCTTGCTCCGTCGGAGGCGGCAGCCTGCACCACGACCGGCTCGCCGGCCTGTGTATTGGCGTAGAGATAGCTCGTGGAACCCAGGTGCTCGGCCACGTCGAGCGTGAGCGGCAGGTCGCAGTCGCCTGCTCCGGCCGGAGCGACGTGCTCGGGCCGGATGCCGATCACCGCCGCCTCGCCGGGTGCCGGAGGTCGATCCAGCGGCAGCACGATCACCGCTCCGCCTTGGTTCACGAGTCGGAAGCGCGTGCCCCCGCCGATCGTCCCGATGGTCTCGGCGGCAAGGAAGTTCATGCGCGGGCTCCCGATGAAGCCCGCAACGAACTGGTTCGTGGGATTCCCGTACAGTTCCAGCGGCCGCCCGACCTGCTCCACGCGGCCCGCCCGCAGAACCACGATCCGGTCCGCGAGCGTCATGGCCTCGGTCTGGTCATGGGTAACGTAGATCATGGTCGTGCCCAGCTCGGAATGGAGGCGCGAGATCTCGACCCGCATCTGCACGCGCAACTCGGCGTCGAGGTTCGAGAGCGGCTCGTCGAAGAGGAACACCTCGGGCTCGCGCACGATGGCGCGGCCGATGGCCACGCGCTGCCGCTGCCCGCCCGAGAGCGCCTTGGGCCGACGGTCCATGAGGGCATCGATGCGCAGGATCTCGGCCGCGCGGGCAACGCGCCGGTCGGTGTCGGCGCGGGGATTGCCGTTCATGCGGAGGCCGAAGGACAGGTTCTCGCGCACGGTCATGTGGGGGTAGAGCGCGTAGGTCTGGAAGACCATGGCGATGCCGCGCTCGGCGGCCTCCACATCGTTGACCACGCGCCCGCCGATGGAGATCTCGCCGCTTGTGATGTCCTCCAGGCCCGCGATCATCCGCAGGAGCGTGGACTTGCCGCAGCCCGAAGGGCCGACGAAGACCACGAACTCGCCATCCGCGATGTCGAGATCGACGCCGTGGATGATGTCGACCGTCCCGTAAGACTTGCGGACCGCGCGGAGCGTCAGCTCGGCCATGTCGTTCGATTCCTTTTCACTTCACGGCGCCGGCGGTGATGCCGGACATGAACCAGCGCTGCAGGAAGACGAAGACGAGCAGCATGGGCGCCGTCAGCAACACCGCCCCCGCCATGATCGCGCCCCAGGACACGCGCGTGAGCCCGATCAGCGATCCCAGCGCCACGGGCGCCGTCATCATATGCGACTGGGTCGCCACGAGAAGCGGCCAGAGATAGTTGTTCCAGGACGCTAGGAACAGGATGATCGACAGCGCGGCGAGGGTCGGTTTGGCCATGGGCAGCGCCACGCGGGTGAAGATCTGCCATTCCTTCACGCCCTCGACGCGCGCCGCGTCGAAAAGCTCCTGCGGCATCATCGAGAAGGACTGCCGCATGAACAGGACGCCGAGGCTGTTGAAGAGCGGCGGCACGATCAGCGCGAACCAGGTGTTCGTCAGCCCGAGGTCGCGCGCCACCAGGATGTACTGCGGGATCACGACGACGAAGTATGGGAGCGTCAGCGTGCCGAGTATGATGGCGAGCACCAGCCCCTTGCCCCAGAAGCGGTAGCGCACCAGAGCCCAGCCCGCCATCGAGGTGAGGAGCACCGACAGCGCCGTGTAGACCAGCGCCACGAGCACCGAGTTCACGAAGGTCCGCAGGAAGCCCGTCTCGGCCTCGAGCGCGCGGACGTTCTCCATGAACCGGTCCTGCGGCAGCAGGTTGATGCCCGGGCTGAAGATGCCCTGGTCCGGCATCGTCGCGAAGACGAACATCAGCCACAGCGGCAGAAGCCAAAGAAGCGCCAGGGGCACCATGACCGCATGGAGCAGGATGGCGCGCCAGAGCCGGCTTCGGGCGCGGGACCGGCTGCGCAGAGGGGCGGCGGCGGGCAGGGTGGTCATGCGCGCTCCCTCCCAGCCCACATGTTGAGCAGCGAGATCAGCACCGCGAGCGCCGCGATGGTGTAGGCCACCGCCGAGGCGTAGCCGAAGTTCAGCACCCGGAAGCCTTGCAGGTAGAGGAACAGGCCCAGCGTCTCGGTGGCGCTGCCCGGGCCGCCTTCGTTGGTGATGAGGAAGGGCTCGGCGAAGAGCTGCATCGTGCCGATCACCGACAGGACCACGCAGAACAGGATGACCGGCTTGAGAAGGGGCAGGGTGATGAAGAAGAACTGCCTGACCGGCGACACGCGGTCGAGCGTCGCGGCCTCGTAGACGTCGTCGGGGATACTTTGGAGGCCCGACAGGATGATGATGGCGTTGTAACCCGCCCATCGCCAGGTCACGGCCATGATGATGAGCGCCATGGCAGCGGTGGGCGAAGAGAACCAGGCGACCTCGGGCAGGCCGATGGCGGCCAGGGCCTTGTTCACGAAGCCCAGGTCCTCGCTGAAGATTAGGCGGAACACGGCAGCGTAGGCGACCTCGCCCACCACGACCGGCGCGAAGAAAGCGAAACGCATCAGGCCGCGCGCCCTGAGGAGCGTGGAGTTCAGCAGGACGGCCAGCACGGTGGCCAGTGCGATCATGATCGGCACCTGCACCACGAGGATGACGAGGGTGTTCTTCAGCGCGTTCCAGAAGGCCGGGTCCTCGACGAGCCGACCCCAGGTCGTGTTGGGGTTGAACGTCCAGGGCTGGCGACGGGTGAAAAGAAAGCTCAGCCAGAACGAGTAGATGATCGGCCAGACCCAGAAGGCCGCGAAGATCAGGAGGTAGGGAGCCAGGAAGCCATAGGCCGTGATGTTGCGGCGGCGCATCGGTCGTCCCTCGGAAGGCGGAAGGCCGGACCACGCGAAACGCGCGGTCCGGTAGTCGCTTACTGCGCGGCGGCGACCGGCAGGCCGGTCACGGCTTCGATCTGGCTCGCGGCGTCGTCGAGCGCCGCCTGGGCGCTCTCGTACTCGCCGTTGAGGAAGCCGGTCTGGACCGTGCGCAGGATCGCATCGGCATCGCCGAAGAACGGTGTGCCGCGGCTCGGGTTGATGTTGGGAAGCGTGGCGAGCACGTCCTGCCACACCGCTTGCCCGCCCCAGAAGTCCGAGGCCTCCTGCACGTAAGGGTCCTCGACCGCCGTCAGGAGCGAGGGGACGAGGCCGAACTCGCGCAGCATCGTCACCTGCCCCTCGCTTGAGCCCAGCGCGTACTGGAGGTAGGCGAAGGCCGCCTCGGGCGCGTCCGACGCCGAGGTGATCGCCAGCGCCGAGCCGCCCAGGTTCGCCGCGCGCGCGCCGTCCGCGCTTACCGAAGGCATCTGGTACACGCCCCACTTGCCCGCCTGGTCAGCCGGGACGCCCGTGCGGATCGTTCCTTCGTACCAGCCGCCGTAGAGCTGGCTCGCCACGGTGCCCGCATTGTTGGAGCTGATCTTCTCGCCCCAGTTCGCCGCACCTACCAGACCCGCGTCCACGAGCTTCTTGTAGGTGTCGAGCGCCGCCACGCAGCCGGGCTGGCTGATGGTGATCGAGGCCGCGTCGTTCGAGAAGTAGCCGCAACCCTGTTCGTTGGCGAGCATGCGGAACCATTCGGTGTCGCCGTTGAGGTCGCCCTGGGTCATGCTGACGCCCGGGTTGGCCTCCTGCACCTTCTGGCCCGCGGCGATGAAGTCGTCCCAGGTCGCGATGGTCGAGGGGTCCACGCCCGCGTTCTCGTAGAAGTCGCGGCGGTAGAACACCACCACCGGGCCCGAGTCCCAGGGCATCCCGTAGACCGCGTCGCCTGCCATCAGCTCGGTGCGCTTGAACTCGGGGAAGGCGCCGGCGGCCGTCTCGTCGTAGCCCAGCGTCGTAAGGTCTGCGAAGCAGTCCGGGAACTGCGCCCAGAAGATCTCGGCCTCATGGTTCTCGACCGAGACGATGTCGGGCAGGTCGGCCCCGCCCGCGGCGCAGCCCGCGAGCGTGCGGTCGAAGACCTGCTGATTCCCCAGGTCCTCGACGGTCACGGTGACGCCGGGGTTCTGCGCCATGAAGTCCTGCGCCACGCGCTCGAGTGCGGCCGCGGCGATGTCCCAGCTCCAGATCGTGATCTCGCCCGTGGCCTCCTGGGCCCGGGCCGCGCCCGATGCGGCCACCAGGCCAAGCATCAGGGGCGCTAGCGCGGCGGCTCTGCGCATATGGGGGTCCTCCCTTTCGTGTTGCCCGCTTGCGGGGCCTTCCCCTACCGTGGGGCGCGCGGGTCGCCACGTCTCGGACAATACGAAGGCAGGCTGGTCAAAAAGTAAGATGAAAGGGAAACGTAACGTCTTGGACGGAGCCGGAGCAGGCAGGATGGATGGCAAGCGCTACTGGGATCTGAGGGCAAGCGAGGTCGAGCGGCGGCCCGGCACGGTCGTCGCCCTTTGCGAGCAGCCGGGCCTGATGGTGGCGCCCCACTGGCACGCCCAGGCCGAGGTCAACTACGTCCTGCGCGGCCGCATGGAGTATCGGATGGAGGGCTACCATGCGGTTCTGGGAGCCGGGGACCTTGCTCTCTTCTGGGGCGGGATGCCCCACCGCGTCGTCGATACCGACGCCGACACGCTCTATCAGGTCGTGCACCTGCCGCTGTTCCACTTCTTCCGCCTGCGTCTCTCGGCCGAACTGCAGCGCCGGATCATGCGGGGCGCGACGCTCGTCACCGACGGCCCGCAGGCCGAGGACGGCTTCGCCTTCGGCCGTTGGGGCCAGGCGCTGTCCTCTGGGAACCTGCGACGGGTCGGTCACGCGTTGGACGAGCTGCTTCTTCGGCTGGAGCGGATCGAGTTGGAGCCGCATCGACTCATCGACATCGACAGCGCGCGTCCCGCGCCGCCCGATCCTGCCGATTCCCCCACCTTGGACAGCGTTCGGCGCATGTGCGTCTTCATTGCCGCCAATTTCCGCGACGACATCGACAGCGCCGCGATCGCCGCCGCCGCCGACATACATCCGAACTACGCCATGACCGTCTTCAAGCGCTGCACCGGCCTGTCACTCAGCGCGTATGTCAGCCTCCTGAGGCTGTCCTATGCCCAAGCGCTTTTGGCCGACGACGGGGCGAGCGTCCTGCAGGTCGCGCTCGAGAGCGGCTTCGGCTCGCTGTCGGCCTTCAACAAGTGCTTCCGCAAGAAGGCCGGCATGACACCGTCGGAGTTCAAGCGGGAGCACCGTGCCGTGCCGTCCCTGACCGGCACCTGACACCCATCGTTCAGAGTCCGGGTGCGGATGCGGCCGAGTACCTCAGGCCGACCAGGTCCTGATCGGCCCCGAGTCGATATGGGTGAAGTTCGACCCGGCATACCACCCGACGCCGCCGATCTGGAGCCATTCCGCATAGTCCGAGACCTGCTCGCTCGGGATGCCGTCCAGCCGGATGTCCGCCGCGCGCCGGCGCGTGTGATAGCTGTTCGACGCCGCTCCGGCACCCTTGCGCTGGAGCATGCGGTTGGTGCGCTTGGTACGGTAGCCCGAGAGCAGGCTGATCTGGCCGGAATGCCCATCCCGACGCGCAGCATCCGCGAGCGCAGCGAGCGCCCAGTAGATCCGAGGATCGATCTCGGGCGAGCGGTTCTGCCTCCAGTCGCGGAAGACCCAGTCGAGCTGCCGGATGGCGCGTCGGTCGTAAGCCCGGCCGTCAAAGAAACGCAGCGCCACCCGGTCGCCGGTGTTGGTGTTCGTGATGTCGAGATAGGGATCGATCGTGGGCACGACGGCGTCGAGCCGGCTTCCCGGCCGCCAGGGGTCAGGGAGCGGCTCGGGCCCGAACCCGCAGCCCGGCAGGAGCGGAAGCAGGAGCGCTCCGCCCATGCCGCGAAGAAGCCGCCGCCGATCGACCTGGCCCGCGCGCGCGTCGCTTGCAGTCATGACAGGTCCTGCCCGAATCCGTTCTGCCTCGGACCCACGTTAGACCCTGCGACGCGGCGGGCCAACGGACCGGGCAGCCTCTCTGTTGCTATTGCGCTCGATTGTGTCGGGCCTGCACCGCCAATCGGCGCCATCGTTCGCGTTTTGTAAACTACGTGTTCCCATTACTAGTGGTAATAAAGCGTCGAAATTCTGGCGTAAAGTGGTTGTGTTTGGGGCCGCTCCAAATCTACATATGTGTCATGCCATGGATCGATGCGGTCGGGCTCGTCAGCCGGAAATAGGGCGCTAGAACCAAATTATCGAAATGGCGGTCATGGCGATGCGGTAATGGGCGGTCCGAATGGGCGACCCGTTTCTAATGGCGGCATCCCGCTTTAGGAGGATCGTAGGATTGCGAATACTCGTCATCGGTAACATGGGCTATGTCGGCCCCGCGCTCGTGCGCCATCTGCGCCGGACCCACCCCGGTTACGAGCTGCACGGCTTCGATGCCGGCTATTTCGGCCATTGCCTGATCGGATCGGACCGCCTGCCTGAACTCGACCTCGATCTGCAGATGGTGGGCGATGTGCGCTCGCTGCGGCCCGACACGCTGCGTGGCTATGACGCCGTCATCCAGCTCGCCGCCATCTCGAACGACCCCATGGGCAAGCAGTTCGAGACCCCCACCTTCGAGATCAACCAGGACGCCACCGTTCGGATCGCCCGCGCCGCCGCCGCCGCAGGGGTGGGGAGCTTTGTCTTCGCTTCCAGCTGCAGCGTCTACGGCGTGGCCGACGGCCCCGCGCGCCGCGAGGGCGACCCCGTGGCTCCCATGACCGCCTATGCCAAGTCCAAGATCGGCAGCGAACGGGGGCTTGCGGAGGTCGAGGGCGAGATGGCGATCACCTGCCTCCGCTTCGCCACCGCTTGCGGCTTCTCTCCCCGCCTTAGGCTCGACCTCGTGCTGAACGACTTCGTGGCCGCTGCCCTGGGTCAGGGACGCATCACGGTCCTGAGCGACGGCAGCCCCTGGCGTCCTCTCATCGACGTGTCGGACATGGCCCGTGCCATCGACTGGGCCATCCATCGCGACACGGGGCAGGGCGGTCAGTTCCTGGTCGTCAACACGGGCGCGACAGCGAACAACTACCAAGTGCGCGACCTGGCCAATGCCGTAGCCACGGCCTTGCCGGGCACCGAGGTCTCGATCAACACCGATGCTCCTGTGGACAGCCGCTCCTACCGCGTCGATTTCGGCCAGTTCGAGCGCCTCGCGCCCGATCACGTGCCGCAGATGACGCTCGCGGACTCGATCCAGGCGCTCGTGGCCGGGCTGCGAGCGAGACAGGCCACGGGGCCCTCGGACCTCATCCGCCTGCGGACCCTGCAGAACCACATCTCCTCCGGGCGGCTGACCCCGGAACTTCGCTGGGCGGCGTGATCATGGCCAAGCGCGGACCCAAGGTAGCCATCTTCGCCGGAGGCTTCGGCACCCGACTGGCCGAGGAAACCTCCATCCGGCCCAAGCCCATGGTCGAGATCGGCGGGAAACCGATCCTGTGGCACATCATGAAGATCTATGCCCATTACGGGCTCAAGGACTTCGTGGTGATCGGCGGCTACAAGGTCGAGGTGATCAAGGACTACTTTCTGAATTACCGACAGCGTCAATGCGATTTCACGGTCGATCTGGCCGATGGCGCCATCCGGTTCCTGTCGAACGGCATCGAGGACTGGAACGTGACGGTTCTCGACACCGGCGGCGAGACCATGACCGGCGGACGGCTCAAGCGCGCCCGCGAGGTCATCGGAAACGAGACCTTCTGCCTTACCTACGGCGACGGCGTGAGCAACGTCCCCATCGACAAGCTGCTCGATTCCCACCGGCAGTGGGGCGGCTGGTGCACCATGACGGCCGTGGTCCAGCCGGGCCGCTATGGGGCGCTCCACTTCGCCGATGACGGCGTCAGCATTGCGGGATTCCGAGAGAAGGGGCGTAACGACGGCGGTCTCATAAACGGCGGCTTCTTCGTCTGCGAGCCCGAGGTCTTCGACCTGATCGACGGGGACGACACCGTTTGGGAAGAGGCTCCGATGGAACGGCTGATCGCGGCCGACAAGCTGCGCAGCTACCGCCACGAGGGCTACTGGCAGAGCATGGACAGCTTGCGCGACAGGCAGGTGCTCGAAGCCCAGTGGGCCAAGAATCCGCCCTGGAAGGTCTGGCAGTAAGGAGCCGCCCCCATGATCATCGTCGATGCGGCGCTGGCCAAGCGCGCCGCCGAAGGCAACCCCGTCCGCGTCGGCATGATCGGGGCGGGCTTCCAGGGCCGCGGCATCGCGCTCCAGATCCTGACGGCGGTGCCGGGCCTGCGGCTCTGCGCCGTCGCCAACCGCCGTATCGGGCCTGCCGTCCAGGCCTATGAGCAGGCGGGGATTTCGCCTCGCGTGGCCTCGGGCCGCGAGGTCGAGGCCGCCATCGCCGCTGGCGAGTTCGTGGTGACCGAGGATGCCGAAGCCGTGGCGCGCGCGGAGAATCTTGATGCCGTCATCGAGGTCACGGGTTCGATCGAATACGCCGCCCGCGCGGTTCTGGCCGCCATCGAGACAGGCAAGCACGTCGTGCACATGAACGCCGAGCTCGATGGCACCGTGGGCCCCATCCTCAACCGCCATGCCGAGCGGGCAGGGGTGATCTACAGCTTCTCCGACGGCGATCAGCCCGGCGTGCAGATGAACCTGTTCCGCTTTGTCGCGGGGCTGGGCGTGAAGCCCGTGCTCTGCGGGAACATCAAGGGCCTGCACGATCCCTATCGTAACCCGGAGACGCAACGCAGCTTCGCCGAAAGGTGGGGCCAGAAGCCCGCGATGGTCGCCTCCTTCGCCGATGGAACCAAGATCTCCTTCGAGCAGGCCATCGTCGCCAATGGCACCGGTTTTCGGGTCGCGCGGCGCGGGATGGTGGGGCCTGACTTCTCGGGAGGTGATCCCTATGCGCCGCTGGTGCCGCTGGAGCAGACGATCACCTCTTTCGCTGACCATCTCGACTCCAGCCGGCCCGGCCTTGTCGACTATGTCGTGGGCGCCAAGCCAGGACCGGGCGTCTTCGTCCTGGGCACCATCGAGGATCCGCGGCAGAAGCATTACCTGAACCTCTACAAGCTGGGAGAGGGGCCCTATTACGTCTTCTACACGCCCTATCACCTTTGCCACTTCGAGGTGCCCAACTCGGTTGCGCGAGCCGTTCTGCTGAACGACGCGGTGCTGGCCCCCACGCACGGGCCACGGGTCGGCGTGATCGCGGTGGCCAAGACGGACCTCGCGGCCGGCGCCACCATCGAGGAGTTCGGCGGCTTCGAGGTTTATGGCGTGGCCGAGAACATGGACGCGATCCGGGCCGAGAACCTGCTGCCGGTCGGCCTCGCGCTGGGCTGCCGGCTGCGGCACGCGGTGCCCAAGGACAGGCCGCTGACCTTCGCGGACGTGGTCGTCCCCGAGGGCCGTCTCGTCGACCGGCTCTACGCCGAGCAGGAAGCCCATTTCGCGGCCCGGCAGGTGGCGGCATGAACTACCGCGAAACGACGCTCAAGGATGCCTGGATCCTGGACCTGGAGAAGCGAGGCGACGACCGCGGTTGGTTCGCCCGGACCTTCGACGCCAAGGAGTTCGAGGTTCACGGCATGGACTCGGTCTTCGTGCAGCAGAACGCCTCCTCCTCGGCACGCAAGGGCACGCTTCGGGGGCTGCACTTCCAGCGCGGAGCGGACTCGGAGGCGAAGCTTGTGCGCTGCCTACGCGGCGCAATCGTCGATGTCATCGTGGACCTGCGGCGCGGCTCGCCGAGCTACATGAAGCACGAGGCCTTCGAGCTGTCGGCCGGGAACGGGCGGATGCTCTACGTGCCAAGGGGGTTCGCCCATGGTTTCCAGACCCTGACCGACGACGTGGAGGTGAGCTACCTTGTCTCCGCCTACTACGCACCACAGGCCGAAGGGGGCCTGCGCTACGATGATCCGCGGCTCGGCATCGTCTGGCCGCTGCCGGTTTCGGTGATCTCGCCCAAGGACGCCAACTGGCCACTTCTCGACAGCGACGATCCCGACCTGTTCTGAGTTTGATCGAGGGCAAACCGTCAGATTCCGATCCGGGCGCCGGTTCCTGATGAGGGGACCGGCGCCGATGCCGTTCGTGGCATGAAGCGATACCGACCGGATACAGAGCCTCAACATACAGAAAGTCATGACCGTGCCGGCGGCACGTCCTGATGCGGGGCGGCTCGCCGGGCGGTCGGTCAGGCCCGTGCGGCCACTACGCTCAAGCCCAGTTGCGACTCGGCCAGATCGGCCAGTCCCGCGAGCTTCAGCTTGCGCTCCTGCACCCCGGCGGGCACCGGCAGGTCCACGGCGCGAAGGATGTCTTCCAGCCGATAGGACCAATCATGGCGCCGCAAAGCCTGCGCTGCGTTGATGATGCTGGCCCGCCGCAGCCGCTCGGGCTGGGCCTGCAGCTCGGCGTAGAACCCGGCCATGTCGACCGGGTTCATCGGGATCTCGATCAGCGCGTCCGGCCAGTCGAAGAGGCGCTCGAACTCGGGTACCCGCGGCGCCGAGCCAATCAGGATCGATCCCGCGGCCGTGCCTTCGAAGACCCGCGCGGGGATGGCTTCCTCGGGGCGGCCTTCCTCGCCTTTCTTGTTGGCGTTGCGGAAGTTGAAGGAGGTGAACATCCGGCTGTTGCGGATGAGGTGATAGGTCCTGAGCCGCGCCTGCCAGAAGCCCGTCACGGCCTGACCCGGCCCGCGGTCCCAGACATAGAGCAGCTTTCGCTGCTGGGTGAGCTCGATAAGCTGCTCGTGCACCGTCTCGACCGTGCGGCCCATCCCGTAGACGTCGATCGACCGGGCCATCGGGTTGGGGTAGGGGGTGGCGAAGAGCACGTCGACGCCTGCCGGCAGATAGCTGCAGGGGGTCGAGGTATGCTTCTGCACCTCCGCCACGCTGTTCGGGTTGAACAGGAAGACGTGATCGAACTGATCCAGCAACCGAAGGTAGTGCCGGTCGCGGTGGGCTTGGCTGCTCCAGGTCTCGAACAGAAAGGCGACGGCCTTGCGGCTCTGCTCGCGCCAACCCTGCATCGCCTTGAGATACAGGAGATTATGAGGCTGCATCGCCACGTAGAAGAACAGGTCGTATTGGTCGGTGACGCTCTGAGGGCGGGCGTTGTGCCGCGGCAGCCCCGTCAGCGACCGCTGCGCCAGCGAGACCATCCGTCCAGCCAGGTTCTCTGGGACGGATTCGGGGGCGATCACCGTGGCTCCGGTCATTGCGGCCATTGCCACGCAGGCCTCGTAGCACAAACCATTGTAAAGCTGGCGGCCATTGTAATAGTCGGAGCCGAGGCAAACGCGAAGCGGCTGCATCCTGGAAGACGGCACCGTTTTCATTACCAATTAAGACCTCCCGCTCCGGTCTGGCCCGACCTGCCGCTGACCGATGGCTCACATGAACGGTGGCCGGAATGCGGCAACTTCCGTACATGTAGCTTGCAGATTTCGGCGACAACTGTCAAATGCATTAATGGTGTGAGTTTTCTGGAATGCCATGGACCTAGTGGATGCGCTGATCGTTGGAGGGGGCGTCGTCGGAATCGCCTGCGCCCTTTCCTTGGCCCGCAGGGGGCGGGAGGTGCTGATCCTGGAATCCGAGCCTCTGTTCGGGAGCGGGACCAGCAGCCGCAACAGCGAGGTGATCCACGCGGGGATCTACTATCTCCCAGGCTCGCTCAAGGCCCTGCTTTGCGTGCGGGGGCGGGAAATGCTCTACCGCTTCTGCGCCGAGCGCGGGGTGCCGCACCGACGCCTTGGGAAGATCATCTTCGCCCATGACGAGGACGAGTGGCCCGCGCTCGAAATCATCCATCGACGTGCCGTCGCCTCGGGTGTCCACGACCTGCAGTGGCTCACGGGCAAGGAAATCGCGCGACTCGAGCCGGCGCTGCCCGCGAAGGCGGCGCTGCTGTCTCCTGTCACGGGGATCGTCGACTCCCATGCCTACATGACCGCCATGCTGGGCGAGATTGAGGCCCGGGGCGGGCGGCTCGTGTGCAACGCCCCGGTCGGCGCGATCCATCGGCGGCGCGACGGCTGGGCCATCACCTTGGACGGCGACGACGAGCCCGTCGTCCTGGCCCGACAACTGGTCAACGCGGCCGGGCTCCAAGCACAGGAGGTTGCGGCGCGCACCGAAGGGATGGAGCCGGCATCGGTACCGCGCCGGGTCCTTATGCGCGGCTGCTACTTCGGCTATTCGGGCAATGTGCCTTTCGAGCACCTGATCTACCCGGTCCCGGTTCCCGGAGGGCTGGGCACGCACCTGACGCTGGACCTGTCGGGGCGCCCGAAGTTCGGACCCAACGTGCAGCCGATCAACCGTATCGACTACACCGTGGACCCGGCCCAGCACGCGCAGTTCGCTGTGGCGGCCCAAAGGATCTGGCCCGACCTCGACCCTGCCCGGCTCTACCCGTCCTATGCCGGCATCCGTCCCAAGATCGCCGTCGGACCGGGGGAGGAGGCCGACTTCATCCTGGCCGGGCCCGAACGCCACGGCTGCCCCGATCACGTGGCCCTCTTCGGCATCGAATCGCCCGGCCTGACCGCCTCCCTGGCCATCGGCGAGGAAGTGGCCGACCGTCTGGACTTGGCCCGGGGCTCCACCCTGCCGGACGCCGCCGTGGCCTGAGCCGGACGGGGCAGGTGCCATGCCCGCCCTTGACCTCACGCCTTCGTGCGCCTTCATAGCACCGAGCGCCGACCGGGCGCCCGACAGTCAAGGAGCCGCGACATGGCCTTCAGCCTTCCCGACCTGCCTTATCCGCACGACGCTCTCGCCCCGAAGGGGATGTCGCGCGAGACGCTCGAATTCCACCACGACCTCCACCACAAGGCCTATGTGGACAACGGCAACAAGCTGATCGCCGGGACCGAGTGGGAGAACAAGTCGCTCGAGGAGATCATCGCCGGCACTTACCAGCCGGGCGCCGTTGCGCAGAACGGAATCTTCAACAACATCAGCCAGCTCTGGAACCACAATGAGTTCTGGCAGATGATGACCCCCGGCGAATCCAGGATACCCGGGGAACTGGAGCGCGCGATCACCGAATCCTTCGGCTCGGTGCAGGAGTTCAAGACCCAGTTCAACGCCCAGGGCGTGGGCCAGTTCGGCTCGGGCTGGGTCTGGCTGGTCAAGGACAAGGACGGCAGCCTCAAGATCACCAAGACCGAGAACGGCGTGAACCCCCTCTGCTTCGGGCAGACCGCGCTCCTGGGCTGCGACGTGTGGGAGCATTCCTATTACATCGACTTCCGCAACAAGCGTCCC
Organism: Rubellimicrobium roseum; assembly: GCF_006152145.1. GTDB lineage: Bacteria > Pseudomonadota > Alphaproteobacteria > Rhodobacterales > Rhodobacteraceae > Rubellimicrobium > Rubellimicrobium roseum. The sequence continues at coordinate 217,915 of NZ_VDFV01000004.1, read as the reverse complement.
GGCTACCTCACGAACTTCCTCGACAACCTCGTGAACTGGGACAACGTCGCCTCGCGCATGTGAGGCCGCTCCCGGCCCGGTCATCGTGGCCGGGCCGCCCCTCGGAACCGGGATGCGCCTCCCCCGGTTTCCTCCGCTCAGAAGCGGAGATTGCATGATGCAGCTTGAGAACGGCACCTGGGTCCTGGTCCTCGACGGCTCCAAGGCCCTGATCCTCGAGAACATCACCGACGGGCAGGACCCGAACCTGCGGGTCGTCCGCAAGGAGGAGAACGAGGCCCCCGACAACAAGGGCGAGTCCACGACAGGCCCCGCGCAGCAGGGCATCCGCCGCCAGCTCGACGCCTCGGACTATCACGAATTGACCGAGCAGGGCTTTGCCGAGGAGATGGCCGAGTGGCTCTACAAGGCCGCCCATCGAGGGCGCTTCCGGCAGATCGTGCTCGTGGCACCCGACAAGGTCATCGGCACGCTGCGCCAGAAGCTCCACAAGGAGGTGGCCGACAAGGTCGTGGGCGAGGTCCACAAGACCCTGACCGGCCATCCCGTGGACCAGATCGAGCGGATCGTGGCCCAGGAACTGGCTACTTCCTAGTCCAGCGCCGCCCGCAACTCCCGTTCCAGTGCCGGCACGTCGGGCACGAGGCGGGCGAAGCCCAGGAGCGACGGCTCGGCGAAGCCCTGGGCGACCACATGGTCGAGCAGCGCGCGGAGCGGCTGCCAGTAGCCGTCCAGGTCCAGAAGCAGGATCGGTTTCTCATGAAGGCCGATCTGTCGCCAGGTCAGCACCTCGAAGAACTCGTCGAGCGAGCCCGCGCCGCCCGGCAGGCAGACGACCGCATCGGCGTTCATGAACATCACCTTCTTGCGCTCGTGCATCGTTTCGGTGACGACGAACCGGTCGAGGTCGCGCCTGCCGATCTCGCGCCGCATGAGGTGTTCGGGGATCACGCCCAAAGCCCGGCCGCCAGCTTCTTGGTGCGCCCGGGCCACGCGGCCCATGAGGCCCACGTCTCCCGCGCCGTAGACAAGGCCCCAGCCGTTGAGGGCGAGCATCCGCCCCGTGGACTCGGCGGCTGCGGCATGGACGGGGTCGCGCCCGTCGCGCGAGCCGCAATAGACACAGACGGAGGCGGTCAAGCCTGTTCTCCCACAAGGGTATTTTGACCCCATGTAGCCGGGCGCTATGATTCAGGCAAACCGGGGACGTCCCTGCCGGGCCAGGAGGATCGCGCGGTGATCATGAGCAGCGGCCTGCGGGTGATGGTGGCCCTAGCCGGCTCCTGCGCGGTCGCCGGCGGTATCGTGGTCCTCCTGCCCCGCGTACTTCCCGGCGAGGCGCCCGCGCCTACGCAGGCCACCACCGGGATCCCGCCCGTTCCCGAGATCGACCCGGCCGACACCGAGGCCCCCGAAGCCCATGCTGACGAGATGCCTCGCTTCGACGCCGTCCGCCTGTCGCCCGACGGGGCGGGGCTGGTCGCCGGGCAAGCCCGACCGGGCGCCTCGGTCACGATCCTGGCCGACGAGGAGGTCGCCGCCGAGGCTCGGGCGGACGACTCGGGCCGCTTCGTGGCCTTCGTCGACCTCCCGCCCGAGACCGGCGGGCTAGAGCTGACGCTGCGCGACGAGGCGGGAACGACCTCCACAGAGACGGTGGTGCTGGCGCCGTTGCCCGAGCCACCCGCGCCCGAAGCGATGGCCGGATCGGATCTCGACGGTCCCGTTTTGGAGGCGACTCCCACTGCACGGCTTGGCCCGCCTGATCGGATGGTCGCCGTGGTCGATCCCGCCCCGTCGGAACGGCCTATCGATCCGCAAGCCTCCGACATGGCCTCTTCGGTCGAAGCCAGCCCAGCGGAACTGCCCGAGGCCGGTGGTCAGGTGCCCGTTCTCCTGTCGGATGCCGAAGGAGTGCGCGTGATCCAGCCCGCGCTGGCGCCCGGCGCCGATGCCGAGGTGCTCGCCACTGTCGCGCTCGACGCCATCGCCTACGGACAAACGGGCGAGGTCACGTTGACCGGGCGAGGCAAGGCCGGCGACGTTGTGAGGCTTTATCTCGACAACCGGCAGGTGGCTGAAGCCCGCATCGGTGCGGATGGCACCTGGCGGGCCGAGCTGGGCGGGACCGAACCCGGCACCTATGTCCTGCGCCTCGACCAGCTCGACGCGGCCGGACAGGTCGTGAGCCGCATCGAGACGCCGTTCCAGCGCGAACGGCGCGAGTCCGTGGCCGCGGCCATCGCCGAGGAGCGCGCCGCCGGCCAGACCATCGCCGTGCGCACGGTCCAGCCCGGCCACACGCTTTGGGCCATAGCCCGTGACCGCTACGGCGAGGGCCTGCTCTATGTCCGGGTTTTCGAGGCCAACCGCGACCGCATCCGCAACCCCGACCTGATCTATCCCGGGCAGGTCTTCGTTTTGCCGACGACCGAGCGTCCCTGAGTCCGACCTGCCCGCCTGGGCAGGCGCAGGCGGCGGCTCTCGCCAAGTCGCTTCCGGCGCGCTAGGGTCCTGGGCCGCACAGCCAGGACGTCCGCCATGCGCCGCCTTTCCCCCACCGATACCGCCCTCCGAACGGACCGTGCCACCAACTGGCGCACCGTCAAGCGCACCGCCCCCTATCTTTGGCCGCAGGGCGAGGGCTGGGTGAAGCGGCGCGTCGTGGGGGCGATGCTCCTCCTGATCGTGGCCAAGATCATCACGGTCCTGACGCCCGTCGTCTACGGCTGGGCGGTAGACGCGCTGGAGGGCGCGGGGACGGTGCCGGGCGGGGCCATGGCGCTGGGGGTCATGGGCCTCACGCTCGCCTATGGCATGGCACGCATCCTCAGCACGGGCTTCCAGCAACTGCGCGACGTGGTCTTCGCGCGGGTGGGGCAGCGGGCGCTGCGGCTCATCGCGCTGGAGACGTTCCGGCACATCCACGCGCTTTCGCTCCGCTACCACATCACCCGCAAGACCGGGGGGCTGAGCCGGGTCATCGAGCGCGGGGTCAAGGGCGTCGACTTCATCCTGCGGCTGATGCTCTTCTCGCTGGGGCCGCTGGTGCTGGAACTGCTGCTGACCGGGGCGATGCTCTGGTGGCTCTTCGACGCCTGGTACCTAATGGTCGTGGCGGTGACGATCGTCCTTTACGTCTGGTTCACCTTCGCCGTCACCGAGTGGCGGGTGAAGATCCGCAAGCAGATGAACGACCTCGACACCTCGGCCAACCAGAAGGCCATCGACTCGCTCCTGAACTACGAGACGGTGAAGTACTTCAACGCCGAGGACCGCGAGGCGCGGCGCTATGACGTGGCCATGGCGGGCTACGCCGAGGCGGCGACCAAGACCAACAATTCGCTGGCCTTCCTGAACTTCGGGCAGGGGCTCCTGATGAATCTCGGGCTCATCGTGGTCATGCTGATGGCCGCGCGGGGCGTGCAGGCGGGTCAGATGACCACGGGCGACTTCGTGATGGTCAACGCCTATCTCATCCAGATCATGACGCCTCTGAATTTCCTGGGGGTGATGTACCGTGAGATCCGGCAGGCTCTCGTGGACATGGACGACATGTTCGACCTGCTGGAGCAGCCGGCCGAGGTCACGGACCGGCCCGGCGCCCGTCCGCTGGATGTCCAGGGGGGCGAGATCGTCTTCGACCGGGTCGAATTCGGCTACGATCCGGAGCGGCCCATCCTCAAGGGCCTGAGCTTCCGCGTGCCGCCGGGCGAGACGGTGGCGATCGTGGGCTCGACGGGGGCGGGCAAGAGCACCATCGGCCGCCTCATCTTCCGCTTCTACGACGTGACGGGAGGCGCGATCCGCATTGACGGGCAGGACCTCCGGGACGTCACCCAGGAATCGCTGCACGCCCGGATCGGGGTCGTCCCGCAGGACACGGTGCTGTTCAACGACACGGTCGGCTACAACATAGCCTACGGGCGGGACGGCGCCACGCAGGCCGAGATCGAAGCCGCCGCCCGCGCCGCGCGCATCCACGACTTCATCCTGTCGCTGCCGCAGGGCTACGACACGCAGGTGGGCGAGCGGGGGCTGAAGCTTTCGGGCGGCGAGAAGCAGCGCGTGGGCATCGCGCGCACGCTGCTCAAGGACCCGCCGATCCTGATCCTGGACGAGGCGACCTCGGCGCTCGACACCGCGACCGAGGCCGACATCCAGCAGGAGCTGTCGGCCATGGGACGGGGCCGGAGCGTCATCGTCATCGCGCACCGCCTCTCCACCGTGGCCGACGCCGACCGGATCGTGGTGCTGGAGAACGGGCGTCTCGTCGAGGAGGGCCCGCACGAGGCGCTGCTCGCCCGAGGCGGGCGCTACGCCGAGCTCTGGTCGCGGCAGACGATGGACGAGGACCTCGCGGCCTGATACGGAGCGTGCCCCGGCGACCGCGAGCGGCCGCCGATCGTCTTGCCTCAACGGAAAGCGGCTTGCCAACGAAGTCGTGAGGGAGTAGGCAGGCCTTCTCACGTTCACTTTATGTTCACACCTTTTCAAGGAAGCATCCCCATGCATTCCTCGTTGTTCCGCACGGCCCTCGTGCTCGGCCTCTTGTCTGCCATCGGGCCCTTCTCCATCGACATGTACCTGCCGGCGCTTCCCGCCATCGCGGGCGACCTCGGAGTGACCGAGACGCAGGTTCAGCTCACCATCACGCTCTACTTCCTGGCCTTCGGCGTGAGCCAGTTCCTCTGGGGGCCGATGGCCGACGCCTACGGGCGCAAGCTCCCGCTCGTGCTCGGGATCGGGCTCTTCGCCATCGGCTCGGTCGGCTGCGCGCTGGCGCCCACGCTCGGCTGGCTCGTGGCGGCGCGCTTCGTCCAGGGGATCGGCGGCGCGGCCGTGGGGGTCGTGCCCCGCGCCATCATCCGCGACCGCTACACAGGGATCGAGGCCACGCGGCTCATGGCGCTCGTCATGCTGGTCATCGCCGTGTCGCCCATGCTGGCGCCGCTCGCCGGGTCGGTGGTGCTGGCGTTCGGCGGCTGGCGGGTGATCTTCGGCGTCCTCGTGGGCGTCGCGGCCATGAGCCTTCTGATCACGCTCTTCGCATTGCCCGAGACGCTGGCGCGCAAGGACCGCGTGCCCGTGAACCTTCGCTCCATGGGGGCCGGATGCCGGGTGCTGCTGTCCGATCCGGTCTTCATGGGGCTGACCTTCGTCGGCGCCTTCGGCTTCGGCAGCTTCTTCGTGTTCATCGCCACGGCCTCCTTCGTCTACACCGAGCATTATGGCCTGACGCCCACGGGCTTCTCCATCGCCTTCGCGGTGAACGCCCTGGGCTTCTTCGCCGCGAGCCAGATCGCCGCGCCGATGGGTCAGCGCTTCGGGATCGTGCCGGTCATGCGGCTGGCCCTGATCGGCTTCGCCGCGGCGGCCTTCGTCCTGCTCGCCGCAACCTGGGCGGGCTGGGGCACGCTGCCGGTCCTCATGGCCGGGCTCTTCGTCGCCAACGCCTTCCTTGGTCTCGTGATGCCCGCGACCTTCGTCATGGCGCTGGAGGAACACGGCGACATCGCGGGCCTGGCCTCCTCGCTGGGCGGCACGCTCCAGATGGTGACGGGGGGGCTCCTCGTCACGGCGCTCGGGCCCTTCTTCGACGGCACGCCCCTGCCGATGGTGACGGCCATCGCGCTCTGCGCCGCGCTGGCCCTGGGGATCGGGCTCGCGGTCCTGCGACGGATGCCGGCCCCCGCGCTGGCGGGGGAGTGAGGTGCAGGAGCGGGGGTCTTGGCAGCCCCCGCGATCCCGGGCTATGACGGGCGGGACTTCGGGCCCGCCCTCGGCGCCCCAAGACCATGGGCCAAGGGGAGGCCGGGCGTGGCCAACACCAACGACAGCTTCATCGACGAGGTTTCCGAAGCGCTGCGCCGCGACCGGATGAACCGCTGGTTCCGCCGCTGGGGCTGGCTGATCGCGCTGCTGGTCCTTGCGATCGTGGGCGGAGCCGCGGCCTTCGAGTGGCGGCAGTCCCGCGCCGAGGCAGCCGCCGAGCTGCGCGGCGAGGCGCTCCTGTCCGCGCTGGAGATCCCCGATCAGGCGCAGCGGCTTGCCGCCCTGACCGAGCTGCCGCGCGAGGGTGCCGAAGGCGTCGCCGCCGCGCTGGTCCTGGCGGACGAGCAGCTTGCCGCCGGTGACGCCGAAGCCGCCGTGGGAACGCTCAACGACGTGGCCTCGGACGGCGAGGTGCCGCCGCTCTACCGCGACCTGGCCGCCTTCAAGGCGTTGATGGCGCAGGGGGCCGAGGCCGACCGCAGCGCGCTGGAGGCGCTGGCGCAGCCCGGCGCGCCCTTCGGGCTTCTGGCGCAGGAGCGCATCGCGGTGCTCGACCTTGAAGCCGGGAACCGCGACCCGGCCATCGAGCGGCTGCGGGCCATCAGCGCCGATGCGGGCGTGACGCCCGGACAGGCCGGTCGGGTCGAGGCGCTGCTGACGGCGCTGGGCGTGGCCCCCGAGGCGCCCGCCCCGGAAGCCGTGGCCGAGCCCGCAGGGGAATAAAGCATGATCCACAAGACCTTCGGCGTCACTCTTGTTGCGGCGCTCGGGCTGTCCGCCTGCGGGCCGGGGCCCGACACGATCCTTCCGGGCGAGCGGCTGCCCCTTCGCGCCGGCACCTTCGCGAATGCCGTGCCCGTGGCCGCTCCGCGCGGGATCGCCTTGCCGCCCGCGACCGTCAACGCCGACTGGACGCATCGCAACGGCGGGCCGTCCCACAACGTGGGGCATCCCGAGCTGCCAGGGGCGCTGACGCTCGCCTTCTCCACGCCGATCGGCGAGGGCGACAGCCGCCGCGCCCGCATCACCGCCGAGCCGGTGATCGCCGGGGGACGGGTCTTCACGCTCGACGCCCGCGCGACGGTGAGCGCTTTTTCGACCGGCGGCCAGCCGCTCTGGACGCGCGAGGTCGTGCCGGCGGCCGACAGCCGGACCGACGCCTCGGGCGGGGGCGTCGCGACCGATGGCGCAACGGTCTATGTCAGCACCGGCTTCGGCCGGCTCCAGGCGCTCGACGCCGCGACGGGCGAGCTGCGCTGGACACAGGACCTCGACGCGCCGGGGTCGGCGGCGCCGACGGTGATCGGCGATCTCGTGCTGCTCGTGGCGCGTGACAGCCAAACCTGGGCGCTCGATGCCGTCACGGGGCGCATTCGCTGGACGGTCGCCGGGCTGCCCTCGACGGCCACCTGGGCCGGCGGCGCGGGCGTCGCAGCGAACGGCGAGGCCGTCGTGCTGCCCCATCCCTCGGGCGAGGTGCGTGGCGCCTTCCCGCAGACGGGCCTCGTGCGCTGGACGAGCGTCGTGGCCGGCACGCGCCAGGGCTCGGCCGCCGCTTTCGCCGCCACCGACATCGGGGGCGATCCGGTCATCTCGGGCGGCACCGTCTATCTGGGCAGCGTCTCGGGCCGGCTCGCGGCGCTCGATGTCGCGACGGGCGACACGCTCTGGTCCATCGCGGAAGGCGCGGTCTCGCCCGTGTGGCCCGCCGGCGATTCCCTGTTCCTCGTCAACGACCTGGGCGAACTTCTTCGCGTAGAGGCGGCAAGCGGCGGCGTCATCTGGCGCGTCCCGTTGCCCCAGGCCGAGCGCAGGCGCGGCGTCACGGCCTTCTACGGGCCGGTGCTCGCGGGCGGGCGGCTGATCGTGGCGACCTCGGACGGGGCGCTGCGGCAGTTCGATCCCGCCACGGGGGCCCCGCTGGGCGACGTCACGCTGCCCTCGGGTGCGGCCTCGGCCCCTGTCGTGGCGAACTCCACGCTCTACATCGTCACCGAGGACGGGCGTCTCAACGCCTTCCGCTAAGGCCGTGTCCCGCCCCTGCCGGGCCGGGATGCGCGCCAGAATGAAAGACCAACGCGCATGACCTTCAGGCTCGCCATCGTCGGCCGTCCCAACGTGGGCAAGTCCACCCTGTTCAACCGACTCGTGGGTCGCAAGCTCGCGCTGGTGGACGACCAGCCCGGCGTCACGCGCGACCTGCGCGAGGGGCAGGCGCGGCTGGGCCCGCTGCGCTTCACGGTGGTCGACAGCGCGGGGCTGGAGGATGCGACCGACGATTCGCTCCAGGGCCGGATGCGGCGGCTGACCGAGCGCGCCGTGGACGAGGCTGACGTCTGCCTGTTCCTCATCGACGCGCGGCAGGGCGTGACGCCGACCGACGAGATCTTTGCCGACATCCTGCGCCGCAAGAGCGCCCATGTGATCCTGGCCGCCAACAAGTCCGAGGGGCGCGCGGGCGAGTCGGGCTACCTGGAGGCGTTCAGCCTGGGGCTCGGGGAGCCGATCCGTTTGTCGGGCGAGCATGGCGAAGGCATGGAGGATCTCCTGTCGGTCCTGATGCCGCTGGCCGAGGAGTTCGAGGCCCGCGACGCGCAGACCGCCGAGGAGGCGCCCGAGACCGACGTGGACCTTGGCTGGTTCGGCGAGGAGACCGAGGAGGACGCGGAGGCCGCCGAGGACTGGCGTCCTTCCGAGAAGCGTCCGCTCCAGATCGCCGTGGTGGGGCGCCCGAACGCCGGGAAGAGCACGCTCATCAACCAGATCCTGGGCGAGGAGCGGCTGCTTACGGGCCCCGAGGCGGGGATCACCCGCGACGCGATCTCCATCCCCATGCAGTGGGAGGGGACGCCCGTCCGCATCTTCGACACCGCCGGGATGAGGAAGCGCGCCAAGGTCACGGACAAGCTGGAGAAGCTGTCGGTGTCGGACGGCCTGCGCGCCGTGCGCTTCGCCGAGGTGGTTGTCGTGCTGCTCGACGCCGACATCCCCTTCGAGCAGCAGGACCTGCGCATCGCCGACCTTGCCGAGCGCGAGGGGCGGGCGGTGGTGGTCGCGGTGAACAAGTGGGACCTCGTCCCCGACCGGGAGGCGCGGCTCGCCGCGCTCAAGGAGGCCTTCGAGCGGCTGCTGCCGCAGTTGCGCGGCGCGCCGCTGGTGACGGTCAGCGCGCGAACGGGGCGGGGGCTCGACCGGCTCCACGCGGCCATCGTCAAGGCGCACGAGGTCTGGAACCGCCGCGTGCCGACGGCGCAGCTCAACCGCTGGCTTCTCGGCATGACCGAGGCGCATCCGCCGCCCGCGCCCGGCGGCCGGCGCATCCGCATGCGCTACATGACGCAGGTGAAGGCGCGGCCCCCGGCCTTCGTCATCATGTCCACGCACCCCGAGGACGTCCCGGCGAGCTACGAGCGCTACCTCGTCAACGGGCTGCGCGAATCCTTCGACCTGAAGGGCACGCCCATCCGGGTCATCCTGCGGGATGCGGGCGCCAAGAACCCCTACAAGGGGAAGAAGGGCCCGGGCGGGCCGTCGGCGCTGCGCAAGCACCTGGGGTGATTCGGAAAGGGGCGATCCGGGCGTTCTCATGATCCCAGGATCGCGCCCGAAGGTTAACAGGTCCTTCGACCACCGCGCGGTCGTGTTAACGAAAGGTTACGCGACCTGCGGGTCCTGGCCCCGTGCCCAGGCGACGGCCGCCACGGTCGCGATCCCGGCCAGGGCCAGGAGGGTCACGCCCGGGAAGGCCAGCCCGTTCTTGGCCGCGATGCCGAAAAGCGCCCAGGCGAAGGCGGCGGCGAAGGCCCAGGCGCGGGGCCTCTGCCACAGGACCGCGAGCGCCACGACGAGCGCGAGGGGCAGGCCGAGGAAGGCCCAGCCGAGCGCGTCCGTCAGCACGCCGTAGCCCGCGCCCAGGGCCGCCAACGACACAAAGGTCGCCGCCGTCAGCCAGCCTGCGTAGAGCCCGACCGGCGTGCGCAGGAGGAGGGTATCCCGGTCGGGCGTGCGCAGGAGCGCCGCGATGGCCGTCAGGGTCATGGGCACGATGAGGACGGTGGCCCATTCCGCCGACTGCTGCGCGACCCAGAGCCAGGGGGTGCCGAGGACGAGGCTGGCCAGAAGGGGCCCGCGGACCCGATCCCAGTCGGGGTCCTCGGCGCGGCGCCAGAGGCCGAAGGCGGCGGAGGCGACGAGGCCCAGGTAGATCACGCCCCAGATCGCGAAGGCCCAGCCCGCGGGCTGGATGGGCGGGTCCTCCTGCGGGATGGGGAGCTGGCCGGCCTCGAAGCCGTCGAACTGGCCCGACCAGAGAGGCGCGGTGGCGAAGGCCAGGGCGAAGAGAAGGGTCAGCAGAGGCAGGGGGCGCATGGTCCTCGGGTCCGTTCGGGGGCCCGGCGCGGCGGGTGCGCCGGTTGTCCTCTTGACCTAGGTGGCGTCCCGGCCTTCACCAAGAGCAGACCGGGCCATGGACCGGTCCGAGTCGGGGATCGGCCTCAGGCGAGCTTGCCCTCGGCGGTGATTCGCGTCGCGCCGCGCAGGTAGGGGTGGAGCGCCTGGGGCAGCGTCACCGAGCCGTCCTCCTCCTGCCCGTTCTCCAGCACGGCGATCAGCGTGCGGCCCACGGCGAGGCCCGAGCCGTTCAGGGTATGCACGAACTCGGGCTTGCCGCCGCCCTGGGGGCGGAAGCGCGCGTTCATGCGGCGGGCCTGGTAGTCGCCGCAGGTCGAGACGGAGCTGATCTCGCGGTACTTGTCCTGGCCGGGCAGCCAGACCTCGATGTCGTGGGTGCGGCGCGCGCCCGCGCCCATGTCGCCGGTGCAGAGGACGACCGTGCGGTAGGGCAGGCCCAGACGCTCCAGCACCGTCTCCGCGCAGCGGGTCATGCGGCGGTGCTCCTCGTCCGACTCGTCGGGGCGGGTGACCGAGACCATCTCCACCTTCTCGAACTGGTGCTGGCGGAGCATCCCCGAGGTGTCGCGGCCGGCGCTCCCGGCCTCCGAGCGGAAGCACTGGGTATGGGCGACGTAGCGGCGGGGGAGGTAGGAATCCTCGACGAGGACGCCGTTGACGATGTTGGTCAGCGTCACCTCGGCGGTCGGCACCAGCCACCAGCCGTTGGTGGTCTGGAACGAATCCTCGGCGAACTTGGGGAGCTGGCCGGTGCCCAGCATCATCTCGGACTTCACGAGGACGGGGGTCCAGGTCTCGGTCAGACCGTGCTCCTCCACGTGGAGGTCGATCATGAACTGGGCGAGCGCGCGCTGGAGGCGGGCCATGGCGCCGGACAGGACGACGAAGCGGCTGCCCGAGAGCTTGGCGGCGGTCTCGAAGTCCATGCCGTCACGGGCGGCGGGGATGTCGTAGTGTTCGAGCGGCTGGAACGCGAAGTTGCGCGGGTGCCCCCAGCGCCGGATCTCGACGTTGCCGGACTCGTCCTCCCCGTCGGGCACGTCCGGGTAGGGCAGGTTCGGGATGAGGAGGAGCATCTCCTCCAGCTCGCGGTCCTTCTGCTTGGCCTCGTCGGTCAGGCGCGCGACCTCGGCCTTCTTCTCGGCCACCAGCGCGCGCAGGCGCTCGAACTCCGCGTCGTCGCCGCGGGCCTTGGCGGCGCCGACCTCCTTGGAGGCGCGGTTCTGCTCGGCCGTGGCGGACTCGGCGGCGGTGATGCGGGCGCGCCGCTCCTCGTCGAGCGCCAGGATCGCGGGCGTCACGGGGGACAGGCCGCGCCGGGACAGCGCCGCGTCGAAGGCGGCCGGGTTCTCTCGGATGGCGCGGATGTCGTGCATGGACTCGACCTTACAGGTGGCTGGTTAAGTTCGCGTGAACGCGGCCCCTATGCCGGATCGGCCCGGCCGGGGAAAGATGCGACGCGCCCGCCCGCACCCCTCACGCCTTGGTGCGGTGGACAAGCGGGGGGTGCGCCCCTATGTTGCCGCGAATTTTCGGGGGGCCGCCCCCGCGCAATGCAAAGGACCCCCATGGAAGGCATCGCTTCCCTCGTCCCGCTGATCCTCGTCTTCCTGATCATGTACTTCCTGCTGATCCGGCCCCAGCAGAAGAAGCTCAAGGAGCATCAGGCCATGGTCGCGGCGCTGCGCCGGGGCGACCAGGTCGTGACCTCGGGCGGCATCCTGGGCCGCGTGACCAAGGTCAAGGACACCGAGAACGAGGTCGAGATCGAGATCGCCCCCGGCGTGAACGTCCGCGTCGTCCGTTCCACCATCCAGAGCGTGCTCTCGAAGACTGAGCCCGCGAAGGCCTGACATGATCTTCATCCCCCTCTGGCAGCGCGTCCTGGTCGTCCTGGCCACGGTCGCGGCGATCCTGTTCGCGGCGCCGAACCTGTTCTACGACCGGGTCGAGCGGTCCAATGACGCCCGCGCCTCCATCGCCGAGGGCGTGACCGCGCCCGAGCTGGAGGCCGACGCCGCGCTCTGGCCGGAATGGCTGCCCTCGGGCCTCGTGAACCTTGGGCTGGACCTGCGGGGGGGCGCGCATCTGCTGGCCGAAGTGCAGGTCACGGACGTCTACGCGAGCCGCATGGACGCCTACTGGCCCACGATCCGGGACGCGCTGGCGGCCGAGCGGGACACCGTGGGCTTCGTCACGCGCGAGGAGGGGGGAGACCCGTCGCAGCTTCGCATCCGCATCTCCGAGCCCGCGGGCGCGTCCCGCGCGGTGGAGATCGTGCGGGGGCTGGCGCAGCCCGTCGTCACGCTGACGGGGGGCGGCGCCTCCGACATCGAGGTGACGGCCAGCGGCGACATCCTGACGGTGCAGCTGTCCGAGGCCGAGCGGGCCGCCACCGACGACCGCACCGTGAGCCAGGCGCTGGAGATCGTGCGCCGCCGCATCGACGAGGTCGGCACCCGCGAGCCCACCATCCTGCGCCAGGGCGCCGACCGCATCCTCGTGCAGGTGCCGGGCGTGGGCAGCGCGCAGGAGGTCAAGGACATCATCGGCACCACCGCCCAGCTCACCTTCAACCCGGTGCTGCAGCGGACCACCGATCCCGAGGCCGACCCGGGCGCCGGCAACGTGCTGCTGCCGTCGCTGGACGAGGAGGGCGTCTACTACGTCCTCGAACGCGCCGCGGTCGTCACGGGAGAGGAGCTGACCAACGCCCAGCCGTCCTTCGACCAGAACGGCAACCCGGCGGTGAGCTTCCAGTTCAACCCGCAGGGTGCGCGGGCCTTCGGGGAATACACCGCCGAGAACATCGGCGAGCCCTTCGCCATCGTCCTCGATGAGGAGGTCATCTCGGCCCCCGTCATCCAGAGCGCGATCCCCGGCGGCTCGGGCATCATCACCGGGCAGTTCACCGTCGAGGAATCGACCGAGCTGGCCGTGCTGCTGCGGGCGGGCGCCCTGCCGGCCGAGCTGACCTTCCTCGAGGAGCGGACCATCGGGCCCGAGCTGGGCGAGGACTCGATCCAGGCGGGGCAGAGCGCCGCTTATGTCGCCATGGTCCTGGTGACCCTGTTCATGGTCGCGTCCTACGGCTTCTTCGGCGTCCTCGCGGTGGTGGCGCTGGTCATCAACATCATCATGATCATCGGCATCATGTCGGCCATCGGCGCCACGCTGACGCTGCCCGGCATCGCGGGCATCGTGCTGACCATGGGGCAGGCGGTGGACGCCAACGTGCTGATCTACGAGCGCATGCGCGAGGAGATCCGTCGCGGGGCGGGCCCGATCAAGGCCGTGCAGGAAGGTTTCAGCAAGGCCATCTCGGCCATCGTGGACGCCAACGTCACCACCTTCATCATCGCGGCGATCATGTTCTTCGTGGGCGCGGGCCCGGTGCGCGGCTTCGCGGTGACGCTGGCCATCGGCGTGGTCACCACGATCATCACCGGCGTGTTCGTGTCGCGCCTGCTCATCTCGCTCTGGTTCGCGCGGACCAGGCCCAAGACCATCGTCGTGTGAGGATCTGATATGGCCTGGCGCCTGCGACTCGCCCCCGAGACGACCAACATCGACTTCTTCCGCCTCCAGTACATCACGCTGGGGATCTCGGCGGTGGCGGTGCTGGTGTCGTTCGTCTCGTTCTTCGTCCTGGGGTTCAACTTCGGGATCGACTTCAAGGGCGGCACCACCATCCGCACCGAGTCGACGGTGCCAGTCGACGTGGGCGCCTACCGGGACGCGCTGGACGGCCTGGGCCTGGGCGAGGTGACGATCACCGAGGTCTTCGATCCGACCTTCGACGCCGACCAGCACGTCGCGCAGGTCCGCATCAGCGCGCAGGAAGGGCAGGAGGCCGTCACGCCCGAGACCATCGCCGCCGTCGAAACCGCGCTCCAGCAGATCGATCCGGGGATCGCCTTCCCGTCCGTCGAATCGGTGGGGCCCAAGGTGTCGGGCGAACTGATCCAGACGGCCTTCCTCGCCATCGCGGCGGCCTCGCTGGGGATCGGGCTCTACATCTGGATGCGGTTCGAGTGGCAGTACGCGATGGGCACCATCGTGGCGCTTCTGCATGACGTGATCGTCACGGCCGGGATCTTCTCGCTGTTCCAGATCCGGTTCGACCTGACCATCGTGGCGGCGCTGCTGACGATCCTGGGCTATTCGGTCAACGACACGGTCGTCGTCTTCGACCGGCTGCGGGAGAACCTGCTCAAGTACAAGTCCATGCCGCTGCGGGACGTGATGAACCTGTCGGTGAACGAAACGCTGTCGCGCACGATCGTCACGGCCGGGACGACGCTCCTTGCGCTGATCCCGCTGCTGATCTTCGGAGGCGACGTGATCCGGGGCTTCATCCTGGCCATGACGCTGGGCGTGTTCATCGGCACCTATTCCTCGGTCTACGTGGCCAAGAACATCGTGCTCTGGATCGGCCTGCCGCGCGGCGACAAGGCCAAGTCCTCGTCCAACAAGTTCGCCGACATCGACGCGTGAGCCAAGGCATGCAGCTTCACGAGATGCGCTTTCCCGACGCCCTTCCCGTGGACAGCTACGGGCCCGGCTTCTTCCGCGTGGGCGGGCAGGTGATCCAGGGGCCGCTGCTGATCCTGCCCGATTCGGGCGTCCGGTCCTGGGGCGGCTGGGAGGACACGGCGCTGATCCTGGCCGAGGGGCCCCGGCTCGACGTGGTCTTCGTGGGCACGGGGGCCCAGATGGCCTACCTGCCGCCGGGCTTCCGCGCCGTGATGGAGGACGCCGGCGTGGGGGTCGAGCCCATGGCGACGCCGTCGGCCTGCCGGACCTACAACGTGCTCCTGTCCGAAGGGCGGCGCGTCGGCCTGGCGCTGATCCCGGTGTGAGCCTGCGCGTCGAAGGCCTGTCGATCGCGCGCGGCGGGGTTCCGGTCCTCGAGGGCCTGTCCTTCGCGGTCGAGCCCGGGCAGGCGCTGATCCTGCGCGGGCCGAACGGTGCCGGCAAGACGACGCTCCTGCGCGTGCTGGCGGGCCTCGCCCCGCCGCTGTCGGGCCGGATCGACGCGACCCCCGAGAGCGCCGCCTATGCAAGCCACGCCGACGGCATCAAGGCCACGCTTTCGGTGACGGAGAACCTGCGGTTCTGGGCCGACCTCTACGGGCGGTCCTTTGGCGCGGAGGTGCTGGACGACTTCGACCTGCGCGCCCTGCGCGACCGACCGGCCGGCACGCTGTCGGCCGGGCAGTCCCGGCGGCTGGGCCTCGCGCGGCTGGGGGTGATCGGTCGGCCGGTGCTGCTGCTCGACGAGCCCACGGTCTCGCTCGACGCTGCCTCGGTGGCGCGCTTCGCCGCCTGGCTGCGCGAGCGGCACTTGGGGCAGGGCGGGCTCGCGGTGATCGCCACGCATGTGCCCCTCGGCCTCGACGCGCCCGAACTCGACCTCGGCCGGTTCAGAGCCAGCCCCCGCTCGACCCAGGGCTCGGACGCGGCCTTCCTGTGATGCCCCATCGACCCGGTGCAGACACGCAGGCGGGCGTTCGAGCGCCCGGACAACGGCCCGGGGGGCTATCGGCAACGTGCGGCGGCGAGCGGCGGGTGCAGGGCCGCGAAGCTGAGCCCGCCGCGCCCGGAGCTTCCGCATGACGGCCCTTCTCCACCGTGACCTCCGCCTCTCGATCCGTGCCGGGGGTGGCTTCGGCCTGTCGCTCGCCTTCTTCCTGATCGTGGTGGTGCTGGTGCCCTTCGCCGTGGGCCCCGAATCGGAGATCCTGGCGCGCATCGGCCCCGGCATCCTCTGGGTGGCGGCGCTGCTGGCCACGCTCCTGTCGCTCGACCGGCAGTTCGCCCTGGACCACGAGGACGGGGCGCTGCCGCTGATCGCCACCTCGCCCCTGCCGCTGGAGGCGGTGGCGCTCGCCAAGGCGGTGGCGCACTGGCTCACCACCGGCCTGCCGCTCACGCTCGCCGCGGCGCCGCTCGGGGTGCTCCTGAACCTTGAAGGCACGGCCTATGGCTGGCTGGTGCTGACGCTGGCGCTGGGCACGCCCGCGCTGTCGGTGATCGGCACCTTCGGCGCGGCGCTGACCGTGGGGCTGCGGCGCGGGGGGCTTCTGCTGTCGCTCCTCGTCCTGCCGCTCTACGTGCCCACGCTCATCTTCGGGGCCGAGGCGGCGCGGCGGGGGGCCGAGGGGATGGACGCCACGACCCCGCTCCTGATGCTGGCCGGGATCACCGCCGGAAGCCTCGCCCTGCTGCCCTTCGCCGCAGGGGCGGTCCTGAGGATCAACCTGCGTTGATCGGGCATTGAGGCAGAGGCCGTCCGAGACTATTGATCGCCCATGTCGATCTGGGACTATGCCAACCCCAAGAAGTTCATGGACACCACGACCCCGGCGATCCCCTGGATCTTCGGGGGCGCGGCGCTCTGCCTCGTGCTGGGCCTGGTCTGGGGCTTCTTCCTGACGCCCGAGGCCGACAAGTTCGGCTCCTCGGTCAAGATCATCTACGTCCACGTGCCCTCGGCCATGATGGCGATCAACGCCTGGGTCATGATGCTCGTGACCTCGCTCGTCTGGCTGATCCGGCGCCATCACGTCTCGGCGCTGGCCGCCAAGGCCGCCGCGCCCGTGGGCCTCACGATGACCCTGATCGCGCTCTGGACCGGGGCGGTCTGGGGGCAGCCGATGTGGGGGACGTGGTGGGCCTGGGACCCGCGGCTCACGTCATTCCTGATCCTGGGGCTCTTCTACCTGGGCTACATCGCGCTGTGGGAGGCCATCGCCGACCCCGACCAGGCGGCGGACCTGACCTCGGTCCTCTGCCTCGTGGGCTCGGTCTTCGCGATCCTGTCGCGCTATGCCGTGAACTTCTGGAACCAGGGCCTGCACCAGGGCGCGACGCTCTCGCTCGACGCCGAGGAGAACATTTCGGACGTCTACTGGCTGCCGCTCCTCGTCTGCATCGTCGGGTTCATCCTTCTCTTCCTGGCGCTCGTGCTGATGCGCACGGGGACCGAGATCCGCGTCCGGCGCCTGCGCGCGCTGGAGCGGCAGGCGCAGCGGGCCGTGGCATGATCCCGGACCTGGGCCGATACGCGACCGAGGTCCTGTCCGCCTATGGCGTGACGGTGCTGCTGCTCGCGGCCGTGACGGGCCAGAGCTGGCGCCGCTACCGCCGCCTCAAGGCGCAGATGGACGACGCCGAACGGAGCCGCCGCGATGGCTAAGGTCTCGCCCCTCGTCCTGATCCCGCCGGTGATCTTCGCCGCCCTCGCGGGGCTCTTCGCCGCCGGGATGCTGCGCGACGGCGGGCAGGAGCTGCCCTCGGCGCTGGTCGGCCAGCCCGCGCCGGGGGTGCCGGTCGAGACGCTGCCGGGCCTGCCGGGGCTCGATCCGGCGGTCCTGGCGGATGGCGAGGTGAAGCTCGTCAACTTCTTCGCCTCGTGGTGCGCGCCCTGCCGGGTCGAGCACCCGCACCTGACCGCGCTAGCCGAGGAGGGCGTGCCGATCTACGGCATCGCCTACAAGGACAACCCGACGAACTCGGTGGCGTTCCTGGAGGAGCTGGGCAACCCCTACGCCGCCGCCGGGCAGGACCCCTCGGGGCGGACGGCGGTGGACTGGGGCGTCTATGGCGTGCCCGAAACCTTCGTCGTCGCGGGCGATGGCACCATCGTCGCGCGCATGGCCAATCCCGTGACGCCCGACCTCGTGGAGTCGCGCCTGCGCCCCGCCCTGGCCGAGGCCGCCGCGCGGGCCGAGTAGGCCCGGAGCCCGGACCCTTCTCCCGTTCCGTTTCCCCCGCGCGCCGCCGCGGCGTGCCTCCGCGCGCGCGCTGCGGCCCGCCCGAACGGGCAAGGGGCGGGACCCTTCGGCCCCGCCCCTCGAACCCTCGTGGCGTGGCGCCCCCTGGCAGGGGCGCCGTTCGGCCGTCAGGCCGCCTTGGCGAGGTTGCGCAGCACGTAGTGCAGCACGCCGCCGTTCTCGACGTATTCGATCTCCACGGCCGTATCGATCCGGCAGCGCAGCGTCAGGTCGCGCCGGGTGCCGTCGGCGTATTCGATGATCGCCGGGACCAGCATCCGCGGCGTCACCTTGTCGAGGCCGCCAATGGACACCTTCTCGTCGCCCTTGAGGTTCAGGTCCTTGCGGGTCACGCCTTCGGTGAACTCGAAGGGAATCACGCCCATGCCCACGAGGTTCGAGCGGTGGATGCGCTCGAACGATTCGGCGATCACGGCCTTGACGCCCAAGAGCGCGGTGCCCTTGGCCGCCCAGTCCCGCGACGAGCCCGCGCCGTATTCCTGGCCCGCGAAGATCACGAGGGGGGTGTTCGCCGTCTGGTACTCCATCGCCGCGTCGTAGATCGAGGTCTGCTGGCCCGTCGGGCTGAGCGTGTAGCCGCCCTCCACGCCGTCCAGAAGCTCGTTCTTGATGCGGATGTTGGCGAAGGTGCCCCGCATCATGACCTCATGGTTGCCGCGGCGCGACCCGTACGAGTTGAACTCGCGCACCGGAACCTGACGCTCGACCAGGTATTTGCCGGCCGGGGTCGTGTCCTTGAACGAGCCCGCGGGCGAGATGTGGTCGGTCGTCACCATGTCGCCCAGCACCGCGAGGACGCGGGCCTGCACGAGGTTGGAGATCGCGCCCTTCTCCTGCGCCATGCCTTTGAAGTAGGGCGGGTTCTGGATGTAGGTCGAGGTCGGCGGCCAGTCGTAGGTCTCGCCGCCCGAGACCTCGACGGCCTGCCAGCGGTGGTCGCCCTTGAAGACGTCGGCGTACTTGGACTGGAACGCCTCGCGCGTGACGGTGCGCTCGACGAGTTCCGCGATCTCGGCCTGGGTGGGCCAGATGTCCTTGAGGAAGACGTCACGGCCATCCGGCGTCTGGGCGATCGGGTCCTTGGACACGTCGATGTCCATGTCGCCCGCGAGCGCGTAGACCACCACGAGCGGCGGCGAGGCGAGGTAGTTCGCCCGCACGTCTGGCGAGATGCGCCCCTCGAAGTTGCGGTTGCCCGAGAGGACCGACACCGCCACGAGGTCGTTGGACTGGATCGCCTCGGAGATCTCGGGCTGGAGCGGGCCGGAGTTGCCGATGCAGGTCGTGCAGCCGTAGCCCACGAGGTTGAAGCCCACGGCGTCGAGATCCTCCTGCAGCCCCGCGGCCTCAAGGTAGGCCGACACCACCTGCGAGCCGGGCGCGAGCGAAGTCTTGACCCAGGGCTTGCGCGTGAGGCCGAGCGCGCGCGCCTTGCGCGCCACGAGCCCCGCGCCGATCATCACGTAGGGGTTCGAGGTGTTGGTGCAGGAGGTGATCGAGGCGATCACGACCGATCCGTCGCCGATGGTGTAGTCCTGCCCCGCGACCGGGACCTCGTCCTTGGGGCCGGCGCCCTTGCGGTAGTCGGTGACGACCTTGAGGAAGCTGTCCGACGCCTGGTCGAGCGGGGTGTGGTCCTGCGGGCGCTTGGGCCCCGAGATCGCGGGCACCACGTCGCCCATGTCGAGATGCAGCGTCGAGGTGTAGACGGGCTCGTAGTCCGGCCCGCGCCAGAAGCCGTTCTCCTTGGCGTAGGCCTCGACGAGGGCGATGCGCGCCTCGTCCCGGCCCGACATGTGCATGTAGCGCAGCGTTTCCCCGTCGATGGGGAAGAATCCGCAGGTCGCGCCGTATTCCGGGGCCATGTTGCCGATCGTCGCGCGGTCCGCGAGCGGCAGGTGGTCGAGCCCCTCGCCGTAGAACTCGACGAACTTGCCGACCACGCCGTGCTTGCGCAGCATCTGCACGACCTTGAGCACGAGGTCCGTCGCGGTGGTGCCTTCGCGCAGCTTGCCGGTCAGCTTGAAGCCCACGACCTCGGGGATCAGCATCGACACGGGCTGGCCCAGCATCGCGGCCTCGGCCTCGATGCCGCCCACGCCCCAGCCCAGGACGGCCGCGCCGTTCACCATCGTCGTGTGCGAGTCGGTGCCCACGAGCGTGTCGGGGTAGGCCACCTCGTCGCCGTTCTGGTCGGTGTCGGTCCAGACGACCTGCGCGAGGTATTCAAGGTTCACCTGGTGGCAAATGCCGGTGCCGGGCGGGACCACGCGGAAGTTGCGGAAGGCGGTCTGCCCCCACTTCAGGAACTGGTAGCGCTCCAGGTTGCGCTCGTATTCCCGGTCCACGTTGGCCTGGAAGGCGCGGGGGTTGCCGAACTCGTCGATCATGACCGAATGGTCGATCACGAGGTCCACGGGGTTGAGCGGGTTGATGAGCTGCGCGTCGCCGCCCAGGCCCTTGATCCCGTCGCGCATGGCGGCGAGGTCCACCACGGCCGGAACGCCCGTGAAGTCCTGCATCAGCACGCGGGCGGGGCGGTAGTTGATCTCGCGGTCGGACTTGCCGCCGTTCGCGGCCCAGTCGCCGAAGGCCCTGATGTCGTCCACCGAGACCGAGAAGCCGCCATCCTCGAAGCGCAGGAGGTTCTCCAGCACCACCTTGAGCGAGGCGGGCAGGCGCGAGAAGGCGCCCAGGCCCGCGTCCTCGGCGGCCGGAATGGAGTAGTAGGCGAAGCTCTGACCGCCGACCGTCAGCGTGCGACGGACGCCGGCGCTGTCGTGGCCTGTCTGGATGGGCATGTGGCTGATCCTTCTGATGGCACCCGTTCCATATAGGTACGGGGTTCGGCGGTTTGTATACCATTGCACACCGGAAAGGGGAACCCCCTACCGCGTGGCCGGCGCGCCGCGGCGGCGGGGAACACAGGTTGCGCGCGCGCCCCTCTCCATTCATTGATTGGCACGGCGGCCGAGGCTCCCGTAAGCCCGAGGCACCTTCAGAAGGGCAGGCGGACCCCAATGCGACTTTCTTCGGCGACGTGCCTCGCCCTCGTCTCCTCCCTCGTGCCTGGACCGTCCCCTGCCGAATCCAAGCTTCCCGTGGTGGTGGAGCTTTATACCTCGCAGGGCTGCTCCTCCTGTCCGCCGGCGGACGCGATGCTCGCGGATCTGGCGCGGATGGACGGGGTGATCGCGCTGTCGCTCCATGTCGACTACTGGGACTATATCGGCTGGCCCGACAGCTTCGCCGATCCCGCCTATTCGCACCGGCAGGAGGCCTATGCCCGCGAGGCCGGCGAGAAGATGATCTACACGCCCCAGATCGTCGTGAACGGCCAGGACCGCTTGGTGGCGAGCGAGCCCATGCGAGTGATGGAGGTGCTGCACGCCCATGCGGACGCCACCACGCCCATCGAGCTGGAGGTGACGCGCCACGCGCACGGGCTGCGGATCGAGGCGCCGGCCCTGGATCTGGCGCATCCGCTCGAGGTCCAGCTCGTCCGCTACATGCCCGAGGACGAGGTCGCCATCACCGGCGGCGAGAACGCGGGGCTGACGATGGCCTACCACAACATCGTCACCGAATGGCGGACGCTGGGCGCCTGGGACGGACGCGAGCCGCTGTCGATGAGCGTGCCCGCCGACGGGCCCGAGGCGGCCGTGATCCTGCTTCAGGAGCCGGGCCCCGGCCGCATCCGCGCCGCGGCCGAGATCGCGCCCTAGGCCGGCGCCCCCTTCCAGCGGCGATGGATCCAGAACCACTGGCCCGGATGTGCCGCGACCTGCGCCTCCAGCCGCCGCGTGGCCTCCTCCATCATGGCGAGGGGCGTGGAATGGGGGATGGGTGCCTCCAGCACCGCGTCGAAGGTCAGCCCGTCCGGCCGCCGGATGCCCCAGTAGGGCATGAGCGCCGCGTCGAAGCGCAGCGCGAGGTCGGCCGCCGTGGTCGCGGTCATCGCCGGGCGCCCCAGGAAGGAAATCGGCACGCCGCCGCCGTCGTGCAGGTCGAAGAGGATCGTCGCCATCCCGCCGCGCCCGATGTGGCGGATGAAATCGCGCAGCCCGCGCCGGCTCTTGGGAAAGGGGAGGCCGCCGGGCCCCTTGAGGTTCTCGACATAGTGCCGGTTCACGTAGGGATTGTTCATCTCGCGGAAGAAGCCCCCGATCTGGAAGCCTTCCCGCATCAGCACCTGACGGGGCACGTCGAAGTTGCCGAAATGGCCGCTCACGAAGATCACGGGGCGCCCCGCGGCCCGCGCCGCCTCCAGATGCGGCCAGCCCTCGCCGGTGAGCTGCGTCCCGGCGAGGCGGGGGCCGAACTCGCGCCACGAATAGATCTCGATCAGGAGCCGACCGAAGTTGTCGAGCGCCTCGGCCGCGACCGCCTCCCGCCGCGCCTCGGGCCAATCGGGATGGATGAGCGCGAGGTTCGCGAGCGCCCGCCGCCGGTAACCCGCCAGCGGTCCCGCCACCCGTCGCGCCGCCGCGCCGAAGAAGGGCACGCGCCGGTCGTAGGGCATGGCCAGGGCCGCCCCGATCAGGCCCCGCAGCGCGAGGTCCACGGCCCGGTCGGTGAGCGTGCCTTCGCGCGGGGAAGGTGGATCGGAGGTTTCGGACATCGGCGCCCGCCAGGAGTGACGCCCGAGCCTTAGGCTTCGCGGCCCGGCCTGCCAAGGGGCGCGCGACGCGCGAGGTCACGCGCCCGCCTCCTCGGGGTCCACCAGCTCGATCTCGCCGGCGGCGGCGCGGTCGCGCACGGCCGTCACCACGGTGGCCTGCGCGGCCTCGGCCTCGGCGGGCTTGATCCGCTCGATCCCCGCCATCTCCTCGCGCAGCGATTCGGCCAGGCGCTGGGGCAGGCTGCCCAGAAGGAACTCGGCCGTCGCCACCTCGTCGGGGGCGCCCCTGGCTGCGGCGGCCAGCGCCAGCGCGGCCGTGCGCGGCTCCACCCCGCGAAGCACCTTGGGCACGTCCGCCGCGCGCAGCCGCCGGGGCAGGTGGACCCAGGTGAAGATCGCCCGGCGCACCCCCGCCGCGAAGTCACGGTCGGCGGCGTCGAGCCCACCCAGCACCTCCTCGCGCGTCGCGGGGGGCGAGGAGTTCAGGATCGCGCCCAGCCGTTCCTCGGGCGGAGCGGCGAAGGCGGGGGCGGGGGCCATGCAGTAATCCTCGGCCAGGGCGCGGCCGATGCGCAGCACGGCCTCCGGGGCGACGCGGCTCGTGCGGGAGACGGCGTAGGTGATGCGCCGCGCCTGCTCGCCCGGCAGCTTGCCCAGCACCTCGGCCGCCTTGGCCACCGGCAGCTTGGAGAGCGCCACGGCCGCGACCTCGACGCTTTCGCGGGTGAGCAGCGCGGCCAGCTCCGGGATGCCCAGCGCCGCGACGGCGCCCCAGGGATCGGTGCCGTTGCGGAGCGCGGCCTCGGCCTTGAGGCGGGCGGCGGCGGACGGGCTGATGTGGCTGGACAGCGCGGCCAGGGCCGACTCCTCGCCGCCCTGGACGGCCAGTCCCACGCCCTCCAACTCGTCCGCGAACTCGGCGATCACGGCGTCGAGGGTGCTGCGATCCACGACCGAAAGCTGCGCCATCTCGCGCGTGAGGCGGACCTGCGCCTCCTCGGGCAGGCCGGAGAGCGGCGGGAGCTGCCCGTCCGACAGGAGGAGGCGGACCACGATGGCAGCCTTGCGCCGCCGATCGAGCCGCGCAGGGTCGGGAGCAAGGGTCATGAAGGCATCCTGGCGCGTTGACCCCGCCAGGATGCCTCGCAATCCGTTAGGATTTGGTTGACGCCGCGGGGCCGATCAGCCCGTAACGATCGGGACGCAGCGGTTGGCGTCCCGGTCCCAGGTCTGGCCGTCCGCGCAGGACATGGTCGCCTGCTGCGAATGGCCCGAGCACTGGGCCCAGGCGGCGAGAGGGGAGGACAGGAGAACGAGGGTGAGGACGAGGCGCTTCATGGGGGCAACTCCCTGATGGATCGCGCCCCGATCTTAGCGCGCTGTGCGCCCTTGGCCAATCTCAACCGGATGGCAGGCCCGCGGACATCCGCCGAAGCGCCGACGAATCGAGATCGAAGGCCGTGGCGTCGTGCATCTCGGCCATGGTCCGCTCGATCTCGTCGATCTCCTCGGGCTCGAAGGAGCGGTCCGAGCGCGCGAAGCTGGCCATCGACCGGCTGTCGCCGCGCAGGAGGCTCACGCTCAGCCCATGGACCAGGCCGTGCCGCGCCGCCCGCCCGATCACGCCGGCCGGGTCCGCGGCCACGAGGGCGGCCCAGGTCACGGTGCCATCGTTGGAAAAGGCCCAGGCCACGGTGGGGTCGCGCAGGACCAGCCCCTCGCGGGCGTATTCCTCGATCCAAGGGGCAGGATAGGTCTGGAACAGGTAGCTGGGCGTGGTGAAGCGGACATGCAGCGCGATGGCATAGCCGGCGGGCGCGACGGCCCGGAGGCGATCGAGGCGTCGTGAAATCTCCGCTTCAAGAGTCATGACCGTCATGTAACCTGTTCCGGGTTGCCGTCGCAATGCATGTGGCCCTATGTTCGTCCTAGGGTTGATGGGTTCACGCCGAATGTTTCTGGAACGCACGGGTGGCATGAAGGTGGGGCACGGACCAGCAGGGCGTGGCCGTCCTGTAGGCGGTGTCGCCGCGCGCGTCGATCCGGTCTCCATCGACCCGGCCGATCTGGCGCCCGCCGGCCACTACTTGGCGCTGCGCCTGGGCTTCGCCGCGCCCACCGTCGAGGTGAACCGCCTGCCGCCGGCCTGGGTGGACCATTACACCCGGCGCGGCTTCATGCTCATGGACCCGGTGATGCGCTGGCTCTACGAGAACGAGGGCTGCGTCCGCTGGAGCGCGATCGAGCATCCCGATCCGCAGGGCATCCTTGATCTCGCCGGCTCGCACGGGCTCGTGTTCGGGGCCGCCGTGGCCTACCGCGACCCCGAGGGGCGGCGCAGCTTCGGGTCGTTCGCCCGTACGGATCGCGAATTCGCCGACGAGGAGATGGCGCTTCTCCTCGCGCATGTCCGGGCGCGGCATCTGGCGCTGGTGCCGCCCCGCAACCTCACCGCCGCCGAAATCGAGGCCCTGCGTCTCGTGAAGGCCGGGCAGCGCCTCAAGCAGATCGCCCACGAACTGGGGGTGACCGAAGGCGCGGTGAAGCAGCGGCTCAAGAACGCGCGGGTGAAGCTCAGCGCCAAGACCGGGGCCGAGGCCATCTCGCGCGCGGCCTTCTTCGGGCTTATCTGATTCGGGGCGGCCTCCCCTTGGGTTAAGTCGCTGACAACCATTAGCGGAGCATTCTAGTCTGGACTCACCGATTTAGGGAGATCCAGAATGGAAAACGTCACCTTCACCATGGCCAACCTGCACCGTCACGGTGCGGCCTTCTACGATTTCCTGCGCCTGCGGAAGTCGTTCTTCGTCGACAACCTGGGCTGGGACATCCCGCACGACGACGACGTGGAGATGGACCAGTACGACAACCCCCGCGCGCATTATTCGGTGGTGCTGCACGAGGGCCGGGTCGTCGGCGGGGCCCGCGCCATGTCCACGACCACGCGCTGGGGCGCGCATGGCTACATGCTGGGCGACGCCGCCGAGGGAAAGCTGGGCTCCATCCCGCCCTCGGTGATGAACGGGCCCGTGCATTCGCCCGCGATCTGGGAATGCACGCGGCTCGTCATCTCCGACCGGCTGTCCACGCAGGCCGAGCGGTCGGAATGCCTGTCCCTGATCGTCGGCGGCCTCGTGGAGATCGCGGCGGCGGAGGGCGCGACCGAGCTGATCTCGCTCTCGCCCGTGACCCTCATGCGGGCCCTGCGGCAACTGGGCTTCGCGGCCGAGAGGCGAGGCGACTCGTACTTCAACGACGGCGACGGGCGGCACTACGCGGTGCTGTCGATGCCCGCCCGTCCCGCCCGCCCGCTGCGTCCGCGCACGGTGCCGACCCACGTCCCGGCCGCGACGCACATGCCGCAGCCCCAGGCGGTTCACGCCCCGCCGGTGGCGTGATCCGCCCCGAACACGCGGGCAAAGATCGTGTCCACATGCTTGAGATGGTAGCCGAGGTCGAACTTCTCCTCGATCTCGGCCGGGGGCAGGGCGGCGGTCACCTCGGGATCGGCCAGAAGCTCGGTCTTGAAGTCGGCGCCCTGCTCCCAGACCTTCATGGCGTTCCGTTGCACGAGCCGGTAGGCGTCTTCCCGGCTCACGCCCGCCTGCGTCAGCGCAAGAAGCACGCGCTGGCTCATCACGAGGCCGCGGAAGCGGTTCATGTTGTTCATCATGGCCTCGGGGTAGACGACCAGCCGCTCGATCACCCCCGCGAGGCGGTGCAGCGCGAAGTCGAGCGTCACGGTGGCGTCCGGCCCGATGGCCCGCTCCACCGACGAATGGCTGATGTCGCGCTCGTGCCAGAGCGTGACGTTCTCCAGCGCTGGCGTCACCGCGCTGCGCACGAGGCGCGCGAGGCCCGTGAGGTTCTCGGTCAGGACCGGGTTGCGCTTGTGCGGCATGGCCGACGAGCCCTTCTGGCCGGGCGAGAAGTATTCCTCGGCCTCCAGCACCTCGGTCCGCTGCATGTGGCGGATCTCGGTGGCGGCGTTCTCGATGCCGGACGCGATCACCCCCAGCGTGGCGAAGAACATCGCGTGGCGGTCGCGGGGGATGACCTGCGTGCTGATGGGCTCGGGCCGCAGGCCCATCCGGGCGCAGACATGCTCCTCCACATGGGGGTCGATGTTGGCGAAGGTGCCCACCGCGCCCGAGATGGCCCCGGTCGCCACCTCCTCGCGCGCGCGGGCCAGCCGCTGCCGGTTGCGGTCCATCTCGGCGTAGAAGCGGGCGAAGGTCAGGCCCATGGTCGTGGGCTCGGCGTGGATGCCGTGGCTGCGCCCGATCCGGGGCGTGTCCTTGTGCTCCAGGGCGCGGGCCTTCAGCGCCGCGCAAACCCGGTCGAGGCCCGCCATCAGCAGGTCCGCCGCGCGGCAGAGCTGCACGTTCAGGCAGGTGTCGAGCACGTCCGAGGAGGTCATCCCTTGGTGGACGAAGCGCGCCTCGTCCGTGCCCACGATCTCGGCCAGGTGCGTCAGGAACGCGATCACGTCGTGCTTGGTCACCGCCTCGATCTCGTCGATCCGGGCCACGTCGAAGGTGGCGTCCTTGGCCTTCCACACGGCCTGGGCGTTCGCCTTCGGGATCACGCCCAGCTCGGCCATGGCGTCGCAGGCATGGGCCTCGATCTCGAACCAGATGCGGAAGCGGGTCTCGGGCGACCAGATGGCGACCATCTCGGGACGGGAGTAGCGGGGGATCATGGCGGGCCTCGGCTGAAGGGCGTTGGGCGCCCTGTAGGGCGGGCCTTGCGCGGCGACAACCGCCTTCGTTGCCAGGACGGGCGCATAAGGGCTAGAGGCGGGGCCACCATGCTTCATCTGCACGACTTCCTGGGCGCTTGGCGCCTTTCGCGCGAGATCGACGACCGCCTTTCGGGCCGGCCCGGCCGCTTCGAGGGAACGGCCACGCTGACCCCCGGGGGGGAGGGCTTGCGCTACCGCGAGGAGGGGCTCCTGCAAGTGGGCGAGGGGCCGGCGATGGCCGCGACCCGCGACTACCTCTGGCTCCCCTCGCCCGAGGGGATCGAGATGCGCTTCGCCGACGGCCGCCCGTTTCATCATTTCTGCCCCGAAGGCCGCGCGCCCGGCACCGACCACCCCTGCGGGCGCGACCTCTACCGGGTCCTCTACGACTTCACCGCCTGGCCCGCCTGGGAGGCCGAATGGACCGTCGCCGGCCCCGCCAAGGATTACCGGATGCGCAGCTCCTACCGGCGCTGAGGAAACTTGCGCGGACGGGGGTCCTGCGGCATGAACGACCCGAGACGATAAGGAGGAGGCCACGAATGGCCCAAGGACTAACGCACGCCGCCTGGCCCGTCCTGGCCGAGGTCGGCGCGAGGGAAGGCAGCACCGCCCGGCTGGCGCGGCAGGCGATGTTCGTGGCGCTGGGGATCGCGGGGCTCACGCTCGCGGCCAAGACGCAGGTGCCGATGTGGCCCTCGCCGGTGCCGGTGACCATGGGGACCTTCGCGGTGCTGGCCGTGGGCGCGGCCTACGGGCCACGTCTGGGCCTCGTGACGATCCTGGGCTACATGGCGCTGGGCCTCCTTGGCGCCGACATCTTCGCGGGCTCCTCGGCCGAGAAGTTCGGCTGGGCCTACATGAGCGGCGCGACCGGCGGCTACCTCGTGGGCTACGTTCTGGCCACCGTGCTTCTGGGCGCGCTGGCCCGCCGCGGCTGGGACCGCAACGTGGGCTGGATGGCTTTCGCGATGCTGCTCGGCAACGTCGCCGTCTACGTCCCCGGGGTCGCCTGGATCCACCATATCATCGCCTCGGGCGCCTTTGACCCGACCGCCTACGTCTCGGTCTGGGAGCAGACGATGGTCTGGGGCCTCACGCCCTACCTGATCGGCGACGCGATGAAGCTGGGCCTGGCCGCGATCCTGCTGCCCGCCGCTTGGAAGCTGGTGGGCTCGGCCCGCGGCTGAGCAACCGGCGCACGACGCCTTCGAACGGCCGGGCCCCGCGCCCGGCCGTTCTGCGTTTGAGGTGGGCCGATCGTGCCTGAGGTCTCGCGGGGATCGGAGCCACGTGGGCCCGTCATGCGGCCACGCGACCGGCCGCCTGCGGAGTTTCCACAGGTCCAGGGCAGGTAATGGGCCCCTCCGGCATTCCGGAGAGGTGTCGGTCAGATCCCGACGCCCAGCAGCTTCTCGAGATTGCCGAGGCCGCCCATGCTCTCCAGAAGCGCGATGCTCGCGCTGCAGAGGGCGAGGGCGCGGGCGCTGTTGGTGAGGTTGGCGCCGCGCGACAGGCTGTAGGTCATCATGGCGGCGCCGACGGGCAGGGCCACGATCATCAGCACCGCGTCCATCAGGTGCGCGGCCAGCCGCAGCGGCGCCGAAGACCGCTCGACCGGGCCCACGCCGCCCCCGACGAGGATCGCGGTGCCGGCCGGACCCGACAGGTCCAGCGGCGGCAGGTAAGCCGCCCCGTCCACCGCCATGGCCTCGGCGCCGACGGACCGGCGCGCGGCCAGCGTCGAGTCGATGCGGGCCACGAGGCGCGGCAGGTCCGCGGGCTCGACGAAGTGGCGCGGCATGGACCGGCGGGCCTGCGCGCGCTGCGTCTTGTCGTCCAGCGCCGCCTGACGCCGTTCGGACAGGCGCACGGTGCAGCGGGCCACGAGCTCGGGCGTCGCCGCCTCGTCGAGGTCGTTCCAGACGGTCTCGACGGGCGCATACCGGCTCGAGATGCGCTCGGCGATGAGCCGCGCCAGCACGCCGCGCCGCTTGGCGAGGCGGTCCTCCTCGCCGGCCTCGGGGGCGTAGCCCACGGCCACGGTGACCGCCGCGCCACCGGCCGAGTCGAGCGCCCGCTCGATGCCGACGACCACGCGCGCGGCGCCCAGATCGATCAGGACCCCGTCATCGCCCAGACGCGTCATGCGTTGCTCGGTCCGGTCGAGCCCGCTCAGAGAGGCGCTCAGGTCCGCGGCCAGCCGCTCGAGGTTGAGCGGGGGCAGACCCGAATAGACGAGGTGACCGACCGTGGTCTGTGCCTGGGGCCGACTGCTCATTCTTCACTCCTGCCGGACTGCCTCATCCGGTAATCGGCGACTTTCTGCCCATTCAGTGCGGCTGGTGTTCGGATAAATTGTGACTTTCTTGGGATCGTCCGTCCGCGACGCGCGGGTTGTGGCTTTTCGGCAAGGATACCGGCCCGTCCGCGCGGCTTCTTGCCCTGCCCCACGGCAGCCGAGCCGTTGGACGCAGCAGGTTCGATTGCGGCGCCTCGATGGCCGCGCAGGCCGCGCGCGACGGAGAAGGGGGCGCCCCTCGCGGAGCGCCCCCCTGTCCTGCTTCGATCTGTCGATCGGCCCGAAGGCGGATCAGCAGGAATAGTACATCTTGTACTCGACCGGGTGCGGCGTGTGCTCGAAGGCGTAGACCTCCTCCCACTTCAGCGCCATGTACCCTTCGAGCTGGTCGCGGGTGAACACGTCGCCCTGGAGCAGGAACTCGTGGTCCTTCTCCAGCTCCTGCAGCGCCTCGCGGAGCGAGCCGCAGACGGTCGGGATCTGCGCCAGCTCTTCCGGCGGCAGGTCATAGAGGTCCTTGTCCGAGGACGGGCCCGGGTCGATGCGGTTCTTGATGCCGTCGATGCCGGCCATCAGCAGAGCCGCGAAGGCGAGGTAGGGATTCGCCGACGGGTCGGGGAAACGGGCCTCGACGCGCTTGGCCTTGGGCGATTCCGACCACGGAATACGGACGCAGCCCGAGCGGTTGCGGGCCGAGTAGGCGCGCAGCACAGGGGCCTCGAAGCCGGGGATCAGGCGCTTGTAGCTGTTGGTCCCGGGGTTGGTGATCGCGTTCAGCGCCTTGGCGTGCTTCAGGATGCCGCCGATGAAGTAGAGCGCCTCCTGGCTCAGGTCCGCGTACTTGTCGCCGGCGAACAGGGGCTTCCCGTCCTTCCAGATCGACATGTTGACGTGCATCCCCGACCCGTTGTCGCCCGCGATGGGCTTGGGCATGAAGGTCGCCGTCTTGCCGTAGGCCTGCGCCACGTTGTGGATGACGTACTTGTACTTGAGGATCTCGTCGGCCTGCTTGGTGAGCGTGCCGAAGATGATGCCCAGCTCGTGCTGCGTGGAGGCCACCTCGTGGTGGTGCTTGTCCACCTTCATGCCCATCCGCTTCATGGTGGAGAGCATTTCCGAGCGCAGGTCCTGCGCGTCGTCGATCGGCGGGACGGGGAAGTAGCCGCCCTTCACGCCGGGCCGGTGGCCCATGTTGCCGGCTTCGAACTCGGCGTCCGAGTTCCAGGCGGCGTCCACGCCGTCGACCTCGAACGAGACCTTCTGCATCGACACGGCAAAGCGCACGTTGTCGAAGATGAAGAACTCGGCCTCGGGCCCGAAGAAGGCCTGGTCGCCGATGCCGCTCGCCTTGAGGTAGGCCTCGGCCTTGAGCGCCGTGCCGCGCGGGTCGCGCGAGTAGGGCTCGCCGGTGTCGGGCTCGACCACGTTGCAGTGCACGCAGATGGTCTTTTCCGCGAAGAACGGATCGACGTAAGCGCTGTCGGCGTCGATCATCAGCTTCATGTCGGACTGGTCGATGGACTTCCAGCCCGCGATCGACGAGCCGTCGAACATGAAGCCTTCCTCGATGAAGTCGGCGTCCACCAGGTCCGAGACCACGGTCACGTGCTGGAGCTTGCCGCGCGGATCGGTGAAGCGGATGTCGACGTACTCCGCCTCCTCCTGCGCGATGAGGTCGAGAAGCTTGTTGGCCATGTCCCTTTTGCTTTCTCTGGGGTTGTCCATTGGGGCGTCGCCGCCCGGTGTGTCGGAAGGCTCAGAGCGCGTCGTCGCCGGACTCGCCGGTTCGGATGCGGATGGCCTGCTCGATGGTGGAGACGAAGATCTTGCCGTCGCCGATCTTGTCGGTGCGCGCGGCCGTGAGGATCGCCTGGATGGCGCCCTCGGCCTGCTCGTCGGGCAGCACGACCTCGATCTTCACCTTGGGGAGGAAGTCCACGACATATTCGGCGCCCCGATAGAGCTCGGTGTGCCCCTTCTGGCGGCCGAAGCCCTTCACCTCGACGACCGAGAGCCCTTGGACGCCCACGTCCTGGAGGGCTTCCTTGACCTCGTCGAGCTTGAACGGCTTGATGATCGCCTCGATCTTCTTCATGGCGGCCTGTCGCTCCCCCGTGTCCCGAAGGGCGGTATGACGAGAGGGGCGGGGTCCCGCAATCCGGGCCGGGCCGCTCGCCCGGGGGCTGTGCGCGGAAGGTGACGGGTTGCGCAGGACGCGGGCGGGTTGCCGCGAAATTGGGCAGTTTGGAAACTGCTGGGGGAGGAAGCGATGGCGGCGATCCTGACAGCGGCGGAGATGCGGGCTCTGGAGCAGGACGCCATCGCGCGGGGCGAGGTCACGGGGCTCGAACTGATGGAGCGGGCAGGGCATGGCGTCGTGGAGGCGATCCTGGCGGAGTGGCCCGACATCGAGCAGGGCGCGCGGAAGGCGGTGGTCCTCTGCGGGCCGGGCAACAACGGCGGCGACGGGTTCGTGGTGGCGCGGCTGCTGAAGAAGCGGGGGTGGGCGGTGGAGGTGTTCCTGTTCGGGGACGCCACGAAGCTCCCGCCGGATGCGAAGGCGAACCATGATCGGTGGGCCGCGATGGCGCCCGTTCACCGAGCGGAGAGAACCGGAGCCTCTGCGATTCCGATGGAGGCGACGGCCTACCCGGTGGGCTCGCTGGTCGTGGACGCGCTTTTCGGGATCGGTCTGACGCGCCCGCTGATCGGTTTCGATGAGATCGGTCGGTGGACCCGGATGTGCAGCCCCGACGCCGTCGATGCTGCGTCGGACCTGAGGGCAGGGCCCGCGGCTCGGGTCGTGGCCATCGACGTGCCCAGCGGCCTCGAGGCCGACAGCGGTCGCTTCCTCGCACCGCTCGATGCGCCGGGCGGGCATGAGAACATGCGAGCCCACCTGACCGTCACGTTCCACTCGGCCAAGCCCGGTCACTATCTCGCGGAGGGGGCACACGCCTGCGGGTCGCTGCGGATCGTGGATATCGGCCTTGCCTCGTCGCGCTCAGGCACACGGCTTTCGGTCATCGACGGACCGCGAACGGGGCTGGTCCCGCTCGCCAAGGGCGCCGGCCACAAATACAACCACGGCCACGCCCTCATCCTTTCCGGCCGACCCGGTCGTGGCGGCGCCGCCCGCCTCGCCGCCCGGGGGGCGCTCCGCATCGGCGCGGGGCTCGTGACCCTCGCCGTCCCGCCCGGCGCGCTTCAGGAGAACGCGGCCCGGCTCGACGCGATCATGCTCCGCAGCACCCGCGACGCCGAGGCGCTGGCGGACCTCCTCTACGACGCCCGCTTCAACGCCCTCGCCGCAGGGCCCGGCCTTGGGACCTCCGACCGTGAGGCAGCATTGCTCGGAGCGCTCCTTGACGCCTCCCGTCCCGGCGAGGGCACGAAGGGCAGGGCGGTCGTCCTCGACGCCGACGCACTCACTCTGCTTTCCAAGGACCCCGACCTCCGCGCCAAGCTGCACGACCGGTGCGTCCTCACCCCTCACGACGGCGAGTTCGCGCGCCTGTTCCCGCAGATCGCCGAGCGCTGGCACGCGCCAGCGACCACCGGCCCGGCCTGTTCCAAGATCGACGCCGCCCGCGAGGCTGCGAAGAAGATCGGCTGCACGGTTCTGCTCAAAGGTCCCGACACCGTCATCGCCTCGCCCGATGGCCGCGCCGCCATCAACGCCGCCGTCTACGACCGCGCCGCGCCCTGGCTCGCCACGGCGGGCTCGGGCGACGTGCTGGCCGGCTTCATCGCGGGTCTCCTCGCGCGGGGCTTCGCGCCGTTCGACGCGGCCTGCACCGCCGCCTGGCTTCACGTCGAATGCGCGCGCCACTTCGGCCCCGGACTCATCGCCGAGGATCTTCCGGACGAGCTGCCCAAGGTCTTCCGCGCACTGGGCCTTTGATCCCCGGCCGCGTTCCGGGCCTGGACACCCCATGGCGCGCGGCGGCCAGCGCCCCCCTTCAGACCCCGACCTCGACCCCGTTGGCCCAGACGACCGCCGGCCCGTCCAGGTCCAGAGTCCAGAGCGTCATGCCGCGCAGAGGCTCCTCGACGACATAGATGCCGTCCACCAGCCGATGCGCCGCCACCATCGCCGGAGCGCGGCCATACAGTGCCCGCGCCCGCCAGCCCTCCAGCCGCAGCGGCGTCGCCGGACCCACCAGAAGATCATCCTCGGGCCGCCCGTGCCGCAGCGTGCCGGCCAGGATGCGGATGGGGGCCAGCCGCGCCGCCCGCGCCTCGACGCCCCGCAGCGTCGTGACCCCATTCCCGGTCACCAGCCGATCCCCGGCCCGGAGCCCCGACACGTCCGCCTCGCCGTCGGGCGTCCGCAGCCGCGTGCCCGCGCCAAGCCCCGCCATCAGCGTCAGCGGCTGGACAGGCCGGGAAAGGAGGTCGTGGAGGCGCATGGAGGCTCTCTCCTGGCAGAACGGCCACACTGTTAACGCCAAATGCGGCGGCAAGAAGGCGCCTATTCGGGCCGGCTCTGCGGCGGATCGCCGCCGACGACTCTCGGGTCGGCGCCGCCCGCCGCCGCGCCTCTCCGCGCGCCGGAGCCGCGCGATTTTCCCTCTCGCCCCCGCGCGGGGGGAATGCTAGGAGCCGCGCCAGCCGGAAAGGGGGGAGGGCTCGCCTCTCCTCCGCTTTACGTCGCGGGTGTGGCGGAACTGGCAGACGCACCGGATTTAGGTTCCGGCGCCGCAAGGCGTGGGGGTTCGAGTCCCTTCACCCGCACCAAAGGACGACGAGGCGCCCGCGCGCCGACGAAAGGATGAGGACATGCAAGTCACCGAGACGCTGAACGAAGGCCTGAAGCGCGGCTACACCGTCACCGTCACCGCCGCCGAGCTGGACGGCAAGGTCCAGGCCAAGCTCGCCGAGATCCAGCCCCAGGTCGCCATGAAGGGCTTCCGCCAGGGCAAGGTCCCGATGGCGCTCCTGCGCAAGCAGCACGGCCCCCGCCTCCTGGGCGAGGCGATGCAGGAAACCATCGACGGCGCCGTGTCCTCGCATCTCGAATCGTCCGGCGACCGCCCGGCGATGCAGCCCGCGGTCAAGATGACCAACCAGGACTGGAAGGAAGGCGACGACGTCGTGGTCGAGGTCTCCTACGAGAAGCTCCCCGAGGTCCCGTCCGTCGACCTGGGCGCCATCCAGCTCACCCGCCTGACCGTCGCGGCCGATGACGCCGCCGTGGACGAGGCGCTGCAGAACCTCGCCGACACCGCCAAGTCCTACGAGGACAAGGACGGCGCCGCCGAGACCGGCGACCAGGTCGTGATCGACTTCGTCGGCAAGGTCGACGGCGAGGCCTTCGAAGGCGGCACCGCCTCGGACTACCCGCTGGTGCTGGGCTCCAACTCCTTCATCCCCGGCTTCGAGGACCAGCTCGTCGGCGTCACCACCGGCGAGGAGAAGGACGTCAACGTGTCCTTCCCCGAGGAATACGGCGCCAAGCATCTCGCCGGGAAGGCCGCGGTCTTCACCTGCACCGTCAAGGGCGTGAAGGCTCCCAAGGCCGCCGCGATCGACGACGACCTGGCCAAGCGCTTCGGCGCCGACGACCTCGACGCGCTCAAGGCCCAGGTGCGCGAGCGCCTGGAAGCCGAGTACAAGGGGGCGGCCCGCGCCGTTTCCAAGCGCGCGCTGCTCGACCGGCTCGACGAGTCGGTGGACTTCGACCTGCCCGAGTCGCTGGTCAAGGCCGAGGCCGAGCAGATCGCCCACCAGCTCTGGCACGAGGAAAACCCGCAGGTCCACGGCCACAACCACGACCACATCGAGCCCACCGAGGAGCACACCCGCCTCGCGCGCCGTCGCGTGAAGCTGGGCCTCCTCCTGGCCGACCTGGGCCAGAAGGCCGAGGTGAAGGTCACGGACGCGGAGCTGACCCAGGCCGTCCTGCAGCAGGCCCGCCAGTACCGCGGCCAGGAGCGTCAGTTCTTCGAATTCATCCAGAACAACGCCGCCGCCCGCCAGCAGATCCAGGCGCCGATCTTCGAGGACAAGGTCATCGACCACATCTTCGAGAAGGCCCAGGTCGAGGAGAAGGCCACGACCAAGGACGAGCTCCAGACCGCCGTCGAGGCGCTCGACCAGGAGTGATCCCCGCCCGCAGGGCGGAACGCGGAAAGGGCGCCCCTCGGGGCGCCCTTTGTCGTCAGAGGCTGATCCTGAACCGCGCGAAGCCGTCCGGGCCCTCGCCCGCGGGCTCGATGGACAGCCCTGGCACGTCGTCCAGGTACTCCGCCGCCCGTGGACCGCTGTCGAAGAGCACGGTCGTCCCCGGCATCGGCACGAAGCCCCAGTTGGCATCGGCCGCCGGGCTGATCGTGCCCTGGTCGACGATGTAGCGCACGATCACGTCGCGGTTGGTGTCCGGCCCCTCGAACACGATGGTGGACCCGTCCGCGCCGGGGAAGCTGCCGCCGCCCTCGGCCCTGTAGTTGTTCGTCGCGACGATGAACTCCTGCGCCGGATCGATGGGCTGTCCGTCGTGCTGGAGATCGACGATCCGGTTCGCGTCCCCGGCCACGAGGTTGCCGTCCGCGTCGAACTTCGAGGGCTGGGACAGGTCGATCCGGTAGGTCACGCCGTCGATGATGTCGAAGTTGTAGGACCGGAAGTCGGGGTTCAGCAGCACCTGATCCTGCCCGCCGGGCGTGATCTGGTTGAACATGCCCGCGCTGCGCTCCAGCCAGTCCTTGACCTGCGCCCCGGTGATCTTCACCGCCCGCACGGTGTTCGGGTACAGGTAAAGGTCGGCCACGTTCCGGATCGCCACGTCGCCCACCGGCACGTCGGTGTAGTAGTCCGGCCCGCCGCGCCCGCCCGCCTTGAAGGGGGCCGCCGCCGACAGCAGGGGCAGGGCCGCGTGCGGCGTCCCGTCCAGCATCTGGCCGATGTACCAGGTCTGGGCGTTGGACACGATCTGCACGGACGGATCGTCCGCCACCAGCGCGAAGTAGCTGTAGAGCGGCGCGTCGGTCTTGCCGACCGGGCGCCGGACATAGGCCAGCGTCTCCTCGTGCTCCGCCTCGACGGCCGCGACCACCTCCGGGGCGTCCTCGACGGTCGGGGTGATCTCGCCTTCCTCGTCGCGCAGGTAGATCGGCCGGGCCTCGACCTCGAACGAGGCGATGCGCCAGCCGCCCTCCGCCGTCCGCTCCAGCAGCAGGTCGACCAGGCCCATGTGGCTGCCCCAGAAGCCGGCCATGACGGCGGGCTTGCCGTTGATGGTGCCGGCGGCGCTGTCCACGCCCTCCACGCCCTCGAAGTCGGGGCCGGGGAAGACGAGGTGCTGGTGCCCGGTCAGCAGCACGTCGATCCCTTCGACCCCCGCCAGCGGCACCGAGGCGTTCTCCATCCCCGGCGCGTAGGGGGTCCCGTCGATGCCCGAATGCGACAGCGCGACCACGAGGTCCGCGCCCTCTGCCTTCATCACCGGGACCCAGGCCTGCGCCGCCTCGACGATGTCGCGCGCCATCACGCGGCCGTCGAGGTTCTGGCGGTCCCATTCCATGATCTGCGGCGGGACGAAGCCGATCAGGCCCACGCGGATGGGATGCTCGGCGCCCGAGCCGTCCCGGATGGTCCGGTCCAGGATGACGTAGGGCGGCACCAGCGTCGTGTCCCGGTCCGGCGTCTCGCCCATCTCGGTCACGACGTTGGCGCAGACGATCGGGAAGCCCGCCGTGGCCAGGGCCGCCGTCAGGAAGTCGAGCCCGTAGTTGAACTCGTGGTTGCCCAGCGTGCCCGCGTCGTAGCCCAGCACGTTCATGGCCTCGACGATCGGATGCGCCGAGCCTTCGGGCATCCCGCGCTCGTAGGCGATGTAGTCGCCCATCGGGTTGCCCTGGAGGAAGTCGCCGTTGTCGAGAAGGAGCGAGTTGGCGGATTCGGCCCGCACCTCCTCGATCAGCCGGGCGGTGCGCGCCAGGCCTGCCGTGTCCATCGGCTTGTCGGCGTAGTAGTCGTAGGGCAGCACATGGACGTGGAGGTCGGTCGTCTCCATGATGCGCAGATGCGCCTGTCCCTCCTGCGCCCGGACCGCGAAGGGATGGAGCGCGATCAGGCTCCCCGAGCCCGCGAGGAAGCCGCGTCGGCTGAGTCGGATGTTCATGGGGGTGTCTCCCTGCAAGCTGGGCCGGATCGGCTGGCGCGATCCTTGCGTGCGCAGGGTGACAAAGCGTTGACGTCTTGGCGACGGTGGCGTTGCGTCACCACCCGTCGGACGGATACGGAAAGGGCCGCCCCTTGCGGAGCGGCCCCCAGGCCTTGCGGTGCGCCGGACGATCACTCGTCCTGGGCGGCCCCGCCGATGTCGTCGAACAGTTGCCCGATCTCGTACTCCGCGGCCGCTTCCGCCTCGGCGGCGAGCTGCTGCACGGTCTTGCCGGACGCCTGCAGCTCGGCCTCTTCGGGCGAGCGGGCGACGTTCACGCTGATCGCGGCGTCGACCTCGGGGTGGAGGCGGACGGTGACCGGGTGGATGCCCAGGTCCTTGATCGGGGCGTTCAGGATGACCTGACGCTTGTCGACGGTGAAGCCGCCGGCGGTCGCGGCCTCGGCCACGTCGCGGGTCGTCACCGAGCCGTAGAGCGCGCCGCCGTCCGAGGCGGAGCGGATCACGACGAAGGTCTGGCCCTCGATCGTCTGCGCGAAGGCCTCGGCCTCCTTGCGGGTCTCGAGGTTCTGGGCCTCGAGCTGGACCTTGGTCTGCTCGAACTTCTTGACGTTCGCGTCGGTCGCGCGCAGCGCCTTGCCCTGGGGCAGGAGGAAGTTGCGGGCGTAGCCGTCCTTGACCTTCACGACCTCGCCCATCTGGCCGAGCTTGGCCACGCGTTCCAGAAGGATCACTTGCATGGGTGTGGCCTCACTTCACGGCGTAGGGGAGGAGCGCCAGGAACCGGGCGCGCTTGATCGCCGCGGCGAGCTTGCGCTGGTTCTTGGCGCCGACGGCGGTGATCCGCGACGGGACGATCTTGCCCCGCTCGGAGATGTAGCGCTGCAGCAGGCGCGTGTCCTTGTAGTCGATCACGGGGGCGTCCTTGCCCTCGAACGGATCGGACTTGCGGCGGCGGAAGAAGGGCTTGGTGGCCATCTGTCATGTCCTCCTAAAGATCAACGACGGTCGCGGGAGAACCCGCCACGGTCACCACGGTCCTCGCGGGGGCCGCGATCCTCGCGCGGGGGCCGGTCGCCCCGGTCGCCGCGATCGCCGCGGCCTTCGCGCTCGTCGCGCTTCTGCATCTGGACCGAGGGGCCGTCCTCGTGCTTCTCGACCTTGATGGTCAGCACGCGCATCACGTCCTCGTGGAGGCGCATCAGGCGCTCCATCTCGGTCACGGCGGCGGCCGGCGAATCCGAGCGCAGGAAGGCGTAGTGCCCCTTGCGGTTCTTGTTGATCTTGTAGGACATCGTCTTGACGCCCCAGTATTCGTTGGTCACGACCTTGCCGCCGTTGTCGGCCAGGACGGTCCCGAAATGCTCGATCAGCGCCTCGGCCTGCGCGTTGGACAGGTCCTGACGGGCGATGAAGACATGCTCGTAGAGAGGCATGTTCGCTCCTCGTTGCTGCGCACTTCATAGGGAGGGGCGAACCTTCCGCGCCCGTCCCACGAGAGGTTGCGCCGGTTTGATGGCTCGCGGAAGGATGGGGCCTTATACAGAGGTCCTCAACTCGCACAAGGGCCACTTGGTTCGTTCGCGCCCCGGCAACGGCGTGTTGTCGGCCCTCCGCCCCGACGCCGCGCGAGCGCCCGTTTCTGGACACAACTTATGCGGTAGTTCTCGGGACTGTAAGCAGGTCCAACAAGAAGGTTGCCGACATGAGCAGCGATATGTGCGACCTTAATGAGTTCGAGCCCCCCTTCGTCGTTCGCCAGACACCCTGGGGCACCCTGGTCCGCCGGTCCGACGGGCCGCCCATCCTCCTCCAGGTGACGCGCGGCCTGGTCGGGACCCTGGCCGTGGCCTTCGTCGCCGCGGCCCTGACCCTGGTTTCGCTTCCCACGCCGGGCGAGGCCTTCACCCTGGCCCATGTGGCCTCCGCGATCGTCCTCGTGCTCGCGGCGGCCGTGCTTCTGCACGTCGCCCTGCGGGGCACGGTGATCGAGTTCCACGTAAACCTGGCCCGGGGCGAGCTGCGCCAGATCGCCCATCACCGAGTCGGGCCCGCCGCGCAGGGCCGCTGCGCCAGCCAGCCCGCCGTCTCGCTTCACATCGAGCGTCGGGGCCAGGTCAGGGCGCTCATGCTGCACCAGCGCGGCTGCGAGGACGGCCTCTGCATCGCGCGGGGCCCCGAACCGGCCCTTCAGGCGCTCCGGGGGTGCATCGAGCACGACCTCCGCCTTGCCGGGCCGGGCGGCCGCCCCCGCCTCTGACGCCCCGCCTTGCCGGGCCGGGCGGCCGCCCCCGCGTCTGACGCCCCGCCTTGCCGGCCCCGGCGGCTGCGCCTAAACAGCGCAGCACGCCAAAGGGAGGGTCAGGATCATGCGCGCCTTCGTGTTTCCGGGGCAGGGGGCCCAGACCGTGGGCATGGGCAAGGCTCTGGCCGAGGCCCATCCCGCCGCGAGCGCCGTCTTCGCCGAAGTGGACGAGGCGCTGGGAGAGAACCTCTCGCAGCTCATCTGGGAGGGCGACGCCGAGACGCTCCAGCTCACCCGCAACGCACAGCCGGCGCTGATGGCGACCTCCATCGCCGCCCTGCGGGCGCTCGAATCCCAAGGCGTGGGCGTCACGGTCGCCGCCTATGTCGCGGGCCACAGCCTTGGCGAATACTCCGCCCTCTGCGCCGCCGGATCGCTGGGCCTGTCCGATGCCGCCCGCCTGCTGCGCCTGCGCGGCGAGGCGATGCAGGCCGCCGTGCCCGTGGGGCAGGGCGCGATGGCCGCGCTCCTCGGCCTCGACTTCGAGGCCGCCACCCAGGTCGCGCAGGAAGCGCAGGCCGAGGGTGGCGTCTGCCAGGCCGCCAACGACAACGACCCCGCGCAGGTGGTCGTCTCCGGCACCCGCGAGGCCGTCGAGCGCGCGGTCAGCATCGCCAAGGGCCGTGGCGCCAAGCGCGCGCTCCTGCTGCCCGTCTCCGCGCCCTTCCACTCCGCCCTGATGCAGCCCGCCGCCCAAGCGATGGCCGAGGCGCTGGCCGCCGTCGAGATCCGTGATCCGCAGGTGCCGCTGGTCGCCAACGTGATCGCAGGGCCCATCCAGGACGGCGCCCTGATCCGCGACCTCCTCGTGCGGCAGGTGACGGGCTCGGTCCGCTGGCGCGAATCCGTCGCCTGGATGGCGCAGGCCGGCGTCACCGAGGCCTGGGAGATCGGCGCCGGCAAGGCGCTCTCCGGCATGATCCGCCGCACCGCGCCGGGCATCTCCGTCCGCAACGTCGGCACCCCCGAGGAGGCGCAGGCCGCCGCCGCCTCGCTCCAAGCATAAGGACCCCCCATGTTCGACCTTTCCGGCAAGACCGCCCTCGTTACCGGCGCTTCGGGGGGCATCGGCGCCGCCATCGCCCGCGCGCTGCACGGCGCGGGCGCGACCGTGGGCCTGCACGGCACCCGGCTCGAACCCCTCCAGCAGCTCGCCGCCGAGCTGGGCGAGCGCGTCCACGTCCTTCCGGCCGACCTGTCCGACCCCGAGGCCGTCGCCCAGCTGCCCAAGCAGGCCGAGCAGGCGATGGGCCGCATCGACATCCTGGTGAACAACGCGGGCATCACCCGCGACAACCTGTTCATCCGTATGTCCGACGACGACTGGGACAAGGTGATCGCGGTGAACCTCACCTCGGTCGCCCGCCTGACCAAAGGCGCGATCCGCGGCATGATGAAGGCCCGCTGGGGCCGGGTCGTGAACATCTCCTCGATCGTCGGCGCCACCGGCAACGCGGGCCAGGCCAACTACGCCGCCGCCAAGGCGGGCATGGTCGGCATGTCCAAGGCGCTCGCCGCCGAGTTCGCGGGCCGCGGCGTCACCGTGAACTGCGTGGCCCCCGGTTTCATCGCCACCGCC
The DNA here is from genome assembly GCF_006152145.1 of Rubellimicrobium roseum. Classification (GTDB taxonomy): domain Bacteria; phylum Pseudomonadota; class Alphaproteobacteria; order Rhodobacterales; family Rhodobacteraceae; genus Rubellimicrobium; species Rubellimicrobium roseum. The sequence goes on along the minus strand of NZ_VDFV01000004.1, from coordinate 176,252 downwards.
ATGACCGACAAGCTCAACGACGACCAGAAGGCCGGCATCCTGGGCCAGATCCCCGCCGGCCGCATGGGCACGCCCGAGGAGATCGCGGCCGCCGTCCTCTACCTCGCCTCGCCCGAGGCGGGCTACGTCACGGGCGCCACGCTTCATGTCAACGGCGGCATGGCGATGATCTGACAAGGCGGCGGGTCAGCCCTCCAGCGCCCGCCGGACCTCGCGCACGACCTCCGCCTCGGGCGTGTCGGGAAAGACCTCGACCATCGGCACGCCCGCGCGCCGCAGCGCCTCGCGCTTCACGGCGTCGCGCCATTCGGCATGGTTCTGCCAGTGGCCCGTGCCCTGGTATTCCACGGCGCAGACGATCAGCCCGCGCCCGTCCACGATGGCGAAGTCGATCCGCTTGGAGTTGATCGCCGCCTGCGCCTCGGGCCCCGCGCCCCGCGCGGGCCGGATCACCTCGCCCAGCGTGGTTTGCGCCATCACCCGGCAATGCCGCCCCGCCGCCCGCTCCAGCAGCGGCAGGAGCCGCGCCTCCTCGCGGTTCAGGAGCGGCACCCGCTCGAACCCGCTGCGCTGCACGACCCGAAGCTGCTCGCGCGCGCGCTCCAGCCGCGCGTCCCCCGGACGCCGCCGCAGCGCGCCCCAGGCCAGCAGCAGGAGCAGGACCGCGGCGGCCCAGGGCCACCAGCCGGTCAGCCGCTCCGCCAGATCGCCCATCGTTGCCCTCCTGCGTTCCCCCGGCCGGCGCGCTTCTGCCGTGGTCCGGGGGTCGGGGCAACGGCGCTCAGGTCGCCAGCGGGCGGGCCCTCGCCTCCAGCATCAGGGTTGCGCCGCGCACCACCATGACGCTGCCCGTCATGGAGGCGGCAACGACCAGCCACAGCAGGAAGCCCGGCATGATCGTCAGAACAAGGACAAGAAGGGCGATGCGGATCATGCCTCCTTCTGTTCCGCGATGATGGCGACGTGACGGCAGGGCCAAGACCCAGGTGCGGCGGTGCGGTGGCCCCTGCGTGACCGGCCCGGCTCCGGGCGAAAGCGTTTGCCATGCATCAAATCTCTGCTATGACCCCCGCCGACACAGGCCGGCACGCTGCCGCGCCCGTGGCCCGGCATGGCCTCAGGGGCGCGTCGGGCTGACTGGTCAGACAGACGGGCCGCGGCCCAGGACGAGAGGATTGACTTAATGAGCGACGTCGCCGATCGCGTGCGCAAGATCGTGGTGGAGCATCTGGGCGTGGAAGAGGAGAAGGTGACCGAGAGCGCCTCCTTCATCGACGACCTGGGCGCCGACTCGCTCGACACCGTCGAGCTGGTCATGGCCTTCGAGGAAGAATTCGGCATCGAGATCCCCGACGACGCCGCCGAAACCATCCAGACCTTCGGCGACGCGGTCAAGTTTATCTCCGAAGCTCAGTAAGGGCCTTCGGACCGGCATCGAAGGGGCGGCGCACCGGACGGGGCGCCGCCCCTTTCCGTTTGGCGGACAGGGCCAGGGCCCGCCCGCTCTTCCCCGGAAGGTTGCGCCCGCACCTGCCCACGGCTAAACCCGGCCCGATAACTTTCCGGGAGGAGATCCCATGAGTCGTGTCGTCGTGACGGGCCTCGGCCTCGTGACCCCCCTTGCGGACGGGGTCGAGGAGACCTGGCGCCGTCTTCTCGCGGGCCGGTCGGGCGCGGGCACGATCAGGCAGTTCGACGCGAGTCATCTCGCGACGGACTACGCCTGCGAGGTCAAGCGCGGCGACGGCTCGGACGGCACCTTCGATGCCGACCGCTACATGGAGCCCAAGGAGCAGCGGAAGGTCGACGACTTCATCCTCTTCGGCGTCGCCGCCGCCCAGCAGGCGATCGAGGATTCGGGCTGGGTCCCCCAGACCGAGGAGGACCGCCACCGCACCGGCGTCCTGATCGGCTCCGGCATCGGCGGGCTCAAGTCAATCCAGGACACCACGATCCTGATGAAGGAAAAGGGCCCCCGCCGGGTGTCGCCCTTCTTCATCCCCGGCGCGCTCATCAACCTGATCTCCGGGCAGGTCTCGATCCGCTACGGCTTCAAGGGCCCGAACCACGCCGTCGTCACCGCCTGCTCCACGGGCGCCCACGCGCTGGGCGACGCCGCGCGGCTCATCAAGTACGGCAACGCCGACGTCATGGTGGCGGGCGGCGCCGAGGCCGCGATCTGCGAGATCGGCATCGCCGGCTTCAACGCCTGCAAGGCGCTCTCCACCAAGCGCAAGGACGACCCCACCAAGGCCAGCCGCCCCTATGACGCCGACCGCGACGGCTTCGTGATGGGCGAGGGGGCCGGGATGGTCGTGCTGGAGGAATACGAGCACGCCCGCGCCCGCGGCGCGAAGATCTACGCCGAGGTGCTGGGCTACGGCCTGTCGGGCGACGCCTACCACATCACCGCCCCCAACGAAGATGGCGACGGGGCCGAGCGCGCGATGCGCATGGCGCTGTCGGATGCCGGCATCGCCGCCGCCGACATCGACTACATCAACGCCCACGGCACCAGCACGATGGCCGACGTGATCGAACTGGCCGCCGTCGAGCGCCTGATGGGCAACGCCGCCTCCAGGGTCACGATGTCCTCGACCAAGTCGATGACCGGGCACCTCCTGGGCGCCGCCGGGGCGATCGAGTCGATCTTCGCCATGCTCGCCATCCGCGACCAGGTCTGCCCGCCGACGATCAACCTCGACACGCCCGCGGTGGAGACGCCCGTGGACCTCGCCCCCAACGCGGCGCGGAGCCGCGACGTGCGCATCGCCGTGAACAACAGCTTCGGCTTCGGCGGCACCAACGCCTCGCTCGTGCTCGGGGCCGTGGCGTGATCTCCGGGGCCCGCGCCTGATGTGGCGGCACGTCGCCGCGAACGCGCTCACCTTCCTGACGGTGGGCCTGTTCCTCCTCGCGGGCCTCGTCACCTGGGGCGTCCAGCAGTATTCCGCGCCGGGCCCCCTGGCCGAGGCGATCTGCCTTCGCGTTCCCGCCGGGGCCACCATGCGCCGGATCAGCGACGACTTGGCCGAGCGCGGCGCCATCGCCTCGCCCACGGTCTTCCGCCTGGGTGCCGACTACACCGAACGTTCGGGGCAGGAGAAGCAGGGCAGCTTCCTGATCCCCGCCTCCGCCTCGATGGACGAGATCACCGCCATCGTGACCGAAGGCGGCCCTTCCACCTGCGGGACCGAGGTCGTCTACCGCATCGGCGTCGCCCGCACCCTGGCCGAGGTGCGCGAGCGTGACCTCGCCGGCGACGGCTTCACCGAACTGGCCGAGTTCCAGCCGGGCCTCGACCCGATCCCCGCCGCCTACGAGCAGGTGAAGGCCGAATCCGACACGACCTACCGCGTCGTCATGGCCGAAGGCGTGACAAGCTGGCAGGTCGTGCAGGCCCTCAACGCGCTCGACGTGCTCGAAGGCGACGTGGAGGAGGTCCCGGCCGAAGGAATGCTTGCTCCCGACAGCTACGCGATCACCCCCGGCACGCCCGTGGCCGATGTCATCGCCCGGATGCAGTCCGCGCAGGAAACGTTCCTGGCCCAGGCCTGGGAGAACCGCGCCGAAGGGCTCCCCTTCGACACGCCCGAGGAAGCCCTGACCCTCGCCTCCATCGTCGAGAAGGAGACGGCGATTCCCGAGGAGCGGCCCATCGTCGCCTCCGTCCTCGTGAACCGCATCGAGCAGGGGATGCGACTCCAGTTCGACCCCACGATCATCTACGGGATCACGCGCGGGCAGGGGCTCCTCGACCGCCCGATCCGCGAATCCGACATCGCGGGCGCGACCGAGGCCGAGTTGCACGGCGAGGTTCTCTACAACACCTACGTCGTCAACGGCTTGCCCGCCGGCCCCATCGCCAATCCGGGCCGCCCGGCCATCGAGGCGGCGCTCAACCCGGCCGCCACGGATTACCTGTACTTCGTCGCGGACGGCTCGGGCGGCCACGCCTTTGCCGAGACGCTCGACGAGCACAACGAGAACGTCATCCGCTGGCGCCAGATCGAGGCCGAGGCAGGCCAGGACGGCTAGGGCCGCGCCCGCCCCCCACGTGGGCGCGCCCGATCCCGCCTCGTTCCGGTTTCAGACATCCCGGTGCGACCGCGCGCCCGGACCGGCGTCCGGGCAGCTCCGGTCGGCGAGGACGGTCGCGAGTGGCAGGTCGCCTAATAGCGGCGAGGGGCAGGACCCCTTTTGGCGACCCCCGTCGCGCGCCGCCGAATCGTCCCGCCTATACGCCGCCCCGTTAACGTCTCGTTAAACGGACCGTTCGGTCCTCTAAGAATCCGTTCACCCCTTTCCCGCACCCTGATCGTACCGGCCGGACTCCCCCGGCCGCGTCAACGACAAGAGCAGGAAAGGCCATACCATGACCCCCCGTCCCACGACCCTCTCCGCGCAGGAGATCGAGGACACCCTCACCGACACCCTCCAGCTTCTCCGCTCGGTCCGCCGCACGCTCGCACGGCTTCTGGACCGGGCCGAGGACGGCGACGGTACCGCCCTCAAGGACATCGGCCTGAAGTCGGCCGAGCTGGAAACCGCCCTCAAACGCGCCTTCGAGGCCGAGGAGCGCTTCAACGCCTGGCACGAGAAGCACTCGGGCCTGAGGAACGCCTGCGAGATCGACTTCGCCGGCCTGCGCGAGGAGATGGCCTGCCGCCTCGCGCGTCTCCGCGACTGCGGCGGGGAGGGCTGACCCATGACGTGGAAGCTTTTCGAGGAGAAGGCCCGGCAGGCGCGGACGATTGACGTGCCGCCTGCGAGCCCCCCGACGCCTCCCGAGGCGACCGGGCCGGAGCGGGCGCCTGCTCCGCGGCCCACCGAACCCCAGACGGCGGCGCCGGCTCCGGCCCCCTTCGACGCCCGCTGGCTTGCCCGGCAGGACCCCGACCTGATCCAGCGGACGCTCGCCGCGCTGCCAGAGCGCAACCTCGCGGCGCTTCCCTATCTCTTCGCCTTCTGGGCCCATTCCCACCAGCTTCCGCCGCCCGGCGACTGGCGCACCTGGGTCATCCTGGGCGGGCGCGGCGCGGGCAAGACGCGCGCCGGGGCCGAATGGGTCCGCTCCATGGTCGAAGGGCCCCGCCCCAGCGCCCCCGGCCGCGCCCGCCGCGTGGCTCTGCTGGCCGAGACCATCGACCAGGCCCGCGAGGTCATGGTCTTCGGCGATTCGGGCCTCCTGGCCTGCGCGCCGCCCGACCGCCGACCCCGCTGGCACGCCACGCGCCGGATGCTCGAATGGCCCAACGGCGCAACCGCCCAGCTCTTCTCGGCCCACGAGCCCGAGGCGCTTCGCGGCCCCCAGTTCGACGCCGCCTGGGCCGACGAGTTGGCCAAGTGGAAGAAGGCCGAATCCGCCTGGGACCAGCTCCAGTTCGCTCTCCGCCTCGGACAAGACCCCCGCTGCGTGGTCACGACCACCCCGCGCCCGACGCCGCTCCTGCGCGCGCTTCTGGAACGGCCGGGCACGGTGCGGACGCATGCCACGACCCGCGCCAACCGCGCCCATCTCGCGCCCGCCTTCCTTGAACAGGTCCAGACCCTCTACGGCAACACCCGCCTCGGGCGGCAGGAGATCGACGGACTCCTGCTCGACGACTCCGAGGGGATGCTCTGGACCGACGCGATGCTCGAATCGGCCCGCATCGACTTCGCGCCCCGCTTCGACCGGGTGGTGGTCGCCGTCGATCCCGCCGTCTCGACGGGCAAGCGCTCCGATTCGACCGGCATCGTCGTCGTGGGTGCCGTGACGCAGGGCGCCCCCGCCGACTGGCGCGCGGTGGTGCTGGAGGACGCGACGGTGCAGGGCGCCTCGCCCGAGGTCTGGGGCCGCGCCACCGTCGCCGCCGCGCGCCGCCACAACGCCTCGCGCGTGGTGGCCGAGGTCAACCAGGGCGGCGCCATGGTCGAGACGATCCTGCGCGGCATCGACCCGCACCTGCCCGTGACGCGCGTCCACGCCCGCCACGGCAAGGAGATCCGCGCCGAGCCCGTCGCCGCCCTCTACGAGCAGGGCCGCGTCCACCACCTCCGCTCTGCCGACCTGCGGCTTCTGGAGGATCAGATGACCCGCATGAGCGTCACCGGCTGGCACGGAAAAGGTTCGCCCGACCGGCTCGACGCGCTGGTCTGGGCGATCCACGAATCGGTCCTCGCCCCCTCCGAATCCTGGAAAAACCCTGGAATCCGAGGCCTCTAGGGGGTGTTGCGCGAAACAGGGGGGGACCGTTCGGTGCTATCAGAAACGATTAACCTTTGCAGGGCACCTTGGTCGCACGAGCCGCGATCCCGGCCCGAGGAGACAGAAAGACAGATGTTCGACTTCCTGAAGTTCACCCCCAGAGGGACCCCTGCCGGGCCGCGGCCGGTCCCCGCGGCCGTCCCCGAGGCCAAGGCCTCGGCGGCGGGCCAACTGGTCGCCTCGCCCGGCGCGACGGGCCGCCCGGCGCATGCGGCCCGCGACACGGCCCAGCTCACGCAACAGGGCTTCGCCCGCAACCCCGTGGGCTTCCGCGCCGTCCGCCTGATCGCCGAGGCCGCCGCCGCGCTGCCGCTGGTCCTGCAGGACCACGCGACCCGCTACGACGCGCACCCGGTCCTCGACCTCATCGCGCGGCCCAACCCCGCGCAGGGCCGCGCCGAGCTGCTTGAGTCGCTCTACGGCCAGCTCCTCCTCACGGGGAACGGCTACGTCGAGGCCGTGGCCGAGGAGGGGCTCCCGCAGGAGCTTCACGTCCTGCGCTCCGACCGCATGTCGGTCGTGCCGGGCGAGGACGGCTGGCCCGTGGCCTACGACTACGCCGTGGGCGGCCGCAAGCACCGCTTCCCCGCCCGCGCCGTCTGCCACGTCAAAAGCTTTCACCCGCAGGACGACCACTATGGCCTGTCGGCGCTCCAGGCCGCCGCCACCGCCATCGAGGTCCACAACGGCGCCTCACGCTGGTCGCTGGCCCTCCTGGAGAACGCCGCCCGCCCCTCGGGCGCCATCGTCTACAACGGCCCGAACGGCGGCACGCTCGCCCCCGACCAGTTCGACCGTCTGGTGAGCGAGATGGAGGCCCAGCACCAGGGCGCCCGCAACGCCGGCCGACCGATGCTCCTCGAAGGCGGGCTCGACTGGAAGCCGATGGGCTTCAGCCCCTCGGACATGGAGTTCCAGAAGACCAAGGAGTCCGCCGCCCGCGAGATCGCCATCGCTTTCGGGGTGCCGCCCATGATCCTGGGCATCCCCGGCGACGCGACCTACGCCAACTACCAGGAGGCGAACCGCGCCTTTGTCCGCCTCACGGTCCTGCCGCTCGCCACCCGCGTCACCTCCGCGATCAGCGACTGGCTGTCGGACTTCACCGGAGAACGGATCACGCTCGCCCCCGACCTCGACCAGATCCCGGCGCTGGCGGCCGAGCGCGACTCGCAATGGCGGCGCATCGCCGGGGCGGCCTTCCTGTCCCCGTCCGAGAAGCGCCGCCTCCTCGGCCTGCCCCCCGCGGAGGCCCCCGATGGGACATGAGCCCCGCGCCTTCCTCTGCGCCCCCGGCCTGCGCATCGAGAACCACGAGCGCCTGGCCGAGCTCCAGTTCGCCCAGCTCCACCAAGCCCTCGGCAAGATCGAGGCGATGATGGAGCGGCTGGAGAAGCGCCTCTGGCTCACCGTCTACGGCGTGGTGGGGGTGATCCTCGCCCAGGCCGTCCAGCCTCTCCTCAGCCATCTGCCCTGAAGGACATCATGGAGACCAAGTTCACCCGGCCGCTGACGGACCTGACCGTTCAGGACGATGGCCTGACCATCGAAGGCTACGCCTCGCTCTTCGGCCTCCCCGACCAGGGCGGCGACATCATGGAGCGCGGAGCTTACGCAAAATCTCTGGAACGCCTCGCAACCCACGGAGACTCCGTGAAGATGCTCTGGCAGCACGACCCGTCCGAGCCCATCGGGCTCTGGGAGGAGGTGCGCGAGGACGCCCGTGGCCTCCGGGTCAAGGGCCGCCTCCTGCCCGAGGTCGCGAGGGGCCGCGAAGCCGCCGCGCTGATCCGCGCCGGCGCCATCGACGGCCTGTCCATCGGCTACCGGACCGTCCGGGCCACCAAGGACAGCCAGGGCCGACGCCGCCTCCACGAGGTCGAGCTCTGGGAAGTCTCCCTGGTGACCTTCCCCATGCTGCGCGAGGCCCGCCTCGCCGCGAAGGGCGCCGACTTGGCGCTCCTCCACGAAATGACGGCGGCGGTGGCCCAGGCCCGCGCCCGCCTCATGGGCTGACCCCAGCCCCGAACCCCAACCCTGAAAAGGACCCACGCATGACTGCTCCCGAGACGCTGTCCCGGGCCGGGGAAGATCTGTCCCCGTCGCCCGAGGTGAAGGCCGCCACCAGCGCCTTCCTCCACGAGTTCAACGCCTTCGCCACCGAAGTTTCCACCAAGCTGCAAGCCCAAGAGGACCGCATGACCAAGCTTTCCGCCAAGATGACCCACGCCGCCCACCGCCCGATGCTGGCCGCCGAAGCCTTCGAGGCTCCGCATCAGAAGGCCTTCGACGCCTACCTCCGCTCGGGCGATGACGTGGCCCTGCGCGGCCTCGCGCTCGAGGGCAAGGCGCTCTCCACCGCCGTCGCCGTCGACGGGGGCGTGCTGATCTCGCCCCAGGCCGCCGAAAGCATCCGCCAGATCCTCGTCTCCACCGCCTCGCTGCGCTCCATCGCCAGCGTGGTCGCGGTCGAGAACGCCAGCCTCGACATCCTGATCGACCGGGGCGAGCTGGGCGCGGGCTGGGCCACCGAGACGGCCGGGGCCACCGAGACCGCGACCGGCGTCCTCGAGAAGATCAACATCCCGCTCCATGAACTCGCCGCCCAGCCCAAGGCCTCGCAGCGGCTCCTCGACGACGCCGCCTTCGACGTGGAGGCCTGGCTCGCCGGCCGCATCGCCGAGCGCTTCGCCCGCGCCGAATCCGCGGCCTTCGTGACCGGCAACGGCGTGGACAAGCCGCGCGGCATCCTGAGCTACGCCACCGTCCCGAACGGCACCTGGACCTGGGGCAACATCGGCTACGTGCCCACGGGGGCGGCCGGCGCTCTCACGACCATCGACCCGATCGTGGACCTCGTCTACGCGCTGGGCGCCCAGTACCGCCCGCGCGCCTGCTTCGTGATGAACTCGCGCACCACCGGCGTGCTGCGCAAGCTCAAGGACGCCGACGGCCGCTTCCTCTGGTCCGACGGCCTGACCGCCGGAGAGCCCGCGCGCCTGATGGGCTACCGTGTCCTGATCTGCGAGGACATGCCCGACATCGCCGGCAACGCCATGGCCATCGCCTTCGGCGACTTCACGGCCGGCTACACGATCGCGGAACGCCCCGACCTGCGCGTCCTGCGCGACCCCTACAGCGCCAAGCCCCACGTCCTCTTCTACGCGACCAAGCGCGTGGGCGGCGGCGTGATCGACTTCGCCGCGATCAAGCTCCTCCGCTTCGCCGCGAGCTGATCCCCGAATCAAACAATTTCGGGGCCGTCCTCCGCGACGGCCCCAATCCCCGACCCCACGCGAAAGGTTTTCCGATGAACCTGGTCGAACTGACGGAGGCGCCCGACTCCGCGCTCCCCGTCGCCCGCCTGAGAGAGCACCTGCGCCTCGGGACGGGGTTCTCCGACGACGACGTGCAGGACGCGCTGCTCGCGGGCTTCCTGCGCGCCGCCATCGCCACCATCGAGGGCCGGACGGGCAAGGCGCTGCTGACCCGGCGCTTCGCCCTGACGCTCTCCGCCTGGCGCGCGTCCGACCGCCAGCCCCTGCCGGTCGGCCCTGCCACGGCGCTCCATGAGGTCGCGCTCCTCGGCGCCGAGGGCGTCGAGGTGCCCGTGCCGCTCACCTTCCTGCGCCTCCTGGGCGACGGCTCGCGCACCAGCCTCGCCGCGCTGGGCAGCCTTCCCGCGATCCCGCAGGGCGGCGCGGCGCGCGTCACCTTCGACGCGGGCTTCGGTCCCGCCTGGGAGGACGTGCCCGCCGACCTTGCACAGGCGGTCCTGATGCTCGCGGCCCACTACCACGAATACCGCCACGAGACGGCGCTGGGCGCGGGCTGCATGCCCTTCGGCGTCACGGCCCTCATCGACCGCTGGCGGCCCGTCCGCCTGGGGGCCTTCGCATGAGCGCGCCCCGCCTCAACCGCCGCCTCGTGCTGGAGCATCCGACCCGGACCCCCGACGGCGCGGGCGGCTACCACAAGGGCTGGACCGCCCTCGGCACGCTCTGGGCCGAGGTCGATCCGGGCACCGCCAGCACCGTCGCCCAGCCCGCCGGAGCCGAGACGCGCCTGCCGCTGAAGATCACCGTGCGCGGCGCCCCCCTTGGCGCCCCCTCGCGCCCCCTCGTCGGCCAGCGCTTCCGTGACGGGGCCAATGCCTACCCGATCCGCTCGGTCAGCCTCGCGGACGCCACCGGCCGCTTCCTCCTCTGCCTCGCCACCGAGGAGGGCGCGCTGTGACCTATGCGCTCTCGCAGGGCCTCCAGGCCGCGATCTACCAGCGGCTCACCAGCTACCCGCCGCTCCAGGCGCTCGTCGGCCCCGACATCTACGACCAGGTGCCGCCCGGGCTCCTGCCCACGCTCTACGTCGCCCTCGGCCCCGAGGTCGTCCGCGACCGCTCCGACGCGACGGGGCGGGGCAGCGAGCACGACGTCGCCGTCAGCGTCGTCACCGACGGGGCAGGCTTCTCGGCCGCCAAGGCCGCCGCCAGCGCCGTCTCGGACGCGCTCACCGACCATCCCCTGACGCTCCCGCGCGGGCGGGTGGTCAGCTCCCGCTTCCTGCGCGCCCAGGCCCGCCGGATCGGCTCGGGCGAGACGCGCCAGATCGACCTCATCTTCCGCCTCCGCGTCGAGGACGACGCGGACATCCCCTCGTAAGGAGACCCCAAGATGCCCGCTCAGGCCGGCAAGGACCTTCTCATCAAGATCGACATGGACGGCAGCGGCCGGTTCGAAACCGTCGCGGGCCTCCGCGCCACCCGGATCGCCTTCAACGCCGAGACGGTGGACGTGACCAGCCTCGACAGCCCCGGCGGCTGGCGCGAGTTGCTGGCCGGCGCGGGCGTCCGCTCGGCCGCGCTCTCGGGCAACGGCGTGTTCAAGGACGCCGCGACCGACGCTCGCCTGCGCTCGCTCTTCTTCGGGGGCCAGATCCCGCAGGCGCAGGTGATCGTTCCCGACTTCGGCACGATCCAGGGTCCGTTCCAGATCACCACGCTCGAATACGCGGGCACCCACGACGGCGAGGCGACCTACGAACTGGCGTTGGCCTCGGCCGGGCAACTCACCTTCGCGGGGGCCTGAGCCATGCCGAACCCCCATGCCGGCGAGGTCGAGATCGTCATCGACGGCGTCCCCCGCACCGCCCGGCTCACTCTCGGTGCCCTCGCGGAGCTGGAGGCGACCCTGGGCGACGACACCCTCGTGGCGCTCGTCGCCCGCTTCGAGGCCGGAGACATCTCGTCCCGCGACGTGCTGGGGCTGATCGTGGCGGGCTTGCGGGGCGGCGGCTGGAACGTGACCGCGCCGGAGCTGCTGGCCGCCGAGATCGCGGGCGGCCCGCTCGGCGCCGTCCAGAAGGCCGCCGAGCTTCTGGCCCGCGCCTTCGCGATCCCCGAATGAGCGCCCCCTTCGACTGGCCCGCGCTCCTGCGCGCGGGCCTCCAGACCCTCCGCCTCCGGCCGGCAGAGTTCTGGGCCCTCACTCCCGCCGAGCTGTCCCTGATGCTTGGCCTTGACCATTGCCCGCTCCCCATGGGCCGCGCCCGCTTCCGGGAACTCGCGGCCCGGCACCCCGACCAAGGACCCACCCCATGAGCCTCTTCGACTTCGACGACGACGACGCCCCCCTGACCGACGCGACCCGCAGCGCGAGCGCCTTCGCGGCCGAGCTGGCCCGCGTCCGCGATTCGCTGGGCACCACCTCTCGTGACCTGAGCGGGCTGGAGAAGGGCTTCGCCGGCGGCCTGCGCCGCGCCATCGCGGGCCTGGTGATCGACGGCGACCGCCTGTCCGACGCGCTCCGCACCGTAGGCCGCGCCATGATCGACACTGTCTACAAGGCCGCGATGAAACCCGTGACCGACCAGATGGGCGGGATGCTCGCCCAGGGGCTCGGCGCGATCATGGGGCCGCTCGCACCCTTCGCCCAGGGAGCGCCGTTCAGTCAGGGCCGCGTGATGCCCTTCGCCAAGGGCGGGGTCGTCAGCCGGGCCACGACCTTCCCGATGCGCGGCGCCACCGGCCTGATGGGCGAGGCCGGCCCCGAGGCGATCATGCCCCTGACGCGCGGTCCCGACGGCCGCCTGGGTGTGCGCGCCGAATCGGGCCGTGCCGTCCACGTCACCATCCACATCGCGACGCCTGACGTCGCAGGCTTCCGCCGCAGCCAGGGCCAGATCGCCGCCGAGATGACGCGGCTCCTGGGCCGCGGCGCCCGCAATCGCTGAGGACCCCATGGCCTTCCACGACATCTGCTTCCCCGCATCCCTCAGCTTCGGCGCCCTGGGCGGCCCCGAGCGCCGGGTCGAGATCGTCACCCTCGCCAACGGCCACGAGGAGCGCAACGCCCCCTGGTCCCAGTCGCGACGCCGCTACGACGCGGGGCTGGGCCTGCGCTCGCTCGACGACCTCCACGACCTCCTCGCGTTCTTCGAGGCGCGCGGCGGCCAGCTCCACGGCTTCCGCTGGAAGGACTGGGCCGACCACAAGTCCTGCGCGCCCTCGGCCACGCCGGGCCCCCTCGACCAGCCGATCGGGCAGGGTGACGGGACCACTCGCGATTTCCAGCTCCGCAAGGCCTACGCCTCGGGCGGCACGACCCACTGGCGCCCGATCACCCACCCGGTCGCAAGCACCCTTCGCGTCGCCGTCGCCGGGACCGAGCGGCACGACTGGACGCTCGACGGGGGCCGCGTGACCTTCGCGACCGCCCCCGTCGCCGGGACCGCCGTCACCGCGGGCTTCGAGTTCGATGTCCCCGTCCGCTTCGACAATGACGCGATCCGCGTGCAGGTCTCCAACTTCCAGGCGGGCGAGGTTCCCTCGGTCCCGGTGATCGAGGTGCGCGCATGAGCCTCCGCGACCACCTCGCCACGGGTGCCACCACCGTCGCCCGCTGCTGGGCCGTCACCCGCAGGGACGGCGTGACGCTCGGCTTCACCGACCACGACCTCCCTCTGCACTTCGAAGGCATCGACTTCCGCCCCGACTCCGGCCTGACGGCCAGCGCCACCGTGCAGGGCACCGGCCTTTCCGTGGACAACGCCGAGGCGATGGGCACCCTGTCCTCGGACGCGATCACGGACAGCGACATCGACGCCGGGCGCTACGACGAAGCCGCCGTCCGCCTCTGGCACGTCAACTGGTCCGACCCCGCCCAGCGCGAGCTGCGCTTCCGTGGCACGCTGGGCGAGATCCGGCGGGAGGGCCGCGCCTTCCACGCCGAGCTGCGCGGCCTGACCGAGGCGCTGAACCGCCCCTTGGGCCGCCTCTACCAGACCACCTGCGGCGCGGCCCTGGGCGACGCCGCCTGCCGGTTCGACCTGGCCGCCATCGCGGTAGCCGCCGACTGCGGCGCCACCGACGGCCAGACGTTCCGTCTTTCGGGCCTGTCTCTGCCGCCGGGTTGGTTCCGGCACGGCCGCCTGTCCGTCCTGACCGGAGCGGCACGGGGCCTGTCCGGCGTCATCCGCGACGACCGCATGGAAGGCGACACCCGTCTCCTCGCCCTCTGGTCGCCGCTGCGCGCGCCGCTTGCCCCCGCAGACCGTCTGCGCCTGGAGCTCGGCTGCGACAAGCGGGCCGACACCTGCCGCCTCAAGTTCGGCAACCTCGTCAACTTCCGCGGCTTCCCCTTCATCCCCGGCGAGGACTGGCTCCTGTCCGTACCGGTCCCCTCGGGCGCCAACGACGGAGGGCCGCTGAGATGAGCCGCCCCGAACCGCGCATCGTCGCCGCCGCCCGCCTCTGGATCGGCACCCCCTATCTCCACCAGGCCTCGGCCAAGGGCGCCGGCTGCGACTGCCTGGGCCTGATCCGCGGCGTCTGGCGCGAGGTCCACGGGACTGAGCCCGCCCCCGTCCCGCCCTACAGCCCCGACTGGTCCGAGCCGCAGGGCGAGGAGCGGCTCTGGGCCGCCGCCGCGCGGCTCCTTCTGCCCGGTCGCGGCCAGCCCGGCGACCTCCTCCTCTTCCGCATGCGCGAGAGCGCCGTGGCCAAGCACCTCGGCATCCTGTCCGCGCCCGCTGCCTTCATCCACTCCCTGAGCGGTCACGGCGTCGTCGAATCCCCGCTCTCCGCCCCCTGGGCCGCCCGCATCGTGGCCCGCTTCGACCTCGAAGGAGCCCGCTAGATGGCCACCCTCGTCCTATCCGCCGCCGGCATGGCGCTGGGCGGCTCCATCGGAGGTTCGGTCCTGGGCCTGTCCTCCGCCATGCTGGGCCGTGCCGCCGGTGCCATGCTGGGCCGGGCCATCGACGAGCGGGTTCTCGGCGCGGGCAGCGCCCCTGTCGAGACCGGCCGCATCGACCGCTTCCGCCTCACGGGGGCCTCCGAGGGCGCGCCTGTCGCCCGCGTCCACGGCGCGGTGCGGCTCGCGGGCCAGGTCATCTGGGCCACCCGCTTCCGCGAGACCGCGACGACGGAAGGCGCGGGCGGCAAGGGCGCCCCGCAGCCCGAGGTCACGAGCTACGGCTACACCGTCTCGCTCGCCATTGCGCTCTGCGAGGGCGAGATCACCGGGGTGGGCCGCATCTGGGCGGACGGGACCGAGATCGCCACGACCGACCTCCAGCTCTCGGTCTACCAAGGGACCGAGGACCAGCTTCCCGACCCGCGCCTGGAGGCGGTCGAGGGGGCAGGGCGCGTCCCCGCCTTCCGTGGCATCGCCTACGTCGTCATCGAGGACCTGCCCCTCGGCCGTTTCGGCAACCGCGTCCCCCAGCTCTCCTTCGAGGTCTTCCGCCCCGCGCCCGAGCGACCCGACGATCAGGCCGAGGACATCGCCCGCCTCCTGCGCGGCGTGGCACTTATCCCCGGCACGGGCGAATACGCGCTGGCCACCACGCCGGTCTATCTCGATCACGGCTTTGCCGACCGCCGCCCGGCCAACATCTCCACGCCACAGGGCCGCCCCGACCTCCTCGTCTCGCTCGACCAGCTCTGCACGGAGCTCCCGCGCCTCCAGTCGGTCAGCCTCGTGGCCTGCTGGTTCGGGAACGACCTCCGCGCCGGCCACTGCCGGGTCGAACCCAAGGTCGAGAGCCACGAGGCCGACGGCGAGGGGATGCCCTGGTCCGTCTCGGGCGTGACCCGTGCCCAAGCCACGCTTGTCCCGCGCGAGGGGCACCGCCCCGTCTACGGCGGCACGCCCACCGACGCCTCGGTGACCGAGGCCATCCGCGAGATCAGGCGGCGCGGGAAGGCGGTCGTCTTCTACCCCTTTCTCCTGATGGACCAGCTTGCGGGCGATGCGCTCCCCGATCCCTACGGCGGCGCTTCGCAGCCCGCGCTGCCCTGGCGCGGCCGGATCACGCTGTCGGTCGCGCCCGGCCGCCCCGGCTCCCCGGACGGCACCGCCCATGCCGAGGCCGAGGTGGCCGCCTTCTTCGGCGAGGCCCGCCCCGACCACTTCGCGCCCCAGACCACCGGTGTCGCCTACAGCGGTCCAGCCGAGTGGTCCTTCCGCCGCATGATCCTGCACTACGCCCATCTCTGCGCCGCAGCCGGGGGCGTGGAGGCCTTCTACATCGGCACGGAGATGCGCGAGCTGACCTTCATCCGGGGTCCCCAAGGCTACCCGGCCGTCGAGGCGCTGCGTCGCCTCGCCCGCGAGGTGAAGGCGATCCTGCCCGGCGCGAAGATCACCTACGCCGCCGACTGGTCCGAATACCACGGCCACCAGCCGCCGGGGACCTCCGACAAGGTGTTCCACCTCGACCCGCTCTGGGCCGATCCGGCGATCGACGTGATCGGGATCGACAACTACATGCCCTTGTCGGACTGGCGGGACGGGACGGACCATCTCGACGCCCCCTGGGGCGATATCCATTCCATCGACTACCTCGCCGCCAACGTCGCGGGGGGCGAGCTTCACGACTGGTTCTACGCCTCTGCCGCCGACCGTGCCGCACAGCGCCGGACTCCGATCGCGGACGGGCAGGGCGAGCCCTGGATCTGGCGGCTCAAGGACCTGAAGTCCTGGTGGTCCAACCCCCACCACGACCGGGTGAACGGCCTCCGGTCGGCCAGCCCGACCGCCTGGGTTCCCCTCTCCAAACCCATCTGGTTCACCGAGATCGGCTGCGCCACGCTCGACAAGGCCACGAACGAGCCGAACAGGTTCCTCGACCCCAAGTCGTCCGAGTCCGTCCTCCCCCATTTCTCGAACGGGCGCCGTGACGACCTGATCCAGCAATGCTACTTCCGCGCGCTGTTCCGGCACTGGTCGGACCCGGCCAACAACCCGGTCTCGCCGCACTATGGGGGGCCGATGGTCGACATGGACCGGGCCCATGCCTGGGCCTGGGACGCGCGACCCTTTCCGGCCTTCCCGGCGAGGAACGATCTCTGGGGCGACGGGATCAACTATCATCGCGGCCACTGGCTCAACGGTCGCACGTCGGCGCGCGACCTGGCCTCGGTGGTGCAGGAGATCTGCCGCGACAGCGGCGCGCCCGAACCCGACACCGCGCACCTTCACGGCCTCCTGCGCGGGATGCTGATCGAGGCGCCCGGCACCGCGCGCGAGGCGCTCCAGCCCCTGATGCTCGCCCATGGCTTCGACGCAGCCGAGCGCGACGGGCGGCTCGTCTTCCGCAGCCGCTCCGGGATGGCAGGAACCGAGTTGGACCCGGCCGCGATGGTCCACGACCCGCGGGCCGGAGCGACGGTCACCCGCATCCGCGCGCCCGAGGCCGAACTGGCCGGCCGAGTGGAGGTCGGCTTCCTGGAACACGGCGGC
Source organism: Rubellimicrobium roseum (assembly GCF_006152145.1). Lineage (GTDB taxonomy): Bacteria > Pseudomonadota > Alphaproteobacteria > Rhodobacterales > Rhodobacteraceae > Rubellimicrobium > Rubellimicrobium roseum. The sequence goes on along the minus strand of NZ_VDFV01000004.1, from coordinate 159,260 downwards.
GACTACGCCAGCGTATCGGCCGAGGTCCGCCTTCCGGACGACGACCGGCCCACGCTGTCGCGCAACGCTCTGCCCCTCGTGCTCCTTCGCGAGGAAGGGACGGCCCTGGCCGAGCGCTGGCTGCAGGAGTCGCGTGTCGCCCGCGACGCCCTTCGCTTGGCGCTGCCGCCCTCGCAGGCACATCTGGGGCCGGGTGACGCGATCCGGCTGGACGGGGCCTCCTGGCGCATCGACCGGGTCGAGGAGACGGGCGCCCGAACGATCGAGGCCCTGCGCGTCGAGCCCGGCCTGTGGTCGGTTCCCGACACCGAGGATGCCTCTCGCCCGCCGCGCCCCTTCGCTGTCCCCGCGCCGGTCGAGGCGCTGTTCCTCGACCTCCCACTCCTGTCGGGGGACGAGGTCGCACATGCGCCGCATGTGGCCTTCGCGGCCACTCGCTGGCCGGGCCCGGTCCTGCTGCGGTCGAGCGACACCGACGCCGATTACCGGACGGTCCTGACCCAGCCGGCGCCCGCCACGGTCGGGATCACCCTCACGTCGCTTTCGGCGGCCCCGCCGGGGATATGGGACCGCGGGCCGGCCCTGCGCGTCCGGTTGGTCAGCGGGACACTCGCCTCCGTGGGACCCGAGCGGGTCCTGGGCGGAGCGGCGGCCGCGGCCGTCGGCGACGGCTCCCCGGGGAACTGGGAAATCCTTCAGTTCGCCGAAGCCGAGCTGGTGGCGCCCCGGACCTGGGACCTAAAGCTGCGGCTGCGCGGGCAGGGCGGCACGGACGGGGTCATGCCGCCGATCTGGCCTGCCGGCTCGCGCTTCGTCCTGCTCGACGGTGCAGTGACCCAATGGCCGTTTCCTGCTGGCTGGCGCAATGGGCTCCGCCACTACCGCTGGGGTCCGGCGGGACGTCTTTCCTCTGATCCTTCCTGGCGGCACATGTCGGTGGCTTTCCAGGGGACAGGGCTCCGCCCTTATCCCGTCTGCCATCTACGCGCCCGCCGCTCGCCGGATGGTGTCGTGCTGTCCTGGGTCCGGCGCACCCGGATCGACAGCGACTCCTGGTCGGGCCCCGAGGTGCCGCTGGGCGAGGAGCGGGAGGCCTACCGCCTGCGTCTGCTGCGCGGCGAGACGGTGCTGCGCGAGTTGGACACCTCCATCCCGACCTGGACCTACTCGGCCGCGATGCAGGCTCAGGACGGGGTAGGACCCGTGCTTGCGGAGGTCGCCCAGGTGTCCGACCGTTTCGGTTCCGGGCCGGCAAGGACGATCGATCTTCCGACCTGATCGCCAGCGAGAAAAAATCCGCCTTGCGTGCAAGCGAGCGGGAGCCTCATCCTTCCACGATGGCTCCCGCCCCCTATCTGCGCTAGGGTCCCGCCGGAGCGAGGGAGATCACCGTCATGGCGACACCGAAACTGCAAGTAGCCGAGCTCGATCCCGTCTGGTCGCGCATCCGGCTCGAGGGCGAAGCTGCCGTTTCGGGCGAGCCCCTGCTGGGCGGCCTGGTGCATTCGAGCGTCCTTCATCACCCGACCTTCGAGCGGGCGTTGGCTTACAGGATCGCCATGAAGCTCAGCTCCCCCGAGATGTCGGGGCAGATCCTGCGCGAGATCGTCGACGAAGCCTTGGCCGACGAACCCGGCATCGCGCAGGCTGCCCGCGCCGACATCGTGGCCATCAACGATCGGGATCCTGCCTGCAACACGTTCCTGCAGCCCATGTTGTATTTCAAGGGCTTCCAAGCGGTGCAGGCCTATCGGGTGGCGCATCACCTCTGGACCCAAGGCCGGCGGGACATGGCCTACTTCTTTCAGATGCGCGTGTCCGAGGTCTTCGGCGTCGACATCCATCCGGCGGCCCGGATCGGCAAAGGGATCATGATCGACCATGCCCATTCCATCGTCATCGGCGAGACGGCGGTAGTGGGTGACAACGTCTCGATGCTGCATTCGGTGACGCTGGGCGGCACCGGCAAGACGGACGGCGACCGCCATCCCAAAATCGGCGACGGCGTGCTGATCGGAGCGGGGGCGCACGTCTTGGGCAACATCCGGATCGGCCATTGTTCCCGCATCGCGGCGGGCAGCGTGGTGCTCCATGACGTGCCGCCCTGCAAGACGGTGGCTGGCGTGCCCGCCAAGATCGTGGGCGAAGCCGGATGCGCCCAGCCGGCCATGGCCATGGACCACCGGGTTCCCGGCGAGTGACCTTCAGCCGCTGGCGCGGCACTCGGTGCCCGGAGCCGAGGCGAGGCTTTCGCCCGGCCCGAGCGGGGCGAGGGACGCGATGGTGAGGCCCCGCGTCCACCATTGCAATCCGCCGCCGATATAGCGGGCACCGCTGGCCGAAACTGCCGGGATCATGCGGACATTCTCCCCATTGATCCGCAGCCGCGCGGTGTTGCCCAAGCGATCCACGTCGTCCCGGTCGGGATAGTCAGCCTGCACGACCGTCCCGTCGGCGCATAGGTAGGTGAGGGCGTCGCCACGCGGCGGCAGGCCCACCCCGGCGACTTCGGACGGCGTCGGGGCGGCGAGGCCGGTTGGAAGTCCGGCGATCGGCGCCGAGGACCCGCAGGCCGTCAGGCAAGCGGCGGCTGCGAGTGCGACGAGGGGCCTGCACATGAACGGTTCCTTCGAGCAGAGTCTTCGGAAGGGCAGGTCTCAGGTAGGCTTGGCGGTGTCCCGTCACAGCGACGGGACACCGCGCAATTATGCCAGCATCGCGACCGGGTTCTCCAGATTGTCCTTGATGGCTTGGAGGAGTTGTGCGCCCAGCGCCCCGTCGATGACGCGGTGATCGACCGAGAGCGTCACCGACATGATCGTCGCGATCTCGATCTGGTCGTTCGCGCCGACGACGGGCTTCTTCACCCCTGCGCCAACCGCGAGGATCGCGCCATGCGGCGGGTTGATGACCGCGTCGAAGTTGTCGATCCCGAACATCCCGAGGTTCGAGATAGCGAAGCTGCCGCCCTGGTATTCGTGCGGGGCGAGCTTCTTGATACGCGCTCGGGCGGCCAAGTCCTTCATCTCGGCGGACAGGGCCGACAACGACTTGAGGTGCGCGTCCTTGAGGACCGGCGTGAAGAGGCCCCCTTCGATGGCCACGGCCACCGCCACATCCGAGGGCTTGAGCTTGACGATCCGGTCGCCCGCCCAGATGGCGTTGGCCTCGGGCACCTGCTGGAGCGCCAGCGCGCAGGCCTTGATGACGAAGTCGTTGACCGAGAGCTTGACCTTGCGGGCCTCCAGCGCGCCATTGAGCTGGGTGCGGAACGCCAGCAGCGCGTCGAGTCGGATGTCGCGACGCAGATAGAAGTGTGGAATGGTCTGCTTGGCCTCGGTCAGGCGCGCGGCGATCGTCCGGCGCATCCCGTCGAGCTTGACCTCCTCGTAGTCGCGGCCCTCGTACATGCGAAGAATGGCGTCGGCAGAGGGGGCCGGCGCGGCGGCAGCCTTGGGCGCCTCGGGTTTGGGTGCCGGGGCGGGCGCCGCGCCGACGGGCGCGGGCTGCGGGGCCGGGGCGGCCTTGGGCGCGGGCTGGGCGCCCTCGACGTCGGCCTTGACGATGCGGCCGTTCGGGCCGCTGCCCTTCACCTGCGAAAGGTCGAGGCCCTTGTCCTGCGCGATGCGGCGCGCGAGGGGCGAGGCGAAGACCCGGCCGCCATGGGCGGACTGGGCCGGAGCGGCGGAGGTCGTGGGCGTCTCCACCTTGGCCGCCGCGGAGTCGAGAAGGCCGGCCGGCGCGTTCCCCGTCCGCTCGGGCACGGGGCCCAGCGAGTAGTCGGCGATCGCCCCGGAGGGGTCGGGTGCGCTCGAGGGCGGGTTCGCGCCCGCGTCCACGGCCGAGGCCGGGGAGGAGCCGTCCGTTGATGCGGCGGCCGAGGCGTCCTCGCCTTCCGCGAGAAGGACGGCGATGGGCGTGTTGACCTTCACCCCCTCGGTTCCGGCACCGACGAGGATCTGGCCGATGACGCCTTCGTCGACGGCCTCGAACTCCATGGTGGCCTTGTCGGTCTCGATCTCGGCCATCACGTCGCCGGACTTGACCGTGTCGCCCTCCTTCACGAGCCAGCGGGCGAGGGTGCCTTCCTCCATGGTGGGCGACAGCGCGGGCATGAGGATCTGCGTGGGCATCTGGGGCGTCCTCAGCGGTAGGTGACGTGGCGAACGGCCTCGATCACCTCGGGCACGGTGACGAGCGCGAGCTTTTCGAGGTTGGCGGCGTAGGGCATCGGCACGTCCTTGCCCGTGAGCGAGATCACCGGGGCGTCGAGGTGGTCGAAGGCCTGCTGCATGATCTGGCTGCCGATGTAGCTGCCCACCGAGCCCTGCGGCCAGCCCTCCTCGATGGTCACGCAGCGGTTGGTCTTCTTGACCGACTCGATGACCGTGGGCAGGTCCATGGGGCGCAGGGACCGGAGGTTGATGACCTCGGCCTCGATGCCCTCCTTCGCCAGTTCCTCGGCGGCCTGGAGCGCGTAGGTCATGCCGATGCCGAAGCTCACGAGGGTCACGTGCTGCCCCACCCGCTCGACCTTGGCCTTGCCGAAGGGGATGGTGAAGTCCTCCAGGTCCGGCACTTCGAAGGAGCGTCCGTAGAGGATCTCGTTCTCGAGGAAGATGACCGGGTTGGGGTCGCGGATCGCGGTCTTCATCAGGCCCTTCGCGTCCGAGGCGGAGTAGGGCATCACCACGCGCAGGCCGGGGACCTGCATGAACCAGGCGGCGAAGTCCTGGCTGTGCTGGGCGGCCACGCGGGCGGCGGCGCCGTTGGGGCCGCGGAAGACGATGGGGCAGCCCATCTGGCCGCCCGACATGTAGAGCGTCTTGGCCGCCGAGTTGATGAGGTGGTCCATCGCCTGCATGGCGAAGTTGAAGGTCATGAACTCGACGATGGGCTTGAGGCCGCCGAAGGCCGCGCCGACGGCGATGCCCGCGAAGCCGTGCTCGGTGATCGGCGTGTCGATCACGCGGCGGGCGCCGAACTCGTCCAGCATTCCCTGGCTGATCTTGTAGGCGCCCTGATACTCGCCGACTTCCTCGCCCATGAGGAAGACCGTCTCGTCGCGGCGCATTTCCTCGGACATGGCTTCGCGCAGGGCTTCGCGGACGGTCATCGTCTTGGTGGCCGTGCCGGCGGGCACGTCGGACAGCTGCTCGGCGGACCACTGGCCGCTGGGGCCCTGGGCGACGGGCGAGACGGGCGTCGCGGGGACGGGAGCCTCGGCCGAGGAGTTCGGCATCTTCTTCTCGACCGTGGTGGGCGAGTCGCCGGTGCCGGGGGTCCCGGCCGTCGGGGCCTGCGCGAGGTTCGCGCCGTCCTCGGGGCTGGCGTTGCCGAGACCGCCGCCGGCGGGCGCGGCGTCGGCGCTCTCGCCATCGGCCAGGAGGACAGCGATGGGGGCGTTCACCTTCACGCCCTCGGTCCCCTCGGCCACGAGGATGCGGCCCAGGACCCCTTCGTCCACGGCCTCGAACTCCATCGTGGCCTTGTCGGTCTCGATCTCGGCGAGGATGTCGCCGGACTTCACCGCGTCGCCCTCCTTCTTGAGCCAGCGCGCGAGCGTGCCTTCCTCCATGGTGGGAGACAGGGCGGGCATCAGGATATTCGTGGCCATGCGGGGTCCCTAGCAGTCGTCGTTCCGCCGCTCGCCGCGTCCCTTGTCGTCCGGGACGGTCGGGCGGTCCGTGTTCACCATCTATGCCGCAGCGGGGTTAACGAGTTCTTCCACCACCGCGCGGTCGTCCTAACGAAACCTTACCGGAGCGCCCGGCTCAGGCGACGATATCGGTCCAGAGCTCAGTCAGGTCAGGTTCGGGGCTTTCCTTCGAGAACTCGGCCGCCTCGTTGACGATATCGCGGATCTCCTTGTCGATCGCCTTGAGGTCGTCCTCGCTCGCGTGGCTGCCGGTGAGGAGCATAGAGCGGACCTGCTCGATCGGGTCGCGCTCCTCCTTCATCTTCTGGACCTCCTCGCGGGTGCGGTACTTGGCGGGGTCCGACATGGAGTGGCCGCGGTAGCGATAGGTCTTGACCTCGAGGATGTACGGACCGGCGCCCGAGCGGCAGTGCGCGACGGCGCGCTCTCCGGCCGCCTTGACGGCGAGGACGTCCATGCCGTCCACCTCCTCTCCGGCGATGCCGTAGGCGGCGCCACGCTCCCAGTAGGTGCGGGACATGGTGGAGCGCTTGACGGAGGTCCCCATGGCGTACTGGTTGTTCTCGATCACGAAGACGACCGGGAGGCTCCAGAGCTGGGCCATGTTGTAGCTTTCGTAGACCTGGCCCTGGTTCGCGGCGCCGTCGCCGAAGTAGGTGAAGGTCACGCGGCCGTTGTTCAGGTACTTGTCCGCGAAGGCGAGGCCCGCGCCGATGGGCACCTGCGCCGCGACGATCCCGTGGCCGCCGTAGAAATGCCGCTCCTTGCTGAACATGTGCATGGAGCCGCCCTTGCCCTTGGAGTAGCCTCCTTCGCGGCCCGTGAGCTCGGCCATCACGCCCTTGGCGTCCATGCCGCAGGCGAGCATGTGTCCGTGGTCGCGGTAGGAGGTGATCCGCTTGTCGCCCTCCTCGGCGGCGGCTTCGAGGCCCACCACGACCGCTTCCTGGCCGATGTAGAGGTGGCAGAAGCCGCCGATCAGGCCCATGCCGTAGAGCTGGCCGGCCTTCTCCTCGAAGCGGCGGATGAGCAGCATCTCGCGGTAATACTTCAGAAGCTCGTCGCGGGAGACGTTCGGACGGGCCTCTGATTCGGGTTCGGGCGTGGCGGTGGGCGCTGCTGTCGCGGTGGCCATGGGGTCTTCTCCTGCCTCGACCTTGGTCGGATGTCCCGAAAGGACTTAGCGGAGCGCGACGGCCTTGGCGAGGGGCCGCCCTCGCCGCGCTGCGGCGAGAAGGCCCCGGCGACATTCGGGAAAGGTCAGCGGATGACCACCTCGTCCGGGCGGATCAGGCCCAGCACGTCGCGGGCCTGCTGGTCGAGCAGGTCGAGGTCGAGATAGTCGTCGGAAAGGCGGCGGGTCAGGTTCTCCATCCGGGCGACCTGCTCCGACAGGGAGGCGAGCTGCACCTTCAGCTCCAGCGCCTCGGCGTCAACCTCGGCGCGGCGGAAGATGCCGAAGTCGCCCTGGATCGCGGCGAAGATGAAGTAGAGCGCGAAGAGGCCCATCGCGGTCGTGTAGACCACGAAGCCCAACGGCGCGCGTGTCCGGCGGATCATGATGAATGCCCTCGCTGCCCGGTGCGCCTCTGCCGGGCGCCTTTGGCGGAGCGTGGCACGGGGCGGGCAGGCTTGGCGAGACGTTCGGCGCCGCAGCCGCGAGCCTGAGGCGCCGAGGCCACAGGGGCCGGGCCGGATGACGCCGACGGCCATGGGCCGCCGGCATCGGAAAGGGCCGATCAGGCCGTGTAGATGCCCACGAGCTGCTCGAGCAGCGCCAGGGCCTCGGCGCGCGGGCGCTGGAAGACGTTCCGGCCGATGATCGAGCCGTTGCCGCCGCCCGCGTGGATGTCGCGGCCGTCCTGGAGCACCGAATCCTCGCCCTTGGCGGCGCCGCCCGAGAAGACCACCAGGCGGCGGCCGTTGAAGCAGGCCTGGACGACGTGGCGCACGCGCGCGGCCTGCGAGCTGACGTCGATCTTCTGCGCCTCGTAGACCTTCTTGGCCTCGGGCTGCGACAGGTGGTCGGTGGGCAGCTTCACCTTGATGATGTGAGCGCCCAGCAGCGCGGCGATATGGGCGGCGTAAGCCGTCACGTCCACGGCCGTCTCGCCCTTGCTGTCGAGGTCCTCGCCGCGCGGGTAGGACCAGATCACCGTCGCCACGCCCTTGGCGGCGGCTTCCTTGCGCATCTCGGCGATGTCCTCGAACATCTCGAGCGAGCGAGAGGAGCCCGGGTAGATCGTGAAGCCGATGGCGGCGCAGCCCAGCCGCAGCGCGTCGTCCACCGTGGCGGTGACGGCCTGGGTCTTGGGCCCGGCGGGCAGGAGCGAGTTCGACGAGTTCACCTTGAGGATCGTCGGGATCTGGCCCGCGAAGGTATCGGCGCCGGCCTCCAGGGGCCCGAGCGGGGCGGCATAGGCCGAAAGCCCCGCGTCGAGGGCGAGCTGGTAGTGGTAGTGGGGGTCATAGGCCTCGGAGTTGACCGCGAAGCTGCGGGCGGGCCCGTGCTCGAAGCCCTGGTCCACCGGCAGGATCACCATCCGGCCCGTGCCCGCGAGCCGCCCCTGCATCAGCATCCGCGCGAGGTTGGCCTTCACGCCGGGGGTCTCGCCCTCGTAGTTCCTCAGGATCGACTGCACGGTGGATGTGATGGTCATGGCTGGCCTCGTGTTGAAGGGTCGCGGAAGGGGTAAGGCGCGGCGGCGCGAGGGGCAATGGCTTGGCAGCGCTAACGGATCACCCGAGCGCGGCCACGCCGGGCAGGACCTTGCCCTCCATCCATTCGAGGAAGGCTCCCCCGGCGCTGGAGACATAGGTGAAGTGGCCCGCCACGCCCGTGTCGTTGAGCGCCGCGACCGTGTCGCCCCCGCCCGCCACCGAGACGAGGCCCCCGGCCTGCGTGAGATCCGCCGCCTTGCGGGCGATGGCGTGGGTGCCGGCGTCGAAGGGCGGGGTCTCGAAGGCGCCGACGGGGCCGTTCCAGATCAGCGTCCGGGCGCCGCGCAGCACCGTGTCGACGTAGCTCACCGTCTGCGGGCCCACGTCGAGGATCATCATGTCGTCGGGGCATTCATGGGGCGAGACGAAGCTTTCCGTCGCGCCGGGGGCCAGTTCCTTGGCCACGACCACGTCGCGGGGCAGCACGATCTCGCAGCCGGCGCGTTCGGCGGCGGTCAGGATGGCGCGGGCGGTTTCGGCGAGGTCGGGCTCGTGGAGCGAATGGCCCACGGGGTAGCCCTGAGCGTGCAGGAAGGTGTTGGCCATCGCGCCGCCGATCACGAGGTGGTCCACCTTGGTCACGAGGTTGTTCAGAAGGTCGAGCTTGGTCGAGACCTTGGAGCCGCCGACGATGGCGACCACGGGCCGCTGCGGGTTGCCCAGTGCGCGGTCGAGCGCCGACAGTTCCTCGGCCATCAGGAGACCCGCGCAGGAGGGCAGGAGGCGGGCGAGCCCCTCGGTCGAAGCATGGGCCCGGTGCGCGGCGGAAAAGGCGTCGTTGCAGTAGACGTCACCGAGCCGCGCCATCGCGGCGGCGAAGGCGGGGTCGTTCTTCTCCTCCTCGGGGTGAAAGCGGGTGTTCTCCAGAAGAAGCACCTCGCCGTCCTGCAGCGCGGCGACGGCGGCCTCGGCCTGGGGGCCCACGCAGTCGGGCGCGAAGAACACCGGCTGGCCCAGGGCCTCCTTCAGCGCCGGGCCCACGAGGCGGAGCGACTGGGACGGGTCCACCTTGCCCTTGGGCCGGCCGAAATGCGCCAGCAGGATCGGCTTTCCGCCCCCGGCCAGGATCGCGCGGATCGTGGGCACGATGCGGTCGATCCGCGTGGTGTCGGTGACCTGCCCGTTCTCCACCGGGACGTTCAGGTCCACGCGGGTCAGCACGCGCTTGCCGCGCAGGTCCATCTGCTCAACCGATTTCCAGGGCATTCCCGTCTCCTTCCGCTCCAGCGCGCTACAGGTGGCCTCTCGGGCCCGTGAGGTCAACGGCGGGATTGGCTTTGGGCCGGGCGGCCTCTAAGTCTCGCGCAGTCCAGAATGAAGGGAGGGCCCGATGGCCGACATCAAGGACCCCGAGAACACCATCATCATCGAGCTCAAGGACGGGCCGGTCGTGATCGAGCTCCTGCCGCAGGTCGCGCCCAAGCACGCCGAGCGGATGAAGGAGCTGGCGCGTCGGGGCGCCTATGACAACGTGGCCTTCCACCGCGTCATCGAGGGCTTCATGGCCCAGACCGGCGACGTCGAGAACGGGAACATGGAAAAGGACTACAACCCCCGTCGCGCGGGCACGGGCGGGTCGGACCTGCCGGACCTGCCGGCCGAGTTCTCCAGGGAGCCCCACGCCCGCGGCACGCTGGGCGCGGCGCGGTCGTCGAACCCCAACAGCGCCAACAGCCAGTTCTTCATCAACTTCAAGGACAACAGCTTCCTGAACGGGCAGTACACCGTCTACGGACGGGTGATCTCGGGCATGGAGCATGTCGACAGGATCACGCGCGGCGAGCCGCCCCAGAACCCCGACCGCATGATCCGCGTCCGGGTGGCGGCGGATGACGCCGGCGATCAGCAGACCGGAGGAACCCAATGAAGCGACTTGCCATCCTTCTCGCGCTGGCGGGGACGCCCGCCCTGGCGACGGGGCTCGAGATCGACGTGGCCGGCGAGGCGAACGGGACCATCGTGGTCGATCTCTTCGAGGACGTGGCGCCGAACCACGTCGCGCGGATCACGGAACTCGCGAGCGGCGACCAGTACGACAACGTCGTGTTCCACCGCGTGATCGAGGGCTTCATGGCCCAGACCGGCGACGTGCAGAACGGCAAGGAGGGCGGGGACCTGTCGCTGGCGGGGACCGGCGGCTCGGACCTGCCGGACCTGGAGGCCGAGTTCTCGGACCGGCCCTTCGCGCGCGGCGTGGTGGGCATGGCGCGGTCGTCGGACCCCAACAGCGCCAACAGCCAGTTCTTCATCATGTTCTCCGATGCCCCGCACCTGAACAGCCAGTACACGGTGGTGGGCGAGGTGACGTCGGGCCTGGAGGTGCTGGACGCCATCAAGCGCGGCGACGGCGCCAACGGCGAGGTGAGCGGCACGCCCGATCGCATGGTGGACGTGCGCGTCACCGAGTGACGGGTGGCGTGAGGGAATGACGAAGGGCGGGGCCACGGTCCCGCCCTTCGTTCATGTGCCGCAGAAGGTCTGGAGCACCTTTTCCTCCTCCTGCGGCGGCACACGGAGGTGGTCGAAGCGCGGGTCGGGCTCGAAGGGGTCCGCCAAGGCGGCCCGCAGGTCCTCCAGCGGCCCGAGGTCGCCCTCGACGGCGGCCTGGATCATCGCCTCGACCCGGTGGTTGCGCGGGATGATCGCGGGATTCGCGCGGCGCATCGCGGCGAGGTCGGGGGACTTCGCCTCCCAGTCCTTGCGCCACTGCTGGAACTCGGGCTGCGCGGCGAGGAGGTCCGGCAGGTCCGTGCCCTCCGCGAGCGCGCGGAACGTGATCGTGAAGTCGGCCCCCGTCGCCGCCATCTGGTCGAGGAGCCGCGTGGCCAGTGGCTGCACCTGCGGGTCCTCGGGGTCGAGGCCCAGCTTGGCAGCGAAGCGGCGGGTCCATTCGGCGGCGTAGATGGGCGCGAGGCCCTGGACGACCTCGGTCGCCTCGGGGATCGCGGCTTCGTTGCCCATCAGCGGCAGGAGCGCGGTGGCGAGCTGCGCGAGGTTCCAGGCCGCGACTTGCGGCTGCTGGCGATAGGCGTAGCGGCCGTGGGCATCGATGGACGAGAACACGGTGTCCGGGTGGTAGGCGTCCATGAAGGCGCAAGGACCGTAGTCGATGGTCTCGCCCGACACCGCCATGTTGTCCGTGTTCATCACGCCATGGATGAAGCCCAGCGACATCCACTGCGCCACGAGCCGCGCCTGCCGGTCGACCACCGCGCGCAGGAGCCCCATGGCGCCCTCGGCCTCGGGATAGTGGCGGCTCAGGACGTGGTCGGTGAGCGCGGCCAGCGCCTCCATGTCGTTGCGGGCGTAGAAGTACTGGAAGGTGCCCACCCGGATGTGGCTGGAGGCCACGCGGGCCAGCACCGCGCCCGGATAGGCGCGCTCGCGCCGGATCGTCTCGCCGGTGGCGACGGCCGAGAGCGCGCGGGTGGTGGGGACGCCCATCGCGTGCATCGCCTCGGAGACGACGAACTCGCGCAGGACGGGGCCGACCCAGGCGCGGCCGTCCCCCATGCGCGAGAAGGGCGTGCGGCCCGAGCCCTTGAGCTGGATGTCGCGGCGCCGGCCTTGGGCGTCGACGACCTCGCCCAAGAGGATCGCCCGTCCATCGCCCAGGCGCGGGTTCCAGCCGCCGAACTGGTGCCCGGCATAGGCTTGCGCGAGCGGCTCGGCCCCTTCGGGCACGGCGTTGCCGGCCAGCATGGCGAGGCCCTCGGGCGAGGCGAGCGCGGCGGGGTCGAGGCCAAGATCCCGGGCCAGCACCTCGTTCAGCGCGAGGAGCCGGGGTTCGGCGACCGGGACCGGGTCCTGCCGGACGTAGAAACGGTCGGGCAGGCGGGCGTAGCTGTTGTCGAAGGGGATGTGGAGGGTCATGGAGCCCATGTAGGGGCCGCACCCGCCTGGGCCAAGCGGTCGCTAGAGCACCGCCAGCCTCTCGGTCAGGAGCGCGAAGTAGCCGTCTGCGTCCACCTCCTTGAGGAAGGTGGCGTTGGGGGCGCGCCCGCTCACGCGCCACCAGTCCGCGACCATGGCGCCGCGGGTCAGCTCGGACCGGGTCTCTATTTCCACGTTGATGTGGCGTCCCGCGAAGAGGTCGGGCCGCAGCAGGTAGGCGATCACGCAGGGGTCGTGGAGCGGCCCGCCCTCCGAGCCGTATTTCTGCACGTCGAAACGCTCGAAGAAGTCGAGCCAGCCGGCGACGACGGCGCCGACGCGGGTGCCCAGCGCTCGGAAGGCGTCCACGCGGGCGCGGGTGGTCAGCGCCTTGTGCGTGCAGTCGAGCGGGATGATGGTCACGGGGCGCCCGCACTTGATGACCGTCTCGGCGGCCTCGGGGTCCACGTAGATGTTGAACTCGGCCGCCGGGGTGATGTTGCCCTGTTCGAAGTAGCCGCCTCCCATGAGGACGATCTCCCGCACGCGCTCCACCAAGTCGGGGGCGCGCAGGAAGGCGGTGGCGACGTTCGTCATCGGCCCGAGAATGCAGATCGTGACGGTGCCTGCGGGATGGGCGCGCAGCGTGTCGATCAGGAAGTCGACGCCATGGCGGGGGTCGAGCGGAATGGACGGCTCGGGCAGGTCGGCGCCGTCGAGGCCTGTCTTGCCGTGGACGTGCTCGGCCGTACTAAGGGGGCGCCGGAGGGGGCGGTCGCAGCCCGCCATCACGGGGACCGGGCGGCCGGACAGCTCGACGGCCTTGCGGGCGTTCTCCTGCGTGCGGGCGAGCGGCACGTTGCCCGCGACCGTCGTCACGCCCAGAAGCTCGATCTCGGGCGAGGCGAGCGCGAGCAGGATGGCGATGGCGTCGTCCTGCCCCGGATCGGTATCGATGATGATCTTGCGCGGCGTCATGCCCGTTCCCCATCCGCTGTTTTGACCGTTCGATCAAAAGGCGGAGGGAAAGGAAAGGCCCGCGCCGGGGCTAACCGGCGCGGGCCTAATGTTTGGGGCCGCCTCAGGCCGTCTTGACGCCCCGCGACAGCGCCGCGACGCCGGTCCGCGCAATCTCCTGCAGGCCCAGAGGCCGCATCAGATCGGCGAAGGCGTCGACCTTTTCGGGCGTGCCGGTGATCTCGAAGACGAAGCTGCCCAGGGTGGAATCGACCGCCTTGGCCCGGAAGATGTCGGCAAGGCGCAGGGCCTCGACGCGGTGGTCGCCGGTCGCCACGACCTTGAGGAGCGCCAGTTCCCGCTCGACCGCCGGACCTTCGGCGGTCAGGTCGTGGACGGCGCGCACCTGCACGATACGGCCGAGCTGCGCCTCGATCTGGTCGATGATCTGCGGCGTGCCGGCGGTCACGATGGTGATGCGGCTCAGGTGCCCCTGGTGGTCCGTCTCGGCCACCGTGAGCGATTCGATGTTGTAGCCGCGGCCTGAGAAGAGCCCGATCACGCGGGCGAGCACGCCGGGCTCGTTGTCCACGATGACGGCAAGGGTGTGCTTCTCCACCACCTCGGAGAAGGTGGAACGAAGGTCGTAGGCCGAGTGGCTCGTCGAGCCGGTCGCGATGTTGAGAGCCATGTCCCTGTATCCTTTTCCCGGCGCTCAGACGAGCACCGCGCCCCCGGCCTGGATCGCCCCCTTGGTGGAGGCATCGCCCAGGAGCATCTCGTTATGCGGCTTGCCCGACGGGATCATGGGGAAGCAGTTCTCATGCTTCTCCACCAAGCAATCGAAGATGACCGGGCCGGGATGGTTCAGCATCTCCATGATCGCGTCGTCGAGGTCCGCGGGGTCCTTGCAGAGGATGCCCTTGGCCCCGAAGGCCTCGGCAAGCTTCACGAAGTCGGGCAGGGACTCGCTCCAGGAGGAGGAGTAGCGCTCTCCGTGGAGGAGTTGCTGCCACTGGCGGACCATGCCGAGGCGTTCGTTGTTCAGGATGAACTGCTTGACCGGCAGGCGATACTGCATCGCGGTCCCCATTTCCTGCATGTTCATGAGCCAGGACGCCTCGCCCGCGACGTTGATGACGAGCGCGTCGGGGTGGGCGAGCTGCACGCCGATGGAGGCGGGGAAGCCGTAGCCCATGGTGCCCAGGCCCCCGGAGGTCATCCAGCGGTTCGGGTCCTCGAAGCCCAGGAACTGCGCGGCCCACATCTGGTGCTGGCCGACCTCGGTGCAGATGTAGCGGTCCATGCCCTTGGTCAGGGCCTCCAGGCGCTCCAGGGCGTACTGGGGCTTGATGGTGGTCTGGGACGGCGTGTAGGTCAGGCACTTGCGCGCTCGCCATTGGTCTATCTGGCCCTGCCAGGCGTCCAGCGCCGCCCGGTTCGTGCGGGCGCCGCGGGCCTTCCACGTCTCGAGGATCGCCCGGAGCGCGTCGGCCACGTCCGAGACCACGGGGAAGTCGACGCGGACGACCTTGTTGATCGAGGACGGGTCGATGTCGACATGCGCCTTGCGCGAGCCGGGCGAGAAGGCGTCGAGACGGCCGGTGATGCGGTCGTCGAAGCGGGCGCCGATGTTGAGCATCAGGTCGCAGCCGTGCATGGCCATGTTGGCCTCGTAGAGGCCGTGCATCCCGAGCATCCCGAGCCATTGCGGCCCGGAGGCGGGGTAGGCGCCCAAGCCCATCAGCGTCGAGGTGATGGGAAAGCCCGTGGCGGAAACCAGTTCGCGCAGGAGCGCCGTCGCCTCGGGGCCGGAGTTGATGACGCCGCCGCCGGTGTAGAGGACCGGACGCTCGGCGGTTTCCATGGCCTCGACGATGGCCTCGATCATCGCCGGGTCGGGCTGGCGCCCGGGCTGGTAGCGCGAGGCGTGCCCTGCGCGCGGCGCGTAGGTGCCGGTCGCGAACTGGACGTCCTTGGGGATGTCGATGAGGACGGGGCCGGGGCGGCCCGAGCGGGCGACGTGGAAGGCCTCGTGCAGGGTGGCGGCGAGCCGGTCGGTTTCCTTCACCAGCCAGTTGGCCTTGGTGCAGGGGCGGGTGATCCCGATGGTGTCGGCCTCCTGGAAGGCGTCCGAGCCGATCATGAAGGTGGGAACCTGGCCCGTCAGGACGACGATGGGGACCGAGTCCATCAGGGCGTCGGTGAGCCCGGTGACGGCGTTGGTCGCGCCGGGGCCCGAGGTCACGAGCGCCACGCCGACCTTGCCGGTGGAGCGGGCATAGCCCTCGGCCGCGTGCACGGCGGCCTGCTCGTGCCGGACGAGGATGTGGCGGATGTCGTTCTGTTGGAAGATCTCGTCATAGATGGGCAGCACGGCGCCGCCGGGATAGCCGAACACCGTGTCCACGCCCTGGTCCATGAGAGCCTGGACCACCATCCGGGCGCCGGTCATCTCGCGTGTCATGTGGGTCGTGCCGTCCATCGTCATCACTCCTTGGGCATGAAAAAGCCCCCGGGAAGGTTCCTCGGGGGCGCATGGGGACCGGATGGGTCTGCCGTCACCGGCCCATGCGCCACGTCCCTACGACTACCGGAAGAAGGTTAATCATGCGTTCCACCATCGTGCGCTGCGGCTTATGCCCGCGCAACACCCCAAGGTCAACCCGAATCGGATGAGAAAATGTCGCAGGTCCGTGCTGACGCGAAACTTTATTGCTGTCCCGGCGTGACGGCCTTGGCAGCGCGCACGGGCTCGGCCGCTTCGCCGGCCGCCTTGTCCTGACGCTCGATCTCGTCGTCCATCTCGGCGCCCATCAGCACGATGTAGGCCGAGAGCCAGAGCCAGGTGAGGAGGATGATGACCCCGCCCAGGGCGCCGAAGGTCTCGTTATAGCCGCCGAAGTTCTGGACGTAGACGGCGAACAGGATCGAGCCGATCAGCCACAGGATGCAGGCCGCGCCCGCGCCGGGGGTGATCCAGTGCCATGGCACGGGGCCGCGGTCGGGCGCGTAGCGGTAGAGGACCGCGAGCCCGAGCGCGAGGATCGCGAGGACGATGGGCCAGCGCAGGATGCGCACGACCGTCTGCGTGAGGTCCCCGAACTGGAGGAAGGACAGGATCACCGGCAGCAGCGCCAGGATGGCGACGATCAGGAGGAAGCCGACGATCAGGCCGATCGTGAGCCCGAAGGCCGTCAGGTAGTAGCGGACGATCCCGCGCTTGTCCTCCACCTCGAAGGCGACGTTGAGCCCCTCCATCAGGGAGGTCACGCCCTTGGAGGCCGAGTAGAGCGCGACCAGGACGCCGAAGAGCGCCGCCAGCCCGAGCCCGCCCGATTCGGACCCCGCCACGGCGATCGCCTGGTCGATGACGATCTGCGTGGCCTCCTGCGGTAGGAAGCGCGAGAGCCCTTCGAGCTGGCTCACGACGGTGTCGGGGTCCATGACGAGGCCGGCCACGGCCATGCCCGCGACGATCCCCGGAAAGATCGCCAGGAGGCCGTAGAAGGCCACGCCCGCGGCGATCAGGCCCACATGGTCCTCGGTCATCTCCTTGTAGACGTTGACGAGAAGCTTCCACCAGCCGCGCCCTTGCCGGTCGCTGGAGCCCGACCGGCGGGTGGCGTTCGCGGGGGCGTCGGACATGGCGGCAGCTCCTGGCGTTGGACGCCCGCCCAACGTCCCGGCGGCGCGGACTGTTCCGCCGCGAAGCCGTCATCCCGTTGCCATATCCTCCGGATAATCCCGGTGTCAGATGGCCTTGGGGGGTCGGCCGTCGCCTGTGTGGGGGGTCACGAGTGGACGTTCACGGCCCGCCCCGCCTTGTGGGGTGCCGAGTGCGGGGCGGTCCGACAGGATCGCCCCTGTTGTCTTCTGACGCAACGGCATGGGCTGACTCACCGGCTTGTCGCAGGGACGGAGCCCGGTAAGGTTCGGCTGCACAACACGATAACCCGCCCGCCAGCGGGACCACACAGAGAGGCCACAACTTGGATCGTCGTTCATTCCTGTCCCGCGCCGGGGTCGGCGCCGCCGCGGCCGCCGGCCTGGCCGCGCCCGCCATCGCCCAGAGCAACCCGCAGATTCGCTGGCGGCTGACGTCGTCCTTTCCCAACTCGCTCGACACCATCTTCGGCGGGGCCACCACGCTGTCGCGCTTCCTGAGCGAGGCCACCGACGGCAACTTCGATCTCCAGGTCTTCGCCGCGGGCGAGCTGGTGCCCGGCCTGCAGGCCGCGGACGCCGTGATGGAGGGCACGGTCGAGGCCTGCCACACCGTGTCCTACTACTACTGGGGCAAGGATCCGGCCTGGGCCGTCCCGGCGGCGATCCCGTTCTCACTCAATGCGCGGGGCATGAACGCCTGGCACTACCACGGCGGCGGGATCGATCTCGCCAACCAGTTCTTCGCCAAGCAGGGCCTCTTCGCGCTGCCCGGCGGCAACACCGGCGTGCAGATGGGCGGGTGGTTCCGGCGAGAGATCAACACCGTGCAGGACCTTCAGGGCCTCAAGATGCGGGTCGGCGGCTTCGCGGGCTCGATCCTGGAGCGGCTGGGCGTCGTGCCGCAGCAGATCGCGGGCGGCGACATCTACTCGGCGCTGGAAACCGGGACGATCGACGCGGCCGAATGGGTCGGGCCCTATGACGACGAGAAGCTCGGCTTCGTGCAGGTCGCGCCCTACTACTATTATCCCGGCTGGTGGGAGGGTGGTCCGACCGTCCACTTCATGTTCAATCTCGAGCAGTACGAGGCGCTGCCCGAAAGCTACAAGTCGCTCCTGCGCACGGCGGCCCGGGCGACTGACGCGGACATGCTGCAGAAGTACGACTTCCTGAACCCCACCGCGATCCGGAACCTGGTGGCGGGCGGCGCGCAGCTCCGGCCCTACTCGACCGAGATCCTCGATGCCTGCCTCCAGACCTCGAACGAGGTCTATGCCGAGCTCGACGGCTCCAATCCCGATTTCAAGGCCATGTGGGACTCGATCAAGGCCTTCCGGGATCTGCACTACACGTACCAGCAGGTCGCGGAGTACAACTACGACACCTACATGATGCAGAAGCTGAACGCCCAGCAGCTCTGATCACGGGACCGGTCGGACAGAACCCCCGGGGCGCGGCGCGCCCCGGGGGTTTTCGTTGCGGTCAGGGCGCGGGCTGGAGGCCCGGAGGCAGCCCGAGCCCGCCGGGCTGTGCCGGAGCGGGGGCCGGCGCCGGTTGCAGCCCCGGAGGCGTTCCCAGCGCGCCCGGAGTCCCCGGCGCCGGCGCGGCCGGCGGCTGGGCCCCGGAACTGCCCGGTGCGCTCAGGCCCGGCGGCTGCCCGAGGCCGCCCCCCAGGCCCGGCGGCTGGCCAAGCCCGCCGCCCAGGCCGCCACCGCCCAGGCCGCCCACGCCGGGCGTGACGATCTCCACGGTCGATGGGTCGATGGCCGGGCCGCGGTTGAGCATCCCCGTCACGAGGCCCGGCCAGAAGATCACGATCCCCACCAGCAGGAGCTGGAGGCCGAGCCACGGGATCGCGCCCAGATAGATCTGCTTCGTCGTCACCTCGCGCGGGGCGATGGAGCGCAGGTAGAACAGAGCGAAGCCGAAGGGCGGGTGCATGAAGCTCGTCTGCAGGTTGATGCAGATCAGCACCCCGAACCACACGAGGTCGATGCCCAGGTTCTCGGCCGCCGGGACGAGCAGGGGGATCACGATGAAGGCGATCTCGAAGAAGTCGAGGAAGAAGGCCAGGAAGAAGATGAAGATGTTGACGAAGATCAGGAAGCCGATCTGACCGCCCGGCAGGCCGTCGAGCAGGTGCTCGATCCAGCGTCCCCCGTCCATGCCCTGGAAGACCAGGGTGAACACGGTCGCGCCGATCAGGATGAACACGACCATCGCGGTAAGCTGGGCCGTGGTCGTCATCGCCTCGCGGACGAGCGGCCAGGTGAGCCGCCGGTTCATGGCGGCCAGGGCCATCGCCCCGACCACCCCGAGGGCGCCGGATTCGGTGGGCGTCGCGAGGCCCATGAAGATCGTGCCGAGCACGAGGAAGATCAGCACCAGCGAGGGAACGATACCCCACAGCACCTTCAGGATGAGCCGGAGGCTCGCTTGGCCACGAACCTCGGGCGGCAGCGGCGGCATGGAGTTCGGCCGCAGGACCGACATGATCAGGATGAAGCCCAGGAAGATCAGCGCCTGCGCCACCGAGGGGCCGAGCGCCCCGAGATACATGTCGCCCACCGAGCGACCGAGCTGGTCGGCCAGGACCACGAGCACCAAGGACGGCGGGATGACCTGCGTGATGGTGCCGGAGGCCGCGATCACACCGGTCGCGAGCCGCTCGTTGTAGCCGTAGCGGAGCATGATCGGCAGCGAGATGACGCCCATGGTGATGACCGAGGCCGCCACCGTCCCGGTCACGGCCCCGAGGATCGCGCCCACGAGGATGACAGCGTAGGCGAGCCCGCCTGGCACGCGGCCGAAGAGCTTGCCCATGCCTTCCAGCATGTCCTCGGCCAAGCCGCAGCGCTCCAGGATGGCGCCCATCAGCGTGAAGAAGGGGATGGCGAGGAGGAGGTCGTTGGAGACGATGCCCAGGACACGGTGCGGCAGCGCGGCCAGGAAGCCTTGGGCGAAGTGATCCGTCGCGACGCCGATGATCCCGAAGAACAGGCCGGCCGCCCCGAGAGAGAAGGCCACGGGGAAGCCGTAGAGCATGAAGAAGATCATGCTGAGGAACATGAGGGGCGGCAGGGGGCCGAAGTCGAACACGGGCGCGGCTCCTTACTGCTGCGGCTTTTCGTAGGCGGTGCTGATGGCGACGATGCCGCGCAGCGCCGCCAGGCGCTTGATGAACTCCGACAGGCCTTGGATCGCCACAAGGGCGAAGCCCACGCAGATCACCATGCGCACCGGCCAGCGCAGAAGGCCGCCCGCGCTCGAGGACATCTCGCCCGTCTGCAGCGCCCGCAGCGCGATGGGCCAGGACAGCCAGGCCAGGAAAATCGTGAAGGGGAACAGGAACAGAAGGATGCCGAAGAGGTCGATCCAGAGCCGCTTGCGCTCGGACACGGACATGTAGACGAGGTCCACGCGCACGTGCTCGTTGCGGCGCAGGGTATTGGCGGCTCCGAGCATCACGATGCCCGCGAAGAGATACCACTGGATCTCGAGGAAGGCGTTCGAACTGTAGTCGAAGACGTAGCGCATCACGGCGTTGCCTGCGCTGATCAGGGCGGCCGCAAGGACCAGATAGGCGGCCACGCCGCCCAGAAAGGCATTCAGCCGGTCAATGCCGCTCGACAGTCGCAGAAGCGCTCGCATGCTCCTCCCCAGTTTTCCGGTCCCGCACCTCGTCGGCGGCCCGCAAGCGAGCCTTCTCAACGCGGACGGCAGCCGTCAACAGCGGCGAAGCGAGATGCCGCAGGGTTACGACGGGCCATGTCGGGGCAGGAAGCCCGACGCCCGTCGATCGGGGGAGGTGTCGCGACGGCCCGGTGTCAGCCTTTGGTGGGCCGCGCGTCGGGCAGGTGGATGCGCGCGACCTGCTCGGCGATGGGGTCCACCGAGAGGGGGTGGGTGTCGGCCTTGTAGCTCGCGGGGTCGCCGATGGGCTGCCACTGGCCGCGCCGGTAGACCTCAAGCGCGCCGAAGCGGGCCTTGTAGCCCATCTTGTCGCTCCCCGGGACCCAGTAGCCGAGATAGACGTAGGGGAGGCCCAACTCGCGGGCGATGCGGACGTGATCGAGGATCACGTAGGTCCCGAGCGAGTCCTTCTCCCGGCCGGGGTCGAAGAAGGAGTAGACCATGCTCAGCCCGTCATCGAGCAGGTCGGTCAAGCAGACGGCCCGCAGCGCCGCGTCGGCGGAATGATACTCGATCAGGCGCGATCGGACGGGGGTCTCCTCGACCATGGCGGCGAACTCGAAGATGTCCATGTCGGCCATCCCGCCCTCGGCGTGGCGGCCGTCGAGATAGCGGCGGAAGAGCGCGAACTGCTCCTCGGTCGCCCAGGGGCTGGCCGCGCGGCGGCGCAGGGGCGCGTTGCGCCGCAGGACGCGGGCCTGGCTGCGCGAAGGCTCGAAGTCCGCGACGCGGATGCGGGCCGAATAGCAGGCCTGGCAGTCGGCGCAGGACGGCCGGTACAGCACGTTCTGCGACCGGCGGAAGCCCTGGCGCGAGAGCGCGTCGTTGAGCTTCTCCGCCTGATCGCCCTGGAGCGCGGTGAAGAGCTTCCGCTCCATCCGGCCAGGAAGGTAGGGGCACGGCTGCGGAGCCGTGACGTAGAATTGCGGCGCGAGGGGAAGCGTGTGGCGCATCGGTCCAGTAGAAAAGGGAACGGGCAGTGGCGTCGCCCACTCAGGTTAGCGTGACGCCGGGGGGTCGCCAAGTGCCGGCCCGCAGCTTTTCTGAGCGCCTCACACCGGCCTGTTGATCGCCGCCGTGCCCAGGGCGAGATCCGTCAGCCCCTGACCGCGCCCCAGCCCGGCGATGAGGGCCATCGACACGAGTTGCAGCGGCAGAAGGGTCATCGAGACCGCGTAGCCCGCGACATGGAGCCCGGCCGTCTGCGGATCGAGCCGCTCGCCGTTGCGGTCGCGGAACTGGAGGGACATCAGGCGCATCCCCCAGGTGGCCGATCCCCTTGCCAGCGTGGCCCAGCGGTAGGGCAGGCCCACCATCATCCACAGCACCGGCCACCAGAAGATGGCGGTGAAGGCGGTGAAGGGCAGGGCGAGAAGGCAAAGGACGAAGATCAGCGCCTCGTCGATGACCCAGGCGAGGGCCCGCTTGGTCGCCACGCCCTCGTAGAAGGCGGGCTCGCGCACGGGATCGGGCAGGCCGTGGAGCGGGACGCGATGCGGGCTGGCGAACATGGCGGGTCCTGTCGGCGGGAAGGCGAAGCGGCGGGCCGGGAGCCCGCCGCGTCAGTGAGATGTGGGGATGGGACGGTCGCGACGCAAGCGCCGGGGCCCTTGTCAGGCCGCGTCCTGCTCGTCGTCATGGCCGGGCTTGGCACGGCGGGCGCGCTCTTCCATGAACTGGTCGAACTCGGCCTTGTCCTTGGCCTCGCGCAGGCGGGCCAGGAAGTCCTCGAAGGCCCGCTGCTCGTCCTCCAGGCGACGGAGCGTCTCGGCCTTGTAGGCGTCGAAGGCCGTGTTGCCCGACGGGCGCATGGCGGTGCGGGCGTTGGCCCAGGCGTCGCGGCGGGCACGGCGGGAGGCGCAGCCCCCGAAGCGGTCGTGATTGCGAGAGAACATGCGTCCGGTTCCGATGGCGAAGAGGAGAGCGGCGACGCCGAGCGGCGGCGCGATGACGAAGCTGGCGACGACGGTGGCGATCCAGGCCTTTCGGCCGTGCCCGTCGAGCCAGGCCACGGCGTCGTTCAGGCCGGCCCAGATCCGGCCCGCGAACGAGGGCTGGTCGAGGCGCCGCAGGCCGGCGGGAGGGGAAAGGTCGGTCGAACTCATGGCGATGGCTCCTTTGGGGCCGAGTTGATGTGAACGTCCTTCACATCGAGGAAGATGGTCCGGTGGGGTCGGGGCTTCAAGAGGAGATGTGAAAGACTTTCACATTGCGCCGGGCCTGAGCGGAAAGGCGCTGGCCCGAGGTGGTTGACGTTCCGGCTGCCCGTGCCATGAGTGCGCCCATGGTCTCCCTTTCTGCGCGCATCCATCGCCTCCCCATCCCGGCCGATCCTGCACGGGCCGAGCGCGCCGTTCCGTCGGACGCAACCGGCCCGATCCGGGAGCTTCTGCGCGGTGCGGCCGGATCGAGTCCCTATCTGGCCGACCTGATCGCGCGCGAGGCGGACTGGCTCCGGCCCGCGATGGAGGACCCCGAGGCGGCGATGGACGCCGCACTGGCGGACCTGCCCGACACCTCCGACCGGCTGGGTCCCGCCTTGCGGGCCGCCAAGCGGCGGGTGGCGCTGCTGGCGGCGCTGATGGATCTCGCAGGCGCCTGGCCGCTGGAGACGGTGACGGAGGCGCTCACGCGGCTGGCCGATGTGGCCGTGGACCGCGCGATCCGGGCGCTGGTGGCCGAAGGAATTGCCAAGGGACGCCTGCCGGGCCTAGGTCCGGACGATGTCGGGACCGCGGGCGGCATGGTCGCGCTCGCCATGGGCAAGATGGGGGCCTTCGAGCTCAATTACTCGAGCGACATCGACCTCGTCTGCCTGTTCGACGAAACCCGCGTCTCGCGCGAGGATTATCCGGGCCTGCGCGCGGGCCTCGTGAAGGTCACGCGCGCCATGACGGCCATGCTGCAGGACCGGACCGACGGCTATGTCTTCCGCGTCGACCTGCGCCTTCGGCCCGACGCCGCCGTGACGCCCGTCTGCATGGCGATGGCCGGGGCCGAAGCCTATTACGAGAGCCTCGGGCGCACCTGGGAGCGCGCGGCCTACATCAAGGCGCGGCCCTCCGGGGGCGACCTTGCCGCGGGGGCGCGGTTCCTCGACACGCTGCGGCCCTTCGTCTGGCGCCGGCATCTCGACTTTGCGGCGATCCAGGACGCGCACGACATGCGGCTGCGCATCCGCGACCACAAGGGGCTGGGCGGGCCCTTCAGCTTGGAGGGCCACAACCTCAAGCTCGGCCGCGGCGGCATCCGCGAGATCGAGTTCTTCACCCAGACGCGCCAGCTCATCGCCGGGGGGCGCGACCCGTCGCTGCGGGTGCGCGGGACCGTGGAGGGGCTCGGGCGCCTGTCCGACGCGGGCTGGGTGCCCCCGGACGTAAAGGACCGGCTGACCGCCCATTACCGCCGCCTGCGCGAGGTCGAGCACCGCGTCCAGATGATCGCCGACCAGCAGACCCACGATCTGCCTGCCACTCCCGAAGGCTGGGCGCGGCTCGCGGCGCTGATGGGCGAGGACGAAGGCGCCGTCCGTCTCGACCTGACGCAGCGTCTGGAGGAGGTGCACGAGTTGACCGAAGGCTTCTTCGCGCCCGGTCATGCCCCGCCCCCGGCCGAGGACGACTTCGGCGCCGAGATCACGGCCCGCTGGCCGACCTATGCGGCGCTGCGCTCGCCCCGTGCGGTTGAGATCTTCACCCGGCTGCGTCCCGAGATCCTGCGCCGCCTGCGCGAGGCGGCGGTGCCCGCCGAGGCGCTGGCGAGCTTCGACCAGTTCCTGGCGGGCCTCCCGGCCGGCGTGCAGCTCTTCTCACTCTTCGAGGCTAATCCGGGCCTCCTGCGGCTTCTCGTCGACATCGCCGCGACCTCGCCCGCGCTCGCGCGCTATCTCGGGCGCAACGCCGGGGTGCTGGACGCTGTGATCGCGGGGAGCTTCTTCGACCCCTGGCCCGGGCGGGACGGGATCATGGCGGCGCTCGACCGCCTGCTGGCCGAGGCGCGGGACCACGAGGCACGGCTGATCGCGCTCCGGCGCGGCATGAAGGAATGGTGGTTCCGCGTGGGCGTCCATCACCTCCAGGGCCTGATCGGCGCGGCCGAGGCGGGCGCACAGTACGCCGACCTGGCCGAGGCGGTTCTGCGGCGGCTCTTCCCTCTGGTGGCCGAAGAGTTCGCGCGCAAGCATGGGGGCGGCCCCGGCTGGGGCGCCGTGGTGCTGGGAATGGGATCGCTGGGCGCCGGGCGGCTTACTGCCGCTTCGGACCTCGACCTCATCATGATCTACGACGCGGGTGGCGGCGACGCCTCGGACGGGGCGCGCCCCCTGGCGACGCGGCCCTACTTCGCGCGGCTGACGCAGGCGCTGGTGACGGCGCTCTCGGCGCCCATGGCCGAAGGGCGGCTCTACGAGGCCGACATGCGCCTGCGCCCCTCGGGCCGGCAGGGGCCGGTGGCGACCTCCTGGGCCTCGTTCCAGAGCTACCAGCGCGAGGAGGCCTGGACCTGGGAGCACCTTGCGCTGACCCGCGCGCGGGTGGTGGCCTGCGCGGGCGAGGGCGCGGAGCGGCTGGCCGAGGCCGTCGAGGCGTTCCGGGAGGATCTGATCGCGGGCCGAAAGGCAGACCCCCGGATCGCCCCCGATGTGGCGGACATGCGCGCGCGCCTTTCGCAGGCCAAGGCCGACGAGGGGCGCTGGAACCCGAAGGCAGGTCCCGGGCGGCTCCGGGATATCGAGCTCTTTGCCCAGGGCCTGGCGCTGCGGGCCGGCTCGGCCGAGCGCGCCACGGCCGAGCAGTTGCGCGCGGGGGCCGCGGCAGGGATCGTCACCGACGCGGCCGCAGAGAGGCTGGCCGCGGCGGCGGACCTGTTCGGCACCGTTCAGGCGGCGGCCCGCCTCCTGACCGAAGGGCGCCTCGATCCAAGCAAGGTGGGCGAGGGCGGGCGACGGTTCCTCCTTCGCGAGACCGGCGAGGAGAGCCTGCCCGACCTTGAGGCCCGGCTCGCCGCCGAGGCCGAGGAAGCCGCTGCCCTGATCGATGCCACCCTGGGAGAGTTCAATGAAGTCAACTGACCCCTACGATCCCAAGGGCCTGATGCGCGAAGCCTATGCGATCCCCGGCATCACGGCGGAGGAGTGCCGCTCGATCTTTCTCGACTGGGCGCTGTCGCTGCCTGCCGGAACGGACCCCCTCCCTTTGGTGCGGGCGCTCCTCGATCGTCACGGGGCCGCGCATCCGATGACCGACGTGCTGCGGGCGGCGCTTGAGGCGCCCGCGTCTCCCCGACGCCGGGGCGGTCGAGCGGCGCGCGTGTCGGCGTGAGGATGGCCTCATCAACTTGGCTCAAATACGCCTGCAACGGCGGCGGCCGCACGTCGGCCGGCGGTGAGGCGCCCTTGACCGCCCCGCATCCAAGGGCGAGAGGGGCCCCATGATCCCCGAAGACCGCCTTCACGACATCGCCCAGCGCTACGCCTTCCTGGAGGCGAAGATGCAGGAGCCCCTCGCGCCCGCCGAGATCGCCCAGGTCTCGCGCGAATGGTCCCAGCTTCGGCCCGTGGTCGAGGCCACCGAGGCCTGGCGCCGGCTGTGCGGCGAGGTGGCCGATGCCGAGGCGATGCTGGCCGACCCCGACCTGCGGTCCCTGGCCGAGGAGGAACTGCCCCCGTTGCGCGAACGGCTGGCGCGCACCGAGCGCGACCTGCAGGTCGCCCTTCTTCCCAAGGACGCGGCCGATGCCCGCCCTGCGATGCTGGAGATCCGGCCGGGCACCGGAGGGGAGGAGGCCGCTCTCTTCGCCGCCGATCTCGCGCGGATGTACCAGCGCTTCGCCGAAAGCCAGGGCTGGACCTTTGACGTGGTGGAGGAGCAGGCGACCGACCTGGGCGGCCTCAAGGAACTGGTGGCGCGGATCGAGGGCGAGGGCGTCTTTGCCCGGATGAAGTACGAAAGCGGCGTCCACCGCATCCAGCGCGTGCCCGCGACCGAAGCCTCGGGGCGCATCCACACCTCGGCCGCCACCGTGGCTGTCCTGCCCGAGGCCGAGGAGGTGGACGTGCAGATCAATCCCGCCGACCTGCGCATCGACACGATGCGCTCCTCGGGCGCGGGCGGCCAGCACGTGAACACCACGGACTCGGCCGTCCGGATCACGCATATTCCCACGGGAATCGTGGTGACCTCGTCGCAGAAGTCGCAGCACCGCAACCGTGACCTCGCCATGCAGGTGCTGCGCGCGCGGCTCTATGAGATGGAGCGCGCCCGGACCGAAGGGGCGCGGTCGGCCGACCGCCGCGCGCAGGTGGGGTCGGGCGACCGGAGCGAGCGCGTCCGCACCTACAACGTGCCGCAGGGGCGGCTCACCGACCACCGCATCGGGCTCACGCTCTATCGTCTGGATCAGATCCTGAACGGCGACCTGGGCGAGGTCGTGGACGCGCTGACGGCCCATGCGCAGGCCGAGGCCCTGGCGCAGCTCGGGGCATGACCGCCGGCCGGCGCCTTGGCGGAAGGGGCGGACTGCGTATCTGGACCACGTTGATGGAGCGAGGGCGATGACCGGCGCCGAGGCGCTGGCGCGGGGCGTTCGCCAATTGCGCGAGGCTGGCGTGCCCGACGCGGCCGCGGACGCGCGGCGGCTGCTGGCCCATGCGATGGGCGTGGCGCCGGGGCGGCTCACATTGGTGCTGCCTGAGGTGATTTCTCCAGCTATGGCAGAATCTTACGACAGCATCCTCGCACAGCGCATCACGCGCCGGCCGGTCTCGCATCTCCTGGGGACCCGGCTCTTCTGGGGGCGGGAATTCGTGGTTACTCCCGATGTACTCGATCCCCGTCCCGAAACAGAGATCCTGGTTGCGGCCGCGCTGGAGGAACCGTTCGGGCGCGTGCTCGACCTCGGGACAGGATCGGGCTGCATCCTCCTGTCGCTGCTGGCGGATCGGCCCGAGGCGACGGGGGTTGGCCTCGACCTGTCGCCCGCCGCCCTGGAGGTGGCGCGGACCAATGCCGCGCGGCTGGGCGTGGCCGACCGGGTGCAGCTTCGGCCGTCCGACTGGTTCGCGGCGGCCGAGGGGCGCTTCGATCTGATCGTGTCCAATCCTCCCTACATCGCCCTGAACGAGATGCCGGACCTCGAGCCCGAGGTGCGGGATTGGGAGCCTCGTCTGGCGCTGACGGACGAAGCTGACGGGCTGGATGCCTATCGCGCGATCCTGTCCGGGGTCGGGCCGTATCTGGCGTCTGGCGGGCGTCTGGCGGTCGAGCACGGACCGACCCAGGCCAGCGCCATTGCCGCCCTTGGAACCGCCCAAGGCCTGGGCCGGCCCGAGATCCGGCGGGACTTCGACGGGCGGGATCGGGTCTGTCTGTTCCGCGTGCCTTGAAGGACGCAGCTTCCCGCCCCATATGAGCATGGAACGGTTTCGCCCTTGCCCCCACGTCTTCGGCGTGCTTAGTGGCCGATACGGACAGGTCGCGGGCCTTGGGCGATAGGGCGTCGCCTCGATCCGCCGTCCGGAGCGCCGCTTCACTACTCCAGCCGATCCTCCCACAGGTGCCATTGGCGCGGGATCAGGCACAGAGCGTCAAGTCATCACCTGGATCAGACAGGCCCCATGAGATCTTCCAAGCAGCGGCAACGCAACAAGCAGAACCGCAACAACCGTCCCTCGGGCGGCAACATCATCAACCGCGTGTTCGACAGCTCGGGCCCCGAAGGGAAAGTCCGCGGCACGCCGCAACAGATCATCGAGAAATATCTCCAGCTCCATCGGGACGCCCAACTGTCCGGCGACCGCGTGGGGGCCGAGAACTTCGCCCAGCACGCCGAGCACTACACCCGGATGCTGGCCGAGGCGATGCGCGACGTCGAGCGCGCCCGCGAGGAGCAGGAGCAGTTCCAGCGCGAGCGCCAGCAAGAGCGCGATCGGCAGATGGAGCTGACCCGCGAGCAGCAGCGCGAACGGGACATCCAGCGCGAGCGCGAGATGCAGAGGGAGCGCGAGCGTGAGCGCCAGGCCCGCTTCCGCGCCCAGGAGGAGAGCCAGGCGCCGGCCGAGGCCGCCGAGCCCGGTTTCCTGATCCAGCCGCTCTTCCCGGTCCTGGTGGCCGAGCCGCAGGACGATGCCGCGCCGAACGCGGGTCTCGTCGAGACGCCCGAGGAGCGGGCCCCCCGCCGCGAGCGCCCGCGCCGCGAACGCGAGGCCCGCGACGGCGAACGTCGCGAGCGGCCCCGCCGCGAGGAGGTGCAGCCGCCTGCGGAGCCCGTGCCCGTTGCGGCGCCTCAGGCCAACGAGACGCCGGCTTCCGTCGAAGCGCCGGAAGGTCCGGCCCAGGCCCCCGCCGATGCGGCGCCTGTGCAGGCCGAGCGTCCGCGCCGTCCCCGCAAGCCGCGCGCGCCCCGCAGCGAGGCTCCGGCCGAAGCGGCGCCGCCCGACGCGGCGGAGTGAAGCCGCCGGATGGAAGAATGGAACAAGGCGGGGTCCGAACCCCGCCCTTTTCATGTTCCGTGGACGGAGGCCCGGATCAGTTCGCGCCGTCGAGGCTTTGGGCCAGGGCGCAGAAGGCTTCCAGCGATACGCGCTCGGCCCGTTCCGTGGCCGGGATGCCGACGGCCGCCAGATGCGCCTCGATGTCCGGCGTGAGACCCTTGAGCGATGCCCGCAGCATCTTGCGCCGCTGACCGAACGCCGCTGCCGTCACGCGTTCCAGCGTCCTGAGGTTCGCCGGGAAGCGCGGCCCGGGCAGGGCGTCGAGATGCACCACTGCCGAGGAGACCTTGGGCGGCGGCACGAAGGCCTCGGGCGGCAGTTCCAGCACCACGCGCGGCTCGGCCCGCCACTGGGCCAGGATCGCGAGCCGCCCATAAGCGTCGTCCCCGGCCTGCGCGGTGATGCGCTTGGCCACCTCGCGCTGGAACATGAGCGTGAGCGACGTCCAGAAGGGCGGCCATTCGGGCGGCGTGAGCCAGCGGATCAGCAGCTCCGTGCCCACGTTGTAGGGCAGGTTCGCCACGATGCGCACGGGCGGGGTCAGGCGGCCCGAGAGGTCCACCGTCAGCGCGTCGCCTTCGATCACCTCCAGCCGCCCGGGGTAGTGGGCGGCGACCTCGGCCAGCGCGGGCAGGCAGCGGGCGTCCTTCTCGACGGCCACGACCCTGCGTGCGCCCTCGGCCAGAAGCCCGCGCGTCAGGCCCCCGGGACCGGGCCCGACCTCCAGCACGTCCGACTGGGCGAGCTGGCCCGCCGACCGGGCGATGCGCGCCGTCAGGTTGAGGTCGAGGATGAAGTTCTGCCCCAGAGCCTTCCTGGCCGAGAGGCCATGGGTCGCGATCACTTCGCGCAGCGGCGGAAGCCCGTCTATGGCCGCCATGGCGTCCCCCGCTGGCGCGACAGCCGGTCCGCGAGTTCGAGCGCCGCGATCATCGAGCGCGGGTCGGCCCGGCCCTGCCCGGCGATGCCGAAGGCGGTGCCGTGGTCGGGCGAGGTCCGCACGAAGGGCAGCCCCGCCGTGACGTTCACCCCGCGCGCGAAATCGAGCGTCTTGATCGGGATCAGCGCTTGGTCATGGTACATGCAGACGGCGGCGTCGTAGGTCGCCCGCGCCTCGTCGTGGAACATCGTGTCGGGCGAGTGGGGACCCGAAAGGTGCATTCCCTCGGCCCGGAGCCGGTCGAGGAGCGGCCGGATCATCGCGCCCTCCTCGGTGCCCATGAGTCCGTCCTCGCCCGCATGCGGGTTGAGGCCCGCGACGGCGATGCGCGGCTCGGGCACGCCCCAGTCGTCGCGCAGCGCGGCGTGGGTCACGCGCAGAACACGTTCGAGCAGGTCGGCGGTGAGGAGGCGCGGCACCTCGGACAGCGCGACATGGATGGTGGCGGGCACGACGCGCAGCGCCTCGCAGGCGAGCATCATGACCACGTCGGCATCGCCGCCCAGATGCGCGAGATATTCGGTGTGGCCCGGATAGGCGAAGCCTGCGCCCGCCACCAGCGCCGCCTTGGAGATGGGCGCGGTGCAGAGCGCGCGGGCGCGCCCCTCGCGGATCAGGTCCACGCCGTCGCGGATGGCATCGATCACGGGTTGCGCATGGGTGGGGTCGGGGCGGCCTGGCACGACCGGAGCCCCGAAGTCGCGTGCCAGAACCGGAAGCGCGCGGGCGCAGGCCTCCTCGGCCTCCTCCGGCCCCGCGACCTCGGCCACCGGGGTTCCGGGGGGCAGGTGGCGGGGATCCCCGATCCAGAGCATCGGCGACCTCAGTGCGTCCCAGGCGCGAGCCGCGACCTCGGGCCCTATGCCGGCGGGCTCGCCGCAGGAGATGATGACGGTCACGCCCGGCCGCTCATTCGCCGACGATGGTCGCGCTGGCGCGCAGGTCGGCGACGATCGCGTCGGCGTAGCCCTGCAAGCGGTCGCCGCGCAGGGTGTTGGCCACCGCTTCCCGGTCGGCCGCGCCCTCGGGCAGGGGATAGGTCCGGGCGCAGAGCATGGTCAGGAGGAGCGTCTGACCGCCGTTCTCGGTGCGGCCCCAGGTGATCTCGCCGGGGTCGAGCCGGGCGAGGTCGAGCGCCACGTCCTGTGGCAGCGCCGCCGGGGCGACCGTGGCGCGCTCGATGTTCGCGTCGGGAATGCCCTGCTCGAAGAGCCCCGCGCAGGTGTCCACCGCCGCCGCGATGCGCGAGGCTTCGGCCAGCGCGGGCTCCGTCAGGCCGCCCGCGATGCGGACCACCGCGTAGTCCACCAACTCGGGTTCCGCCGCCGGCACGGCGCCCTGGCGCAGGTCGCGCAACTGGAGCAGCGCCACCGCGCCTGTCACCTGCAGGGGCGGCGTTACCTCGCCCGGATCGAGGCTCAGGAGAAGGTCCTGGAGCGGCTCGGGGTAGTTGGTGATCGGCGTCCAGTCGAGCCGTCCGCCCTGCTCGCGCGAGCGCACCGCCGAGACCTCGCGGGCGGCTGCCTCGAACTCGGCCGTGGAGGTCGTCTGCGAGAGACGTCGCGCCAGGGCATCGGCCTCGCCCTCCTGCCCCGGCGGAGCGGGGATGACGATCTCGTTGAGGAGGACCTCGATGCCCTGCGACTGTGTTTCCTGCTGCGCGAGGGCCTGGTCGATCTCGGCCTCGCTCAACTCAACCTGACTGCCGAAGCGGGACCGGATGTAGTCGCGCCAGGTGACGTTGATCTCCAGATAGTCGCGCAGGGTCTCATAGGAGACGCCCTGCGACTCCAGTTGGGCGACGAAGGCATCGCCTGACAGGTTGGTGCGGGCCGCGAAGTCGTCGATGGCCCGCTGCAGCCCCTCGGGCGCCAGCGCCACGCCGCGCCGCTCCAGCTCCTGCTGCTTGAGCCGCTCCTCCACGAGCTGGGTCCGCGCTACCTCGTCGAGGTTGCCGGGCGTGTTGAAGATCTCCAGCAGGCGGATGCGCTGCGCGATCTCGTAGCCGGTCACGGCGCGGTCGTTGACCACGATTACTGGCGAGAAGAGTCCGTCCTGCGCCGCCGCAGGGGCCCCCAGGAGGATCGCGAGCCCGACCGCCCGCAGCATGGAACCGGAAGACATCTGTCCTTGACCCTCCCTCAGCCGCGGCATCGGCCGGGGGTCACCCGCGCCTGTCGCCCGGCCGAGAAGCCGTTGAGATTGATCGAGAGCCCGAAATCCGTGGACGGCCCGGCCTCGTCGGTGGAGGTGTAGCGGCGCCCGACCGAGACGTCCACCTCCACGCATTCGTTGCGCCACACGAGGCCCAACCGGGCCCGCGCCGGCTTGTCGTTGGCCACGTCGTAGCGGGTCTCGCCGAGCAGCGTCCAGCTTTGGGACGGGCGCCATTCGGCGTCGATGGTCCATTCGGCGGCGCGGGCGGGCCGGGCCTCGGCCGCATCGGCGGGCAGGAACAGATAGGCGGCCGACAGCGTCACCGCCTCGTTGGCCCAGCCGACCCGCGCCTCGGTCTTCCCGATGCCGTCCTCGTCGAGGAGGGTCCGCCCGTCGAGCGCGAACCCGCCCGCCAGGTCGAGCTGCCCCGCGACCAGCCAGTCCGAGTCCGTGCCCGACAGGCCCGAGGCCTCGGACGCGCCGGCGGCCTCGGTCCGCAGCACGCGGCCCAGCGAGACGGTCGACACGAAGTCCGGACCCTGCCGGGTCCATCCCAGGCCCAGCGACAGCCGCCCGCCCTCTTCGACGACATCCTCGCCGGGCAGGCGGGACAGGGCGAAGAGGTTGGCCTCGTCGAACTCGGGCAGGCGGGCGTCCTCGTTCGGGGGATCGTCACCCAGGGCGCCGGACCAGCCCAATGAGGCCACGGGCTCCAGGAGGTCGACGAACCGGCCTCCCCGGCGCAGGAGCGGCCATCGAAGGGTCACGGCGGCAGCCGGAGCGGCGCGAAGGAGCGTGTCGGCAAAGGCGGGGTCGTCCGTGACCCGGAAGGCGTCGAGCGCGCCGCGCGCCTCGCCCTCGACCAGCAGGCCGGTGGCCAGCACCCGATCAGCCCGCCAGCCGGCGAAGGCGCCGGCCCGCGCCACGTCCCGCGCCGAGGCGCCCGCGCCATCGGCTGTGCGCAGGAAGCCGTCCGCCCCGGCGCCCAGTGTCACCGTGCCACCCAGCGCCGCGCGACGCTCCTCCCAGGCCAGCGTGCCCAGAACCGGGGGCAGGGACGAGGCCGTTTCCTCCTCGCGCAGGGTGCGGATCTGCGTGACCTCCGCGACCAGGAGCGACTCCTCCGTCGCCCGGCTCAGCCGCAGGACCGATTCGAGCCGGTCGGCATCCGAGATGCCGTAATCGAGGAGATAGGCCTCGTCGCTGATCGCGGTGGCCGAGAACTCCAGCAGGAGGCGTTTGGCGAACTCGAACTCGCCCTCGGCGGCGAGATAGCCCCTCAGCCCGTCCGGACGGATATCGTCGCGGCTCACGGCGCCCGTCACCTCGATGGCGCCGTTCAGGAACGCCTGCCGGTAGCGGGCCTCCAACGTGCGGGTCTGGCTCGACAGGTAGGGGGCGAGCGTCACGTCCCGGCTGGGCCCGAGCTCCACGAAATACGGGAGCCGAACGCCGAAGCCGAGCTCGCTCGTGCTGCGGATGCGCGGAATGAGCAGGCCGGTCGCCCGCGCGTTGCCGGGGTCGGGCAGGCGGAGCCGGGGCACCCACAGGATCGGTACGCCCCGAACGAGGAACCGGGCGTCCTCGAAGAAGAGCTGCTGGGCGGCCTCGTCGTGGATGACCTGCTCGGCCCGGATCTCCCAGAGCGGGCGGCGGCCGGCGCAGACCTGGCAGGAGGTCACGGCCGTCCCGGTCAGCGCCGTGAGGCCGCCGACCCGGTCCACCCGGTTCGCCGACAGCTGGAGCTGGCGTTCGAGAACGAGCCGCGCCCCGCGCAGCAGCCCGTCCTCCAGCCGGGGGTCGAAGTCCGCCCGCTCGGCCGTCAGCACCGTCCCGTCCGCGTCGCGGATCAGGATCGGCCCCTCGATGGCCAGGCGGTCGGCGGCGCGGTCGTAGGTGATCCGCGACGCCGACAGGACGGTGCCGTCATGGAAGGCCTGCACGTTGCCGGTGGCGACCAGCCGCTCCTCGGCCGTGACGAACAGGCTGTCGGCGACCAGCACGGCGCTGTCCTGCGCGCGCGCGGGCAGGGGCAGAAGCGCCAGAAGCAGCGCGAGAAGCCGCCTCATCCTTCCTCCAGATGCAGAAGAAGCCCGAGCGCCAGGCCGATGGCCGCGACGGGCGGCGCCCAGGCCGCGAGCGCCGGGGGCACGTTGCCCGCCTCGCCCAGGATCTGCGACAGGCTCCGCAGGAAGTAGACCCCGAAGCCCATCAGGATCGCGCCCATCACCAGGACCCCCGTTCGCCGCCCGCGCTGATGGTGCATCGTGAAGCCCGCCGCCACCAGCACCATCGCCAGAAGGAAGAGCGGCTGCGCCAACTCCATTTGCAGGAAGACGCGGTGGCGTTGCGCGGCGAAGCCCGCCTCCTCGAGCCGGGCGATGAAGCGCGGCAGTTCCCAGATCGGGATGGCCGAGGGCTCGCCGAAGCTGTCCCGGATCTGGTCGGCGGTCAGGGTCGAGGGCAGGGTCCAGCTTTCGTGGGTCTCGGCCTCGGCCTCCGGGTTGGCGGCGCCGAGCCGCCAGAGCTTGGCCCCGCCCAGCACCCACTGTCCCCCTTCGAGCCGGGCGTCCTGCGCCTCGATCCGCTCGCGCGGACGGCCGTCGGGGTCGTAGGTCAGGAAGGTCACGCCCGAGAGCACCGTGCCGTCGAGGTTCGACCGCTCGGCCCGGATCACCGCCGGCCCCGCAGGTCCGCCCTGCCGCAGCCACAGCGCGTCGCCCGCCAGCGCCAGCGCCTCCTCGGCGCCCTCGAGCCGGTCGAGGCGCGACTCATACTCGCGCGAGGTGGCCGCAACGATGGGGTTGAAGGCCGCGACCGCCAGCGCGCCCAACAGGAGCGCCACTACCGCCGGCCCCAGCAGCGCCCGCAGTGCGGACCGGCCCGAGCCGCGCGTGACCACCAGCTCCGAGGAGCGGCCCAGGCCCAGGAACAGCGTGATCGCCGCGATGATCATGACAAGGGGCAGGATCTCGTAGAGGCTCGCCGGGACATTGAGAAGCGTCAGCGCCAGCACCGGGCCCAGCCCGTCCACGTCGTCCGAATGGCGACGGATCTGCTCCACGAGGTCGATGAGCGCGAGGATGCCGAAGAACACCGCCAGCGTCCCGAGAAAGGTCCGCAGGAAGCGGCGGGCGAGGTAGCGGTCCAGGATCATGCGACCTCCGTCCGGCGCACGCAGCGCGACCTCCCGGCCAGCGCCAGGAGCGCGAGGCCGATCGCCCCGCCGGCCAGAGACGGCACGTAGAGCAGCGGCCAGAGCGTGGGCTCCGACCGGACGGCCTGCACGGCGCCCGATTCGATCCCCTTGACGAGGATGACCAGCACGATGGCCCCGATCACCTGCCGCCAGACGCCGAAGCGGCTGAACTGCCCCAGAAGAAGGCTGCCCAGCGCGATCAGGGCGGCAGCGGGGGCGAGCAGCGCCTCGGCCACCCGGTCCTGCGCCTCGGCCAGGATCTCGGACGGCGAGCTGCCCGTCTCCTCCGCGACCCGTGCCCGGTCGGTCAGCAGCTCCCAGGTGGAGCGCTCGCGCGTGCCGCGCCTGTCGCCGGAATCGACCTGGAGGAGAGGGCCCAGGTCGTAGGCCAGATCGGTGAAGGTCGTGGTCAGGAGCTGGGTCCCCTCGGCCCCGAGTTGCTGGATCATCCCGTCCACCATGACGAGCTGCGGCGCCCCGGCGCCCCGCACGAGATAGGCCGAGGCGGCGGTGTAGGTGACGCTTCCGGCCGGGTCGCGCGTGTCGGTGAGGAGGAGGCCGCGCAGTTCGCCTTCGGGCGTGACTTCGCGGAGATAGAGCGTCAGGCCCGAGGTGGGCGAGATGAACTCTCCCTCACGCAGGAGCCGCGCGGTGGCGGTCTGGGCGATCTCGGCCTGCCGGTCGTTGAGGCGACCCAGCGCCAGGGGCGTCAGGACATGCGTGAGGACCGAGATGAGGCCCGCCACGATCAGCCCGAAGACCAGCACCGGCCGCGCCAGCCTCCAGGGCGAGGCGCCGGTGGCCTGCACCACCGTCAGCTCCGAATCGCCCGACAGGCGGGCCAGCGCATAAAGCACTGCTACGAAGGCCGCGAGCGGCAGCACGAGCCGGATGATGGCCGGCAACGCCAGCGCCGTCAGCTCCAGGAAGACCCAGGCCGACTGGCCGTCCGCGATGAGCTGGTCGAACAGCACGACGGCGCGGTTGATCCAGTAGACCAGCACCAGCACCAGCGAGGCCAGCCCGAAGATCGCCATCAGCTGCGACAGCAGGTATCTGTCGATGCGGCCCACCCGTCGCCCCTCTTGCCCGTCGCCCGGTCTTACCCCGGAACGCGGCCGGGTTGAACCTTCGTCTGGCCCTTCTCCGGGGGGCGGGCTACGAACCGCTCTGTCACATCACCGAGGAAGCGCCCATGACCGACACCGTCGCCCTCACCCTTGCCGCGTCCGACCCCGAGGCGCTCGCCCGCGCGGAGGGCCGACTCGCGATCGTCGTGGAGGCCGAAGGGCGGATGAACGCCGCCGCCCGCAAGGTGGACGGCCTCACGCGCAAGGCGGTGTCGCGCCTCCTGGCCTCGCCCGCCTGGGCCAAGGCCAAGCCCGGCGAGGCCACGCTCCTCGCCTTTCCGGCCAGCCTCGCGGCCGAAGGGCTGCTGGTCGTGAAGGCCCCGAAGAAGCCCACTGCCGCCGAGGCGCGCGCCATCGGCGCCACGCTCGCGAAGATGCGCGGGACGGGCGCGCTCACCGTGGCCCTGGCGGGCTTTGCCCGCCCCGAAGATCTGGCCATGGCGCTCACGCTCCGGGCCTACGAGTTCTCCGACCACAAGACCGTCCCGCGCGAGCCCAAGGGTCCGGTGACGCTGATGGTGGACGATCCCGATACCTTGCGCGACCGCCTCGGACCCTTCGACGCCGTGGCCTCGGGCGTGTTCTTCACGCGCGACCTCGTGAACGAACCCGCCAACGTGCTCACCACCACCGAGTTCGCCCGCCGTCTCGAAGGCCTCCGCGACCTCGGCCTTGAGGTCGAGGTGCTGGAGGAATCCGACCTCGACCGGCTCGGGATGCGGCTCCTGCTGGCCGTGGGGCAGGGGTCCGAGAGCCCGTCCAAGGTGGTCGTGATGCGCTGGAACGGCGGCGCGGACGAGGCCCCCTTCGCGCTGGTGGGCAAGGGCGTGGTCTTCGACACCGGCGGCATCTCTATCAAGCCCGCGGGTGGGATGGAGGACATGACCATGGACATGGGCGGCGCGGGCGTCGTCGCCGGGGTCATGCGCACGCTCGCGCTGCGCAAGGCGCGCGCCAACGTCGTGGGCCTCGTGGGCCTCGTCGAGAACATGCCTTCGGGCACCGCGACCCGTCCAGGCGACGTGGTCCGCTCGATGAAGGGCGACACGGTCGAGATCATCAACACCGACGCCGAGGGCCGCCTCGTGCTCGCGGACGTGCTCTGGTACGCGCAGGAACGGTTCAAGCCCGCGGGCATCGTCAATCTCGCCACGCTGACCGGCGCCATCATCGTGGCGCTGGGCCACGAGAACGCGGGCGTCTTTTCGAACGACGACGCGCTGGCCGAGGCGCTGGTCGCGGCGGCCAGGACCGAGGGCGAGGGCGCCTGGCGGATGCCCATGGGCGAGGCCTACGACGCCAAGCTCAAGAGCCGGGTGGCCGACATGATGAACGTGGGAGGTCGCGACGGCGGGTCCATCACCGCGGCGCAGTTCCTCAAGCGCTTCATCCAGGACGGCACGCCTTGGTGCCACATCGACATCGCGGGCGTGGCCTCGGTCAAGCAGGACACGAGGCTTGCGCCCAAGGGGGCGACCGGATGGGGCGTGATGGCGCTCAACCGCCTGATCGCGGATCGCTACGAGGCGAGGTAGGGGGGCTCTGCCCCCCGCGCGTTCCGCGCTCACCCCGGGATATTGGAACCGAAGGAAGGCCATGGCCGAAGCCTTCTTCTACCAGCTCAACGGCGACTCGCCCGAGGCGGTGCTGCCGCGCATGCTCGACATGGCGCTGGGCAAGGGCTGGCGCGTCGAGGTGCGGGGTGAGGACCGCGAGCGCATGGAGCGGCTCGATCTCGCGCTCTGGGGACCCGGGGACGAGTTTCGCCCCCATGGCCTCGCGGGCGGGCCGAATGACGACCTGCAGCCGATCCTCCTGACGGTGGGGGCGGGGACGGGAGGTCGCGACTGCCTCATGACTCTCGACGGCGCGCCTGTCACGGAGACCGAGGCCCGGGCCGCCGCCCGCGTCTGCGTCGTCTTCGATGGCGCCGACCCCGAGGTTCTGGGGGTCGCGCGCGCGCAGTGGAAGGCGCTCACCGGCGCGGGGCTGGCCGCCCGCTTCTACGTGCGCGAGGATGGCGCCTGGTCGCTCAGGCAGGAGCGTCCGGCCCGCTGAGCCAGCGCCTCTCGTTGGCTTCGATGGCGGCGATGCGCTCCTCGGTCTTGGGATGGGTCAGCAGCCAGGCCGGGACCTGGTCCGCGCCTCGCCCGGCGAGCGCCGTCAGCTTGCGGAACAGCGACTTCTGCGGCCCCGTGCCAATTCCCGCCTTGATGAGCAGCGCCGTGGCATAGGCGTCGGCCTCGTACTCGTCCCGCCGCGACAGCCCGGCCATCAGCAGGCTCATCAGCCCCTGCGCGATCCAGACCCCCAGGCCTGGCAGGAGCCGCCCCAGGACCATGGCCAAGCCCATCCGTACCGCGTTCTGCCCGGTGAAGTCGATCATCCGCCGCCGCGAGTGGCCCAGCGCCACGTGCCCCAGTTCGTGCGCGACCACGCTCGCCATCTCCTCGGCCGTGACCTGTCCCGCGCGGAAGCGGTCGTAGAAGCCGCGCGTGATGAAGATGCGCCCGTCGTGCGAGGCGAGCCCGTTGATCATCGGCACGTCGTACAGATGCACCTTGACCCTGGGCAGGTCGAGCGCCTGCGCAAGCCGCGCCATGACGGGGCGCAGCCCGGCGTCCACCAGTTCGGCCGACTTCTGGTCCAGCTCGCGCGCGGTGTTCCAGGCTAGGAACCTTGCGTAGAGCACGGCCGCGACGAGCGTCAGGAACAGGGGAAGGAACTTGAGCATGGCCCCGATATGGGGGGCCGCGCCCTTCGTCTCAAGCGTTGCCGACGTAGCTCCGCTGAATGAAGATCAGCACGAATGTTCCGATCAGGCCGCCGATGATGGCCCCCACCACCGCCCACTGAAGCAGGTCGAGCCGCTTGCCGCCCAGTTGCCGCGCCCGAAGCCAGCCCAGGAGCGCGCCCAGGAGAAGGCCCCCCAACGGATAGATCATGACGCACGCCCTCCTCGATGCCGGCGGACCGAGCGGTAGCGCGGCCGGGCCGGGCCGTCCAGCCCGGGTCGCGGGTCGCGGGGCCGCGCCGGTCCGTTGCCGGCCTGCCACAATCGAGCCGAACAATTCCGACGTGCCGCATTCGAAACCGCTGCCATAGCATAGGTTGTGGCGGAGGGTCAATTTTTCGCCTCGTTTCGGTGTCCAAGTGCCCACGCGATCTCACGAAATCGGGGCGTGACACCGAGGGGCGGGGGGTGTAGGAGCCCCCCAGACAGCAGGGAAAGCCGGATGACTGGTGAACCTAACGCGCCAGTCTCTCGGCCGACAGGGGAGCAACCATGAAAGCCGAAGTATTCCTACCGGAGGACTACCGTCCCGCCGAGGGTGAGCCCTTCATGAACGAGCGGCAGCTCGAATACTTCCGCCGAAAGCTCATCGCCTGGAAGCACGAGATCCTGAAGGAGTCCCTCGACACCATCGAGGGCATGAAGGACTCGACGCGCAACATCCCCGACATCGCCGACCGCGCGAGCGAGGAGACCGACCGCGCGCTGGAGCTCCGGACCCGCGACCGTCAGCGCAAGCTCGTGTCCAAGATCGACGCCGCGCTGCGCCGGATCGAGGATGGCGAATACGGCTATTGCGAGATCACGGGCGAGCCTATCTCGCTCAAGCGGCTCGATGCCCGCCCCATCGCGACCATGACGCTCGAGGCGCAGGAGCGCCACGAACGCCGCGAGAAGGTCCACCGGGACGACTGACATGACCTCGGGCCGGGCCCCGCGCCACGTTCTCGTCGTCGGGGGCGGGATCGCGGGCCTTGCGGCCGCGCTGGCCTTCGCAAGGCGCGGCGCCACGGTCCGGGTGCTGGAGCAGGCCTCCGCCCTCGCCGAGGTGGGCGCGGGTCTTCAGATCACGCCGAACGGCGCGGCGGTGCTCCGGGCCTTGGGCCTGGGCGAGGCGGCAGAGGCTGCCAGCCTCCGAGCGCAGGCCGTCGAGCCGCACGACGCCCTTTCCGGTCGCCGGATCGCCCACTTCGATCTTGGTCGGGTCGGCGGAGATTACCTTTTCTTCCACCGGGCCGACCTGCTGGGCCTGCTGCACGACTCGGTGCGCGCGGCCGGGCTGCCGATCCGCACCGACGCGCGGGTAGCCAAGGTGACGCGGGAGGGCGTCCGCCTTGGCGATGGGGAGGAGATCGCCGCCGACCTGATCGTGGGCGCGGACGGGCTTCATTCGGTGGTCCGGCGACACCTCGTCGGCGGCGATCGGCCCTTCTTCACCAGACAGGTCGCCTGGCGCGCGCTCGTCCCCGCGCGGCAGGAGCCGGTGGCGCGGATCTGGATGGCGCCGGATCGTCATGTCGTCACCTATCCGCTCCGCGACGGACGCCTGAATCTTGTCGCCGTCCGCGCCGAGGCCGCTTGGTCGGAGGAGGGCTGGCACCATCGCGACAGCCCCGATGCGCTCCGCCGCGCTTTTTCCGACGCGGCGCCTGCGCTGGCCGCCATCCTCGACCGCGTGGGCGAGGTCGGCCGCTGGGGCCTGTTCCGGCACCCCATCCCCGAACGCTGGCACGACGGCTCCGCGGTCCTCCTGGGCGATGCCGCGCATCCGACGCTGCCCTTCCTCGCGCAGGGAGCCAACCTCGCGCTGGAGGACGCCTGGGTCCTCGCGCGCGAGGCGATGCGGGGCGATCTCGACGCCTATCAGGCGCAGCGCCGCCCCCGCGTGACCCGCGCCATCGCCGCCGCCAACGCCAATGCACGCAACTATCATCTGTCCGGTCCCGCGCGGCTCGTGGCCCATCTGGGGCTGGGCGCCCTGGGCCGGCTCGCGCCTGACGCCTTCCTGCGGCGCCTCGACTGGCTCTACCGCTTCGACGTGACGCGCGAGGGCTAGAAGTTCGCTGCCGCCCGGTCGGTCACGCGCTCCAGCACCTCATGCGTCCGCCAGTCCACGCGGAAGGCGTCCGATCCGACCCGCATGTAGACCCAGCCGTCCGACACCGGAGGCAGCCCGTAGTAGTCCGCGTTGAGGATGATGGAGTATTCCCCTCGCGGCAGCACGTCCCCCACGCGGGTGAGGGGCGTCGCTGTCGAGGCGCTGGTCATGGCCACGTTCGACACGTCCATGGGCCGTGCGGGCACGTCCAGCACCCGAACGCAGCGCGCGCCCGTGCTTGCGGTGCGGCACTGGGCTTCGGCGGCGATGGGACAAAGGAACGCTGTCGCCGCAAGCGCGAACGCCGCGACCGGAAGGCGGGGGGCCATGAGGCTGCTCCTGACGAAGCCGTGAGGGTATATGCCGCTTCAACGGCAACAGTCCGCTCAGGGTTCCGCAGTCGCGTCCCGGAATGAGTTGACAAAAGGCCAGGGTCCGACGCAGCCCGAGGCCTAGGCGTCGAGATCGATCCAGACCGGCACATGGTCCGACGGCTTCACGCCGCCGCGCGCCTCCTTCTCGATCCAGGCGTCGCGCAGCAGGTCCGCGGCCTGCGGAGTCAGCAGGTGATGGTCGATTCGGATGCCGTTGTCGCGCTCCCACGACCCGCGCTGGAAATCCCAGAAGGAGAAGAGCCCCGGCGCCGGCGTCCGAACCCGGATGGCATCGTAGAGCCCCAGGTTCTCCAGCCGTCGATAGGCCGCGCGCGCCTCGGGCCGGAACAGAGCATCCTCGCGCCAGTCGTCGGGCCTGCGCACGTCGCGCGCCTCGGGGATGACGTTGTAGTCGCCCGCGAAGACGGCGGGCTCCTCGGCGGCCATCACGTCGCGCACCCGCGCCCTCATCCGCTCCATCCAGCCCAGCTTGTAATCGTACTTGGGACCCGGCACCGGGTTGCCGTTGGGCAGGTAGAGCCCGCAGATCCGCACCGCCCGCCGCTCGCCGATGACCGTGGCCTCGATCCAGCGCGCCTGCTCGTCCGTGTCGTCGCCCGGCAGGCCCCGGACCACGTCCTCCAGCGGCAGCTTCGACAGGATCGCCACGCCGTTGAAGCTCTTCTGGCCGTGGGTCGCGACGCGATAGCCCAGCCGCTCGATCTCCTCGCGCGGGAAGGCCTCGTCGACGATCTTGATCTCCTGGAGGAGCGCCACGTCGGGCGCCTGCTCGGACAGCCAAGCGGTCACGGTGTCGAACCGAGCGCGGATGCCGTTGATGTTGTAGGTCGCGATCTTCATGGCCGCGACCCTAGCCCAGCCGCGTCAGATGGAGAAGGAGGTCCCGCAGCCGCACGACGCCGTCGCGTTCGGGTTGTCGATCACGAATCGCGCTCCGATCAGCTCCTCGGAAAAGTCGATCCGGGCGTTGGCGAGGAAGGGCAGGGACACCGGGTCCACCACCACCGTCTCCCCCTCGGCCGACAGGACAAGGTCGTCGGAGTTGGGCTCGTCGAGCGCGATCTCGTACTGGAAGCCCGAGCATCCGCCCCCCGCGACGGCCACGCGCAACGCCTTGCCCTGCTCGGAGGCGCCGATCTCCCGCAGCCGCTCATAGGCGCGGGGGGTGACGGTGGGCGGGACGATGGGCATCTGGAAGGACATGGGCGCGGGCCTCCGGGGCGTGACCTCTCGGATATAGGCCTCCGCCGCGCCCTGCTCAACGGGGGCGGCGTCAGCGATCCTCGGCGGCCCGCTCGCGGTCCCGGCGCTCCTTGGCCAGCGTGAGGAAGCGCTGGAAGATCTCGGCCGGCAGGCTGCCTCCCGTGGTGCGGTCGTCCATGGGTGAATTGTCGTCGTTCCCGACCCAGACGCCGACGACCAGCCCCCGCGTGTTGACGAAGCCGATGAACCAGGCGTCCCGGCTGTCCTGGCTCGTGCCGGTCTTGCCCGCGATGTCGAGGTCGGGGACGCGCGCGGCCTGCCCGGTGCCGCCCTCGGCCACCACGGCGCGCAGCATGTCGATCATCGGCCCCCGCGTGCGATTGAGCTGCGTCTGTTCGCGGTCGTTGGTGCCGATCACGCCCAGCGTCCGCTCCTCCTCGCCGAAGCGGATCGATTCGATCCCCGTGGCCCGTACCGGCACCCGCCCCAGCGACAGGCCCGCATAGGCCTCGGTCATGTCGAGGAGCGTCACCTCGGCTGTCCCGAGCGCAAGCGAGGGGGTGGGCCTCAGCTCCGTCTCGATCCCGAAGCGCCGTGCCACCTCGACCACGTTGTCGATGCCCACCTCCTGCGCGAGCCGAACGGCCGCGAGGTTGTAGGACCGGGCAAAGGCCTCGGCCAGCGTCACCGTCCCGTGGCTCTGCTCGTCGAAGTTCTCGGGCGTCCAGCCTTCGATCTCGATGGGCAGGTCCTCGATCGTGTCATCGGGCGAGGCACCGCGGATCAGCGCGGCCATGTAGACGAAAAGCTTGAACGTCGAGCCCGGCTGGCGCCGCGCATCGGTGGCGCGGTTGAATTGGCTCTGGCGGTAGTCGAGCCCGCCCACCATGGCCCGCACCCGCCCGTTGGGGGTCATGGCCACCAGCGCCGCCTGCGTGGCCCCGGCGGCGGGCCCGCGCTCGGCCATGACTTCGCGGATGGCCCGCTCCGCGTCGGCCTGCAGGTTGGCATCCAGCGTCGCGGTGGCCTGGACCCCACCTGCGGCGGCGCCCCGCAGCGCCTCGACCTCGCGCAGGACCCAGTCGGCGAAGTAGCTCCCCGACCGGGACGCGGGCGGGGCCGGCGCCAGCACGGCCAGTTGCGCGAGCGCCCGGTCCCGCGTCGCCTCGTCGATGCGGCCCTGATCCTCCATCACCGTCAGGACCAGAGCCGCCCGATTCTGCGCCGCCCCCAGGTCGGCGATGGGGTTCACCTGGGACGGAAGCTGGATCGAGGCCGCGAGCAGGGCCGCCTCGGGCAGCGTGAGCTCGTCCACCGGCTTGCCGAAGTAGGACAGCGCCGCCGCCGGTACCCCATAGGCGCCCGAGCCGAGGTAGACCGAGTTGAGGTACAGCTCGAGAATGCGCTCCTTGCCGAGCTGCCGGTCGAGGAGGGTCGCCAGCGCCGCCTCCTGCAGCTTGCGGGCCAGCGTCCGCTCGGGG
Organism: Rubellimicrobium roseum; assembly: GCF_006152145.1. Lineage (GTDB taxonomy): Bacteria > Pseudomonadota > Alphaproteobacteria > Rhodobacterales > Rhodobacteraceae > Rubellimicrobium > Rubellimicrobium roseum. Next base: position 114,803 of record NZ_VDFV01000004.1, on the reverse strand, counting down.
CCGAGATACAGGATCTTCACGAGTTGCTGGGTGATCGTGCTCCCGCCCTCGACCACGCCGCCCGCGCGCAGGTTGCGCAGGCCGGCGCGGGCGATCCCCCGCCAGTCGACGCCCCGGTGATCGAGGAAGCGCTGGTCCTCGACGGCGATCACCGCCTCGGACAGGAAGGGTGGCATCGAGGTCAGCGGGACGAACGGCGCCCGGTAGGCCCCTCGCGTGGTCAGCACCTCGCCGTCCGCCGTCTCCACCAGCAGGCTCGGCTCCTCGGCGGGCGGCAGGACCTCGGCCAGCGGCACCTCGCGCACGACCATCCAAACGGCGACCAGCGTGGCCCCTGCGCCCAGGGCAAGGAACAGAAGGGAGCTCAGGAAGAGCCGCCAGCCGCGGCGGATCGCCTGGGCGGCGCGCGGCGGCGCCGGACGGGACGGCCGGGCCGCCGGTCGCGCCGGCGGGGGCGAGGCCGGAACAGGCTCGGGGCGCGTGGGCCGGGGACGTCCCGGCGCCGCGACACGGCTGAGCCCCGAGCGGAGCGCCTCGACCTGCCGCCCGCCCGCGCGCCGCGCCGCGCCCGCCAGGGCCCGGGCGGCATCGCCCAAGGACGGCTCCGGCGCAGCCGACGGTCTGGCGGCGGTCGGCTCGATCCCCCGAGGCTCCGCGTTGGCAGCGGCCACCGGGACGGGTATCACGTTCGCGGGCTCCGCTTGCGCGGGCTGGGCGGGCGAGCTGGGTCGCGCCCTGTCCGTCACGGCGGCCTGCTCCGGGCGGCTCCGGCTCGTCGGGGCCGCGCCCGGAGGCGGCTCGGGGACATAGCTGGGCGGCGGCTCGGATTCGGGTGGCGGCACCTTGGGCAGGCCGCGCGCCTGCCGCTCGCGCTCTTCCTGCCGCAGCCGCTCGATGAAGTCCCGGGGAGCCACCACGGGCATTCCTTCAGGCATCGCGGCGGGCGGGGCGGGGCGGGGAGCCTGGTGCGCGGCCGGGGATGGCCGCATCGCCTCGCGCTCCTCGGAGGTCAGGACCCGGCCCATCGCCATCTCCAGCGCTCCGAGGTCCGGCGGCCCCGAGGGCCCCGGGTCCGGCGCGCCGTCCCCGGCGGTCCTGAGCCGCGCCTGCCGCTCCTTCGCCAGCGCACGCGCGATCGCGGCCTGAAGGACCGAGAAATCCGCCTTGCCGTCGCTGGGGTCGTCGCTGCTGGGGTCTTCGCTGGCCATCCGGGGTCTTCGCTTCCAGCCGCTCAGGTAGACCCATGCTGCACCGCGTCAACGCGCGGCTCCAGGAACCCGGCGGCAACCCCCCTGTCGGGGGCCCTGTCATTCCGGCCGCTACGCCTTAGGATCGAAAGGGAAGCTCCTGGGAATCCATCGATGCACGCCCCCTACGCCTGCCTGCCCGCCCAAAGCCGCGGCCGCCTCTACCCCGAGGAGGAGAGCCACTTCCGCTCTCCCTTCCAGCGCGACCGCGACCGGATCATCCACGCCTCGGCCTTCCGCCGCCTCAAGCACAAGACCCAGGTATTCATCGAGCACGAAGGCGACTACTTCCGCACGCGCCTCACGCACTCCATCGAGGTGGCGCAGGTCGCCCGCACCGTCTCGGCCGCCCTGAACCTCAACACCGAGCTGACCGAGGCCGTGGCGCTCGCCCACGACCTGGGCCACCCGCCCTTCGGCCACACCGGCGAGGACGCGCTGAACGAGCTGATGGCCCCCTATGGCGGCTTCAACCACAACGCCCAGGCGATCCGCATCGTCACCTCGCTCGAACGCCACTACGCCGAATGGGACGGCCTCAACCTGACCTGGGAGACGCTGGAGGGCATCGCCAAGCACAACGGCCCCGTGCCGCGCCCCGCGCCATACGCTCTGGAGCAGTACAACGCCCGCCACGACCTGCGGCTCGACACCCATGCCAGCGCCGAGGCGCAGGTGGCGGCGCTGTCGGACGACATCGCCTATTCGCACCACGACCTGCACGACGGCCTGCGCGCCGAGCTGTTCTCGACCGACGAACTGGCCGAGCTTCCGGTGCTCCGCGACAACTTCGCCGAGGTCGACCGCAGGTATCCGGGCCTCAACTACTACCGCCGCCGCCACGAGGCCCTGCGCCGGTTCTTCGGCGTGCTGGTCGAGGACGTCATCACGCTTGCCCGGCGCACGCTGACCGAGCTCGACCCCCGCGACGTGGAGGATATCCGCACCGCCGGACGCATGGTGATCCGCTTCTCGCCGGGGCTCTGGGAGGACCTGAAGGTGATCCGTACCTTCCTGTTCCACCGCATGTACCGCGCGCCCAAGGTGGTCGAGATGCGGCAGGCGGTGACGGGCGTGGTCCGCGACCTCTTCCCGCTCTTCATGTCCAATCCCACCGAACTGCCCAAGCAGTGGCGCAAGGACGTCTCCGAGGCGCAGGACGAGACGGCGCTGGCCCGGATCGTGGCCGACTACATCGCGGGCATGACCGACCGCTTCGCCATCGAGACGCACCAGCGCCTCCTGGGCAGCGACATGGTGGAACGGACGCGGGCGCTTCGAGGGTAGGGAGAGGACGACCCTCCGGCTCCCGGCGCGCATCGCCGCGCCACGATGGACGGTTCCGGTCCTGCGACCTCAGCGGCGCGGTCGAAGCCCGCAGGCGGCAGCGCGGGCCTAATAGTCCTGCCGGTGTCACGCGGGCCCGCCCATCTGGCGTCACGCTCGCGCGACGGCGCCTTCCGCCCATAGGTCGGCGCTTGCCACTTCATGACGTCAGATCACTGCACCAAACCGGCGCGCCGCGAAGGCTGTCCAGGCTTGTGCTCTCAGCGCGGTGTCCTCGCCCACGGCCCGGACACCGGAGCCTTCTAGGCCAGATCGATTGTCCGGCCATGGCGCGTCACGCTCACCGGCCGAGGCCCCACCACGAGCGAGCCCGTCGGATCGTCGCCCGGCTCGCCCGTCGAGGCGAGCGAGTCGAACCGATTCTCTATCCGGCGGGACGCAGCCTCCTGCGCCGCGTCCCGTTCACGCTTGGCCGAAACATGGGAACGAATGAAGCTTAACATGGCAAATTCTCCACGACTCCGCCTTTCTGTGCCTGATTAGTGACAAATTACGCCGCAATCCATAGTATCCGATCAGGGGTGAAATAATCGAAACAATTTCTGGTTATAATTGCCGGTGTTTCCATTCACGATCGCTCGGTCGCATTCGGGCCGTCCCTCTGCCCCGACCGACCGTCAGGGATGCGGGGCCGAGCCGGTCGGACCTCAGGTCCCCAGGGTCAGTTCCAGATCCTTGACCCGCAGCCGGGCCTCGGGCAGCGCCACGCCCTCACGGTCCAGCCGGGCGAACACATAGGTCTCCGGGTCGGTCTCGCGGAAGCGCAGGATCTGGAACTCCCTGCGAGTGGTGACGACGATATCCTTGGGCGCATCCTCCAGCCCCAGTTCGGCCGCCATGGCCTCGATGGCCTTCAGGACGCTTTCCAGCGCCGCGGCGGGACCCTCGGTGTCGACATCGCCGGGACCGTCGAACGGCCGCGCCACGCCCGCCCTCCGGTCGACCAGACGAGCCTCGTGGAAGTCGTCCAGGACTCGACGCGCGACCGGCACCGGGGCGGCCGCGCCCTCGATCCCGGCATGCGGATCGACCGTTGCGGCGTCGTTCTGCCGCGATTGCCCGAATATCCGGCTGACGCCACGAAACAGCATCGACATATACCCCCTGAACCCGCGCCGCCCGAGTCTGCCGGGATGGCGCCACACAAATCCATTATTCGTCACCTGTTAGTTAAAAATCAAGCTGACATATGTTCAAAATAAGGTCGGCCTTCCCCGTCGCCGGGCGAAGGTGTTGCGCGAATCCCCCGACCACCGTGCGGTGCCGCAGGACTTCCTTAACCCTGCCGGCTCATGGTAGGCCCCGACGCCGAACAAGCACGCGAGCCTCATCATGAACCTCTTCACTGACATCCGCTCCCTCGTCCTCGATGCCGTGGGGCGGCTCGCGCGCGAGGGGCGCCTGCCGGAGGGGCTCTCGACCGACGCCATCGCCGTCGAGCCGCCGCGCGATCCGGGCCACGGCGACATGGCGACCAACGCCGCGATGGTTCTGGCCAAGCCCGCCGGCCAGAACCCCCGCGCCATCGCCGACGCGCTGGCGGACAAGCTGCGCGAGGACCCCCGGATCCTCTCGGCCGAGCCCGCCGGTCCCGGCTTCCTCAACCTACGCCTTTCGCCCGCCGTCTGGCAGGGCATCGTCCGCGCCGTTCTGACCGATCCCGCCTATGGCCGCTCGACGATGGGGCAGGGGCGCAAGGTCAACGTCGAGTTCGTCTCGGCCAATCCCACCGGCCCCATGCATGTGGGCCACACGCGGGGCGCGGTCTTCGGCGACGCGCTGGCCCGTCTCCTCGACTTCGCGGGCTGGGACGTCACGCGGGAATACTACATCAACGACGGTGGCGCGCAGGTCGACGTGCTGGCGCGCAGCGCCTTCGAGCGCTACCGCGAGGCTCACGGCCTCAGTCCCGAGATCGCCGAGGGCCTCTATCCCGGCGACTACCTCGTGCCGGTGGGCGAGGCGCTGAAGGAGAAGTACGGCGACGCCCTCCTGAACGCGCCCGAATCCGAATGGCTGGTGCCGGTGCGCGACTTCGCCACCGACGCCATGATGGAGATGATCCGGGCCGACCTCGCGCTCCTGAACGTCCAGATGGACATCTACAGTAGCGAGAAGGCCCTCTACGGCACCGGCAAGATCGAGGAGGCCATCGGCCGCCTGAAGGCCGCGGGCCTCATCTACGAAGGCGTGCTGGAGCCCCCCAAGGGCAAGCTCCCCGAGGACTGGGAGCCGCGCGAGCAGACGCTGTTCCGCTCCACCGCGCATGGCGACGACGTGGACCGCCCGGTGATGAAGTCGGACGGGAGCTGGACCTACTTCGCCCCCGACATCGCCTATCACTACGACAAGACCCAGCGCGGCTACGATCTGCTGATCGACGTCTTCGGCGCCGACCACGGCGGCTACGTCAAGCGGATGCGCGCGGCGGTGTCGGCGCTCACCAACGGGCGCGTGCCGATCGAATTCCGGCTGATGCAGCTCGTGAAGCTCCTCAAGAACGGCGAGCCGTTCAAGATGTCCAAGCGCGCGGGCACCTTCGTGACGCTGCGCGACGTGGTGGAGCAGGTGGGGCCGGACGTGACGCGCTTTGCGATGCTCACGCGCAAGAACGACGCGCCGCTCGACTTCGACTTCGACAAGGTGCTGGAGCAGTCCAAGGACAACCCGGTCTTCTACGTCCAGTACGCGCATGCCCGGGCCCAGTCGGTCCTGCGCAAGGCGCGCGATGCGGGAATCGAGGTCGATGTTGCCTTGCTGGAAACCGTGGACCTGTCGCGCCTGGGCCACGAATCCGAGCTGAAGGTCCTGCGCACGCTGGCCGAATGGCCCCGCCTCGTGGAGATCGCCGCCAAGGGGATGGAGCCCCACAGGATCGCCTTCTACCTCTATGATCTGGCAAGCGATTTTCATTCGCTCTGGAACCGCGGCAACGACGACCCCTCGCTTCGCTTCCTGCAGGAGGGCGACGCCGACACATCGCGGGCCAAGATCGCCCTTGTTCGCTCGGTCGCCGTTGTCATCGCCTCGGGCCTCGGTATCCTTGGCGTGACCCCGGTCAACGAGATGCGCTGAAGCGCGCCGCGGCCGGGTCCCCGAGGCAAGAGGCGACCCCGGCCGTTTCCGGGCGCGCAACAGAGCAGTGTGAGGCACGGCTATGGCTGATTGGACCGCCAACTCCAGTTTCGGCGCGCTCAGCGCGTCCCGGGACACCCGGGCCGCGCGCGGCCCCGACCCCAGGGCGACCGGTCCGCGGGCGGAGCGGTTCGGCCCCCAGAAGCCCACCGAGGCACCGCGCGCGTCCTCGGCCCACGCCGCGCTGGCGGAATACAACGCGGCCGAAGGCGGCCCGCTCGCCAAGGCGCGGCTCTTCGCCTGGGGGCTGGGCGGGGCGCTGTCACTGGCTCTCGTCGCCGGGATCGGCGTCTGGGGCTACAAGGTCGTCCTGCGCGAGGTGCTGGGCCTTCCGGTCGTCGCCGCCGCCGAGGGGCCGATGCGCGTCCAGCCGAGCGATCCGGGCGGGCAGGTGGTGCCCTCGCAGGGCTTGGCCGTGAACGAGATCCCGGCCGCCGGTACCGCCGCGCCGCCCTCGGACGTGCTCATGCTCGCGCCGCCCACCCCCGGCCTCGCCGAGGAGGACATGGAGGTCGTGCTCCAGACCCGCGCCGAGGAGGGCGAGGTGCTCGCCTCGGACGCGCCCGACGCGCCGGTGCCGGGGGGCTCGCCCGTGGCCATCGTGCCCAGCAACCGCGCCCTGACGCTAGAGGAGATGCAGGATATCGGCGCTCGCGGCACCGTGGCCGCGACCCTGCCCACGCCCGCCGGGTCGGTCGAAGCCCCGTCCGCGCTGGCCCAAGCCGCGTCGGTCGCCGCGACCGAGCTGCCCCAAGCCACCGTCATCATCCCGCCACCCCCGCCAGAGGCGCCCGCCCCGGCCGACGAGGTCGCCACGGCCGAGATCGCCCCCGAAGCCGCCGGCACGGCCGTCCCGGCCGTTGCCGCGCCCGCCGAGGAGGCTCCGGTCGCCACCGTCGCCGTGATCCCCGCCGACGTGCCCGGCGTGGCCGCCGCTCTCCGCCCGCTCACCCGCCCAGCGCGCACGGTGGTGCTCAGCACCGCAGCCGAGGCGGCCGACGAGCCCGCGCCGGCCGCCGCCGCTCCTGCGCCCGAGCCGGCCGCAAGCGCCGCCGTTCCCGCCGGCGCCGCCCTGATCCAGCTCGGCGCCTTCGACTCGGCCGAGATCGCCGCCGCCGAGTGGGACCGCCTCCAGTCCGAGTTCGGCGAGTTCCTGGGCGACAAGGAGCGCGTCATCCAGGAGGCCCAGAGCGGCGGGCGTACCTTCTATCGCCTGCGCGCCTCGGGCTTTGCCGACCGCTCGGACGCGAACCGCCTGTGCGCCGCCCTCACGGCCGAGAGCGCCGACTGCATCCCGGTGAGGGCCGACTGATGCCCATGGCCGCGATCCTGGGCGTCGAGGGGCTCGCCCTGACCGACTGGGAGCGCGGCTTCCTGCGCGAGGCGGACCCCTGGGGCTTCATCCTCTTTGCCCGCAATGTCGACTCGCCCGATCAACTCCGTCGCCTCACGGCAGAGCTTCGGCACGCCGTGGGTCGCGACGCGCCCGTGCTGATCGACCAGGAGGGGGGCCGCGTCCAACGGCTCCGTCCCCCCCACTGGCGCTCCTACATCCCGGCGCTCGACCAGATGGAGCAGGCAAGCCATCCCGTGCGCGCCCAGTGGGTCCGAAACCGCCTGATCGCGGGCGAGCTCCATGACGTCGGCATCGACGTCAACTGCGCGCCCCTGGCCGACCTCTTGGAGGCCGGAACCCATCCGGTCCTGCGCAACCGCCTTTACGGCCCCGACATCCCCACCGTGGTCGCCGCCGGCCGTGCCTGCGCCGAGGCGCTTTTGGCCGGGGGCGTGCTTCCGGTGCTCAAGCATATTCCCGGTTATGGGCAGGCGGTGGTGGACAGCCATCTCGCGCTGCCCCGGGTCGATGCCCCGCGCGAGGTGCTGGCCTCGCGCGACTTCGCTCCGTTCCGGGCCCTGCGCGACCTGCCCATCGGCATGACCGCGCATATCGTCTTCGATGCGGTGGACCCCGATCGGCCCTGCACGACCTCGCCCGAGGCCATCCGCCTGATCCGCGAGGACATCGGCTTCGACGGCCTCCTGATGACCGACGACATCGGGATGGAGGCCCTGTCGGGCACCATGGCCCAGCGTGCCGCGGCCTCGATCGCCGCCGGGGTGGACCTCGTGCTCCACTGCAAGGGCGACCGGCCGGGAATGGAGCAGGTGGCCTCGGCCACGCCCGCCATGACCGAGGCGGCGACCGGGCGGGCCATCCGCGCGCTGGCGCTGCGCCGCCCGCCCGAGCCCGCCGACATCCCCGCGCTGGTCGAGGAACTGGCCGACCTCGTGCCCGAGGCGGCCTGATGGACGGCGCCACGCTGGCGCGCCCGCCGGCCCCCGAGGCGCTGGTCGTCGACGTGGGCGGCTTCGAGGGACCCCTGGACCTTCTCCTGACGCTCGCCCGCAGCCAGAAGGTCGACCTGCGCGAAATCAGCATCCTCGCGCTCGCCCAGCAGTATCTCGCCTTCGTCGAGCGCGCCGCGCGCGAGCGGATCGAACTCGCGGCCGACTACCTCGTGATGGCGGCCTGGCTCGCTTACCTGAAATCCCGCCTCCTCCTCCCCGAGGCGCCCGAGGAGGAACCCTCGGCCGAGGATATGGCCCGCGATCTCGCCTTCCGCCTCGCCCGGCTGGAGGCGTTCCGCGCCGCCGCCGCCCGCCTTCTGGAGCAGCCCCGCCTGAGTCGCGACGTCTTCGCCAAGGGCTGGGTCGAGACCGCCACCGAGACGCGCCGGGTCGAGTTCACCGGCAGCCTTCACGACCTCCTGTCGGCCTACGCCCGCCTGCGCACCCGCGACGACTTCCGCCCCTTCGCCCTCGACCGCGTCGGCGTCTACACGATGGAGGAGGCGCTCGACCGCCTGCGTCCGCTGATCGGCGACTGGGCCGACTGGTCGGACCTTCGCGACTGGCTGCCCCCCGGCTGGGGCGAGGACGGCCGCCGCCGCCGCGCCGCCACCGCCGCCACCTTCGCCGCCGCGCTGGAGCTGGTGCGCGAAGGCTTGGCCGACATACGGCAGGACGGCGCCTTCGCCCCTATCCATCTCCGGGCCCGCGCATGACTCCAGAGGAGCAGGCGCGCATGGTCGAGGCGATCCTTTTCGCCGCGACCGAGCCCCTGACCACCGCCCAGATCGCCCAGCGCCTGCCGCCCGGCTGCGACCCGCGCGCCGCGCTCGACCGGCTGCGGCGGCATTATGAGGGGAGAGGGGTGAACCTTGTCCGGGCGGGCGCGACCTGGGCCTTCCGCACCGCGCCGGACCTGCGGCACCTGCTCACGCGCGAGATCGTGGAGCAACGCAAGCTCTCCCGCGCCGGGATCGAGACGCTCGCCATCGTCGCCTATCACGGCCCGGTCACCCGCACCGAGATCGAGGAGATCAGGGGCGTTTCGGTCAGCAAGGGCACGCTGGACCAGCTTGTGGAGCTGGGCTGGGTCCGGCTCGGCCGCCGCCGCCCGACACCGGGGCGGCCCGCGACCTATGTGACCACCGACGCCTTCCTCGACCATTTCGGGCTGGAAAGCGCCGCGGACCTGCCGGGCCTTGCCGACCTCAAGGCCTCGGGCTTCCTCGGCGACCCCGCCGTGCAGGAGGACCTGCCGCTCCCCGAGCCCGAGAAGTAGGGCAGGCCCGCCCAGCGCCTCAGACGACGGCCTTCTCGAAGGCCGTCTTCCAGAGCGCCACCAACTCCAGCATCATCGCGGACTCGCCCCCCAGGCGGAAGTCGGCCCCGCCCACGCGGCCGACATGGACCGCCGGCACCCCGGCCGCCTGCGCCGTCGCCAGCAGGTCCGCTGCATCCGTCGTCGCCACGAGATAGCGCGCCTGATCCTCGCCGAAGAGAGTCGGCAGGTCGCCCGGCTCCAGCACCGCGCCGGTTCCCGCCGCCTCGGCCATCTCGAAGGCGGCAAGCGCGAGGCCCCCGTCCGCGAGGTCCGTCGCCGCGCGGATCAGGCCACGGTTGGCCAGCACGAACTCACCGTTGCGCCGCTCGGCGTCCAGATCCACCGGCGGCGCGTCGCCCGCCTCGGCCCCCAGCACCGCGAGCAGCGCCGACTGGCCCAGATGCCCGTGCGTGTCCCCGATCAGCACCAGCGCGTCGCCCTCCTGCGCGGGCCCGCCGATCATCCCGTCCAGCGACGTCAGAAGCCCCACGCCGCCGATGGTCGGAGTGGGCAGGATCGCGCGTCCATCCGTCTCGTTGTAGAGCGACACGTTCCCCGACACGATCGGGAAGTCCAGCGCCCGGCAGGCCTCGCCGATCCCCTGGATGGCCCCCACGAACTGGCCCATGATCTCGGGCTTTTCGGGGTTGCCGAAGTTGAGGTTGTCGGTCGCCGCCAGGGGGCGCGCGCCCACGGCCACGAGGTTGCGCCAGGCTTCGGCCACGGCCTGCTTGCCACCCTCGACGGGATTGGCCTTCACGTAGCGCGGCGTCACGTCCGAGGTGAAGGCCACGGCCTTGCCGGTCCCGTGGACCCGCACGATGCCCGCGCCCTGACCCGGCCGGCGCACGGTGTCCGCGCCCACCTGGCTGTCATATTGCTGCCAGACCCAGCCCTTCCAGGCGTAGGTCGGATCGGTGAGCAGCGCCTTGAGAGCCTCCACGGTCCCGATCCGCGGCACGGCGGGCATTTCGTCCGCCACCGAGGTCGGCACCCAAGGCCGGTCGTATTCGGGGGCCGAGGACGACAGCTGCGACAGCGGCAGGTCCGCCTTCACCTCGTTCCCGAGCAGGATGAGGAAGCGGTCCTCGGGGATCGTCTCGCCCACGATGGCGAAGTCGAGGTCCCACTTCTCGAAGATCGCCCGCGCCTCGGCCTCCTTCTCGGGCTTCAGAACCATGAGCATCCGCTCCTGGCTCTCGGACAGCATCATCTCGTAGGCGGTCATCCCCTCCTCGCGCACCGGCACGCGGTCGAGGTCGAGCCGGATGCCCAGGCCGCCCTTGTCGCCCATCTCCACGGCCGAGCAGGTCAGCCCCGCCGCGCCCATGTCCTGGATCGAGATGACGGCACCGGAGGCCATCAGCTCCATGCAGGCTTCCATCAGGCGCTTCTCGGTGAAGGGGTCGCCGACCTGCACGGTCGGGCGCTTCTCCTCGATGGTGTCGTCGAACTCGGCCGAGGCCATGGTCGCTCCGCCCACGCCGTCGCGGCCCGTCTTGGCGCCCAAGTAGACGACCGGCATCCCCACGCCCGAGGCCGCCGAATAGAAGATCGCGTCCGAGCGCGCGAGGCCGGCCGCGAAGGCGTTCACGAGGCAGTTGCCGTTGTAGGCCGGATGGAAGCGCACCTCGCCGCCCACGGTCGGCACGCCAAAGGCGTTGCCGTAGCCGCCCACGCCCTCCACGACGCCCGCGAGCAGCCGCCTGGTCTTGGGATGCGACGGCTCGCCAAAGCTCAGCGCGTTCATCGCCGCGATGGGCCGCGCCCCCATGGTGAAGACGTCCCGCAGGATGCCGCCCACGCCCGTCGCCGCGCCCTGGTAGGGCTCGATGTAGGAGGGATGGTTATGCGACTCCATCTTGAACACCAGCGCGTCGCCGTCGCCCAGGTCCACCACGCCCGCGTTCTCGCCCGGACCGCAGATGACCTGCGGCCCCGTGGTGTGGAGCGTCCGAAGCCATTTCTTCGAGGACTTGTAGGAGCAGTGCTCGTTCCACATGGCCGAGAAGATGCCGAGTTCGGTGAAGGTCGGCGTCCGCCCGATCAGGCCCAGCAGCCGCTCGTACTCGTCCGGCTTGATCCCGTGCGAGGCGACGAGCTCGGGGGTGATCTCGGGTTCCGGGCGCATGGAGGTCTCCGCTGGATTGGCTCCGCGGCGCTTTAGGGGCAAGCGGCGCCGGGCGGAAGGGCAAGGCGCCGCTTCGGTCCGCGATGCGCGAAAAAAAAGCCGGGCTCAAGAGCCCGGCTAAGTCCAACAGGGAGGTGAAGATGACAAGCGCTAGGCATCGTCACCTTCGACTGCGCAGATAACGAGCAGCTTCGGCATCATCAAGTCTTCAACTTGACCGCTGGCAGCAAGGCTGATATGCAGTTCCCGCATAACTCGCCTCCCGGTTGTCAGGCGGCGTCCCGGATGCGGCGGCGGTGGGCGATGACCTCTTCCTGCACGAAGTCGCGGAAGGCGGTGACGCGCTTGGACTGGCGCAGCTCCTCGGGGTAGGCAAGGAAGACCGGCACCTCGACCGACTCCACGTCCGGCAGCACCCGGACGAGCGAGGGGAAGTCCTCGGTGATGTAGTCGGGGATGACGCCCACCCCCAGGTCGCTCAGCGTCGCCTGAAGCACGCCGAAGTAGTTGTTGATGGTCAGGAGGCTCTGCGGCTCGTGCCCCAGAAGCTGCTGTGCGAGGCTCGCCCCCGCCGTCACCTGCGGCGAGCTGGGCCCCTGCGTGATGACGCGATGATGCGCGATGTCCGCGACCGTCGCGATAGGGGGCGAGCGGTCGAGATAGGCGCGCGAGGCATAGAGCCCGATCCGAATGCCCATGAGCTTCTTGCGGATGAGGTCGGCCTGCGACGGCTCCTTCATGCGGATCGCCACGTCGGCCTCGCGCATGGGCAGGTCCAGCACCCGCTCCTCCAGCATCAGGTCGATCTTCAGGTCCGGGTAGCGCTCGTAAAGCTTCGTGAGCCTTGGGGCGAGCCACAGCGTCCCGAAGGCCAGCGTCGTGGTCACTTTCAGCTCGCCGAAGACCTCCTCCTCGCTGTCGCGGATGCGCGCGGCGGCGGCCTCCAGCCGCTTGTTCATCGCCCGCGTGGCCTCGAACAGCAGCTCGCCCTGCTCGGTCAGGATCAGCCCCCGCGCATGGCGGTGGAAGAGCGTGGTGTTAAGGCTTTCCTCCAGCGCGCGGATCTGCCGGCTGACGGCCGACTGGCTGAGGTGCAGGCTGTCGCCCGCGTGGGTGAGGCTTCCTGCGTCGGCGACAGCGTGGAAGATGCGCAGCTTGTCCCAGTCCATGTGGTCCCTCGGGGCGCGTGTCGGGCCCTGTTGTTATAGCACGCAGCTATGTCGTCGTGACGACACTTGCAAAGGTGCCATGCAAAATTTGCGCAGCTCCGCCCAATATGGGCTGACAATCACACGCTTTGGTTGTTCCGGTGGCGCCGCCGGGCACGACGGCTCGGATGGATTTCCGCGGCGACTCCCCCTAAGACCGGTCCAGGGACTCCGGCCGTAGGCGGGCCGGGGCAGGGAAGGACGGGACGCACGATGGCGGTGGGCATCTTCGACAGCGGTCTGGGCGGGCTGACGGTCTGGGACGCGGTCCAGCGGCGTCTGCCCGACGTTCCGCTCGTCTACTTCGGCGACAACGCCCACGCGCCCTACGGCGTCCGCGACGCCGAGGACATCTTCCAGCTCACCACGAAGGCCACGACCCGTCTCTTCGAGGCGGGTTGCGACCTGGTGATCCTCGCCTGCAACACCGCTTCGGCCGCCGCGCTGCGCCGGATGCAGGAAACCTGGGTGCCGCGCGACAAGCGCGTGCTGGGCGTCTTCGTCCCCCTGATCGAGGCCCTGACCGAACGGCAGTGGGGCGACAACTCTCCCCCGCGCGAGGTGGGCGTCAAGCACGTCGCCCTCTTCGCCACGCCCGCCACCGTCGCCTCCCGCGCCTTCCAGCGCGAACTGGCCTTCCGCGCCATCGGCGTCGACGTGGAGGCGCAGGCCTGCGGCGGCGTCGTCGACGCCATCGAGGACGGCGACATGATCCTGGCCGAGACGCTGGTCCGCGCCCATGTCGAGGCGCTCCGGCGCAAGATGCCCGATCCCGACGCGGCTATCCTGGGCTGCACGCACTACCCGCTGATGGAGCCCGTCTTCAAGGACGCGCTCGGCCCGCAGGTCAAGGTGTTCTCCCAGGCGAACCTCGTGGCCGAAAGCCTCGCGGACTACCTCCGCCGTCATCCGCAGATGGTGGGGCCCGGCACCGAATCGCTGTTCCTGACCACCGGCCGGCCGCGCCAAGTCTCGGACCGGGCGACCCAATTCCTCAGGCGCCGGATCGAGTTCCAGCCCGCCTGGTAGCCTGCCGCATCGCCCGCCCTATCTGCGCCCCTCGGTGGGGCCGCTCTCCGCGGCGCCCGCAGCCAAGGGAGACGTGTGGAATGATCGACGCAGGCAGCATCCGCGAACATGCCGAGGTGATCGGCGCTGACGGGGTCCATCTCGGGGTCGTCGACGCGGTCGAGGGCGACCGCATCAAGCTGACCAAGAAGGACAGCGGGCAGGGCCATCAGGACCATCACCACTACGTCCCGCTCAGCCTCGTGGCCGAGGTCGAGGGCGGCGACGTCGTGCGCCTTTCCGCCACCGCCGCCGTCGTGGCCGAGATGTTCGAGGAAGAGCAGGACGGCAAGCCGCTCGGCTGACGTCCTCCTCTCCGCGACACCCTGCGCCGTTGCGCGCGGGGCGGTCAGGACGTATTTGCCCCTGTGACTTCACGGGGGACTCGCATGACCGTCAACGTCGCCATCCTTGGCGCCTCGGGCTACACGGGGGCGGAGCTTGTCCGCCTCATCGCCACGCATCCCATGATGCGCATCGCGGCGCTGACGGCCGACCGCAAGGCGGGGCAACCCATGGCGCAGGTCTTCCCCCACCTGCGCCACCTCGACCTGCCCAGGCTCACCACCATCGAGCAGGTGGATTTTTCCGGCATCGACCTCGCCTTCGTGGCGCTGCCCCACGGCCTGAGCCAGGCGCTGGTCAAGGAGCTTCCCCCGAAGCTCAAGGTCGTGGACCTCGGCGCCGACTTCCGCCTCACCCCCGAGGGCTACAAGAGCTGGTACGGCGCCGACCACGTCGCGCCCGAGCTTCAGCCCGAGGCCGTGTACGGCCTGACCGAGTTCTACCGCGACCGGATCCGCGCCGCCCGCCTCGTGGCCGGCACGGGCTGCAACGCCGCGACCGTCCAGTTCGCGCTGCGTCCGCTCATCGAAGCCCGTCTCATCGACCTCGACGACATCGTCTGCGACCTCAAGAACGGCATCTCCGGCGCGGGCCGCTCGCTCAAGGAGAACATGCTCTTCGCGGAACGCTCCGAGGACGTGGCCGGCTACAGCCAGGGCGGCCGGCACCGCCACCTGGGCGAATTCGACCAGGAGTTCTCGGCGCTGGTGGGGCGCGAGGTCCGCATCCTCTTCACGCCCCACCTCGTCCCGGTGAACCGCGGCATCCTTGCCTCGTGCTACGTCAAGGGCGACCCGCAGGCGATCCACGCCGCGCTCCAGGCCCGCTACGCCGACGAGCCCTTCTGCATCGTCCTGCCCATGGGGGAACTGCCCGCCATGTCCCACGTCCAGGGCTCCAACTTCGTCCACCTGGGCGTCGTGGGCGACCGGGTGGCGGGCCGCACTCTCGTGGTCTCCACGCTCGACAACCTGAACAAGGGCTCCTCGGGCCAGGCGCTCCAGAACGCCAACCTGATGCTCGGGCTCGACGAAACCCTGGGGCTGATGCTCGCCCCGATCTTCCCCTGAGGTTCCCGCCATGATGCCCCTCAAGAAGAAGCGCCGCATCCAAATCATCGTCCTCGCGGCGGGATCGCTGGCTCTCTCGACGGGCCTCATCGGCTACGCCATGCGCGACGGCATCAACTTCTTCCGCTCGCCCGCGCAGATCCTCGCCGAGCCGCCCGTCGCGACCGAGGTCTTCCGCATCGGCGGCCTCGTCGAGGAGGGCAGCCTCGTCCGGGGCGAGGGCGAGACCGTCAGCTTCCGCGTCACCGACGGCGGCGCCTCGATCCCCGTGACCTACACCGGCATCCTTCCCGACCTCTTCGAGGAAGGGCAGGGCATGGTCGGGCAGGGCCGCTACGTGGACGGCACCTTCGAGGCGTCCGAGATCCTCGCCAAACACGACGAGACCTACATGCCCAAGGAGGTCATCGACGCGCTCAAGGACCAGGGCGTCTACGTCGATCCCCAGGCGCCCGACGCCGGGCACCAGGCCGCGCCCGTCACCAACTAGGGGTGTTGCGCGAATCGGGGGTGGACCGTTCGGTGGTCGAAGAAACCGTTAACCCTCGCATGTGAACCTGTCCCCAGCCGCAACAGCAGGGGACCCCCATGCCATCCGTCCATGACATTGCCCGAGAGATCGTCGCCCGAGAGGGCGGCTGGTCCGACCACCCCGGCGACCCCGGGGGCCAGACGAACCACGGCGTCACGCTCGCCACCCTGAAACGCCTGCGCCTCGACCTCGACGGGGACGGGCGCACGACCGCCGCCGACCTGCGCCGCCTCACGCCCGAACAGGCGGCCGACATCTTCGTGCAGCACTACTTCCTCGCGCCGCGCCTCCACGAGCTGCCGCCCGCGCTCCAGCCCGGCGTCTTCGACATGCAGGTGAACGCGGGCCGCCAGGCCGTGCGGCTTCTTCAGCGGATGCTGAACGACATGGGCTTCCCCTGCGCCGTGGACGGCGTGATCGGCTCCCGGACCGCCGCCGCCGCCCGCGCCGCCGCCCAGGCCGCGCCCAACCACATCGCGTGCGCCTACGGGATCGCCCGGCGCAATTACTATTACGCGGTAGGCGACCGCCGGCCGGTCTCGCGCGCCTTCTGCCGGCGCCGCGACGGCGGCAAGGGCGGCTGGATCACCCGGGCCGAGTCCTTCATCCACCCCCGCTACCATTTCACCGAGGCCGAGCACCGCGAAAGGACCAAGGCATGGCGCTGACCACGAACCCGCTCCGCTGGCTGGCCGCTCCCAGATCCCTGGAGATCGCCGAAGGCCTCCGCCGTCACGCCGAGGCGCAGGGCCTGCCGCCCCCCGTGCTGCGGCTCGACGCCCGCCCACGCGCCGCCTTCGACCGGCTCGTGGACGCCCTGAACCGCCTGCCGCGCCCGCTCGCCACGCTCGGCACACTGGCCCTCTTCGCCGCCGCCCTGATCGCACCCGACTGGTTCGCCGCCCGCATGGAGGCGCTGGCCCGGATGCCCGAGGCGCTGTGGTGGCTGGTCGGCGCCGTCCTGTCGCTGCACTTTGGTGCCCGAGTCCAGGCCCATGCGCAGGAGTTCCAGCGCGAGATCCTGTCGGTGGCCGCCCCGGTTCCCGATCCCGCGCCTTCCGCCGGCACCCCGGCCGTCGCCGCGCCCGGGCCGGATGCGACGCTCACCCTCGACACCCTCGTCCCCGGTCCCAATGCCGCGCTCGCCGACTGGCGCGGGGGCCGCCCGTGACGATCTGCCCCGTCGCTCGGCGCTTTATGCGACGGGGCTCAACCGGTATATGCATCCCATGATCGTAGAGCTCGGACACTTCGCCCTCATCCTCGCCCTCGGGGTCGCGCTGATCCAGATGGTCGTGCCGCTGGTCGGCGCCCACAAGGGCTGGCGCGGCTGGATGGAACTCGCCGCCCCCGCGGCGACCACCCAGTTCCTCCTGATCGCCTTTTCCTTCGTGGCGGTCACCTGGGCCTTCCTGGCCTCGGACTTTTCGGTGCAGCTCGTCTACGCGAACTCGCACTCGGCCAAGCCCTGGCTCTACAAGATCTCCGGCGTCTGGGGGAACCACGAAGGCTCGCTCCTCCTCTGGATCCTGATCCTGGCTGGCTTCGGCGCCGCCGCGGGATGGTTCGGCCAGAACCTTCCTCTGCCGCTCAAGGCCCGCGTCCTCGCCATCCAGTCCAGCGTCGGCGTGGCCTTCCTCCTGTTCATCCTCCTGACCTCGAACCCGTTCCTGCGGCTCGACGTGGCGCCGATGGACGGTCGCGACCTCAACCCGCTGCTGCAGGACCCCGGCCTCGCCTTCCATCCGCCCTTCCTCTACCTGGGTTATGTCGGCCTCTCGATGGCCTTCTCCTTCGCGGTGGCCGCGCTCATCGAAGGCAAGGTGGACGCCGCCTGGGCGCGCTGGGTCCGCCCCTGGACGCTCGCCGCCTGGATTTTCCTGACGATCGGCATCGCGCTGGGCTCGTGGTGGGCCTACTACGAGTTGGGATGGGGCGGCTTCTGGTTCTGGGACCCGGTCGAGAACGCGAGCTTCATGCCCTGGCTCCTGGCCGCCGCGCTCCTGCATTCCGCCATCGTGGTCGAGAAGCGCGAGGCGCTCAAGAGCTGGACGATCCTTCTTGCCATCCTCGCCTTCGGCTTCTCGCTGCTCGGCACCTTCATCGTGCGTTCGGGGATCATCACCTCGGTCCATGCCTTCGCCACCGATCCGACGCGCGGCGTGTTCATCTTGGCGATCCTGGCGTTCTTCACCGGCGGCGCGCTCACGCTCTACGCCGCCCGCGCTTCGGCGATGGAAGCCAAGGGCGTCTTCGGCGTGGTGAGCCGCGAGGCCGGGCTCGTCCTCAACAACATCCTGCTCGCGGTGTCGGCCTTCGTGGTCTTCGTGGGCACCCTCTGGCCCCTCGTGGCCGAGATGATCCTGGGCCGCACCCTGTCGGTCGGCCCGCCCTTCTTCGAGGCTGCCTTCACTCCCTTCATGGTCGTCCTCGCGATCGTCCTGCCGGTCGGCAGCCTCCTGGCCTGGAAACGTGGCGACCTGTCCCGCAGCCTGCGGGTGCTGCTGCCGGCGCTCCTGCTGGCCTTCGCCGTCGCGGCGCTGGCTTGGACCCTGAGCACGGGCCGTTCGATCCTGGCACCTGTCGGGGCCGCTCTGGCCGTCTGGATCATCGCCGGCGCGGCGGTGGACCTCTGGCAGCGCACCGGCCGCTCGGGCGCCTCGCGCCTCCTGCGGCTGCCGCGCGCCGACTGGGGCAAGGCCGTCGCCCATGCGGGCCTCGGGATCACCATGCTCGGCATCTCGCTCCTGATGGCCTGGCAGGAGGAGGACATCCGCACCGCGCAGCTCGGCCAAAGCTTCGATGTCGGTGCCTACACGCTGACGCTCAACGCTGTCGACGATGTGCCTGGCCCGAACTACCGCAGCCTGATGGGCGACGTGACGGTCATGCGCAACGGGCGCGAGGTCGCGCGGCTCCACCCGGAAAAGCGCTTCTACCCCGTGGCCGCCATGCCCACGACCGAGGCCGCCATTGACAACGGCGTGCTCCGTGACGTGTATGTCGTGCTGGGCGACCCCCAGCAGGACGGCGGCTATGCGATCCGCACCTACGTCAAGCCCTTCGCGAACTGGATCTGGGGGGGCTCGATCCTGATGGCCTTGGGTGGCGTCCTGTCGCTTTCGGACCGGCGCCTGCGCGTCGCGGCCGGCGCGGCCAAGGCGCCTCGGGGTGCGGTCGTGGCGGCCGAATGATGCGCGGGCTTCTTTTCGCGCTCCTCCTCTGGCCCACGATGCTGCTCGCCGTCGAGCCCGGCGAGGTCCTGGACGATCCCGCACTCGAGGCCCGCGCCCGCACGATCTCGGACGGACTGCGCTGCCCGGTCTGCCGCAACGAGTCGATCGACGAGTCCCACGCCGAGGTCGCCCGCGACATCCGCCTCCTCGTGCGCGAGCGGCTGGTGGCTGGCGACAGCGACGACCAGATCCGCGCGGCGGTGGTCGCCCGCTACGGGGAATACGTCCTTCTCCGCCCCACGGCGGAGGGCGCCAACCTCGTCCTCTGGCTGGCCGGGCCGCTGATGCTTCTGGCGGGGCTCGGCATTGGATGGGCCGTTGTCCGGGGACGCAGCGCCGCCCCGGAAGCCGAGGGCCTGTCACCCGAAGAACGCGCCCGTCTCGACGATCTTCTAGGGCGCTGACTTGCGATCTAATGAACGAGAACGGCCGCCCGGTTGGGCGGCCGTGGTGTCGATGGATGATCGAGAGCCTCAGCGGCTCTCGATCTCCACATAGTCGCGCAGCGAGTGGCCGAGATAGAGCTGCCGCGGGCGACCGATCTTGAGCTGCGGGTCCGCGAGCTGTTCCTTCCACTGCGAGATCCAGCCGACGGTGCGCGCAAGGGCGAAGATCGGCGTGAACATGGAGGTCGGGAAGCCCATCGCCTCGAGGATGATGCCGGAATAGAAATCGACGTTGGGGTAGAGCTTGCGGCTCACGAAGTAGTCGTCCTGCAGCGCGATGCGCTCCAGCTCCTGCGCGACCTGGAGGAGCGGATTGTCGTGGACGCCCAGCAGTTCCAGCACCTCGTCGGCGGTCTGCTTCATCACCTTCGCGCGCGGGTCGAAGTTCTTGTAGACCCGGTGGCCGAAGCCCATCAGCCGCACGTTCGACGACTTGTCCTTCACCTTCTCGATGAAGTCGGGGATGCGGTCTACGGTCCCGATCTCGCGCAGCATCTCGAGTGTCGCCTGGTTGGCGCCACCATGCGCGGGGCCCCAAAGGCAGGCGATGCCCGCCGCGATGCAGGCGAAGGGGTTGGCACCCGAGGAGGAGGCGAGGCGCACCGTCGAGGTCGAGGCGTTCTGCTCGTGATCGGCGTGCAGCGTGAAGATCCGGTCCATCGCGCGGGCCAGGATCGGGTTCACGTCATAGGGCTCGGCCGGGACGGCGAAGCACATGTGCAGGAAGTTCGCCGCGTAGTCGAGGTCGTTGCGCGGATACACGAAGGGCTGGCCGATCGAGTACTTGTAGGCCATCGCCGCGATCGTGGGCATCTTGGCGATCAACCGGTAGGCCGCGATCTCGCGCTGGCGCGGGTCGTTGATGTCGAGGCTGTCGTGGTAGAAGGCCGACATGGCGCCGACCACGCCCACCATGGTCGCCATCGGATGCGCGTCCCGCCGGAAGCCCCGGAAGAAGTTGTGCATCTGCTCGTGGATCATGGTGTGACGCGTCACCGTGCTCTCGAACTTCTCGAGCTCGGCGGCCGAGGGGAGTTCCCCGTACAGGAGGACGTAGCAGACCTCGAGATAGTGCGACTTCTCGGCGAGCTGCTCGATCGGGTAGCCCCGATGGGTCAGGATGCCCTGGTCGCCGTCGATGAAGGTGATGGTCGAGTCGCAGGCCGCCGTCGAGGTGAAGCCGGGATCGTAGGTGAAGACGTCCGCCTGGCCGTAGAGCTTGCGGATGTCGAGGCATTCGGGCCCCTCGGTGGGGCTCAGGATCGGCAGGGAATATTCCTTGCCGTCGATGGTGAGCGTGGCGGTCCTGTTGTCGGCCATGAAGGCGCCCCTCTGTTGTTCCACGGTCTCTCTACCCCTGGCGTGCTAAGGTGTCGTGAAGTCGCGCGATGGTCTCGTCCCGGCCGAGGACCAGCATTATATCGAACACGCTGGGCGCCACGGTTCGTCCGGCCAGCGCCGCCCGAAGCGGTCCGGCCAACTTGCCGAGCGTCGTCCCGTGCGCCTGTGCCCCAGCCGCCACGACCCCCTCGAGGGCCTCGCGGTCCCAGCTAGCATTTCGCAGACGCGGCGTCAAATCCGCCAGTATACCGTGGGATACCGGATCGAGCGATTTGGCCGCGGCCGTGTCGATGTCGAGGGGGCGCTCGACAAGTGCGAAGTGCGCCTGCTCCAGAAGTTGCGGAAGCGTCCGGGCCTTGGCCTTGGCGAAAGGCAGGGCCTTACTCAACCGCTCCCGATGGACCCCGGGGATGGGCGGCTGGCCCGTGGCCGCAAGGAAGGCGTCGAGCTCCGTCAACAGTCTGTCGTCGGGCGTGCGCGCCATGTGCTGCCCCGACAGGTTCTCCAGCTTCTTGAAGTCGAACCGGGCAGGCGACTTGCCGATTCCATCAAGCGAGAAGACGGCCATGGCCTCCTCGTCGGTGAAGACCTCCATGTCGCCGTGGCTCCAGCCCAGGCGGGCGAGGTAGTTGCGCATCGCCGAGGCAAGATAGCCCATCGCCTGATAATCGGCGGTGGCGGTGGCGCCATGGCGCTTGGACAGCTTCTTGCCGTCGGGCCCGAAGATCAGCGGCACATGCGCCATCACGGGGACCGGCCAGCCCATCGCCTCGTAGATCATCTTCTGGCGGAAGGCATTGGTCAGGTGGTCGTCACCCCGGATCACATGGGTCACGCCCATGTCGTGGTCGTCCACCACGACCGCCAGCATGTAGAGCGGCGTGCCGTCCGCCCGCAGCACCACCATGTCGTCAAGCTGGTCGTTCTGGATCGTGACCTCGCCCTGCACCGCGTCGCGGATGGTCGTCGCCCCGTCCCGCGGGGCTTTGATGCGGATGACGAAAGGTGCATCAGGGTGTTCGGCCTCGGGCACGTCCCGCCAGGGCGAGCGATAAAGGGTCGAACGACCCTCGGCGCGGGCCTGTTCGCGGAAGGCCTCGATCTCCTCGGGCGTGGCGAAGCACCTGTAGGCCGCGCCCTTGGCCAGCATCTCCCGCGCGACCTCGGCATGGCGGCCGGCGCGCTCGAACTGGCTGATGGGCTCGCCGTCCCAGTCGAGGCCGAGCCAGGTCAGGCCGTCGAGGATCTTCTGCCTGTTCTCGGGCGTGGAGCGGGCGCGGTCGGTGTCCTCGATCCGCAGGAGGAAGGTGCCTCCGCGTCCCCGGGCGAAGAGCCAGTTGAAGAGCGCCGTGCGGGCGCCCCCGATATGGAGCGCGCCCGTGGGCGAGGGCGCGAAGCGGGTCACGATCGGCGTGTCGGGCATGTCGGTTAACCTCTCGTTCACCATTCGGGGTCTAGTCTCGCGGCTGCGGATTACTGAGCGGTTGAGGGCAGGACAAGTGGACCTTGCGGGGGACGCCTCGGGGACGGCAGCAGGGCCGGGGCATCTCCGATACCTGCTCGCCTTGGCCGAGGCGGGGTTGCTGGCGCAGAGGGGGCATCTCCTGCCTTGGGCGCCCGTGGCATTGGGGACGGGGATGGGCCTCTACTTCGCCCTGCCGGCAGAGCCGGGCCAGACCGGCTGGATCGCGGTGGCTCTTGCCGGTGTGCTGGGCCTGCTGCTCGCCCGGCGCCTGCCCTCGGGCTTCGTCCCACTCGCCTGGGTGCTGGCGCTGGTCGCCTCTGGGGTCGGGCTGGCGGGCCATCGCGCCTGGGTCGTCGCCGCGCCGGTTCTGGAGTTCCGCTATTACGGCCCCATCGAAGGCCGGATCGTCGAGATCGACCGCTCGGCCTCGGACGCGCTGCGGCTGACGCTCGACCGGGTGGTGCTGGACGGCATCGATCCGGCACGGAGGCCCGAGCGGGTGCGCATCTCCCTGCGGGGTGACCAGCGCTGGCTGGTGGCCGAGCCGGGGCGCGTCGTGATGCTGACCGGGCATCTCGCGCCCCCCTCGGGTCCGGCCGAGCCCGGAGACTTCGACTTCCGCCGCGCCGCCTGGTTCGAAAGGTTGGGGGCCGTGGGCTACACCCAGTCCCCCGTGCTGACCCGGGCGCCGCCCGGAGGCGGGCTGTGGCTGCATCGGCTTCGGATGCGCCTGTCCGATGGCATCAAGGCCCGGATCGAAGGGGATGCGGGCGGCCTCGCCGCGGCGATGGCGACGGGCGACCGTTCCGGGATCTCGGCCCAGGCCAACGAGGTCATGCGCGACTCGGGGCTGTATCACCTCGTCTCGATCTCGGGGACGCATATGGGCCTTCTGGTGGCCTTTGTCTTTGGGCTGGTCCGGACATCCGTGGCGCTGGTGCCGCCGCTGGCCCTGCGGGTGAACGGTAAGAAGATGGCGGCGCTGGTCGCGCTGCCGGTGGCGACCTTCTATCTCGCGCTCGCCGGGCGCGACGTGGCGACCGAGCGCGCCTTCGTCATGGTGGCGGTCATGCTCGGGGCGGTGCTCTGCGACCGGCAGGCGATCACGTTGCGCTCGGTCGGGATCGCGGCGCTGATCGTGCTGGTACTTCGGCCCGAGAGCCTGATGAACGCGGGATTCCAGATGTCCTTTGCGGCCGTGACGGCGCTCAGCGTGATCCTCGGCCGGGCCAACTGGACAGGGAACGGGCGCTGGCGCTGGGCGGCGCCTGTTGCGATGCTGGTCCTGTCCTCCCTTGTGGCGGGGCTGGCCACGGCGCCCTACGCCGGCGCGCAGTTCAACCGCTTCGCCGCCTACGGCCTGCTGTCCAACGTCCTCGCGGCGCCGGCCATGGGCTTTCTCGTGATGCCGGGTGCAGCGCTGCTTGGCCTTGGGGCGGGGCTCGGGATTACCCAGCCCGCGCTCCTGATCCTGGAGCTTGGCTGCCGCTGGATCTTGCTCGTGGCTGACCTCGTGGCGGGGCTGGAGGGGGCCGCGACGAGCGTCATGGCCCCGCCGCCGGTGGTCCTTCCGCTCTTCACCGGGGCGGGCCTGCTCCTGATCCTCTGGCGCGGGCGGATGCGCTGGGGCGGGGCCGCGGGCATGGCGCTGGCGCTCGGGCTCTGGGCCGGGGCGGGACGGCCCGATCTCCTGATCGCGCCCTCCGGCGGGACCCTGGCGGTGCAGGGCGAAGCCGGGCGAGCGCTGTCGCGCCCCACGGGCGACAGCTTCGTTGTCGCGCGCTGGCTGGAGAACGACGGCGATCTGGCCGGGCCGGACGAGGCGGCGGGACGGCCTGGCCTTGATCGGGGCGATGGTCTTTACGGCGCCTCGGTCGGAGGACGGACCGTGCTGCTCGTCCGTGGAGCCAAGGCGCTGGCGGGAATCGCGGGGTGCGGTGGCGCGGATCTGCTCGTGACCGATCAGGCTGCCGGGGCGCGACCCTGCCTCGTGCTCGACCCGGACGTCCTGGCGCGCACCGGAGCCGTGGCCGGCTGGGTGGAGGACGGGACGTTGAGGCTTGTGTCGGCCGAGGAGGTGTCGGGCGATCGGCCCTGGACGCGGGCGGGACGCGACGGGCCGGTGCCGGACCTCGGCCCCTAGCCGTCGACTATCCGCCGGGCTATTTTGGTGGGCCAAGGGAGGACCGTCATGCAGCTGACCGGAGAGAAGCTCGTCGCCGCGCCGCCCGAGGCGGTCTGGACCGCCCTGACCGACCCGGCCTTCCTGCGCGCGCTGATCCCCGGCTGCGAGACCATGACCGGGAGCCCGGAGACGGGCTACGACATCACGGTGGCGCGGGCGGTCGGCGGGATCGAGGCCCGGATGACCGGTCGCTTCGACATGACCGAGGTCGAGCCGGCGCGCAGTTGCCTCCTGACCGGGGGCGGGTCGGGCGGCGGGGCGGGCCACGCCACCGGGGCCGCGCGCATACGGCTGCGCCCCGAAGGCCGCGGCACCTGCCTCTCCTGGTCCATCTGTGCGGAACTGGGGGGCAAGCTGGCCAAGATGCCGAACTTCCTCGTGGAGATGGCTGCCCGCAAGGTGGCGGACGGATTCGTGGAGCGCTTCGTGGCGGCCATCGAGAAGCGGCCGGTGCAGCCCAAGGGCTGGTTCGGTCGTCTCGCAGGGGGCTGATCGGGGCAAGGGACGGGCGTGGCGGCCCGAGGGCCGCCGGAACGGCGGGATCATGGCGCGGCCTCGGGAGTCGTCAGACGCCGAGCTGGGCCGTGAGGCCGCCATCGATCCGTACGTCCGTGCCGGTGACGAAGGCGCCCTCGTCGGAGCAAAGCCAGGCGACGAGATTGGCGACCTCCTCGGCCGTCCCGATCCGGCCCACGGGATGGGCGCGGCCGAACATGGCGATCACCTCTTCGGGGTCGCCGTCCGGCCCGGCGAGCTGGCTCGCGCCGAATTCCAAAAGCGGAGTGCGAATCGAGCCGGGGCTGATCGAGACCACGCGGACGCCGTGCGGCGCACAGTCCACGGCCATGGCGCGGGTCATGGCGTGCACCGCGCCCTTGGTCGTGGCGTAGCCCAGCACGTTTCGCTGGTTGGCGAAGCCCTGGACCGAGGAGATATGGACGATCGCGCCTTTTCCCTTCGCCTTGAGGTGGGGCCAGGCGAAGTGGCTGGCGGTGAAGAAGGCGCGGAGGTTGACGGCCATGACCCTGTCCCAGTCGGCGACGGTGGTCGTATCCAGGTCGCCGTAGGTCTGGATGCCGGCGGCGTTGACGAGGTGGTCGATGCCATCGGCCGCGGCCGCCTCGCGCACCCAGGCCTCCACTTCTTCGTCACGGGTGAGGTCGACGCGGCGGACGGCGATGGGCAGGTCGCCCGCCGCCGTGCGCGCCTTGTCGTTCAGGCCCTCGTCCACGCCGCAGAGATGGACGCGCGCGCCCTCGCGGGCGAGGCGGAGGGCCGAGGCGAGGCCCATTCCGCTCGACCCGGTGACCAGCGCGGTCTGGCCCTGGAAGCGGGTCATTGCAGGACTCCGTAGGTCGGGTGAGAGAGCGTCTGGAGAATGCCGCGCAGTTCCGCGAGGCCCTTGAGGCGTCCGATGGCCGAGTAGCCGGGGAGCGTGGTCTTGTCCTGGTCGTCCAAGAGGAGATGTCCGTGGTCGGGGCGGAAGGGGATGAGATCGTCGGCTCGCCCTTCATCGCGGCGGCGGACCTCCTCCTGAAGGAGGAGCGCCAGGAGCCGCACCATGTCGGCGTTGCCCACGAGGTGATCGTCCTCGACGAAGCTGCCGTCGGGGTCGGTGCTGACGTTGCGCAGGTGGACGAAGTGGACGCGGTCGAGATGCGCCTCCAGCATCGCGGGCAGGTCGTTGTCGGCCCGCGCGCCGAAGCTGCCCGCGCAGAAGGTCAGGCCGTTCTCGCGGTCCGGCACCGCGCCAAAGATGGCGTCGAGGTCGGCGGCGGTGGACACCACGCGCGGCAGGCCGAAGAGCGGGAAGGGCGGGTCGTCGGGATGGATGCAGAGGCGGAGGCCATGCTCCCGCGCGAGGGGGATGACCGTCTTGTGGAATGTTCGCAGGTGGGCGCGCAGGTCGTCGGGGCTCAGGTCGCGGTAGCGGGCGATGACGGCGGCGATGCCCTGCCGGCTATGGCTGTCCTCGGCGCCCGGCAGGCCCGCGATGATGGTGCGTTCGAGCCGCTCGACCTGCTCGGGCGTGAGCGCTGCGGCGCGGGCCTCGGCGGCGGCGAGGAGGCCCTCGCCGTAGTCCCGGTTGGCGTCGGGGCGGTCGAGGATGAAGGCGTCGTAGGCCACGAAGTCCGTCATGTCGAAGCGGAGCGCGAGGCCGCCCGAGGGCATGGGATGGCGCAGGTCGGTGCGCGTCCAGTCCACGACGGGCATGAAGTTGTAGCAGATGGTCTTGAGCCCCGCATGGGCGAGGCGTCGCATCGTCTCGGCGAAGGCGGTGGTCGCCTCCTGCGCGGGGGCGCCGCCCAGCTTGATGGCGTTGGGAACGGGGATGCTTTCCACCACGGACCAGCGCAGGCCGGCGGATTCGATGATTGCCTTGCGCTCGGCGATGGCCTCCTCGGGCCAGACCTCGCCGCGGTAGTGCTCGTGGATCGCCGTCACGATGCCCGTCGCGCCCGCCTGCCGGACATGCGACAGCGGAATCGGGTCACGCGGCCCGAACCAGCGCCAGCATTGCTCCATGATGTCCCCCTTGTTGGTCGGACCGATTCCAATTCCGATCCGATGCCAGTGTAAACCCGTCCACCCGGGTGTTGCGCGAACCGGGGGAGGAGCGCGCGGTCCAGTTAAGGAAACGTTGCCAGGGGGAGGCCATTGACGGGGGAGCGGCACGGGGGCTTTCTGCACGGTGACTTGGAGGCCCATGTCGGGTCGGCCAGCAAGGGGAGGGAGCGCCATGCCGAACGTCACGCGCCTGGGTGAGCCGCAGGGCGAGCCGATGACCGAGGATCTCAAGGGCTGGGTCAAGCTGGAGGGGAACCCCGGCATGAGGACCTGGGTCCAGCACACCGCCGCCGACGGGACCGTCATCTCGGGCACCTGGGAGTCCACGGTGGGCACTTGGCACACGACCTACGCCGCCTACGAGTTCGTCCACCTTCTCGAAGGGCGCATCGTCATCACCGAGGACGGCGGCGAGCCCGTGACCCTGACGCCCGGAGATGCCTTCGTGGTCGAGGCGGGGTTCAAGGGCACCTGGCGGGTCGAGGAACCGGTCCGCAAGCACTTCGCCATCCGGCTCAAATAGCCGGGGCGGTGTCCGGGAGGAGGGGGTCGCGTCCTTCCTCGGTCAGGAGCCAGACGTCGCGCCCCTCGACCACCGCCGGCACGAGGGGGCGGCCGTAGCCCGCGCCCGCGTCGAGGTTCACCCGGTTGCCGTAGTGGACCGGCGCGTCGAGCGCGGTATGGCCGTGAACGACGAGCGGGCCGTGGTCGGATCGGTCGTCGAGCCAGCCCTGGCGGATCCACATGAGGTCGGTGGGCTCCTGCGCGATCAGCGGCACGCCGGGGCGGATGCCGGCATGGACGAAGACGGCGGATTCGGTCCGGTGGAGCAGCGGCAGGTTGTCGAGAAAGACGCGGTGCGGCAGGGGCACGCGGCCCTGCGCCTCGGCCCAGAGGTCGGCGACAGGGCGGTCCTCGGCCACGTCCACGCCGTAGCTGCGCAGGGTGTCGCGTCCGCCCAGGCGGTCGTGGAGCCAGGTGTAGGCCGGGTTCAGGCCCGGGTCCTGCACCGTGGGGTCGTCGAGGAAGAGGCGGAACATGAAGTCGTGGTTGCCCCGGATCGTGATCCAGCGGCCGCCCGCGACGGGGCCTGCGAGGAGATAGTCGATCACGTCGCGGCTGGCGGGGCCGCGGTCGGTCAGGTCGCCCAGATGGATGATCGGGGCGTCCTCGCCCGTGCGGGCGCGGTCGGCGGCGATCAGGGCGTGCGCCCGACGAAGCTGGTCGATCTGGCCGTGGATGTCGCCCAGGACATAGGCGCGCATGTCAGAACACGAGGTCGGGCAGCGAGTCGAAGGCCTGCTTGAGCGCGTCGCCCCAGCCGTGGCTGATCGTCTGGAAATAGGCGTCGTTGCCCCGGATGCGCCGCTGGACGCCCTTCCGCAGCGAGTCCCGCTCGTAGATCTGGAGGTCGAGGGGCAGGCCCACGGAGAGATTGGCCTTGATGGTCGAGTCGAAGCTGACGAGCAGGAGCTTCACGGCGGCCTCGAAGCTCATGGCCGGGTCGAAGGCGCGCACGAGGATGGGGCGGCCGTACTTGAACTCGCCGATCTGGAGGAAGGGCGTGTCCTCGCCGGCCTCGATGAAGTTGCCCTCGGGGTAGATGAGGAACAGGCGCGGCTCGCTGCCCTTGACCTGCCCGCCGACGATGATCGTGGCGTTGAAGTAGCTTTCCGCCCGCTGGCCCTCCTCGGCGTGCTGGGCGATCACCTCGCGCAGGGTGTTGCCGACATACTTGGCCACCTGGAACATCGAGGGGAGCTGGAGGATGGCCGGGTGCCGCTCCGAGGGGGCGCGGTTGCGTTCGTCGATCATCGAGATGACGGACTGGGTGGTGGCGAGGTTGCCGGCTGTCATGACGGTGATGACCGTTTCGCCCTCGTCCGACCAGGTGAACATCTTCCGGTAGGTGGAGATGTTGTCGAGGCCCGCGTTGGTGCGGGTGTCCGACATGAACACGAGCCCGCGGTTGAGCTTGAGCCCCACGCAATAGGTCATCCGGCCTCCTCCGGGCCTACTGGGCCCGCACCTCGACGGCGACGGTCAGGCGCTCGCCGCCCGTTCCGGTCCGCGCGCCTGATACAGGAGCGGCCTCGGCATAGTCGAGCCCCGTGGCGATGCGGACGTAGCGGCTGTCGGGGGAAATGCGGTTCGCGGGGTCGAAGCCCACCCAGCCCAGATCCGGAAGCCAGGCCTCGGCCCAGGCGTGGGAGGCGTCCTGCTCCTCGCGCTCCATCAGGAGGTAGCCCGAGACGTAGCGGGCGGGGATGCCCAGCGCGCGGGCGCAGGCGATGAAGGCGTGGGCCTGGTCCTGGCAGACGCCATGGCCGGCGGTCACCGCGTCCTCGGCCGTCCAGCCGACATGGGAGACGCCGGTCTCGTAGCGCACGGCGTCGGAGACGGCGGCCGACAGGTCGTGCAGGCGGAAGAGGGGGCGCGGCTCGGCCTGCACGGCCTCCGCGAGGCGGAGGCAGGCGGGACCGGCCTCGGTGCGGGCGGTGGGCTTCTCGAAGAGCCAGAGCGGGCAGAAGCCGCCGTGCGGCCCGACGATGCCGGCGGTGTCCGTGACCTCGACCTCGCCCTCGCAGATCAGGCGGAGTGCGGTGGCGCCGGGTTCGAGGCTCACGAGATCGACGGCATTGCGGTGCTGGTCCTCGAAGTGGGCTTCCTTGCGCCCGCCCTCGACCTCGAGGCTCCAGCGGTGGACGCGCTGCCACTTGTGGGGCTTGGGCGTGAGCCGGACCTGCTGGAGGCCCCAGGGCACGGGGGCGTCGTAGTCGTAGGCGGTGACGTGGCGGACCGTGAGTCGCAGGGGATCAGGCATAGAAGCGGTAGTCCACCTCGGTCTGGGAGCCCACGGCGGCCACGCCGCGCAGGACGTCCTGAATGTAGTCGTGGAGCCCCCGGTCGAGGATCTCGTCGATGCCGGAGGACAGGAGGTCGTCGTGCAGCGCCTGGGCCTGGGCGGCGCTGGGCGGGCGCGTGCCGTACGAATCCGACAGGAAGTGGAAGTTGTCGACGAGCTTGCCGACCGAGAAGGCGAGGCTGCGGGGCATCCGCCGGTCGAGGAGAAGGAACTGCGCGATGTTGCGAGCGCGCACGTCCTGGCCGTAGGTCATGCGGTAGGCGCCCTCGGCCGAGACGGACCGCAGGAGCGTCTCCCACTGGACGTTGTCGAGCGAGGAGCCCACGGCCTGGCTGGACGGGAGCAGCACGTAGGATTTCACGTCCACGAGCCGCGCGGTGTTGTCGGCGCGCTCGATGAAGGTGCCCAGGCGCGCGAAGTTGTAGATGTCGTTCCTGAGCATGGTGCCGGCGAAGGCACCGCGCACATGGGCCGAGCGCTGGCGGACGAGGGTGAGGACCTGCGGCAGGTCGCGCTCGCTCACCCGCTGGGACAGGGCCTCCTTGAGGATCATCCAGCTTTCGTTGACGCTTTCCCAGACCTCGCGGGTGAGGGCGGTGCGCACGAGGCGGGCGTTGTTGCGGGCGGCCTCGACCACGCGGAGCACCGAGGAGCTGTTGTCGCGGTCGCAGAGCATCCAGTGCACGGCCTCGTCCTGCGTGACCTCGCCGTGCTTGGCGCGGTAGGCGTCCCAGGTCGCGGTGGTCTGCAGGACGCCCGTCCATTCGTCGTCCGCATGGCTCCGGGTGAGCGCGATGCGCTGCCCGGCGGCGACGAAGCGGGCGGTGTTCTCGCTCCGCTCCAGGTAGCGGAACATCCAGTAGAGGCCGCCGGCGGTCTTGCCCAGCATCATTCCTCCAGCACCCAGGTGTCCTTGGTGCCGCCGCCCTGCGACGAGTTCACCACGAGGCTGCCCTTGCGCAGCGCCACGCGGGTCAGGCCGCCGGGCGTGATGGTGACCCCCTCGGGCGAGACGAGGACATAGGGACGGAGGTCCACATGGCGCGGCGCGAGCCCCGCGCGGGTGAAGATCGGCACGGTGGAGAGCGCCAAGGTGGGCTGCGCGATGTAGTTGCCGGGCCGGGCGAGGAGCTTGTCGCGGAAGGCCGCGATCTCCTTCCGGGAGGAGGTGGGGCCCACCAGCATCCCGTAGCCGCCCGAGCCGTGGACCTCCTTGACGACCAGCTCGGGAAGGTGGTCGAGGACGTAGGCCAGCGCCGCGGGCTCGTTGCAGCGCCAGGTGGGGACGTTCTGCAGGATCGGCGCCTCGCCGGTATAGAAGCGCACGATGTCCGGCATGTAGCTGTAGATCGCCTTGTCGTCGGCGATGCCGGTGCCCGGCGCGTTGGCGATGGTAATGCCGCCCGCGCGGTAGATATCAAAGATGCCGGGGACGCCCAGCCCGCTGTCAGGGTTGAAGTTCAGCGGGTCGAGGTAGTCGTCGTCCACCCGGCGATAGAGCACGTCGATGGGCTTGTAGCCCGTCGTCGTCCGCATCGCCACGCGGCCGTCCATCACGCGCAGGTCGTGGCCTTCGACCAGCTCCACGCCCATCTTGTCGGCGAGGAAGCTGTGCTCGTAATAGGCCGAGTTGTAGAGGCCGGGCGTCAGGACCGCCACGACCGGGTCGCCCGCCGTCGCCGCGGGGGCGCAGGCCGCGAGGCTGCGGCGCAGGTTCCGCGGGTAGTTCGAGACGGGTCGCACGCGGTTCCGGGAGAAGAGCTCCGGGAACATCTGGAACATGGTTTCCCGGTTCTCGAGCATGTAGCTCACGCCCGAGGGCGTGCGGGCGTTGTCCTCCAGCACGAAGAACTCGTCCTCGCCGGTGCGCACGAGGTCGATGCCCACGATGTGGGTGTAGACGCCGCCCGGGGGCTCGATCCCGATCATCTGCGGCAGGAAGGCCGCGTTGCGGGCGATCATCTCGACGGGGATGCGGCCGGCGCGGACGATCTCCTGCCGGTGGTAGATGTCGTGGAGGAAGGCGTTGATGGCGCGGACGCGCTGCTCGATCCCGCGCGACAGGCGGGCCCATTCGCGGCCCGAGATGATGCGGGGGATGATGTCGAAGGGGATGAGCCGCTCGGCCGCCTCGGCCCGGCCGTAGACGTTGAAGGTGATCCCGGTCAGGCGGAAGACCTCCTCGGCCTCGCGCTGCTTCTTGAGGAGCCGGGCCGGGTTCTCGGCCCTCAGCCAGTCGTCGAAGGCCCGATAGGGCGGGCGTAGACCCTCGTACATGGTCTGGGCCTGGGTCAGCCGGCCGGGCCGGGCGGCCTGGACCTGAAGCCCCGGCGCCGCATCCTCGCAGTCGCTGGACTGGGCCTGGCCCATCCCGCGACCCCACATCTCGTCGAAGGTGCTCGTCATCCGCATGGGTTCGATCATATGGGGCCGCAAGGGCTGCACAATGGGGCACCCGGGCAGGGTGGACGCGAGTGCCAGCCCGTGCCGGAAGGCCGCGAGGCCCGCTGCGACGGGCGTTCCCGGCCGGAGCAGCCCCCGAGCGAGGCGCGCGGCGTTCATGTCCCGGGTCGGAGGAGTGCTTGCAGGCTGGGCGCTGGCGATGCAGCCTTGGGCAGGGCGCGAACGGCGCGGCACGGTGAAACGGCGCCCGTCAGAGGATCGGCGCCGCCGACCGTCGTCGGCAGGGCGCGCGGAGCGACGACCCGGGGCGGTTGCCGGGGGTGAACGTCGGCGGACTGACATGCTAGACGGTGGGCGGGGGAGTGGAGAATCAACATGTACATCGGCCTCGACCTCGGCACCTCCGGTCTCAAGGGTGTGCTGATCGACGACGGGCAGGCGATCCGGGCGGAGGCGACCGCCCCGCTGGAGGTCAGCCGCCCGCATGACGGCTGGTCCGAGCAGGACCCGGCCACCTGGCTGACCGCCACCGACCGCGTGATGCGCGAGCTGGGCGCCAAGGCCGACCTGTCCGGCGTCCGGGGCGTCGGCCTGTCGGGCCAGATGCATGGCGCGACGCTGGTCGACGCCGGGCACGAGGTGCTGCGGCCCTGCATCCTGTGGAACGACACCCGGAGCCATGCGGAGGCCGCGGTGCTGGACGCCGATCCCCGCTTCCGGGAGGTCACGGGGAACATCGTGTTCCCGGGCTTCACCGCGCCCAAGCTGGCCTGGGTGCGCAATCACGAGCCGGAGGTCTTCGGACGCACGGCGCTGGTGCTGCTGCCCAAGGACTACCTGCGGCTGTGGCTGACGGGCGAGGCGGTGGCCGAGATGTCGGACGCGGCGGGGACGTCGTGGCTCGACACCGGCAGGCGGGACTGGGACGACGGGCTGCTGGAGGCCACGCACCTGACGCGCGCCCAGATGCCGAGGCTGGTGGAGGGCTCCGAGGCGTCGGGAGCGCTCCGGGCCGAGCTGGCGATGCAGTGGGGGCTGCCGCAGGGCGTGGTCGTGGCCGGGGGCGGCGGCGACAACGCGGCGTCGGCCGTGGGCGTGGGCGTCGTGCAGGCGGGCGAGGCGTTCGTCTCGCTCGGCACTTCGGGCGTGCTGTTCGCCGCCTCGGGGGCCTACCAGCCCGACGCGGCGAGCGCGGTCCACACCTTCTGCCACGCGCTGCCGGAGACCTGGCACCAGATGGGCGTGATCCTGGCCGCGGCCGACGCGCTGAACTGGTACGCGAAGATCGTGGGCCAGAAGGCGAGCGACCTGACGGGAGCGCTGGGGGACCTCCGCGCTCCGGGGCGGACGCTGTTCCTGCCCTACCTGGGCGGAGAGCGGACGCCGCACAACGACGCGCGCATCCGGGGCTCGTTCCTGCATCTCGACCACGCCACCGACCGGGCCGCCATGACTCGCGCGGTGCTGGAGGGGGTGACGCATGCCTTCCGCGACAGCTTCGACGCGCTGACCGGGACGGGGACGCGGATCGAGCGGCTGATCGCCGTGGGCGGGGGCTCGCGCTCGGACTACTGGGTCAAGGCCATCGCCACCTCCTTCGGGCTGCCGATCGAGATCCCCGTGGCGGGCGACTTCGGCGGGGCCTTCGGCGCGGCGCGGCTGGGGCTGATGGCCGCGACCGGGGCGGGGGTGGAGATCGCCACCGCGCCGCCCATCGCCAGGACCGTCGAGCCGGACTTGTCGCTGACCCCGGCTTTCGCCGAGGCTCATGCGCGCTACCGTGATACCTATGCCGCCCTGAAGGGGCGTGCCTGACCGACCGAGGACATCATGCGAGACACTGCGAGCTATTTCGACGGCATCCCCGAGATCCGTTACGAAGGACCCGAGTCCCAGAACGACTTCGCCTTCCGGCACTACGACGCGGACGAGGTCGTGATGGGCAAGTCCCTGCGCGACCATCTGCGCTTCTCGGTCGCCTGGTGGCACAGCTTCGCCTGGCCGGGCGGCGACCCCTTCGGCGGGCAGACCTTCGAGCGGCCCTGGTTCGGCGACACGATGGAGCTGGCCAAGCGCAAGGCCGACGAGGCCTTCGAGATGTTCCGCATCCTGGGCGCGCCCTACTTCTGCTGGCACGACGCCGACATCCGGCCCGAAGGCGAGACCTTTGCCGAGAACCTGTCGCGGCTGGAGGAGGTCGTCGACCACATCGGCGGGCTGATGGAGGGGACGGACATCAAGTGCCTCTGGGGCACGGCGAACCTGTTCTCGCACCGCCGCTTCATGGCCGGGGCGGCGACCAACCCCGATCCCGAGGTCTTCATGTTCTCGGCCGCGACCGTGAAGGCCTGCATGGACGCGACCCACAAGCTGAAGGGCGAGAACTACGTCCTGTGGGGCGGGCGCGAGGGCTACGAGACGCTGCTCAACACCGACCTTCGCCGCGAGCGCCAGCAGGCGGGGCGGTTCCTGAGCATG
This sequence comes from Rubellimicrobium roseum, assembly GCF_006152145.1. Taxonomy (GTDB): domain Bacteria; phylum Pseudomonadota; class Alphaproteobacteria; order Rhodobacterales; family Rhodobacteraceae; genus Rubellimicrobium; species Rubellimicrobium roseum. Next base: position 80,062 of record NZ_VDFV01000004.1, on the reverse strand, counting down.
GTCGTGGACTACAAGCACAAGATCGGCTTTGAGGGCACCATCCTGATCGAGCCCAAGCCGCAGGAGCCGACCAAGCACCAGTACGACTACGACGTCGCGACGGTGTACGGCTTCCTCAAGGACTTCGGGCTGGAGAACGAGGTCAAGCTGAACATCGAGCAGGGGCACGCCATCCTCGCGGGCCATTCGTTCGAGCATGAGCTGGCGCTGGCGGCGTCCCTGGGCGTGCTGGGCTCCATCGACATGAACAAGAACGACTACCAGTCGGGCTGGGACACCGACCAGTTCCCGACCAACGTTCCCGAGATGATGCTGGCCTACTACGAGGTCCTGAAGGCGGGCGGCTTCACCACCGGGGGCACCAACTTCGACGCCAAGGTGCGGCGGCAGAGCCTCGACCCCGAGGACCTGATCCTCGCCCATGTCGGCGCGATGGATTGCTGCGCGGCAGGGCTTAAGGCCGCGGCGCGGATGCTGGAGGACGGCAAGCTGGAGCAGGCGCGGGCCGAACGCTACGCGGGCTGGGACCAGATGCAGGACCTGCTGGGGAGCGATCTCGGCACGATCCAGGAGCGGGTGCTGCGGGAGAACGTGAACCCCGAGCCGCGCTCGGGCCGTCAGGAGCGGCTGGAGAACCTGGTCAACCGTTATCTCTGACGGTCGGACATGGGCGGGGCGGGCTTCGGCCCGCTGCTGCCACGACGCCGAACGGCCCGGGTGCCGGGCACAGTCCCGCCTCGCGGCGGTGGAAGATGTCGGTCGCGGCATGATGGCCCCACGGTGCGGATGCGTCGTGGGGCCAGTGTGCTTTTGGAGGGTTAACGAAACCTGACAGCACCGAACGGTCCTCCCCCGGTTCGCGCAACACCCCCGGTCAGTTTTAGGGCTGGTCGGATCGGGGAGCGCGGTCGCGGCGAGCCGTTCGCGCTTGCAGGCGGCTCGCGGGGCGGCGAAGGCGCGGTCGTGGGGTCGTTTCCGACGATCTCGCCCCGGTGCAGCCAGCCGCGTGCCGAAGGATGCAACTGCACGCATCGACATCGGTCGGCCCGGAAGGTCCAAGATGGGCGGCGCCTCCTGCGGGACGGCGCTGGCAGGGCGGCGGCAGGTGCGGCCGTTGCGCCCGGAGAAGGTAGCGATGCGGGCGGCGGCAGCGTCGAGAGCGGTCGAGACGCCGCGCGACCGTCCTCCACGTGAGGCCGAGGCGAATGGTAGCTGGCAGGGACGAGGGACGAGCCGGCCAACGCGGGTTGATCGTCATACGCGCTGTCAAAGGCCGGCCCGACGCAGTGCCACAGGTTCATCGCCCACAGTCGTACCGGAAGCCGGTTACGGACTAGGTGGCCGTTCGGACCACGCCGCCGGGCTTGGGTGCCAGCTCGAAGACGGCGATGCGCCGGCCACGGGGAAGTGACGCGAACAGGCCATCGCGCCCCGTCGCCTTCCTGATGTCAGGATATTTGCGAACGCATGTAATTCCCACTAGCATGATTCGCGACAGCCGGGCGGCAGACCCGGCGCATGACAGGGAGACGCGACGTGACGGCTGCGAACGTGCTGGGGGACCTCGGGCGGATGATCCTGACCGGGGGGATCGACGTGGTGGACTGCTCGGGGGTGCTGGGGCCGGAGACGCCGCTCCTCAAGCTGCCGCCGGAACTGGCCAAGGACACGCCGCCGATCGAGATCCACCGGATCAGCGAATACGACCAGGACGGGCCGTTCTGGGCGTGGAACTGGCTCAAGGTCGGGGAGCATTCGGGCACCCACTTCGACGCGCCGCACCACTGGATCACCGGCAAGGACTACGAGGACGGCTACACGGACACGCTGCCGGTGCAGCGGCTGGTGGCGCCGGTGAACGTCATCGACTGCTCGAAGGAGGCCGGCGAGAACCCGGACTTCCTGCTCACGGTCGAGCATGTGAAAGCCTGGGAGGCCGAGCACGGCGAGATCGGCGAGGGCGAGTGGGTCGTCTTGCGCACCGACTGGGACAAGCGCGCCCATGACGAGGCGGCCTTCCTGAACGCCGATGCGACGGGGCCGCACACGCCGGGGCCGACGGCCGAGGTCATCGAGTACCTGCTGTCCAAGGGCATCGTGGGCTGGGGGAGCCAGTGCATCGGCACGGATGCGGGGCAGGCCGGGGGGATGACCCCGCCCTTCCCGGCGCACAACCTGCTGCACAAGGCGGACCGCTACGGGCTCGCGTCGCTGGCCAATCTCGACCGGCTGCCGCCCAAGGGGGCGGTCCTGATCGCGGCGCCGCTCAAGATCAAGAACGGGACGGGCTCGCCCATCCGGGCGCTGGCTCTCGTGCCGCGGGGCTGACGGGATGGCGGCCCACCACGTCGTCATCGGCTCGGGCATCAACGCGCTGGTCGCGGCGGCGATGCTGTCGCTCAAGGGCGGGCGCGTGACGGTGTTGGAGCGCGAGAGCGTGGTGGGCGGCTGCCTGCGGACCGAGGAGCTGATCCCCGGCTTCCGGATCGACGCGATGGCGGCGACCTGGGTGCTGTTCGTGACCGGGCCGGCCTATGGCGCGCTGGGCGGGGAGCTGGAGCGGCACGGGCTGGAGTTCGTTCACTCGCCGCACCCGACGGCGGTCGTGCGGCCCGATGGCTCGGCGCTGGTGCTGACGATGGACCGGGCGGCCAATGTGGCGGCCTTCAACGCGCTCGCCCCCGGCGACGGGGATAGGCACGTCGAGGACGTGGGCGGCGTGGAGCGGGACGCGCCGTTCCTCTTCGGGCTGCTGGGCGGGCCGATCTGGAGCGGGCAGACCGCCCGCATGGTCGGCGGTCAGGCGTGGAAGCGGGGAACGCGGGGGCTGGCCGAGTGGTTCGGGCAGTCACTGATCTCGTCGCGCGGGTGGCTGGAGAGCACCTATGAGAGCCCGATGGTGCAGGCGCTCTGGGCGCCCTGGGGGCTGCACGCGGGGCTGACGCCCGAGAGCGCCTATTCGGGGCAGATGGGGCGCGTCATCGCCTTCGCGCTGGAGGCGGCGGGCGCTCCGGTCGCCAAGGGCGGATCGGGGCGGGCGGCCGAGGCGTTCCGGCGGCTGATCGAGGAGAAGGGCGGCGCCGTTCGGACCGGGGCCGACGTGCGGCGCATCCTGCACGAAAAGGGCCGTGTGACCGGCGTGGAGCTGGCGGGGGGCGAGCGGATCGCGGCCGGGTCGGTGCTGGCCTCGGTGACGCCCACGCAGCTCTATGGGCGGCTGCTGGAGGACGCGGACCTGCCCAAGGAGCGGGAGGCGGCGCGGCGGTACCGCTACGGACGGGGCAACTTCCAGCTTCACTATGCGCTCGACCGGGCGCCGGAGTGGCTGTCGCCGGGGCTCGACGACGTGGCGCTGGTCCACCTGACGGACGGCGTGGACGCGGTGTCGCGGTCGGCGAACGAGGGCGAGCGCGGGCTGTTGCCGGCGGTGCCGACGATCTGCGTGGGCCAGCCGTCGAAGCTCGATCCGTCGCGCTGCCCGCCGGGCAAGGCGACCCTCTGGCTCCAGATCCCGGACGGGCCGCGCGAGGTGAAGGGCGATGCGGCGGGTGAGATCGCGACGCAGGGCGCCTGGACCGAGGAGGTGCGGGAGCGCTTCGCGGACCGGATCGAGGGCATCCTGAAGCGGCACATCCGCGACTTCGACGCGATCAGGCTCGCGCGGCGGGCCTGTTCGCCGGCCGACCTGGAGCGGATGAACGTCAACCTCGTGGGAGGGGACCCCTATGGCGGGGCCTGCTCCATCGACCAGTTCTTCCTCTGGCGGCCCTTCAAGCATTCCGAGGGCGGGCGGACGCCGATCAGGGGGCTCGTGCAGATCGGCGCGTCGACCCATCCGGGGCCGGGCCTGGGCGGGGGGTCGGGGTTCCTGGCGGCAAAGGGGCTGGGCGCATGAAGGACACGGCCCTGCCGCGGTCGCTGGGCGAGGTCGGGCTCGCCAGCTATGCGCCCTATCTCATGAACCGGATCATGGGGCGCTACAACGCCTCGCTGCGGGCCGAAATGGCGCGGCTGGGGCTGACCACGCCCAAGATGCGGGCGCTCGCCGTGCTGTCGGTGATCGACCGGCCGCTGATCCGGGAACTGGCCGTCCATGCGGTGGTCGAGCAGTCCACGCTGAGCCGGGCGCTGGACGCTCTGGACGCCGAGGGGCTGGTGCGGCGCGAGGCGGACCCGGACGACAGCCGCGGCACGCGGGTCAGCCTGACCGACGAAGGTCGCGCGGCTTTCGACCGGCTCTGGCCCCACATGGCCGAGGCCCAGGCCCATATGTTCCGCGGCATCCCCGACGAGGAGCGACGGGCCTTCGTAGGCACGCTCCAGAAGATCCTGGCGAACGTGCGGCGGCACGACATCTGAGGGAGGCACCCCATGGCCGAGAGGTCCTTCAAGGAGGAGATCGCCAAGCTGAGGCTGGGCGAGGGCGAGACCTTCACGGGCGAGGGCATTCTCGCCATCACCAAGGCGCTTCTGGAGAACGGCGTGGGCTATGTCGGCGGCTACCAGGGGGCGCCGATCAGCCACTTGATGGACGTGCTGGCCGACGCCGAGGAGCTGCTGGGCGAGCTGGGCGTGCGCTACGAGGCCAATGCCAACGAGGCGGCGGCGGCGGCGATGCTGGCGGCCTCCGTGCACTACCCGATCCGGGGGGCGGTGACGTTCAAGGGGTCCGTGGGGGTCAACGTCGCCTCGGACGCGCTGGCGAACCTCGCCTCATCCGGCGTGACCGGGGGCGCGCTGGTGATCGTGGGCGAGGACTATGGCGAAGGCTCCTCGATCATGCAGGAGCGGACGCACGCCTTTGCCATGAAATCGCAGTTCTGGCTGCTCGATCCGCGCCCGAACCTGCCCTGCATCGTCAAGGCGGTGGGGGACGGGTTCGAGCTGTCCGAGGCCACCAACACGCCCGTCATGCTGATGGTGCGCATCCGGTCCTGCCACGTGACGGGGACCTTCGCGACGAAGGACAACCGCCGGCCCACGCTGTCGGTGCGGGACGCGCTGTCGGCGCCCCGGTCGGACTTCGCCCGCGTGGTGCTGCCGCCCATGTCCTTCGCGCACGAGCAGGACAAGATCCGCACCCGCTGGCCCGCCGCCGAGCGGTTCATCCGCGAGCGGGGGCTGAACGAGGTCTTCGGGCCGAAGGAGGCCCCGGTCGGGATCGTCGTGCAGGGCGGGCATTACAACGGGCTGATCCGGGCGCTGCAGCGGCTGGGCCTGGCCGACATCTTCGGCGAGACGCAGGTCCCGATCTACGTGCTGAACGTCACCTACCCGCTGGTGGCCTCCGAGTTCCTGGAGTTCTGCGAGGGCAAGGGCGAGGTGCTCGTCGTGGAGGAGGGGCAGCCCGAGTTCATCGAGCAGATGCTGTCCACCCATCTCTATCGCGCGGGAAGCCCCGTGCGCCTGCGCGGCAAGGACGTGTTCCCGATGGCGGGGGAGTACACGGGGCAGGTGATGCTCGACGCCGTGGGGCGCTTCCTGCGCGAGGCGGCGCCCAAGCTGCTGCCCGCCGTGGCGCTGGCCCCGAACGCGCCCGGCCCCGTGATCCCGGACCTGTCGAAGACGGTGCCGATCCGTCCGCCGGGGTTCTGCACGGGCTGCCCCGAGCGGCCGATCTTCGCGGCGATGAAGCTCGTGGAGAAGGAACTGGGCAAGCACCAGATCAGCGCCGACATCGGCTGCCATCTGTTCGCGAGCCTGCCGCCTTTCGAGATCGGGGGGGCGACCATGGGCTATGGGCTGGGACCCGCGGCGAACGCGGCCTTTGACGGCGGGGGCGAGCGGCGGCCGGTCTCGATCATCGGGGACGGGGGCTTCTGGCACAACGGGCTGTCGTCGTCCTTCACCAACATGGCGTTCAACAAGTCGGACGGCGTGGCGATCGTCGTGGACAACTATTATTCCGCTGCGACCGGAGGGCAGGACATCATGTCGTCCCGCGCGGAAAACCCGACCAAGGCCACGAAGCACCCCATCGCCAAGGCGCTGAACGGCGTGGGCATCACCTGGGTCCGGCAGGTGGACCGGACCTACGACGTGCGCCGGATGCGCGACGTGATCCGCGAGGCGCTGACCACGGACGCGAAGGGGCCCAAGGTCATCGTGGCCTCAAGCGAGTGCATGCTGAACCGGCAGCGGCGCGAGAAGCCGTTGCGCACTCAGGCCATCAGGGAAGGGCGGCGGGTCGAGGCCCCGCGCTTCGGCGTGGACGAGGCCGTCTGCACGGGGGATCACGCCTGCATCCGGCTGTCGGGTTGCCCGTCGCTGTCGCTCAAGAAGCTGGACGATCCGCTGCGGGATGATCCGGTGGCCAGCATCGACCCGAGCTGCGTGGGTTGCGGCAACTGCGGCGAGGTGGCGGACGCGGCGGTGCTGTGCCCGAGCTTCTATCGCGCGGACGTGGTCCACAACCCTGCGCCCTGGGAGGCGCGCTGGGCCGGGTGGCGGGCGCGGGTCATCGGATGGCTGCAGGCGCGGCGCCGGGCGCGGCGGCTGAACTTCGAGGGCGTGGCGTGACGGTGCAGGAGCCGGTGACCGCGGCAGACCCGCGGCTGGGCGGGATCATCAAGCTCGCGGTTCTTGCGGTAGGCGGGCAGGGCGGGGGCGTGCTGACGGGATGGATCGAGGACCTCGCCCGCGCGAACGGCTACGCGGCGCAGGCGACTTCGGTCGCGGGGGTGGCGCAGCGGACGGGGGCCACGGTCTACTACGTCGAGATGTGTCCCGTGACGGACCGCGCGCCCGTGTTCTCGCTGATGCCCGCGGCGGGGGACGTGGACGTGCTGATCGCCGCCGAGATGATGGAGGCGGGCCGCGCCATCCTGCGCGGCTTCGTCACGCCGGACCGGACCACGCTCGTCGCCTCCACGCACCGTGCGCTCGCGGTGAGCGAGAAGATGGTGCCGGGGGACGGGATCGCGTCGTCGGACGAGGTGCGCGCGGCGGCGGAGGTCGCGGCGCGGCGGATCGTGATGGCCGACTTCGAGGCCATCGCCGGGGCGAACGGGTCGGTGATCTCGGCCTCGCTGTTTGGCGGACTGGCGGCGTCGGGGGCGCTGCCCTTCCCGCGCGAAGCTTTCGAGGCGGCGATCCGCGCGGGGGGCAAGGGGATCGAAGGGTCGCTCCGGGCCTTCGGGGCGGCCTATGAGGCGGCCCTGGCCGCTCCGCTGGCGGTCGAGGCACCGGCGGTCCAGCCAGCTATCGGCGCCGGGCCGACGCATCTGCGGGGCGAGTGGGAGCGGCTTCTGGCGCGGGTGCGGCGGATGCCCGAGCCCGTCGCCGAAATGGCCGGGGCAGGGCTGCGGAAGGTCGTGGACTTCCAGGACCTGCGGTATGGGGCCGAGTACCTGGACCGGCTGGAGGCGATCGTCGCGCGGGACGACGCCGGGCGTGGGCATCTTCTGTCGCGTGAGGTGGCCAAGCACCTCGCCAACGCCATGGCCTATGATGACGTGATCCGGGTGGCGGATCTCAAGACGCGGGACAGCCGCTTCCGGCGAATCGCAGGCGAGATGGGCGCGCAGGAGGGGCGACTCCTGCACCTCACCGAGTTCATGCATCCGCGCGCCGAGGAGATCGTGGGGCTGTTCCCGGCGCCTTTGGGCGCACGGCTCGAGGGGAGCGCGCGGGCGATGCGGCTCCTGGGTCGGGTCTTCGCGCGCGGGCGACGGCTGCGGACTGACCGGCTGCCATCGTTCCTGCTCCTGCATGCCCTGGGCGGATTGAAAGACTGGCGGCGGCGGACGCTGCGCCACGGCAGGGAGGTCGCGCACCGCGAGGCTTGGCTGGCGCTCGCGCTCGGCCAGCAGGACTACGACCTTGCCGTCGAGGTCATCCGCTGCCGGCGGCTCATCAAGGGCTATTCGGATACCCATGCGCGGGGCTTGTCCAAGTTCGACCGGGTGCTGGAGGCGCTGCCTCTGCTGAAAGGGCGCCCGGATGCCGCCGAATGGCTGCGCCGGTTGCGCGAGGCGGCGCTGAAGGACGAGGCGGGCAAGGCGTTGGATGATGCGCTGCGCACCGTCCGCAGCTTCGCCTAGGGGGCGGGCAGGGGTCGCCAGCCGCCACGATGCCAGAGAAGCGCGCCGCCGTGGCCGATCCGCAGGGCACGGACGCGGCCGAGGACCACCGTGTAGCCCTCGCGCGGGATCAGGTCCTCCAGCGTGCAGTCGAAGGTGGCCGGGGCGTCCGCGAGGAGGGGGGCGCCGGTCTCCAGCGCCGCCCAGTCCGCGCCTTCGAACCGCGCCTCGCCCTTGATGCCGCCGAAGCCCGCCAAGCGGCGGGCGACGGCTTCGTGCGCCTCGCCCAGCACGCTCCAGCCGAAGCAGCCCTCGCGCTCGATGGCGGCGAGCGTCGAGGCCCGGGCGGAGATCGCGGCCAGGAGGAGCGGCGGGTCGGCCGAGGGCGAGACGCAGGAGGTGACGATCAGCCCCGTCCGTTCGCCCGGCCGGCCCGCCGCGACCACCGAGCAGGGCCCGGCAAAGGCGGCGAGCGCGGCGCGGAAGGCCGCCTTGTCGGGGCCGTCGGTCATTCCGCCACGACAGGCTGACGCCGCGCGACGCTCCCGCCCCGGATGCCGGCGGCCTCTAGGCGCGGGAGGACCTCGTCGCGGAAGTAGGGGAACTCCTCCACGTAGTCGACGAAGGACAGGGTCGTGCCCGCAAAGCCCGCGCGGTGGAGCCGCAGGATGCCCTCGGCCACCTGGTCGGGGGTGCCCACCAGCGGGTAGCCGCCATGGCCCATGGCGAAGAGGTGCTTGATCTGCGCGAGAAGATCGTGCGGGAAGCTGTGGGCGTGGGCGAACTGGAGCCGCACGAGATTGTCCACGGCCTCGTGGTCGGCATTCTCGACGGCGGTGTAGTGCAGGAACTCCTGCGCCTCGGCTTCGGTCGGGCGGCAGATGACGTGCGAGAAGGTCAGAACGTCCACGCTGCGGCCCTTGGCGCGGGCCTGGGCCTTGAGTTCGGCGATCTCGCCCGTGGAGCGCGACAGGTCGATGGCCGGGGTGAAGAGGAAGTCCGCGTTGTCGGTGGCGAAGCCGCGCCCCTGCGGGGAGCCCGCGGCGTTGATGATCGGGACCGAGCCGCGGACCGGGGCGGGGTCGCCCTTCACGCGCCTGAGGTGGAAATGCTGGCCGTCCCAGTCGAAGTGCTCGGGCGAGGACCACAGCTTGCGCACCACGTCGAACCACTCCTGCGCGTAGCCGTAGCGCGTCTCGTGATCGTCGGGGAGCTGGAGGCCCAGCGCCTCGTATTCGGGCTTGTTCCAGCCTGCGACGATGTTGAGCCCGGCGCGCCCGTGGCCGATCTGGTCGATGGTGGCGATCTGCTTGGCCACGACGACCGGGTGGTTGGCGGCGGTGTGGATGGTGGCGAAGACGGCGATGCGCTCGGTCGCCGCCAGCAGGCCCGCCGCCCAGGTCATCGTCTCGAGCACGCCGCCGTGGAAGTCCGTCTCGCCGCCGTAGCCGATCCAGCGGGCGATGGGCAGCATGAAATCGATGCCGGCGGCGTCGAGCATCTTCGCGAGCTTGAGGTTGTTGTCCCAGGAGTTGTTCCAGCGCTCCGGGACCTTGGTGGGCGTCATGCCCGAGGAGCAGTTCGTCGAGAAGGTGCCGAGCTTGAAGCGGCCCGGGTCGAGCATCGGATTGGCGGTCATGGGTCGGTCTCCTCTCTGCTGGGGTGGCCTCTAGCGGGCCGTTAAGGTGGAGATCGCGCGGCCCATGTGGCGGGCCAGCGCGTCGATCAGGCGGTCGGTGCCCTCTTCGGTCGTCAGGACGCCGGGCGACAGGCGGAGGGTCTGGCCGCGCGAGTCGGCGGTGAGGCCCTGGTCCCGCAGGTTGGCGACCACTTGCGGGGCGGGACGGTCGTCCGGCAGGCGGAGCATGACGCTGCCGCCGCGGCGGGCCTCCTCGCGCGGGGTGGCGAGGGGGAGGCGGAGGTCGTCGGCCGCCGCGATGATCCGGGCGGTCAGGCGCCGGTTGTGGGCCAGCAGCGCCGCGTGGTCCTGTGACGCGTGCCAGTCGAGGGCGGGAAGGGAAGCCAGCGCGGCGACGATGCCGGGGGTGCCCGAATCGAAGCGGCGGATGTCGGGGGCGAAGCCGAACTTCGTGATGTCCCAGTTGAAAGGGTTGTCCTGGCTGAACCAGCCGCGCACCTCGGGTTGGCACTCGGCCAGGAGGTGGGGCGCGACGTGGAGGATGCCGGCGCCGGGGGTGCCGCACATCCACTTGAGCGAGGTGGAAAGAGTGAAGTCGATGGCGGGCGCGGTCGCGTCGAAAGGCAGGAGCCCCGCCGCCTGCGTCACGTCCACGCCGACGAGGGAGCCCATGGCGCGGGCCTGCGCGACGAGGGGGGTGAGGTCGAGGCGGTGGGAGGAGGTGGAAGAAACCCAGGTCAGGAGCGCCACGCCCACGTCGGGGCCCCAGCGGTCCATGAAGTCCTCGGGCTCGACCCAGGGGGAGCCCTGGCGCATCGGCACGGTGTCGAGCATGAAGCCGAGGCGGGAAGCCAAGCCCTGAAGAAGGAAGTGGTTGGACGGGAAGGCATCTGTGGCGACGAGGACGCGCCTGCCTTTCAGGTATCTCTCGGGCAGCGCGGTGAGGAGGGCGTGGAAGCCCTGCGTGACGCTCTCGCAGGTGGTGACGGAACCTTCGGGGGCGTTCAGGATCGCGCGCCAGCGATCGAGGAAGGCCGCGCGCTGTCCCAGGGCGTAGCCCCACTGGTTGTCGTCGCAGGCGCCCCAGACAGAGCCGAACTGGGCCATCGCGGCGGCGAGGTCGGCGGACTTGCCGGGATACTGACCGATCGAGTGGTAAAGGAAGTAGGCGGAGCCGTCGGTCATGGGAACACTCTCAGCGGGCCTGGGCGCGAAGCGAGCGGGCTTCGAGCCAGGCGGTCAGCCGCACCAGCGGCCAGAGGAGGAGGACGTAGATGAGGGCCGCGCCGATGAGCGGCGTGGGATTGGCGAAGAGCGCCTGCGCGTCCTGCGCCTGACGCATGAGCTCGGGCATGGTGACCACCGTGGCGAGCGCGGTGTCCTTGACGACGGACACGCAGTTCGAGACGTGCGGCGGCGTCACGAGGCGGGCCGCCTGGGGCAGGATCACCTTGCGCATCGTGGTCCAGAAGCCGAGGCCCAGGGCGTTCGCGGCTTCGAACTGGCCTGCAGGGACCGCCTGGATCCCGGCGCGGACCACCTCGGCCGTATAGGCGCCCAGGGCGGCGGAGAGCGCGAGGAGAGCGGCCGGGAAGGGGTCGAGGACGATGCCGCCGAAGGGCAGGGCGAAGTAGACCAGGATCAGCAGCACGAGCACCGGGATCGCCCGGACCAGGTCGACGTAGAGGACCGCGAGCAGCCGGAAGGGCGCCCAGGCGTAGAGCCGGACGAGGCAGACCGCGACGCCGACCAGCGTGCCGATCACGATCGTGGATGTCCCGAGAAGCAGCGTGTTCCACAGCCCCCGCAGCAGCAGCGGCAGGGAGCGGAGCAGGATCTCGGTGTTGAAGAAGACGTCAATGACGTTCAACGCGCCCTCCGGGCAGGGAGGGCCGGGCGCGGGGCCCGGCCGGTCGGGGTCAGTTGCCGGAGGCGGAGGTCGGGACGGGCATCGGCGTGACCGTGACGCTGCCCTCGGCGGGGGCGGCGCCCAGCCACGATTCGTAGAGCCGCGCCATGGTGCCGTCGCTCTTCATGTCCGAGATGTGGCCGTTGACCTCCTCCAGGAGAGGCGAGTCCTTGGGCATCATCATCGCGAAGAGCTCGCCCGTCTGGATCGCGCCGCCGACGGTCAGGCCCTGCATCTGCTGGAAGGCGTAGCGGAGGCCGACCTCGTCGTTCACCACGGCCTCGATGCGGCCGTTCTGGAGGTCGGTCAGCATGTTGGCGACCGTGTCGTAGCTGCGCAGCTCCGCGTAGCCGGCGTCGGCCTCGTGCTCCTTGAGGTAGGTCTCGCCGAAGCTGGTGGCGATGGCGCCCACGACCTTGCCGTTCAGGTCGTCGAGCGAGTCGATGCCCGCGCCCTCGCGCGTGCCGATGCCCAGCGCGCCCTCGACGTAGGGCTGCGTGAAGCTCTGGGCCTCCAGCCGCTCGTCGGTGATGGTGAGCGAGGAGATCACCATGTCGGCGCGGCCCGAGGCGGTGGCGACGAAGAGCGCGCGGAAGTCGTAGGGCTGGATCTCGACCGTGCGGCCCATGCGGCTGGCGATCTCGGTCACGATGTCGACCTCGAAGCCCTCGAAGGTGCCGTCCTCGTTCTGGTTCTGCCAGGGCGGGTTGGCCGGGTAGGCGCCGACGCGCAAGGCGTCCTGGGCCTGGGCGGTCGTGGCAAGGGCGAGGAGGCTCGCGCCCATGGCAAGGGCGAGGCGTCGCGTGAGGGTCATCCGGTTTCTCCTGTCGGTCATGTCCGCGGGTCTGTCGCCGCGGTGCGGGTCGAGGGTGCCACGAAGGGCGGGTGTTGAGCCAGAGCGTAGGGGCGATCCGTTACCTGTTCCTTGCACCTCCGAACGGTGGGTCTAACGAAGGGTTAAAGCACGGTGCGGACGCGCCAGAGCTCGGGGAAGAGTTCCACCTCCAGCATCCGCTTGAGATAGTGGACGCCCCCCGTGCCCCCGGTGCCGCGCTTGAAGCCGATGACGCGCTCCACGGTCGTGACGTGGTTGAAGCGCCAGCGGCGGAAGTAGTCCTCCAGGTCCACCAGCTTCTCGGCCAGCTCGTAAAGGCGCCAGTGGGTCTCGGGCTCTTCGTAGACGGTGCGCCAGGCTGCCATCACCTCGTCGCTGAACTCGTGCGGGCGGGAGACGTCGCGGCGGAGCACCTGTTCGGGCATGGGCACGCCGCGGCGATGGGCGAGGCGGAGAGCCTCGTCGTAGAGGGAGGGGACGCCCATCTCGGCCCGCAGCATCGCGGTCACCGCCTCGTCGTGGGCGTGGGGCCTGAGCATCGCCGCGTTGCGGTTGCCCAGCATGTATTCGATCACGCGGTACTGGCGCGACTGGAAGCCCGAGGATTCCCCAAGCTGCGCGCGGAAGCGGGTGTAGTCGGCGGGCGTCATGGTGCGAAGGACGTCCCAGGCGTTGTTGAGCTGCTCGAAGATGCGGGACACGCGGGCGAGCATCTTCATGGCGGGGGCGACGTCGTCCTGCGCGATGCGGGCCCGCGCGGCGGCGATCTCGTGGATGGCGAGGCGCATCCACAGTTCCGAGGTCTGGTGCTGTATGACGAATAGCATCTCGTCATGGGCGTCGGTCAGGGGGGCCTGCGCCGTCAGGATCTGGTCGAGCCGCAGGTAGTCGCCGTAGGACATCCGGGACCGGAAGTCGGTCTGGGCGCCGTCCTCCTCGGGATCGTAGGCGGCGGTCATCGGCGCAGCCGGAAGCGCTGGATCTTGCCCGTCGCGGTCTTGGGCAGGGACTCGGTGAAGACCACGCGGCGGGGATACTTGTAGGGGGCGATGACGGATTTGACGTGGTCCTGAAGGAGGCGTTCCGTGAGCGGGTCGGCCGCGTGGCCGTCCGCGAGGACGACATGCGCCTCGACGATCTGGCCGCGCTCCTCGTCGGGCTGGCCGATGACCGCGCATTCGAGGACGGCCGGATGCGCGAGGAGCGCGGCCTCCACCTCGGGGCCCGCGATGTTGTAGCCCGACGAGACGATCATGTCGTCCGAGCGGGCGGCGAAGTGGAAATGGCCCGTCTCGTCCTGCCAGAAGCTGTCGCCGGTGAGGTTCCAGCCCTCCTGCACGTAGGCGCGCTGGCGGTCGTCGGCGAGGTAGCGGCAGCCGGTGGGACCGCGCACCGCGAGCCGTCCGACCTCGCCGCGGGGCATCTCCTGCATGTGCATGTCCACGATGCGCGCCTCGTAGCCCGCGACGGGCCTGCCCGTGCAGCCGCCGCGGTGGTCGTCGAAGCGGTTCGTCAGGAAGATGTGGAGCATCTCGGTCGCGCCGATGCCGTCGAGGATGGGCTTGCCGGTGCGGCTGATCCATTCGTCATGGACGGGGGCGGGCAGGGTCTCGCCGGCGCTGACGGCGGCGCGGAGCGAGGAGAGGTCCGCGCCCTCGGCCATGGCCTTGAGCATGACGCGGTAGGCGGTGGGGGCGGTGAAGCAGACCGTGGCGCGGTGGCGCTGGATGATGTCGATGAGGTTCGGGGGCGTCGCCTGCTCCAGCAGCGCGGCGGAGGCGCCGAAGCGGAGGGGGAAGACCGCGAGGCCGCCCAGGCCGAAGGTGAAGGCGAGGGGCGGGGAGCCCACGAAGACGTCGTCGGGGGTGACGGCCAGCACCTCCCTGGCGTAGCCGTCAGCGATCACGAGGAGGTCGCGGTGGAAGTGCATGGTGCCCTTGGGCTCTCCGGTTGTGCCGGAGGTGAAGGCGAGGAGCGCCACGTCGTCGCGCCCCACGGGGGGCGGGTCGAAGCGCACGGGCTTCTGGAGGGCGGCACGGTCCAGTTCCGCGTCATGGTTGGCGGTGCCGTCGAAGCCGATCACCGTCTTCAGGTGCCGCGAGTCCTTGGCGCAGGCGACGAGGTCGTCCATCAGCCGCGTGTCGCAGAGCGCGAGGCCGATCTCGGCCTTGTCCACGATCCTGGCCAGTTCCCCGGTTCGCAGCATCGGCATGGTGTTGACGACCACGGCGCCGGCCTTGGTGGCCGCGAGCCAGCAGGCGACCATCGCGGGGTTGTTGGCCGAGCGGATCAGCACGCGGTGGCCGGGCCGCACGCCGTAGTCGTCCACGAGGGCGTGGGCGATGCGGCTGGTCCAGTCGGCCAGCTCCTTGTAGGTGCGGCTCCGGCCGTTGCCGATGAGGGCGATCCGGTCGCCGTGCCCGCGCTCGACCATGCGGTCGGTCAGCTCCACGGCGGCGTTGAGCCAGTCGGGATAGTCGAAGCCGTCGAGCCGGATCTCGGGCCACTGGTCGGCGGGCGGCAGGCGGTCGCGGGCGAAGGTGTCCACGTGGCCCGAGGGGCCGAGCGCGAGGGGGCGGGCGAGCGTCTGCGCGGTCATGGAGCCTCCCTGGGGATGACGGCGGTGGCCTCGATCTCGACCTTGGCGCGATCCTCCACGAGGGCTGCGACCTGCACCAGCGCCATGGCCGGGTAGTGGTTGCCGATGATCTCCCGGTAGGCGCGGCCCAGGTCCTTGAGGCTGGCGAGGTAGTCGCACTTGTCCGTCACATACCACGTGAGCCGCACGAGATGCTCGGGCCTCGCGCCCGCGCAGGCCAGCACCTCGACCACGTTGCGCAGCGCTTGGGCGGCCTGGCCCACGAAGTCGTCCGTCGCGAAGGTCTGGTCGGCGGTCCAGCCGATCAGGCCGCCGGTGAAGACCATCCGCCCGTCCGCCGCGATGCCGTTGGCGTAGCCTCGGGCGGGCGTCCAGCTCGCGGGGTGCAGGACCTCATGCGGGCTCATTGGGCTCCCTCTGCCGGACGGTTTCGAGCCGCGACCAGATCGGGTCGGGCCAGGGCTGCGCCTTGCCGGTGAGCGAGGCGAAGACGAGCGTGACCTCGCCATGGAGCCGCAGCGTGGCGTCGGGCCCGTGGGCCGCGATGCGGACCTTGGCCGAGGTGCGCCCCACCCGGCGCACGGTCAGCGTCCAGTCCAGCACCTCGCCCAGGCGCGAGGGGGCGCGGAACTCCATCTCCAGCTTGACGGTGGGGGTGCCCACGCCCTCGGACATCATGCGGGCGAAAGGGTAGTCCATCATCTCGCGGAAGAAGTTCTCCACGAGGCTGTTCGTCATCTCCAGGTAGCGGGGATAGAAGACGATCCCGGCGGGGTCGCAGTGGTTGAACTCGACAGGGATCCTGCGCTTGTAGATCATTGAAGGGCGCCTCTTGCGATCACGACGCGCTGCACGTCGCTGGCGCCTTCGTAGATGCGAAGGGCGCGGATGTCCCGATAGAGCGCCTCGACCACCGAGCCGCGGCGCACGCCGTCGCCGCCGTGAAGCTGGACGGCGGCGTCGATGACGCGGCTCGCGGCCTCGGTGGCGTGGAGCTTGGCCATTGCCGCCTCGCGCGTGACACGGGGAGCGCCCATGTCCTTGGTCCAGGCGGCGCGGTAGACGAGGAGGGCCGCCGCGTCGATGTCGAGCGCCATGTCGGCGATGTGGCCCTGGACCATCTGGAGGTCCCCGAGGGGGGCGCCCTGGATCGTGCGGGCCTTCACGCGGGCCACGGATTCATCCAGCGCGCACCGGGCCATGCCGAGGGCGGCGGCGCCCACGGTGGAGCGGAAGACGTCGAGGACGGACATGGCGATCCTGAAGCCCTCGCCGGGGGCCCCGATCAGGGCGTCGTCGGGAAGGTGCAGGTCGTCCAGCCTCAGCCGGGCGAGGGGGTGGGGGGCGATGGTTTCAAGCCGTTCCACGACCGAAAGGCCGGGGGTGGAGGCCGGAAGGAGGAAGGCGGAAAGGCCCTTCGCGCCCGGCGCCTCGCCGGTGCGGGCGAAGAGGACGTAAAGGTCCGCGATACCCCCGTTCGAGATCCAGGTCTTTTCGCCGTTCAGCAGATAGCCGCCCCGGACGCGCCGCGCCGTGGTGGCCGTGCCGGCGACGTCGGAGCCCGAGGCGGGCTCGGTCAGCGCGAAGGCGGCGATGGCTTCTCCGGCGCGGGTCTTGGCGAGCCAGCCGCGCTGGGCGGGCGTGCCGAAGAGCGAGACCGCGCCCATGCCGAGGCCCTGCATGGCGAAGGCGAAGTCGGCGAGGGGGTCGTGGCGGGCCAGCGTCTCTCGGATCAGGCAAAGGGTGCGGACGTCGAGCGTCTCGCCCTCGGCGGCCCCGGTCGGTTGCAGCCAGCCCGCAGCCCCCAGGTCGCGGACCAGCGTGCGGCAGGCCGCGTCGGTGTCGTGGTGATCGACGGGGAGATGCGCGGCGCACCACTGGTCCAGTGCCCCGGCCAGCTCGCGATGGCGGGGCTCGAAGAAGGGCCAGGAGAGGAAGGTGCGGTCCGGCATCAGTTCCCCTCGAACACGGGGCGGTCCTTGGCGACGAAGGCGCGGTAGGCGCGCTCGAAGTCGCGGGTCTGCATGCAGATGGCCTGGGCCTGCGCCTCGGATTCGATGGCCTCCATCAGGCCCATGGACCACTCCTGGCTGAGCTGGGTCTTGGTCATGGAATGGGCGAAGGTCGGCCCCGACGCGAGGCGGCGGGCGAGGGCCTGCGCCTCCTCCTCCAGCCGCTCGGCGGGGTGGAGGGCGTTCCAGAAGCCCCAGGCGTGGCCCTCCTCGGCGGACATGGTGCGCCCGGTGTAGAGGAGGTCGGCCGCGCGGCCCTGGCCGATGATGCGGGGCAGCATGGCGCAGGCGCCCATGTCGCAGCCGGCGAGGCCCACGCGCGTGAACAGGAAGGCGCATTTCGCCTGAGGAGTGGCGAGCCGCAGGTCGGCGGCCATGGCGATGATCGCGCCCGCGCCCACGGCCACGCCGTCCACGGCGGCGATCACCGGCTTGCCGCAGGTCAGCATCGCCTTCACGAGGTCGCCCGTCAGGCGGGTGAAGGCGAGGAGGTCCTTCATGGGCCGCCCGATCAGCGGCCCGATGATGTCGTGCACGTCCCCGCCGGAGCAGAAGTTGCCCCCGTTCGAGCCGAAGACCACCACGTCCACGTCGGCGCTGTCGGCCAGCGCGCGGAACGTGTCGCGCAGCTCGCGGTAGCTGTCGAAGGTCAGCGGGTTCTTTCGCGACGGGTTATCGAGGCGGATCGCCGCGACCCGGCCCGAGAGTTCCCACGAGAAGTGGCGCGGTCGCCATTCGGCCATCGGGGTCATCGCGGGGTCCCATGCGCTTGAGGATGTCGGTCAGGGTGTCGAGGTCGGCCTCGGAGAGCCCTCCGAAGAGGTGGTCGACATGCGCCTCGTGCTCGGCCGCGAGGCGCTCGAAGATGTGCAGGCCCTCGGGCGTGAGGGCGACGAAGACGGTGCGGCGGTCGGTCTCGGACGGGCTGCGGCGCACGAGGCCCTCGGATTCCAGCCGGTCCACGACCGCCGTGGCGTTGCCGTTCGACACGAGGAGCATCCGCGAAAGCTCGGACATGGTCACGCCGTCGCGGCGGCGGTGCAGCGCGGCCATCACGTCGAAGCGGGGGAGCGTCGTGTCATGCGCGCGCAGGAGGTCGCGGAGGGTGGCCTCCGTCCGCCGGGTGATGCCGAGAAGGCGCACCCAGGCGCGTAGGCGGCGCTTCGCGAGCGCGCTCATGCTTCGCCCCCGTTGATGGCGATGGCCTGCCCGTTGATTCCCTCGGACCCCGGACCGCAGAGCCAGAGCGCGGCGGCGGTGACCTCGGCGGGCGCGATCAGTCGTTTCTGAGGGTTCAGCGCGGCCAGCGCGGCGCGGGCCTCGGGCTCGGAGCGGCCGGTGCTCTGCATGACGGCCTGGACGGAGCGGTCGGTCATCTCGGTGTCGAGGAAGCCGGGGCAGAGAGCGTTGGCGGTGATGCCCTTGCGCGCGACCTCCAGCGCAAGGGAGCGGACGAGCCCCACGACGCCATGCTTGGCGGCCGCGTAGGGGGCGACATAGGCGTAGCCCTTGAGGCCTGCCGTCGAGGCCACGGCCAGCAGGCGGCCCCAGTCGCCCATGCGCCGCAGCCCCTCCTGAAAGGTCAGGAAGACGCCGGTGAGGTTCACTGCGATCATGCGCTGCCAGTCGTCGTGCGTGACGCGGGCGAAGGGGCCGCTCTCGGCCGCGCCCGCGTTGGCCACGACGATGTCGCAGCGCCCGGCCTCGTCAAACATCCGCGCCACGGCCTGCGGATCGGTCACGTCCGCCTGCACCCAGCGCGCGCCGGTGGCGAAGGCGGTCTCCTCCAGCGTCGCGCAGGTGCGCCCGGCGATCACGACCTCGGCGCCCTCGGCGGTAAAGCCGCGCGCGAGGTCGCGGCCGAGGCCCGTGCCCCCGCCCGTCACCAGCACGCGGCGTCCTGTCAGCGTCATACGCGGCTCCTAGGCACGGATAGCCTCCTGCGCCTTCTGACGGAGTCGCCGCGCCTGGTCGCGGCCGCGGTGATAGGGGGCGGGCCATTCGGTCGCGTCGTCGCCCATCTGGATCGCGGCGTGCAGCGTCCAGTAGGGGTCCGTGAGGTGCGGGCGGGCGAGGCAGACGAGGTCGGCGCGCCCCGCCATCAGAATGCCGTTGACCTGGTCGGGGTCGGTGATGTTGCCGACCGCCATCGTGGCCATGCCGCCCTCGTTGCGGATGCGGTCCGAGAGCGGAGTCTGGAACATCCGGCCATAGACGGGCTTGGCGTCGGTGGAGGTTTGGCCCGCGCTCACGTCGATGATGTCGGCCCCGGCCTCGTGGAACATCCTAGCGATGCGCACCGCCTCCTGCGGGGTCACGCCGGCCTCGCCCATCCAGTCGGTGGCCGAGACGCGGACGGACATGGGCCTGTGCTGCGGCCATTCGGCCCGCATGGCGCGGAAGACCTCCAGCGGGAAGCGCATCCGGTTCTCGAGGCTACCGCCGTAGTCGTCCGTCCGCCGGTTGGAGACGGGGCTGATGAAGGACGACAGGAGATAGCCGTGCGCGGCGTGCAACTCGATCATGTCGAATCCCGCGCGCTCGGCCATCCGCGCGGCCTCGGCGAACTGCTCGCACACGAGGTCCATGTCGGCGCGGTCCATCTCCTTCGGGGTCTGGTGCCGAGGGGACCATGGGATCGCGGAGGGCGCGAGGAGGGGCCAGTTGCCGTCGCGAAGCGGCATCTCATCGTCGTCCCAAGGGACCTGAACCGAGCCCTTGCGGCCCGCGTGGCCGATCTGGAGGCAAAGGCGCGCCTCGGTCTCGCGGTGGACGAAGTCCACGAGGCGCGTCCATTCGCGCTCATGTTCGGGCGCGTAGGTGCCGGGGCAGCCGGGGGTGATGCGGCCTTCGGGGCTCACGCAGGCCATCTCGGTATAGACGAGGCCCGCGCCACCCTTGGCCCGCTCGGCGTAGTGGACGAAGTGCCAGTCGGTCGGGCAGCCGTTCACCGCCTTGTACTGCGCCATGGGCGAGACGACGATCCGGTTCCTGAGCCGCATGTCCCGCAGGGTGAAGGGCGCGAACATCGGCGCGCGCGCCTCCTGCCCGCCGGCCTGGCGCTGGAACCAGGCCTCGGCCTCGGAGAGCCACTTGGGGTCGCGCAGGCGCAGGTTCTCGTGGCTGATGCGCTGGGATCGGGTGAGCAGCGAATAGGCGAACTGCACGGGTGGCATGTCGAGGTAGCGCTCGACCTCTTCGAACCATTCGAGGCTGTTGCGGGCGGCGGACTGGAGCCGAAGGACCTCGACGCGCCGCTCCTTCTGGTAGCGGCGGAAGGCGTCCTCCAGCGTGGGCTCGCTGTGCAGATAGTCGGCCAGAGCGATGGCGCTGTCGATGGCGAGCCGCGTGCCCGAGCCGATGGAGAAGTGCCCCGTCGCGGCGGCGTCGCCCATCAGCACGACGTTCCCGTGATACCACTTCTCGCAGATCACCCGGGGGAACTGCTGCCAGACGGCCGCGCCGCGCAGGTGGGCGGCGTTGGACATGAGAGCATGGCCGTCGAGGTGCCTCGCGAAGATCCGCTCGCAGGTGGCGACGGTCTCCTCCTTGGTCATGTGCTCGAAGCCCCAGCGGTCCCAGGTCTCGGGGCGGCACTCGACGATGAAGGTCGCGGTGTCCCGGTCGAACTGGTAGGCGTGGGCCCAGACCCAGCCGTGCTCGGTTGCCTCGAAGATGAAGGTGAAGGCGTTGGCGAAGGTCTGGCGGGTGCCGAGCCAGACGAACTTGCAGACGCGCAGGTCGATGTCCGGCTGGAACACCTCGGCGAATTCCTTGCGGACGCGGCTGTTGATGCCGTCGCAGGCCACCACGAGGTCGTACTCGCGGCGGTAGGACTCGGCGGTCTGGAACTCCGTCTCGAAGTGCAGCTCGACGCCCAGCTCTCGCGCGCGGTCCTGCAGCAGCACGAGCAGCGCCTTGCGCCCGATCCCCGCGAAGCCGTGTCCGCCCGAGACGGTGCGCGTGCCCTTGTGGATCACGGCGATGTCGTCCCAGTAGGCGAACCGGTCCCGGATCGCCTGCGTACTGGCGGGATCGTTCCTCTGCATCCGGCTCAATGCGTCGTCGGACAGCACCACGCCCCATCCGAAGGTATCGGCGGCGCGGTTGCGCTCCAGCACCGTGACCTCGTGCGCCGGGTCGCGCAGCTTCATCGAGATGGCGAAGTAGAGGCCGGCGGGCCCCCCGCCGAGGCACAGGATCTTCATGGTCCGCGTCCCTCCCGAGGCGGGTGAGTCTGGCAGGCAGGATGGCAGAGGCGGGTGACATTTCAAGCTTGAAATTTTCAGGCTTGAAACTTTAGGCGACCGGACGAAGATCGGGGCCATGCTGATCGAGGACCCGCAGGACGGCTGGACCCGCCTGACGCTTTCGCGTCCCGAGGCGCGGAATGCCCTGAACACCGCGCTATTGGGTGCGCTGGCCGAGGCGCTGGGGCGGCTCGGAGCCGATCCGGGTTGCCGGGCGGTGCTGCTGGCCGGGGCCGGGGGAAACTTCGCCGCCGGGGCCGATATCGGCGAGATCGAAGGCAAGGGCTCGGCCGAGGCCGCCGCCGATCCGCGCAAGGCCTATTGGGCGTCGATCCGGGCGTTTCCCAAGCCGCTGGTGGCCGCCGTGGACGGTTTCGCACTGGGGGGCGGTCTGGAGCTGGCGCTGACAGCGGACCTGCTGGTAGTAGGCGAGACGGCAAGGTTGGGGCTGCCCGAGACGAATCTTGGGATCATGCCGGGGGCCGGGGGGACGCAGCGGCTGACCGCCCTCGTGGGTCGGGCGCGGGCGATGCGGATGGTCCTGACGGGCGAGATCGTGGACGCCACGACCGCCGAGGCCTGGCGGCTGGCGGCGTGGCGGGCGGATGGCTCGGCGCTGCCTGTCGCGGAGGAGATCACCGGAAAGCTGGCCCGCCGCGCGCCCTTGGCCCTCCAGGCGGCCAAGCGCGCGGTGGTCGCGGCCTCGGAAGGCGCGCTCGATTTCGCGGGCGAGCGGGAGGGGTTCGAGGCGCTGCTCGACACCGCCGACAAGGCCGAGGGCATCCGCGCCTTCCGCGAGAAGCGCAAGCCGGAGTGGCAGGGGCGATGACGACGGTCGGGATCGTGGGGCTCGGCGTCATGGGGCTGGGGATCGCGCAGGTCCTCGCGGGCGCGGGCTTCGACGTGCTCGCCACCGACGCGAGGGCCGAGGCACGCGAGGGCGCGGTGGAGCGGTTGCGGATACAGGTCGCCAGAACCGGGGGCGACGCCGAGGCGGTGGCCGCGCGGCTGTCCCTCGTGGACGGACCCGAGGCGATGGGCGCCGCCGATCTGGTGATCGAGGCCATCGCCGAGGACCTGCCGGCCAAGCGGGCGCTCTTCGCGACGCTGGAGGAGGCCGTCGCGCCCGGGGCGGTGCTGGCGACCAACACCTCCTCGCTGGCGGTCGGGCGGATCGCGGCGGGTCTGCGGCACCCCGGGCGCGTGGTGGGGCTGCATTTCTTCAATCCCGCCCCGGTCCAGCGGCTGGTGGAGCTGATCTGCCACGCCGGGACCTCGGACGACGCCGCCGCGACGGCGCGCAAGCTGGCCGAGATGGCGGGCCAGGAGGTGATCGAGGCGCCCGACCGGCCGGGTTTCATCGTCAACCGCTGCGCGCGGCCCTTCTATGGCGAGGCGCTCGCGCTGCTGGAGGAGGGGCGGGGGCCTGCTGAGATCGACGCCGCGATGCTGGCGGCGGGCTACCGGATCGGGCCGCTGTCGCTGATCGACCTGATCGGGGCCGACGTCAACCTGGCCGCCACGCGGTCCGTCGCCGAGGCGATGGACGGGCATCCTCGCTACCACGTCTTCGCGACGCTGGAACGGCAGGTCGCGGCGGGCGCGCTGGGGCGCAAGGCAGGGCGCGGCTTCCTGTTCCCGGAAAGGCCCGGCGCGCCGCCCCCCGACTCGGACACCATCGCCGCGCGGATCGAAGCGGCGCTCGTGAACGAGGCCGGGTGGCTCCTGTCGGAGGGCGGCGTGACGGCCGAGGCAATCGACCGGGCGACGCGGCTTGCGCTGAACTGGCCGAGGGGACCCTTCGACATCTTGGCCGCTCGGGGCGGCGCAGCGATCCGCGCGACGCTCGCGGCGCTGGAGTCCCGTGCGCCCGCCCATCTGCGGGGCCGCTACGCGCCTGCGCCCGTCCTGGAGGCGACATGACCGAAGTCTTCCTCTGCGCCGCGCGGCGCACGCCCATCGGCCGCTATGGCGGCACCCTCGCCAAAGTGCGGCCCGACGACATGGCGGCGCTGGTGATCGACGGTCTTCTGGACCTGCATCCGGGGCTGAAGGTGGACGAGGTGATCCTGGGTTGCGCCAATCAGGCGGGCGAGGACAACCGCAACGTGGCGCGCATGGCGGTGCTGCTGTCGCGGCTGGGGGAGCACGTTCCGGCGCTGACGGTGAACCGGCTCTGCGCTTCGGGGCTGGACGCGGTGATCGGGGGCGCCCGCGCGATTCGCGACGGCGCCGACGTGGTGATCGCGGGCGGGGTGGAGAGCATGACCCGCGCGCCGCTGGTCATGGCCAAGGCCGAGACGGCCTATGCGCGGAGCCTGGAGGTCCACGACACCACCATCGGCTGGCGCTTCGTCAATGGCCGCATCGCGATGGCTTATGGCATCGAGTCGATGGGCGAGACCGCCGAGAACGTGGCCGAGGCCAACCGGGTGGCGCGCGCCGACCAGGACGCCTACGCCCTGCGGTCCCAGACCCGCACCGACGCGGGCTGGCACGCGGCCGACATCCTGCCGGTTCCGGTGCAGGACGGGGCCGTGACGGTGGACGAGCATCCCCGCGCCACGACGGCGGAACGGCTGGCCGGCCTGCGCCCGGCCTTTCGTTCGGGCGGGACGGTGACGGCCGGAAACGCGGCGGGCGTGAACGACGGCGCGACGGCGATGATCCTGGCCTCGGCGGAGGGCGTGCGGCGGCATGGGCTCACCCCGCTGGCGCGCGTAGGGCGGGCGGCCTCGGGCGCGGTGGCGCCGCGGGTCATGGGGATCGGGCCTTTGGCGGCCGTGGAGCGGCTGGTCGCGCGCGGCGGGCCGCATCCTGGCGACTGCGACGTGATCGAGATCAACGAGGCCTTCGCCGCGCAGGTGCTGGCCTGCCTGCGCGCCTGGAATATCGCCGACGACGATTCGCGCGTGAACGCCCGGGGCGGCGGGATCGCGCTGGGGCACCCGCTGGGCATGTCGGGCGCGAGGATCGCGGCAGCGGCGGCGCGGCGGCTGGCCGAGGAGGGCGGGCAACGGGCGCTCGTCACGCTCTGCGTGGGCGTGGGGCAGGGCGTGGCCCTGGAGCTGCTGCCCGCCTGAGCCTTGCGGGCGGCGCGGCCCTGCGGCAACGCTGGCGCCGGGGAGGGCCCGGGATGCGCGGCACGGTGATATTCGACCTAGACGGAACGCTGGTGGACAGCGTGCCGGACCTGGCCGACACGCTCGACGAGGTGCTGACGGGCCTTGGCCTCGCCCCCGTGGGGCTGGAGGGCGCGCGGGCGCTGATCGGCCACGGCATCCCGCGACTGGTGCAAGGGGCCCTGACGCTGCGCGGGCACGACGTGGACGACGCGGAGGCCACGGCCATCGTCGAGCGTTTCGTGCGCCTCTACGGCGGGCGGCTGTCGCAGCGGACGCGGGCCTATCCGGGCGCCGAGGCGGCGCTGGAGCGGCTCGCGGGCGCGGGCTGGCGGCTCGCCGTCTGCACCAACAAGCGCGAGGGCTTCTCGCGCGCGATCCTCTCGGACCTCGGGCTCCTCCGCTTCTTCGATCTCGTGGCGGGGCCCGACACCTTCGGCGTGGCCAAGCCCGACCCGGCGCACCTGACACGCGCCGTGCCCGGGGGTGGTCCGGCCGTGATGGTCGGCGATTCGATCGTGGACGTGACGGCGGCGCGGGCGGCGGGGATGCCGGCCATCGCGGTGGCCTGGGGCTACGCCAGGGGCCCCGTGGCCGACCTGGGCGCCGACGCGGTGGCGCAGGACTTCGCCGAGGTTCCGGCGCTCGTCGAGCGGCTGGCGGGCTAGGCGTCCCGATCGGGCTGCGCGGGCGGGGCCACGACCACCTCCGTTTCCCAGTCGCGGCAGCGATTGGCCAGCGGGTCGGGCAGGGGCCGGTCGGTCACGAAGGTGTCGAGGTCCGCCAGTGACGCGATCCGCGCGGGCGCGCTGCGCTGGAACTTGGAATGATCGGCCACCAGCAGGCTGCGGCGCGACTGGCCTAGGATCGCGCGGCTCACCCCCACCTCCTCAATGTCGAAGTCCAGGAGGTCCCCGTCCACGTCCAGCGCCGAGCAGCCGATCACCGCGAGGTCGAGCTTGAACTGCCGGATCGTCTGCACCGTGAGCGAGCCCACGATCCCCCCGTCCGACCGGCGGATCGTGCCGCCCGCCAGGATGATCTGGCAGTCTGGGTTGGCGACCAGGATGTTCGCCACGTTCATGTTGTTGGTGACGACCAGGAGGTTGCGGTGGCGCAGCAGCTCGCGCGCGACCGCCTCGGTGCTGGTGCCGATGGCAAGGAAGATCGCCGCGTTCTCGGGGATGAGCGCCGCGCAGGCCCGCGCCATGGACGCCTTGGCCTCGGCCCCCGTGCGCCGCCGCTCCCCATAGCCGATATTCTGCGTTCCCGACGGCAGGACCGCGCCGCCGTGGACCCGTTCGAGCTGCCCCGCCTCCGCGAGCTCGGCGAGGTCGCGGCGGATCGTCTGGAGCGTCACGTCGAAGTGCCGGGCCAGGCCCTCGACGGTCACCTTCCCTTCCTTGCGGGCCAGGTCGAGGATCACGGGGTGACGGAGGGTCTGGGACATGGCGCGCCGGGCAGAAAAGGGGGTCTCGCGCCAGCGAACACCACTTCGCGACGCTTGGCGAGAGGCAGCAAACGCTGCATCGCAGAAAGCCGAAAAGGGAAAAGCGAAAAAAACCGAACATCCATGTTGATCGGTCGCGCATCAGGCGGTAGCCTGCCGGTGACTTCGGGAAAAGGGTATGGGCGTGCCGCAGTCGGCCTCTCAGACGGTCCATGACCTGCTCGTCATCGGCGGGGGCGTGAATGGCTGCGGGATCGCGCGGGACGCCGCCGGGCGGGGCCTCTCCGTCGCTCTCTGCGAAAAGGACGACCTCGCGCAAGCGACGTCCTCCGCCTCCACGAAGCTCTTCCACGGCGGCCTGCGCTACCTGGAGTTCCTGGAGGTGCGCCTCGTGCGCGAGGCGCTGATCGAGCGCGAGCGGCTGCTGCGCGCCATGCCCCACATCTCCTGGCCGCTGCGCTTCGTGCTGCCGCTCCATCCCGACATGCGCTTCGAGAGCGCCACGCCCGTGTCGCGGGCGCTGTCGCTGGCCATGCCCTGGATGAAGGGGCGGCGGCCCGACTGGCTGATCCGGCTGGGGCTCGGGCTCTACGACACCCTGGGCGGGCGCGAGATCCTGCCGGGAACGCGGACGGTGGACCTGACGCAGGACCCGGCGGGGCGCCCGCTCAAGCCCCGGTTCCGCCGCGCCTTCGAGTATTCGGACTGCTGGGTGGAGGATTCCCGCCTGGTCGTCCTGAACGCCCGCGACGCCGAGGCGCGGGGCGCCGAGGTGCGCACGCGCACCCGCGTCGTCTCCGCCCGCGTCGTGGATGGACGGTGGGAAGCGCAGGTCGAGGACGCCGAGGGGCGCCGCGACACGATCCGGGCCCGCCTGATCGTCAACGCCACCGGCCCCTGGGCCGGGCGCGTCCTGTCCGGGGCGCTGGGGCTGGAGTCGCGCGACCGCATCCGGCTCGTGCGCGGGTCGCACATCGTGACGCGGCGGCTCTTCGACCACGATCGCTGCTACTTCTTCCAGGGACGCGACGGGCGCATCATCTTCGCCATCCCCTACGAAACCGACTTCACCCTGATCGGCACCACGGACGTGGAGCACCCCGACCCCTCGGTGCCACCGGTCTGCACGCCCGAGGAGCAGGACTATCTTTGCGCCTTCGCGTCGGAGTATTTCGCCAGGCCGGTGACGCGGGACGACATCGTCTGGACCTATTCCGGGGTCCGTCCGCTGCATGACGAAGGGACGGAATCGGCCACGGCGGCCTCGCGCGACTACACGCTGAAGCTGGACGCCTCGCCCGGAGCGCCGGTCCTCCATGTCTTCGGCGGCAAGATCACGACCTACCGTCGGCTGGCCGAATCGGCCTTGGAGAAGATCGGACCCGCGCTGGGCCATGCGTCCCGGCCCTGGACGGCCGGCGTGCCGCTGCCAGGGGGCGACTTCCCGGTGGACGGCGTGGGGCGGCGGGTGGACGAACTGCGCGCGGCGCATCCCTTCCTGACCGACCGTTGGGCGCTGCGGCTCGTGCGCGCCTACGGAACCGAAGCGCGCGAGGTTCTGGGCGGGGCCAGGGAGGCGGCCGATCTGGGCCGGAACTTCGGTGCCACCTTGACGGAATCCGAGGTCCGATGGCTCATGGACCGGGAATACGCCCGCACGGCCGACGACGTGATGTGGCGGCGCAGCAAGCTGGGGCTGCGGATGGATGCGGAAGGGGCGCAGGCGCTCGACCGCTGGATGGCCGAGGCGCGGGGAGGCGCCGACCGTCCGGCCGCCTCGGCGGCCCTGGGCTGAGGAGGGGGGACCGATGACTCTGGAGCTGCGCGGCGTGACCAAGGTGGTGGGCGGGCAGGTCCAGATCCACCCGACCGACCTCGTGCTCCGCAAGGGGACGATGAACGTGCTTCTCGGGCCGACGCTGGCGGGGAAGACGACGCTCATGCGGCTGATGGCCGGGCTCGACCAGCCCACGGCGGGACGGGTGCTCTGGGATGAGCAGGACGTCACGGGAGTCCGCGTGCAGGACCGGGGCGTGGCCATGGTCTACCAGCAGTTCATCAACTATCCGTCGATGACGGTCTGGGACAACATCGCCTCGCCCCTGCGGCTGCAGGGCCGCCCGCGCGCCGAGATCGAGGAGCGGGTGACCCGAGCGGCGGCGCTGATGCGGCTGGAGCCCTATCTCCGGCGCAAGCCCCTGGAGCTGTCGGGCGGGCAGCAGCAACGCTGCGCCTTGGCCCGCGCGCTGGTCAAGAAGGCCGGGCTGGTGCTGCTCGACGAGCCGCTCGCGAACCTCGACTACAAGCTGCGCGAGGAGTTGCGCGCCGAGATCCCCCGCATCTTCGAGGAGTCCGGCGCGATCTTCGTCTATGCCACGACCGAGCCCGAGGAGGCGCTGCTCCTGGGCGGGAACACCGCGACGCTGTGGGAGGGACGCGTGACCCAGTTCGGCCCCACGCCCGAGGTCTACCGCAACCCCCTGGACGCGGTCACGGCGCGGGTCTTCTCGGACCCGCCGATGAACTTCCTGCCCGTCGCCAAGAGGCTCGCGCAGATCCAGATGGGGGCGGGGCAGGGACTGCCGGCGTTGGGCCGGCTGGCCGACCTGCCCGAAGGCGTCTACCAGGCGGGCTTCCGCCCCAACCATCTCCGGCTCGACCGGCCCCCCGGCGAGGCGCTGGAGTTCCAAGCCACCGTCACCGCCGGCGAGATCACCGGGTCCGAGACCTTCCTCCATCTCGACCACGAGGGCGCGCGCTGGGTCGGGCTGCTGCCCGGCATCCGGGACCTCGCGCCGGGGACGGCGGTGACGGTCTGGGTCGACCCCGCCCACATCTACTTCTTCGGCGAGGACGGCCGCCTCGTGGCCTCCGCCCCCACTCCGATGGCGGCCTGACGCGATGGCCCGGATCACCCTCGAGAACATCGCCCACGCCTACCGGCCGAACCCGCAGGGAGAGGCGGACTACGCGCTCAAGGAACTCGACTACGACTGGACGGACGGCGAGGCCTACGCGCTTCTGGGTGCGTCGGGTTGCGGAAAGACCACGCTCCTCAACATTATCTCGGGGCTGATCCGGCCGTCGCGGGGGCGCATCCTCTTCGACGGGCAGGACGTGACCGACGCCCCGACCGCCGAGCGCAACATCGCGCAGGTCTTTCAGTTCCCGGTGGTCTACGACACGCTGACGGTGCGCGACAACCTAGCCTTTCCGTTGCGCAATCGGGGCCTACCGGCCGCGCAGGTCGCGGCGCGTGTGCAGGCGGTGGCCCGGATGCTGGGGCTGGAGGACATGCTGTCCCGCCGGGCCCGTGGCCTCACGGCGGACGCCAAGCAGAAGATCAGCCTCGGCCGCGGCATGGTCCGGCAGGACGTGAACGCGATCCTGTTCGATGAGCCGCTGACCGTCATCGACCCCCACATGAAGTGGGAGCTGCGCACCCAGCTCAAGTCGCTCCACCGCGAGTTCGGGCACACGATGATCTACGTGACCCACGACCAGACCGAGGCGCTGACCTTCGCCAACCGCGTGGTCGTCATGCACGAAGGGCGCGTGGTGCAGATCGGCACCCCGCAGGAGCTGTTCGAGCGGCCCGCCCACACCTTCGTCGGCTACTTCATCGGCTCGCCCGGCATGAACCTGATTCCCGCGCGGATCGAGGGCGACCGCGCGCACCTGCCCGGCGGCACGATCCCGCTCGGGCGCGGCTACGCGGGGCTTTCGGGGCCGGTCGAGATCGGCGTGCGCCCCGAGTTCGCGCGCCTCTCCGACGCCGAGGGCCTGCCCGTGACCATCCGGCGCGTCGAGGACGTGGGCCGCCACCGCATCGTGCGCGCCGACCTGGGCGGCACGCCCATCAGCATCCTGGCCGACGAGGACGAGCCGCTCGGCCCCGACCGGACCCGCGTGGTCTTCGATTCCGACCGCGTGGGCGTCTACGCCGACGGCTGGCGCGTGGAGGGCCGCCCATGAAACCCGTGAACAACCGCGCCTGGTTCCTGGTCCTGCCGGTCCTCGTGCTCGTGGCATTCTCGGCGGTGATCCCGCTGATGACGGTGGTGAACTACTCGGTCCAGGACACCTTCGGCGACAACGAGTTCTTCTGGAACGGCATCTACTGGTTCGACGACCTGCTGCATTCCGAGCGGATGTGGCAGGCGCTGGGCCGGCAGATCCTGTTCTCGGCCATCGTTCTGGCCATCGAGGTGCCGCTGGGCGTCTTCATCGCCCTCCACATGTCCAAGAAGGGAGCCTGGGCCTCGGCCTGCCTCGTCGTGATGGCGCTCCCGCTCCTCATCCCGTTCAACGTGGTGGGGACGATCTGGCAGATCTTCGGGCGGCCCGACATCGGCCTTCTGGGCCACACGCTGGCGTCGCTGGGGCTCGACTACAACTACACGCGCGACATCCTCGACGCCTGGGTGACCATCGTCGTCATGGACGTCTGGCACTGGACCTCGCTGATCGCGCTCCTGGCCTATGCGGGGCTCCGGTCCATCCCCGACGCCTACTACCAGGCCGCCAAGATCGACCAGGCCAGCCGCTGGGCCGTGTTCCGCTACATCGAGCTGCCCAAGATGCGCGGCGTCCTCGTGATCGCGATCCTGCTGCGCTTCATGGACAGCTTCATGATCTACACCGAACCCTTCGTCGTCACCGGCGGCGGTCCCGGCAACGCCACCACCTTCCTGTCGATCGACCTCGTGAAGATGGCGCTGGGGCAGTTCGACCTGGGCCCCGCGGCGGCCTTCTCGATCATGTACTTCCTGGTGATCCTGCTGGTGTCGTGGGCCTTCTACACCGTCATGACCAACCTCGACCGCGAGGAGGGACCCCGATGACCCAAGCCGTCGCCACCCCCACGCGCGCCGCGCGGCTGGCCACCGGGTCGAGGGCGCGGGCCCGCTCCGAAAGGTCCGTCGTCAGCATCGTGGTCCTGACGCTCTATCTGCTGTTCCTGCTCGTGCCGATCTACTGGCTCGTGAACATGAGCCTCAAGACCAACGCCGAGATCCTGGGAGGCTTCTCGCTCTGGCCCCGGAACCCGACTCTCGCGAACTACGAGACGATCCTGACGGACCCGAGCTGGTACATGGGCTACGTCAACTCGCTGATCTACGTGGTCCTGAACACGCTCATCTCGGTCACGGTGGCGCTGCCCGCGGCCTACGCCTTCTCGCGCTACTCGTTCCTGGGCGACAAGCACCTGTTCTTCTGGCTGCTCACGAACCGCATGGCGCCGCCGGCCGTCTTCGCGCTGCCCTTCTTCCAGCTCTATTCCTCGGTCGGGCTCTTTGACACGCACATCGCGGTGGCGCTGGCGCACTGCCTGTTCAACGTGCCCCTCGCAGTCTGGATTCTCGAAGGCTTCATGCGCGGCGTCCCGCGCGAGATCGACGAGACCGCCTACATCGACGGCTACTCCTTCCCGCGCTTCTTCATCCGCATCTTCATGCCGCTGATCGCCTCCGGCATCGGCGTCGCGGCCTTCTTCTGCTTCATGTTCTCCTGGGTGGAGCTTCTGCTGTCGCGGACGCTGACCTCGGTGAACGCCAAGCCCATCGCCGCCACGATGACGCGCACGGTCTCGGCCTCGGGGCTCGACTGGGGGGTGCTGGCGGCGGCCGGCGTGCTGACGATCATCCCCGGCGCGCTCGTGATCTGGTTCGTCCGCAACTACATCGCCAAGGGCTTCGCCCTGGGGAGGGTCTGATGAGCGATCCCCACGTGGCCTCGGGCCTGATCCCCCCGGTGGACGAGCACCCCACCGCCCCTGTCCGACGTCCCCGCGCGGGGTTCCTGACAGCGGTCGTCATCGTGCTGATGGGCGGGCTCCTGGCCTTCCTGTTCTGGGCCGCGCCGCGCACCGACGAAGGCATCGCCTGGGGCGACCCGATGGTCCATCGCGGCTGGATGGCCTGGACGCTGGCCACCGCGCTCTTCTTCTGGGTCATCGCCGCGCTGATCCTGACCATGCTGGTGCTCGCCATCCGCTTCCCCGAGACCCCTCGCGTGGGTGTCCTCGGGATCGAGACGACGCGGGGGGACCGTCTCTTCATCACGCTCCTGGGCTCGGCCTTCATCAATCTGGCTTGGCTCGGGCTCGTGGACCGCGCGCAATGGGGCGCGCTGGTCGTCTGCCTGATCTGGGCCGCGGCGGTCTTCCGCTGGGCCTGAGAGGTGTTGCGCGATCCGGGAGGGGACCGCGCGGTGCCGTAACGAAGAGTTAACCAAGCCCCGGCACAAGGGGCCCATCCGGGAGGAGAACGATGAATCTCATGAAGTCCACCACGGCGCTCGCCTTGGCGCTGACGGTGCTGGGGGCGACCTCGGCCCGCGCCGACATGGAGGCCGCGCGCGCCTTCCTCGACGAACGCATCCAGCGCTCGGCCCTGACCCGCGAGGAGCAGGAGGCCGAGATGCAGTGGTTCGTCGACGCGGCCCAGCCCTTCCAGGGAATGGAGATCAAGGTCGTTTCCGAGACGATCCCCGTCCACGAATACGAATCGCAGGTCCTCGCCCCGGCCTTCACGGCGATCACCGGCATCACCGTCACGCACGACCTGATCGGCGAGGGCGACGTGGTCGAGCGGCTGCAGACCCAGATGCAGTCGGGCGAGAACATCTACGACGCTTACGTGAACGACTCGGACCTTATCGGCACCCACTGGCGCTACCAGCAGGCGCGGTCCCTGACGGACTGGATGGCGGGCGAAGGGGCCTCGGTCACGTCGCCGACGCTCAACCTCGACGATTTCATCGGCATCCAGTTCACGACCGGGCCGGACGGTGAGCTTTATCAACTCCCGGACCAGCAGTTCGCGAACCTGTACTGGTTCCGCTATGACTGGTTCACGGACGCCAAGAACATGGCCGACTTCGAGGCCGAGTACGGCTATCCCCTGGGCGTTCCCGTCAACTGGGCGGCCTACGAGGACATCGCCAAGTTCTTCACCGGCCGCGACCTGTCGCACATGGGCGTCGAAGGCGAGGTCTTCGGCCACATGGACTACGGCAAGAAAGACCCGAGCCTCGGCTGGCGCTTCACCGACGCCTGGATGTCGATGGCCGGCATGGGCGACGTGGGCGAGCCCAACGGCCTGCCGGTCGATGAATGGGGCATCCGCGTCAACGAGGCCTCGCAGCCCGTGGGCTCCTGCGTGGCGCGGGGCGGAGCCACCAACGACGCCGCCGCCGTCTACGCCATCGAGAAGTACGTCGAATGGCTGGGCGCCTATGCCCCGCCGGCGGCCGCGGGCATGACCTTCTCCGAATCCGGGCCAATTCCGGCGCAGGGGCAGGTCGCGCAGCAGATGTTCATGTACACGACCTTCGTGCCCTCGCTGGTGGAGCCGGGCATTCCGGTCATGAACGAGGACGGCACCCCGCGCTGGCGTCTCGCGCCGTCGCCGCACGGTGCCTACTGGCAGGAGGGGATGAAGGTCGGCTACCAGGACGTGGGCTCCTGGACGATCATGGAGTCCACCCCCGTGGACCGCGCCCAGGCCGCTTGGCTCTATGCGCAGTTCGTGACCTCGATGACCGTGGACGTGGAAAAGGCCCATGCCGGCCTGACCTTCATCCGCGAATCGACCATCAACCACGAATCGTTCACCGAGCGCGCTCCGCTCCTGGGCGGCCTCGTGGAGTTCTACCGCAGCCCCGACCGCGTGCGCTGGTCGCCCACCGGGACCAACATCCCCGACTACCCGCGCCTCGCGCAGCTCTGGTGGCAGAACATCGGCGATGCCTCCTCGGGCGCCAAGACCGCTCAGGAGGCGCTCGATGCCCTCTGCGAGCAGCAGGAGGAGGTGCTCGCCCGTCTGGAACGCTCGGGCGTGCAGGGCGACCTCGGGCCCGTCCTCAACGAGGAGCAGGACCCGCAGGTCTGGCTCGACGAGCCCGGCGCCCCGGTGGCCGAGCTTGCGGACGAGCGGGGCACCCCCGAGACCGTCAACTACGACGAGCTGATCCAGTCCTGGCAGACCCCGTCCGCCAACTGACCGCACGACCCGGGGCCTTTCGGGGCCCCGGCATCCCCGGCGTTGGCGCTGCGGCGCGGGCATGGTATGGCGACGGCCAATGACCTTGTGGCCTCCGTCCGATGACCCCTGACCTCGTGATCTTCGACTGCGACGGCGTGCTGATCGACAGCGAGGTGATCTCGGCCCAAGTCCTCGTGGAGGTCGCCGCCGAGGCCGGGCTGCACTTCGATCAGGCCTATGTGCGCGACCATTTCCAGGGGCGGAGCTTCCCGGCCGTCGCCCAGTCCATCCGCGAGAGCTTCGGCGTCACGCTGCCCCCGGACTTCGAGGCCACCTACCGGGAGCGGCTGCTCGCCCGCTTCGAGACCGACCTTCGCCCGACCGAGGGCATCGACCGGGTGCTCGACCGACTTCTGGTGCCCGCCTGCGTGGCCACCTCGTCCTCGCCACCGCGCGCCGCGCGCAGCCTCGCCATCACGGGCCTTGATCGGCGCCTGCCGCGCGTCTTCACGGCAAGCCAGGTTGCGCGCGGCAAGCCCGCGCCGGACCTGTTCCTGCTCGCCGCCCGCGAGATGGGCGTGCCACCGTCGCGCTG
The DNA here is from genome assembly GCF_006152145.1 of Rubellimicrobium roseum. Classification (GTDB taxonomy): domain Bacteria; phylum Pseudomonadota; class Alphaproteobacteria; order Rhodobacterales; family Rhodobacteraceae; genus Rubellimicrobium; species Rubellimicrobium roseum. Next base: position 45,642 of record NZ_VDFV01000004.1, on the reverse strand, counting down.
CCTCGTGATCGAGGACAGCCGCCCCGGCTTGGAGGCCGCGCAGGCGGCGGGAATGGAGGTCGCGCTCTATGCCGGGGGCTCGCATCTCGCCGACCTCGACGGCGCGGGGCTCGCGCGCCTGTTTGACATCGGACCGGGATTGTTGCCATTCCGGAACTGGACGGATCTCGCGGCGGCCTATCCGGGGCTGCTGGCCATCCGCCCGCATCTGGAGCCCGCCCCGTGACCAGTCAGCGATTCCCTGCCGTCCCGCCCAGCCGCCTCGACGAAGCGGCCCGCGCCGGGTGGCTCTACTACGTGGCGGGCAACACACAGGACGAGATCGCGCAGAAGCTGGGCGTATCGCGGCAGACGGCGCAGCGGCTGGTGGCCATGGCCGTTTCCGAGCGGCTGGTGAAGGTCCGGCTCGACCACCCGATCGGGCGTTGCATGGACCTGGCGGCCAGCCTGACCGAGCGTTTCGGCCTGCGCCTGGCCGAGGTGGCGCCCTCGGACCCGTCCGCGCCCGACCTGCTCGCCGGCGCCGCGAACGCGACGGCCGCCCTTCTGGAGAAGGTGCTTCGCAGCCCCGAGCCGCGCATCGTCGCGCTGGGCACGGGCCGCGCGCTCAAGGCCGCGGTCGAGGCGCTGTCGCGGATGGACTGCCCTCAGCACCGGATCGTGTCGCTCCTGGGGAACATGATGGCCGACGGGCAGGCCACGCCCTACAACGCCGTGGTCCGCATGGCCGACCGCGTGGGGGCGCCGCATTATCCCTTTCCGCTGCCCGTGCTCGCCCGCGACGCCGACGAGCTGCGCGTCCTCCACAGTCAGGAATCGGTCCGGAACACGCTGGCGCTCTGCGCGCGCGCCGACCTGACGCTGGTGGGGATCGGCCAGATGGGCCCGCGCGCGCCTCTGGTGGTGGACGGGTTCCTGAGCGAGGCCGAGATGTCCAGCCTCATCGCCATGGGCGCCGCGGGCGAGATCACCTCGTGGATCTATGACGCCGAGGGGCGGCAGATCCTCTGTGACTTCAACGCGCGCGTGGCCTCGGCGCCATTGCCGCGCGCGGCCGACCGGGCCGTGGTCGCCGTCGCCGTCGGGGAGGCCAAGGTGCCTGCGCTCCGCGCCGCCCTGGTGGGCCGGCTGGTCAACGGGCTCGTCACGAACGAGGCCACGGCCGAGCGTCTTCTCGCCTGAACGCCTGACGGCGCGAGGCGGATACCTCGCATCGGCCATCGCCGGGCGGCATCGCACGCCTAGATTCCCGAGTGGCGGGCCGCGTCCGTCTCTGCGCTGCGGCGTGGAACCCGCCTTGACAAGTGGCCGCAACGGCGGGAGTAATTGCCCACCATCTAGGCAAATGCCCGCAGGGGCATGGGGAGGAAACAATGACGATGCTGACGCGCGCCCTGCTGGGTGCGACGGCTCTCTGCGCCTGCGGGTTCGCCGCCGCTGCGCAGGAGACCACGACCCTCACGATCGCGACCGTGAACAACGGCGACATGATCCGGATGCAGGGCCTGGCCGACGCCTTCACCGAGGCGAACCCGAACATCGAGCTGGAATGGGTTACGCTCGAGGAGAACGTTCTGCGCCAGAACGTGACGACGGACATCGCCACCAACGGCGGCCAGTACGACGTCATCACCATCGGCACCTACGAGGTTCCGATCTGGGGCCGCCAGAACTGGCTCGTGCCGCTGAACGACCTCCCGGCCGAGTACGACGTCGACGACCTGCTGCCGCCGATCCGCGCGGGCCTGTCGGTGGACGACACGCTCTACGCCGTGCCCTTCTACGGCGAGTCGTCCTTCGTGATGTACCGCAAGGACCTTGCCGAAGCCGCGGGCGTGACGATCCCCGAACAGCCCACCTGGGACGAGATCAAGGCCGCCGCGGCCGCGATGAACGACCCGGATGCCGGCATCCACGGCATCTGCCTGCGCGGCAAGGCCGGCTGGGGCGAGAACATGGCCTTCCTGACGACCATGGCCAACAGCTACGGCGCCCGCTGGTTCGACGAGAACTGGCAACCCCAGTTCGACAGCCCCGAGTGGAAGGCGGCGATCACAGACTACCTCGACCTGATGAACAACTACGGCCCCCCGGGCGCCTCGTCGAACGGCTTCAACGAGAACCTGACCCTGTTCCAGCAGGGCAAGTGCGGCATGTGGATCGACGCCACGGTGGCCGGTTCCTTCGTGACCGACCCGAACAACTCGACCGTCGCCGACCAGGTGGGCTTCGCGCTCGCCCCCGACGCGGGCCAGGGCAAGCGCGCCAACTGGCTCTGGGCCTGGTCGCTCGCGATCCCGTCGTCGTCGGACGCCCCCGAGGAGGCCAAGCAGTTCCTGGCTTGGGCGACCTCCAAGGACTACGCCAACCTCGTGGCCGAGACCGAAGGCTGGGCCAACGTGCCGCCGGGCACCCGCACCTCGCTCTACGAGAACCCCGACTACGTCGCGGCGGCACCCTTCGCGCAGATGACGATCGACTCGATCAACGCGGCCGACCCGAACCAGCCCACGCGCGACCCCGTCCCCTACACGGGCGTGCAGTTCGTCGCGATCCCCGAGTTCCAAGGCCTCGGCACCACGGTGGGGCAGGAGTTCTCTGCCGCGCTCGCGGGGCAGAAGACCGCCGACGAGGCGCTGGCCGCCGCGCAGGAGCTGGCGCTCCAGGAGATGACCTCCGCCGGCTACATCCAGCAGTGAGCCGCGCCTGAACCGCCGGAGCCCGCCCCGTCAGGCGGGCTCCCCCTCCGTCCGGGCCCTTCGGGGGCCGGACTTCCTGGCCCTTGCCATCCGGGACGCCGCCCATGTCCACCCAAGCCTCGCGCTCCGCGGCCCGCCTGATGCTGTCGCCCGCCGTCCTCATCCTGCTCGTGTGGATGATCGTGCCGCTGGTGCTGACGCTCTGGTTCTCGTTCCAGCGCTACAACCTTCTGACGCCGGACCGCTCGGGCTTCATCGGGTTCGCCAACTACGCCGAGTTCGTGACCTCGCCGGCCTTCTGGCTGGCCATCCTCAACACGCTCCTGCTGGTGCTGGGCGTGCTGGTCATCACGGTGGTGGGCGGCATCCTGATCGCGCTCCTGATCGACCAGCCGCTCTGGGGGCAGGGGATCGTCCGCATCCTCGTGATCTCGCCATTCTTCATCATGCCCCCCGTCGCGGCGCTGATCTGGAAGAACATGTTCTTCAATCCGTCGAACGGGCTCTTCGCCGAGGCGGCCAAGGCGATCGGGATGCGCCCCTTCGACTTCCTGGGCCAGGCGCCGCTGGCTTCGATCATCCTGATCGTCGCCTGGCAATGGCTGCCTTTCGCCACGCTGATCCTGCTGACCGCGCTCCAGTCGCTCGACAGCGAACGGCTGGAGGCCGCCGAGATGGATGGCGCGAACGCCTGGAACCGCTTCCGCTTCATCATGGTGCCACACCTCGCCCGCGCGATCACGGTCGTGGTGCTGATCCAGACGATCTTCCTCCTGGGCATCCTGGTCGAGATCCTGGTCACGACCAACGGCGGGCCGGGCAACCAGTCCACCACCCTGACCTACCTCGTCTATCAGGAGGCGATCCTCAGCTCCGACGTGGGCGCCGCCGCCGCCGGGGGCGTGGTCGCCGTCATCCTCGCCAACATCGTCGCCGTCTTCCTGATGCGCGCGATCGGCAACAACCTCGACTCCTGAGGAGAGCGCCCATGGCCCGAGCCGTCAGCACGTCCCGCAAGGCCGTCAACACCGCCCTCGCCTGGGGCGTGGCGCTCCTGATCGCCTTCCCGATCCTGTGGACCTTCCTCACCTCCTTCAAGCCCGAGCCGCAGGCGGTGGCCTCGCCGCCCGTGTGGTTCGGCTTCGACTGGACGGTGAGGAACTACGTCGACGTCCAGAACCAGCGCGACTACTTCGACTACTTCTGGAACTCGGTCATCCTCGCGCTGGGCTCGACGGCGCTGGGGCTGGTGATCGCCATCCCGGCCGCCTGGTCCATGGCCTTCGTGCCGGGGCGCCGGACCAAGGACCTGCTGATGTGGATGCTGTCCACCAAGATGATGCCGGGCGTCGCGGTGCTCGTGCCTATCTACCTCATCTTCATCCAGCTCGGGCTTCTCGACACGCGCATCGGCCTCGTCGTGGTGCTGATGCTCATCAACCTGCCGATCATCGTCTGGATGCTCTACACCTACTTCCGCGAGATCCCCGGCGAGATCCTAGAGGCGGCGCGGATGGACGGGGCCTCGCTCGGGCGCGAGATCCTCTACGTCCTCACGCCCATGGCGATCCCCGGCATCGCCTCCACGGTTCTGCTCAACATCATCCTCGCCTGGAACGAGGCCTTCTGGACCATCGTGCTGACGACGACGAACGCGGCGCCGCTCACGAAGTTCATCTCGGGCTTCTCCAGCCCGCAGGGCCTGTTCTACGCCAAGCTCTCGGCGGCCTCGACCATGGCCATCGCCCCCATCCTCATCATGGGATGGTTCTCGCAGAAACAGCTCGTCCGCGGCCTCACCTTCGGCGCCGTCAAGTAAAGGGACCACCATGGGACAGATCACCCTTTCCGGCGTGACCAAGCGCTTCGGCGAGACCGAGGTCATCCCGCCGCTCGACCTGAACATCGAGGACGGCGAGTTCGTGGTCTTCGTCGGCCCCTCGGGCTGCGGCAAGTCCACGCTGCTGCGCCTGATCGCGGGTCTGGAGGACACCACGGCCGGGCACATCAGCATCGACGGCAAGGACGCCACCGGCCTGCCGCCCGCCAAGCGCGGCCTCGCCATGGTGTTCCAGAGCTACGCGCTCTATCCGCACATGACGGTGCGCAAGAACATCGCCTTCCCGCTGCGCATGGCCGGCATGGCCAAGGACGAGCAGGACCGCCGCGTCGAGGCGGCGGCCAAGGTGCTGAACCTCACCAGCTACCTCGACCGCCGGCCGGGCCAGCTTTCGGGCGGCCAGCGCCAGCGCGTCGCCATCGGCCGCGCCATCGTGCGCGAGCCCGCGGCCTTCCTCTTCGACGAGCCGCTGTCGAACCTCGACGCCGCGCTGCGGGTGGGGATGCGGCTGGAGATCAGCGAGCTGCACGAAAGGCTCAAGACCACGATGATCTACGTCACCCACGATCAGGTGGAGGCCATGACCATGGCCGACAAGATCGTGGTGCTGAACGCCGGCCGCATCGAGCAGGTGGGCAGCCCCCTCGAGCTCTACCGCACGCCCCGCAACCTCTTCGTCGCGGGCTTCATCGGCAGCCCGCGCATGAACCTCATCAGCGGGCCCGAGGCCGCGCGCTTCGACGCCCACACCATCGGCATCCGGCCCGAGCATATCGGCGTCCATCCCACACTGGGCGACTGGCGTGGCGTGGTCGGCGTGTCCGAGCACCTGGGCAGCGACACCTTCTTCCACGTCCACGAGACGGGCCTCGCCGAAAGCCTGACGGTGCGGGCGGGCGGCGAGGTGCCGATCCGTCACGGCGACACGGTGTTCCTGACGCCGGATGCCTCCAAGATCCACCGCTTCGACCAGAACGGATTGAGACTATGAGACTTCAAGGCAAGCGCGCCCTCATCACCGGCGCGGCCCGCGGCATCGGCCTGGCCTTCGCCGAAGCCTACACGCGCGAGGGCGCCCGCGTCGCCATCGCCGACATCAACATCGACCGCGCGCGCGAGGCCGCCGCGAACCTTCCCGGCGCGATGGCCGTCCAGATGGACGTGACCCGGCAGGACAGCATCGAGGCCGCCGTGGCCGAGGTCGAGAACGCCTGGGGCGGCATCGACATTCTCGTGAACAACGCCGCGCTCTTCGAGGCCGCGCCCATCGTCGAGATTACGCGGGCCAGCTTCGACAAGCTCTTCGCCGTCAACGTCGCGGGCGTGTTCTTCACCACGCAGGCCGTGGCCAAGGGCATGATCGCGCGGGGGCAGGGCGGCAAGATCATCAACATGGCCTCCCAGGCGGGCCGCCGGGGCGAGCCCTTCGTGGCCGTCTACTGCGCCACCAAGGCCGCCGTCATCAGCTTCACCCAGTCGGCGGGCCTGAACCTCATCCGGCACGGCATCAACGTCAACGCCATCGCCCCCGGCGTCGTGGACGGCGAGCACTGGGACGGCGTGGACGCCGAGTTCGCCCGGCTGGAGAACCGCCCCCTGGGCGAAAAGAAGCGCCTCGTGGGCGAAAGCGTGCCCTTCGGCCGCATGGGCACCGCCGACGACCTGACCGGCATGGCCATCTTCCTCGCCACGCCCGAGGCCGACTACATCGTCGCCCAGACCTACGGGGTCGACGGCGGCAACTGGATGGCCTGACGACCGCCCGCTCCGCGCCGGGCATCCACCGATGTCATGACGGCGGCCAGATCCGCCCGATCCGAGGACCCTTCATGCCCATTCCCCTGTCGCTCGCGACCCTGCCGCAGATCCCCGAGAGCGTCGCCCGGCCCGGCTACGACCGCGCCAGCCTGACGCCCGGCATCCTCCATGTCGGCGTCGGCAACTTCCACCGCGCGCATATGCAGGTCTATCTGGACCGTCTGTTCAACGCAGGCCGGGACCACGACTTCGCCATCGTCGGCGCCGGGGTGCGTTCCGCCGATGCCGCCATGCGCGACCGCCTTCTCGCGCAGGATGGCCTTACGACCGTCGTGGAACTCGACCCCTCGGGCCTCAGCGCCCGCGTGGTGGGCTCGATGATCGACTTCGTGCCGGTCGAGGCCGAGGCGGTCATCGCCGCGATGGCCGATCCCCGTATCCGCATCGTCTCCACGACCGTGACCGAGGGCGGCTACTACGTCGACGCCAAGACCGACGGCTTCGCCGCCGATCACCCGGACATCCGGCACGATGCCGCGAACCCGGACGCACCCAGGACGGTCTTCGGCATGGTGCTGGCCGCGCTACGCCGCAGGCGGGACGCGGGCGTGCCGCCCTTCACGTTCCTCTCCTGCGACAACCTTCCCGAGAACGGCCACGTCGCGAGCCGCACGATCACCGGCCTTGCCCGGTTGCAGGACGCGGGCTTCGCCGAATGGGTGGCCGCCAACGTGGCCTTCCCGAACTCCATGGTGGACTGCATCACGCCCGCCACCTCGGACCGCGAACGCCGGATGGTCGCGGACAAGTTCGGCATCACCGACGCTGTGCCGGTCGCCTGCGAGCCCTTCCGCCAGTGGGTGCTGGAGGACAACTTCCCCCAAGGCCGCCCCGCCTGGGAGGAGGTCGGCGCCGAGTTCGTCCAGAACGTCGCGCAATACGAGCTGATGAAGCTGCGCATCCTGAACGGCGGCCACGCGGCCATCGCCTATCCGGGGGCGCTGCTGGGCCACCACTTCGTGCACGACGCGATGGCCGACCCGCGTATCTCCTCCTGGCTCGACGCGCTGACCCGGCGCGAGATCCAGCCGACGCTGAAGCCCATCGAAGGCGTGAGCTACGACGCCTACCGCGAGCTGATCGCGGAGCGCTTCTCGAATCCCGAGGTCGGCGACACGATCCCGCGCCTCTGCCTCGACGGCTCCAACCGGCAGCCCAAGTTCATCCTGCCCACCGCCCGGCAGGCGCTGGAGGAGGGGCGGCCCTACGAGGGTCTGGCGCTGGAGGTCGCGCTGTGGTGCCGCTACTGCGCCGGCACGACCGAGGCGGGCGAGGCGATCGCGCCCAACGACGAGAACTGGGCCGACCTGAACGCCCGCGCGCTGGCCGCCAAGGACGACCCCTCGGCCTTCCTGTCCAACACGCTCGTCTTCGGCCCGCTCGGCCAGGACCCGCGCTTCGCCGAGGCCTTCGGGCGGCACCTGCGCTCGCTCTGGACGAACGGCACCGAGGCGACGCTCGCGGCCTACGTCAACGGCTGACCGGGCCGGGCGGATCAGGCCGCGAAGGCCAGGTCCGCCCAGATCGGCAGGTGGTCCGAGGCGACGTGCGACAGCCCGCTCGCATGGACGCGGGACCGCACCTCGCGCACGGGCCCGCTCAGGATCATGTGGTCGAGCGCCACGAAGGGCCGGGACGCATGGAAGCTCGGCCCCGGCGTGACCAGGCGCAGGTCGCGGTGAAAGGGCCGGACGAGCTGGAACGGCGCCCGTTCGTTCAGGTCCCCGGCCATCACCACGGGCATTCCCGTGCCCTTGGTCGCCTCCAGGATCGCCGCCATCTGCCGGTGCCGCGAGCCGCGCTGCAGCCCCAGATGCGCGGCCACGAGGAGGAAGCCGCCGCGCCCGATCTCCTGCCGCACGAGCGCGACCATGGCCCCGCGCGGCTCCAGCCCCGGCAGCTCGATGAGCTGCACGACCTCGCCCGTCAGCCCCCGCCGCAGCAGCACCGCGTTGCCGTGCCAGCCTAGGGACGGCCCGGGCCCCGTGTCGATGTGCGTGAACGTCCCGTGCGTCGCCAAGAGCCCCGGCGGGATCGCCGCCGGCCGCGCGCCCAGCCGCTTGTCCGCCTCCTGCAGCACCACCACGTCGGGCGCGATCTCGTCCAGCACCGACAGGATGCGCTCGGGCCTCCGCTTCCAGTCGAGCCCCACCGCCTTGCGGATGTTGTAGCTCGTCACCCGGACCCGCCATTCGGCGCCCGGTCCCTTTCGCGCTTGCGCCATCAGAGCAGCGGCGACACGAGCCGCGCGACCGAATCGCGGAAGCGCAGCACCGGCGAGCCGGCGCGATAGGCATCGGGGTCGAAGGGCGTGCAGCGCGCCCGGTCGCGTTCGTAGTCCGCCTCGATCTCGGCCGCGACGACGGAGTCATAGACCAGCGCGTTCAGCTCGTAGTTGATCGAGAAGGACCGGATGTCCCAGTTGCCCGATCCCACCGAGGCGACCCAGCCGTCGGCGACGACCGTCTTCGCGTGCAGGAACCCGCCTTCGTACATCAGCACCTCCACCCCGGCCGCGGCGATCTCCGCCAGATAGGTCCGGGCCGCCCAGTAGACGACCCTCTGGTCCGGCCCGTGCGCCGCCACCATGATCGACACGTCGATCCCCGACAACGCCGCCGTCTTGAGCGCCTCGGTCAGCGAGGCGTCCAGGATGAAATAGGGCGTCTGCACCCGCACGCGTTCCCGCGCGCCCGCGATCATCCCGAAGTACTGCGTCCGGACCGCCCGCCAGTCCGAGTCGGGCCCCGACACCACGAGCTGCACCGGCTGCCCCTCGCCGTCCTCGGCCCCGAGCGGCGGGAAGTCGTCGGGGCCGAACAGGCTCTCGCCGGTGGCGTTGGCCCAGTCCACGGCAAAGACCCGCTGGAGCGCCCGCACCGCAAGGCCCGTCATCCGCAGATGCGTGTCGCGCCAGATCGGATAGTTCTTGCCGGGGTAGACCCGAAGGGGGTCCATGTGCTCCTCGCCGATGTTGAGGCCGCCCGTGTAGCCGATGCGCCCGTCGATCACCGCGATCTTGCGGTGGTTGCGATAGGAGATCGTGTGGACCCGCCAGAGCGGCGAGGAGGGCCACATCTCGATCCCGCGCGCGCGCATCCGGCGGATGTAGATGGCGGTCTTGATCCCGAAGGATCCCACGGGGTCGTAGAGGACCCGCACCTTCACCCCCTCCCGCACCTTGGCCTCCAGCAGCTTCATCAGCGACTCGCCCAGCGCGTCGGGTCGCCAGATGTAGTATTGCAAGTGGATCGTCCGCTTGGCCGCCCTCAGGTCCTCCAGCAGCCGCGGATACTTCTCCGAGGCGTCCTGAAGCACCTCGACGCGGTTCGAGACCGTCACCAGCCCGCCCGAGGCGGCATGCGCGAGCGTCGCGAGCTGCCGCACCAGCGGCGGGCGCGTGGCGATCCGCTCCATGGCGCGCTCGTGCTCGGCCTCGGCCTGATCCAGCGTGGCCCCCAGATGCTCGCGGCGGCCCTGCTTGACGAGCCTGCGCGTCCGCCCCACGCCGCCCCGCATCCGCCCGAAGAGGATATAGACGATCAGCCCGCCCAGCGGCACCGTCAGGAACAGGAACAGCCAGGCGAAGGCCGACTGCGGCCGCCGGTTCTCCGAGATGATGTAGGCCGAGACGGCGACGATGTAGATCGTGGCCCCCAGCGTGAACAGCGACATGCTTCCCCCGCGCGGCTCCTGCGCCGCGCCACCAGATTTCCCGTCCTGCCACCGGGCCGCAACCCCCGCGCGGGCCTCGCCCCGCCCGGCAGCGCCGCTAGGTCAAAATGCGAGCGCAGCCGGAGCCCCCACGCATGACCGAAGCCGTCGATCCCCGCACCCAGGACCTCGACGGCTGGACGCCACTCGAGGCGGCGACCGCGATCTGGGAAGGCCAGCTCGCCGCCGTCGCGGCCGTGGGGCCCGCTCTCCCCGCCATCGCCGAGGCCGTGGAGCGGGCGGCCGGGCGGCTGGGGCGGGGAGGGCGCCTCGCCTATGCCGGAGCAGGCACCTCGGCCCGCATCGCCGTGCAGGACGGCAGCGAGCTCGCCCCCACCTTCGACTGGCCCGAGGACCGCGTCCTGTTCCTCATCGCCGGCGGCCCCGCCGCTCTCCTGCGCGCCGCCGAGGGCGCCGAGGACGACCGCGCCGACGCGCAGCGGCAGGTCGAGGCGGCCCGGCTCGGGCCCGCGGACGTGCTGATCGGCCTCGCCGCAAGCGGACGCACCCCCTTCACGGCGTCGGCGCTGGAAGCCGCGAGCGCGGCGGGCGCCCTGACCATCGGCCTCGCGAACAACCCCGACGCGCCCCTCCTCGCGGCCTGCGACGTCGCGGTCCTCGTCGAGACCGGCCCCGAGCCGGTCGCGGGCTCCACCCGGATGAAGGCGGGGACGGCCCAGAAGGTGGTGCTGAACACGATCTCGACCCTGGTGATGGTCCGGCTCGGCCGGGTCCATCAGGGTCTCATGGTCGAGATGCGCCCCGGCAACGACAAGCTGCGGGCCCGCGCCGTGGCGATGGTGGCGCAGATCGCCGGCTGCCCGTCCGAGGAGGCGAAGGCGGCGCTCGATCGCGCGGGCTGGTCGGTCAAGGCGGCGGTGCTGGTCGCCCGTGGCCTGTCGCCCGAGGAGGCCGCCCGGCGGCTCGCCATCGCGGGGGGACGGCTGCGCGCGGCGCTCGGGCCCTAGGCCGCGTCCTGCGGCTTCGGGCGGCGCAGGCCGGCCCGGTACTCCGCGATCCGGGCGTCGATCTCCTCGCGCTCCTCCTCGGTCATGGGCGGGGGACGCCGGTTCAGGCTCCGGGCCTCGTCGGGGTCGATGCGGATGCGGGCGATGACGGGGAAGTGGTCCGAGCCGGTGTACTCGCCCAACCGGAAGTCGACCACCGCGATGTCGTCGGTGACGAAGAACTGGTCGATGGCGCAGCGGATCAGCAGGTTGGTGGCGTGGAAGCTGGCATAAAGGCCGCGCCCGATGCGGGGGTCCAGGAAGCGCCCGTAATGCTGGAAAAGCCGCGAGGTCGCCGACCACGCCGCGTCGTTGAAGTCTCCCATCGTCACCAGGGGCACGTCCGACTTCCGCGCGAAGCGCGAGGCGTAGAGGATCTGGGCGTCGCGTTGCTCGGTGTCCACGCCGGGCACCGGCGGCTGGGGATGCAGCCCCACGAAGCGGAAGAGCCGCCCCGAGCGCGTCCGCAGCTCGGCCCAGACCGAAGGCGTCTCGTCGGAGGTCAGGTAGTCGATCTCCGCCTCGATGGTCTCCAGCCGCGTGGCGAAGAGGATACCGTAGCAGTCGTCCTTGGGCAGAGCCAGGACCCGGGGATAGCGGTCGAGCACGGGCTTCAGGTTCTCGATCCAGCGGCGGTCGGTTTCCATCAGCAGCAGGACGTCGGGATCGACCTCCTCGACCAGCTTCCGCACGAGGTCGTGGCGCTCGTTCTGCATCAGCACGTTGGCGGCCAGCAGCAGGACCTCGGCCCCGTCGTCGCGGTGCGGGGCGAAGCGCATCTCCCGCCGCGCGAGCGGGGTGAAGGGCCGGATGCGCCAGAGATGGAGCGCCAGCCCCGCCAGCATCGGCACCAGCGTCACCCAGAGCCAGGGGCCAGACAGGAACCAGAGGGCCAGGGCGATCACCAGGGCGTGCGCGATGGCGATCTGGACGCGCGGAAAGTCCCACATCCGCACCCACCAAGCATGGCTGCCGGACAGGGGAAGAAGGGTGACGACCGAAAGCAGGGTGGCCAGCGCAAGGATCAGGAGAGTCATGATCCAGAGTTAGCAGGAACACACCGCTTGGAAAGCGCCCAAGCGAAGCGCCCCGGAGATCGCCTCTCCGGGGCCGCCGTCATTCCCGCCGCAGGGGCTATTCGGCCGCCTGCGCTGGCGCCTCGCGCCCCAGCCCCTGCGCCACGCGCCGCCCATAGTCGGGGTCGGCCAGCGTGAAGTGCCGGACCATTTTCTCCTGGATCGGAGCCGCGCATTCGCGCAGCGCCCCCACGAGGTTCGAGATCAGCTCCTCGCGCTCGGCGTCCGTGAAGGTGCGGTAGCGCTCGCCCGCCTGGGCGAAGTCGTTGGTCCGCTCGATCCGCTGCCGACCGACCTCGCCGGCCCAATGCGTGCGCGGCGGCTGCCCGGTGCGCGGCTGCTCCCGGAGCCCGTCGAAGTTCGACGGCTCGTAGTTTACGTGCGGGTTCGCGCCCTGCTCGGCCCCGTCCACGTGGTAGCTCATCTGCCCGCCGCGCTGGTTGGTCGCGAAGGGGCAGCGCGGCGCGTTGATGGGCAGTTGCAGGTAGTTGGGCCCGACCCGGTACCGCTGCGTGTCCGAATAGGCGAAGGTCCGCCCCTGCAGGAGCTTGTCCTCCGAGAAGTCTATCCCGTCCACCAGCACGCCCGTGCCGAAGGCCGCCTGCTCGACCTCGTTGAAGTAGTCCTTCGGATTCCGGTTGAGCTGGATGTGCCCGACATGGCGCAGCGGGAACTGGTCCTCGGGCCAGAGCTTGGTCACGTCCAGCGGGTCCCAGTCGAGTTCGGGGTGCTCATGGTCGTCCATGACCTGGATGAACATGTCCCATTCCGGGAACTCGCCCCGCTCGATGGCGTCGTAAAGGTCGCCCGTCGCGTGGTTGAAGTCCTTGGCCTGGATGGCCTCGGCCTCGGCCTGGGTCAGGTTCCGCACGCCCTGCCGCGGCTGGAAGTGGAACTTGCAGAGCTGCGTCCGCCCTTGCTCGTTCACCAGCTTGTAGGTGTTCACGCCCGATCCCTGCATCTCGCGATAGGTCGCGGGGATGCCCCAGGGCGAGAACAGGTGCGTGATCATGTGCGTGGCTTCGGGCGACATCGACACGAAGTCGAAGAACCGCTCGTTCATCTGCCGGTTATGGATCGGGTCCGGCTTGAAGGCATGGACCATGTCCGGGAACTTCAGGGGATCGCGGATGAAGAACACCTTCAGGTTGTTCCCCACGAGGTCCCAGTTCCCCGCCTCGGTATAGAACTTGATGGCGAAGCCGCGCGGGTCGCGCAGCGTCTCGGGGCTGTGCCCGCCATGGATCACCGTCGAGAAGCGCAGAAAGATCGGCGTCTCGGTGCCGGCCCGGAACACCTTGGCGCGGCTGTACCGTTCCATGGGCTCGTCGCCCAGCTTGCCCGTCGGCACGAAGACCCCGTGCGCCGCAGCGCCTCGCGCGTGCACCACCCGCTCGGGGATGCGCTCGCGGTCGAAATGGGTGATCTTCTCCAGGAAGTGGTAGTCCTCCAGCACCAGCGGCCCGCGCGGTCCCACGCTGCGGGTGTTCTGGTTGTCGTAGACCGGATGGCCCTGACGGGTGGTAAGTCCCACGGACGGCTTGTCGGTCATGCTGCTCCCTTTCCGGCTGGCCGGTCCCGGCCTGGTTCGTCCGAAGGGGCAACGACCGACGGCCGCTCAGGGTTCGACCGCCCCCTCGCGCGCGAGCCATAACGCGCCGTCAAGGGCGGTCCCCAGCGGCTCGCGCAGGTCCCAGCGTCCCGCAAGCCGCGCGGCATGGACGGGCGCAAGGCCCCCCAGAAGCACCACGGGCAGGTTCTCGCCCCCGCGCAGCAGGTCCACCGCCTCGGCCACGTCCTGCGCCGCCCGTTCCATCACCGCCTGCGCCGCCGGGTCGTCCGAGGCCGCGACCAGCGGGGCCAGCGCCGCAAAGTCGGCTGGCCGCGCGCCCAGCGAGAAGGTCACGACGCCATCCGCCCCGCCGCGCTCTTCCAGCAGGCGCCGCAGGAAGGGGGTGAGCGGCACGAATCCGTCCTGCGCCCGCAGCGCGCGGGACAGGATCGCCCGCCCGATCCAGGCGCCGCTGCCCTCGTCGCCCAGCACCAGGCCCCAGCCCCCGATCTGCCGTACCCGGCCGCCGCGCTGCACGGCGAAGACCGAGCCCGTGCCCAGGGCCGCCACCACGCCGTCGCCCGGCCCCATCGCCCCCTTCACCGCCGTCACCGCGTCTGTCTCGATGCGCAGGCGCGCGAAGGGCAGGGCGGCGCGCAGCCGCTCGGCGAAGCCCTTGCCGTTCACGCCCGCAAGGCCCAGCCCGGCCCGCAGCCCGGGCAGCTCGTCCTCGTCCAGCCCCGCCTCGGCCAGCGCCGCCCGCGCGGCCCGCAGGATGCTCGCCCTCGCGCCCTCGGGGTCCGAGGCGATGTTGGCCGGCCCTGCGGTGCCGCGCCCCAGCACGCGGCCCGCCGCATCAGCCACCGCCGCGCGGCAGCCGGTTCCGCCGCCATCCACCCCCAGAAACAGCATGCCCGTCCTCCGCTTGCCCGTCCCTTGTGGCCCGCCCCGCGCCCAAGGGGAAGGCCACCCCCCTCATGCCGCAGGGCAGCGACGGCCAAGCCTTTACAGTCGCCCGCGAATTGGCATGATCGAAGCCGCAGGGAGACAAGAACCAGAATGGCCGAGCGACCTACCGAGGCGCGACACCCGTCCTCCGCCGGGCTTCACGCCGTCCCCGGGCCCGAGGCCCTGCGGCTCCTCCTGGACGCACAGGCCGAGGCTGTCATGGCCGTCGCCCCGGCCATCGTGGACATCGAACGCGCCGCCCAGGCCGCCGCCCGCGCGCTGCGAACCGGGCACCGCATGGCCTATGCGGGGGCGGGCTCCTCGGGCGTCATGGCGCTGTCCGACGCGCTGGAGCTCTGGGGCACCTTCGGCCTGCCGCCCGACCGGACGCCCGTGCTGCTCGCGGGCGGGCCGGACACGCTCCTCCACATGACGGGCACCGTCGAGGACGACCCTTCGCTCGCGCAAGCCGACTTCGACCGGCTGGGCTTCGTGAACGGCGACGTCCTGATCTGCGTCTCGGCCTCGGGCGGCACGCCCTACACGCTGGCCTTGGCCGAGATGGCGCAGGCGGTCGGGCTCTGCGTCGTGGGCCTGGCCAGCGTGCCTGGCTCGCGCCTCCTGCAACGGGCCGACATCCCCATCCTTCTCGACACGGGCCCCGAGGTCGTCTCGGGCTCCACGCGCTTGGGGGCGGGGACGGCGTCCAAAGTGGCGCTGAACCTGCTGTCGACGCGCGTGGGCCTTCTGCTGGGCCATGTCCACGACGGCTACATGGTCAACGTCGTGGCCGACAACGCCAAGCTCCTCGACCGCGCCGCCCGCATCGTCTCGGCGCTGTCGGGCCGGGACATGAAGGCGGCGACCGAGGCGCTGTCGGCCACGCGGGGCGCCGTGAAGCTGGCCGTCCTGGTCGCTCGTGGCCTGACCCCCGACGAGGCCCGCGCCACGCTCGCCGCGAGCGGGGGAACGTTACCGGACGCGCCCGTCGCTAACGACTCCGAAACCCCACCGTCCGGTGGTCGAAGGACTCCTTAACCTTTCCGGTCCAGATTCGAGACAAACAGGGAGAGACCCCCATGACACGACCCTTCCGCCTCGCGCTCCTGACGACCACGCTGCTCGCGGGCGCGGCCCAGGCCCAGGAGCCGGTGACGCTCACCATCGAATCCTGGCGCAACGACGACCTCGCCATCTGGAACGACGTCATCATCCCCGCCTTCGAGGCGCAGCACCCCGACATCAACGTGGAATTCGCGCCCACCGCCCCGGCCGAATACAACGCCGCGCTGAACAGCAAGCTGCAGGCCGGCTCGGCGGGCGACATCATCACCTGCCGTCCCTTCGACGCCTCGCTGGAGCTGTTCAACAACGGCCAGCTCGCGGACCTGTCCGACCTGCCGGCGATGGCCAACTTCTCGGACGTGGCCAAGTCCGCCTGGCAGACCGACGACGCCTCGGCCACCTTCTGCGTGCCCATGGCCTCGGTGATCCACGGATTCATCTACAACCGGACCGCCTTCGAGGAGCTAGGGCTGGAGGAGCCCACGACGGTGGACGAATTCTTCGCCGTGCTCGACGCGATCCAAGAGGACGGCACCTACATCCCGATGGCGATGGGCACCAACGACCAGTGGGAAGCCGCGACCATGGGCTACCAGAACATCGGGCCCAACTACTGGAAGGGCGAGGAAGGGCGTCAGGCCCTGATTTCCGGGACCCAGAAGCTGACCGACCCGCAATGGGTCCAACCCTACGAGCAGCTCGCCCGCTGGAAGGACTACCTGGGCGACGGCTTCGAGGCGCAGACCTACCCGGACTCGCAGAACCTGTTCACGCTGGGCCGCGCCGCCATCTTCCCGGCCGGCTCGTGGGAGATCTCGGTCTTCACCCCGCAGATCGCCGGCGCCTTCGAGATGGGGGCCTTCCCGCCGCCCGTCCCGGCCGAGGGCGACACCTGCTACATCAGCGACCACACCGACATCGGCATCGGCATGAACGCCGCGACCCCCAATCCCGAGGCCGCGCGCACCTTCCTCGACTGGGTGGGCAGCCCCGAGTTCGCCAACCTCTACGGCAACGCGCTTCCCGGCTTCTTCCCGCTGTCGAACGCCGAGGTCACGCTGGAGGACCCGCTGGCGCAGGAGTTCATCTCCTGGCGCGACGAATGCGAATCGACGATCCGCTCGACCTACGCGATCCTGTCGCGCGGCACGCCGAACCTCGAGAACGAGACCTGGAACGCCTCCGCCAACGTGATCCGCGGGACGGAAACGCCCGCCGACGCGGCCGCCCGGCTCCAGCAGGGGCTCGACTCCTGGTACACGCCCGCGCAGCAGTAAGGACGGCGGCCCCGGCTTCGGCCGGGGCCCTCCGCCACGAGGGGATGGAATGACGAAGCGGCCCATACGCTGGCACATCGCGGTGTTCCTGGCCCCGGCGGTGCTGGTCTACACCGCCATCATGATCATCCCGCTGTTCGGGACCCTGAACCTCGCGCTCTACGGCGAGGAGGGGTTCCGTGGCCTCCGGAACTTCCGCACGCTCCTGGGCGACCCGCTCTGGTCGGACGCATTCTGGAACGCTTTGGGCAACAACGTCTGGTTCTTCGTCATCCACATGCTGGTGCAGAATCCCATCGGCATCCTTCTGGCGGCGCTGCTGTCCAGCCCCCGCCTGCGCCTTGCCGCCGTCTACCGCACCGCGATCTTCGTCCCCACGATCCTGAGCTTCGTGATCGTGGGCTTCGTGTGGAAGCTGATCCTGTCGCCGCTCTGGGGTATTGCGCCCTCGATGCTGGACGCCGTGGGCCTTCGGGGCCTCTTCGCGCCGTGGCTGGGGCAGGAGGGCTCGGCCCTCACCACGCTCGCCCTGATCTCCGTCTGGCAGTTTGTGGGGATTCCCATGATGCTGATCTACGCCGCGCTCCTGTCGATCCCCGACGAAGTGCTGGAGGCGGCCGAGATGGACGGCATCACCGGCTGGTCCCGCTTCTGGAAGGTGCAGCTTCCGCTGATCCTGCCAGCGATCGGCATCATCTCGATCCTGACCTTCGTGGGCAACTTCAACGCCTTCGACCTGATCTACGTGAGCCAGGGGGCTCTGGCCGGCCCCGACTTCGCCACCGACATCCTCGGCACCTTCCTGTACCGGACCTTCTTCGGCTTCCAGCTCCAGCTCGGCGACCCGCACATGGGCGCGGCCATCGCGACGGCGATGTTCCTCATCATCCTCGTGGGGGTCTGCCTCTACCTTTTCGGCATCCAGACGCGGCTCCGCCGCTACCAGTTCTGATGGCCGCCCGCTCCCGTCCCGGCCGCAGCATCGCGGCGCACGCGATCCTGCTGACCTACACGCTGATCGCGCTGTTCCCGGTCTGGATCATCCTCATCAACAGCGTGAAGTCCCGCCGCGCCATCTTCGGTGCCCCCCTCGCGCTGCCCACGCCCGAGACCTGGGACCTCGTGGGCTACACCACCGTGCTCGAGAACGGCGATTTCTTCGGCTACTTCCTGAACTCGCTGATCGTCACGGTCGTGTCGCTGGCGCTGGTCCTGCTGTTCGGCGCCATGGCCGCCTTCGCGCTGTCCGAGTACCGCTTCCGCGGCAACACGCTGATGGGCCTCTATCTCGCCTTGGGCATCATGATCCCGATCCGGCTCGGCACCGTGGCGATCCTCCAGATGATGGTGTCGGCAGGCCTCGTGAACACCCTGACGGCGCTGATCCTCGTCTACACGGCGCAGGGTCTGCCGCTCGCCGTCTTCATCCTGTCCGAGTTCATGCGGAACGTCTCGGACGACCTCAAGAACGCGGGCCGGATGGACGGCCTGTCCGAATACGCGATCTTCTTCCGGCTCGTCCTGCCGCTCGTCCGCCCGGCGATGGCGACCGTGGCCGTGTTCACCATGATCCCGATCTGGAACGACCTCTGGTTCCCGCTGATCCTTGCCCCTTCGGAGGAGACGAAGACGATCACCCTGGGTTCCCAGGTCTTCATCGGGCAGTTCGTCACCAACTGGAACGCGGTCCTGGCGGCTCTGTCGCTTGCCATCCTGCCGGTCCTCGTCCTTTACCTCATCTTCTCGCGGCAGCTCATCCGCGGGATCACCGCCGGAGCCGTGAAATGACCATCCGCGTCCTCGTCGTGGGCCTGGGCAACATGGGGCGCAGCCACGCGCTCGCCTATGCCACGAACCCCGACTTCGAGGTGGTGGGCCTCGTGAGCCGCTCGCCTGTCGACCTGCCGCCCGAACTCGCGGGCCTGACCATCAGCATGGACTTCGCCGAGGCGCTGGAGCGGCTGAAGCCCGACCTCGTCTGCATCGCCACCTATTCCGACAGCCACGCCGACTATGCCGTGGCCGCGATGGAGGCCGGGGCCCATGTCTTCGTCGAAAAGCCGCTCGCCACCACCGTGGCCGACGCCCGCCGCGTCGTCGAGACGGCGCGGCGGACCGGGCGCAAGGTCGTCGTCGGCTATATCCTCCGTCACCACCCAAGCTGGATGCGCCTGATCGAGGAGGCCCGCGCCATGGGGGGGCCCTACGTCTTCCGCCTCAATCTCAACCAGCAGAGCAGCGGGCCGACCTGGGAGGTGCACAAGCGCCTGATGGACACGACCTCGCCCATCGTGGACTGCGGCGTCCACTACGTCGACGTCATGTGCCAAATCACCGACGCCAAGCCGACCGAGGTGCGCGGCATGGGCCTGCGCCTGTCCGAGGAGGTGGGCCCCGAGATGTACAATTACGGCCATTTCCAAGTGCTGTTCGAGGACGGCTCCTGCGGCTGGTACGAGGCCGGCTGGGGCCCGATGATGTCGGACACCGCCTTCTTCGTGAAGGACGTGATCTCGCCCAAGGGGGCCGTCTCGATCCGGATGCCCGAGGACGCGCGCTCGGACGACATCGACACCCACACCCGGACCTCGCAGATCCGTCTCCACCGCGTGGGCCATCCGGATCAGGACCTGAGCATGGCCGACGAGCCCGGCCACCAGGATCTCTGCGACCGCGAGCAGGCCTTCATGGCCCGCGCGATCCTGGAGGACCTGGACCTCTCGCGTCACCTTCAGGACGCCGTGCGCTCGCTCGCCGTCTGTCTCGCGGCGGACGAGAGCGTGCGGACCGGCCAGCCGGTGAAGCTCTGATGGGCGCGCTGGACCTCCGGGGCGTCGCCAAGAGCTTCGGCAAGACTCCCGTCATCAAGGGCGTGGACCTGTCGGTCGCGGACGGAGAGTTCGTCGTCTTCGTCGGCCCCTCGGGCTGCGGCAAGTCCACGCTCCTGCGCATGATCGCGGGGCTCGAGGACGTGACCACCGGCACCGTCTTCCTCGACGGGCAGGACGTGACGAACCTGGCGCCGGCCAAGCGCGGCATCGCCATGGTCTTCCAGACCTACGCCCTCTACCCGCATCTCACGGTGCGCGACAACATGGGCCTGGCACTCAAGCAGGCGGGCGTGTCCCGGGCCGAGATCGCCCGCGACGTGGGGCGCGCCTCCGCCATGCTCGCGCTCGACCCCTATCTCGACCGCCGCCCCGTCGAGCTGTCGGGCGGCCAGCGCCAGCGCGTCGCCATCGGCCGCGCCATCGTGCGCACGCCCCGGCTCTTCCTCTTCGACGAGCCGCTGTCGAACCTCGACGCCGCTCTTCGGGTCGCCACCCGGATCGAGATCGCGCGGCTCCATCGGGAACTGGGCGCGACGATGATCTACGTCACCCACGACCAGGTGGAGGCGATGACGCTCGCCGACCGGATCGTGGTCCTGCGCGCGGGCGAGGTGGAGCAGGTGGGCCGCCCGATGGACCTCTACAACGACCCGGCCAACACCTTCGTCGCGGGCTTCATCGGCAGTCCCCGGATGAACTTCCTCAAGGGCGCGGCCCTGGGCGAGCAGGCCGACACCCTCGGGATCCGGCCCGAGCATCTCGCCATCGCGCGCGGGCCCGGCCCGATTCCCGGCACCGTGAGCCACGTGGAGAAGCTGGGCGGCGAGACGCTGGTCTATGTCCGCACCGAGCCGCACGGCCTCCTGACCGTCCGGCTCTTCGGCGAGCACGACTTCGCCGTGGACGAGGCGGTGGGCCTTTCGCCCGACGGCGCGCGGGCCTTCCGCTTCGACGCGGCCGGGCGCCGGCTCCGCTAGGCCCGGGCCCTCTGGCCGCGCGGCCCGCGCGCGGCTATCCACGCCCCCGACCAGCCCGGAGGCCCACCATGACCCAGACCCCCATCCGCATCGCCTGCCTCGGAGAGGCGATGATCGAGCTGTCGGGCCTCGACCCCCGCGCGGGCACGCTCGACGTCGGCGTGGCGGGGGACACGCTCAACACCGCCATCTACATGGCGCGGGCCTTGGGCGACCGGGGGCGCGTTTCCTACCTGACGGCGCTGGGCGACGACGCCTTCTCGGACCGCATGGCGGGCTTCATGGAGGAGGAAGGCATCGACACCTCCGCCATCGCCCGCCTCCCCGGGCGGCTTCCCGGCATCTACTCCATCGCCGTGGACGAGCGGGGCGAGCGCACCTTCTCCTACTGGCGCAGCGAGGCGGCGGCCCGCGCCATGCTGGCGCCCGGCGGGATCGACCCGGAGACCCTGGGCGACTTCGATCTCGTGTTCCTGTCCGGCATCACATTGGCGATCCTGCCGCCCGAGCACCGCATGAAGCTCATCGGCCAGTGCAACTGGCTCAAGGCCTCCGGCAAGACCGTAACCTTCGACACCAACTACCGTCCCCGTCTGTGGGAAAGCGAGGAGGCCGCCCGCGCGACCTTCTCCCAGATGTGGGACGCCACGACCATCGCGCTGCCCTCGCGCGACGACGAGGCGCGGCTCCATCCAGGCGAGGACGTGCCCGACCTCTTCGACCGGCTCGCCCGTAAGGGCGTGACGGAGATCGCGCTCAAGGACGGCGCGGCGGGCCCGCATCTGTGGACCGGGGGGCAGGCGCTTCCTCGCGGCGCCTATCCGCCCGCTGAACGGGTCGTGGACACCACGGCCGCCGGGGACAGCTTCAACGCGGGCTACCTCGCGGCGCGGCTGATGGGGCAGGGCGTGGAGGAGGCGGCGCAGGCCGCCCACGCGCTTGCCGGCCGCGTCATCGGCGTGCGCGGCGCCATCATTCCCCGGTCCTGACCCAGCGTCCCCATCGTCCCGGACGACCTGCATTCCGCCCTGCGCACCGGCGCGGAACATTCGTTTTCGGCCCTCGGCCGAAGTCCCCCCGCGACCGCGGCCGGGGATGCGACAGGTTGTCAAAGGGAACCTTGTTCCAGCACAACGTCGCCCCGCACGCCAAGGCGCATGGTCTCCTCACACGCAGCCAATGGAGATCAAGATGCTGTCCCGCAGAGCCGCCCTGATGGTTGGAGCCGGACTTGCCGCCGCCCCCGTGCTGGTCCAAGCCGCCCGCGCCGAGGGCAGCATGGACACCTCGGCCGCCGCGCCGGCCGACCTGTCGAGCCTCCCCCGCATCCGCCACGAGCTGGCCATCCCGCCGCTCGTCCACGACCACGAGCAGGTGGCCTCGACCGGTCCCCGGATCGTCGAGTTCACGATGGACATCATCGAGAAGGAGATCCAGGTCGCCGACGACGCCTACCTGCAGGCGATGACCTTCAACGGCTCGATCCCCGGCCCGATGATGGTGGTGCACGAGAACGACTACGTGGAGCTCACGCTCCGCAACCCCGCCACGAACACGATGCAGCACAACATCGACTTCCACGCCGCCACCGGCGCGCTGGGCGGCGGCGCCCTGACGCTCATCAACCCCGGCGAGCAGACGGTCCTGCGCTTCAAGGCGACGCGCGCCGGCGTCTTCACCTACCACTGCGCGCCGGGCGGCCCGATGATCCCCTGGCACGTCGTCTCGGGCATGTCGGGCACGATCATGGTCCTGCCCCGCGAGGGCCTGAAGGACGTGGCCGGGAACCCCGTCGCCTATGACCGCGTGATCTACATCGGCGAGAACGACTTCTACATCCCCAAGGACGCGGACGGGGCCTACATGCGCTTCGCCGACGCGGGCGAAAGCTACCCCGACACGCTGGAGGTGATGAACAAGCTGATCCCCACCCACGTCGTCTTCAACGGCCGGGTAGGGGCGCTCACGGGCGACAACGCCCTGACCGCCAAGCAGGGCGAGCGCGTGCTCTTCGTCCACAACCAGGCCAACCGCGACACCCGCCCGCACCTGATCGGCGGCCACGGCGACCTCGTGTGGGAGGAAGGCAAGTTCCACAACACGCCCCGCGTGGATCTCGAGACCTGGTTCATCCGCGGCGGCTCGTCGGGGGCGGCGCTCTACAAGTTCCTCCAGCCCGGCCTCTACGCCTACGTGAACCACAACCTGATCGAGGCCGCGAACCTCGGCGCCACGGCCCACATCAAGGTCGAGGGCGAGTGGAACAACGACCTGATGGAGCAGGTGCTCGCGCCTTCGCCCTACGCGGGAACCTGACGGGACAGCCCCGCCGCGCCGTTGGGCGAGGCGGCCGGCCGGGACAGGGGGCGGCCGAAAGGTCGCCCCCTCTTTCATTCGGAGGAAGCCATGAAGATATCGGTTGCCACCCTGGTCCTGATCTCCCTGGGCGCCATGCTGCCCACGACCCAGCCGCCGCAGCGGTACGGCGGCCCCGAGCTGGTCACCGTGCCCGCCGGAGGCTGGAGCTACCGCCCTGCCGGCACCTGGCGGCAGGACGGGCGGCCGGTCGATCCGCCGCTCCAGCGCCTGTCGGCCGCAACGCCGCTCGCCATCATGCGCCATCAGGTGAGCCGGGGAGACTACGCCGCCTGCGTGGCCGACGGCGCCTGCCTCCCCGCCGAGCCGGGCGTCCCGGACGAGCCCCAGACCGGCGTGAGCTGGCACGACGCCACGGCCTATGCCGCCTGGCTGTCCGAGGAGACCGGCGCGACTTGGCGCCTTCCCACGGATGCCGAATGGCAGCGCGCCGCAGCCGAGCGCTTCACCGACGACGCGCTGGGCACAAAGGCTCTCACCGACCGCTGGCTGACCCGCTACGCGCGCGAGTCCGAGGCCGGGATCGACCCCGTGCTGCGGCCACGAGGCGGCTGGGGCGAGAACACGAAGGGCGTGGCGGACCTCGCCGGCAACGTTTGGGAATGGACGGAGGACTGCGTGGTGACGGGCACGATCGGCCCCGATGGCCAGCCGTCGGGGCGGGACGAGTTCTGCGGCGCGCGCATCGTCGAGGGGCCGCACCGCGCCGTGGTGATCGACTTCGTGCGCGACGCGCGGGCGGGCGGCTGCGCCTCGGGCGTTCCGCCCGAATACCTGGGATTCCGGCTTGTCCGCGAGGACTGACCTCGCGCGAGCCAAGGCCCCGGCAGGCTCGGTCGGCCTGCCGGGGTCTTGCCGTCTCAGGAGTTGGGCGCGCGCCGGGCCGCCTGCGGCTGCACCAGCCAGGGGCCGGCCTTCAGCACGAAGATCCCGAAGCCCACCGTCCAGAGCGCCGCCGCCAGCGTCAGCCCTGAAACCCCGGCCAGCGTGGCCTCGGGCAGCCCGGCCCGCAGCACGGCCGCGACAACCATCGTGGCAAAGGCCCCTGCGAGCCAGGGCCCGGCCACCAGATCGCGCCCGGTGTGGCCCATGGTCGCCCGCATCATGACCGCAAGAGTCATGCCCCCGATCGCGCCCACCCCCAGCAGGTGCAGCCCCGCCGCCAGCGGCAGCAGATCCCATCCGGCCAGCCCCGTCGCCACCAGCCCCAGCGGCACGAATCCGTAGGCCACGTGCAGCATCAGCAGAAGCGGCGAGCGCCAGGTCGCCCAGCCCTGCCAGCGCGACAGCCGCATCACGTGCAGCAGCCCCGCCGCGACCAGCATCCCTCCTGTGGCGCGCCCCGGCAGTGCCGACCAGCCCAGGAGCGACGCGGCCCCCAACGCCAGCGACGCGCCGTCGAACCGGTTGAACGGAACGGGCAGCCGCGCCTCGCCCCGCTTGGCCAGCCAGTTGCGGGTGAAGCTCGGGATGATGCGCCCGCCGATCAGCATGATGAGGAACACGATCACCGCGAAGCCGAGCCGCCGCCCGGCATCGGCGGCTCCGTCCCGCATCGTCTCCCAATGGAACAGGAGGTTGGAGGCCCACAGGATCAGGACCGGCCCCAGCACCATCATGTTGCGCCAGTTCCGTCCCGCAACGATCTCGCGCAGGATCATGGCGCCCACGGCCAGCAGGAACGCGCCGTCCACTGCCCTGACGCCCAGGGGCGGCAACGGCAGGAGCCCCGCGACCGCAAGGCGGCCCCCGACCCACAGCCCCGCCAGTGCCGCGAGCGGCCAGCCACGGGTGGGCATCCGGCCGGTCCAGTTCGGCACGGCGGTGAACAGGAAACCGGCGACCACCGCGCCGGTGTAGCCCCAGATCATCTCGTGGATGTGCCAGTCCACCGGATTGAAAGGCCCGCCCAGCGCGAGCGTGCCGTCGCGGACCAGCATCCAGGCGGGCATCACGGCGACGGCGAAGAGGGCGGACAGAAGGAAGAACGGCCGGAAGCCGTAGCTGAGAAGCGCGGGACCCTCATAGGGGGGACGACCCGACATCGGAGTCACTCCAAGATGGCGAAAAGGAAAGGGGCGGCAGGCGCCGGCCCGCCGCCCCTCCCGACTGGCCCGTCGGGGGGTCACTGCACCTGGGCCAAAGCCTCCTGGAAGCGGTCCTTGGCCTTGCCGCGCAGGCTTTCGCCCACGGCGGTCGCCGCCTCCAGATTGGTGGCCTCGCCGACCTGGATCAGTGCGACCATGCCCATGCCGGCGTGCGGCGTGCATTCGACGCCGTACAGGCCTTCCTTGGTCACGGTGATCGAGATCTCCTGGCCCATGTCGCCCTTGAAGGCCTCGGCCCCTTCGGGGATCAGGTCCTTCAGGGTGGCGGCGTTGTGCCCGCCATCCGTGGGCACGAAGGTGATGGTGTCGCCCGGCTGCGCGGCGATGTAGGCCGGTTCGAAGACCATCGCGCCCGCCTCGCCCTTGTTGAGCATCTGCACGGTGTGGGTGGTCTCGGTGGCGAAGGCGGCCCCGGCCAAGAGGGCGAAGGCAGCGGTCAGCGTGAGGGTCTTGGCGAACATCGGATGTTCCTTTCGTTGGCGATCCGGTTTGTTTCGCTGACCGTCCTAGTCTAAGGCGATGGCTCGCATTTTGATTTTGCGCAAACTCGGAGGCGGAAGATGGCGCGGCTCGATGAAAGCCTGATCGCGGGGCTGGCCCCGTTCCGGAAGCTCGACCGCGCCCAGATCCGCGAGATCCTCGACCAGTCCGCCCCCCGGCGCCACGACGAGGGCGCCGAGATCTTCCGCGAGGGCGAGGAGGCCGACCGCTTCTTCCTCCTGCTCGACGGCTTCGTGCGGGTCCTGCGCACGACCCCCACGGGCGAGCAGGTGATCCTGCGCCACCTGCCTCCGGGCCAGCTCATCGGCATCGCGCCCGCGATGGGGCGCACGACCTATCCGGCGACCGCGCTGGCGGCCAGCGAGTCGCTGACGCTCGCCTGGCCCGTGCGGCTCTGGTCCGTCTTCATCGACCGCTACGAAGGCTTCGCCGCCCACACGCTGGGGGCGATGGGCCAGCGGTTCCAGGATCTGCACGATCACGTGGCCGAGCTGGCCACCAAGGCCGTCGAGCAGCGCGTGGCCGCCTGCGTGCTGCGCATGGTCAACCAGACCGGCCGCAAGGTCGAGGGCGGCATCGAGATCGCCTTTCCCGTGACCCGCGCCAACATCGCCGAGATGACCGGCACCACGCTCCACACCGTGAGCCGGCTCCTGTCGGCCTGGGAGAAGGAGGGCATCGTCGAAAGCCGCCGCAAGCACATCGTGGTGACGCAGCCGCACCGGCTCATGCTGCTCTCGGGCGTGGTGGGGTGAAAGGCGCGGCCTAAGGACGACCGGTCGGGGATGGTCGCCTGCGCCGAGCGCCCGAACGGGCCTGCTCAGGCGGAGGGGCGCGTCAGCACGAAGGCTCCGGCGCCTGCCAGAGCCAGCGCCTGCATCGCCAGCACGGCGGGGGGCAGCGCCAGCAGCACGGCCCCCAGCAGAGAGACGGCCATGGCCATGCAGGCGGCGGCCTTGTGCCGGGGCCGGATCGCGCCCCGCGCCTCCCAGTCCCGGATCGCCGGGCCGAAATGACGGTGCTCCTCCAGCCGGGCCCGCATCCGGGGCGAGCCGCGGCTGAACGCGAAGGCCGCCAGGATGACGAAGGGCGTCGTCGGCAGGACGGGCAGCAGGATGCCCACGATCCCGAGCCCAAGCGCGACATAGCCCGTCGCGCACCACAGAAGCCGCGCGGACGTCATCGCGCGGACGCCGCCATCACGCGACTGCGGCTCAGGACCGTGCCCTCGCCGTCCAGGATCAGCCGAAGCCGCACCCCGCGGTAAAGGAACGTCAGGCGGAATCGCCCCTCGTCCTCGCCCTCGCCGCGCTCGAACCGGCTCTGGATGCGCCCGTCGCGCAGGAGCCCGGGCACGAGCGGCGGGTCGATCCCCAGAAGGGGGCCCAGGTCCGTCGCATCGATGGTGAACCCGCCCTCGGGTCTCGGCTCCAGGCGCATCGATTCCCTCCCGCTCGCGCGTCCCTCATGTGGGACAACGCGGGGCGGGATCAACAGGCCGCTTGGATCAGGCCTCGCCGAGGGCGGCGGCGCGCAGCCGCGCGCGGAACGCCGCCTCGTCCAGCCGGTACTCCTGCACGGCGTCGATGACCGTGTGGAAGGGCGCGATCGGGCAGCCGAAGCACAGCATCCGCTGCTCCATGAAGACCTGGGCCGCACAGGGCCAGAGGTCGAAGATCCTGGACAGCTCCAGGTCGGGGTCGTCGATGAACGGGGCGCGCATGGCCCTGCCTCCAGTCTCCCGGCTTGCGCTGCCGGGCTGTCCCGACATTGCGCCCGGCCATCGCTCGGGTCTTTGCGGGATCGCAACATCCGCATGTGGGGCAGGGGCTAGCAAGGCCGGGCAACAACGACCGCCCGAGGGACCCCCGATGTCAGACTACCTGACCAAGGCCCGGGCCCGGAACGTGTTCTACGGAGGATCGCTCTTCTTCGTGGCCGTTTTCGGAGCCCTGGTCGCCCACAGCCACCGCACGATCGCCAGCACGGCGACCCCGCCCCTGACCGACGCCGTCCGCCTGGGCAAGCATGTCTGGGAGGAGAACTCCTGCATCAACTGCCACTCGCTCCACGGCGAGGGCGCCTACTTCGCCCCCGAGCTGGGCAACGTCACCACCCGCTGGGGCGTGATCGAGGACCCCGAAGGGGCCTACGAGGTGCTCGACGCCTGGATGAAGGCCCAGCCCTCGGGGATCGAGGGGCGCCGCCAGATGCCCTTCTTCGACCTGACCGAGGAGGAGACCCGCGGCCTCGCCGAGTTCCTGCGCTGGGCCGACGACAGCGACCTCCAGTCCTGGCCGCCGAACGACGCGGGTTGAGGAGAACCATCATGAAGTACCAATCCCAAAAGGTCGCGGCCGCCTATTTCGCGGTGGCGCTCGGACTCTTCGCCGTCCAGGTCCTCGCGGGGCTGCTCGCGGGCTGGATCTACGTCTCGCCCAACACCCTGAGCGAGATCCTTCCCTTCAACGTCGTCCGCATGATCCACACCAACGCCCTGGTGGTCTGGATCCTCCTGGGCTTCTTCGGCGCCGCCTACTACCTCGTCCCCGAGGAAGCCGAGCGCGAGCTCTTCTCGGTCAGGCTGGCCTGGGTCCAGCTCGCGATCCTGACCGTCGGCACGTTGGGCGCCGTCGCCAGCTACCTCATCGGCATCCACGGGGGCCGCGAGTTCCTCGAACAGCCGCTCTGGGTCAAGTTCGGCATCCTCGTGGCCGCGCTGATCTTCCTGTTCAACATCACCATGACCTCGCTCGCGGGCCGCAAGACCGCGATCACCAACATCCTGCTCCTGGGGCTCTGGCTCCTGTCGCTCCTGTGGGTCTTCGCCTTCATCAACCCGGACAATCTGTCGCTCGACAAGATGTACTGGTGGTTCGTCGTCCACCTCTGGGTCGAGGCGACCTGGGAGCTCGTGATGGCCGCGATCCTGGGCTACCTGATGCTCAAGCTCACGGGCGTGGACCGCGAGGTGATCGAAAAGTGGCTCTACGTCATCGTGGCGCTGGCGCTCTTCTCGGGCATCCTCGGCACCGGGCACCACTACTTCTGGATCGGCGCGCCGGGCTACTGGCAGTGGATCGGCTCGATCTTCTCGACGCTCGAAGTCATCCCCTTCTTCGCCATGATGAGCTTTTCCTTCGTCATGGTCTGGAAGGGCCGCAAGAACCACCCCAACAAGGCCGCGCTCCTGTGGTCGCTGGGCTCCGCCACCGTCGCCTTCTTCGGCGCGGGCGTCTGGGGGTTCCTGCACACGCTGCACGGGGTGAACTACTACACCCACGGCACGCAGGTGACGGCCGCCCATGGGCACCTCGCCTTCTACGGCGCCTATGTCGCGATGAACCTGGCGATCATGACCTACGCCATGCCGCACATCCGGGGCCGCGATCCCTACAACCAGGCGCTCAACATGGCCTCGTTCTGGCTGATGACCGGCGGCATCGCCTTCATGACCTTCGTCCTGACCTTCGCCGGCACCGTCCAGACGCACCTGCAGCGCGTGATGGGCATGTACTACATGGAGGTGCAGGACCAGCTCTGGCTCTTCTACGCGATGCGCTTCGGCGCCGGGGCGGCGGTCGTGATCGGGGCCATCCTCTTCATCTACGCCACCGCGGTGATCCGGCCCCAAAGGGCCGCCCGCGCGGCCCTGCAACCGGGAGAATGACCCATGAACGCGCCTGTCCGGGTCCACGACGTTCCCTACTACCAGCCCTCCGCCGACGAATGCGAGATCTTCGTCACCGCCCAGGCCAACGGTCTGCCCCTTCTCCTGAAGGGGCCCACCGGCTGCGGCAAGACGCGCTTTGTGGAGCACATGGCGGCGCGGCTGAACCTGCCCCTCTACACGGTCGCCTGTCATGACGACCTGTCGGCCTCCGACCTCATCGGCCGCTACCTCCTCAAGGGCGGCGAGACGGTCTGGGTCGACGGCCCCCTCACCCGCGCGGTGCGGGAGGGCGGCATCTGCTACCTCGACGAGGTGGTCGAGGCCCGCAAGGACGTGACGGTGGTCCTGCACCCCCTCACCGACGACCGCCGCCGCCTGTTCCTCGACCGCACGGGCGAGGACCTCCAGGCGCCCGCGAACTTCATGCTGGTGGCCAGCTACAACCCCGGCTACCAGAACATCCTCAAGAAGCTGAAGCCCTCGACGCGCCAGCGCTTCCTGTCCATCGGCTTCGACTTCCCCGAGCCCGCGCTCGAGACCCGCATCCTGATCCACGAGACCAGGCTGGACGAAGGCCGGGCCAGGTCGCTCGTCCGCCTCGCGGGCCATATCCGCAAGCTCTCGGGCATAGACCTGGAGGAGGGCGTCTCGACCCGCCTCCTCGTCTACGCGGGCACCCTGATCGCCGGCGGCATGAGCGTCGCCCGCGCTCTCGAAGCCGCCATCATCGAGCCTCTCAGCGACGACGCGGACACGCAGGCCGCCCTGCGCGACCTCGCCGCCACCGTCTTCGGGTGACATCATGCTCCACGCCGTCCTCGACTACCTCGAACCGGAAGAGACCGTCGGCAATCTCTGGCACGACTGGGCCAGCCGCCTGACCGCGCCCGAAGACGGCGCCACCGACCAGGCCGTGACGCTCGACGCCATGCGCGCCTCGGTCGCGGTTCTCTTCCGCGCCCTGGGCGGCGCGGGCGGCGTGGAGATTGGCCCGGCCACCGCGACCGTCGCTCTTCGCCGCCGCCTCAATGAAAAGATCGCAGGCCACTGGCCGCGCGAGCATCGCGCCACCTTCGACGGCGAACGCCTGCGCCTGCCGCCCGTCCTCGACGCATTCCCTTCGCGCGACCTCAACCGCAGCGCCTATCTCTGGCTCGCGGCCATGTCCGCCTGCGCCGAGCCCCCCGCGCCGGAGGACGATCCGCTCCTGGCCGACCTGAGCCACCTGAGGGCGATGGAGACGGCGAGCCGCAAGGTGCGCGAGCGCTGCCCCGGCCTCGCCCCTTGGGGCGAGGTCATGGCCGCCTATCTGCGCGCCCATCGCCCGGCTGCTCCGGCCACGCCCATCGAGCAGGCGGTCGAGGATTTGGCGCTCCGGGTCTTGGGCGACCCGCAGGCCTCTCCCGACGCCCGGCAGGACCTGCTGAGTCAGCTCGACGCCGGCACCCTCCGCGCGCCGCGCCACTATGCTCCCCTGACGCCTGTCCCAATCTGGCCCCGCCTCGACCGCCCCGCCAAGGGACGCGGCGCGGCCGAGGCCCAGGAGCCGGGGCAGGGGCTCGACGCCGCCGTTGTCCCCTCGCGCAAGCGGGCCGAGCGGCGCGACCTCGACCAGGCGAACCGCCGCGACGGCTTCATCCTTTACCGCTTCGAGGGCATCCTCTCCTGGGCCGAGAGCCTGAACCTCGCCCGCCTCGTGGACGACGACGACAGCGAGAACGCCGCCAAGGCCGCCGAGGACCAGGACAGCATCACGCTGACTCAGCACTGGAAGCGCGCCGCCTCGCGCCTGCGCGTGTCACTCGACCTCGCCGCGCAGGACGCCGACCACGAGCGCATCTCGGACCGCTTCACCTATCCCGAGTGGAACCACCGCGCCCGCG
The DNA here is from genome assembly GCF_006152145.1 of Rubellimicrobium roseum. Classification (GTDB taxonomy): domain Bacteria; phylum Pseudomonadota; class Alphaproteobacteria; order Rhodobacterales; family Rhodobacteraceae; genus Rubellimicrobium; species Rubellimicrobium roseum. Next base: position 14,297 of record NZ_VDFV01000004.1, on the reverse strand, counting down.
CCTACATGCCCGACCACACCCGCGTGCTCGAAGCCCCCGTCGAGCCCGGCTCCCAGGCCGCCGTGCCCGACCCGCGCCTCGCCAACCGCGTGCGCCGCCAGTTCGAGGCGCTGCACCCCCGCCGCGTCACGCTGCCCCGGCAGATGGACGGGTCCGAGCTCGACCTCGACTCGGTCGTGAACAGCCAGGCCATGATCCGCGCGACGGGGCAGGGGAGCGACCGCATCCATCTCGCCACCCGCGCGACGGAACGCGACCTCGCCGTCGCGCTGCTCGTCGACTGCTCCCGCTCGACCGAGGCCGTCACGGGCGACCGCTCGGTCATCGACACCGCCCGAGACTCCGTGGCCGCACTGGCGGCCGGGCTCGACAAGGTGGGCGACCGGCTTGCCATCTGGGGCTTCTCGTCCCTGCGCCGCGACCGCGTGTTCCTCCACCGCTGCAAGTCCTTCGCCGAACCCATGTCCTCCACCGTCGCCGCCCGGATCGGGTCCTTGCGCCCCGGCCATTACACCCGCCTCGGCGCCGCGATCCGCCACGCCTCGGCGCAACTGGCCGGGCAGGGGGCCCAGAAGCGCCTCCTCCTGATCCTGACCGACGGCAAGCCCAACGATCTCGACCACTACGAGGGCGTCCATGGCATCGAGGACAGCCGCATGGCCGTCCGCGAGGCCCGCGCCCTCGGCCAGTCCGTCCACGGCGTCGTCATCGACGCCGACGGGCAGGACTGGTTTGCCCGCATCTTCGGGCGCGCGGGCTTCACCCTGCTGCCCGACCCGGCGCGGCTTCCCCGCGCCCTTCCCGACATCTATCACGGACTCACACGGGAGACCTGACCCATGCGCCTCTTCCTATTCCTGATCGCCCTTCTCCCCTCGGCCGCCCTGGCCGAAGCCGCCGAGGTCCCCGCCCAGACCGACCCCACGCTCTGGTACGCCCTGGCCTCGGTCGCCATGCTCCTGAGCTTCGCCCTCATGCACTGGCTCGTCGTGGTGCGGCGATGACTCCCGCCTGGACGCTCGTGGGCGGCCTTTATCCCTTTGCGGCAGGGGCCATGATGCTCAACGTCTACTTCGCCTCGCTCATCCTGGGCTGGGTCGGCATGCCGATCCTGTCGCCCTGGGCCGCGATCTGGGCGGGCGTCCTCACGGGTGGCCCCGCCGCCTGGATCTACGCCCGCCACCTCACGCGGCTCATGGTCGAATCCGACCGGGAGCCCGAGGAGGCATGACCGGCTTCGCGGCGGCCTATGCGGCCTTCCTGCTCACGCACTTCGTCCCGACCCGCCCCGCGATCCGCGAAAGGCTGGTGGGCGCGATGGGCCGCCGCGCCTGGTTCTCGCTTTACGGCCTGATCTCGCTCGCCGTGACCGCTTGGGTCATATGGGCGGCGGGGCGCGCCCCTTACGTCGAACTCTGGCCGCAGCTCCCCTGGACGCGCTGGGTCCCGAACGTCGCGCTCCCCCTCGCCACCGCGCTCGCGTTCTGCGGCCTGCCCGGGCGGACGGTGACGCTCGGCGGCCCGCGCCAGCCCCGCCTCGACCCGTCCCGTCCCGGTTTCGCCGCCGTCACGCGCCACCCGCTCCTTTGGGTGCTCGCCCTCTGGTCGGGCGCGCACCTGTTCCCCAACGGCGACCTCGCGCACGTCCTCCTGTTCGGCGGCTTCCTCCTCATGGCGCTGGCCGCCATGCCCGCTTTCGACGCCCGCGCCGCCCGCGCGCTAGGCCTCGAGTCGCCCGCCTACTTCGCCGCGACCGCCACGCTTTCGCTCCGTCCGCTCGGATCGCCCGGCTGGTGGCGCGCGAACGCCACCCTGGGTCGCCGATTCGTCCTTTCCCTGGGCGTCTGGCTCCTCCTTCTCGTCCTGCACCCGCATGTGATCGGCGTCTCGCCCCTTCCGCTCTAGGGGCCATTCAAATGTTTTGACAGGTTTTCAGGCGCTACCTAGTCTCCACCCTGACGCCGGGTCATCGGGACGGGCCGCAGCAAGACGGACCGCCCCCCGGCGCGCAACGGGAGGAGACCATCGTCATGACCAAGGACCTGCCCCGCATCGCGGGGGCAGCCGCGGCGCTGCTTGCCCTGACCACCGGAGCGGCCGTCGCCGAGCCCAAGACCAACCTGCTCCACCAATGGGCCACCGGCTCGGACGCCGCGGCCATCGCCAAGCTGGGCGAGATGTTCGCCGCCGCCGGTGGCACCTGGGAGCAGACCTCCATCGCCGGCCACACCGCCAACACGCTGGCGAAGCTGCGCGCCGACGTGGTTGCCGGGAACGCGCCGCCGGCCGTGCAGCTCAAGGGCCCCGAGATCGCGGAATGGAACGCGACCGGCATGACCGCCAACCTCGACGAGGTGGCGACCGCCGGCAACTGGGAGTCCGTGGTCGCCCCCGAGCTTCTGCCCGTCATGAAGCCCGCCGGAAGCTGGGTCGCGGTGCCGATGAACATCCACCGCGTCAACTGGATGTGGTCCTCGCCCAAGGCCATGGAGGCCGCCGGCGTCGAGGCCGTGCCAGCCACCTGGGAGGAGTTCAACGCCGCCTGCGAGAAGGTCGTGGCCGCGGGCCTGACCTGCGTCGCGCACGGCTCCTTCGACTGGACCGACGCCACGACCTTCGACTCGATCGTCTACGGCATGGACATCGACCTCTACCGCGCCGCCTTCGTCGAGGGCGACGCCGAGGCGATCCGCAGCCAAGGGATGATCGACGCCTTCGCCCAGTTCCGCCGGGTCGTGGACTGGATGGACCCCGGCATGCCCGGACGCCCCTGGGAAGAGGCCATGGCCATGATGACGAACGGCGAAGCCGCCTTCTTCTTCATGGGCGACTGGGCCATCGGCACGCTGAACGCCGCGGGGCTCCAGGAGGGCACCGACTACGTCTGCACCCAGGCCCCGGTGGACTGGGGCGGCAATGGCTACATCCTGAACGCCGATTCGGTGGTCTTCTTCGCGCAGGACGACGCCGACTACGCCGAGGGCAGCACGCTGCTCGCCAACACGATCATGTCGCCGGAATTCCAGACCATCTTCAATCAGGCCAAGGGCTCGATCCCCGCGCGGATGGACGTGGACATGAGCCAGGGCTTCAACCCCTGCCAGGTGAAGAGCCAGCAGGACCTCGCGGCCGCCATCGAAGCGGAAACGCTCGTCCGCTCCATGGCCCACAACATGACCGTGCCGCAATCCCAGCGCGGCGCCATGATGGAGGTCATCACCGAGTTCGTGAACTCGGACATGAGCCCCGAGGACGCGGCCAACATGATGGCCGACGCGGTCGAGATGAACTGATTCGCACCCGCGCGGGGGTGTTGCGCGAACAGGCCCCCCACCGCGCGGTGCTGTCAGATCTCGTTAAGGGTTCCGCGCGATCCTGTGCGGGACCCGACCTCCGCAAGGTGCCCGCATGACCCTGGCCTTCGACGACCGCAGCGAACGCCGCCTTCTCTGGCGCAACCGGCTGGCCACATGGACGCCGCGCCTCGTGCTGCTGCCCACGCTCATCGCCAGCGTGGTCTACGTGCTCGTCTTTACGCTCTGGACGTTCTGGATCTCGCTGTCGAACTCCACCCTGCTCCCGGACCTCAGCTACGGCGGGATCAAGCACTACGTCGCGCTCTGGAACCACGCGCGCTGGCATGTCGCCTACACGAACCTGTTCCTCTTCGGCGCTCTCTACGTCACGGGCTCGCTGGTCCTTGGGACGGTGCTGGCCATCCTGATCGACCAGCGCATCCGGGCCGAGGCGCTCTGGCGCACCATCTACCTCTACCCGCTCGCCATCTCCTTCGTCGTCACCGGCACCGCGTGGCGCTGGATCCTCGAACCCACGACCGGCATCCAGCAGATGCTGCGCAACCTCGGATGGGAAAGCGCGACCTTCGACTGGATCATCGATCGCGACATGGCCATCTACTGCGTCGTCCTCGCCGGCATGTGGCAGGCCTCGGGCTTTGCGATGGCCCTGATCCTCGCGGGGCTGCGGTCGGTGGACCAGGACCTCGTGAAGGCCGCGCAGATCGACGGTGCTTCCATGGCGCGGATCTACCGCAAGGTGCTGCTGCCCGCGATCCGGCCCATCTTCCTCGCCGTCCTCGTGATCCTGCTCCAGTTCGCCATCAAGACCTTCGACCTCGTGGCTGCCCTGACGGGCGGGGGTCCCGGCCTCGCGACCAACGTGCCCGCGATCTACGTCTACGACCTGATGTTCCAGCGCGGACAGATCGGGCAGGGGGCGGCGGCGGCCATCATGATCCTGCTCGCGCTCGCCGTCGTGCTCGTGCCCTACGCCCTCTACACGATCTGGCGCCAGCGCCGGGAGGCCGCCCATGGCTGACGCCACGCTCGTCCGCGACTTCGACCCGCTGGCCACCGGCAGCGCCGCGCGCCGCGTCCGCTCCAAGGCGCTGGTCTATGCCCTTCTCACGCTCTTCGCGGCCTTCTACCTGCTGCCCATCGGCATCGTCCTCCTGAACTCCTTCCGCGAGCTGCCCGACATCGCCCGCACCGGCTTCTTCGCCGTCCCCGAGACGCTGACCCTCCAGCCCTGGCGCGAGGCGCTGACCAGCTTCTGCCTCGCCGGCGCCTGCGAGGGCATCCGGCCCTTCTACCTCAACTCGATCCTGATGGCGGTCCCGGCGACGATCATCTCCACCGCCTTCGGCCTCCTGAACGGCTACATCTTGTCGATGTGGCGCTTCCGGGGCTCCGAATGGGTCTTCGGCTTCGTCACCCTGGGCGTGTTCCTGCCCGCGCAGATGACGCTGCTGCCTTGGGCCTACGTGCTGGGCAACGCCGGGCTCACCAACACGATCTGGGGCCTGATCCTGATCCACACGGTGCAGGGTCTCGCCTTCACGACGCTCTTCTGCCGCAACTACTTCGTCAACATCCCCGACGACCTTATCAAGGCGGCGCGCATCGACGGGGCCGGGTTCTGGCGCATCTTCCGCAAGATCGTGCTGCCGCTGTCGCCGCCCATCGTGATCGTCACGGTCATCTGGCAGTTCACCGGCATCTGGAACGACTTCCTTTATGGCGTCGTCTTCTCCTCGGGCGACCGGCAGCCTATCACCTCGGCACTGATCGCGCTGACGGCGGGCGCGACCTCGGTCCGCCACCACAACGTCGAGGCGGCGGCGACCATCCTCGCCGCCATCCCCCCGCTCCTCATCTACCTGTTCGGCGGCAAGTACTTCGTGCGCGGCCTGACGCAGGGCGCCGTCAAGTAGGAACCCCCATGTCCACCCTGTCCATCCACGATCTCCGCAAGAGCTACGGCGCCCTCGAGGTGCTGCGCGACATCAACCTCGAAGCCCGCCAGGGCGAGTTCATCGCGCTCGTCGGTCCTTCCGGCTGCGGCAAGTCCACGCTGCTCGGCATGATCGCCGGGCTCGAAACCGTCTCCTCCGGCCAGATCCGCATCGACGGCCGTCTGGTCAACGACGTGGCGCCCCGCGACCGCGATATCGCCATGGTGTTCCAGAGCTACGCGCTCTACCCGACCATGACCGTGCGCGAGAACATGGCCTTCGGCATGGAGAGCCGCGGCGTCCCTCGGGCCGAGCAGGAGAGTGCCATCCGTCGCGTGGCCGCGCTCCTCCAGATCGAGCCGCTGCTGAACCGCAAGCCGTCCCAGCTTTCCGGCGGCCAGCGCCAGCGCGTGGCCATGGGCCGGGCGCTGGTGCGCGACCCCAAGCTCTTCCTCTTCGACGAGCCCTTGTCCAACCTCGACGCCAAGCTCCGCGTCGAGATGCGGACCGAGATCAAGAAGCTCCACCACCGCGTCGCCAAGACGACCATCTACGTGACCCACGACCAGGTCGAGGCCATGACGCTCGCCAGCCGCATCGCCGTGATGCACAGGGGCGTGCTCCAGCAGTTCGACGAGCCGCAGGCGATCTACGAACGTCCCGCCAACCTCTTCGTCGCGGGCTTCATGGGCTCGCCATCGATGAATGTCCTGCCCGCCGTCGTAGCCTCGCTCGATGGCGGCCCGGCGGTCGAGGTGCTGGACGGCCTCGCGGTCCTGCCGCTGCCGCCTGGCACGCCTCTCCCCAAGGCGCCCGGCCAGCCCGTCATCCTGGGCCTGCGGCCCGAGCATTTCGTCGTCCCCCACCGCGCCCAGCCCGAGCAGACCGTCCTGGGCCGCCTGCGCGCCGACGTCGAGGTGGTCGAGCCCACGGGCTCCGAGACGATGGTGGTCCTGCGCCTCGGGTCCAAGGAGATCACCGCCCGCTACGAGCCCGTCGACGCCCCGCGCGTGGGCGAGACCGTGGAGATCCTGGTCGACATGGCCAAGGCCTGCCTCTTCGATCCGGCGACCGAACGGCTGCTATGACCCAGGCCAGCTATCCCAGTCTTCGGGACCGCGCGGTCCTCGTGACCGGCGGCGCGTCCGGCATCGGCGCGGCCATCGTCCGCGGCTTTGTCCGCAACGGCGCGCGCGTCGCGTTCCTCGACATCGACCGAACCTCCGGCGAGGCGTTGGCCGCCGGAACCGGCGCGCTGTTCCTTCCCTGCGACTTGACCGACACGACCGCGCTGAAGACAGGGGTCGCCGAAGCCGCCCAACGGCTCGGCCCCGTCCGCGTCCTCGTCAACAACGCCGCCAACGACCAGCGCCACAAGGTCGAGGAGGTGACGGAGGCCGATTGGGACTTCTCGCAGGACGTGAACCTGCGCCATCAGTTCTTCGCCGTGCAGGCCGTCCTGCCGGGGATGCGCGAAGCGGGGGGCGGGTCCATCGTCAACCTCAGCTCGGTCGCCTGGATGTTCGGAGCGCCCGACATGGTCCCATACACGACCGCCAAGGCTGCCATCGTCGGGCTGACACGCTCGCTCGGCGCGGCGCTCGGGCCGCATGGCATCCGCGTCAACGCCGTCGCGCCCGGTGGCGTGATGACCGAACGCCAGATGCGCCTGTGGCACACGGCCGAGACCAAGGCCAATCTCCTCGCCCGCCAGGCGCTCCGCTCCGAGCTGCTTGAGGAGCACATCGCCGACGCCGTCCTGTTCCTGGGCGCCGACGACTCGCGGATGATCACCAAGCAATGCCTGACCGTGGATGGGGGCCTGAGATGAAGCACGAGACCGTGGCCCCGACGCGCCAGCTTGCCGTGGGCCTCAACCCCTACGGCCTGACCTACACCTTGGGCCTGCAGGGCGCGGGCACCCCGCGCGCCAACCCCCAGGCCACCGGTCTCGACGGCTTCGTCACGGTCGCGGAGGAGATCGGCGCGAAGGTCATCGAGATCCACAACCCCTGGCTCACCGACCTCGGAACGGCGGGACGGCACGCCCTGAAGGACCGCCTCGCCGCCCTCGGCCTGATCCCCATCGCGAGCGCGAGCCTGCATTGGGAGGGGGTCGACACCGCGCTCCGGAACGCGCTCGACCTCGGCGCGACGACGATCCGCTTCGGCCTGTCGCCCGTCCTCTGTGGCGACCGCAACGCCTTCGGCGCCGCGAAATGGGCGCAGCAGATCGCCGAGATCCGCGCGGGCCTTGCACAGCTCGCGCCCCTTGCCGCCGACCACGGCATCACCGTCGCCATCGAGAACCACCAGGACTTCGGCAGCGACGAGCTCCTCAGCTTTTGCGAGGAGGCGGGCGACAACGTCGGCATCACGCTCGACACCGGCAACAGCTTTCCGGTGGCCGAGTCGCCCCTGTCCTTCGCCCGGACGGTTGCCCCGCGCGTCCGGCACGTCCACCTCAAGGACTACCGCGTGCAGTTCACCGACGAGGGCTACCGCCTCGTGCGCTGCGCCATCGGCGACGGGGCGGTGCCGTTCCCGGACATCTTCCAGCTCCTCCTCGCCGACGGCCGCAGCCTCACGGCCTCGCTGGAGCCCGGCGCTTTGGAGGCCCGGCACGTCCGGCTCTTCACGCCGGACTGGTGGCGCGGCTACGCCCCCAAGGACGCGCGCGCGCTGGCCGAGACGCTGCAAGCGGCCCGCGCGAACCTCCTGCCCGAGGGCGAGGACTTCCGTACGCCGTGGGAACGCGGCGCCACGGGTGACGAACTGATCGCCTACGAACGCGACATGATGACACGAAGCGCCGCCAACATGCGCGCGCTGGGACTGATGGAGTAGGACATGGACAGGTCGCTGACCGGCAAGATTGCCTTCGTGACGGGCTCGGGGCGGGGCCTCGGGCGCGCGATGGCCGACAAGCTCGCGAGCCTCGGGGCCGATGTCGCGATCCACGACATCGACGCGACCCGCTGCCAGCAATACGGCGAGGCCCAGCACATCGAGGAGGTGGCGGCCCGGATCGCGCGCCACGGCGGTCGGGTCATCCACGTTCTCGGCAACATCGGCGACCCCGAGGCCGTGGCCGAGATGTCCCGCCGGATCACCGAGGAACTGGGCACCGTCGACATCCTCGTGAACTGCGCGGGCGGCGACATCGGCTCCAAGGGCGGCAAGCCCAACCCCAACAACGCGCTCGACATCGCGCTGGAGGACATCCAGGTCGAGACCAACAACAACCTGATCGGCACCTTCCTCGTCAGCCAGACCTTTGTGCGTCCCATGCGCGACCGGGGCTCGGGCTGCGTCATCAACATCGCCTCGGCCGCCGCCCACATGGGCTGCACCCCCGAGGTCATCTATTCCACTCTGAAGGCCGCCGTGGTCCACTACACCCGCTGCCTTGCGCTCGAGATGCGCCCCCACGGGGTGCGCGTGAACGCGGTCAGCCCCGGACCCACCAAGACGGCCCGCTTCCAGGCCACGCGAAAGACCGATCCCGCGATGATGGACACCAACGACTCGCTCATCCGCTACGCCGACCCCGAAGAGATCGCTGATGCGGTGGCCTTCCTGGCCGGCCCGCAGTCGCGCTTCATCCATGGCCAGGTGCTCCGCGTCGACGGCGGCCTGACGCTGTTCCCGGGCTGACGGCATGGCGGAGGGAGTTCTGACGGGCCGCGTGGCGCTGGTCACGGCGGCGGGGCAGGGGATCGGCCGGGCGGTGGCCGAGCGACTGGTCCGGGACGGGGCCGAGGTCCATGTCTCGGACGTGAACGGGGGCCTGCTGGAGGGGCTCTCGTCCGCCTCGGCGACGCCAGTGGACGCGACCGATCCGGTGGCGGTCGAAAGCTGGGCCGGCCGCTTCGACCGCATCGACGCACTGGTGCATTGCGTGGGCTGGGTCCATCACGGCACCATCGAGGACTGCTCGCCCGAGGACTGGCGGCGCAGCGGCGCGATCTGCCTGGACAGCGCCTATCACGTGATCCGTGCGGCGGTTCCCCGGATGAAGGCATACGGTGGCAGCGTCACGGCCATCGCCTCGGTGGCCTCCTCCATCAAGGGATTCCCGAACCGGGCGGCCTACGGGGCCCACAAGGGCGGCGTCATCGGCCTCATCAAGGCCTGCGCCGCGGACTACCTGAAGGACGACATCCGCTTCAACGCGGTCTGTCCCGGCACGGTGGACAGCCCGTCCCTGCGCGGTCGCATGGCGGCCTTGGCCGAGCGGCTGGGCAGCATGGAAGCGGCGGAGAAGTTCTTCCTCGACAGGCAGCCTTCGGGCCGCCTAGGCACGCCCGAGGAGATCGCCGGGATCTGCGCCTATCTCGCATCCGAGGACGGTCGGTTCATGACAGGACAGGCGATCAATCTCGACGGCGGCATCACGATCTGAGGATGACATGAACATGATGTTCGACCTGACCGGCCGCCGCGCGCTGGTGACCGGTTCCTCCCAGGGCATAGGGCTCGCGCTCGCGCGTGGGCTGGCCGAGGCCGGCGCGCAAGTGATCCTGAACGGCCGCGACAGGGCCAAGCTGGTGGACGCCCAGACGCAAGTGCAGGGGGCTGAGATCCTGCCCTTCGACGTTTCCGATCACGCGGCGTCGCGGGCGGCGATCGACGATCACGAGGCCAAGCAAGGCCCTATCGAGATCCTGGTTAACAATGCGGGCATCCAGCACCGCGCCCCCTTGGAGGAGTTTCCGGCCGAAGCCTTCGACCGGCTGCTGCGCACGAACATCGGCAGCATCTTCAACGTGGGACAGGCCTGCGCCCGACACATGATCGCGCGGGGACGGGGGCGGATCATCAACATCGCCTCGGTCAATGCCCTGCTCGCTCGGACCTCCATCGCCCCCTACACGGCGACGAAGGGGGCGGTCGCCAACCTGACGAAAGGCATGGCGACAGATTGGGCGCGACACGGGCTCAACTGCAACGCCATCGCGCCCGGCTACATCCGGACGGCGCTGAACGAGGCGCTCTGGTCCGACCCCGCCTTCAACGACTGGCTGCAGAAGCGCACCCCGGCCGGGCGCTGGGGAAAGGCGGAGGAACTGGTCGGCGCCTGCGTGTTCCTCGCCTCCGACGCCTCGTCCTTCGTCAACGGCCACGTCCTCTACGTGGACGGCGGCGTGACGGCCTGCCTTTGACGACGAGACGACATGGATCAGGACGCGGCCTTGAGGACGCCGCGCTCGATCTGGTCCTGCTCGATGCTCTCGAACAGGGCGCGGAAGTTGCCTTCCCCGAACCCGTCGTCGCCCTTGCGCTGGATGAATTCGAAGAAGATCGGCCCGATCACCGTGCGTGAGAAGATCTGGAGAAGGATGCGCGTCTCGCCCCCGTCCACCACGCCCTCGCCGTCGATCAGGATGCCATGCCTGGCCATGGCGTCGATGGGCTCCTCGTGGCCCGCGACTCGGGTCTTGGACAGGTCGTAGTAGGTCATCGGCGGCTTCGGCATGAACTTCACCCCGCGCTCGGCGATGGCGTCCACGCTCGCGTAGATGTTCTCGGTACCGACGGCGATGTGCTGGATTCCCTCGCCCTTGTAGCGCTTCAGGTATTCGACGATCTGCCCGGTCTCGCCCCGATCCTCGTTGAGCGGGATGCGGATGCGCCCGCAGGGCGAGGTGAGGGCGCGGCTGAACAGGCCCGTGTACTTGCCCTCGATGTCGAAGAAGCGGATCTGGCGGAAATTGAACAGGCGGCCGTAGAAGTCGAACCACGTGTCCATGTTGCCCTTGTGGACGTTGTGGGTCAGGTGGTCGAGGTAGTGGAAGCCGACGCCCCTGGGCTTGGACCGGGCGGCCCAATCGAACTCCGCGTCATAGGGGTTCAGGTCGCGATAGCGGTCGCTGAAATAGATGAGCGAGCCCCCGATGCCGACGATCGCCGGAACGTCCAGCGTCTTGCCGGGCCCGTCATAGGGCGTCGCGCCGTTCCTGACCGCGTGCTCGTACGCACGGCGCGCGTCAACCACGCGCCATGCCATCGAGGGGGCGCAGGGGCCGTGCTCTTCGACGAAGCGGCGCGCGTGCGAGTCAGGTTCGTCATTGAGGACGTAGGTGATGTCGCCCTGCTGCCAGAGCTCGATGTTCTTGGTCTGGTGGCGCGCGGTGAGAGCGTAGCCCATGCGGCCGAAGAGGTCGCGCAGTTGCTCGGGCTCGGGATGGGCGAACTCGACGAACTCGAAGCCGTCGGTGCCTGCGGGGTTCTGCTCGCTGATCGTGGCGCGAGGCGCGTCGTGCGGGAAAGGACCCATGGCGATTGCCTTTGCGAACGGAGTTGTCGCACTACTGTGCCGCATGAAGCGCGCGTCAGGTGCGCAAAGTCCGCCAGGTATTTGTCGATTGGTGCGTGACCGTCGCGGGAAGGGGCCGAGGTGACGACGGACCGGCGCAATCTGGACGACATGGACACTCGGCTCCTGGCCGAGGTGCAGCGCGACGCGATGGTCACCTCGCAGGAACTGGGCGACCGGATCGGGCTGTCGGCCAGCCAGGCAGCGCGGCGGCGCCAGCGGCTTGAGGCCGAAGGCGTCATCGCAGGTTATCAGGCGCGGCTCGACCCCGGGCGGCTGGGGTTTGGCGTCCAAGCCTTCGTGCAGGTGCAGATGGCGGCTCACGATCCGGACGCCGCGCATGCCTTTGCGCGGCTCGTGGCCACGCTGCCCGAGGTGGTGGGCGGCTGGACCATCGCCGGACAGTCCGATTACCTCTTGCGGGTCTGGTGCGAGGATCTTGGGCACCTGAACCGGCTCGTGCATGGCGCGCTCCTGCCGCATCCTTCGGTCGCGCGGGTGCAGAGCCAGATCGTCATGGACCAGCTCAAGCCGGATACGGGCCTTCCGGTCTGATGCTTCCCGAAAGCCAAGGCTTCTGGCAGGACTCGAGGGGCAGGGACCATGAAGGGGGACAGGGATGAATCGATACGACCTTCAGGGCCGCGTGGCTGTGGTCACCGGTGGGGCCCAGGGCATCGGCTTCGCGGTCGCACGGCGCATGATCGCCTCGGGCGCGAAGGTCGCGCTTTGGGACCGCGACGGCAGCCTCGCCGAGGCGACGGCCGGGGAACTGGGTCCCGATGCCCGCGCCTATTCTGTGGACGTGACCGACGGGCCAGGACTTCTTGCTGCGGCCGCGCGGGTCAAGGACGACCTAGGGCCCATTGCCGTGCTGGTGGCCAGCGCCGGGATTGCCGGGGCCAACGGCAGGGTCGTGGATTATGACCCAGCAGAATGGCAGCGCATCCTCGACATCAACCTGACCGGCATCTTCAACACCTGCCGTGCGGTTCTGCCCCAGATGGTCGAGGCAGGCTACGGTCGCGTCGTCACCATCGCCTCCATCGCCGGGAAGGAGGGCAATCCGAACGCCGGGGCCTATTCGGCCTCGAAGGGCGGGGTGATCGCCCTCACCAAGTCGCTGGGTAAGGAACATGCGGGCCAGGACATCGCGATCAACTGCGTGACCCCTGCGACGGCCAAGACGCGAATCCTGGAGCAACTCAAGCCCGAGTTCATCGACTACATGCTGAGCCGCATCCCCCGCGCCCGCTTTCTTGAGCTGGAAGAGGCCGCCAGCATGATCACTTGGCTCTGCACGGCCGAGAACAGTTTCACGACCGGCGCTGTCTTCGATCTTTCGGGGGGGCGGGCGACCTACTGAGCCGCTTCGACGAGATGGGCGTGCCGGCCGGGTTCGGCAGGCGCGCCCAACGCTTCTGACGCAAGGCGCCCGTTCGTTCCGGTCTCAGTCCTGGGCCTTGGCGCGGCGACGGCCCACGGCCGCAAGGCCGCCCAAGCCGGCCAGCATCAAGAGACCTGCCCCCGGCAGCGGCACGGGCGCGACCAGCGCCGCCCGAATGCCCCAGCCATCATTGAGCCGGGTCGAAAGCCGGATGTCGGCTTCGCTGCGATCCTCGCCGAACCAGATGGTGATCCAGTGAAGGTTGCCGTTCGCCTGTTGCTCGTCGATCGACCACTCGGCGCCATCAATGCTGAGCCGGAAGAAGCTTTCGCCGAACGTCTCGTGGAAGGGCTGATCGTAGGCGTCCGTCAAGGCGAAGGTCAGACGGTTGAAGGTCCGGTTCGTCATGGCGAACCTCCACGTGACCTCCGACAGGTCCTGGCTGTCGATCCAGGCATCTCCCCAAGGGTCGAACCGACCAAAAGCATCCTTCGCGGTGGGATCCGACTTCAGCACCACCGAACAGCCATCGTTGACGACGGAGTCCCCGGAGCCACAGAGCCCCGATGCAGAGAACTGGCTCGGGTCGAGCGTGACGGGGGTGCCGACACCCGGTCCTTCGCCAATCGTGATGGTCGCAGCCTGCGCAGTTCCACAAGTCGCAACGAGTGCGAGAGCCAGCGTTCTCGTATTCGGTAGCGTTTTGAACAATGCCTGTTCCCTTCTTGCATCGGGTTGCGCACCCGACCGGATGACCGCGCCGGATCATCCGCGAGTGTCTGAGTCCTTGCGGCTCGCTATAGTCGCTTGGCAGGCTGGGTTAGATGACTGATGCCTTATAATGACGAGTTATCGATAATGGTGATGGATTGTCGCCACAGTGAGAACGCTTGCCGCAATCCTACGGCGTCGTTCAAGACCGCAGCACGGGGGAAGGCGGCGCGGCGTCATCAGGGACCAAATGGCGTTCAGCCTTGGCTCTGTCCGTCAGCTCCAGGTTGAGGCCTTCTTCAGGTCCAAGCTGCGACGACGGTAACGAGCGCCGGTCTGGCGAGGGACGGGATGACAGCCCTGATGCGCGGGCGCCCGAGCCCGCGCCGGAGGGCCAGGGCGTCTTGGGCCCTGTCGGCGATCAGGCCGGGCCCGGACCGCCCCGCGAGGAGGCGGATGGCCATGCGACTGTCGGGCGTGTTCCCAAGTGTCAGGGCCAAGGCGACCGGTCGGCCTTGAGGACCGGCCAAGGCCTAGATCCTGCCGGTCGCGCCACCCCGCGAGATGCCGACCGCCTCCGGCCGGGTCCCCCTTTCGTGCTCGGCGCCGAACGGTGCGCCTTCACG
>NZ_VDFV01000051.1 GCF_006152145.1 Rubellimicrobium roseum | reverse complement strand
GAAAGCTTCAGCGCCTTCATCTCCTTGGCAGCCACCGTCATCCGACTGAGGTGAACGTCAACAAGCCCTAGCGGAGAGCTCTTTGCTCCTCCGGTCCCCTCCGCCAGTCACGGGGCCGACGCCATAGTCGGTTCGGCACTGCGGCCGCCCGGACAGGTGGAGATGGCCCATGACCAGGGTTGAACCTTCGATGGAGCCGCGGCTGACCTCGCTGTTGCACGGCGGCGGATGGGGCTGAAAGATCGCTCGGGGCATCTGGACATCCTCAACCCGATCCGTTGCCCTTGGCCGTCTGCGCCGCACGCCTCTGGATCATGCTCGACCGCTCCGAAGCGGATACTGACTACGACCCGCAGTCCGCGACCGGACGGCGTGGGCTCCATGCCGGGATACTGGCCTTGGTAGAGCGCAAGGAAATCTATACGGCATAGCGGAGCGCAGGGCGCTATCCGGGGTCACTCCGTGATCAGAGCCGTGCAGCCGGCGCGGTCCCGCAAGGCACCTGCCAAGGCGCGTCTCCAAAGCTCTGACAGGTGACACCCGCCGCCTCGGTGGAACCTCTCCGCATCGGCTCTTGCCGGTCGAAGCTAGGAAGGGAGAAGGTCCAGCGCCTTGATCAGGCCAAGCCTCGTGACAGCCCCAGACCCCATGGCGCCACTGCCGGAGGTGAGGACGTGCCTTACTCGGCCGCCCAAGCCACAGGGTTCATGGGCGCGGACTGGGCCCGGACTGCCTCTAATCGGCTCGCCTCGGCCCGGGCAACCAAGTCTGCGGCGAGGCCGCCGACCGAGCGCCAGGGCGCAGAACTCTCACGCTCATGGACGAGCTGCAGCGAGGCTTTGGTCGTGTTCGTCGTTTGTTCCATCGGATCCTCCGATCGTTCGACGATTGGGGGTGGGGACGGGTCCTGGCAGGTGTCCCGTTCCCAAGTTCAATTCAGTAAGTGCGGATGAGGCCCACGAGGCGACCCTGGACCTTGACGCGGCTGTCCGGGTAGACCCGCGTCTCGTAAGCCGGGTTGGCGGCTTCCAGCGCGATCATGCCCCTTTCGCGGCGGAAGCGCTTGAGCGTGGCCTCCTGCCCGTCGACGAGGGCGACGACGATGTCGCCGGTGTCGGCGGTCGTCGTCTCGCGGATCACCACGACATCGCCGTCGTTGATCCCGGCGTCCCGCATCGAGTCCCCGCGCACCTCAAGGGCGTAGTGATCTCCTTGCGCGATCATCGACTGGGGCACGGCGACGTGGCGCATGACCTCGCTGATCGCCGCGATGGGCACGCCCGCCGCGATGCGGCCCATGAGCGGAACTTCCAGTGCGCCGACGCTTTCGACCGGAATCGCGCCGCGCGGGGGCGGGGCCGAGGGACGGTCGCCTGTGATGACCCGAGGCGTGAAGCCGGAGGGGCGTGCGCCGCGTTCCGCCAGCGCCTCGGGCATCCGCAGGATCTCAAGGGCACGCGCCCTATGTGGAAGGCGGCGGATGAAGCCGCGTTCCTCCAGGGCGGTGATCAGGCGATGGATGCCGGACTTCGACCGCAGGTCCAAGGCCACCTTCATCTCGTCGAAGGAGGGGGGAACGCCGTCGCGCTGGAGACGCCGGTCGATGAACTCCAGCAAGTCGAGCTGTTTCTTGGTCAGCATGAACGGGGCCCCGCTTCAGGTTTCCCTATGTTCTGGGGCTGTTCCCGTTTTGTGTCAAGTGTTCCGGCGAAATGGAACGAAATCGACCATCTCTCCGGCGTCCTGCCCAAGGGCATCGGGCGGCTGCGCCACCAGCCCGTCCGCCTGCCCCAGCACCGATAGGAGCGAGGAGTCCTGGCGGTCGAAGGGCCGCACGGAGCCGTCCCTGTCCAGAACCGCGCGCAGGTAGTGCTCGCGCGGGCCTCCGGGTCGGAGGGCGACGGCGAGGCGGCGGCGTTCGCGCGGGGCCGGGCCGGGGAGCAGGCCCTGCATGGCGCGGATCACGGGCAGCAGGAAGATCAGCCCGCAAACCATTGCCGAAACTGGGTTTCCAGGCAGTCCAAGCAGCATGGACCCATCCGGCATCCGACCGGCGAGGAGCGGCTTGCCGGGCCGCATGGCGACCTTGTGGAAGTCGAGCCGCGCCCCGGCTGCCTGGGCCGCGGGCGCGACGAGGTCGTGATCGCCGACCGAGGCGCCCCCGATCGTGAGCACGAGGTCGGCGCCGTGGGCGAGGTCGAAGGCCAGGGCCAGCGCCTCGGGCCGGTCCCCGGCGATGGGCAGAAGACGGGGGCGGGCGCCTTCGGCGGCGAGCAGGGCGTGAAGGCCGAAGGCGTTGGCGGCGAAGATCTGGTCGGGGCCGGGCTCCTCTCCGGGCATCACCAGCTCGTCGCCGGTGGAGATGATGGCGACGGTCGGTCGGCGGCCAACCGTGACGCGGGCCGCGCCGAAGGCGGCGAGGAGCGCGACATCGGCCGGGGACAGGCGGCGCGGGGCGGAGAGCTCGGACCCGGCGGCGAAGTCGTTGGCGGCGGGACGGACATGGGCCGCGATGGCGGTGTCACTGATGGTGATCCGGTCGCCGTCGCGGCGCACCTCCTCCTGGATCACCACGGCGTCGGCGCCTTGGGGCAGGGGCGCGCCGGTCAGGATGCGGGTAGCCTCGCCGGGGCCGACGCGGCCCTCGAACCGGCGGCCGGCAGCGGATTCGCCCAGGATGCACAGCACGGCGCCGGGAGAAACGTCGGCGGCGCGAAGGGCATAGCCGTCCATGGCGGACGCAGCGAATGGAGGCTGGTCGCGCCGGGCGGCGACGGGGCGCAGGAGCACCCGTCCGGCGGCGTCGAGGAGCGGCACCTCCTCGGGGACGGGCGTGGGGGCCAGGGCGAAGAGGCGGTCGAGCGCCTCGGCGACGGAGATCACGGGGCCTCGTGGCGGCCGGACTTGCCGCCCTCCTTGAGGCGCACGCGGACGGCGCCGATGACCATGTCCTTGTCGGCGGCCTTGAGCATGTCATAGAGCGTGAGGGCCGCCACGGAAACCGCTGTCAGGGCTTCCATTTCCACGCCGGTCCTCCCGGTGGTGCGGACGGTCGCGGTGATGCGGACGCCCGGCAGCGCGTCGTCGGGGTCGAGGTCGAGCGCGACCTGCGCCAGCGGCAGCGGATGGCAGAGCGGGATGAGGTCGGCGGTGCGCTTGGCGCCCATGATGCCGGCGATCCGCGCCACGCCCAGGGCGTCGCCCTTGCCGACGCGGCCTTCGCGCACCAGCGCCAGCGTCTCGGGCGACATGGTGAGCGTGCCTTCGGCCACGGCGGTGCGGCGGGTCTCGGGCTTGTCCGAGACGTCCACCATGCGCGCGGCGCCGTCCTCGCCGAAATGGGTGAGGCTCACAGCCCGCCCGCCGGCGAAAGGGGCGTGGCCAGGAGCCGGCGCGTCGCGGCGGCGACGTCCGCCTCGCGCATCAGACTTTCGCCCACGAGGAAGGCGCGGGCGCCGTAACGGGCGAGCTCCGCAAGGTCATCGGGCGTTGAGAGGCCGCTTTCGGCGACGATCAGGCGGTCGGCGGGCACGAGACGGGCTAGGCGGCGCGTCACGTCGAGCGAGACCTCGAAGGTCTGGAGGTTGCGGTTGTTGATGCCCATGAGCGGCGACTTGAGGAGGGAGGCCCGCTCCAGCTCGGCCTCGTCATGGACTTCGAGCAGGACGTCCATGCCCCAGTCGCGGGCGGCGGATTCCAGTTCGAGGGCCTGGGAGTCCGACAGGCTCGCCAGGATCAGAAGCACGCAGTCGGCGCCGATAGCGCGGGATTCGACCACCTGCCAGGGATCGTAGAGGAAGTCCTTGCGCAGCACCGGGAGGGTCACGGCGGCGCGGGCGGCGACGAGGAAGGCCTCGGACCCCTGGAAGGAGGGCGCGTCGGTCAGGACCGAGAGGCAGGCGGCGCCGCCCTCGGCATAGGCCCGGGCCAGCGCGGGCGGATCGAAGTCCGCGCGGATCAACCCCTTGGAGGGCGAGGCCTTCTTGATCTCGGCGATGAGGCCGTAGCCCTTGCGGGAGGCCTCCTGCAACGTCTTGGCGAAGCCCCGGGGCGCGGGGGCGCTGCGCGCCTCGGCTTCGAGGTCGGCGAGCGGGGTCGCGGCCTTGCGGGCGGCGATCTCTTCGAGCTTGTAGGCCTTGATGCGGTCGAGGGTGTCCATGGGGCTGACATAGCGTCGGGGCAAGGCCTTGGAAAGCGAGGGGAAGGACGCAACGGCTGGCTGTGCCCGGAAAGACCCTGCGAAAGGTCCGCAGCCCGGACGCCACGTCAGGGCTGCGGGGGCGCGTCCACGACGCGCGGCGGCTGGGTCTTTGCGATCCGGCACGGGCCGTGCGGATCTCCCAGGGGGACAGGGGCCCGCGCCGTCCCTTCAAAGAGCCTCGGTCCGTGAAGCCTCTCTCCCCATGGGGAGCCCCGGACGAGGATGACCTGAGCGCCGAGCCATCCGGGCCGCCCGCCATCCTGCGGCGGCCCGACGGGGCGCGGCCTTCCCGAGCCCTCGCGCCGCCGCGGCCTCGCCTGCACCCGGAAACGGGGTGGTCTGGGGCGCATCCGTGGCGGGCGGCGAGGGTGCCGCTCCTGATCTCGTCGGGGAAAGCGTCGCAGGGTGGGGTTAACGAAGTCTGACAGCACCGAACGGTCCTCCCCCGGTTCGCGCAACACCCTCGCGGGCGTGGTCAGGCGGGGGCGCCCCAGTCGATGGGCGCGTCGCCCCGCGCGTCCAGCCAGTCGTTCACCCGGCTGAAGGGGCGCGAGCCGAAGAAGCCGCGCGAGGCGGAAAGCGGTGAGGGATGGGCGCTCTCGACGAGGAGGTGGTCGCCGGGCGCGATGTGCTTCCCTTGTGCCTGCGCGGGCCGGCCCCAGAGGACAAAAGCGGTTGGACGCCGGGACACGCGGGCGAGGACCTGTCCGGTGAGCTTCTCCCAGCCGAGCTTGGCATGGCCGCCGATCACGCCCGCGGGGACGGACAGGTGCGTGTTGAGGAGAAGGACCCCCTGCCGCGCCCAGCCCGACAGGTCGCCGTTGGGCAGCGTCGCGCCCACGTCCTCCTTCATCTCGCGGAAGATGTTGGCGAGCGACTTGGGCAGCGGGCGCACGTCGGGGGCGACCGAGAAGGCGAGGCCCATGGCGTGGCCCGGAGTCGGGTAGGGGTCTTGGCCCAGGATGACCACGCGCACCGAGTCCGGCGGCGTGAGCGCGAGGGCGTGGAAGCGCCGCTCGTGCGCCGGCAGGACCGGGCGGGGGTCCTGCGCGAGGGCGGCTGCGATGCGGGGCCAGTCGTCCTGGAAGAAGGGGAGGTCGGCCCAGCCGGGAGGGATGGGCGTCTGGTGCTCGACCGCGGGGGCGGCGGGCGCGAAGAGGTCGGGCTGGTGGGCCATGGCGGGCTCCGGCTGGGGGCTTCGGAGCCCAACGCGCAAGGGGGGGCTCCGGTCCCGGCTCAGATCAGGGCGACGCGGCGGGGGGCCGTCTCGGGCCGGGCGGCGGGACGGCCCGAGCCGATGGCGCGCCGGGCCAGCGCGAGTCCGATCCGGGCCGCCAGGGCCGCCGCCAGCAGCGCGACCAGCGCGAGCGCCCCCAGGAGCGTCACGCCGGAGGCGGCCTCGCCGGGGTAGACCTCGGCGCGGGTCGGGGACTGGGGCAGGTAGCGGATCTCGACCCGGTCGCCCAGGCGGAGCGCGTCGTGGATGCGGCGGGGGACCGCGTGCCGGACGGTGAGCGGCTGGAGGCTGCCGTCGGTGGCCAGGGCCTCGTAGGCGTAGGCCACCTCGTGGCTGGTGCGCGTCCGCGTGCCGTCGTCGGTGCGGGTGCGGATGGTCTCGGTGCGCTTGTCCACGACCGTGGCCACGGCGGGGACGCCGTGTTCGGCCAATGCGCGGGCGACGGCGTTCTCGCGGTGCGCGGCGGCCCCGAGCATGGCGGCGATGACGAGAAGCACGGCGGCGGCAACCCCGCCCCGCTTCAGGAATTCCACGAACATCAATGTCCTCCTTCGACAATGCGGCGGAGGAAGCATGCCCGGGGGCCGGCCCTCAAGTCGGGAATCCTGACCCTAGTGCAGAGGGCTCAGGGCGGCGAGGCGCTCGACCCGGTGCCGGGCCGCGCCGCTGTCGATGCTTTCGCGCGCGAGGTCCACGCCGTCGGGCAGGCTGGAGGCCCGGCCCGCGACCACGAGCGCGGCGGCGGCGTTGAGGAGCACGGCGTCGCGGTAGGCCCCGTGCTCTCCGGCGAGGAGGGCGCGGAAGGCGCTCGCGTTGTGCTCGGGCGTGCCGCCGAGGATGGCCTCGAAGGGATGGACGGGGAGGCCCGCGTCCTCGGGGTGGATTTCGTATTCCGAGACCTGGTCGCCGTGGAGGTCGGCCACGCGGGAGGAGCCGGCGATGGACAGCTCGTCGGTGCCGTCCGAGCCGTGGACGAGCCAAGCGCGCTCGGAGCCGAGGCGGCCCAGCGTCTCGGCCATGGGGCGGAGGAGATGGGGGGCGTAGGCGCCGGTGAGCTGGCGGCGGACCCCGGCGGGATTGGTGAGCGGGCCCAGGATGTTGAAGATCGTGCGGGTGCCCAGCTCGGCGCGCGAGGGCATGACGTGCTTCATGGCCGGGTGGTGCATGGGGGCCATCATGAAGCCGATCCCGGCCTCGTGCAGGGCCTGCTCGACCACCGCAGGGCCGACCATGACGTTGATGCCGAGCGCCACGAGCGCGTCGGCGGCGCCGGACTTGGAGGACAGGTTGCGGTTGCCGTGCTTGGCCACCGGCACGCCCGCGCCCGCGACGACGAAGGCCGTGGCGGTCGAGATGTTGAGCGTGCCCTTGCCGTCGCCTCCGGTGCCCACGATGTCGATGGCGCCTTCGGGCGCCGTCACGCGATGGCAGCGGGCGCGCATCTGGGCGGCGGCGGCGGCGATCTCCTCGACCGTCTCGCCGCGGGTGCGCAGCGTCATCAGGAAGCCGCCGACCTGGGACGGGGTCGCGTCGCCTTCGAAGAGGATGGAGAAGGCGCGCTCGGCCTCTTCGGTGGTGAGCGGCCGCTCGACGGCCGTCGCGATCAGGGGCTTCAGCGCGTCGCTCATGCGGGGACCTTCAGCGTGTCGAGGAAGTTCTTGAGCAGCGCGTGGCCATGCTCGCTGGCGATGCTTTCGGGGTGGAACTGCACGCCTTCCATGGGCAGGGACTTGTGGCGCAGGCCCATGATCGTGCCGTCGGCGAGCCAGGAGGTGATCTCCAGCGAGTCGGGCAGCGTCGCGCGCTCCACGATCAGGGAATGGTAGCGCGTGGCCTGGAAGGGGTTCGGCAGGCCCCGGAACACGCCCTGGCCCGAATGATGCATGGTGCCCATCTTGCCGTGGACGATCTCGTGGCAGCGGATCACGCGGCCGCCCATCGCCTCGCCGATGGCCTGATGGCCCAGGCAGACGCCCAGGAGCGGCGTGCGCGTCTCGGCGGCGGCGTGGATCAGCGGCAGGCAGATCCCGGCCTGCGCCGGGTCGCAGGGGCCGGGCGAGAGCACGATGCCGTCGGGGCGGAGCGCCATGGCCTCCTGCACGTCGAGCGCGTCGTTGCGGCGGACGACGACATCGGCCCCGAGCTCGCCGAAGTAGTGGACGAGGTTGTAGGTGAAGCTGTCGTAGTTATCGATGAGCAGCAGCATGGGCCTGTTCCTCCCGGCGTGGACGGGCGAGGGGGTTACGGAGGCCGCGTAGCCTGCGTTAGGATCGGGCGCAACCATGCGGCCGGGAACGCGGCTGCGTCAAGACGCGCGGGGGGCGGCGATGGCGGGATTCGCGGCGGGACTGGTGTTCGGTCTTCTGGTCGGGCTGACGGTGCTGGGGGCGCTGTCGGTGACGCGGCCCGAGCTGGGACGGGAGCCCGCGCCGGTCGTGGCCGAGGAGGCCCCGCCCGAAGGACCGGCCCCGGAGGTCGAGCCGGCGATCTCGTCGTCGCGACGGCCCGTGGAGGAGTGACGGCGGCCAGCCGCCGGAGCTAGGACGCCTCGCTCAGGATGCGGCCGGCGCGGCCGCCCCGGCGGCGGGGGGCGTTGGCCTCGCCGCGGGCGGGGAGCTGGGCCATGACGGCACGGCGGGCCTCGCTCGACAGGCTGGGCCAGGCGGCGATCTCCTGGCGCGTGCGCAGGCAGCCGACGCAGAGGCCGTTGTCGGGATGGATCAGGCAGACCTTGCGGCAGGGGCTCTCGGGTTCGTCCCGCGCCCAGACGTCATCCATTCCGATCCTCCAGATGGCCCAGCCGGTCCAGCAGCCCTTGCAAGATGAACCCGGCGGCCACGTTGTCGATCATCCCGGCGCGACGTTTTCGGGACAGATCCGCCTCCAGAAGCATCCGCTCGGCCGCGACGGTGCTCAGGCGCTCGTCCCAGAAGGCGATGGGGAGGTCGGTCAGGTGTGACAGGTTCCGGGCGAAGGCGCGGGTGCTCTGGGCGCGAGGGCCTTCGCTTCCGTCCATGTTGATGGGCAGGCCCAGCACGAAGCCCTTGAGGTCGCGTGCCTGGGCGAGGTCCAGGAGGCGCTGGGCGTCGAGCGTGAACTTCTTGCGCCTGATCGTTTCGAAGGGCGTGGCCACCCGGCGGCGCAGGTCCGAGAGCGCGACGCCGATGGTCACGGTGCCGAGGTCGAGCCCGGCGATGGCGCCGTCGCGGGGGAGCGCGGCGGCGAAGTCCTGGGGCGTGGCGCAGATCATCCGTCGAGGCCCGCCTGCGTCGCGGCCTGATCCAGGAGCGCCTCGGCCTCGGGGTTGCCGGCGAAGGTGGAGCGGGCCTCGGCCAGGATCGCGCCCGCCCGCTCGGTCTCGCCCAGGACGGCGAGCGAGGTGATGAGCCGCGCCCAGTCGGCGGGCGGGCCGCCCTCGGAGGCCAGTCGCGAGGCCAGCCCGTCGACCATGCCGCGGATCATCTGTTCGCGCGATTCGGGGTCCATCTCCTGCGCGGCGGCCATGTCCGCGTCCGACGGGCCGGCGGGGGGCTCGTAGTCCACGCCCGCGAGCCAGGCCACATCGACGATCTGCCCGGAGGCGAGGCGGTGATGGAGGCTGTCGGGGGCGGCCTCCTCGACGACCTTGCGCCAGAGCGGGAAGGCGCGGTCGGGGCGGCCGGTCTGGGCTTCGAGGAGGCCGAGATAGTAGAGGAGGCCCAGGTTGTCAGTATCGAGAGCGGCGAGGTCGGCCAGCGCGGCCTCGGCCTCGGGGGTGACGATGCCGCCGGCGGCGGCCACCATGCGGTCCACGAGGCCCAGATGGTCGGCGGCGGTGGCCTCTCCGCCCTTGATGGCGATGACGCGGGCCTGCGCGCGGGCGGCGTCGGCGTAGCGGCCGAGCCGCGCCTCGTGGTCGGCGAGCAGGGTCCAGCCGGTGAGGTCGTCCCCCCGCTCGGGGACGATGTGGCGCAGTTCCTCGACCATCTCCAGGTATTCGGCGGGGGCCTCGGGCTCGGCGAACATCCCGGCGGCCTGCGCCTCGGCCTCGGCCTGGGAGGGGCGCTGGTCACGCAGGGCCTGCGCCTCGGCCAGTCGGCGGGCGAGGGGGGTGTCCCCGGCGCCGGGGCGGCCCAGGGCGGAATAGGCGAGAAGGCTGCCCAGGACGACGAGCCCGGCGGCCACGGCCGCCACGGCGACCCCGGCGCGCCGCGGCGCCTCGGCGAAGGACAATGGGCCCGCGCGGTCGGCGGCCAGCAGGCGGCGGGCGATCTCGGTGCGGGCGCGCTCGGCCTCGGCGGGGCCGAGGGTGCCGCGGGCGAGGTCGCGGTCCACCTCGGCGAGCTGGTCGCGGTAGATGGCGGCGTCGGGCGATTCCGCCGCCCCGGCCGGCGGGGGGGCGAGGAGCGGGCGGACGAGCAGCGCCGCGACGACGGCGGCCAGCGTTCCCGCGACGATCCAGAAGAGCATGAGACAGGTCCCCCGCGCCGCGTGTGGCGCCGGGCCTATCTAGTCGGTGGGATGCCCGCGCGGAAGGTCGTTTTCCTATGGCTTTGTGCCGCAGAGCGGCCCGCTTCCCCTTGCCCGGCCGGTCTAGTAGGACGCGGCCCGTCCGGGCCTCCCAGGGGATTGAGTCTATGCGCCGCTATTCCGTCTTTGCCATCGCCCGCGAGGGATTCCGGCAGCATTCCGGCTGGGACCGGGCCTGGCCCTCGCCGCTGCCGAAGTCCCGCTACGACGTGGTCGTGGTGGGGGCGGGCGGGCACGGGCTTGCCACGGCCTATTACCTTGGCAGGAACTTCGGCATCCGCAACGTCGCGGTGATCGAGAAGGGGTGGCTGGGCGGCGGCAACACCGGGCGCAACACCACCATCATCCGGTCCAACTATCTCCAGGACCCCTCGGCCGCGATCTACGAGAAGTCGCGCAGCCTCTACGAGACGCTGAGCCAGGATCTCAACTACAACGTCATGTTCAGCCCGCGCGGCGTGATGATGCTGGCGCAGACCCAGCACGAGGTCCGTGGCTACAAGCGCACCGCCGAGGCCAACGCCCTGCAGGGGGTGGAGACGGAATACATCTCGGCCCAGCGCGTCAAGGAGCTGTGCCCGATCATCCACATCGACGGCCCGCGCTACCCCGTGCTGGGCGCGCTGTGGCAGGCGCGGGGCGGCACGGCGCGGCACGACGCCGTGGCCTGGGGCTATGCGCGGGCCTGCGCCGACATGGGCATGGACATCATCGAGCAGTGCGAGGTGAAGGGCGTCACGCAGGCGAACGGCGTCGTCACGGGCGTGCAGACCAGCAAGGGCGACATCGCCTGCGGCAAGCTCGCCATCGTGGTCGCGGGCCATTCGTCGGTCCTGGCCGAGATGGCGGGGTTCCGCCTGCCCATCGAGTCGATGCCTCTCCAGGCGCTGGTGTCCGAGCCCATCAAGCCCTGCATGGACGTGGTCGTGATGGCCAACACGGTGCACGGCTACATGAGCCAGTCCGACAAGGGCGAGATGGTCATCGGCGGCGGAACCGACGGCTACAACGCCTACAATCAGCGCGGCAGCTTCCACCATGTCGAGGAGACGGTGCGGGCGCTGGTCGAGACCTTCCCCATTATCTCGCGGCTCAAGATGCTGCGGCAGTGGGGCGGGATCGTGGACATGACCGGCGACCGCTCGCCCATCCTGTCCAAGACGCCGCTGGGCAACTGCTTCGTGAACTGCGGCTGGGGGACGGGGGGCTTCAAGGCGATCCCCGGATCGGGCTGGGCCATGGCCGAGCTGGTCGCCCGGGGCGAGCCGGGGCCGCTGGCGGCGGATTTTGGCTTGAACCGGTTCCGCGAAGGTCGTTTCATCGACGAAAGCGTGGCCGCCGGGGTCGCGCATTGAAGAAGAATCTTCACGGGTTCGGGAACCGGCCGGAAACGGTTGCCGTTGGCGTGGCGGAAGTCACAGCCACGGAGCTTTCCCCATGTCCGATCCCAACTACACCCCGCCGCGGCGCAGTTCGGGCAGCTCGATCGCTTTCGTCATCGGCGCGATCGTCGTCGCACTGCTGCTGCTGTGGTGGTTCCTGTCGGCGGGCAACAATGCCACCGAAACGACGGCCGTCGAGGGCGCCGAGACGGATGTCACCGTCACCGAGGAGGCCGTCGAGGGCACCGCGGCTGAAGGCACTACCGAGACGGCGGGCGACGCGGCTACCGATGCCGCCACGCCTGAGCCTGCCGAGGTCGAGGCTGTCGAGCCCGTCGAGCCCGTCGAGGATGCCGCCGACGCGGCCGGCGATGCCGCGACCGGGGCCGCCGATGCCGTGGGCGATGCAGCCACGGGGGCTGCCGACGCGACGGGCGATGCCGCAGCCGGTGCGACCGATGCCGCCGATGCCGTGGCCGACGACGCCGCGGACGCTGCCACGGGCACCGACGAGACCGAGGCCACCGGCAGCAACCAGACCATCGCTCCGGCGACCGAGGCCTCTCCGACTGAGGGCGAAGCCGCTGCGCCCGATCCGGTGGTCGAACCGGCCGAGTGAACGTGCCGGCCTGAGCCAATCCAAAGGCGGCGCCACGCGCCGCCTCTTCATCATGCCGTCCCTGTCGGGTCGGTCGGGCTGCTTCCCCCCGGGGAAGCGGCCCTTCGTCGTTTCCGCACATCCCGAGGACCTGCCGTGCTGACCCTCACCTGTCCCCATTGCGGGGTCCAAGCCGACGAGACCGAGCTTTCGCCCGGCGGCGAGGCGCATCTGAAGCGCTTCGGCCCCGGCTCCTCCGACGAGGAGTTCGAGGGCTACCTGTTCCGCCGCGCGAACCCCAAGGGCGCCCATTACGAGCGCTGGCGGCACACCTACGGCTGCGGCAAGTGGTTCCTGGCCGCGCGGGACACCGTGACCATGCAGGTCTTCGGCACCTATCCCGCCTGGCTGGCCGAGCCCTCGGACGAGATGCGCGGCCTCGTGTCGGGCCAGCGCGCCGGATCGGGCGTCGAGCCCGGCACCCCCACCGAACCGGAGGCCGCCCAATGAGCACCCGACTGTCGCGCGGCGGACGCCTGATCGACCGCTCGCGCCCGCTGACCTTCACCTTCGACGGGCACCCCTACCGGGGTTTCGCCGGGGACACGCTGGCCTCGGCGCTGCTTGCCAACGGGCAGATGATGGTGGGGCGGAGCTTCAAGTACCACCGGCCGCGCGGGCTCGTCGCCTCCGGGCACGAGGAGCCTAACGGGCTCGTGAACCTGGGCGCGGGCGAGCGGATGGAGCCCAACCAGCGGGCCACCGTCACGCCGCTGAAGGACGGGATGGTGGCGCTGAGCCAGAACCGCTTCCCCTCGCTCGACCTCGACCTGGGGGTGGTGAACGACACGCTCCTGGGCCGCTTCCTGCCGGCGGGCTTCTACTACAAGACCTTCATGTGGCCGCGCTCCTTCTGGAAGCACGTCTACGAACCCTTCATCCGCAAGTCGGCGGGCCTGGGCCGGGTGCCCGAGGGGCGCGATCCCGACCGCTACGAGCACTTCCACGCCCATGTGGACGTGCTGGTCGCGGGCGGCGGCATTGCGGGCCTGTCGGCGGCGCTGGCCGCCGGACGGTCGGGCCAGCGCGTGCTGCTGCTGGAGCAGGCCCCCCACTGGGGCGGGCGGGCGCTGGTGGACGAGCCCGAGATCGACGGCACGCCCGCGGCCTACTGGGTCGAGCGGACGGTCGCCGCGCTGGAGGCGATGCCCAACGTGCGCCTGCGGCTCAACACCCAGGTGAGCGGGGTCTACGACCACGGCTACGTCATCGCCTGCGAGCAGCTGGACGGCGCGGGCCCGCGCCAGCGGCTGTGGCGCATCCGCACGAAGCGGATCGTGTCGGCCATCGGCGCCATCGAGCGGCCGCTGGCCTTTGCGGGCAACGACGTGCCGGGCGTCATGCTGGCCTCGGCGATGCGCGACTACCTCGTGAACTGGGGCGTGAGCGTCGGCGACCGCGTGGCGATCGTCACCAACAACGACGACGCCTATCGCACGGCGCTGGCCGTGCATCGCGCGGGCCTGATCGTGCCGGTGATCGTGGACGCGCGGCCCAACCCCTCGGGCGAGCTGGTGCGGCAGGCGCGGGAGCTGGGCCTGCGCATCGAGGCAGGGCGGGGCATCGCCAAGGTCAAGGGCCGGGGCCGCGTGACGGGCGTGTCGCTCTGCGCGCTGGCGGGCGAGGGCGCGGCGATCGAGGACATCGGCTGCGACGCCGTGGCGATGTCGGGTGGCTGGACGCCCTCCGTCCACCTCTGGTCGCATTGCGGCGGCGGGCTGCGCTGGGACGAGGGGCAGGCCATGTTCCGCCCCGACCCCGCCAAGCCGCCGCGCACGCATGACGGCTCGGTGCTGGTCGTTCCGGCGGGCTCGTCCGAGGGCGAACTGCGCACGGGGGCGGTGCTGGAATCGGGCCTGCGCGCGGGTGCCATGGCGGCGGGGGGCGAGGTTCTTGCGACCGTCGCGGCGCGCGACGCCGAGGAAGGGCCGATCCTGCCCGTCTGGATCATGCCGCAG
The DNA here is from genome assembly GCF_006152145.1 of Rubellimicrobium roseum. Lineage (GTDB taxonomy): Bacteria > Pseudomonadota > Alphaproteobacteria > Rhodobacterales > Rhodobacteraceae > Rubellimicrobium > Rubellimicrobium roseum. The sequence goes on along the minus strand of NZ_VDFV01000051.1, from coordinate 9,161 downwards.
GGCGCGCCCACGGCGCTCAAGCGCAAGATGTGGCTGGACTTCCAGAACGACGTGAAGGTGTCGGACGTGGAACTGGCGGCGCGCGAGGGCTTCCAGTCGGTCGAGCACGCCAAGCGCTACACGACGCTGGGCATGGCGACGGACCAGGGAAAGCTGTCGAACGTCAACGGGCTCGCGGTCCTGTCGCAGTCGCTGCACAAGGCGATCCCGCAGGTGGGGACCACGACCTTCCGGCCGCCCTACACGCCGCTGACGCTGGGGACCATCGCGGGCGTTGCCAAGGAGGAGCTGTTCCAGCCCATCCGCAAGACGGCGATCCACGGCTGGCACGAGCGGCACGGCGCGACTTGGGAGCCGGTGGGCCTGTGGCGCCGTCCCTTTGCCTATCTGCGGCCGGGCGAGCACGTCGAGAACGCCGTGAACCGCGAGGTGCTGGCGGTGCGGAACGGCGTGGGGCTGCTCGATGCGTCCACGCTGGGCAAGATCGTGGTGAAGGGACCGGACGCGGGCCGCTTCCTCGACATGATGTACACGAACGTCATGAGCACCCTGCCCGTGGGCAAGTGCCGCTATGGCCTCATGTGCAGCGAGAACGGCTTCCTGATGGACGACGGCGTGGTGATCCGGCTGGGCGAGGACGCCTGGCTCTGCCACACGACGACCGGGGGCGCCGACCGCATCCACGCGCATATGGAGGACTGGCTCCAGTGCGAGTGGCATGACTGGAAGGTCTACACGGCCAACCTGACCGAGGAATGGGCGCAGGTCGCCGTCGCCGGGCCGCGCGCCCGCGACGTGCTGGCCAAGCTGGGCGGCCTGGACCTGTCCCCGGAGGCGCTGCCCTTCATGACCTTCAGGGAAGGCAAGCTCGGCCCGTTCGACGCGCGGGTGCACCGGATCAGCTTCTCGGGCGAGCTGTCCTTCGAGGTGGCGGTGCCGGCGAACCAGGGCCTCGCGCTCTGGGAGGCGCTGGTGCAGGCGGGGGCCGAGTGGGGCGTCACGCCCTACGGCACCGAGGCCATGCACGTGCTGCGGGCCGAGAAGGGCTACATCATGATCGGCGAGGAGACCGACGGGACGGTGATCCCGCAGGACCTGAACCTCGGCTGGGCCGTCTCGAAGAAGAAGGCCGACTTCCTGGGCAAGCGCGCGCAGGAGCGGGTCCATATGGCGAACCCGGGTCGCTGGCTGCTCGTGGGGCTGGAGACGCTCGACCGCAGCGTGCTGCCCGAGGGGGCCTATATCCTCGGGCGCGGCGAGAACACGAACGGCCAGAAGAACACCGAGGGCCGGATCACCTCGACCTATTTCTCGGCCACCCTCGACCGGGGCATCGCCATGGCGCTTCTCGACCGGGGGCCTGAACGGATGGGGCAGGTGGTGCGGGTGGCCCGGAAGGGCGGCGAGCCGGTCGAGGCGCGCGTCGTCGATCCGGTGCTCTACGACAAGGCGGGGGAACGGCTGAATGGTTGAGGTCACGTTGAGCGCGCCGCTGGGGATGATCTCCCTGCGCGGCGACCACGGGGATGCGGCTTTGCGCGAAGCGGTCACGGCCGTGACGGGCACCGCCTTCCCCGAGCGGCTGCGGATCGAGGGCACGTCCGAGCGGGGCGCGGCCTGGATGTCGCCGGACGAGCTGCTGATCTTCGTTCCCAGGGACGAGGCCGTGGCGGCGGTGGCGCGGTTGTCCGAGGCGCTGGCGGGCGTCCATCACCTGGTGGCAGACGTGTCCGACATGCGGGTGTGCCTGCGGCTGGACGGGCCCGGCGCGCGGGAGGTGCTGGCCAAGCTGTCGCCCGCCGACCTGCACCCCGAGGCCTTCGGGCCCGGCACCTTCCGCCGCTCGCGGCTGGGGCAGCTTGCCGCCGGCTTCTGGCTGGAGGGCGAGGGCGCGCGCGTGATCTGCTTCCGCTCGCTCGCGGATTATGCGCTGGCGCTGCTGCGGCAGTCGGGCCGCGACGGGGCGGTGGGCTACTACTGAGGCCCTGTCCGCAATGGGCAGAGTAGGTCCGGTTCGGCCATTTTTGGCCGACCTCCGACCGCCGCGGTTGCGCGATTCGCCCCTGTGCGGTATGTCTTCGTGCATACGGAAAGATCAGAACCCGGCCGGTGGATACCGGCCCTGAAGGCCCGGCGCGGTCCGGGCCGGCCCCCGCCGTCCGCTTTCCTGCGGCCGCGGGGGCGCACCTTTTTGGGCGGGGGCGCCGTGCCGCCCGCTCCTTGACGGGACGCCAAGGCCGCGCGGCGCGGGCCGGCGGCCTAAGTCCCGGTGCGTCATGGATTTGCCTTTGAAATGTCTTGACAAGCCGGGGGCTCGGAATCGAGGCTCGGAGCCAAGAACGACAGATCCGTGACCGACCGCGCGAACGCGGCGGGGACGTGGACACCCAGGGAGGAAACGGCAATGGCGCGGTCGACGCTGATCTCGGCACGCAATCAACTCATCATGCCTCGGCGCAGGCTGCTGAAGGGGGCGGCTGCCTTCGGGGCGGCCACGCTGGGCGCGCCCTTCATCAACCGCCTCCACGCGCAGGAGGCCCATCCGCTGGCCGGCCAGACCATCGAGATGAGCATCCTGGGCATCGCGGGCTGGCTGCCCTCGTCGCTGGGCGTGCAGATGTCGCCCATGTTCGCCGAGTTCGCCAAGGAGCGGTACGGCTACGACGTGAGCTTCACCTTCGCCGAGGCGCCCTTCGCGGACCTGTTCCAGAAGGCGGCGACGTCGCTGGCCACCCGCAGCCAGGAATTCAATATCATCATCTCGGACAGCCAGTGGCTCGGCGCTCTCGCGCAGCCCGGCTGGATCGTGCAGCTCAACGACATCATCGCGCAGAACCCCGAGCTTCAGGTCGAGTGGTACTCGCCCATCGTCGTCGACACCTACATGAAGTACCCCGACGGGTCCGACCAGCTCTGGGGCCTGCCGCAGGAGGGCGACACGATCGCGCTGTTCCTGCGCCAGGACATGCTGGACGACCCGGCCGAGCAGCAGGCCTTCCAGGAGGCCCACGGGATGCCGCTGCCCCGGACCTTCGAGGAGTACGAGAACCTCACGATGGCGGACTTCGAGAAGGTCGCCGCGCACTTCACCCGGCCGGACCAGAACCTGTACGGCACGGCGATGCAGTACAGCCGGGTCTACGACTTCGTGTCCTGCTACCTGTATCCCTTCATGTGGTCGCAGGGCGGCGACATCTGGAACCCGGACACGGGCGAGGTCGTGGGCATCCTGAACAGCGACATCAACGCCACGGCGATGCAGCAGATGAAGGACTGGCTGAAGTACCAGCCGCCGGGCGCCACCAACTTCGGCATCGCCGAGGAGGTGGACGTGTTCACGCAAGGTAGGGTCTTCTCGGCCTTCCAGTGGGCGGCCGTGGGCCTGTCGATGATCCCCGAAAGCCTGCAGGGCAAGGTGCTGGTCGTTCCGCCGCCCAAGCACGGCACGGGCGACAGCGCGGGGCGCATCTACACGATGGGCGGCCAGCCCTGGGTGCTCAACGCCTTCAACGACGACGCGCACATGCGGGTGGGGATCGACTTCCTCAAGTGGTGGTACCAGCCCGAGACGGCCGTGGAGTTCGCGCGGCGGGGCGGCAACCCGGCCGACGCGGCGACGCTCAACTCGCCGGACTTCGACACGATCAACCCCTGGAACCGCGCCTACAAGTACATGCTGACCGACGGGCGGTCGCGCGACTTCTGGCACCATCCGAAATACGCCGAGATGCTCGCGCTCCAGCAGGAGGGCTTCTCGGCCTTCATGACCGGGCAGAACGAGGACGCCAAGGCGGTGCTCGACTACATCGCCTGCGGCCAGCAGCAGATCCTGGCGGACGCCGGCAACGCGCCGATGGTGCCCGACATGTGCTACTCGACCAGCCTCTGAGCCGGTCCTGACCCCGAGCGCCCCGTGGGACAGCCTTCCGCGGGGCGAGTTGTCCACGGAGGAGGCGTCATGGCCGCCGTCACCGATCCCATTGCCGCCGCGCCGCGCCGCCGGGCGGACAGCCACCGGGGGCTGGTCTTCATCCTGCTGGCCCCGGTGCTCGCGTTCTTCGTGGTGTTCAACACCATCCCGTTGCTGTGGCTTTTGGGGCTGTCGTTCCACAACTTCTCGCTGACGAGCGGGATGCCCCCCGAGTTCGTGGGATTCCAGAACTACTACCAGCTCTGGCTCGGGCGGAACAACTTCTGGGGGGACCTGTCGCGGACCTTCACCTTCGTGGCGGTGGGCGTGACGATCCAGACGCTGCTGGGGGTGGGGCTGGGCTTGCTGTTCTGGGGGTCGCGGACGATGCCGGGGCGTCGGATCGCGCTGACGCTGCTGTTCGCGCCAATGGTGCTGACGCCGGTGGCGACGGGGACCTTCTTCCGCTTCATCTACGACCCGAACTTCGGGGTCCTGAACCAGATGATCCAGGGGCTCGGCCTGCCGATGGTCGATTTCCTGGGCAGCCCCGCGACCGCCTACTGGGCGGTGCTGGCGGTGGACTGCTGGATGTGGACGCCGTTCATGATCCTGATGACGCTGGCCGCGCTGGGCTCGGTCCCCAAGGCCGAGCTGGAGGCGGCCGAGATCGACCGGCTGCCGTTCCGCAAGCGCTTCACGCTGGTGATCCTGCACCACGGCAAGTTCATCCTGATGCTGGGCATCCTCCTGCGCGTGATCGACAGCTTCAAGACGCTGGACCTCATCATCCCCATGACCAAGGGAGGTCCGGGGCAGCAGACCCGGCTGGTGGCGGTGGAGCTGAACAAGCAGGCCTTCGAGAGCTTCAACATGGGCTTCTCCTCGGCTTACGCGGTCTACCTGCTGCTCGTGTCCATCGCGATGACCTCGGTCTTCATCTTCGTGCTCAACCTGCGGCGGAGGAGGGGGTCGTGAGGCGCTCGCTCTATCATGCGGTCCTGTGGCTGGTGGCGCTGATCTGGTTCGCCCCCGTGGCCTGGATCATCCTGTCGGCCTTCAAGACGCGCGAAGACATCCTGGCCACGCCGCCCAAGCTCCTGTTCACCCCGACGCTCCAGAACTTCCGGGACCTGTTCACCACGAACGCGAGCTTCGTCGTGCAGTTCGCCAACTCGGTCGTGCTGTCGCTGGTGTCGGTGGTGATCGCGGTGGCGATCTCGTTCCTGGCGGCCTACGCCTTCTCGCGCTTCAAGCCGAAGGGCACGGACTTCCTAATGTTCCTGCTGCTGTCGGTGCGGATGCTGCCGGGGCCGGCGGTGATCCTGCCCATCTACCTGATGTACGCTGCCTTCGGCTGGAAGGACAACCACGTCGCCCTGGTGCTGTTCTACGCGATGTTCTCGGTCCCCTTCTCGGTCTGGATCCTCAAGGGGTTCCTCGACGGCGTGTCGATCCGCTACGACGAAACGGGGCGGGTGAACGGTGGGTCGTGGTTCCACGTGATCTTCCGCGTGGTGCTGCCGCAGGTGAAGCCGGGGCTGATCGCGGCCTTCATTTTCAACCTGATCTTCGTCTGGAACGAGTTCCTGTTCAACTTCGTGATCGGGGGCGTCCAGACGCAGAACATTCCCTATGCGCTGGCCGTGGGCACCTATTCGGACGGGGGCCTGAACTGGACGTTCATCGCCACGATGACGACGATCTACATCCTGCCGCCGATCCTCGCGATCTATGCCTTCCAGAAGTACCTGCTGGTCGGGATGACCTTCGGCACCGTGCGGGGTGAGGTCTGATGCGCCATCTCACCTTCCCCGAGCGCGCCGAGCGGGTGCTGATCGCCGCTCTCGTGTTGGCGATCCTGCTCATCGCCCAGCCCTGGAGCATCTTGGTCTATCGGGCGGGGCTGATCCTGCTGGTGGTCGCGACGCTTCTCCAGATCCCGGTGGGGAACCTGCCCAAGGACGCGGGGGTGGGGCGGAGCCTGATGCTCATCGTGCTGATCCTGGGGATCGTGGCGGCGGTGTTCGGGATCGGCATCCTGCTCACCCCGTTCCTGAGCCAGTTGGGGCGCTGAATGGCCGACGTCGTCTTCGAAGGGGTCTCGCGCCGCTACGGCAGCAAGGTGGCGCTGGACGGGGTGAGCCTGACCGCGCCGGACCGACGCTTCACCGTTCTCTGTGGCCCGCCGGGCAGCGGCAAGTCGGTGCTGCTGCGGATGCTGGTGGGGTTGGAGACGCCGGACGAGGGGCGCATCCTGATCGGCGGGCAGGACGTGACCGATACGCCGCCCGCGCAGCGTCCGGTGGGCTACGTGCCGCAGAGCTTCGCGCTCTATCCGCACCTGACCGTGCGGCAGAACATCGGCTACCCGCTGAAGCTGGCGGGCGCGCCCGCGCCGCGGATCGCCGAGCAGGTGGGGCGGGTGGCAGAACTGCTGTCGATCCAGCACCTCCTCGACAAGACGCCGGACCTGCTGTCGGGGGGCGAGAAGCAGCGCGTCGCCGTGGCGCGGGGGCTGTCGCGCGAGGCGCGGGTCTTCGTGCTGGACGACCCGCTCGTGGGGCTCGACTACAAGCTGCGCGAGCGGCTGATGGGGGACCTCAAGCTGCTGGCGGCCGAGCTGGGGGCGACCTTCCTTTATGCGGCGTCCGACCCGTTGGAGACGCTGACCATGGCGCAGGAGCTGGCCGTGCTGGAGCGCGGGCGCGTGGTGCGCAAGGGGCCGGTGGAGCAAGTCTATGCCGAGCCCGGCAACGAGGCGGCGATGCGGCTCGTGGGGTTCCCGCGCGCGAACCTTCTGCCTGGACGCTGGCAGGGCGGCGCGGTGGAGGCCGGGCCCTTCCGGTTCCCGGTCGCCGGGCGCGGCGAGGGGCAGGAGGTGCTGGTCGGCCTGCGGCCTGAAGATGCGGGCGCGCCGGGGCGGGGCGTCACGGCGCAGGGGACGGTGACGCTGGTCGAGGATCTGGGGGCGGAGCTGGTGGTCTATCTCGATTGCGGGGGCCAGCCCCTGACGGTGATCCGGCTGGCCGAGGAGGGCGCCCCCGGCCTGGGCCAGCCGCTGGCCTTCGGGGTGTCGCCCTCGGACCTCCTCGTCTTCGACCGGCGAACCGGCGACGCGCTGGGGCGAGGGGCGGCCTGATGGTGGACATCGTCCTTGACCGCGTGACGAAGCGGTTCGGCAGCCAGACCGCCGTGGACGCCTTGGAGACCACCTTCGGCTCGGGGCAGGTGACGTGCCTCCTCGGCCCCTCGGGCTGCGGGAAGACGACGCTCATGCGGATGATCGCGGGGCTGGAGGTGCCGACGGCGGGGCGCATCCTGATCGGCGGCCGCGACGTGGCTGGCCTTCCGCCGCGCCAGCGGGACGTCGGCATGGTGTTCCAGTATCCGGTCATGTACCCGACCCTCTCGGTGGCCGAGAACATTGAGGAGCCCCTGCGCCACGACCGCTCGGTGAGCGGCGGGGAACGGGCGAAGCGCGTGGACGAGATGCTCGACGTGCTGGACATGCGGGACCTGCGGGACGCGCTGATCGACGAGCTGAACACGGGCCTGCGCCAGAAGGTGGCCGTGGGGCGGGCGGTGGCGCGGCACGCCGAGGTGGTGCTGTTCGACGAGCCCACGACCAACATCGAGGTGGACGCCAAGCTGACGCTGATCCGGGCGATCAAGGCGGTGACGACGCGGCTCAGGCAGACCATCGTCTATGTGACCCACGACCAGACCGAGGCGATGACGCTGGCCGACTCCATCGCCCTGATGGAGCAGGGGCGGATCGTGCAGCAGGACGCGCCCCGCGCGCTTTATGCGGCGCCGCGCACGCGCTTCGCAGGGTGGTTCCTTGGCAATCCGGGAATGAACTACCTCGGGACCGAGGTCCGCGACGGGGCGGTGCATTCGCCGATGCTGGCCGCGCCGATCCCGCTGCCGGGCGGGCGCAACGGCCAAGTGGTGCTGGGCGTGCGGCCCGAGTGGATCACGGTGGGTGCGGGCCGGGCCGAGGGCGAGGTCACCGATTGCGTGATCGGCATCGGCGGGCGGCGGCTGATGACGGTGCGGCTGGGCAGAGAGGTCGTGCGGATCAAGTGCTCCGCCGCCGAGGCGGTCGCGCCGGGAGGCTGGGTGCGCTTCTCGGTGCCGCCCGACCGGGTGGTGCTGTTCGACGACAAGGGGGAGGCTATCGCGGCGCTGACGCAGGGGGTGCCGGCATGAGCAACGATGTCTCGGTGATCGGGCTCTACATCCTCGACGTGCTGGGGCGGCCCGTGGAGCGCATCCCCGAGCGCGGCAACGTCGAGTTCATCGACGAGATCCGGCTGACCGTCGCCGGAACCGCCGGCGGGACGGTGGTGGACCTGGCCAAGCTGGGCCTGAAGGCGCTGGCCGTGGGCGCGGTGGGCGAGGACGAAAAGGCCGACTTCGTGATCGACCGGCTGGAGCGGCACGGGGTGGACGCCTCGGGGATGCAGCGGCTCTCGGGCGTGCCGACCTCGGCCACGATCCTGAACGTGCGCCCCAACGGCGAACGGCCGGCGCTGCACGTGCGGGGCGCCTCGGACCACTTCGACGTGGCGCGCGAGGACTGGGACCGGGTGCTGGCGCCGCCCATCGTGCATCTGGGCGGCACGGGCCTTCTGCGGCGGATGGACGGGGAGCCGAGCCGGGTGCTGCTGGAGGAGGCGAAGCGGCGCGGGCGCACCACGACCTTCGACCTGATCGCCGCGAACGAGGAGACCATCGCGCTGGTGGAGCCGCTCCTGCCCTTCATCGACTATTTCATGCCCTCCATCGAGGAGGCGCGGATCATGTCGGGCTGCGACACCGTCGAGGACTGCGCGAAGTTCTACCTCGACCGGGGCGTGGCGACCTGCGTCCTGACACTGGGTGGCGAGGGCGCCTACTACGCCGGCCGCGACGGGACTGCCTTCCGGCGGCCCGCCTACCGGGTCGAGGTTGTGGACACCACGGGCTGCGGGGACGCCTTCGACGCGGGCTTCATCGCCGCGCTGCACCACGGGATGGACCCCGAGACCGCTGTCGGCTTCGCGCAGGCGGCGGCGGGACTTGTGGCGACGGGGCTGGGGTCGGATGCGGGCATCCGATCCTTCGAGCACACGCTGGACTGCATGAGTACTTGGCCCAGGCCGGCCTAGGCCAAAATTTGCCTGCTATCGCGGCCGTTCGCCTCCTGAACGGCGTCGGCAAGGCGATTGTTCCACCTTTCCCCGGCGCTGTCGGCGGCGGCGAT
>NZ_VDFV01000050.1 GCF_006152145.1 Rubellimicrobium roseum | reverse complement strand
ACGTGCTTAGGGCTATGCCTAAGCCTCCATGGTTATGCCCAGGTGTCCGGTCGAAACAGGGGCCAGTTCAATTGGCGAAATCGAGATCTTCCCCGAGGCAAGATCTTAAGGCGTCTTTTCTGGCTCAGCTGAGCCGACGGTTGCACTGCTCCAACAGCATCAAGGATTGAGTTCAGTCGTTTCCACGAGACCCGGCGGATCTCCTCCTGACACGTAGCTGAACCCCTCCGATGGGACGCAGGGTGATCGAGGGCTGGGGCGTGATCGCGCTCATCCCCTGCCACTCGGCGTCGACATGCTGGAGCATGGTGGCCAGGATCAGCATGGCCTCCATCATCGCGAAACGCTGGCCGATGCAGATGCGGGGACCGCCGCCGAACGGCATGTAGGCAAAGCGCGGCAGCCGCTGCGCGAGGTCGCCCGACCAGCGGTCCGGCCGGAACTCATCGGCGCGGTCGAAGTGCCGCTCGTCGCGATGCAGGATCCACGGGCTGATGAACACGCTAGTGCCGGCCGGATAGGCGTGACCGCCGATCACTGTAGCCTTTGTCGACTGACGACCGATGGTCCAGGCCGGCGGATAGAGGCGCATGGCTTCCATCAGCACGTTTTCCGTGAAGCCGAGGTTCGGGAGGTCGCCCGAGGTGGCCGGGCGGCCACCGATCGCCTGGTCGATCTCGGCCGTCATGCGCGCACGGACCTCCGGGCGCTGTCCGATCAGGTACCAAGTCCAGGACAGGGCCACGGCGGTGGTCTCGTGCCCGGCCAGGAGCAGCGTCACGGCCTCGTCGCGAAGCCGGGTGTCCGACATGGGCTGCCCGTTTTCGTCCCGCGCAGCCATCAGGCGGGACAGCAGATCGTTCCGCTTCTCGCAGCCTTCCGCGCGCCGGGCGGCGATCATCCTGGTCACGACCGCCTCGACGGTGCGGATCGCCCGCCGGTAGCGACGATTGCCAGGAAGGGGCACGTAATCGGGGATCACGAAAGGACGGCTAAAGCGCGCCTCCAATTCGGCGGCGAGGACATCCAGCGCCTGCTCGAGGTCGGCTACATCCCCCTCGAGTTCTGTGTCGAACAGCGTATTAGCCACGATCCGCAGGGTGAGGTTCATCATCCGGGAATGCACGTCGAGCGTTTCGCCGTCGCGCCAGCCCTCCAGCATGCGGCTGGTCGCGCCGACGATGCCGGCGTCGTAGGCCAGGAGCTGACGGCCCGCGAAGGGCGGGGCGGCCAAGCGCCTCTGCCGCTGCCAGAACGCGCCCTCGCTCGTGAGCAGGCCCTGCCCGAAGAGCGCGGTCGCGTGCCGCCACATGAGCTGGTGCTTGATGTAGGACCGATGGTCGCGCACGAGGATGTCTTCGATGGCATCCACGTCGCTCACGAGCAGCCCGGGCCAGCCGGCAAAGTTTAGGGGCACGATGTCGCCGTAGTGCCGGGCCGTTCGGGTCCAGAAGCCGAGCGGATCGCGTGAATAGTCGAACACATGGCCCAGGAACGGCAAGGCAGGGGGGCCGACAGGGCGAGGTCCCGCCCGGGGCTCACGCGGTTCTGGGATCTCCGAGGCGATGTCCGTCATCTGCCACCCCGGCTGTCAGGGGCCTTAGCAACGGGTCCAGCATGAACCCCAGCCCGCGTATGTCAATCGAGACGACTTGTGTGGGGCAGGGGGTGTAACGACTTGCATGACCTGGGCGTCAGACCTGTGATCGGTGCGACCTCAGCGCAAGGGCCATGCCTGCAACTATGACGAGCAGCATGCCGAGAAGGCTGAGGTTGTCGGGTATATCGCCGAAGACCAGCCATCCCAGTCCTGCGGCCCAGATCAGGTGCACATACTGCATGGGGGCCAGGAGCGAGGCTGGAGCTTCTCGATAGGCGGCCGTGAACAGGAAGTGCCCAAGGGTTGCAAAGACGCCGAGGGCAAGCAGCAGCGCCATATCCGGGAACCCAGGCAGGGAGCCATCCGACCAAGGCAGCGCTGCAAGGAACACGAGGCTGCCGACCAAGGCGGTGTGGAACAGCATGGCCATCGTGGTATCCGTGCGGGCCAGCAAGCGCGACAGGAGATGATAGACCGTTGCCGCCCCGGCGTTCAGCAGGGCAAACGCCACCCCCAGCGGCACGAGCCCGCTGCCAGGCCGGACGATCAGAAGTATCCCGGTGAAGCCCGCGACTGCCCCAAGCCACCCGGCCAAGCTGACCCGCTCTTTCAGCAGCGGAATGGCCAAGATCATGACCGCGAACGGGGCGAGATAGATGATCGCTATGGTCTCGGCGACTGGCATCCACCGCAACGCGAAGCCCATCGTGAGTGAGCCCACCGCGAGGCAGCCGGCCCGCACGAGAACCAGTCCTGTCCGGTTGGTTCTCACCAGTCCCCAACCATGGTGCGGTGCAAAGAAGGCAACCAAGAGCACCAAGTTCACGACATAGCGGCCGGCCAGAACAAGGGACACGTCGTAGCGCATAGTGAGGTGCTTGGTCAGCACATCACCCAGCGCAAAAGCCAGCACGGCCGCCAGGACGAGTGCCATACCGCGTAGAGGGCGGTGTACAACCCCCACCGGAGCAGGAGAAGCCGCCCTCCCCTCGACGAGGGAGGCTTCGTCTCGCAAATCTCGCATGTCGCCCGCTCGCCTGTCGTCCCGCCCAGCCGGAGCTAGCTCGGGCTCCGGGGAGGTGCGCCGTGTCAAACGGTCGCGTAGCTTGGCTACCTGACTACTTGCGACTGTTAAACGGAAGGTAGAGTGGCGACCTAGCCTTGGAATGACCAGCAAAGCCCGCACCTAAGGGGAGCGCTGTGAGCCCGGACCAACGCTTGCCTCTCCAGACGAGCACGACGGTCAGAAGTGGCAACGTCGATGGTCGGAGTGCGGCAGCCCCCTATCATGCCTCCGGGACCAATGCGCCATGGGGAGGCTGACCAATGGGCAAAGTGCTTCTGATCACGGGAGCCTCAAGTGGTATCGGGGCAGCGACAGCCCGGGCTGCGGTTCAGGCGGGCTGGACCGTTGGCCTCGTGGCGCGCTCGGCCGACCGGCTTGCGACACTGGTCAATGAGCTTGGACCTGAGCGGGCAGTGGCGCTGCCCGCAGACGTGACTTCAGTCGAGGCGCAGACGCAGGCCATAGATGCGCTCGTCGGCCGCTTCGGGCGGCTCGATGCCGCCTTCGCCAACGCCGGACTCGGCGCGTCCCGTCCGGGGGCGGAGCAGGGCGACCTCGACGAGTGGCGCCAGATGCTGGAGGTCAACATCTGGGGGCTGCTCGTCACGGTGAGGCTCGCGCTGCCGCACCTGCGCGCCAGCCAAGGCCACGTGGTGCTGACCGGCTCTCGCGCGGCGCGCACTGAACTCAGCGGGTCGGTCTACGGGGCCACCAAGCACTTCGTCCACGGCTTCGCCGCAAACCTGCTTGCCGAGATGCGCCCTTGGGGTGGACGCTGCACCGTGGTTGCGCCGGGCATGGTCGACACGCCGTTCTTCTCCGATGTCAAGCCCGGGGGCTTGCGCGCCGAGGACGTCGCCGGAGCCGTCATCTACGCGCTGGAGCAGCCCGCGCACGTGGCCGTGGGCGAGGTCTATCTGATGCCGGTGCCGGGGGCGTAAAGCGCGGAAGGAGAGATGCCGCCCCCAGCAGCCATGCACGCGCTCGCGCTACGAGGGAGGCCCAGATCTCCGCACCGCATTGCCCCATGCCTCAGGACTGACCCCCTGCGCCTGTCACGCGCCAGATCACGTCGCCCACATCGTCAGCGACCAGCAGCGAGCCATCCGGTCCGATGGCCACACCGACGGGGCGACCGTAAGAGACCTTCTCATCAGGGGCCAGGAACCCAGACAGGATGTCCCGCGGCGGCCCAGCCGGGCGACCGTTCTCAAACGGGATGAAGACCACCTTATAGCCGCTCAGGGTCGAACGGTTCCAAGACCCGTGCTGCCCGACAACCATCCCGTCAGGGAAGCCGGGGAGCGTGCCGGCCGGAAGCCAGCAAAGCCCCAGCGATGCCGTATGTCCGCCCAGCGCGTAATCCGGTGTCACAGCCTTCGCCACCATCGCGGCATCCTGGGGCACCCGGTCGTCGACCGTCTGGCCCCAATAGCAGTAGGGCCATCCGTAGAACCCGCCCTCCTTGACCGAGGTCAGGTAGTCGGGCGGTGTCTCGTCCCCCAACCCATCGCGCTCGTTGACCACGGTCCAGAGGGCTCCTGTCGTGGGCTCCCAGGCGAGGCCTACCGGGTTGCGCAGGCCCGAGGCGAAGATGCGGCTCTCGCCGGTCTCGAGATCGATCTCGTAGATCGCGGCCCGCCCCACCTCCTTGTCGAGCCCACTCTCGCCAATGTTGCTGAGCGATCCGACACCGGCATAGAGCTTGCGGCCATCAGGGCTGGGCAGAAGGCTTCGGGTCCAGTGGCCGGCCGGCTTGAAGTCGATGATCTTCCGGCCCACCCCGCCGAGCCGTGTCGCCCCGTCCTGATAGCCGTAAGCGTAGACCCCGTCAGTGTTGCCGACGTAGAAAGTGTCGTCGAGCATGGCCATGCCAAACGGATGGTTCAGCCCGTCCATGAAGACGTGACGCTCCTCGGCCACGCCATCACCATCCGCGTCCCGAAGAAGGCTGATGCGGTTCGGGCTGTGACCAACTGCGGCGGCCCGCTTCATGGTCACCTCGATGGCATAGTCGAACACCGTCGTGATCGGCCCACCGGGCACGCCCAACGCTTCGGCCGTCACCACATCCCCGTTGGGCAGCACGTGGATCCAGCGCGGATGCTTGAGGCCAGTTGCGAATGCGTTCACAGCCAGCCCCGGAGCTGCCGTCGGCTTTTGGCCCGCTGTCCACCCTTTGGCCGTCGGCATCTTGAGCGTTGGTATACCCTGCGGCCGGGCCGGTGGAATGGCAGGGCTATCGCCTAGGGCCGGCTCGGCCAGCGTAGCGCCGCGGTGCCGCATGAGGATCATCAAGCCGCCCACCATGGCCACGACCTGCGCGAAGATTGCCGACATTCCTGCTTCCTTTTCTGACTCCGCCGGTATGTCAGGGGAGTGATGATATGGAAACCCGGCCTGAGTCAGGCGGGGGACGCGGCTCGTGTCATGGCTGGCAACGTTGTTGGAGCGATGAGGGGCTCGCTGGACGAAGGCGCTCTGTTCGTGCTCTTCGAAGTCATGGTGCTGAAGCTGAAGCACCGGTTGGGCATCACCGCCGACGCTATCTGGGCCAACCACACTAACCCGGAGTAGCTGAACAAATCGCAGGGCCGCCTCAACTCGCAACCGGCGGCAAACGAGCAGCTTGGTCGCCCCATGCGGTCCAATCGCTCATGACACGCGTCGGCTGACGGCTTCCCTGATGCCGGATTGACTGCCAACCCCGGGCTTCTGACAAGCGGGACGAGCTGGGGCAGGGCCGTTCCAGACCGCATGGCCCGGGTTGATGGTGCCGCAGGAGCCGGTTGGACGTATGATGCGCTTGGCTCCCCTGCTGTTTGTGCTGATCTGGTCCACGGGCATCGTGGACGACCGCGCCATTGCTCCTCACGCCGACCCCAACTTGTTTCTGGCGGCGCGCTTCGCGATTGCGGCCCTGCTTCTGGCGCAACTCACGGCCGACGAGGTGTTTGTGAAGGTGAACGGGGTCCAGCACTGCCTCTTGCGAGCCGTGGACCAAGAGGGAGAAGTGCTAGAAGCGAATGTCACGAAGACACGGGACAAGGGCGCAGCTCTCAAGTTCCTCAAGAAGCTGACGAAGCGGCATGGCCGAGCCGAGGAGCTCGTGACGGATGGGCTTAAGTCCGACGGGGCAGCCTTCAAGGAGATCGGGGCCGAAGACCGGCAGGTCACCGGCCGTCGGGAGAACAACAGAGTGGAAAACTCACACCAGCCCTTCCGAAGACGAGAACGGGCGATGCTGCGGTTCCGGCGCATGCACAGCTTACAGAAGTTCGCCGCCGTTCACGGATCAGTGCACAACCACTTCAACGCCGAACGGACCCTCACCAGCCGAGACACCTACAAACAGGCCCGAACCGCCGCTCTCAGCGAGTGGCGGCAGCTCTGCGCCGGCTGACGATCGGCGCCACTGCCGTAACTGAGACGAGATCGCATTCGTCTGACAGCACCGATTGCCTGAAGGGTAGGCTTTTTGGTTTGTCCGATCGAATGGTCCTGTTGCGCTCTTGTTGCCTGACGGGCTTGGTCGCAACGGCTGGCGGGGCCGGCGAAGTAGATCCGGATGGCGAAGCAGGCCAGCAGGCGACCTCTGGCGCCAAAGGTCAATAGCCCAGAGCGGAATGCGGGTGTTTGATGGTGTAGTGGCTGCGCCGGCCTTCGATGACGACCTCCGCCTCGGTGAGGCCGTGGAAGTTCCCTCAATCCTAGAGCACATCGCGGAGCATGGAGTTGGAGCTCTCACAGTGGCCGTCCTCCCAGGGTGAGCCGGGCTCAATGTGGGCGCTCTTCCAGTCCCGCACGGCCGTGGAGATAAATTCCGGCCCGTTGTAGGGCCTGATATGGTCCGGCACACTTCGGAACATGAACCGGTCCGACAGGGTGTCGATGACGTCCGTCGAGTTGCACTTTCAGTCGACCCGGATGGTCAGGCGCTCCCGGCTGAACTCGTCGATGAGGGTTGAGCAGGCGGAAGTTCGTTCCGTCGGGTGTCCGGCTCTCGACGAAGTCGTAGCACCAGGCATGTTCGGGGGCTCCGGTCACATACGGACGCTGGATCCGTCGTTGAACCAGAGCTGGCCGCTCTTGGGTTGCTTCTGCGGGACCTTCAGCCCCTCTCGCCGCCACATCGGCTCGACGCGCTTGGCGTTCACCGCACAGTCGTCCTCAAGGTTCATATCTTTGAAATGGGTTGGCCCAGACGGCCACGCGGCAAGAGCTGGGCATTGGACGCGGAACAAGCAAGCACCGCACCAGTTCGGATTTCGTGAAAAGCCCAAGAGATGGAGACACCGATGAAGGACTACCCCACGCCGCCGTTTCCTGAGCAGCAGCAAGCCATGCCTGGTCGAACCGACCGGATGGACCCGCGCCCCGACCATGGCGAGGAGACCTACCGTGGCTCCGGCCGGCTCGAAGGGCTCAAGGCGGTCATTACAGGGGCGGACAGTGGCATCGGACGGGCGGTGGCGCTGGCCTATGCGCGCGAGGGCGCCGACGTGCTGATCTCCTATCTGAGCGAGCACGAGGAGGCCGAGGAAACTCGCCGGCTCGTGGAGGCGGCCGGCCGCAAAGCCGTCGTGATACCGGGGGACATCCAGCATGCCGAGCTTTGCCGGACCATCATCGACCGTGCCGTCTCAGAGCTCGGAGGGGTCGACATCCTCGTCAACAACGCCGCCCATCAGGACACGTTCGAGGAACTGACCCAGATCCCGGACGAGGAATGGGAGGTGACCTTCCGCATCAACATCCACGCGATGTTCTATCTGGCCAAAGCCGCCGTGCCGCACATGAAGCGCGGGAGTTCGATCATCAACACCACCTCCATCAATGCCGACAAACCAAGTCCTCAGCTCCTGGCCTATGCCACCACCAAGGGCGCGATCCACAACTTCACCATGGGGCTGGCGCAGATGCTGGCCGAGAAGGGCATCCGCGTGAACTGCGTCGCACCAGGGCCGGTCTGGACGCCGCTGATCCCGTCCACAATGCCTACCGAAAAGG
Organism: Rubellimicrobium roseum; assembly: GCF_006152145.1. Taxonomy (GTDB): domain Bacteria; phylum Pseudomonadota; class Alphaproteobacteria; order Rhodobacterales; family Rhodobacteraceae; genus Rubellimicrobium; species Rubellimicrobium roseum. The sequence continues at coordinate 15,884 of NZ_VDFV01000050.1, read as the reverse complement.
TGACGAACTTCGGCAAGCAGTCCCCCATGCAACGGCCGGCCCAGCCGGTGGAACTCGCCACGGCGTACGTCATGCTGGCCGACCCGATGTCGAGCTACACCACGGGTGCCACGATTGCCGTGACCGGAGGCACGCCCTTCATGTAGGCGAGGTTGTACGGCGAGATAAGGAAACAGGACTCTGTCAACGAACCTGGCGCCTGCATGAACGAAAGGATGACTCGCGGCAGGTGACCGCCGCGGCCAAGACACGCAAGGCCAATGCGAAGATGATCAAGCGGAGTTGGAGCCAGGCCACCTCATGGTGTTGACAGGGCCAATCAGCTCGTCCGTCTGATCGGAACCCGGTGTGTGGCTGCCCCCTCAAGCAGCAGTTCCATGCTCCGCGCTCGGAGGCCGGAGACATGATCGTTCCCGAAAGATCGTCATGCCACCAGATCAGCTCTTGTGGGAACGGAGCCGTCCACACAAGACAACGACCCAGCAGGCCGGTAATCCAACGGCCAGCAACTCAACACTCCGCCTTGGAGCATCCTTCAATTTGCCCATCAGATTGAGGAAGGACTATGGAGGTCCGAAACATCGTGCCGAGGTGCGCATTGCCACGCGGAACCGGGCGAGGGAGGCCATCATGGCCGAGCAGCATGAGGGCACGACGAAAGGAGGGTGCCACAGAAACTCTGGCCGACGAACAAAACGAATTTCTGGCGCTCGTGAATTCCATCGAGGGCACGCCAGCCCTTACCATTCGGCGCGAGTTGGCAGACAAACTGATAGCGGAAAGCTGCACCACGCCGTCGCTAAGGAAGACCATGGGACTGGGCGTTGGGTTTGTGGATCGGCTGCGGGACCGCCTAGAGAGGCGCCACACGGGGTGAGTGCTCGCACCTCAAGGCCGGTCCTACGATGTGAGCAACACACGGAACGCCTGCCGGGGCCATGCAAAAGGAGTTCGGCTTGAGCATATGATTGATCCTGCTTAGGCTCCGCAAATCATAAAGGGCGCTGTCAGACAGACTTGGCTCGAGCCGGGCAGGGGGCCAGCCCCTTGCCGCCAGTCACAGGCTTTTTCCGCTGCAGCGGTCGACCTTCATAGCGTTGGGGACACCCTGCACAGCGCCCAACGGAGGACATGACATGACGACGGGGACCCTCTGGGTCGGCACGAGTTGGAAGATGAACAAGACCCGCGCCGAGGCGCTGGCCTTCGCCCAGGCGCTGCACGAGGCCGAGGACGGGCGCGACCCGCGCGTGCAGCGCTTCGTGATCCCGCCCTTCACGGCGCTTGCGGAGGTCTGCGCGGCACTTGACGGCACCTCGGTCAAGGTGGGCGCGCAGAACGGTCACTGGGCTGACGCGGGCGCTTGGACGGGCGAGGTCTCGATGCCGCAGATCCGCGATTGCGGGGCGACCCTGGTCGAGATCGGCCACAGCGAGCGGCGGGCGCATTTCGGCGAGACGGACGAGACGGTAGGCCTCAAGGCCGCGGCCGCCCTGCAGCACGGCCTCACGCCGCTCATCTGCATCGGCGAGCAGGCGCAGGACAAGGAAGCCGGACGGGCCGACGCGGTGCTGGCCCGCGAGGTGACGGCGGCACTGTCCCCTGTCGCGGGGGCGTCCGAGACCGTTCTCCTCGCCTACGAGCCAGTCTGGGCCATCGGTGACAAGGGCGTGCCTGCCGAGCCCGCCTACGCCGATGAGCGGCAGGCCCGCATCGCCGAGGTGGCGCGCAAGATCATGGGGCGGGACGTTCCGGTCCTCTACGGCGGCAGCGTCAACCCGGGCAATGCAGCCCAGCTCATCGCCTGCCCGCACATCGACGGGCTCTTCATCGGCCGGTCGGCCTGGGCGGCCGAGGGCTATCTCGACATCTTGGCGCGCGTGTCGCGCGCCCTTTCGGAGGACCAACCATGAGGATCGCCATTGCAGGGGACAGCGCCGGGGCCCCGCTCGCCAAGGCTCTCGCCGAGCATCTCAAGAGCCGCAGCGGTCTGGACGTGGCCGAGTTGTCCGCGGCGCCCAGCGGCGGCGAGGAGTTCTACGCCAACCTGAGCGACCGGGTGGCGAGCCAGGTCAAGGACGGCACCTACGACCGCGCCATCCTGTGCTGCGGCACGGGCATCGGCGTGGCCATCGCCGCCAACAAGGTGCCCGGCATCCGCGCCGCGCAGGTCCACGACACCTACTCGGCCGAGCGCGCGGCCCTGTCGAACGACGCCCACATCATCACCATGGGCGCGCGGGTGATCGGCACCGAGCTGGCCAAGGCCATCGCCGACACCTGGCTTGCTAGCACCGAGAAGTTCGACCGCTCTGGCAAGTCGGCCCCTAACGTCGCTGCCATCGGCGAAGTGGATGCCAAGTACCATACGGGCGCCTGAACGTCCTTTTCTGCCATATCCGTCCCGATTACCCGCCGTCGGGACGGACAAGCTTTACCGGCTTGAGGTACGCCTTGCGGTCGCACCGTGAGTTCGTCAGGGCCTATTCCCTCCGCAGGATACAGGAGGTTGCGGTCGCAATGGCCGGCTTGCTGACCATCAAGATCTGAGGGCCGCTGGAGGATCGCCAGCCGTCGCTCCCCTATAGTTTGGCCCGGTTCACTTGCAGCAAATGAGCGCTGGCGGCCGTCAACTCCTCGATCCGGCGGTCTTCGGACCAGCCCAAGGTGTTCGTCGCGACCGTGGCCACCGCTTCCAGGTCCCGCCGGGTGAGGCCCTCGGCGATCGCCAAGCTGGTGCGGCGCAGGACAATGTCTGCAAGGTGCACAACGGTCTCATTCCGGACGATCCAGTCGATCTCCGACATGCTGTAGCTCGTCGCGTCCGGCAGCCGATCGGCGTCCGACCAGTCGCCGCGATGGCCCGCCACGGCCCGGGCTGTCGTTCCGTAGCGGGCCAGCAACTCCTGAATCCGTCCAGGCCCGAGTCCCGTCGCTTGGGCGACTTCGGCCGCCCAGCGCGCCCGGGCCTCGGCTCCCTGTGGCAGGTCCCGGCCGCCGCCGATCGCCACCTCACGCGTCGAGATGCGTCGGGCGCGTCCCAGTCGTCCCAAGAGCGAGTCGGCGACCTCCTCGGCAAAGCCGCGGAACGTCGTCCATTTTCCCCCGACCAGCGACACGATGGGAAAGGGTCGCCCCGGCTCGGCCTCGGTCACCGGGGCCGAGTGGTCGCGGCTTATGAGCCCCGGCACAGAGGCCTTCGAAGAGGGCAGGGGACGAATGCCGCTGTAGGCGTAGGCGATCTGGTCTCGCGAGAAGGCAAGCCCGGGGACCAGGGAGCACAGGCTCGCCAGCAGGTAATCGATCTCCTCATCCTCGGCGCGCACGGCATCAGGGTCGTCGGCGGGGATGTCGGTCGAGCCGACCAGCGCCCGGCCGAGATAGGGGAACACCAGGCAGATCCGCCCGTCATCGGCCTCGAAGTAGATCATCCGCCCGGCAAGGCGGCGCACCAGTTCGGGGTGGTCCAGAAGGATGTGCGACCCCTTGGTGCCTCCGATCAGGTGTGAGGGCACGCCGAGCGCCGCGTTCACCTGGTCGATCCAGGGTCCAGCGGCATTGACGACGATCTGCGGGCGAACCGCGACGCGCTGCCCGCCTCTGGTCTCAAAGAGCAGTGTCCCGCCCTCGGCCGAGACGAGACGCGTGTAGGTTGCGACAGAGGCCTCCGGCTCCGCCGCGAGCCCGTCCTCGACCAACTCATGAACCAATCGCTCGGGGCGGCTGATCCAGGCGTCATGATAGGTTCCGGCAGCGACGATGGCCGAAGTGAGACCCGGCATCTCCCGTAGGGCCTTGGCCCGCCCCACGAGCCGATGACGCGGCATGCTCCGGTGGCGTGAGCCATAGAAGTCGTAAAGCGCCAAGCCGATTTTCACGAGCAAGGCCCCCCGGCTTCGCGGCGCGGTGGTCGAGCCCAGGAACGTTCGCAGCGCCGCGCCGACCCCCTTGGACCAGGAGAAGATGGGAATCACGGTGGGCAGCGGCGCAACGCAATGGGGAGCGTTTCGGAGGAGCAGGTTCCGTTCCAGCGTGGACTGGGCCACGAGGCCGAATTCGCCGGTTTCGAGATACTTGAGCCCACCGTGGATCAGACGCGACGGCGCGGCGCTGGTGCCCGAGCCGATGTCGCCCTTGTCCACGAGCAGGCAGCGGACGCCCTGCAGGCAGAGGTCGCGGAACAAGCCTGCCCCATTCACCCCCGCGCCGAGAATGACGACCTCCACCTCCGTTCCGTCAAGAGCTGAAAGGCGGCGGCGCACGGCGTCAGGCGTCATTGGGTGCCTCCCTCGGCCAGCCGCTCGATCCGGGGCCAGAGCGGTGCCATTGCATGGGAGATGTCCTCCCAGATCCGGTATCTCTGCTCGTAGGCGGTCTGGCGGGCCCGGTCGGGATCATAGGTCCGGCCCGAAGCGCGAAGGTCGCGCGGGTCGTCATAGGGCGAGGCATAGAGCCCCACCGCCGCGCCGGCGCAGAGCGCGGCCCCCCACGCGGCGGCCTCTTCCGTGGCGGTGACGGTGACGGGCAGTCCTAGCACGTCGGCGAACATCTGCGCGAAAGCCGAGTTGCGCGAGGTGCCACCCGTGAGCCGCGCCTCGCGAACCGGAAACCCTTCCCGCAATGCATCCACGTGCTGGCGGTGATTGAACGCGATCCCTTCGAGCACGGCACGCAGCATGTCGCCGCGCCCGTGCCAGCCGTGCAGGCCCGCGAAGCCGCCGCTTGCGACCTCGCCATGCGGCGAGCCGAAAAGATAAGGGTGGAACAGCACCGACGATGGCCGCGTGAGCGCCGCGTCGATCTCCTCGGCCAGAAGGGCGTGGACCGAGCGCCCCTGCGTGGCGGCAACCTCGGCCTCGCGGGGGCAAAGCCGTTCGAGGAACCAGTCGTAGTTGGCGGCCGAGGCGGGCGAGATGGCCATGGCGTTCCATCGGCCGGGCTCGATGGCGTTGCGGCAGAACCAGCGCGGGTCGGTGCGGGGGACGTTGGTGACAACCTCATTGATCGAATAGGTGCCCGCAACGATGGCCAGCACCCCCTCGGCCTGCCCGCCGATGCCAAGGGCCGAGCCGGTGACGTCGTGGAGCCCGGCGACGACGGGCGTGCCGCGCCGGAGTCCCGTGAGGGCGGCGGCCTCGGCTGTCACCTCGCCCACCACCTCGTCTGGCCGCGCCATGGGCGCGAGCTTCCCTTTCAGGAACTCCAGCCCGAAGAGCCGCAACGCCTCGGACGAGTAGTCCTGAGTCCGGACATCCGTGAAGGAGGTGCTAGCCTCGGTGCGGTCGGTGCCTATCGTGCCGGTCAGGCAGAAGCGCAGCCAGTCCTTGCAGCCCAGCACATGGGCGATCCGGGCGAAACGTTCAGGCTCGTGCTTGTTCATCCAGGCAAGGAGGGCCGAGGGCGCCGAGACATGCGGTACCTGTCCAGTCAGCGCCAGCGCCCGGTCGAAGAGCCCGCCGGCCTCCCAGGAGGCGACCACCTCGCCCGCGCGACTGTCGAGGGACAGGATGCCGGGCCCGAGCGGCCGGCGCGCCGCGTCGAGGAGGTAGAGACCATCGCCATGGGCGGTCGCGGCCACCGCCCGGATGTCTTCGGCCGGCCGCCCGCTGCGGGCGACCGCCTCGGCGACCGCTTCGGCGGTGGCGCGCCAGAGCCCGTCCATGTCGCGCTCGACCCGGCGCGGCCGTGGCATCGACTGCGGCACTCGCCGCCTCGCGGTCGTCAGGGGCGTGCCATCCGCGTCGAAGACGACCGCCTTGGTCACGGTGAGGCCGTTGTCGATGCCGAGGAGCGAGGCCATGGGAGTCCTGCCCGGGGATGCCTGAAAACGGAAGCCAAGCCCCGCGAGGCCCGGCCAAGGGCGGGCGGCCCTGACGGCCGCCCGAGAAGTCATCAGCTCGCCGACAGGGTGAAGGGGCCGGTGTACTGGTCCACGTTCTCCGGCGTGATGAGCAGGCAGTCGAAGAGCTGCTTCTCGGTGTCCACGCCGGTCGAGCCGGTGGTCAGGTAGCTGTCCACCTGCCGGATCGCCTCGGCCGAGAAGACCGCGACGGGCTGGAGCACGGTGTAGGCCATCGTGCCGGCCCTGACCGCCTCCACCGCGTCGGGCGAACCGTCGAAGCCGCCGACGACCACACCCTCCAGGCGACCGGCTTCCTGAAGCGCCGCGATGGCGCCCAAGGCCATCTCGTCATTGCCGGAGATCACGCCCTTGATGTCCGGGTTCGCCTGCAGGAGCGACTGCATCTTGTTGTAGCCTTGCGTGCGATCCCAGTTGGCGACCTCCTCGCCAACCTTGACGAGGTCGGGATACTGGCTCAGCACGGTGTCGTAGCCGTTCGAGCGGGTCGCGGCATTGTTGTCGGACGGCGCACCGACGAGTTCCACGAAGTTGCCCGAGTCGCCGATGACCTCAACCCACTGCTGGGCACCCAGGGCCGCGCCCTGAGCGTTGTTCGACACGAGCTGCCCGATCGCGAGCCCTTCCTGGTTGATCTCGGCGTTGACCAGGATCACCGGAATGCCCGCGTCCACCGCCTTCTGGATGTTGCCGATCGAGCCGTCGGCGTTCGCCGGGTCAAGGACGATCGCCGCCGACTGGTTGGTGATGGCGGTATCGATCAGGTTCGACTCGGTATTCGTGTCGCCCGTATGGGCGGCCACGGTTGCGGTGTAGCCCAGCTCCTCGGCAGTGGCCTTGGCGACCTCGCCCTCGGTGAACCAGTAGGGGTTCGCCGGGTCGTTGACGATGATGGTGATGAGGCCCTTGTCCTGCGCCCAGGCGGCGCCGGTCAGCATCGGGGTAATGGCGACGCCGGCGAGCAGCAGCCGGCGGGTGATGGTGAGCGTCACGTTGTCCTCCCTTGGACGTTTAGTTGGTGCCGAAGGATCGGCGGTCTTTCCCTCGACGGGCCGGCCTCAGGCCGGGCGCCCCGGCGGTGGAGAAGCGGAGGCGGGGGCCGTCCTGCGGGTGCGGCCGCCGTAGCGAATGGAGTTGAGCAGCACCGCGAGCACGATCACTGCGCCGGTGAACACGGTCTGCCAGTAGGACGAGACCCCGATGATGACGAGGCCATTGGACAGGAACCCGATTACGAACGCCCCGAGCATGGTACCCCGGACGGTGCCCCGCCCTCCCGTAAGTGCGGCCCCGCCGATCACCACCGCCGCGATGGCAGTCAGTTCATAGGTGGTGCCGGCGGTGGGTCCGGCCGAGTTCAGGCGCGATGACAGCACCAGCCCAGCGATCGCCGCGCAGATGCCGGACAGCATGTAAACCGTGATCTGCACACGCTTCACCGGGACGCCCGACAGCTCGGCCGCTCGGGCGTTGCCGCCCGAAGAGTAAAGCCACCGCCCGAAGGCCGTGCGGCTGAGGAGGAGACCTGTCACGACCGCGACGACGGCCAGCACGACGATGCTGATCGGGATACCGGCCAGCCGCTCGCGCCCCAGCCAGGTGAACCCGGTGTTGCCCAGCGCCGGGTCGCCATCGAGGCCGTTGTAGGTAAGGCCATTGGTCATCAACAGGGCCACGCCCCGCGCCACGTACATGACGCCTAGCGTGGCGACGAAGGCCGGCACCTTCAGAAACGCGACCAGCGCTCCGTTGATGGCCCCCACGAACGCGCCCAAAGCGAGCGTCAGCACCACCACTGCCCAGACCGGCGGGTAAAGGATGGCGCCCAAGGCGTCGATCTGGACCCCCTTCATCAGCGCGCCAGCCACGACGCCGCAGAGGCCAAGGACCGAGCCCACCGACAGGTCGATGCCGCCGTTCAGGATCACGAGCAGCATCCCGATGGCGAGGAGGCCGTAGATCGCGACCTGCGACGACATGGTGAGGAAGTTGGAGACGGAGAAGTAGACGGGCGAGAGGAAGGAAAAGACGACGATGATGACGATGAGCGCGAGGAAGGCGCGTCCCTCAAGCAGGAGCCTCCCGATGTCGAAGCCGTCGCGCGACGGGCGGGCGGCGCGGGCCCGAGCCTGGCTGGTGTCGGTCATGAGAGTCTCCGCGGTGGTCGGGATCGAGCGGCGGTCAGCATGGGGCAGGGCGGGTCAGTGAAGCATCGACTCGCCGGAGGCGGCCATGATGCGCTCCTTGGGCACGTCCGGCCCGAACTCGGCGGTGATCCGTCCCTTGCGCATCACAAGGATGCGGTGGGCCACTGACAGACATTCGTTGACCTCCGACGTGGAGTAGATCACCGCGAGCCCGCGGCGCGCGCCCTCGGCGAGCAGGCGGAACACCTCGGCCTTGGCGCCGACGTCGATCCCGCGCGAGGGTTCGTCGAGGAGGATGACCCGGGGTCGGGTGGCCAGCATCTTGCCGATCACGACCTTCTGCTGGTTGCCTCCGGACAAGGAGCCGATCGGCGCGCCACCGCCGCCTGACTTGATCTGCGTCTGACGGATGCCCTCCTCGATGACTGTCCGCTCCTTGGCGCGCGACGTGAACAGCCCTTGCGTGAAATCCATGATGCTGGCGAGTGACAGGTTCTCACCCACTGACATGGTCTGCACCAGGCCGTCGCGCTGGCGGTCCTCTGGGACGAGTACGAGACCCCGGCGGATGCGCTCACCGATGGAGAGCCGAGACACGTCCTGGCCCTCCATGAGGACACGGCCGTGATTGAGGGCAAGCCGACCCGCCACGGCCTCGAGGAGTTCGGTGCGGCCTGCGCCCATCAGGCCGTAGAGGCAGACGATCTCACCGGCGCGGACCTGCAGGGAGAGGCGGTCCACGAGGTCAGCCCCCGAGGCATCCGGGACCGAAACCTCTTCGATCGAGAGTGCGACCTCGCCCATGGCGTAGCCGGTGGGTGGAGAGCCCAGGTCGAAGTTTTCGCCCACCATGTGGCGGACGATCCATTCCAGGTCGATGTCCTTGCGCTTGGCATAGGCCGTCATCGCCCCGTCCCGCAGCACCACCGCGTGGTCCGTGATCGTCAGCGCCTCCTCGAGATGGTGGGAGATGTAGACGATGGCGACGCCACGTGCCTTGAGGTCTCGGATCACCTTGAAAAGCACGTCCACCTCCGAAGCCGAGAGGGCAGAGGTGGGCTCGTCCATGATGAGGATGCGCGAGTTGACCGAAAGGGCCCGCGCGATCTCGACGATCTGCTGCTGACCCAGCCGCAGCTCCTCGACGGGGGTGAGCGGGTCGATGTCCTCCTCGAGATCCTCCATCAGCACGCGCGTCTGCCGCGCCTCCTCGGCGAAGTCCACGCCGAGCGGGCCTAAGATCTCGCGCCCCATGAAGATGTTGTCGCGCACGGACAGGTTCGGGGCGAGGCTCAGCTCCTGGTGGATGATCGAGATCCCGCGAGCTTGCGCGTCGGAAGCCGAAGCGAAGCGCACCGGCTCGCCATCCAGCAGGATCTCGCCCGATGTGGGCTGGATGACCCCCGACAGGATCTTCATCAAAGTAGACTTGCCCGCGCCGTTCTCCCCGAACAGGGTCGTGACCTGGCCGCGGCGGACCTCGAAGTTGACGCCCTTGAGGGCGTGGACAGCGCCGAACGACTTGGCGACATTGCGCGCCTCGAGGACAGTCTCGCCGAGCTGGAAGGTCCCGCGCGCAGCGCCTGATCGACTGAGTTCGACCTGGGTCATTCGACGCTCATCCGGACAGGGGTGACGAGCCAGCTTTCCGGGTTCACAAGGCGGAAGACCCCCGTGACCGTAACGGTCTTGCCCGTGAGGTTCGCCGCGTCGATGCCGGCCAGAACCTGCTCCTTGACCTGATTGTTCAGCGCGCTGCCCGCGTCCTGATACTCGATCTGGTTGCGGAACTGGCCGAACTCCACCGTGCCGGTGGCGTCGCGCACGTCGGTCCCGTTGATCGCCGGGCCGGTCTGGACGCGCACCCGGATGCCTTCCAGGCCTTCGACGGCCACGTCGTAGACTCCCGAGCGTGCCTCGCCGGCGACGCCGGTGAGATCGACCGAGAAGACAGGCGTGCCGTTCGAGGTGACGCCGTGGTCGACGGCGGCCTTGGCGGGGTCCACGGCGATGGCCTGCGCGAGCGTGGCCGCGTCGACCGCCCGCTCTTCGATCAGACCCTGGATGCGCGGGAACTCGGTCTGGCCGTAGGTCTCGGGCGAGAAGGCCTGCTGGCGCGTGTCCTGCTCGGAGCCCACCCGCACCACCGTCGTGTCGAGAGCCATTGCGGCGAGCAGAGCAAGGCCCACGGCGGAGGCAAGACCGGCCCTGAGCCCACGGCGCGGCGCGGCGCGGCGCGATGTGGCGATGTCGGTGCGTGAGGTCATTGGCTGGTCTCCGTCAGCTGGGACGCGTCAGCAGGGAGCCGCCGCGTGGCGACCGGGCGCGCCGGGATGCCGAATGCGCCACGTGGGCCGGTTATGGCTGATTGTCTCACAGGATGTCCTCCTCCCCGCGGCCAATTCGGTCGGCAATCTCTTCGTCGTCGTCACCCAGGCTGCGTAGGCCCGTGATCGTCTCGTCACGCGTGTGATCCCATTGCAGGATCGTCAGGAAAGGATGAGCTTACCGACCCCACGTCGATCTCGTTCTCCGCGTCCGAATCGCCGGCCTCCTCCGGCGCTGGATTCGCCTTGATCTATGTTTTTCAGAGACATAGACGGCAAGATCCTATCGGGCGGAGTGGGGACAGCGGGATTTGTCGCTCCTCCTCGCCACATCACCTTGACAGATCGCAATGTCGCGTGAAAGGATTTTCTTAAGTTGAAAGTTTCTGCGCAGCAGCACCACCGGAGGTCACGATGGCGAGGAGCGTGGGGCGTCGCGAGGACGACGAAAGCCTCGCCATCCGCGCGGCCTGGTTGCACTACGCCGGTGGCATGACCCAGGCGGAGGTGGCCGAGCGGCTCGGCGTCTCGGCCGTAAAGGCGCATCGCCTCGTGGCTTGGGCCAACCAGAACGGTGCGGTGAAGGTCACCATCGATGGCGATGTGGTCGAGTGCCTTCGCCTTGAGGACCGGCTCCGCGACAGCTTTGCCCTCGCCACCTGCGAGGTGGTTCCCGATCTCATGGAGGACGGCCTGCCCCTGAGGGCCCTGGGCGTGGCAGGCTCGGCCTTCCTCCAGCGCGAACTCAACTCGGGCCGGAACGGAGTGATCGGCGTAGGCCATGGCCGCACTCTGGCGGCCGCTGTGGCCGACCTCCCGCGCATGGAGGTAGGCGACGTCCGCTTCGTCTCGCTTCAGGGCGTGCTGACGCGCAACTTCGCCGCCAACCCTCATGACGTGATCCATCGCCTGGCTGAGAAGACCGGCGCGGAAGCCTATGTCCTTCCTGTGCCCTTCTTCGCGAACACGGCTGCCGACCGCGAGGTCCTGCTTGCCCAACGGGGCGTGGCCGAGGTCTTCGGCCTCGCCAGCCAGGCCGACCTGCTGATCGTGGGCGTAGGTACCGTCGATGCCGATGCGCAGATCGTCACATCGCGTATGGTCGACCTCAACGAGATCGACGGCGTTCGCAAGCGGGGTGGCGTGGGCGAGCTCCTGGGTCATTTCTTCGACGGCGCAGGTCGCCCGGTCGAGACGTCGCTCAGCGCCCGGACACTGTCGCCGGATCTGGGGTCCTTGCAGGGGAAGCGGATCGTGGCGTTGGCCGGCGGGCCGGGCAAGGTGGTGGCGCTTCGCGCGGTCCTGCGGGCAGGGCACCTCCATGGTCTCATCACGGACGAGCGCACGGCCAGGGCAATTGCTGAGATTGACCCGTTCTGACGGCTGCCCGGAGAAAGGGACGAAGAAATGTCGGACCTCGTGATCGGCGTCGACGCCGGAACCTCGGTGATCAAGGCGGTGGCGTTCACGCTGACGGGCGCGCAGGTCGCTGCCGCGTCCGTGCCTAACCGATACGAGACGGGATCAGACGGAGCGGCAACCCAGCCGCTGGAGCGCACCTGGAACGATTGCGCCGCCGCGCTACGTGCCTTGGGCGAGCGAGTCGAGGGGTTGGCCGCTCGCACGGCGGCGCTGGCCGTGACTGGGCAAGGAGACGGCACATGGCTGGTGGGGCGCGACGGCCGTCCGGTGGCTGACGCCTGGCTGTGGCTTGACGCCCGTGCTGCCCCTGCCGTGCGCCGCCTCGCCTCAGGACCCTTGGAGAGCGCGCGCTTCGAAGCCACCGGCACCGGGCTCAACACCTGCCAGCAGGGCGCGCAACTGGCGCAGATGGCCGAGGTCGCACCCCACCTGATCGAGGCGGCCTCCGTCGCGCTTCACTGCAAGGACTGGCTTTACCTGAACCTCACGGGCGTGCGGGCCACCGATCCCTCCGAGGCGAGCTTCACCTTCGGCGACTTTCGGACCCGCTCCTACAGCGACGCCGCGATCGAGGCACTCGGGCTTGGCGCCTGGCGTCACCTGCTGCCTCCTATCATTGACGGGACCCAGGTCACTCACCCCTTGACGCGGGAGGCCGCCTCGGTCACCGGCCTGCGCGCCGGCACGCCGGTGAGCCTGGGCTACGTGGACATGGTGATGACAGCGCTCGGGGCGGGGGTCCACACCGGCGAGCCGGGCGTCGCCTGTTCGACCGTGGGTTCCACCGGCGTCCACATGCGCGCCGTCCGGGCCGAGGACTTCCACCTCAACTCGGAGGGGACGGGCTATGCTATCCTTCTCCCAGTGCCTGAGATGGTCACGCAGGTTCAGACAAACATGGCGGCCACACTCAACCTCGACTGGGTGCTGGCTATGGCCCGTGATCTCGTGGCCGAGTTCGGTCAGGAGATCACCCAGGACGACCTCGTGGCGCGGATCGAAGGCTGGCTCGCGCGGACCGAGCCCGCGCGCATCCTCTATCATCCCTACATCTCCGAAGCTGGCGAGCGCGGGCCCTTCGTGGACGCCGACGCCCGCGCGGGCCTCAATGGCCTCTCGGCCCGCCACCGCTTTCCGGACCTTCTGCGTGCCGTCGTCGAGGGGCTCGGCATGGCAATGCGCGATTGCTATGCCGCCATGGGACCTATGCCGTCCGAACTGCGCCTGACGGGAGGCGCGGCGCGCTCGCGCGGCCTGCGCGGCGTATTGGGGGCCGCGACCGGGGCGCAGGTGCGCGTGTCCTCGCGCGAGGAGGCCGGCGCTGCCGGGGTGGCAATGATGGCCGCTGTCGCCATCGGGGCTTACCCGTCCATGGATGCCTGCATCGCCGATTGGGTCACGCCCCTTCTCGGCCCGACCGAGCCGCCCGATGCTGGTCTTGTCCGGGCCTATGACGGTCTGTTCCCTGCCTATCTCGCCGCCCGCCGCGGCCTCGTTCCGGTCTGGGCTGGCCTTGCCCACCGGGCCCCATCAGGAGACGTCCTATGAACGGACAAGACAGTGTGGACCTCGTCGTCATCGGCGGCGGTATAAATGGTGCCGGGATTGCCCGCGACGCGGCCGGACGGGGTCTCAAGGTTGTCCTTTGCGAGAAGGATGACCTCGCGCAGGGGACGTCCTCGCGCTCGGGCAAGCTTGTCCACGGCGGTCTGCGCTACCTCGAATACTACGAGTTCCGGCTGGTGCGCGAAGCGCTGATCGAGCGCGAGGTGCTGCTCGAAAGCGCCCCCCACATTATCTGGCCCATGCGCTTCGTGCTGCCCCACAGCCCGGACGACCGGCCCGCCTGGCTCGTGAGGACAGGGCTGTTCCTCTACGATCACTTGGGCGGTCGCAAGCGGCTCCCTGGGACCCGCACGCTGGACCTGACCCGCGACCCCGAGGGAACGCCGATCCTCGAAAGGTACACCAAAGGTTTCGAGTATTCCGACTGCTGGGTGGACGACGCCCGTCTCGTGGTTCTCAACGCCCTTGGCGCCGCCGAGAAGGGGGCGGAGGTCCTGACCCGCACCCCTGTCGTCTCGGCGCGACGCGAGGGCGACGTCTGGAGCGTGACTCTCCGCAACAGCGACACTGGCGAAATGCGCCATCTGCGTGCCCGGTGCCTTGTCAACTGCGCCGGCCCCTGGGTCTCGGATGTGATCGGACGCGTGGCGGGCTCCAACTCCAGCCGCAACGTGCGGTTGGTCAAGGGCAGCCACATCATCGTCCCGAAGTTCTGGTCCGGCGACCATGCCTATCTCGTGCAGAACCACGACAAGCGTGTCATCTTCATCAATCCCTACGAAGGTGACAAGGCGCTGATCGGCACCACGGACATCCCCTATGAGGGCCGGGCCGAGGAGGTGACGGCGGACGAGTCCGAGATCGAATACCTGCTGGCCGCCGTGAATCGTTACTTCAAGGAAAAGCTACGCCGCGCTGACGTCCTGCACAGCTTCTCGGGCGTGCGGCCGCTCTTCGACGATGGCAAGGGCAATCCCTCGGCGGTGACGCGGGACTACGTCTTTGATCTCGACGAAACCGGCGGCGCGCCGCTTCTCAATGTGTTCGGGGGCAAGATCACTACCTTCCGCGAGTTGGCCGAGCGCGGGATGCAGCGGCTGCGGCGCGTCTTTCCGTCGATGGGCGGTGACTGGACTGAACGGGCACCTCTGCCCGGAGGCGAGATCCCGGACGCCGACTTCGAGACCTTCATGAACGGCTTGCGCGACGCGTATCCTTGGATGCCTCGCCCGCTCGCGCATCATTACGGTCGCCTCTATGGCGCGCGTACCTCCAGGCTGGTGGGCCGGGCCACAGGACTTGAAGGCTTGGGGCGGCACTTCGGCGGCCAACTCTACGAGGCCGAAGCTCGCTATCTCGTGGCTACCGAATGGGCTCAGACGGCCGAGGACATCCTGCAGCGCCGCACCAAGCACTACCTGCACCTGACCCCGGCCGAGCAGGCGGACTTCGCCGACTGGTTCGCCTCCTCCACGCTCGCCGCCGCCTGAGGGACGTCATGCCGCTCACTCTGTCACTCAACACCAATCCGCTGGTGAACCGCTTCGCCGAACCTGACGATCTCATCGACACCATCGCCCGCGACCTGCGCATCCGCGACGTCCAATTGACGCACGAGTTCATCAACCCGTCCTGGCCCGGCCCGGTGATCCGGCGCCTGACCCGCGACATGGGCGCGGCGCTGCGCCGGACGGGGGTGCGCGTCACCTCGGGCATGACCGGGCCCTACGGGCGTCTCAACCATTTCGGCCACCCAGATGCCGAGGTGCGGCGATACTACATCGACTGGTTCAAGACCTTTGCTGACATCATCGCCGACCTCGGCGGCCAGTCCGTGGGCACCCAGTTCGCCATCCTCACCTACAAGGACTATGACGACCCGGCCCGGCGCGAGGACCTGATCCGCATTGCCATCGACTGCTGGGCCGAAGTCGCTGCTCACGCCAAGGCTGCCGGGCTGTCCTACTTGTTCTGGGAACCCATGAGCATCGGGCGGGAGTTCGGAGAGACCATTCGGTCCTGCCTTGATCTGCAGCAGCGTCTCACCGCCGCCGACTTGGCGATCCCGATGTGGATGATGGCCGACATCGACCATGGCGACGTGACATCGCCTGACCCCGACGACACCGATCCCTACGCCTGGGCCCGCGCCGTGCCGCGCCTGTCGCCCATCATCCACGTCAAGCAATCGATGATGGACAAGGGCGGCCACCGTCCTTTCACGGCCCAGCACAATGCGCGGGGCCGCGTCCAGCCCGAACGCCTGCTCACCGCGCTGGCCGAGGGAGGCGCCCGAGATAACGAGATCTGCCTGGAACTGTCGTGGAAGGAACGTGAGCCCGACGATCGTCGGGTAGTGGCGGAGCTGGCCGAGTCGGTGGCCTATTGGGCTCCACACATCGATTCAGGAGCCGCTGACCTTACCACTTGACATGTTCTAGACGCTGGAAGGGTCCCTTAAGCGGACAAGACCCGACAGCTCATCAGCGACGGCGTAGAGGCGCGCACGGTTCTGACCACTGACGACATCGCCTCGGCGCCCCGCGAGCAGCGCGGCAAGCG
>NZ_VDFV01000049.1 GCF_006152145.1 Rubellimicrobium roseum | reverse complement strand
TGTTCCTGTCGGCCATCGCGCTCGCAGCCGCCGTCATCTTCTGGCTGCGATAGCGAGTCCTGAGCCTAGAGGCAACCTTCCCAATGCCCCCGATCATCCGGTCCCGAGTCAGGGGCGAGTATCTGACACTAGGTTGTTGATTATCTTTGCCAGTTTGCGAGATTAATTGGAGTTGCTCGCCAGCGCCGAGCCCTCCAATAAGCAATTCCAAAGGCTTCCGAATCGAGGGTGGTAGCGCCTTTACTTCTCTGTTCTCGTTCGCAGCCGCAGCGAGTTCAATAAATCTTGACTGCGCCAGTAATAGGTAATCTAATCCAGTAGTCGCGTCAGGTAAAGCACTCGCCGCATACTGATCCCGAGCAATTCTAGCTTTGGCACTCCCTTCCTCAACGCCACGGAAAGATAAAGATAAGCTCTTCTTAAAGTGGGGCGGCAATCGATCTCGATCAGGATTTTTTTCCCGCCAGATTTCACCAGCTAATTCCCGGAGCACATCGAGGTATGCCGACACGTTTTCTAGAACATCAAGCGGCAGATTTGCATGATCAAATCTATCACCTTGAAAGCGGAGTTGGGCGAACAAATCCAGATCACCCGCTTTAGAATCAACTTCCACTTTAGCTATCCATCTTTAGCGCGCTGATAAACGCCTCCTGCGGGATGTCCACCTTCCCGAACTGGCGCATCTTCTTCTTGCCGGCCTTCTGCTTGTCCAGAAGCTTGCGCTTTCGGGTGGCGTCGCCGCCGTAGCACTTGGCGGTCACGTCCTTGCGGAGCGCCGACAGCGTCTCGCGCGCGATGACCTTGCCGCCGATGGCCGCCTGGATCGGGATCTTGAACATGTGGCGCGGGATCAGGTCCTTGAGCTTTTCGACCATCGCCCGGCCGCGCATCTCGGCCCGGTCGCGGTGGACCATCATCGACAGCGCGTCCACCGGCTCGTCGTTCACGAGGATCGACATCTTGACGAGGTTGTCCTCGCGATAGCCGGTGATCGTGTAGTCGAAGCTCGCGTAGCCCTTGGTCACCGACTTGAGCCGGTCGTAGAAGTCGAAGACCACCTCGTTGAGCGGCAGGTCATAGACCACCATCGCGCGGGAGCCGGCGTAGCTCAGGTCGAGCTGGATGCCGCGGCGGTCCTGGCAGAGCTTGAGGATGTCGCCCAGGTACTCGTCGGGGACCATGATGGTCGCCTTGATCCGCGGCTCCTCCAGGTGGTCGACGTAGGTCAGGTCCGGCATGTCGGCGGGGTTGTGCAGGTCCTTCACCTCCCCGTCCTTCATGTAGAGGTGGTAGACCACCGAGGGCGCGGTGGTGATGAGGTCGATGTTGTATTCCCGCTCCAGCCGGTCGCGGATGACCTCCAGGTGCAGGAGGCCCAGGAAGCCGCAGCGGAAGCCGAAGCCCAGCGCGGCCGAGGTCTCCATCTCGAAGGAGAAGGAGGCGTCGTTGAGGGCGAGCTTCTCGATGGCGTCGCGGAGATCCTCGAAGTCGGCGGCGTCCACAGGGAAGAGGCCGCAGAAGACCACCGGCTGCGCGGGCTTGAAGCCGGGCAGCGCCTCGGTCGCGCCCTTGCGCTCGTGCGTGATGGTGTCGCCCACGCGGGTGTCGCGGACCTGCTTGATCTGCGCGGTGAAGACGCCGATCTCGCCGGGGCCCAGCTCCTCGATGTCGACCATCTGCGGGCGCAGCACGGCGAGCTTGTCGATGGGGTAGACGGCGTTGGTCTGCATCATGCGGATGCGGTCGCCCTTGCGCAGGACGCCGTCCATGACGCGGACCATGACGACGACCCCGAGATAGGGGTCGTACCAGGAGTCCACGAGCATGGCCTTGAGCGCGGCGCTGCGGTCGCCCTTGGGCGCGGGCAGGCGCGTGACGATGGCCTCCAGCACGTCGGGGATGCCGAGGCCGGACTTGGCGGAGATGAGGACGGCGTCCTGGGCGTCGAGGCCGATCACGTCCTCGATCTGCGCCTTCACCCGGTCGGGCTCGGCCGCCGGGAGGTCGATCTTGTTGAGGACGGGCACGATCTCGTGGCCCGCGTCGAGCGCCTGGTAGACGTTGGCGAGCGTCTGCGCCTCGACCCCCTGGGAGGCGTCCACGACGAGGAGCGAGCCCTCGACCGCGCGCATGGAGCGGCTGACCTCGTAGGCGAAGTCGACGTGTCCGGGCGTGTCGATCAGGTTCAGGACGTACTGGTGGCCGTCCTTGGCCTTGTAGTCGATGCGGACGGTGTTCGCCTTGATGGTGATACCGCGCTCGCGCTCGATGTCCATGCTGTCGAGCAGCTGCTCCTTCATGTCGCGGTCGGCGACCGTCCCGGTCGACTGGATCAGCCGGTCGGCGAGGGTGGATTTCCCGTGGTCGATGTGGGCCACGATCGAGAAGTTGCGGATGCGGGAAAGCTCGGTCATGGGGCACGCTATGGGGGCGATTCCCCCAGGCGTCAATGCGCTCGCGCGCCTTGGCGGTCGCGGGCGCGTGATCGCGTTTCGGCCGGAGAAACGCAGGGGGCGGATGGTCGCAGCAGGCAGGCCCAGCCGTGAATTGCGTCCCCCCTCCGGCCCGGTCATTATGCCCACCCGGGCAGGACAGCAACGAGGCAGGCAGGTGCGGAGATTCGGACTGATCGCAGCGCTGGGCGCGCTGGTGGTCCTGGGGGGCTGCGGAGGCCGGGTGTCGGGCGACATCGGGCGGGCCTGCATGGCGGGCGGGCGCAATGCGGCGAGCCCGCAGCTCTGTTCCTGCGTCCAGGGGGTGGCGAACCAGTCGCTCTCGGCGTCAGACCAGCGACGGGCGGCGCTCTTCTTCGAGGACCCCGACCGGGCGCAGGAGACCCGTGCCTCGGACCGCGCGGGGGATGAGGCCTTTTGGCTGCGCTACAAGGCGTTCAGCCAACGCGCCGAGGCCATCTGCGGCTGATGGGGGCGCCCCTGCGGGACGCCCCCGAGGGGATCAGGCCCGGACCGCGCGGCGGCGCAGGAAGCCGAGGCCCGCGAGCGCGCCGCCCAGGAGGAAGACCCCCGCAGGCAGCGGGATGGGCGCCGGGGCGTTGGCGACGGCGAGGCCGTTCATCGAGCCGAAGGCCGTGCCGACCTCGCCCAGGAAGTTGAGGCTGGCCATCCCGCCCGCCTGGGGCAGCAGGAAGCTGTAGAGCGACTGCACGCCGCCGATGCTCAGGAGCGCATAGGCCGTGTTGTCGCCTTCCATCATCGACAGGATGTCGAAGCCGCCGACGCTGGAGATGTCGACCGCGCGGCCGTTCAGTGTGAGTTGGCTCACGGTCGAGAGCGTCCCCGCGTTGTTGCCCAGGATGGCCAGCGAGTTCGTCGCGCTGTCGAGCACGTATTGGACATTGGCCGAGGCCATGGGGACGGCGTTGGTGTAGGCGTTGGCGAAGACGCCGGGGTTGCGCCCCTCGTTGACGTCGCCCGCCACGTAGAAGAGGTCGGTGGCCTGCGTCACGGTGGCCGGCATCGCCTTGGGGTCGAAGACGAAGTTGTCGTCGTTCGTCGTCACCAGCCGCGCCGCGTCGATCACGTTGTTGAAGTCGAAGCCGGCAGCCGCGCCTTCGTTGATCCCCGGTCCCATGGCCTGAGGCGTGGCGACCCCCGTCGCGGGATCAACGAGGTAATAGCTGTTGGTGGCGCCGCTGTAGCCGTAGAGCCCGCCGGTGTTGGGCCGGACCGAAAGGTCGCTGAGGGCGAGGTCCATGCCGTCCGCCGTGGACAGCGCCACGCCGGCCAGCCCCTGCGGGTCGCCCAGGTGGCCGATGGTGACGAGCGTGGCCCCGCCGTCGCCCAGGGCGTAGCCCAGGCCCGTGGTGGCAGCCCCCGCCGCGCCGGCCATCAGGGTGGTCGCCAAAGCGGCGGCGGCAATGCGTCGTGATCTCATCTTCCACTCCCGTGATCGGGGCGCGAGCAGCTCTCGCGCCGGTCACAGTCACGGGAATGGAAACGAACAGTTTCAGAACGCCCATCACATGGGCGTGATTGCGCCCCTCATGTGGCCAAACCGAGACTCAGCCGCCATGCCCCTCGTGGCCCGCCGCCTCGGCGTCCCCCGTCAGCCGGGACTGGTCCACGGGCACCTCGAGCGCGACCTCGCCGGCCTTCTCGAAGAGGAGCGTGACGGGAACGGTGGCGCCTTCCGCGAAGGGCGGGGTGACGCCCAGGAACATCAGGTGCTCTCCGCCGCGAGCCAGGAGCAGCATGCCGCCCGCGGGCAGCTCGAGCCCACCCTCGACGGCGCGCATCCGCATCACGCCGTCCTCCTCCATGTGGGTGTGGATCTCCACGCGCTCGGCCAGGGGCGAGGTGGCGCCGACGAGCCGGTCGGGCGTCGAGCCATGGTTGTGGATCATCATGAAGACCGAGCCCGTGGGCGCGCCGGGCCGGGGCGAAAGCGCATAGGCGTCGTGGATCCCGATGTCACCCTGCTGGAGGCTGACGCCCTTCGCGGCGTCGTCATGGGCCCAGGCGGGCGCGGCAAGCAGGAGCAGCGCGGCCAGGGCGGAACGGAGGAGGACGGGCATCGGTGGCTCCCTTGGGATCGGTGGACGGGCGCGCGCCTAGCATGGCCCCCGCCGGCCCGCCATGCGGCACGCTGGCCCTTCGTCCCGGGCCCTGCTAGGGACGGAGCTCTCCCGAGGAGGTGTCTCATGGCCGACCGGACCCTGACCGGCGTGGCGCTGATGCTGGGCTTCGTCGCCACGGCACCGCTCATCGACGTGGCGTCCAAGCTCGCGGCCGAGACGGTGCCCGTGGGACAGGTCACGGCGGCGCGCTTCGTGGTGCAGGGGCTCCTCATGCTGCCGCTGATGCTGCCCTATGGACTGCGACTGCCGCCCGCGCTGCTGCCGCTGGTGGCGCTGCGGGGACTGATGCTGGTCCTGTCCACCTATGCCTTCGTGTCGGCCATCGAGGTGATGCCGCTCGCGGACGCCCTCGCCATCGTCTTCGTCATGCCCTTCATCCTGCTGATCCTGGGACGGCTCGTCTTCGGGGACGCCGTGGGACCGCGCCGCATCGTCGCCTGCCTTGTGGGCTTCGGGGGAAGCCTGCTGGTGATCCAGCCGTCGCTGGCCACCTTCGGGCTCGTGGCGCTCTGGCCGCTGGGCACCGCGGCCAGCTTCGCCGTCTACATGCTGGTGACGCGGGGCCTGTCGCCGCGGATGCTGCCGGTGCCCATGCAGTTCCACACCTCGGCCCTGGCCGTAGTCCTGTGCCTGCCGGTGCTGCTGTGGGCCGAAGG
This sequence comes from Rubellimicrobium roseum, assembly GCF_006152145.1. Lineage (GTDB taxonomy): Bacteria > Pseudomonadota > Alphaproteobacteria > Rhodobacterales > Rhodobacteraceae > Rubellimicrobium > Rubellimicrobium roseum. The sequence continues at coordinate 20,023 of NZ_VDFV01000049.1, read as the reverse complement.
CAGCGGCCATGCGGAGCTTGACCCGGTCTGGCCGCGGGATCTCGCCTGGCTTTGGCTCTTCGGCGTGGGGCTCGCCTCGGCGGTGGCGCACATGCTGATGACGGTGGCGCTGCGCTTCGCGCCCTCGGCCACGCTCGCGCCCCTGAACTACCTAGAGATCGTGACGGCCTCGGCGCTGGGCTACCTGATCTTCGGCGACTTCCCCGACGCGCTGACCTGGGCGGGGATCGCGGTGATCGTGGGTTCGGGGCTCTACATCATCCACCGGGAGCGGCAGGCCAGCGCGGAGCGACGCGCAGCGCTCCCAGCGCCAGCGGAAGCGTCGCACGTGGCAGGATGACCAGCATCCCCGGCCCGGAGGGGCGCAGCGCGACGGGGCCGGCCGCCGCGTTCGAGGTGCCGATACGCGTGAGCGGCCCGAAGAGCAGATGATCGGTCGGCCAGACCAGGCCCCGTGACCCCACCCGGACCGGAGCCAGCGGGAAGAGCGACACCACCGTTCCCGCTTCCAGCGGCAGCTCGATCTCGGGCGGGGCGTGGAAGGCCAGCGTCGCGGGCCCGAGCAGGAGGCAGGGCCGGTCGGCGCGCAGCACGAGGCTGTGGAGCGCGGCCAGCTCGTGGTCCAGCCGCCCCCCGGCGAAGCCCAAGGCCAGTACGGCGGGCGCCTCGATCCGGGTGAGCGCCTTGTCGAAGTCGGTGGTCTCCTGCTCGGCCACCCTGTGCAGGCGGTCGGCGAAGGCGCGCGCGGCCTCGGGCGGCAGGCTGTCCATGTCGCCGATCACCGCGACGGGCGACAGGCCCAGCGCCAGAGCCGTGGTGGCACCGCCGTCGGCTGCAACCAGGACGGGAGCGAGCCCAAGAGCGTGCATCAGGTCGGCTCTCGGCGCTCCGGCGCCGCCGATCAGGGTCACAGGTTCATCGCTATGGACGATGGGGGGTGGGTTCATGGATTGTCCCCCCTCCAGACGGGGCGCCGCGAAAGTGTCACGAAAGAGCCCCCGCCCTTCCGCGGCTCGGCAAGCATGCTGCGCCAATTGCGCGTCATGCCTTTGATCCTGTAAGACAAAAAAGAGAGCAAGGGATGGCCGACACAACCAGAGGCCTCCAAGTCACGATTGGGGACGTCACCTACAGCCTGGAGGGATTCGACGACCCGGTCGAGGCCTTGGCCGTAATTTCGGACTACCTTCGTGGCCTGGAGGCGCAGGGCTCGGGGGAGGGGCCCGGCGACCCGGTGGCGCTGCGCCGGGCGCTGGAACAGGTCCGCGACCTGGGTCCGGGACGCACGGCGGGTCCGGCGCGCGCCGGGCGGCAGCGGCTTCCCGACCTCGGCGCCGAGGGGGACGCGGCGCTGAACCGCATGATCTCGCGCGCCGACCGCCAGCTCGCGACGCCCGAGGCCACGCGCAAGCGCCTTTCGCTGGCCAACCAGAAGGCCGCCGTCGCCGCCACCCGCGCCGACCGCGCCCTGGGGACGGGTCGCAAGGGCGAGCCCCTGGCCGAGCCGTTCCGCGACGACCTGCGCCAGGTCGGGCCGGCCCGCGCGCGGCCCGAGGAGCCGGCGGCCGGGCGCGGGCCGGCCCCCCTGCCCGCGCGTGACGCGGCCTTCGCGGACTTCGTGGCCCGGGCGGGCCTGTCGGATCTGCCCGACCTCATCGACGCCGCGACGGCCTGGCTCGTGCGCGAGGGGACGGGCGCGGTCACGCGCTCGCGCATCCTGAGCCTCGCCGCGCGCATCATGACCGATCCGCCCGAGCGGGCCGACGCGCTTCGCTGCTTCGAGGCGCTCCTGCGCGACGGCCGCATCGCACGGGTCGGCGGCGACCGCTTCGCGACCGGGCCCGAAAGCCGCTTCGCGGGCCTCTAGGTGGGCTGAGGCCCTCAGCTCCGGGGCGTCTTGTCCGGGTCCTCGCGCCCGACGCCCCGGAACACCGACCGGAAGGGCAAGGCCCAGAGAAGGCCCAGCCCCACGAAGATCACGAACTCCAGCCACCAGGCCGGGCGGCCCAGCCGCTCGCGCGCCCAGTCCGCGAGCGTGACCGCCAGCACCACGTAGACCGGCAGGCCCACGAGCAGGATGACATAGGTCCAGATGCGCCGGGCGCGGTAGCTCAGGGCCATAGGCTGTCCTTCAGTCCGCGAAGGGATCGGTCACGAGAATGGTGTCCTCGCGCTCGGGGCTCGTGGAAACCAACGCGACGGGGCACTGGATCAGTTCCTCGATGCGGCGGACGTACTTGATGGCCTGCGCGGGCAGGTCGGCCCAGGAGCGGGCGCCCGCGGTGGAGGCGTTCCAGCCCTCGATGGTCTCGTAGATGGGCTTGCAGCGCGCCTGCTGGTCGGCGGCGGTGGGCAGGTAGTCCAGCCGCTCGCCGTCGAGGTCGTAGGCCACGCAGATCTTCAGCTCGGGCAGCCCGTCCAGCACGTCCATCTTGGTCAGCGCGATGCCGTTCACGCCCGACAGCGCGCAGGTCTGGCGCACCAGCACCGCGTCGAACCAGCCGCAGCGGCGGTTGCGGCCCGTGACTGTGCCGCGCTCGTGGCCCACGGTGCGCAGATGCTCGCCCACCTCGTCGAACAGCTCGGCCGCGAAGGGTCCCTCGCCCACCCGCGTCGTGTAAGCCTTCACGATGCCCAAGACGAAGCCCACGCTGGCGGGCCCGAGCCCCGTGCCGGTGGCGGCCTGCCCTGCCAGCGTCGTGGAGGAGGTCACATAGGGATAGGTCCCGAAGTCCACGTCGAGGAGCGAGCCCTGCGCGCCCTCGAAGAGGATGCGCTTGCCCGCCCGACGGGCCTCGTTCAGCACCTTCCACACGGGGGCGGCGTAGGGTCGCAGCTTGGGCGCGATCTCGTCGAGCTGGGCGCGCAGCGCCTCGCCGTCCACCTCGGGCAGCGACAGGCCGCGGCGCAGCGCGTTGTGGTGCGTGAGCAGCCGCTCGATGCGGGTCGCGAGCGTCGCCGGGTCGAAGAGGTCGGCCACGCGGATCGCGCGCCGGCCCACCTTGTCCTCGTAGGCGGGGCCGATGCCGCGGCCCGTGGTGCCGATCTTGGCCACCGCCGTGCTGCTTTCGCGCGCGCGGTCCAGCTCGCCGTGCAGCGGCAGGATGAGGGGCGCGTTCTCGGCGATCATCAGGTTGTGCGGACCGACGCGGACCCCCTGCGCGGCGATCTTCTCGATCTCGGACACCAGCGCCCAGGGGTCGAGCACGACGCCGTTCCCGATCACCGACATCTTGCCGTCGCGCAGGATGCCCGAGGGCAGCAGCGACAGCTTGTAGGTCACCCCGCCGATGACCAGCGTGTGGCCCGCGTTGTGGCCCCCCTGGAAGCGCGCGATGACGTCGGCCCGCTCGGACAGCCAGTCGACGATCTTGCCCTTCCCCTCGTCGCCCCACTGAGCGCCCACGACGACGACGTTGGCCATGCCGGATTCCCTTCTCGCAAACCGCGCCCCCTATAGCGGCGGCGCGAGCGGGGGGGAAGCCGTGCGCAGAGATGGCTTGCGGGCGGGCGCTCCCCCCTTTAGAAGCGCCCCGTTCCGGCCCCAGGGAAACCGCACCATGGAAACCGTCGCCCTTGTCATCCTCCTCCTGCTCGCGCTTGCGCTGATCGGGGTGGTGCTGCTCCAGCGCTCCGAAGGGGGCGGCTTGGGCATGGGCGCGGGCGGCGTGATGAGCGGCCGGGCGCAGGCCAATGCGCTCACGCGCGTGACCTGGATCCTGGGCGCGGGCTTCATGGCGATGTCGGTGGTGATGACGATCCTGGCCGCGCAGCAGTCGGCCGGGTCCTCGGTGGTGGACCAGATCAACCCGAACGCGGCCGATGCGGACGAGTCCCCGGCCCTGCCCGACCTGGGCGGCGACGGCAGCCTCCTGCCCCCGCCCGCGAGCGACGCGCCCCTGGTCCCGCAGGGCGACTGAGGCATCTCACGCATCGCCGGTTGCGCACGCGGGGCGCTTCCGGCTAGACCAGAATCCCGTGGCGGCGTCACCCCAGGTGCGCCGGACCTGATTCCATTGTCCGATCCCACGGGGGCTTCACTCATGGCGCGCTACATCTTCATCACCGGCGGCGTGGTGTCCTCGCTGGGCAAGGGGCTCGCCTCGGCGGCGCTGGGGGCGCTCCTGCAGGCGCGCGGCTACACGGTGCGGCTGCGCAAGCTCGACCCCTACCTGAACGTCGATCCGGGCACGATGAGCCCCTTCGAGCACGGCGAGGTCTTCGTGACCGACGACGGGGCCGAGACGGACCTCGACCTCGGCCACTACGAGCGCTTCACCGGCGTCTCGGCGCGGCGGACCGACTCCATCTCCTCGGGGCGGATCTACTCCAACGTGCTGGAGAAGGAGCGCCGCGGCGACTACCTGGGCAAGACGATCCAGGTGATCCCGCACGTGACCAACGAGATCAAGGACTTCCTCGCGATCGGCGACGACGAGGTCGACTTCCAGCTTTGCGAGATCGGCGGCACGGTCGGCGACATCGAGGGCCTGCCCTTCTTCGAGGCCATCCGCCAGTTCACCCACGAGCGCCCGCGCGGCCAGTGCATCCTGATGCACCTGACGCTGCTGCCCTACCTGGCGGCGAGCGGGGAGCTGAAGACCAAGCCCACGCAGCACTCGGTCAAGGAGTTGCAGTCCATCGGCCTCGCCCCCGACGTGCTGGTCTGCCGGTCCGAGCATCCGATCCCCGAGCGGGAGCGCGAGAAGATCGCGCTCTTCTGCAACGTCCGGAAGGAGGCGGTGATCGCCGCCTACGACCTCAAGTCGATCTACGAGGCGCCCCTCGCCTACCACCGCGAAGGCCTCGACCAGGCGGTGCTCGACGCTTTCGGCATCTCGCCCGCGCCCAAGCCGAACCTGTCGCGCTGGCACGATGTGATGGACCGCATGAACAACCCCGAGGGCGAGGTGAAGATCGCCGTCGTGGGCAAGTACACGCAGCTCGAGGACGCCTACAAATCCATCGCCGAGGCGCTGACCCATGGCGGCATGGCGAACCGGGTCAAGGTCCGGGCCGAGTGGGTCTCCTCCGAGCTCTTCGAGCGAGAGGACCCGGCGCCCTTCCTGGAGGACTTCGACGCCATCCTCGTGCCCGGCGGATTCGGCGAGCGCGGGACGGAAGGCATGATCGCCGCCGCCAAGTTCGCGCGCGAGCACAAGGTGCCTTATCTGGGCATCTGTCTCGGCATGCAGCTTGCGGTCATCGAGGCCTCGCGCAACGTGGCCCAGGTGACCAATGCGGGGTCGGAGGAGTTCGACCACGAGGCCGGCAACAAGCGCTTCACGCCGGTCGTCTACCACCTCAAGGAATGGGTGCAGGGCAACCGCGTGGTCGAGCGCAAGATCACCGACGAGAAGGGCGGCACGATGCGGCTGGGCGCCTACACGGCGCATCTCCAGCCGGGGTCGCTGGTCTCCGACGTCTATGGTGCCACCGAGATTGAGGAGCGCCACCGCCACCGCTACGAGGTGGACACGGCCTTCCGCGACAAGCTGGAGTCCTGCGGGCTCTGCTTCTCGGGGATGTCGCCCGACGGCCGCCTGCCCGAGATCGTGGAATGGAAGGACCATCCCTGGTTCATCGGCGTCCAGTTCCACCCCGAGCTGAAGTCCAAGCCGTTCCAGCCGCACCCCCTCTTCGCGGGCTTCGTGAAGGCGGCGGTGGAGTCCGCGCGGCTGGTGTGACCGTTCAGGCGCGGCCGGGATGGTCCGCGCCCGTTCGACGCCTACACTGCTTTGGGCCGGCCTCGGGCGCGCAGACGTCCGGCCGGCGTGCAGAGCCAGCAGGGAGGACGAAGATGGCCGCATTCCTGATCGCCCAGGTCAAGGTGACGAACGATTCCTGGGTTCCCGACTACGCGGCCCGCGTGCATGACATCGCGGCCCGGCACGGCGGCCGCTACCTGTCGCGCAGCGGCAACTTCCACGTGTTGGAGGGCGAGCGGCCCGATCTCACGCTGATGGCGATCATCCAGTTCCCCGACGTGCAGGCCGCACAGGCCTTCGCGAGCGACCCCGACTACGCGCCTTTCGTGCAGGCGCGGCAGGCGGGCAGCGAGAGCACCTTCTTCGTGGTCGACGACACCGACCTGGCCGGAGCGATCCCCTACCTGCCCAAGGCGGGCGGCTGAGGCTCAGAACTCGAAGACGAAGCGCCGGGTGACGAGCAGGCTCGCGGTGAACTGGTCGTCCTCCTGCGTGATCGGGCTGTCGGCGGCGTCGTTCAGCAGCCGCTCGTAGCGGATCCGGCCGCGCAGGCCCCAGCTCTCGGTCAGGGCGTAAGTCGAGACGGCCTCGATCCCGGCCGAGAGCAGGCCCCCTTCTGCGTCGAAGCCCTCGAAGCCGGGCGTGCCATCGGGCACGCTGAAATAGGTGTCGGCGTAGTCCTCGCTCCCGAAGAGCACGCGCGGCCCGGCGCGGAAGCCGAGCCGCTCGGTGGGCTGCGCGACGAGGTTGAGGCCCAGTTCCCCGACCCAGGACTCGTGGCCGCCCAAGCCGTAGCGGGCCACGGCAAAGGCCTCCCAGCCGGGCTGGGCGTAGCTAAGGCCGCCGCCCAGCTCGAAGCTGGTGTCGATCTCCGGCAAGCCCGCCAGTTCCTCGTACTCCTCGCCGTTCCGTTCCGGGACGTAGCGGAAGGAACCACGGAATCCGAGGCCCTGCGACCGTGCAGCGGCGTCGTCACGGCCGAGGCGCACGCCTCCGAAGCTCAGGAAAGGCGCGCGAAGACTCAGGTCGAAGCCCGGCGCCAGCTCGTCCGAGCCGAAGTAGCCGGGCACCGCCTCGATCCCCGCCCCGAAGGTGAAGGCGAGGCGCGATCCTCCGCCGGAGTCGGCCGACTGCGCCAGCACGGGCAGCGGCGCCAGGACGGCCAGCAAGACGACGGCGCGGAGCATCGAGATGTCCCTCCCAAGGGTACTTACCCGTGAGGCTAGGACGATCCCGCGGCCCGTCCATACCGGACCGATGGAACCTAGGTCGGGCAGTCAGGCCCAGGGGGGCTGGCGCCCCGGATCCGTCGCGGAACCGCCTCAGCCGTCCTGACGCAGGCGCGCGTTGGTCGGGTCGTAGGGGCTGTCCTCGGCCACGACCGCATCCCACAGCTCGCGCAGCATCCGGACCTTGAGCTTCGTGCCCGGCACGGCCAGCTCGGGCCGCACGTAGCCCATGCCGATCGACTTGCCGAAGGCCACCGAGTAGCCGCCCGAGGTCAGTCGGCCGACCTTCTCGCCCTCGGGCGTGTAGAGCGCCTCGCGGCCCCAGGGATCGGCGTCCGACGGCCCGTCGATCAGGACGGTCACGCATTTGGAGCGGACGCCCAGGGCCTCCATGGCGGCCTTGCCGCGGAAGTCCTTGGTCATGTCCACGAAGCGCGGCAGGTCGGCCTCGATCGGGGTCGCGTCGCGGCCCAGCTCGTTGCCGAAGGCGCGGTAGCTCTTCTCCTGCCGGAGCCAGTTCTGGGCCCGGGCGCCCACCAGCTTCAAGCCATGCGCCTCGCCCGCCTTCGTCAGCAGGTCAAAGAGGTGGTTCTGCATCTCGATCGGATGATGCAGTTCCCAGCCCAGCTCCCCGGTGTAGGCCACGCGGATCGCCTGCACGGGGACCATGCCCAGCTCGATGCGGCGCGACGACAGCCAGGGGAAGCGCTTGTTCGACAGCGCCGTGGCGGGGTCCGCGTCCTTGATGACGGCCTTGAGCAGGTCGCGCGAGTTTGGACCGGCCAGCGCGAAGACGCCCCATTGCGTGGTGACGTCCTGCACCTCGATGCGGCCGAAGGTCGGCTCCATGTCCTCGACGGACTTGCGCAGGTAGTCGCCGTCGTAATCGGCCCAGGCGCCGGCCGAAACGAGGTAGTAGTCGTCCTCGCCGATCCGCACGATAGTGTATTCGGTCCGCGTCGTGCCCGCATCGGTCAGGGCGTAGGTCAGGTTGATGCGACCGACCTTGGGCAGCTTGTTCGTGGTGAACCAGTCGAGGAAGGCCGTGGCGCCCGGCCCCTTCACCCGGTGCTTGGCGAAGGCGGTGGCGTCGATCATCCCCACCGTCTCGCGGATCGCCTTGGCCTCGTCCACGGCATATTGCCACCAGCCGCCGCGGCGGAAGCTGCGGGTGTCGTGGTCGAAGCCTTCGGGCGCGTCCAGGGGCCCGAAGTAGGTGGGCCGCTCCCAGCCGTTGATCTGGCCGAACTGCGCGCCGCGCGACTTCTGCCGGTCATAGGCCGGGGAGGTCCGCAGCGGGCGCGCGGCCGGGCGCTCCTCGTCGGGGTGGTGCAGGATGAAGACGTGGTCGTAGGCTTCCTCGTTCTTCCGCGCCGCGTATTCGGTGGTCATCCAGCCGCCGAAGCGCTTGGGGTCGAGCGAGGCCATGTCGATCTCGGCCTCGCCGTCCACCATCATCTGCGCGAGATAGTGGCCCGTGCCGCCCGCGGCGGTGATGCCGAACGAGAAGCCCTCGGCCAGCCACATGTTGCGCAGCCCCGGCGCCGGGCCCACGAGCGGGTTGCCGTCGGGCGTGTAGCAGATCGGGCCGTTGTAGTCGTCCTTGAGCCCCACCGTCTCCGAGGACGGGATGCGGTGGATGAAGCTCATGTACTCGGTCTCGATCCGGTCGAGGTCGAGCGGGAAGAGGTCGGCGCGGAAGCTGTCCGGCACGCCGTATTCGAAGCAGGCCGGAGCGTTGCGCTCGTAGGGCCCCAGGATCCATCCGCCGCGCTCCTCGCGCACGTACCACTTGGCGTCGGCGTCGCGCAGCACCGGGTGCTGCGGGTTGGTCGAGCGCCACTGGACCAGCGCCGGGTCCTGCTCGGTCACGATGTACTGGTGCTCGACGGGGATCGCCGGGATCTTGATGCCCAGCAGCCGCGCGGTGCGCTGGGCGTGGTTGCCGGTGGCGGTGACGACGTGCTCGGCCCGGATCACCTCGCGGTCCTCGGTCGGGATCAGGTTGCCGCCCCGGTCCTCCATGCGCGTGACCGACACGCGCCAGTGGTCGCCCGCCCACTGGTAGCCGTCCACCTGCCACTTGCGCTCGATGGTGACGCCGCGCTGGCGGGCGCCCTTGGCCATGGCCATCGTGACGTCGGCGGGGTTGATGTAGCCGTCCTGCGGGTGGAACAGCGCGCCCTTCAGGTCCTCGGTCCGCACCAGCGGCCAGCGGTCCTTGATCTCCTTGGGGCTCAGGAACTCGTGGTGGACGCCCGCAGTCTCGGCGGTGGTCGAGTACAGCATGTACTCGTCCATCCGGTCCTGCGTCTGCGCCATGCGCAGGTTGCCCACGACGAAGAACCCGGCGTCGAGCCCCGTCTCGGCCTCAAGCGACTTGTAGAAGTCGACCGAGTACTTGTGGATGTGGGTGGTGGCGTAACCCATGTTGAAGAGCGGCAGGAGGCCCGCCGCGTGCCAGGTCGAGCCCGAGGTCAGCTCGTCCCGTTCCAGCAGCATCGTGTCCCAGCCGCGCTTCGCCAGATGGTAGGCGATGCCGGTCCCGACCGCGCCGCCTCCCACCACGAGCGCCTTCACCTCGGTCCTGAGCGTCGCCATAGCCTGTCCCCTGCCTGTCCGCGCCCTTCTCTGCGCCGTGGGCGGGAATAGGGCTCGGACGCATTCGACGCAACGCGGGGCGAAAGCGACCCCGCAGCGTCGTGAACGGGCGCGTCAGTCGCCCGAGCGGCAGCGGCGCACGCCCGCCTCGATCGCGCAGGAGAAGTCGCCCGAGCCGCCGAGGCCCTCGGCGCCGTGGCGCACCGCCGGCGGCTTGCGAGTCTCCTCGGCACCCTCGGCCTCCGGCGCGGGCTCTAGGGGCTCTGCGGGCGGCTCGGAGGCCGGGGCCGGCGCGCCCTCCACCGGGGTGGCGGTGGGGGCAAGGTTCCGAACGGCCTCGAAGGGCGCGGCTTCGATCAGGGACGAGGCCGCGGCGGCGGCTGCGGCCAGCCCGGCCACCGGTCCGGCCGGAGCGGCGGCGGGCGGCGGCTCGGCCACGAACTGCCGGTAGGCCATCATGCCCCCGGCGCCCAGCGCCAGCAGAAGGCCGGGAACGATGACGTAAAGCGGTTGTCGGATCATGAGCCCTCCGGACCTGTCGCGCCTGCGCGCATGGCAGACGATCGGGGCCCGACCATGGCCGAACCGCGGCACCCCTGGACCAAGGCTGGTCGTCCGCGCCGGTGGCCTTGGCTCATCCACCGGACCCCGGAGGGCGGGTGCGGCAGGTTTTCCCGCCTTGCCGCGGTCGCAATCCGGCGTCACGTAGTTGCCGCCGCCCAGACGGGGGCGGCGTCATTTCGAACAGGATCATTCATGACGCCCGACAAGATCGCCTTGGTCCAGGACAGCTTTCGCAAGGTCGTTCCCATCGCCGGCCTGGCTGCCGACATCTTCTACGACCGCCTCTTCGAGACCACACCCGAGGTTCGCTCCCTCTTCCCGGCCGACATGGCCGAGCAGAAGGGCAAGCTCGTGCAGATGCTCGCCATCGCCGTGAACGGCCTGACGAAGCTCGACGAGATCGTTCCGGCCGTCGAGGGCCTGGGCCGCCGCCACGGCGGCTACGGCGTGACGCCCGCGCATTACGACGCCGTGGGTGCGGCGCTCCTCCACATGCTAGGCCAAGGTTTGGGCGAGGCGTTCACTCCCAAGGTCGAAGCCGCCTGGGCCGAGACCTACGCCCTCCTCGCCGGCGTGATGATCGCCGCGCAGGAGAAGGCCGCCGCCTGACGCCCGGCGGGGGCGCCCTTGCTGCGCCCTCGCCCGCTCACTAAGACGTGACGCGGGAGGGCGCCGCCATGCAGACCTGCGAGACCGTCGGCGCCATGCGCGCGCTGCGCCGGGGCTGGACCGGAACGGTCGCCCTCGTGCCCACGATGGGGGCGCTGCACGCCGGTCACATGGCGCTGGTGGCCGAGGCCCGACGGCGCGCCGACCACGTCGTGGCCTCCATCTTCGTGAACCCCACGCAGTTCGGCGACCCCAGGGACCTCGACGCCTATCCGCGCACGCTCGACGCCGACCGGGCGATGCTGGAGGCCCGGGGCGTCGACGCGCTGTTCCTGCCATCCGTGTCCGAGATGTATCCCGAGGGCGACGAGACGATCGTCGAGGCCACGCGCCTGTCCGGCCTGTTCCACGGCGCGGTGCGGCCCGGCCATTTCCGGGGCGTGGCGACGGTGGTGACCAAGCTCCTCAACATCGTGCAGCCGACCCATGCGCTCTTCGGCGAGAAGGACTACCAGCAGCTCGCCGTGATCCGCCGCATGGTCCGCGACCTGCACCTCCCCGTGGAGATCGTGGGCCACCCCACCATGCGCGAGCCCGACGGCCTCGCCATGTCCTCGCGCAACATCCGCCTGAGCCCCGAGGCGCGACAGGCGGCGCTGGTCCTTTCCCGCGCGCTCGACCGCGCCGAGGCGCTGGCCGCCGACGGCGCGGCGGTGGAGCGCATCGCCGAGGAGATCCGCGAGACCATCGGCGCCGAGCCACGGGCCATGCTCAGGGGCCTCGACATCGTGGACGCGGAGAGCTTCCTTCCCGTGGTGCGCTACCTGACGAAACGCGCCGGGATCATGATCTCGGCCGAGGTCGGGGGCGTGCTGCTGATCGACCAGCGCGAGATCGAGCCCAAGGAGACGCGATGAGCACCGAGCCCCAAGCCCCCGTCCGCCGCATCACCGTGCCGCAGATCCGCGCCCGCAAGGGCGGCGATCCCATCGTCTCGCTGACCTCCTACCACGCCCACACGGCGGCCATCGTGGACCGCCACGCCGAGATCATCCTCGTGGGCGACAGCCTCGGCATGGTCATGCACGGGATGGAGACGACCGTGGGCGTGCCGCTCGAACTCATGGTCATGCACGGCCGCGCGGTCGTGCGGGGGACGCGGCGGGCGCTCGTGGTGGTGGACATGCCCTTCGGCACCTACGAGGAAAGCCCCAACATGGCCTTCCGCCACGCCGCCCACATCATGAAGGAGACGGGCTGCGGCGCGGTGAAGCTGGAAGGCGGCGCCCGCATGGGCGAGACGATCCGCTTCCTGACCGAGCGCGGCATCCCCGTCATGGCGCATATCGGCCTCACGCCCCAGTCCTCGCACGTCATGGGCGGCTTCAAGACCCAGGGGCGGCAGGAAGACACCTGGCCGCTCCACGAGAACGACGCCAAGATCGTGGCCGAAGCCGGCGCCTTCTCGGTCGTGCTGGAGGGGATGGTCGAGCCGCTCGCCGCGCGGATCACGGCGCAATGCCCGATCCCCACCATCGGCATCGGCGCCTCGCCCGCCTGCGACGGGCAGATCCTCGTGCTGGAGGACATGCTGGGCCTTTCGCCCCGCCCGCCGAAGTTCGTGAAGGTCTACGGCCGGCTCGGGGACCAGATCGAGGAGGCGGTCCGGTCCTACGCCGAGGACGTCCGCGCCCGCGCCTTTCCCACCGAGGACCAGGTCTACCGCTGAAACGAGAAAGGCCCCCGCGAGGGGGCCTTTCCGCGGTCGTTGCGGCGTCAGACCGGGGGACGGCCCCGGATCGCCCGTGCGATCATCGCGATCACGAAAAGCGCGATGAAGACGAAGAAGATGATCTGCGCGATCCCCGCCGAGGCCGAGGCGATGCCGCCGAAGCCGAAGAGCGCGGCGATGAGCGCGATGACAAGGAAGGTGACGGCCCATCCGAGCATGGTTTTCTCCTTTCGGAAACAGGCGTTTGATGATGCAACTCGCCCCCCGCGCGCCCGGTTCCGAGCGCCCGGCCCCGGCGTTCACAAAGCCGTGGGCCGTGACTAACCTGCATCGCGCACCGCAACGGAGATCCCCATGACCGCCACCGCCCGCACCGTCGTCATCCGCCAGCAGGGCGGCCCCGAGGTCCTCGAATTCGAGGATCGCCCCGTGGGCGAGCCCGGCCCGGGCGAGGTGCGCCTCCGGCACCACGCGGTGGGGCTCAACTTCATCGACCTCTACCAGCGCTCGGGGCTCTACAAGATACCGCTCCCGGCGCCGCTGGGCCAGGAGGCCGCAGGCGTCGTCGAGGCCGTGGGCGAGGGCGTGACGCATGTGAAGGAGGGCGATCGCGTCGCCTATGGCGGCGGGCCCGCCGGGGCCTATGCCGAGGCGCGGGTCATGCCCGCGGGCGCCGTGGTCCGACTGCCCGACGCGATCTCCTTCGAGGACGGCGCGGCGGCGATGCTCAAGGGCCTGACGGTGCAGTTCCTGTTCCGGCGCACCGTGCCCCTCGCGGCCGGGGACACCGTCCTGCTGCATGCGGCAGCCGGCGGCGTGGGGCTCCTCGCCTGCCAGTGGGCGCGCTCCGAGGGCATCCGGCTCATCGCCACGGCGGGGTCCGCCGAGAAGTGCCGCCTCGCGCTCGACCACGGCGCGGCCGAGGCCATCGACACCAGCGCGTCCGACTTCGTGGCCGAGGTGAAGCGGCTCACGGGCGGGCGCGGCGTGGACGTGGTGATGGACAGCGTGGGCAAGGACACGTTCGAGGGCTCGCTCGACTGCCTGCGCCCGCTGGGCATGATGATCTCGTTCGGCGCCTCCAGCGGCAAGGTGCCGCCCTTCGACCTCCTGACCCTGATGGCCAAGGGCTCGCTCAAGCTCACCCGGCCCTCGCTTTTCACCCATATCGCCGATCCCGCGACCTGCCGCGAGATGGCGGCGGACCTGTTCGCCAAGATGGCGGACGGCTCGGTCAGGGTCCGCATCGGCCAGCGCTTCCGGCTGGACGAGGTGGCCGAGGCGCACCGGGCGCTCGCCGCCCGCGCCACCACGGGCTCGACGGTGCTGATCCCCTGAGGTCCGCCCCGATCCGCCGCGAGAAAGCCCCGGCGCCGACGCGGCGGCGCCACCGGCTGTCGTGCATCTGCGCGAACCGCAGGGAGGAGTGGCGATGAGGTGGAGGACGGGCCCGGCTGTTCTGGCGGCGCTGCTGGCCACGACGCCGGTGGCAGGCGCGACGGAGACCGAGGGCTGCGCGGCCATCGCCGCGGACGCGGAGCGGCTGGCCTGCTTCGACGCCCAGTTCGGTGAGCGGGTCCACGCGGACGAAGGCGCGGCTCTCCCGGCCGACACGGGACGGTGGACGATCCGCACGGGCGTCTCGCCCATGACCGACGAGACCTCGGTGTTCCTGGGCCTCGACAGCCAGAACCCCATCCCCTCGCCCTTCGGTGGCATCGCTCCGGGCGTCCTGATGCTGCGCTGCCAGGAGAACACGACGGCGGCCTTCGTCAGCTTCAACGACAACGTCATGGCCGACCTCCAGGGTCAGGGCCGCGTCGAGTACCGGATCGACGACCAGCCGATGGCCCGCCTCGGGATGAGCGCCAGCCCGAACGGCCTGGCGCTCGGCCTCTGGACCGGCGGGCGCTCCATCCCCTGGATCACGTCGCTGATCGGGCACGAGCGCCTGGCCCTGCGGGCCACGCCGCTCCGGGCGTCGCCCCTGACGCTCACCTTCGACCTCTCGGGGCTGGAGGCGGCCATCGTCGGGCTGCGCGAGACCTGCGGCTGGTAGCGCCGGGCCGGGTTGGCCGCTCCCCGATCCGCGCTTTGCCCTCCGGGGTGTTGCGCGGACCGGGGGAGGACCGTTCGGTGGTCGAAGGATTCGTTAACCTGTCTGCGGCATCCTGGGCCGCATGAGAGCCGAATCCGCCGCGGGGCCGCCCCGCCTAGTCCAGGGCCCGATCCAGATGCGTGTAGCCCCCGTCCGGGAACAGCCATTGCCCCGTCGTGTGGCTCGCCCGCTCCGACAGGAGGAACGCCACCGTGTCCGCGATCTCGCGCGGGGTGGTCATGCGGTGGCCCAGCGGGATGCGCGCGGTGATGCGGCCTTCCTCCGCGCGGGAATCGGGCTGTGCGTCGAGCAGACGGCGGTAGAGCGGGGTCATCACCTCGGCCGGGACCACGGCGTTGACCCGGACGCCGAAGGGCGCCAGCTCCGCCGCCCATTCCCGCGTGAGGCCCAGTTGCGCCGCCTTGGCCGCGACATAGGCCGAGGTGCCCCCCTGCCCCGTGAGGGCCGTCTTGGAGCTGACGTTCACCACCGCGCCGCGGGCCTCCCGAAGATCGGGCAGCAGATGATGGAGCAGCGTGTAGTAGTGCAGGAGATTCGCATCGAGGCTCCGCCGGAACGCATCGGGGCCCGCGTCGAGCCCCACGCGGTCGTTGGCCCCTGCGTTGTTCACCAGCCCGTCCACCCGCCCCCAGCGGGCGCGGACCTCGGCCACGGCCTGCGCGCAGTCCTCGTCGCGCGAAAGGTCCGCCCGCACCCAGCCAGCCCGCGCGCTCCGCGCCTGCAAGCGCGCCAGGAACTCCGCCTCGGGCTCGCGCCGCGCGAGGATCACGGGCACCGCCCCTTCCTCGGCCAGCACCTCGCTCACCGCCGCGCCGATGCCCGAGGCACCGCCCGTGACGACGACCACCCTGTCCCGAAGCTCCAGGTCCATGCCGATCCCTTTCCTGCCCTCGGCCAAGGAGAAGCCTCTCCGCCCGACTGTCAACGGGCCGTCACCGTCGCGCCCCGAGCACACCCTTGGGCGGGCGATGGCGCAGGTCCAGCCCTTGCGCTTTCGGCAGGGGCGCGACCGTGGCAGGTTGCGGGACGATGGACGGGGCGGGACTCCCCGGGCAGATGGCATCGAGGGCGGCATGACGGCTGGGACGGCGAGATTCCTGGGGCTGGCGCTGTCAGCGACCCTGGTGGCGGCCTCGCCGGGCCAAGCCGAGCTTCGTCCCGTGGCCCGCCCTACAGACCTGACAATTCCCGCACCCGAGGAGATCGTGGTACCCGCTTCCAGCGACCCCGTCCCCGACGCCCCGCCGCCGCCGAGCGTGGGGCCCGAGACCGGGTTGCCCCTGCCCCGCTTCGTGTCGCTCAAGACCGACGAGGGCAACGCCCGCCGCGGCCCGGCGCTCGACCAGCGGATCGACTGGGTCTTCGTGCGCGAGGACATGCCGCTGCGCATCACCGCCGAATACGGCCACTGGCGTCGGGTGGAGGATCGCGAAGGGCTGGGCGGCTGGGTCCACTACTCGCTCCTGTCCGGGACGCGGACGGTAATCGTGGACCAGGAACGGCTGCCCCTCCGCATCCGCCCCGAGGACAACGCGACGGCGGTGGCGCTGCTCGAGGCCGGGGTGATCGCCCGGCTCGAAGCCTGCGAGGCCGGCTGGTGCCGGATCACCGCGGGCGGCTATGGCGGCTGGGCGCCGAAGCCCGCGCTCTGGGGCGTCCTGCCCGACGAGGTTCTCGACTAGGCTGCCGGAGGGGTCTAGGGGGACGCGCATGAGCGCCGTCCCCTTCCAAGAGCCCGAGTCGCATGGGCGCCTGAACCTCTCGGCGGGGCTGGCCTCGGTCAGCGTGGCCCTGATCCTCGTGCTCCTGAAGCTCTGGGGACTGGGCCAGACGGGGGCCTTGTCCATCGCCGCGACCTTGGTCGACTCGGCCATGGACCTGCTGATGTCGGCCGGGGGACTCCTTGCCATCGTCTACGCCGCCAAGCCCGCCGACGAGGATCACGCCTTCGGCCACAGCTCGGCCGAGGACTTGGCCGCGCTGATGCAGTCGGTCTTCATCCTGGTCTCGGCGGGGGTCATCGCGGTCGCCTCACTGCGGCGCCTGCTGGCGGCCGAGCCGCCCGAGATCATGGCCGAGGGCGCAGGCGCCCTGGTGCTCGGGGCCTCGGTGATGCTGACGGCGGGGCTCGTGCTTTGGCAGCGGCGCGTGGTGCGGCGGACGGGTAATGCCGTGGTCGCGGCCGACTCGGTCCATTACATCGGCGACCTGATCCCTTCGGTCGGGGGTCTCCTGGCGCTCTGGGCCTCGGCCGCCTTCGGGCTTACGCGGATCGACTCGGTGGTCGCGCTGGCGGCGGCGGGGCTCATGGCTCTGGGGGCGTTCGGGATCGGGCGGCGGGCCTTCGACGCGCTGATGGACCGGCGGGCGGACCCCGCGATCATCGCCGGCATCGCCAGGATCGTGGAGCGCTTTCCCGGCGTCCGCGGCTTCCATGACCTCAAGACCCGGACCGCCGGAAGCCGCATCTTCGTCAACCTGCACATCGAGCTCGATGGCAGGCAGACCCTGGACGAAGCCCATGCCATCAGCGCGGCGCTCCGGCGCGAGATCGTCCGGGCCTATCCCCAAGCCGACGTGCTGATCCACAAGGACCCGGTGGGCGTGACGCGGCACCCCGAGGACCCGCGCGACTGACCCGCCCGGGTCCGGCCGGCTCGGTCAGGCGTCGTCCTCGCCGAACAGGCGTCCACGTTCGGCCACCAGCACGCAGGCCACGGCGGCCGCGCCCAGGACGAAGTAACCTGCAACGGTGGGCACCACCGTGCCGTCGAACTGCTGCCCGACATAGCCGCCGAGCAGCGCCCCCCCGAGGGTCTGGATGAAGCCGAAGACCGAAGACGCCGTGCCCGCCACCGCTCCCAGAGGCTGGAGCGAGAGCGAATTCATATTGGAAGCCGCCCAACCGAACATGAACATGACGCCCGACAGCAATCCCAGGAAGAGCCAGAGCGGCGGATGGCCCTCCAGCAGGAGGCTGGCGAGAAGCAGCAAGCCGCTGAGGCCGGTGAAGGCCAGGATGGCGAGGTGCGACAGGCGCCGCATCCCCCAGATCCGCACGATGCGCGAGTTGAGGAAGGACGACACCGCCATCAGCGCCGCGACGAAGGCAAAGGCCGCCGGGAACCACACACCCAGCCCGTAGATGTCGACGTAGATCTGCTGCGCCGTGCTGATGAAGCCGAAGAGCGCCCCGAAGGTGCAGGTCCCCGCCATGGCGTACCAGAAGGCCATCCGGTTCCCCACCACGATGCGGAAGCCGCCGAAGATTGCCGCCGCCGTGAAGGGCCGCCGCCGCTCAGGCTCCAGCGTCTCGGGCAGCCGAAGGAAAGCCCAGGCGCCGAAGGCCAGCGCAAGGGCGCCCATGAACAGGAAAATGCTTTGCCAGGGGCCGAAGGCCATCAGCACCTCGCCCATGCCGGGCGCCACGACGGGGATGACCATGAAGACCATGAAGGCCAGCGACATGACCTCGGCCATGGCGCGGCCCTCGAAGCGGTCGCGCACCACGGCGGTCGCGATGACGCGCGTGCTGGCGGCCCCAAGGCCCTGGACGAAGCGCAGCGCGAGCAGGACCCCAAAGGTCGGCGAGAAGGCGGCCGCCACGGCGGCGAGGATGTAGAGGCCGATGCCCAGGAGGAGCGGCAGGCGCCGACCAAAGCGATCCGAGAGCGGGCCGATCAGGAGCTGCCCCACGCCGAAGCCCAGCATGTAGATCGAGACCACGAACTGGCGGTGATTCTCGTCCGCGACCGCCAGAGCCTCGCCCATGTGCGGCAGGGCCGGCAGCATGACGTCGATGGCGAGCGCGTTGAGCGACATGATCGCGGCGATGAGCGCGACGAATTCGGGACGGGAAAGCGCCCCCACGAGTGGCTTCTGCATGGAATATCCGAAAGGAAAGGTTGTGGTATGGCCGCCGCGCGGAGGCTGCCCGGGGCAAGCTAGGCTGGCCCTGCGCGTCGTCGAGCAGCAAACGATGTGTCATGGCGAAAGCGCGAAGGCAACGCAGGCCAGCCATGAAGCTGCTGCATGGCGAGCGCCCGATCCAGATCATGATAAGGAACTGAGAGCGGAAAACTTCCGATGAAGTGGTGCCCGGGGGCGGATTCGAGCTTGATCAACACACCCTTGATCTTCTTGGATGAATCTATCGGTCGACCTCGCTTGTACCCCAGATTCTACCCCGGGGCCCGCCTGCTAGAGCTGCTGCCTTCTTTGATAGCGTAATGTCAGCCCTGCAGACTGCTTCTGTCAAACTCACCGTTGGAGTTCGCCAAGGTGGTCTCAGGCTACAAACTTGGATCCACCTCCGCTGTGAGTTTGGACGCTCAGTCCGTCTCCGATCCTCGTTCTTAGAAGTTGGAGGTCGGATCCGTCCTTGTCCAATCGTTCAAGGTCCTCTTGCCTCAATCTTACGACGTGGATGTACCGATCCGCCCGGCGCTCCGGCCATCGGATATCAGGCTCAAGCTTCCAGCCTTCCTTCAGGGAGGGTCCCTCGCTTGAGTTCTCCCATAACCATTCGATCCGTCGTCCGAGCGGAGCTAGATCCCGCAGTGGATCCCATGACCAATATACTGTGAACGCGCTGTTCTCTGCTTCGACGAGAAGGGCCATGAGATACCGGTCGGGATGGAGTTCAGCCTTCTCCCGCTCCAGCTCGGACCAGTAGAGCCGCTCTGCGCTAAGGCACTTCACCTCTATATGCCACTCCTCTCCATTGCGCGACAGCAGCATGTCGGTTTCGCGGAGTTGGTCGTCACGCATATTCGCTAGGCAGGTCCAGTCTGGGCCAAGGAGAGACACGATCTGCTGCATGAGCCAGGCCTCGGCGCGCATGCCGCGGACCGCAGCTGCACTTGCTACCTCGGCGGCCTTGTGTCTGATTTGAGATCGATCGTTGTCCTGATCTCGTCCACTGCCGAAAAGTTTCCGACGGACTAGCCTACGCTCCGCCCTGCTTCCATCTGACCGGTGGACACTACTTTCGGCTTCGGTGCGACGGCTTGAAGGCGCCTCTGAGCTGTTACTTCCTCGGCTTTCTTCAGCCTCCTCGTCTTGATCGAGCGAGGCGTCTTCGTACTGCTCGTCTTCGCTTCCAGAAAGCTCATTGTCGGACGTGGATCGCAAGCTAACGCTGCTGTCCTCGGGTTCCTTCGTCGCGCTTGGCCCGCTTTCCTCTTCTTCGACCTCCTCGAGGTCGTGAAGTGCTTCTCTGATCCGGTAGCCAGGTATGCCATCCTCGGCGAGGATAGCCTCGATCTCAGGGCGTCTGGCCCCCAGCACCCTCGCAAAACGATACTTCAGGTCCGGCGCATGCATTCCAAATGGTTCAGCGAGTGCCGCGGCAACGGCTTCCCAGACGTTGGGAGCCTGAAGGCTGATCAGGGCGTTGTTGCGCAACTCGAGTTGAGGCCGAGTTCGCCCCTTTCCCCTCGAGGTCAGGCGACGCGCGTGA
>NZ_VDFV01000048.1 GCF_006152145.1 Rubellimicrobium roseum | reverse complement strand
CCCGCTCCGGCCAGGCGCAGCGCGACAGTTCTACTTTGCACGGCCGGCGACGTTTTAACTTGGTGACAACACGATCTGTAGGCGCGCGCTACCCTGAGGCGCGACTTTCGAGTCTTTTCAATCCGTCAAGCATCAAGGATGCTTAATGAGACGCACCTACTCCCGCCTGAACCCCCGATGATCGCGCAAGTTTGAAAGTCGTGCCTCTAGTGGCGCTCACCGAGTCGATCATGGTCATTCATCTACGGCTCAGACATGCCCCGACAGTCTCGACCGACTAGGAACGGTGCCGCAAGATTGGTCAGGAGAGAACGAACGAACTGAAACCCGACAACCACAGCCACCTGCACATCCAGCGCCTTGGCGGAGGCCACCATTTCACCAAACCCACCCGGGCTGAGCGCAAGAGCCAGGGACAGAGGATCGAGTCCCAGAGTTAGCGCGAGGAACGGGACGCCGAGGACCAGCATGACCAAAACTAGCATTGCCGTGCTCAGGGACGCGCCGACGAGCACCCTCGGAAGCCGCGCAAACTCGGTCAGCAGCAATTGCGCGCCCAACGATCCGCCAATGAGGATCTGTGCCCCTACCAGCGGGAGCTGCGGCATGCGAGCAACCGGAAGATCCACCACGGCCAGCCCGGCCCCGACGACCATCGGCACGACGATCCATGGATTGATCATCCCGAACCGTCCGGCCAGAAGGGAGATAGCCGCGCTGAGCCCTAGACAGGCCAGGATCGAGAGCCAGCCGAGAGCGTCAGGGGCAAGCTGCCCCTCTTGCGGCAGCGCCGGCGCGGCAAAGGCCGCGAGGACAAACGGCACAATGGTCACCACGGCAAAGACACGCAAGGTGTGGGTGACGGTGACGATGTCGGATCGGGCACCCCGGTCCTGGGCAAGGCTCGCCATCTCCGCCAGCCCTGCCGGAAGCGCCGACAAGATGGCCGTTGTGCGGTCCACGCGCGCAATGACGGCGAAGGGACGCGCCGCGGCGACACCCACCAGAATGGCGAGCAACGCCGCCCCGAACATCACCGGCAAGAGGCCTGCCATCGCCGCTAGGATCTCGGCCGTCAGAACAGCCGCCGCTGACGTACCCAGGATGAGCTGGCCAGACCGGCGGGCGAGCCTGGTGTTGCGCACCGGGCCGAAGAGGTTCGTGTAGACCGCAGCGCCGGCCATGGCACCCAGGATCCAGGCCAGTGGAACGCCCCAGACGGCGAAGACGGCTCCGCCACCTCCCGCCGCAGCGAAGAGGGCGAGCAGAGACCCCCATCCCGCCGAGCTCATGGAAGGTAGGCGCCGCCGTTTACATGCAGCGTCTGACCTGTGAGATAACGTCCCTCGGGACCACAGAGATAAGCGACGGCCATGGCAACATCCTCTGGCGTGCCGCGGTGCCCCAGCAGGTTGCGGCGGCTTGCGTGGTGGGAGGGGCGGTGAGCCGAAGCCCCGCCCCGATCGGTCTCGATCAGGCCCGGGGCCACGCAGTTCACGCGGATGCCTCGCCCTGCGAGCTCGTGAGCCAAGGCCTTGGTCAGTCCCACGAGGCCCGCCTTGGCCGTGACCACATGCGCGCGATTCTCGGCTCCCGTATGTCCGGTCAGGCCACCGATGTTCACGATGGAGGCGGACGGGCTCCGGGCCAGGTGCGGCAGGGCGGCCTGCGAGACAAGGAACGGCGCATCGAGACAGATCGACATCACCTCGCGCCACTCCTCATAGGACAACGTCTCGAAGGAGGACTCTGGTCTGATGGCGGCGTTGTTCACGACCACATCAAGTCGACCGAAGACCGCCGCCGCTCGCTCCACCATGACAGAGATCGCTTCGGGCTGGGCTAGGTCGGCCGTAACAACCGCGGCCCGCCCCCCTGCTTCGCGCACGGCCGCCGCGGTCGCCCCGCCCGCGCGCTGATCCTGCCCCACATGGACCACGATGTCGTGGCCCTTGCCCGCGAGGTGGACGGCGATGGCCCGGCCGATGTTGCGCGAGGCGCCGGTGATCAACGCCACCGCGCGGTCTTGCTCAGCCATTCACGGGGTCCCCAGTTCGGCGATCAACTGGTAGTCACCCTGCATTGATCCGATGCGGTTGCAGACCTCCAGGAGACGCGCCGCCTCAGACGAGCCTCCGAACGCCACGTTGGCAGCGAATTTGGCGTCGATCTCCTCGGGCGAGAGCGGCTCGACCGCCCCGCCCCGCATATGGTCCCTCTCTGCCTCGAGGACACGTCCGTCCGAGTAGGTAATGCGCACATGGCCAGTGAAGGCCTTGGGATACGGGTTCGCCGGATCCACCTCGAAGCCGACCTTCCCCGCCACCGCGAGAAGCGCCAGGTCGGAGATGGCCTCGCCAGTGAAGTCGCCGAGGTCGGCATGCCCGCGCACGAGGCCCAGCGCCACGCCGAAGGGCACCGAGAACTTCGCCGCGTAGGCCGTGGGGGGCCGCTGCTTCAGGTCGAGCGGCTCCCAAAGGCGATGCACGATGCCCTCGGCGGTCTTGCAGGCGATCGAGGTGATGCTTTCAAGCGGGGCGCCCTGTTCGCGCAGCGAGATTGCGCAGTCGATGTAGGGCTGCACCATCGTCCCGCAGGGATAGGGTTTGAAGGTGATGAGGTCGCTCACGAACTTCTCGCCCAACCCGGCGAAGAGCTCCTCCGTTTTGGCCTCGATCGAGGGCGCGAAGGTGCGGAACGCGCCATGGGTGCCTTCGAAGACCTTACGGGGTCCTATAAAGCCGGCTTTGGCCATCGCATAGGCGCGCAGCGCCGATTGCGCCGACCAGCCGGGGTGCATCCGCTTGGTCCAGCTCCCGTCACCCAGATACTCGATGATGCCCGAAGCCATGCTGCCCGCGATGCCGAGCGCGTTGGCCGTGACCTCCTCTTCCGCTTTGCAAGCCACGCAGATGCCGAAAGTGGCCGCAAAGGTGCCGAGCACAGCCGTGGGGTGGAAGCCCGCCTTGTGGACCGCCTTGGGCAGGGTCAGCGCCAGCCGGCACAGGAGCTCCGTTCCCGCTGCCATGCCGAGCACCACCCGATCACTGGGGAGCCGGTAGGTCTCGGCGGCGGCAAGGAGGGCCGGGACAATCACCACGCCCGAATGGACGGGCCCGCCCTCGAAGGTGTCGTCGAAGTCCTCGCCATGGGCGGCGGTGCCGTTGACCAGTGCGGCTCCGGCGGCCGAGGCCCTGATCCCCTGCCCGACCACGGTGTGCCCGCCTGGCTCGATCGCACCAAGAGTGGCAGTGACATAGTCAGTTCCTCGGGCAGCGACGCAGAGGCCCACGATGTCGACAAGGATGTTGCGCATCGTCGCCCGGGTGCTGTCCGGCAGCGCCGCAGGGTCGAGTTCGCGACCCCAGCCGGCCAGGCGCTCGGAGACGGTGGACTCTGTCATTTGGTCTTTCATTCGTCAGCCCTCCGAGCCTTCCGAGAATGCGAGGCGGTTCTCCTTGCGGAGGGCCGCGATAACCCGCCGCGCCAGCGAGCCAAAGATGAACAGGGCCGAGAGGACGAGGAGCGCCAGCGAGATGCGATCGTCCACGAAGATCATGTAGTCGTCGCCCGACAGCACGAGGGAGCGGCGGAAGTTGCTTTCGACCAAGAAGCCCAGAACAAGGCCCAGCACCGTGGGCAGGAACGGGAAGCGCAGCATCCGCATAAAGAAGCCCAGCACTCCCGCTGCCAGCATCAGTCCCACGTCGAAGAGGCTGCCGTGGATCGAGTAGATACCCGACAGGATCAGCGCCAGGATGACGGCGTTGAGGTAGGGCAGCGGTCGATTCACCATCCATACGCAGAGCGGCAGCATGGCGATGCCCATGATCATCATGCCGATGATCGCCACGAAGAGACCGGCATAGAGCCCGTAGATCACGTCGCCCGCCTGCTCGAAGAGCATGGGCCCGGGCTGGAGCCCGTGGATGAGGAAGCCGCCAAGCAGGATGGCCGTCGAGTTCGAGCCGGGAATGCCGAAGGACAGCACCGGGATGATGGCCGTCTCGGCCACGGCGTTGTTGGCCGTCTCGGGCGCGGCGATGCCTTCGGGTGAGCCCTTGCCGAACTCTTCGGGGTGCTTGGACCAGCGCCGGGCCTCGTTGTAGGACATGAACGACGCGATTGTGCCCCCGGCTCCGGGCATCACGCCCTCAAAGGAGCCAATGGCGCTGCCGATGAGCTGAGAGGGGATCAGGCGCTTGGCCAGTGGCCAGTCCGGGAACTCGATGCGGGGGCGCGAGCGGATCTTGTCGACTTCGCCGCGCTTCGAGGCCTGTGCGAGCAGCTCGCTCATCGCGAACAGTCCCACCATGATCATGACGGGCTCGATCCCACCGAGGAGATCCGCGCTGCCGAAGGTGAACCGGTTCGATCCGGTCACCGGATCGGTGCCGATGGTGGCGATGATCAGGCCGAGCAAGGCCGCGATCAGGCCTTTGACGAGCGAGTCGCCCGACAGCGTGGCGATGACGCTGAGGCCCAGAATGCCCAGCGCGAAGTAGGCGGGCGGCGTGAAGGCCAGGGCGACGCTGGAGAGCGGCGCGGACAGCAGCATCAGCAGGACCAGACCCACCATGCTTCCAATGAAGCCGGAATAGAGCGAGATGCCCAGAGCGAGCCCTGCCTTACCCTGAAGGTTCATCTCGTAGCCGTCAAGGACAGTGGCCGCAGCTGCGTTCGTCCCAGGCGTGCGGATCAGAATGGCTGGGACCGAGCCTCCGTACTCCGCGCCCACATAGGTGGAGGCCAAGATCACAATCGCCGCGGCCGGGTCCATGGTGTAGGTGAACGGCAAGAGCAGCGCCATCGTGATCGACGGCGAGATGCCCGGCAGGGCGCCACCGAGGATGCCCCAGGTCACGCCGACGAAGGCCGCGATCAGGATCGATGGGTCAAGCAGAAAGGGTAGCGTCGCGAGAAGCGTTTCCATCTCAGGATTCCATTTCCAGTCGGCTCAGAGGCCGAGCCCGCGCAGGACGCCTTCCGGCATGCCCACACCCAGGAGCTTGTCGAACATCAGCCAGAGCACGACCGCGCCACCGACACCGACAGCGAGGGGTCGCCACCCAAACCGGGCACCGAGATAGATCGCCACCGCCGGGATCAGGACGGCGAGCGACAGAAGGTAGCCCAGCGTCTCGACAATCAGGAGGTAGCCCACGGCAAAGGCGAGCAGACCGGCTGCCCAGAGAATGCGGCGCCCCTGCCCCGACCAGGCATCAGCCTGCTTGGCACGTTCCGCCGGCGAGGCCCGCAGGACTGCGATGAATGCTTGCGCCAGCAGGACAAGGCCAAGGGCCAGCGTCAGCCAGCCGTAAACAAGAGGCAGGCCCTGGGGTCCGACGCTGTCGGCCAGTGAACTCGGCCGCAGTTGACTCGCGTAGAAGAGATAGAGAGCTCCGATGAGGGAGGCGGCGGCACCTCCTACCATGTCGCGCGTGATCATTGGCCAGCCTGCGTTGTCCGTCCTGATAGAAGAGGAGCCGCGGCACGATCTCGTGCCACGGCCCCG
This sequence comes from Rubellimicrobium roseum, assembly GCF_006152145.1. Taxonomy (GTDB): domain Bacteria; phylum Pseudomonadota; class Alphaproteobacteria; order Rhodobacterales; family Rhodobacteraceae; genus Rubellimicrobium; species Rubellimicrobium roseum. The sequence continues at coordinate 19,812 of NZ_VDFV01000048.1, read as the reverse complement.
GTGAGCCACCCTAGAGCATCACTGGATGACACCGGTCTCGCGCAGGAACTGCTCGGTCTCCGCTCCGAACTCGGCGATGAAGGCCGCGTACTCGTCGTGCGGAATGAAGTCCGGGCGCAGGCTGTTGGCCTCGTAGACCGCCTGGTATTCCGGATTGGCGAGCACCTCCGGGATGGCCCGCTCCCAGGCGGCGATCACATCCTCGGGCAGGCCCTTCGGCCCGGCGAGGCCGCGGAACTTGCGTACGGCCACGTCGTAGCCAAGGCTCTGCACGGTCGGCAGGTCGGGATAGGCCTCGATTGGCTCGGCTGTCAGGGTGGCCAGTATCCGGACCTCTCCCGCCTCGATCTGGCCTGCGAGTTCCTGGATTTCGCCCACGCCGATGTCGAGCGTCCCGTTCAGGACGTTGATCATCAGGTCGCCGCCGCCCTCGTGCGTCACCACCGCCGCATCAACCCCTGTCGCGGTCTTCAGCATCTCGAGCGACTGCCGTTCGAGCGAGGCGGGGTTGGCCGCACCCCAGGTACCCCGATCGTCGCGGGCGTGCTGGATGACGTCCTCAAGCGTCTGGTACGGGCTGTCGGCGGCGGTGAAGATCACCTCGGGATCGGTGAACACGTTCACCAGCGGCTCAAGATCGTCGTAGCCGTACTCCAGCTCAGACAGGAGAGACGTGTAGATGAACGTCGGCGTGGTGGCGTAGAGCCGCGACCCGTCGGCTGGTGACTGGGCCAGATCGGCGATGGCGTTTGCGCCCGACCCGCCCGTCACGTTCTCCACAACGACGTTGGCTCCGAGCGCCGGTCCGAGGTAGCGCGCCAGTTCCCGCAGGAACACGTCGCTCCCGCCCCCGGGGCTCGAGTGGGTGACCAGCGTCACCGTGTCGACGGGATAGTCCTGGGCCTGCGCCGTCCCCGCCGCGAGAAGTGCTGCGGTCAAGCCCGCGCTGAGACCGGTGATCCGATGGTAGAGCATGTTGTTCCTCCCTCTTGCGGCAGAGGGCGCCCCAGCCTCCTCCTGGCGAGGCGTCCTGATCCGGATCCATTGCTAGCCACCCACGCCGTTCATTGTCAACAATGACAAGGCATGTTGCAGCCACAAGGCTGAGTTTGTAGACAAGTCGCAGAACTCGCCCCTCGCAGGATGCGGGGCTGGCGGGGGAACGGCGGAGTGGAGAAAGCTATGAACAAGCCCCAGACTGACCTTGGCACCGGGACGCGGGCGGTCACCCGTGAGCTGTGCGAGTGGATCGTCGGTGTCCAGGGAAGCGACATTCCCGCCGAGGTGCGCCGTGAAGGGCTACGTACCTTTGTCAACTGGATGGGCTGCGCCGTGGGCGGCGCCCGGCACGAAACCGTGGACCGCGCCCTCACGGCCATCGCGCCCTTCGCCGGCGCATCGACGTCCACCGTGATCGGCCGTCCCGAACGGCTCGACGCGCTCCACGCGGCGCTGGTCAACGGGATCTCGTCACATGTGCTCGACTATGACGATACCCACCTGAAAACCATTATCCATCCCGCGGGCCCGGTGGCCTCCGCCCTCCTCGCCCTGGCTGAGACGCGCACCGTGAGTGGCGAGGACTTCCTGACGGCTTTGATCCTTGGCGTGGAAATCGAGTGCCGGATCGGCAATGCGGTCTATCCGCATCACTACGACCGCGGTTGGCACATCACCGGGACCACCGGCGTCTTCGGCGCGGCGGCGGCGGTGGGCAAGGTGCTGGGCCTTGATCCCCTCCGGCTGTCCTGGGCTATGGGCTTGGCCGCGACGCAGTCCTCGGGCCTGCGCGAAATGTTCGGAACCATGACCAAGAGCTTCCACCCCGGCCGGGCCGCACAGAACGGCCTGTTCTCCGCACTTCTTGCCGAGGCGGGCTACGACAGCTCGGTCCGCGCGATCGAGGCGCCTCGCGGCTTTGCCCATGTGATGTCCGACAAGCAGGACTACGAGGAGATCCTGGGCGACCTCGGCACCCGCTGGGAGGCGGCGCTCAACAGCTACAAGCCTTTTGCTTGCGGCATCGTCATTCATCCGACCATCGATGGCTGCCAGCAGATCCGCGCCGAAATCGGCGACCGGGTGAACGACATTCGCTCGGTCGAGCTCAGCACCCATCCGCTTGTTCTGGAGCTCACAGGTAAGAAGACACCCCGCACCGGCCTTGAAGGCAAGTTCAGCGTCTATCATTCCGCTGCAACGGCGCTACTGCGCGGGGACGGCGCGCCGACCGCTTTCACGGACGAGGTCGTCAACCTGCCCGAGATCGTCGCCCTGCGGGACCGCGTGACCGCCACGGCCAACCCGGCCTGCCATGAGGCATCGGTGGACATCAGGATCACCTTCAACGACGGCACGACCCTCGAGAAGCATGTCGAGCGGGCTATTGGCAGCCGCGAGGTGCCGCTCACCGACGCCCAGATCAACACCAAGTTCTCGGTCCAGTCCGCGCTGGTGATCGGTGAAGAGCAGACGGCCGCGCTGCTGGCCAGGTCATGGGAAGCCGAAGGCCTGGCCGACATCGGCGAGGTGGCACGGGCCTCCATCCCCGCCTGAGTGCCAGGCCTGTCGCGGGCGCCTCGCGACAGGCCTGTTCCCTTGGCGCCCGTTCCCCCCTAGAGCCGTTCCAGCGAGGAAGCGAATGGTGTTCTCCGTGGATCAAGTGCCGGCCGGCGACAACGAAACGGACCGTTCCGGCACCTTGTCGGCCGTGCTGGAGCAGCAGATCGAGCACCTCATCCTGTCGGGCGAGCTCGGGCCGGGCGTTCGGCTAAACGAGATCCCCTTGGCCAACCGCTTCGGCACGAGCCGGGGGCCTCTACGGGAGGCGCTGCGAGGCCTTCAAGCTCGAGGTCTCGTCGTCGTAGGGGCAAACCGTGGGGTGTATGTTCGTGCGATCTCTCCTCGGGAGGCGCTGGAGATCTACGATCTGCGGGCCGCCGTATTCGGTCTCGCGGGGCGGCTCCTGACCGATCGGGTCACGGACACGATGCTGGACCGGCTTGGCGGGTTCCTCGGCGAGATGGACCGCCTCGCCACCGCGCGGGATCTTGAGGGCTACTACCACCTCAACTTGGACTTCCACGAGTTCCTCGTGACGTCGGCCGGCAACAGCCTTCTGGTTGAGCAGTACAAGAGCTTGGTGAACAAGCTGCACCTCTGCCGGACGCGGGGACTTGTGCAGGCCGGTGGCCTGTCGGTCTCGAACCGCGAGCACCGTGAGATGGTGGATGCGCTGGCGTCCGGCGACCGTTACCGGGCGCAGGAAGCCTTCTTCCGTCACGTGGAACGGGCTAAGTTGCGGTTCTGGTCAACCGTGCAGGACCAGCATGACCCTGCCCGTTCCTAACAGATAGTTTCCATGATAGGGGATGCCCGGGGGACAGGTCACTGGTCAAGTCCCCTGCGTGTCTCAGATTTCATCTGAGATGCCCAGCAAACGTTCGTTTTCTTAACAGTTCGATCAATGGCTATGTCGGGTAGGGTGCGCCAGTGTGCCCAACCCAAAACCTGTCCGAGGTCCACGTTGTGACCACTTATCGTCCCTGCGACTGCAGCAGTGCGGCGCGGGCGGCGCGGATGTGACGGCGCATCAGCAGCTCCGCCAGTTCCCCGTCTCGGTCGGCGATGGCTTGGGCGATGCGGTCATGCTCTTTCCACGCGGCGAGGCCGCGCCCTTTCTGCCCCCGATGCTGTAGTCGACAGAGCTTCAACTGAGGGTAGAACTGAACGCAGAGCAGGTCGGTCAGCACAGGGTTGCCGCAGCCGCGTGCGATGCGGACGTGGAAGTCGGTGTCGCGACTCTCCTGCATGTAGGGCCCGGTTGGATCTTCACTGAAGGCTGTGCCGTGCTCCGCGACGAGCGCGCGCAGGTCGGCAACGGCTTCCTCGCTCATGGCGGTTGCGGCAAGACGGCTTGTCATTCCCTCCAGCGCCTCGCGCACGTCCAGCAATGCAAGAAACTGCTCCAGGGTCGGCGCCACCACACGCGCGCCCTGATTTGCGGTGTGATGAACGACTCCCCGCTCCTGCAGCCGGCGGATAGCCTCGCGTACCGGAGCGCGGCTGACACCCAATTGCTCAGCGATAGCGGGCTCGCTGAGCTTGGCGCCGGGCGCGAGCTCGCCCTTCATGATGGCAGCGCTGAGCGCCTCGTAGACAAGGCCGGACTGGGATATTGGTGCGTCCTTCTTTGCTGCGTCACCATCGACAGACAATTGCAAATGTCGACACTCCTCGTTCGCCGGGTCGCAGAATGGCAAGGCTGGTGCTTGCATAGTGGCTCAACAGCACTAAGGTGTCGACACAAATAAGATCCTAGGGAGGAGACGACGATGACCCGATCCTTGCTTCTGATGGGGGCTGCCCTGCTGGCGCCGGGGCTGGCGTGGGCACAGGAATTCCAGCCAACGAACCCGGAATGCATCGCGCCGGCCGCACCGGGCGGCGGGTTCGACCTGACCTGCCGGCTGACGTCGCAGGAGTTGAACGAGCTCGGCATCGTGGAGCCAACAATCCGTACCACCAACATGCCGGGCGGCATCGGCGCGGTGGCCTATAATGAGATCCAGGCCTCGCGCCGCGACGACCCGAACGTGATCGTTGCGGTGTCCACCGGGTCGTGGGTGAACCTCGCGCAAGGCAAGTTCGGCCGTTTCTCCGAGAATGACGTGCGTTGGCTCGGCGCGGTGGGCGCAGACTACGGGGTCCTTGCGGTTCCCGCGGACAGTCGCTTCCAAACGCTCGATGATTTTGTAGCGGCACTGAAAGAGGATCCCGCCTCCGTCGCGATCGGCGCGGGCGGTACCGTTGGCAGCCAGGACTGGATGAAGGCTGCGCTGGTTGCTCAAGCGGCAGGAGCCGATCCGACGGCCATGCGTTACCTGTCTTATGAGGGTGGCGGCGAGGCGCTGGCGGCGCTACTGGGCGGCACGATCGAAGCGCTCCCGGGTGACGCGTCCGAGATGCTGGGCCAGTTGGAAGCCGGAGAGATCCGCGTGCTCGCCACCTTCTCGGACGAGAGGCTGGACGGTGCGTATGCCGATGTTCCGACCGCGAAGGAGCAGGGCTACGACGTGCAGTGGCCGATTGTGCGCGGTTTCTATGCTCCGCCCGACATCAGCGACGAGGCTTATGCCTACTGGACCAACGCTCTGACCGAACTCAACGCGAGCCCTGAATGGCAGCAAGCGCGGGCCGAACAGGGCCTCTATGAGTATAGCCTGGTCGGTGCGGAGTTCGACGCCTTTGCCAAGCAGCAGACCGCGAGTTTCCGGGAGCTTGCGGAGTCGGTCGGCTTGCCGACCACGGGGGAGTGATACCATGGCGGCGAATGCGACTTATGACCGAGCACTGGGACTGATTTTTCTGGTCCTCGGGATCGGCGCGATGTGGCACGCGCAAAGCCTGCAGGTCGCCTTCGCCGCCGATCCCATTGGCCCCAAGCCCTTCCCGACCATCGTTGGCGGCGTTCTTGCGCTCGCCGGTGCGGCACTGCTGATCCGTCCTGAGCGGATGGCTTGGCATCCGGGGTCGTGGAGCAAGGTCGCGGCCGTGGCTGTGGCCTCCATCGTCTACCCCGAGGTCCTGATCCCGATCGGCTTCGTCCCGGCAACCAGCCTCCTGTGCCTGGTCTTGGCCCGGGCGCTGGGCGGCGGCTGGGTGCAGTCCATCATAGCCTCTGCGATTACGGCAGCGGCGATCTTCGCTTTGATCGATGTTCTGCTCGGGCTGCCGCTGCCGCGCGGCCCTCTGGGGGTGTGACGTGGAGGCTCTCACGTCCCTCGCCTACGGCTTCAGCGTTGCTGCCACGCCGTTCAACCTCATGCTGGCGCTGGTCGGTGCGGCGCTCGGCACCGCCATCGGGGCGCTGCCGGGGATCGGGCCGATTAACGCCATTGTGCTTCTTCTGCCCTTCTGCTTCTCACTCAATCTGCCCCCGGAAAGCGCGCTCATCATGCTGGCCGGGCTTTACTACGGATCGGGCTACGGCGGGCGCATCTCGTCCATCCTTCTGAACATCCCTGGCGACCCTGGCCTCGCCATGACCACCATCGACGGCTACCCCCTCGCGCAGCAGGGCCGCGGCGCGGCCGCGCTGGCGATCAGTGGCATCGGCAGCTTCATCGGCGGCACGCTGACTGTGGTGCTCCTGACCTTTCTTGCTGTGCCGCTGGCGCGACTCGCTGTCAGCTTTGGCCCGTCCGAGTACGTGGCACTGATGGTGATGTCCTTCGCGCTGCTCTCGACGATGGGGGGAGGACGAATGGCCAAGACCTGGGCCGCCATCGCCGTTGGCCTCCTGCTCGCCATGGTGGGGATCGATGGCGGCTCGGGGGTTGAACGGTTTACGTTTGGCTCCCTGGAGCTCCTGGGCGGGATCGACTTCACGACCCTGACCATTGGCCTCTTTGCCGTGTCGGAGATCCTGGTCGTGGTAGAGGGTCTGCGGACGGGCAAGGTGGCAGAGTTCTCGGGTGGTGAGCGCCTGCGGACGCCCGAGGTGATCCGTTGCCTCCCAGCGATGCTGCGCTCCACAGGCATTGGTTTCTTTGCGGGCATCCTGCCGGGCACGGGCGCGGCAGTGGCCTCGGCGCTGGCCTACACCGCCGAGAAGCGCATCTCGGACCGCGGCACCTTCGGAAAGGGCGACATGCGCGGGCTCGCCGCACCTGAGACGGCGGATAACGCAGCACAGACGGCCTCTATGGTGCCGATGCTGGCGCTGGGTATCCCCGGGTCCGGCACCACGGCAGTCCTGTTGGGCGCGCTCCTGCTCTACTCGATCACGCCAGGGCCGCTGCTCTTCACGCAGCGGCCGGAGATCGCCTGGGGTCTGATCGCCTCGATGTACATCGGCAACGTCATGCTTTTGGTGCTGAACCTGCCGCTCGTCGGCCTCTTTGCCCGCCTGCTGCTGGTTCCCTACTGGATCCTGTTTCCAGCCATTCTCGCGCTGTCCTATGCCGGCGTCTACGCCGCCACCAACTCCGCCTTCGAGCTGGTCCTGACCACGATCATCGGCGTCATTGCTTATGGGATGCGCAAGCTGGAAGTCCCGCTCATTCCGCTCCTTATCGCCTTCGTGCTGGAGCGGCTTCTGGAGGACAACCTGCGTCGGGCGCTGTCGCTTTCTGACGGCAGCCCTGTCATTCTCTTCACCTCGCCCTTCGCCATCGTCTTCTGGCTGCTCGCCGCGCTGGTGGTGCTCCTGCCGCTCATTGCGCCGCGGTTCCGCGCCCGTGTCCGGGACCTGTCGGAAGGCGAAGAATCCTAAGCCAAGCCCCTAAGGACGCCATGACCTATCTCGTTGCCGCCAACCTGCCCACGACCTCCGCCGGCGCGCGCTTTCGCGCCTTGCTGGAGCGGCCGGAAATCCTTCGGATCCCGGGCGCGCACAGCGGCCTGGCCTCCATCCAGGCGAGGGACGCAGGATTTGAGGCGCTCTATATCTCGGGTGCGGCCGTCAGCGCCTCAATGGGTCTGCCCGATCTCGGCATCCTGACCATCGATGACGTGTGCTTCCACGTCCGCCAGATTGCGCGGGCCTCCAACCTCCCGATCCTCGTCGATGGCGACACAGGTTTTGGCGAGGCGCTGAATGTCATGCACATGGTCCGCAGCTTCGAGGACGCAGGGGCAGGTGCGGTGCAGTTGGAGGACCAGTTGCTGCCGAAGAAATGCGGCCATCTGAATGACAAGCAGTTGGCCCGGCCCGCTGACATGGCCGCCAAGGTCAACGCCGCCAAGCGCGCGAGCCGCGACTTGTTCATCCTTGCTCGGACTGACGCCGCAGCGAGCGAGGGGATCGAAGGCGCCGTTGCCCGGGCGAAGACATATCTGGAGGCGGGCGCTGACGGCATCTTCCCCGAGGCGCTCACGGACATCGAGATGTTCCGCGAGGTCGCCCGCCGGCTGCCAGGCGTCAAGCTGTTAGCCAACATGACAGAGTTTGGCCGCACCCCGGCGCTGACGGCAAAGGAGTTCCAGGAGCTTGGTTACGCCATGGTCATCTGGCCTGTCTCTTCGCTCCGCGTCGCGGCGAAGGCGCAGGCGGCGCTCTATGCCGAGATCCGGGAGAAGGGGACGCCCAAGGCTCTGATCCCACAAATGCAGACCCGCGCCGAGCTCTACGACACGATCCGCTATTGGGACTACGAAGCGCTGGATCGCAACATCGTGCAGACCGTGCTGCCATCCGAGTCTTGAGACGCGGGCCGGCTCTCGGCGGCTTGGGGACTCGGGGGACCTGACCTGCGCTTTGGGTGAGGGGTGTTTCCATCGTCCAGCGCCGGCCATCCGAGAGCCGAGCCATCCTGATCGCCTTCCGTCATGGCACTTGTTCTGTCGGTCCTCTTCAGGCGCTCGCAAGGATGGACAGGAACGAAGATTGGAAAGGTGCGCTTCAGGGTCCAGCTGCGCTGATCCCAAATTGCTCTCGGTGTTGGCGCTGAGTCTGAGGTCATGAAAGCTCGCTGGTTCCGCCACCTTCTGACACTTGCCGTCGCCTTGGGAGGCCTCGCGCTTGCGCTTGGGAGCGGCTTGCCGCTGCCCTACCTGTTCGGCCCGATGCTGGCCTGCCTTGCGACGGCGCTCTTGGGCCTGCCACTGCTGGCATTCGGGCCCGTCACCAGTGCCGCGCGTACGGTGCTGGGAGTGGCGATCGGAGCCTCGGTCACGCCTGCGCTATTGATGCAGCTCCCGTCCATGCTGCTCTCGCTGGCTCTTGTGCCCGTCTATGTGGTGCTAATCGGTCTGGTTGGGGTGCCGTTCTTCCGCCGGGTCTGTGGTTTCGATCTGGTCACCTCTTTCTTCGCCGCCATGCCGGGAGGCGCGACCGACATGGTGCTGTTCGGCAAGGACGCCGGCGGCGACGTCCGCACCCTGAGCCTCATTCATGCCACCCGCATGGCTGTGATCGTCACCTTGGCTCCGATACTGCTCTCGACCATCTACAGCACGCCGCTCGACCGCCCGTTGGGGGAGGCAGCGGCGGACCTGCCCATGTCCGAGATGGCGCTCATGATCTTGGCCGCCCTGATTGGCTGGCAGGCGGGTGAGAGGCTGGGTCTGTTCGGTGCTTCCATGCTCGGTCCGCTGATCGTAACACTTGCTTTGTCGCTCCTGGGGCTCATTCATGTCCGTCCCCCGCGCGAGGCGCTTCAGGCCGCACAGTTCCTGATCGGCATCGGCATCGGCGTCCATTACGTCGGCGTGACCTGGCGCGAGCTGTCGCGCACCATTGGCTTCAGCATCCTGTTCATGTTGATCCTTGCGGTCTTGGCGGGTGCAGTGGCCGAGGCGGTGGTGCTCTTGGGCTTGGCTCCGCCACTTGAGGCTTTTCTGGCCTTCACGCCCGGCGGGCAGGCCGAAATGACCATCCTCGCGATCGTCGCGGGGGCGGAGCTCGGCTTTGTTGTCCCCCACCATATTGCCCGCATCTTCCTCGTGATCTTGGGCGCGCCACTTGTCTTGAGCAGATTGAAGTGATGAAGCCACCTCAACAAAGCTTTGACTTCGGGACGGCAGCGAAGGCCGCCTGCCTGTAATGATGCAACAGTGCCTGATCGCAAATCTGGACGCGACTTGATCATGGGTCCGTCCCCGTCGACTCTGCCGGCATGCTCGATGCGACCCAGCCTTGGCTTCCCTTGCTCGACGTCGACGACGAGCCGAGAGTGGCCTCGCCCATCCTAAAGGCCAAGACTCGACGCGGCCCGACTCAGCAGGTGACCCGCCCGCGCCCTCAGCACCGAGCGGCTCGTCAGGCTTTCCTTGGTGTCGTCTCTTCTTGGGGTCTCACCGCCACAGAAACATTGCAGCTCTTGGGTGAGCCCTTGAGCGAAGAAGAGGAACGCTGGGAACGGCTGGATGGCATTCTCGGCGCACACCGCTCGCTGCGCCTGATCTCGCCCGAGCCCACGCTCTATGGCGAGCGTCTGCGGCGTCCCGAGCCGGCCTTCGGCGGCGTCTCGCTACTGGAGATCATGCTGCGAGATGGCCTGTCCGGCATTACACGGGTCAGGGCTCACCTCGTCGCCCTGATCACGCGCTAGCTCGCCTGTTTGGAACAGGCGGTGCCTGGGTTGGGACCCCGGCTGGCGGCTCGTAAAGTTCCGTGCAGCCCCTGCCCTACCGGATCACCTCGACCGCCACGCCCGCGTCCACCCTGCCCCAAGCCTGGTCAGCGGTGAGAGCGGGAGCGCCGAGGTCCAGGGCCAACGCGAGGCAAGCCCGGTCGCCCAAGGAGAGTCCGAGCGGCCGCGTCGCCTGTCGCAGATGCCCGGTGGTATAGGCCTGTCCCGCCGTGAAGGGCCGGACGTCGAGGTTGAGCCCATCTAGGACCTCCCCGACCTCCTCCACACTGAGGCCGCGCTCGCGCAGCTTGGTCACGACCTCGGCGAGGTTTACCGCTCCGATCACAGCCGAGGGCAAAGCCTCGGCCACGCGCTTGGCACCGGCTTCTCCGTTCAGCAAGCAGAGCAGAGACGAGGAGTCCAGGACCACAGCCTTACTCACGCTCGGCCTCGCGCCGGCGGTCCGCAATCAACTCGTCTGCCAAAGAGACCCCTTCGGGCACATGGCGTCGCAGAATAGCTTGGGCGTGGGCAATGGCCTTTGACAGTGAGCGGACCCGCAGCTCGCCATCAGCCACATCAACCAGTACGGTATCTCCAGTTGCGATACCGAGCTCCCGTCGCATGCTGGCCGGGATGATCAGCTTGCCGCCTTCGATGATCCTGACCCGTTGTGGCTGCATGGTAAGATGTCCCTTATCATACCTTCTGGTCCTAGCCATACCATTTCAGCGGTACCCGCCACAACCATCTGAACCGTCAAGTGTAGACTCAGAACGAGATACTTGGCTGATCGGTCCGAAGTTCGGTCAGGCAGACCCAGCATCGTTATGCAGGCTGCGCTCCCACCGGACGGAGTTGTCTCAGCGGTACTAGGTCCTGTCTGACGACCTCTGCAACGGGATGGAGCCACTGACGGTTGTCGCGATGAGTCTCACCAGGGCGGAGCTCGGCGATGCGACGGCACGAACTCACCGATGCGCAGTGGGAGCTGATTGCGGACCTGATGCCCCGACCTGGGCGGCGCGGCGGGGGTCGCTGGCGGGACCACCGGCAGGTCGTGAACGGGCTCATGTGGAAGCTCGCCACGGGTGCCCAGTGGCGAGATCTCCCCGAGCGCTATGGTCCATGGCAGACCGTCTACGAGCGTTTCAGCCGCTGGCGGCGGGAAGGGCTGTTCGACCGGCTCTTGGACCGGCTCCGGCTCAAACTGAACGCCGAGGGGCTCATCGACCTCGACCTGTGGTGCATCGACAGCACCTCGATTCGGGCCAGCCGGTCAGCGGCAGGAGCATGTAAAAAGGGGATCCCGAGGAGCCGGAGCACCATGCGCTCGGCCTCTCGCGAGGGGGGATCGGCACCAAGATCCACCTGGTGACCGATGGCGATGGCCTGCCACTCGCCTTCACGCTCACTCCGGGGCAGCGGCACGAGCTGACCGCCTTTGAGCGAACCCTGAAAGCCGTGCGCCTGCCGGGCCTGCGAGGGCGACCTCGCACCCGTCCCAAGCACCTGGCTGGCGACAAGGCCTACAGCTATCGACCGGTCTTCGCCCACCTGCGCCGGCGCCGGATCAAGGCGGTCATCCCGCCCCGCAAGGGCGGCAACATCGGCAAGGGCTGCCCGCGCATCTTCGACCCGGATCTTTATCGCAGGCGCAACGCGATCGAGCGCTGCGTGGGGTGGCTGAAGGGCTGCCGCTCCATCGCGACCCTCCACGAGAAGCTGGCCATCAACTTCGCCGCCATGGTGAAGCTCGCCTTCCTGCGTCAGTACCTCCGGGTTCTCAGGCCGCCAGAACCAACCTAGCAGTCTGGCCTCGCTGCGGCCGGTGATCAGGGGCAGTCGGGCCGTCTTTCGAGCCCGATTGGGTCCGGCAACTCAGGGTCAGAGAGCGCCGGAGCCCTGGTTGCTTGATCCTTACCCGAAGAGGGCGGGCACGCTATGCTGTGAAGCCCTAGCTTCCCGTTCGGACCACTCGGTGGCTCACTCAGCCGGAGTGGTCTTGGCCGCCTTACGGTTCATCCGCTCGACCTTCTTCTGGTAGCGGGCGTTCATCCGCTCCTCGCCTTCGGGCGAGCCGTCGTGCCAGGTGCCGAACCACTGGTCCAAGGGGACGAGGCCGTCGCCGTAGTTCACCTCGAAGAACTTGTGGTGGAGGTAATGGGCGTAGGCGTGGCTGTCGAAGGCCGCGTCCTCGGTGACCTCGATCTTGTCGAAGCCGATGTGGCCCACAACCGCGCCAAAGCCCGAGTAGTGCAGCTGGTAGATCGCCAGGATCGGGTTCGAGGGCACCACGAGGTGGATGAGCGAGGACGAGAAGTAGAGCAGGTGCTCCACCGGATGCATGGAGAGCGACGACCAGGGCGAAGGGTTCACCGAGTTGTGGTGGACCGAGTGGATCCACTTGTAGAGAGGCGCCCAGTGGATCAGCCGGTGGATGCAGAAGAAGTGCGCCTCGTGCCAGATCGGCAGGACGAGGAACAACGCGAAGAGGTAGAGCGGGTGCTCGGCGAACCCCGTCCACTGGACATAGCCGTTGGCGTAGGCCCAGAGGATCAGCACCTCGTAGGCCGTCCAGATGGGGACGCCCGTGCCAAAGCCCCGGATCATGCCGTCGAGGTTCTGGTTCGAGAACAGGAACGCCTCGTTCTTGTGCTCGGACGGGAACTTGCCGTTGTACTTGAAGCGGTTCGCCTGCGCCTTGAGGATGTAGAGCCTGAGCTCGAACGCCCCGTAGAACAGGAAGACCAGGACGCAGTTCACCAGGAACAGCTTCAGGACCCAGCCCAACGCCAAGCTTTGCATCGCCTCGGGCGCGGGCACCACGAGATACCAGTAGGCCACCGCCGAGGCGGCCCAGATCAGGTTCCAGGGCAGGAAGTAGCCGGGCAGCCACTTGAGGAAGGCGAGCGGCTTGGGCGGGAGCACGAAGACCGGCGCGATCTCAAGCCTGCCGAAGGGGGACCAGTCGCCGCGCTTGTTGCGCTTGCCGTAGGTGCTGTCGTCCATGGAAAGCCTCCGTCAGAGGGATTGAGCGAGGGACAGGAACCGGTCATAGGCGGCGTCATCCATGTCCACCTGGTGCCGGGGTTCGGGATAGGCGGCGCTGGCCACGTCGGCGGCGAAGGCTTGGAACGCCCGGACTCGCTGGACCTGGACTTCGGCCATCAGTGCCACGAAGTCGTCGTAGCGCTTGGAATGGCGGGGATAGTGGCCTTTGTGGGTCCCCAGCACGTCCGAGCTGAACAAGTATTGGGTGTCACAGGCCGAGCCGCAGCCCATGCCCATTGTGATCATCGGCGTGCCACGCCTGATGTGCTCGGCCAAGCGCACCGGGACGACTTCCACCTCGATGCAGGCCGCGCCGGCATTCTCCAGATCGCGGACCGCCCGGAGCACCTTCAGCGCCTCCTCGGGCGTGCGGCCCACGGCGCGGAAGTTCGTCCAGGTGGCCCGGTTCGGTACGAGGCCCACATGGCCCGTCACCGGAATGCCCTCGCGCGCCATGGCCTCGATGAAGAGCGGCGAGTGCGAGCAATAGACCGCGTCCGCGCCGCGCTTGAGCATCTGAAAGCCGAGTCGAACAGCCTCCTCGGGCGAGGCCACCGCCCCGTGGGGCATTCCCACCGAGACAAAGGCCGTTGGCGCGGACGCACGGATGCCCTCGAGGTGGTGGTCCGGCTCACAGGACAGGATCGAGATGCCCGCCTCGACGGCCGCCGCTGCTTCCTCGGCGTTGTCCACGTGGAGCTGGAGCCATCTGGCCCGCCCCTCTGTGCGCGCCTTCTCGCTTTGCAGATCGTAGACGGTGGTCCGTCGCGTCATTCGCCCCTCCCTGTGAGGGTCCGCATAGACGCAACCAGATCAGAAGGCGCGGCCTTTCCTGATCAGATTTGATCAGATGTTCTCAGCGGTGAGGGTGATGAAGCGGATGGGAGGGTTGGCGACTTCGCCTTCCACAAAGCCGAGCCGAGCCAGGATCAGGTCCATCGCACGCCGGGCCTGAGCCTCGGGATCTTGGTCAAGCACCACGGACATGATGCCATCGCGCAAGGCCTCAGCACTGCGCTCCGTCAGTTCATGCCCCACAAAGAACACCTCGCGCCCGCGTGGGTGGGACCGCAGGACGGCGGACAACGAGGCATTGGCCCCGCCGGCGTTGTAGAGGCCCACCAGATCCGGCCAGCGCCGCAGAGCCTCCAGGAGCAGGTCGCCGCTTCGCTGCGCCTCGTCACGGCCGAACAGGACCTGAGCGAAGGACAGGTCCAGACGCGGATGATCCCGCAGGTAGTCCGAGAAGCCTCCGACGCGGTCTCGGTGAACCGCATAGATGGGGCTGTGGCACAGGGCCACGACCGTCCCGCTGGCCCTCTGCATTTGGGACATCAGGAGCCCCGCCATGCGCCCGGCGGCCCTGTTGTCGATGCCCACAACGTCAGCGGTGACGCCTGTGGCGCGGGTCACGACCTGCACGACGGGGAGGCCGGCGGCCTGGACCTGCACAAGCGCGGCCCGGATCGAAGGGTGATCCGGCACGGATAGGATCAGCCCGGCCCGCCTGAGTTCAGGTTTGGCGAGCCGGGCCGCGATGGCGGCGGGGTCGTCCTCGGGTACGAAGGTACGGTGGACGGAAATGGACGGGTCCAGCGTCGCGGCCACCTGTCCGAAGGCCGAGGCCAGCCGCGCGAAGAAGGTCGTCTCGGGCCGGACTAGCATCACCTCGACCTGCAGAAGGCCGCGATGCTGATCGGGCAATTGGCGCGGGTATCGGAGGGCGCGAGCGGCCGCGAGCACCTTCTCGACCGTCTGCGGCCTCACACCGCCCCGGGCGTTCAGAACCCGCTCCACGGTGGCCGTTCCGACCCCGGCGAGGCTCGCGATGTCCTGAATGGTGGGCTTGGAAATCGCAGTCCTCCGATGGGGCCGATGCCGGTTCAGGCGACACGATATAAGGCTCTTCGCAGATACCTGGGAAGATGAGGGGCCGCTGCGAGCCTGTTGGCCCTACGGGTCCTGCTCGCCAGCATCTGCTCAAAGGCGCCCGCACGCGCAACGCCTTCCGATCGGGTCAGAGAACGAAAACTAGGCGCCGTGCCCTTCGCGACGGCTCGCCAGCCTGAAAGTGACCACCTCCACACGCAACTCAGGAACGTGTGGTTGGCACGGGCTGGGCTGTCAGACAGGACCTAGATGACACATATTTCGGAACTTACATCACTCGGAAAACGACCGTATTCCTGACATCATTTCCTTGGCAGATTGAGCGCGTTTGCAGCCTCAAAATCGACTTGTAGCTCCTATGAGAGCACCGATGAGGGAAACCCCCTCCGACTGTCGGGCCAACTTTCTGACGAGCCGAGATGCGAATGAGAGAAGGTCCTCGGAGGTCAGGGCTGGAGCAGCTCTGACGCCAGCTGGCTATAAAAGTGCTCGCTGCCGCGCCACGTTCACCATCTCCATCCGGTTGGTAACACCGAGCTTCTGGTAGATGGAATGAAGGTACATCTTGACCGTACCTTCGGTGATGCCAAGCGCGCGGCCGATCTCCTTGTTCCGACTTCCCGCAGCCGCGAGCCTTAGGACGTCCAGTTCTCGTTTGGTCAGGCTGCCGTTCATCCCGGTAACGGAGCCCTGGGAAGAAAAGTTGCCGTTAACGAGGCGGCGCGTGAGCTCCGGATCGAGCCACTGCTCCCCCATCTCGACGGCTTCAAGACAGCGTAGGAACTGGCGAGCCGCACTTTCCTTGAGTACCAGGCCTCCGACTCTGAAGCTCAAAGCTTCGGTCAGCTGCTCAGGGCTGAGACTTGACGTCAGGAGAACTGTCTTCTCGCTGAGGCCTCTGACCTTCAGATCACCCAACAACTCAATACCGTTCGGCCCTGGCATGTTGACGTCGAGGACAACTATGTCGGGAGTGCCGATTTCCAATGCGCGCAAAACGTCTTGACCACTCGTGCAACGAAAAGCGACATGGAATTTTGTTCCTATTAGGAGAGATGCAAGCCCCTCCAAAACGATGGGGTGATCGTCGGCAATGAGGACTGTTGTCATGGTTTAAGGAGATTGCTCCAACGGAAGCGATATGTCGATCTGAAGACCCTCAGGGCAGGAGTGCAATTGGAAGCTCCCTCCAAGAGCGCCCACCCGGTCACGGAGATTGCGCGGGCCAACTCCGAGCGTGGAACACTGCTGGGCATCGAAGGATCCGTGCCGGTCAAGCCCCTTGCCGTTATCAGTCATCCTAATTTCCAATCGGCCATCTTCGGCCGTCAGTGTTACGCTCAGCTTGGTTGCACTACCGTGGCGAACGGCATTCGCCGCTGCTTCTCGGATCATCTGTTGGACTTGAAAGGAATTGCTAGAGTCGAGATGAAGTTCTGACGGAAAGCAGCTTAGCTCAACCGGAATCCTCCACCGCTGCTCAACGCCATCGATGATCTCGTCCAGGTTCAAGCTTTTGTCAAAACTTGGCTCGGTACGCTCAGCAGTGTCATCATTCCTCAGGCGCTCGATAGTCCGGCGAAGCTCACGTTGCTCCTTGAGCAGCCACTCCTGCAGAGCTGCCATTCCCAAGCGAGTATCCGAGGGAGTCCGGCGCATCACCTCAAGGTGCATCGCCGTCGCGGAGAGGGTCTGCAGCACGCCATCATGAAGATCGCGAGCCATGCTCAGGCGCTCCTCAAAGGCAGCTGCCCGGCGCAACGCGTTAACCTCCCCCATTCGACCCAACCCACTTTCGATCTGCCGCGCAGCAAGGCTGGCGGCCATCATCTCGTCGAGTGAGAAATCGGGCCGATCGAGTACAAAAAGTCGGCCCACGAAGAGATCGGTCTGGAGTGGCACCGATAAAAGGTGCTTGGCACCCACGCGCGAGCACAGCTTTCGGAAGCTCTCTGGGGTGGGGGTTCTGTCTGCATAGCCCCCCTGTGACAGGACAAGGATCTCTGGATTGGTACACCTGCCTAGAAAGATCTGCTCGCCAGAGTCAGCGGCTAGGATGTCTTGGTCGGATGGCGGGAGGCGTTCCTGACGAATAAGCCCGTCGTCATAATAGACACATAATGCCCAAGGCTCATCACGGTCCTGAGCTACGACGATAATCCGCGAAGTAGCAAACACTTCTGCCAAAAACCGCGCGCAGCTGGAAAGATATTCCGGGAGCTGAATGAGTTCGAAAGGCTCAGGCGCCCAGCCACTCAGTCGCAGAACTTCGCTCTCTGCCCTTTGTTGGTGAAAAGCGAAGTAGGTCAGCATTGCACCAATCACCACGATGTGGGCACAGCGGATCAGTAATCTGCCAATCTCCAGTTGAGCGAGGGGAAGAAGATTCAACTGGATGATGGCTGAGATGATGACCAGGACAAGAACGGCGACAGATGTCCAGAGCGCCCCCTTCCATCCCCATCGAAAGGTGGCGCTCAGGATGGAGAAGGTGAAGAGCGGGAAGAAGGGGCTCGTGATCCCGTGTGTGGCGTAGAGAAGAAAGGCAAAGAGGCTGAGCTCCAAGACATGGACGGCAATGTCCAGGGTGGATGCGGGCAGGCCCAGATGCGTGGGCGAGAGGGTGGTCGTCAGCCGCTGCGCATAGAAGAGCGAGGCGCTCGCGACCGCGTAAAGCCCCAGCAGCGTGTAGGTGATCTGCGGCACCTGCGCGGGCTGCGCGGGGTCGAGCCACACGGCCGCCAAGACAAAGAAGGAGATGGCTAGACGGCCGCCTGCGATGACCCGCTCGGAGCGGGATCTCAGCAGCTGATCCATCATGCCGGAGGTCTGCGGCCCGCCCTTCACGATAACAGACACCCTCTTTCACCAAGGCCGGTTTCGGTCCGGCCCGCAACATCCGGCAGCCGCAGCTTAGGCCCTAACCAACGATAGGGAGGAGCCCTGTCGGCAGACAAGATTGATTGTGGCAACAATGTGAAGTTCAAAAGGGGTCAGTAAACCTGCTTGGCGCCTAGGCTTCCGAGAAATTTTGCAAAGTTTGATGCTCGATCGCCTTTAGGTGGAACTCAATCGGAGTACTTTCGTGTCTTTGGTTAAAGATCTCCGCTCCAAGGGCAGTTTCCCTCCCGTCGCGAGCAGCCCCAACCAAGATCAAGTTCTTAAGGTGCTCCCCGGCGTGCGGATGCCGCTCCTCAGCGTCAGCAATCCAGCACGACTCTCCCGGGCGGAGTTTCGGGTGTGTGTGCTCTTGAGCAAGGGGCTAAACACCTCAAGCGTCTGCTCGGAGCTATCGATCTCTATCTCCACGCTCAGAACACACCTGCGCAATATCTTCGCAAAGACGAAGGTCACCTCGATGGCAGAGCTGCTTTGCCTGCTGCCGTTAGCCTTGATGAGCAAGGCCCAAGTGTCTGAGACAACCCTCACACGACGCGGTTAAAGTCATGGATGGGGTATTCCTTGCCTTATCTGTGCCAGTGCTGAGCTGGATGGCTTGGGCTGGCCTTTGGATCGGAGAGGCCGGAAACCTAAGGCGCTCGCTGCACTGGCAGTCGGCCATCGCCGGTACTGAGCCGTCACTGCCAAGCCTCGGGCCACGTGTATTCATACAGGAAGACCAGAATACAACGGATGGTACCGAGTATGCGGCTGACGAAGTGGAGGAATCTGTCAGTGTAGAGTCCAGAAGATTAGATCCCTATCGGGATCTTCGAAGACATCTCCTGGCCGCACTGGTTGTAGTTGTGTCAGTCGCTGTCGTTGGGAGCTTGCTCGTCTTGCGCCGCCCCTAGAGCCTGCGATGACCCGCTCGGAGCGGGATCTCAGAGGTTGATCCATCATGCCGGAAATCTGCGGCCCGCTCTTCACGGCGATAGATACCCCCATTCACCAAGACCGGTCTCGGTCCGGCCCGCAACATCCGGCAACCGCAGCTCAGTCCCTACCCAACGATAGGGGGGAGCCCTGTCGGCAGACAAGATTGATTGCGGCAACAACGTGGCATTTAAGGGGCAGAAATTGGTCGTCCGACCATGGTGTCCCTTCTGAGCATGAGAGAGTAGTTATAGATGACGGTCTACACGGCTACTAGCACTGAATTTGGTGCCCTCGCTGTTGCAACGGAGTCGAATGCTGTCGACTTCGCCGTGACATTGGACGCGGTACAGAGTGGGGCCACTTACACGCTCAATCTTGAGATTAGGGATGCCGAGCCCGGAGAGAATGACTACGTCTTCCTTGTGGTAAACGGTACAAAATACCAGATCGACAAGATCATAGGTGCGGACGAGTCAACCCAATGGGAGTCTTTCATTCTCCCGCCATCGGTGACAGCAAACCTTAAGGTGGGGATTAACACCTTTCAGATTTACACCACCAACAATAAACCCGGAGATGGCCTCACAGTGTACCGAGGTAATCTAACGGTAAGCGGTACAGTGAACTCTGCCCCGGTGGCGGTGGACATCACCGACAAGGCGTTGGCCGAGGACCAGCCATTCTCCTTCCAGGTGCCCGCCTTCACAGATCCGAACGGCAACGCGCTGACCTACTCGGCGACGTTGGCTGATGGTGCTGCACTTCCCAGCTGGCTGACGTTCGACGCGACCAGCCGCACCTTCTTGGGCACCCCGCCCCAGAACTTCGATGGCGACATCGCCGTCAAGGTCACTGCCAGCGACGGTACTCTCACGGCGTTTGACACCTTCAAGCTGGACATCACCCCGGTCGACGACGCACCGCTGGCGGTGGCCGACGAGGCCGAGCTGGCCGAGGACGGCTCGGTTGCGGT
>NZ_VDFV01000047.1 GCF_006152145.1 Rubellimicrobium roseum | reverse complement strand
AAGCTTCAGCGCCTTCATCTCCTTGGCAGCCACCGTCATCCGACTGAGGTGAACGTCAACAAGCCCTAGGATCGCGTCGCGACCCCCTGCGATGGAGCGGCCACATGCGTCATCTCTGGATCATCGGCCTCCTGGCCTGCGGCGCGGCTTGGGCGCAGCCGCTGCCCGATCGGCAAATGGAGCCCCTGCCCGAGCCCGGCGACCCCGCACGCGGACGGGAACTCGCCGGCGCGCTCTGCCGCGACTGCCACGTCTCTCCGCCCGGCGCCGACGCCTCCGAGCGCGAAGCCCCCGGCCGTCTCCCCTTCCCCGAAGGCGTGCCTCTGCCCTTCGAGGACATCGCCAACACCGCCGGCGTGACCGAGCCCGCGCTCCTTGCCTGGCTCTTCACCTCGCATCCGACGATGCCGGACATCGTCGTGAGCCCGCAGGAAGCGCGGGACCTCGTCGCCTACATCCTGAGCCTGCGCGAGCAGGAGCTCTGACCCGTCAGGCCTCGACCTTCAGCGACGGCCTGACCTGCAGGAGCGGCATCAGCGCGCCCATGTCCGGCCCGGCGTCCCGCCCGGTGACAAGGCGGCGCAGCGGCTGGAACAGCCCCTTGCCCTTGCGCCCCGTCGCGGACTTGAGCCCGTTCGTCCACTCGCCCCAGGTCCCCGGCCCGTAGGGCGGCTCGCCCAGATCCGCCAGCGCCTGCCCGACGAACTCCCGGTCCTCCTCGGCGACCACGCCCACGCCGCCCTGCGACAGCACCCGCCACCAGTCGGCGATGTCGGAGGCCTTGGCCACGTTCTCGTGCAGCACCGCCCAGAAGGCCGCGTGCAACTCCTCGGGCACCCCGGCCTCGCGCAGCACAGGCGCGACTGCCTCCACCGGCTTCGCCGCCAGCGCGCGCTGCGTCAGCGGCCACAGGTCCTCCGCGTCGAACTTGGTGGGCGCCGCGCCGAAGCTGTCCAGCCGGAAGCCGTCCACGACCTCCCGCACGCTCGACCGCAGCTCCACGGGATCGGACGACCCGAGCCGCGCCATCAGCGACAGCACCGCCATCGGCTCCACCCCCTGCCCGCGCAGGTCGCGCAGGGACAGCGTGCCCAGCCGCTTCGACAGCCCCTCGCCCTGCGGCCCGGTCAGCAGCGAATGGTGCGCGAACTTCGGCGGCTCGGCCCCCAGCGCCCGGATGATCTGGATCTGCGTCGCCGTGTTGGTGACGTGGTCCGCCCCGCGCACGATGTCGGTGACCGCCATCTCGCTGTCATCCACCGAGGACGCGAAGGTATACAGCCACTGCCCGTCCTCTTTCTGGATCACGGGATCGGACACGCTTTCCGCGTCGATGGAAATCGGCCCGAGGATGCCGTCCTCCCACTCGATCCGGCCCGGATCGAGGAGGAAGCGCCAGTGCGACGGCCGCTCGGCCCGCAGCTTCGCCTTCTCCTCCTCGGACAGCTTCAGCGCCGACCGGTCATAGACCGGCGGCTTGCCCATCGAGAGCTGCTTCTTGCGCTTGAGGTCCAGCTCGGTCGGGGTCTCGAAGCATTCGTAGACCCGCCCCGCCTCCACGAGCCGCGCCTTCGCGGCCTCGTAGCGGTCGGTGCGCAGCGACTGCCGCTCCTCGCGGTCCCAGGTCAGGCCCAGCCACGCAAGGTCCTCCTTGAGGCCCTCGACATATTCCTCCTTCGACCGCACCGGATCGGTGTCGTCGAGCCGGAGGATGAAGGTGCCTCCCTGCTGTCGCGCGATGGCGTAGTTGAACAGCGCGGCGCGCAGGTTGCCGATGTGGATCCAGCCGGTGGGCGACGGGGCAAAGCGGGTGACGGTCATGGCGGCCTCCTTGGGCCACGGCCTCTTTCACGCGACGCGGCTTTTGTCCATATCAGCGCCCATGGACCACATCGCCCCAAGCTGCGACGAGATCGAGGAGCTCGCCCGCGAGACCGTCGCCAACCTGCCCGCCGCCTTCCGCGACGCGGCACAATCCGTCGCCATCCGAGTCGCCGACTTCGCCCCCGACGAGGTGCTGGAGGAGATGGAGATGGAGCCCTTCGACCTCACCGGCCTTTATGACGGCGTGCCGCTGACGGAAAAGTCGAACTGGGACCAGCCCACCGGGCCGGACACCGTGTGGCTGTTCCGCCGCCCCATCCTCGACGAATGGGCGGAACGGGGCAACGTCACGATCGCGGACCTTGTCCATCATGTGACGATCCATGAATTCGCCCACCATTTCGGCTGGTCCGACGACGACATCGCCGCCATCGACCAATGGTGGCACTGACGGCGGCTTCGTGCCGGAGCGAACAGTTCCTGTGCGCGGCGGCTCGTGGCGGAATGGCGCGCCCGGCCTAGGTTCCCTCCGAAAACAAGGGAGGCCACCCATGAAGCTGAACCGCCGCCATGCGCTCCTCGCCGGGGCCGCGCTGCCCCTCGCCGCGCCCGCGTTCCTGCGCGCACGGCCCGCCGTCGCCCAAGACGCCTCGGCCGCCACGCCCTTCCCGCTCTCGCGCCAGTTCAACCTCGGGGACATGAAGGTCACCGCCCTCCTCGCGGGCTCGGGCCAGCAGGAGAACCCGCACGAGATCTTCGGCCTCAACGTCGACCAGGCGACCTTCGATCAGGTCTCGCAGGAGAACTTCATCCCCGCCGACCGCAGCATGGGCTTCTTCACCCCCACGCTGGTCGACACCGGCAACGAGCGCATCCTCTTCGACACCGGCATGATGGCCGGGGGGCTCCTCCAGGCCATGCAGGACGTGGGCTACGCGCCCGAGAACGTGACCCATGTGGTCCTGACCCACATGCACCCCGACCACATCGGCGGGCTCACCGACGACGCGGGCAACCCGACCTTCCCCGAGGCCGCCTACGTCACCGGCCAGACCGAGTTCGACCACTGGGCCGGCCAGAACGACGAGATGTTCGAGGCCAAGGTCCGCCCCTTCGCCGAGCGCATGACCTTCCTCCAGCCCGAGGGCTCGGTCGCCTCGGGCATCACCGCGGTCGAGGCCTTCGGCCACACGCCGGGCCACATGGCCTACATGCTCGAAAGCGGCGACCGGCGCCTGCTCCTCACGGCGGACACCGCCAACCACTACGTCTGGTCGCTCCAGAACCCCGACTGGGAGGTGCTCTACGACGCCGACAAGCCGCAGGCGGCCGAGACGCGCCGCCGCATCCTCGGGATGCTCGCCTCGGATCGGACGCCGATGCTGGGCTACCACATGCCCTTCCCCGCCGTGGGCTTCGTGGAGCAGGACGGCGAAAGCTTCCGCTGGGTGCCCCACAGCTACCAGCTCGTCTGAGCCCCCGGCGAGGGGGCTCGCCCCCCTCGCCTCCGGCATGTCCGCCCGCCGATGAGCCGAAGCCGCCCCCGATCTCCCCGCCCATTGCATCAGCCACGGGCGCCCGGCATGGTCGCCGCGACTTCCAAGGGGCAGCCCATGCGCGACATCCTCACCGTGACCCTCAACCCGGCGCTCGACTTCGCGACCCAGGTCGACAGCGTCGTGCCGGGCGTCAAGCTCCGCTGCGCCCCCGCGCGCACCGATCCCGGCGGCGGCGGCATCAACGTCAGCCGCGCCATCGCGCTCCTGGGCGGAACCTCGCGCTGCCTCGTGGCGCTGGCGGGCCGCAACGGCGAGGCGCTGGCCGATCTCCTGCGCGCCGCCGGCATCGACCTCATCACCCACAAGGCCCCCGGCGAGACGCGCTCCTCCCTCTCGGTGCGCGACGAGAAGCGGGGCGAGCAGTACCGCTTCATGCTGCCCGGCCCCGCCTGGGCCCCCGCCGACGTGATCGAGGCCGAGCGTTCGATCCTCGACTCCGCCCGGCCCGGCGGGCTCGTGGTGATCTCGGGCACCATGCCGCCCGGCGTGCTGCCCGACCTCATCCCCGACCTCTGCGGCAAGCTGCGCGAGAAGGGTTGCGAGACGGTCGTGGACACCTCCGGCCCGCCGCTCTTCTTCATCGCCCGCGCCAAGGGGCCCACGCCCGACTACCTCCGCATGAACCAGGAGGAGGCCGACGACCTCGCCGGCCGCAGGCTCGCCAGCCTCCAGGACAGCGCCGACTTCGCGCAGTCGCTCGTGCGGCGCGGCGTGGCGCGGCTGGTGATCGTCGCCCGCGGCCCCGAGGGCTCGATCCTGGCCACCGAGACGGAGCGGCTCCATTCCCGCGCCGCCGACGTGCCCGTGCGCAGCAAGGTCGGCGCGGGCGACACCTTCGTGGGCTCCTTCACGCTGGCCATCGCGCGGGGCGAGCCGCTCGAGGAGGCGCTGCGCCGCGGCGTGGCCGGGGCCGCCGCCGCCGTGATGACCGAAGGCACCGCGCTCTGCCGGCGCGAGGACGTGGAACGGCTGCTCGAGCTCTGCCCGACCGGGCCGCTCTAGGCAGCCTCACGGCTCCGTCAGGGAACGCCGGGCGCACTTCGCGGCTTTGGGGACGACGCCGGCGCGTCCGGCCCCAGCCGCAAGGAGGCCCCGCCCATGACGACCCGCCCCATGCCCCGGACCGACCACGATCACCCGGCCACGCTGATGGCGCGGGGGCTCGGCTGGTTCTCGATCGCGCTCGGCGCGGCCGAGCTTCTCGCTCCCGGCTCGATCCGCCGCAGCGCCGCCGTCCCGGTCTCGGACCCCATCGTCCAGACCTACGGCGCGCGCGAGATCGCGACCGGCGTGGCGCTGCTCGCGGCGGAG
The DNA here is from genome assembly GCF_006152145.1 of Rubellimicrobium roseum. Lineage (GTDB taxonomy): Bacteria > Pseudomonadota > Alphaproteobacteria > Rhodobacterales > Rhodobacteraceae > Rubellimicrobium > Rubellimicrobium roseum. Next base: position 21,547 of record NZ_VDFV01000047.1, on the reverse strand, counting down.
AAGCCCGTGCGCCTCGTCTGGGGCCGCGTCGCCGGGGATCTCCTCGACATCGCGACCCTTCTGCCCGGCCTCAACAGGAACAACCCCGGCCGCGACGCCACGGTGGCGGCCCTGGGCTTCGTCCTCGCCGCGACCGCCACCGACCTTGCGGTGGCGATGCAGGGCGACCGCGCCTGAAATCCACCCCCGGCGCGGACCGCCCGTCCGGGGCGTCAGGCCTTCCGCCGCCGCCGCAGCAGCGCGAGCGCGCCCATCGCGCCGGCCAGCAGCGGCAGGCTCGCGGGCACCGGCACGAGCGCCGGCGTGAAGCGCGTGGGATCGGCCGAGGCCAGGAACATGCCGTTGAGGTCGGCGCCCTTCGCCCTCACCTTGAGCCCATAGACTGTTGTGCCCGCGGCGAGGCCGAAGTCATTGAGGTCGAATCCGCCGAAGCTCAGCAACTGCGGCGAGTCGATCTCGACGGTGTTGACGAGGATCTTGCTGCCACTCCAGTAGGTATCGCTGCCCACCTTTACTTCGTTGGAGTACTCGGGATTGCCGAAGGTTCCGCCGATGATCGCCTGGACCCAGATGTTCGCGTCGTTGCCGTTGCGCTCGACGAACAGAAGCTCGGGGGTGATGTCGGGATCGCTCGAGTCGTCGTTCAGCCCGTTCGCGAACAGGAGCTTGAAGCTGTACTCTTGGTTGTCCTCGCCATCCGACATCTCGGTCAGGCTGCGGCTGTTGAAGGCGTTGAGCAGCGCCGCGTCCTGAATCGCCGGAGTGACGGACTCCCGCTCCGTGGCAGTCGGAGCCTGGCCCGCGATGACGCCGGCCTTGGCGAAGGGATTTGAGTCGCCGTCCGAGGCTGTGTCCTTGTCGCCGTATTCGGCGTTGATGTGGGCCCGACCCGTCAGCACCTGGAAGCGCTTGACCGCGCTGAAGGAGGCGGCGCCGCTGATCGTGGTGGAGCCGAAGGTGATCGAGTCGAGCAGCACGTCGTCTGTGTAGACGGTGCCGGCGGTGGTGCTGGTGCTGGCGGCGGCGCCTGTCGGGACCGTCACCGTGACGGCGGTCGGATGGATCACGGCGGCGTTCGCCACGCTTGCAAAGGTCGCGACAGAAGCGGCGGCCACAACTGCAAGTTGATTCACAAGCTTATGTTTCAACTTAAAAATCTCCTACTGCGACGAACTCTCCGTCGCGCTTCCGCGATGACGACCCACTTGGGCCTCTTCATGACATTGGAGAGGCTTTGCCGAGCCTCGCCGGGGTGTTGCGCGAAGCGGGGGAGGACCGTTCGGTACTGTCAGAAAGCGTTAACCCTCGCCTGCCAGTCTGTCCCTCGCGACGGGTGCCGGAACACAGGCTCCGCTCCGCGCCCCCGGTGCCCGGCCCTTCAGGGCCGATGAGAACCGCCCGCCGGGTGCCATGCTCCTTGAGGACCGGGACGGGGTCCGCTGGTGCCATGCCAGCCGCCGCGCGTCGAGGACGCGCCCCCGGCCCGCGGCGGAGTGGCGTCCCGCGGGCCGCTCCCGGGCGCGACCGCTGTGGCAGGCGGTGACGGCCCGGAACCCTGCGACGGCGTCCTCGTCCTCCCCTCCGGGGATCGACCGGCAAGCCTCACCTCGCGCCCTTGCGTTCGCGCCCCTCGTTGTCACCCCCGGCCCCGGACTGTAGGGTGCGGCCCTGGGGCAGGACCAACGGACGGACGACCATGCGGGCCATCGGCATCACTCTGGCATTGGCGCTCCTGGGCACGCCCCTCCTCGCCCAGTCGGTCGAGACCAAGCAGTACGAGGACGGCGGCATCTACGAGGGCCAGTTCCTCAACGGCCGCCAGCATGGCCAAGGCACCTACCGCCTGCCCAACGGCTACGAATACAGCGGCGAATGGTTCGAGGGCGAGATCCGCGGCACCGGCCGCGCGACCTACCCCAACGGCTCGGTCTACGAAGGCCGCTTCGCCCGCGGCAAGCCCGAGGGCGAGGGCCGCATCAGCTTCGCCGACGGCGGGGCCTACGAAGGCGGATGGGCCGACGGCAAGATCTCGGGCCGGGGCGTCGCCACCTACGCCAACGGCGCCCGCTACGAAGGCGAGTTCCAGAACGGCCTGCACCACGGCCAGGGCACGCTCGCCTCGGCCGACGGCAGCGCCTACGAGGGCCAGTGGGTCAACGGCGTCGAGCAGGGCCGGGGCCGCGTCACCTATCCCGACGGCACGGTCTACGAGGGCGACTTCGCCGACGGCGACCGCGAGGGGACCGGCACGCTCACGCTTCCCGACGGGCTCGTCTACGAGGGCGAGTGGGTCGATGGCCGGATCGAGGGCCAGGGCGTCCTGACGCAGGACAACGGCGACCGCTACGAGGGCACCTTCGTGAACGGCCAGCGCCAGGGGACCGGCAAGGCCACCGCCGCGGGCGGCGACGTCTACGAGGGCGAGTTCCACGCCGACCGCCGCCACGGGACGGGCACCTTCACCGGCGCCGACGGCTACGTCTACGAGGGCCAGTGGGTCGAGGGCCGGATCGAGGGCATGGGCAAGGCCACCTACCCCGACGGCTCGGTCTACGAAGGTCCGTTCCGCAACGACCTCGCCGACACGACCTGCCCGGCCCCCGCCGAAGGCTCGGACGCCGCGCCCGCCTGCGCCCCCACCCTCGGCCGGATCACCTACGCCGACGGCTCGACCTACGAGGGCGGGTGGACCGAGGGCCGGATCGAGGGCCAAGGCAAGGCCACCTACGCCGACGGCACCGTCTACGAAGGCGCCTTCGTCGATGCCCGCAACCACGGGCGCGGCCGGATGACCCACCCGGACGGCTACGTCTACGATGGCGACTGGGAGGGCGGCCAGCGCCAGGGCCAGGGCACCGCGACCTACCCCGACGGCACCGTCTACGTGGGCGGCTTCCAGGCCGGCCAGCGCCACGGCACGGGCCGAATCACCATGCCGGACGGCTTCACCTACGAAGGCGAGTGGGCCGAGGGCCAGATCAGCGGACAGGGCGTGGCGACCTATGCGAACGGCGACGTGTACGAGGGCGCCTTCGCCAATGGCCGCCGCCACGGCCAGGGCACGATGCGCTACGCGAGCGGCGTCGTCGAGACCGGGCTCTGGCAGGATGGCGTCTTCGTCCCCGAAGGCACCGCCCCGGCGCCCGCCGCCGAGACTACCCCGCCCGCAGCGCCCACCGCCTCGCCCGAGACCGCAACGCCCGACATCCCGGTCGGGGCCGACACGCCGGACGCCCCCGCCGCGGCCGCGCCCGATGCTCCACCCCCGGCCGAGGCTCCGGCGTCCGGCACCAACTGAAGGCGGGCGGACCCTACCAGGGCACCTCCCGTCCCTCGTGGTCCCAGAAGCGCCCCGTCTCCTCCGGCGTCAGCCGCTCCAGCACCGACAGCAGCCGCCGCGCCGCCTCGCCGGGCTCCAGCTTGTCATGAGCCGGCGTGTAGGCCGCGGTGAAGGGCGTCGCCACCGTCCCCGGATGCAGCGAGGCCACCACCGCCTCGCGATGCGTGCGCGCGAGTTCGATGGCCGCCCCTCGGACGATCTGGTTCAGCGCCGCCTTCGACGCGCGGTAGCTGTGCCAGCCCCCCAGCCGGTTGTCCCCGATCGACCCCACCCGCGCCGACAGCACCGCCAGCACCGACCGCCCCTTCCGGGGCAGAAGGCGGGCCATGTGGCGCAGAATCAGCGCGGGCCCGATGGCGTTCACCTGCATCACTTCGGCCATGGTGGCCGCCTCGACCGCCACCATCGCCTTCTCCGGTCCCCGCCCCTCGGGCGCGAGGACGCCGGTCGCCACCAGCACCGCGTCGAAGGTCCCCTCGATCCCCGCCATGACCCGCTCGACAGAGCCGGGGTCCCGCAGGTCCAGCCCGTCGCGCGCCCGCGACAGCCGCACGACCTCCGCCCCGTGCCCTTCCAGTGCCGCTGCCAGGGCAGCCCCGATGCCGCCGGACGCCCCGATCACCAATGCCCTGTCCATGACCGCAAAGCTAACCACATCAACGAGGCGAGCAAGGCCCCTCCCGGCCGGATCGAATCGGCAAAGCCTCTTTCCCCTTCCGACGGATGCCGTTATGGTCCGGCCTCATGACGCCGCACGCCGTCCTCCTTCTCCTTAGCCGCCTCTGAGCGGGCCGTTCCGGCGCCGCCGCTCGGAGGGGTTCACGGCGCTGGAAGCAGGAGAAACCCCCAAGGGAGCGCACGTCATGCCCCAGACCGACCGCGTCAAGATCTTCGACACCACCCTCCGCGACGGCGAGCAGTCGCCCGGCGCCACCATGACCCACGAGGAGAAGCTGGAGATCGCCCAGCTCCTCGACGAGATGGGGGTGGACATCATTGAGGCCGGCTTCCCCATCGCCTCGGAAGGCGACTTCAAGGCCGTGAGCGAGATCGCCCGCGCCACCCGGAACGCCAGCATCTGCGGCCTCGCCCGCGCCAACTTCAAGGACATCGACCGCTGCTGGGAGGCGGTGCGCCACGCACGTCACCCGCGCATCCACACCTTCATCGGCACCTCGCCGCTCCACCGCGCGATCCCCAATCTGGACAAGGACCAGATGGCCGAGCGCATCCACGAGACGGTGACCCACGCCCGCAACCTCTGCGAGGATGTCCAGTGGTCGCCCATGGACGCGACGCGGACCGAGCACGACTATCTCTGCCGCGTGGTGGAGATCGCCATCAGGGCCGGCGCCACGACCATCAACATCCCCGACACGGTGGGCTACACCGCGCCCCGCGAAAGCGCCGCGCTGATCGCCATGCTGCTCGAACGCGTGCCCGGCGCCGATGCCATCACCTTCGCGACCCACTGCCACAACGACCTCGGCATGGCGACGGCCAACTCCCTCGCCGCCGTCGAGGCCGGGGCGCGTCAGGTCGAATGCACGATCAACGGCCTGGGCGAACGCGCGGGGAATACCGCGCTGGAAGAGGTGGTCATGGCGCTGAAGGTCCGCCATGACATCCTGCCCTTCCGCACGGGCATCGACACGACCAAGATCATGAACATCTCGCGCCGCGTGGCCACCGTCTCGGGCTTCCCGGTCCAGTTCAACAAGGCCATTGTCGGCAAGAACGCCTTCGCGCACGAATCGGGCATCCACCAGGACGGGATGCTCAAGAACGCCGAAACGTTCGAGATCATGCGCCCGCAGGACGTGGGGCTCAACGACACCAACCTCGTGATGGGCAAGCACTCGGGCCGGGCCGCGCTGCGCGCCAAGCTCAAGGAGCTGGGCTTCGACCTCGCGGACAACCAGCTCAACGACGTGTTCGTGCGCTTCAAGGACCTCGCCGATCGCAAGAAGGAGGTCTTCGACGAGGACCTCATCGCGCTCGTGCTCCAGAACGACGCGAGCCAGGACCGCCTGAAGCTCAAGCACCTGCGCGTCATCTGCGGCACCGACGGCCCGCAGAAGGCCGACATCGTGCTGGAGATCGACGGGCAGGAGCGCAGCGCCACCGCCACCGGCGACGGCCCCGTGGACGCGACCTTCAACGCCGTGAAGTCGCTCTTCCCGCACGGCGCGACGCTCCAGATCTACCAGGTCCACGCCGTCACCGAAGGCACCGACGCCCAGGCGACCGTCTCGGTCCGGCTGGAGGAGCAGGGACGCATCAGCACCGGCCAGTCCGCCGATACCGACACGGTGGTGGCCAGCGCCAAGGCCTACATCAACGCGATCAACCGCCTGATCGTGCGGCGCGAGAAGACCGCGCCCGGCGCCGACACCAAGACGGTCAGTTACCGCGACGCAGGCTGAGGCGCGGCGTCACTCCCGACGAAGCCGCGCGCGGCGGCGACGGGGCGGGCCCTGCCGGACAGGACCCGCCCCGGTCGTCACCCTCCGGATCGGAGCGATGGCCTGCCGGAACGGTCCCGTTCCGGCGGCAGACCGGGCCGGACTCCACCCGGCCCGGACCCGTCAGTAGCCCTTCACTGATCGGCGGGTTGCGCCTCGCCTTCGGCTTCCTGTTCACCGGCCGTCAGTTCGGAGTTCTCGACGTCAAGACCACCTTCGGCGTCGGCCTGCGGTGCCTCGGCACCCGCCTGCTGCTGGCTCTCCTGCCCGGCCTGCTGGATGGTGACGGTGGGCTCGCCGGTCTGGCTGAACTGCACGTCAGCCTCGCCGACCTGCTCAACGGTGACGTTGGGCTCGGCCTGCTCGAACTGGACCACCGGCTCCTGCTGCTGGACCTCGACCTGGGCCTCGCCCTGCGGCTGCTGCAGTTGCACCTGGGCCTCGTCAGATTGCTCGATCTGCACGTCCGCCTGCCCGTCGCTGCCTTCGGCCTGCTGGATCTGCACCTGCGGCTCGGGTTGCTCGACGCGAACGGTCGGCTCCGCCTGACGCACGCTGACCTGCGGCTGCGGGTTGCTGACCGCCACCTCGGGATCGGGCATCGTGATGATGATTTCCGGCGGCGACTGCTCGATCGTGATGATCGGCTGAGGCACCTGCACGCGCACGTTCGGCGGCGACTGGCGGACGAGCACCTGCGGCTGCCCCTGGTTCACCGTGACCTGTGGCTGCGGGTTGGTGACCGTCACCTCGGGCGGCTGCTGCGTGACCTGCACCTCGGCGTCGGGCTGCACGACCACGATCTCCGCGGTAGCGACTCCGCCGCCTTCGACCTGCTGCCCGCTGTCGAGCTGCGCGAGTTCCGCGCTCGCCTGCTGATAGAGGGTCTGGCACTGGGCCGCATCACCGGCTTGGATGATCCGCTCGGCCTCGACAATCCACTCCTCGCGAAGGCGATCGACCTCCACGACCGTCAGGCTCTGCAATTCCTCGCAGCCCTCCTCTCCGGTCCCGGCGCCCACCTGAGCCGTCTGGGTGTCGGTTTGGGCCGGCTGCTGGCCGACCTGGGCCGTCTGCGCTCCGGTCTGGCTCCCCTGCGCACCGGTGTCGAGCTGCGCAAGCTCGGTCAGCGCCTGATCGTAGAAGACTTGGCATTGCGCCTCGTCTCCCTGATCGACGGCAGGGCGGGTCTGCTCGATCCACTCCTCGCGCAGCACGTCGGACTGCTCCGTGTAGAGGGTCCGAAGAGCCTCGCAGCTCTGGCCCTCGGTCGCGAGACTTTCGGCCGACTGGGCGAAGGCAGCAGGCGTCAGTACCGTCGCCCCCAGAAGGCCCGCCATCGCCGAAGTCAAAAAGGTCCTGTTCATCCGCGCTTTCCTCATCAGAAATACCATCTCCTAGGGTAACCGCGTGCCGCCGCGATGGTTCACGAAGCTGTGCGCTTGAGGGCGGCCGGGCGGCCGACCCGGGCCGCCTCGAAATCACGTCCGCACGGCTCGCCCATGCTCCGCCTCGGCCACATTAAACCTTCCGATTCATGCACTTGGCAGGACGCGTCCCGAGGCGGCGGTCTCGGCGGAGACGGAGGCCAGCAACACCTCCGCCGTGCACAAGTTCGGGAACTAACGGTACCGGAGCGGTCGTCCCGCTCTCGGGACCGACGCCAGCGCGGACGAGCGGTCGCGCCCGCGCCCGCAGGGTCATGGCGGAATTGCGCCAAACGAACCCGTGATGCGCCCTTTCGCGTCAAACCCCTTACGCCTATAAGCGCGGCGGCCCGACCGGCAGGCATCCGGGCCCAAGGGGAATTTCTGGAACGGAGCGGCCATGTTCGGCTTGGGTAGCCTATTCTCGTCCGACATGGCGATCGACTTGGGGACTGCCAACACGCTGGTCTACGTCAAGGGTCGGGGCATCGTGCTCTCCGAGCCCTCGGTCGTCGCCTATCATGTGAAGGACGGCGTCAAGAAGGTGCTCGCCGTGGGCGAGGACGCCAAGCTGATGCTGGGCCGCACGCCCGGCTCCATCGAGGCGATCCGGCCCATGCGCGAAGGCGTCATCGCCGACTTCGACGTGGCCGAGGAGATGATCAAGCACTTCATCCGCAAGGTGCATCGCCGGTCGGGCTTCTCCAAGCCCAAGATCATCGTCTGCGTCCCGCACGGCGCCACGCCGGTGGAGAAGCGGGCGATCCGCCAGTCGGTCCTGTCGGCCGGCGCCCGCCGCGCGGGCCTCATCGCGGAGCCCATCGCGGCGGCCATCGGGGCGGGGATGCCGATCACTGATCCGACCGGCAACATGGTCGTGGACATCGGCGGCGGCACCACCGAGGTGGCGGTCCTGTCGCTCGGGGACATCGTCTATGCCCGTTCGGTCCGCGTCGGCGGCGACCGCATGGACGAGGCGATCATCTCCTACCTGCGCCGCCAGCATAACCTGCTGGTCGGGGAATCGACCGCCGAGCGGATCAAGACCTCCATCGGCACGGCGCGGATGCCCGATGACGGGCGCGGCCAGACCATGATGATCCGGGGCCGCGACCTCCTCAACGGCGTCCCCAAGGAGACCGAGATCTCCCAAGCGCAGGTCGCTGAGGCGCTGGCCGAGCCGGTGCAGCAAATCTGCGAGGCGGTGATGACGGCGCTCGAAGCGACACCGCCCGACCTCGCGGCCGATATCGTGGACCGGGGCGTGATGCTGACCGGCGGCGGCGCGCTGCTCGGGGAACTCGATCTCGCCCTGCGCGAGCAGACGGGCCTCGCCATCTCGGTCGCGGACGAGAGCCTGAACTGCGTGGCGTTGGGGACCGGCAAGGCGCTTGAATACGAGAAGCAGCTTCGCCACGTCATCGACTACGACAGCTAATCGGATCGAGGGGGCGCGATGCCCAGGGACCGCGATCGGGGCGAGGAGTTCACGAGGCCTCTCCGCCGCCTTCTGGTGGCGCTCTTGGTGCTGACGTGCTTCGCGCTGTTCCTGCTCTGGCGCATCGACTCGCCGCGCGTCGAACGGCTGCGCGCGCAGGTCGTGGACGCGGTGGTCCCACGGCTCGAATGGATGATGGCGCCCGTCACCGGCGTCGTGAAGCTCGCGCAGGACGTGCGCAGCTACGACCGCATCCACAAGCAGAACCTGGAACTGCGGCGCGAGCTCCAGCAGATGATGGTCTGGCGCGAGGCGGCCCTGCGGCTGGAGCAGGAGAACGCCAAGCTGCGCGACCTCAACAACGTCTCGCTCGACCCTGCGCTCACCTACATCACCGGCACGGTGATGGCCGACTCGGGCAGCCCCTTCCGCCAGTCGGTGCTCCTCAACGTCGGCGGGCGCGACGGCATCATCGACGGCTGGCCCACCATGGACGGCATGGGGCTCGTGGGCCGCATCTCGGGCGTGGGCCAGACGACGAGCCGGGTGATCCTCCTCACCGACACCTCCTCGCGCATCCCTGTGACCGTCGAGCCCTCGGGCCAGAAGGCGATCCTGACTGGGGACAACAGCCTGTATCCCGTCCTCGACTTCCTCGAGGATCGCGACCGGGTCGCGCCCGGCGACCGGGTGGTGACGGCAGGCGACGGCGCGCTCTTCCCGGCCGGCCTCCTGGTGGGTCGGGTGGCCGAGGGCACCGACGGCCGGCTGCGCCTCCGGCTCGCGGCCGACTACGAACAGCTCGAGTTCGTGCGCGTCCTGCGCAGCCCCTTGGTCGAGGCGATCCGCGACTCCGGCGGGCTGATCGTCCCCACCGAGGGCATCGAGCCCCGCCCCGAGGACCTCGAGTTCTTCGGCCCCCCGCCACCGCCGGTCGTGCTGATGGGCAGTTCCGCCGCTCCGGCGGCCGAACCGGGCCCCTCCGGTGACTGAGGGGCGTGGCGCCTGGCCGGGGCGCATCACCTACCTTTTGCTGGCCTTCGTGCTGCTGGCGGCGCCGCTCCTGCCGCTCAACACCGTGCCGCGCCCCTATGCGACCCCTGACGTCCTTCTCGCGGTCACGGCCGCCTGGGCGGCCCGCCGGCCAGACACCCTGCCCGCGCCGGTGGTCATGGGCGTTTTCCTCCTGGCGGACTTCCTGTTCCAGCGGCCGCCGGGGCTTTATGCCGGCCTCGTGCTGATGATGACGGAATGGCTCCGCCGCCGCTCGCTCCGGCTGCGCAAGGGATCGTTCCTGGGCGAATGGGTCGCGGCCGGAACGGGAATCGCCGCCGTGGGATTGGTCAACCGCGCGGTTCTCGCGCTCGTGATGACCCCGCAGCCGCCCTTGGGGCTGACGCTCATCCAGGTGATACTGACCCTGGCGCTCTACCCGGTCGTCGCGGGGGTCGCGCATGTGGCGCTGGGCCTTCGCCGGCCCGCGCAGGGCGAGGTGGACGCATTGGGGCACCGGCTATGAGACGACAGCGCACCGACACCTCCGAGGTCTGGCCCCGCATGACGCGGCGGGCGATCCTGCTGGGCACCGCGCAGGTCGGGCTCATGGGGCTCCTGGGGTGGCGGATGAAGCAGCTCCAGATCGACCAGGCCGACGAGTTCCGGCTCCTGGCCGAGGAGAACCGCGTCAACATGCGGCTGATCCCGCCCGCGCGCGGCCTGATCTTCGACCGCAACGGCGTGGCCCTGGCCACCAACGAGCCCGTCTATCGCATCGTCATCGTCCGCGAGGCGGCCGGCGACCCCGGGGAGGCGCTGGCCAGGCTCGCCAAGGTCATGCCGCTCGAGCCCGGCGATATCGCCCATACGCTGGAGGAGATGGACCGCGTCGCCTCCTTCGTGCCCGTGACCGTCAAGGACCGCGTGAGCTGGGATGACGTGGCCCGCGTGACCGCCAACGCCCCGGCGCTGCCCGGCATCACCGCCGAGGTCGGTCTGTCGCGGCACTATCCGAACGGCCCCGAGACGGCGCACGTGGTGGGCTACGTGGGCCCCGTCAGCGACTACGACCTGTCGCTGATGGAGGACCCAGACCCCCTGTTCCAGATCCCCAAGTTCCAGTTCGGCAAGACCGGCGTCGAGGCCAAGCTGGAGGATCGCCTGCGCGGCAAGGCCGGCACCCAGCGGATCGAGGTCAACGCCGTCGGCCGCGTGATGCGCGAGCTCACCCGCGACGAGGGCACGCCCGGCACGGACGTGCAGCTCACCCTCGACGCGCACCTGCAATCCTACGTCGAGGCGCGCATGGCCGGGGAAAGCTCGGCCGCGGTGGTGATCGACTGTACGAGCGGAGACCTCCTTGCGGTGGGCAACGCCCCGACCTTCGACCCGAACCTCTTCGTGCGGGGCATCTCGGTCGCGGACTGGACGCGGCTCAACGAGGACATCTACCGTCCGCTGGCCGCCAAGGCCGTGCAGGGCGCCTATCCGCCGGGCTCGACCTTCAAGATGGTCACGGCGCTGGCGGCCATGGAGTCGGGAGCGGTCTCGCCCGAGGACACCTTCTACTGCCCCGGCTTCACCGAGGTCTCGGGCACACGCTTCCATTGCTGGAAGCGCGGCGGCCACGGCAACGTCAACTTCCACGACAGCCTCAAGTACTCCTGCGACTGCTACTACTACGAGGTCGGCCAGCGTGTCGGCATCGACCAGATCGCCGCCATGGCCCGCAAGCTGGGCATCGGCATCCGTCACGACGTGCCCATGTCCGCTGTGGCCGAGGGGATCGCCCCCGACCGCGACTGGAAGCGCGTCCATCACGACGACGATTGGCGCGTGGGCGACACGGTCAACGCATCGATCGGGCAGGGCTACGTGCTGGCGACGCCTCTCCAGCTCGCGGTCATGACCGCCCGCATCGCCACGGGGCATGACGTGACCCCGCGCCTCATCAAGACCGTGGACGGGGTCGAGCAGCCCTCGGGTCTGGGCGCGCCTCTGGGCCTCAACGAGAATCTTATGCGCCGCGTTCGCGCGTCGATGTTCGACGTCGTGAACTCCGAGCGCGGCACGGCCCACAAGTCGCGCATCATCGCCGAAGGGATGCAGATGGCGGGCAAGACCGGCACGAGCCAGGTCCGCCGCATCACGGCCGAAGAGCGGGCGCGCGGCGTCACCTCGAACGAGGACCTGCCCTGGGAACGGCGCGACCACGCGCTCTGGGTCAACTTCGCCCCCTTCGACAATCCGCGCTTTGCGGTGGCGGTGGTGGTGGAGCATGGTGGCGGCGGCTCCGCCGCGGCTGCGCCCATCGGGCGGGACATCACGCTCCAGGCGCTTTACGGCGGCTTTCCCCCGCTCGAAGCCTATCCCTCCGACCGCCGCGAGGAGATCGCGCAGATGCAGGGCCGGATCCGGGCGATCATGGAAGGCTGGTCCGTGCCCGCTCTGGAACGGGCCTGAGAGGAGCTGCGCGTGAGCTATCTCGATTATCAGGTCAAGTATGTCCCCTCGGGGCTGCGCAAGCTGCTCTACGTGAACTGGCCTCTGGTGCTGCTGGTCACGGCCGTCTCCTGCATGGGCTTCATCATGCTCACCTCCATCGCCAGTGGGCGGATGGATCTCTGGGCCGAGCCGCAGATCCAGCGCTTCGGGCTGGGCTTCGTGCTGATGATGATGGTGGCGATGACCCCCATCTGGGTCTGGCGCAGCACGGCCTGGATCGCCTACCTCGTCTCCCTGGGCCTCTTGGTCCTCGTGGAACTCGTGGGCGAGGTCGGCATGGGCGCGCAGCGCTGGATCGACATCGGCCCTCTGCGGCTCCAACCCTCGGAGGTCTCCAAGATCACACTCGTGCTGGCGCTGGCGGCCTACTACGACTGGCTGCCCGCCCGCCGGGTCTCCAACCCGATCTGGCTCGTGCCGCCGCTCCTCCTGATCTTCCTGCCGGTGGTGCTGGTCCTGGCGCAGCCGAACCTGGGGACCGCGGTGCTGATACTGGGAACCGGGGGCGCGGTCCTGTGGTGCGCGGGCGTGCACTGGGCCTACTTCGCGGTCGTCTTCGGCTCCATCGGTGGCGCGGTCTATGCGGTCTTCGAGACTCGCGGCACGCCCTGGCAGTTCCTCCACGACTACCAGTACCGCCGGATCGACACCTTCCTCGACCCGTCGCAAGACCCGCTGGGGGCGGGCTACAACATCACGCAGGCCAAGATCGCCCTGGGATCGGGCGGCTTCACGGGCAAGGGCTTCATGCAGGGGACGCAGTCGCGGCTCAACTTCCTGCCCGAGAAGCACACGGACTTCATCCTCAACACGCTGGCCGAGGAGTTCGGCTTCCTGGGCTCCTTCGCGCTCCTGTTCCTTTACGGGCTGATCCTGCTGTTCCTGTTCACGGCCGCGATGCAGTGCCGGGACCGCTTCTCGCAGCTTCTCATCCTGGGGATCGGGGTGACGTTCTTCCTCCTGTTCGCGGTGAACATGCTGATGGTGATGGGCCTTGCCCCGGTGGTCGGCGTGCCGCTGCCGCTGGTGAGCTACGGCGGCTCGCAGCTCCTCGTCCTCCTTATTGCCTTCGGCCTCGTGCAGAGCGCGCATGTCCACCGACCCCGCTAACGTTCTCTTCGCCGCGCCCGCCCATCTATGGGCCGCCTACCGCGGGGCGCTGCCGCGCGCCTTCGCCGACGCTGGGGTGGACGTCCGCCTGTCGCCCGACCACGCGCCCGAAGCCGTGGACTGGATCGTCTACGCTCCCGGCGGGCCGGTGTCGGACTTCTCGCCCTACACCCGGGCCAAGGGCGTCCTGAGCCTCTGGGCCGGGGTCGAGCGGATCGTGGGGACCGTGCCCGCGCATCTCCCCCTCGCCCGCATGGTGGACGACGGACTGCGGCAGGGCATGGTCGAATGGGTTGTGGGCCATGTCCTGCGCCACCACCTCGGCCTCGACCAGCACATCCGGCATCAGGACGGCACCTGGCGGCACGCCCCGCCCCCGCTCGCCTCCGAGCGCCCCGTGACCCTCCTTGGCCTGGGCGAACTGGGCCTCGCTTGCGCCTTGGCTCTCTCCGCCATGGGCTTCCCCGTGACTGGCTGGAGCCGTCGTCCCAAGGACGTGCCGCGCCTCGTCCGCTGCCTTGCCGGGCCGGACGGCCTCACCGAAGCGCTACGCGGTGCCGGGATCGTGGTCCTCCTGACCCCGCTCACGCCGGACACCGAGAACCTGATGGACGCTGTCCGGCTCGCGCTTCCTCCGCGCGGCTTCGTCCTCCTCAACCCCGGACGCGGCGCGCTGGTGGACGACGCGGCGCTGCTGGAGGCGCTGAACGCGGGCCAAGTCGGCCATGCGACGCTGGATGTGTTCCGGCAGGAGCCCTTGCCACCCGGCCACCCCTTCTGGGCGCATCCCCGCGTCACGGTCACGCCCCACATCGCCGCCGAGACGCGCCCCGCGACCGCCGCGCGTGTCATCGCCGAGAACGTCCGTCGCGGCGAGGCCGGCCTGCCGCTTCTCCACCTCGTTGACCGGGCGGCGGGCTACTGAGGCCCGCGCCTATCGCAGCCGGGGCGGCCCTGTCGGGGGCTCCATCGGGTCCACCATGTCGAAGCGCAGCGCCACCCGGGCGATGCGCTCCAGCACCGGGTCGCCCTCGTCCAGGAAAGTCACGTCGAGCCGCACCCCGTCCGACCCCGACAGAGCCACGGCCGCGTTGATCCCGGCCGCCAGCGGCTCCTCGGCCCCCGGCCGCGCGCCCACGAAGGCCAGGAGATGCCCGCGCGAGCCGTCCGACCAATCCACGGCCGCGAGCCATGCTGCAGTGGCCAGCCCTTCCCCCTGCGCGAGGCGCCGGTCGAGCGCTGTCAGCAATCCTGCCGGCAGCCCCTTGGGCGGATGGAGAGCGAGCGGCCGCGCCTCGACCCGGCTCGGCCCCCCGGCGAGGTTCCGCGCCAGCCAGTCGAGCGATTCGGGCGCGACCAGCAGCGGATCGGCCATTCCCTCCAGATGCAGCGCGAGCCCGACGCCCTGCCCGTCCAGCATCTGCGACAGCGCCAGACCCGACAGCGTCGCCGTGGGCCGGGGCGCCCCGCCCGCGAAGGCCGCGACGCTGTCATGCGCCACGACATGGGGCACGCCACCCGCCTCCACCGTCTCGGGCGTCACGTCCTCGCTGCCGGGCTCCGCCTCGCCTTGAAGCGGCAGCACCAGCTCGGCCCCCGACAGGACCTCGTACAACCGCAGCCGCGCCGCGTCGTCCTCGGGACGCAGCAGGAACAGCTTGGCGGCGCGCGCGAGCGGCGTTTCAGGCATCGAGCACCTCCCGCACCCGGGCGCGCAACGCGGGCAGCACCTCGGCGGCAAACCAGGGGTTCTTCTTCAACCATGCGGTGTTCCGCCAGGACGGATGCGGCAGGGCGAACACCGCAGGGGCATGGTCGCGCCAGTTGCGCACCCGTTCGGTCACGGCGCCCCGGCCTAGGTGCCAGGCCTGCGCCGTGCCGCCCACGACCAAGGTCAGCTCGATATCGGGCAGCGCGCCCATGGCCTCGTTCCTCCAGGTCTGGGCGCAGACGGCCGGCGGCGGGATGTCCGAACCCGCGGCGTCGTAGCCCGGAAAGCAGAATCCCATCGGTACGATGGCGATCCGGGACTTGTCATAGAACTCCTCCTCGCTGACCGCCATCCACTCGCGCAGGCGCTCGCCCGAGGGGTCCCGGAACGGGATGCCGGACTCGTGCGCCCGTGCCCCCGGCGCTTGGGAGGCGATGAGGAGCCGCGCGCCCGGCTGGAACCACACAACCGGGCGAGGGCCGTGCCGTGTCGCGGTGGCGGCGAAGCGGGGCGCGCAAAGACGGCAGGCCGCGACCCGTTCCCAAACAGGCGCCATTCCGACCATCCGTGCCCCGCAGGTCCCGAAGCCGGAAGCGAGCCCCGGCCCATCCAGCTCTCGCCCCCGCCGCGTTGGCGCGCGCGCGCGCGAGAAAGAAGCCGCTTTCATCTGAGATGTCTTCACAAGTGCATTGCTCCTCATGATCGGCCGAGCGCCCTTTGCCCCTCCGGGACCAAATTCGGAGCCTCCTGCCGGCACCCGGTCCCGGGAGTGGCCAGCCTTGTACGACCACTTCGGCGGAGACTGATCTATGCCGCCGCTGGGGCCATCGCCACGCACAGGCCGATGTCCCACCACGTCGTGAACTGCATGCGCGTAGACCTCGTCCCTGTCATCGCCTCAGCAGAGGTCTGCGAAGGTCCCAAGGCTGGATAGCGGCAGCGGCTGGCTCCGGTGCCTCTTCCAGCCAAGTCGGCCTCGGGCGGCCCAACAGATTTCCCAATTCGCCTAAGATCTTAGGGCCAGGGAAAGCACCAGGTGTCCTGCTTGATTGGCGACCCGGCCACGGCGGCGCGACACGGCGAGAGGACGCACCGGACCGTCGTCCCAAGGACAGGGCCGGCCCTCTGTCGTCCCACAGCGTCGGCGCGCGGGCGCCCTTGTGGCCCGCATCTCCGGGCCAGGGGGACGCAGTGGCTTGTTGTCTGTTGTCTGCATCCCGGCCGCCGCTCTGGCCACGCCCGCGCCCCGTCAGTATCGGTTGAAGGCTCCAGGGCGCCTCCTAGCCCAGCCTTCCGCGGAGCGGCCGGTCGGGACCGGCGCCTCGCCGGACGCTCAGGACCGGGCTTCGGGATCGTACGGCCCAAGAGGGTCGCGGAGCGGACCTTCGCCCGGGCATCGGTCGCCACCGCCGGCTCGCCAGAGCCCACGCGCTCCGCGCCCCAAGCTCGGACACGCTCATCTCGTCGCCGCCTGCATCTTCCGGTCTACGCGCCTCCAACATCACCGTGGCGCGAGAGGCGGCTGGCGTAGCCGTTCCAAAGAAGAGACACTGGACGGTCGCACGCCCCAGAGATCGTGAAACTCAGGGCTCCGCAGCAACCCGGCGGTCCTACAGACGGAGTGGCCGCGTGACGCCACTTCCCCTCCGCGTTAGAGCGGCGAGGCCAAGGAAAGGACCCGACCATGAGCCAAGCCCCCCAGCGCGTCGTCCGTCTGCGCGACGTCGAGATCGGCAACGACCGGCCGCTCGCCGTGATCGCCGGCCCCTGCCAACTTGAAGGGCGCGACCACGCGCTCCGCATCGCCGAGACCATGGCCCGCGCCTGCGCCGACGCGGGCGCCCCCTTCGTCTTCAAGGCGAGCTACGACAAGGCGAATCGCACCTCCCTGTCCGGTCGCCGGGGACTGGGCATGGAAGAAGGCCTCCGCATCCTGTCAGACGTGCGCGATGCGGTGGGCTGTCCCACGCTGACTGACGTACATGGTCCAGACCACTGCGCCTCCGCCGCCGAGGCTGTGGATATCCTTCAGATTCCAGCCTTCCTTTGCCGCCAGACCGACCTCCTCCTCGCGGCGGGCCGGACAGGCGCGGTCGTCAACGTTAAGAAGGGGCAGTTCCTTGCTCCCTGGGACATGGCCAACGTCGCTCAGAAGATCGAGAGCACTGGCAACGACCGGATTCTGCTGACCGAGCGCGGCGTCTCCTTCGGCTACAACACGCTGGTGACGGACATGCGCGGTCTGCCGATCATGGCGCGCACGGGCCATCCGGTGGTGATGGACGCGACCCATGCCGTGCAGCAGCCCGGTGGCCAGGGCACCTCCTCGGGCGGCCAGCGCGAGTTCGCCCCCGTGCTTGCCCGCGCGGCCGTTGCTCTGGGGATCGCCGCCGTGTTCATCGAAACCCACGAGGACCCCGACCACGCTCCGTCGGACGGGCCCAACATGATCCCGCTCGACCGGATGGGGGCGCTGGTGGCCTCCCTCATGGCCTTTGATCGGCTGGCCAAGGCCGATCCGTTGCGCGTCTAGTTGACGCAAGGTGGGGGTTGCGCCCGTCGGCGGGTCACGTTATTTCCCGCCGCACGGATGGGGCGTCGCCAAGTGGTAAGGCAGCGGTTTTTGGTACCGCCATTCCTAGGTTCGAATCCTAGCGCCCCAGCCATGCACCACCGAGAAACCAAAGAAATAGTGCTTTCTCCCAAGTCTGGAGAAGCCGAAGTGTCATGCCCCTCGCCAGTTGTGACATAGGGTGTGGCACACGCCATGTCACAGGCCACCTTGCGCCCTCGGACCTGCCGCCGGCCGCAGCGACGCCCGCCGGGGCCCTACCTCGAAATCTGCGGCCGGACCTACTACTACCGCCGGCGCCTGTGTGCCCCGGTGGCCACACTTTGCGACCGTCCGTTTCTGTGCCTGTCCCTTCGAACCGCTCTTCTGCCCGAGGCGATGAGGCGGGCTGTCCGTCTTTTCGCCGCCCAAGACGAGGCAGAACGACAGATTATGAGCGAAACGGCCATCAAGAGCCTGACGGCGGCGGAAACCCGGGTGATCCTTGCGGAAGTGCTCCGGCGCGCCCTGTGGGACATCCTCGAGGAACAGGCGGCGCCCCTGCGCCCCACCAACGCGGAGATCGAGACCCGCATCCAGGAGCTCGAAAGCGAGATCAAGGCTCTCCGCCGCAATGCGCGTCGGAATGATGCTTTCTGAGCGCGAGCCGCTTAGTGTCATCCCGAAAGGTCCAGTGGTCCTTGGCCTTCTCGGCCCCGCGGCCCAAGCCTGCTCGTGCCGCTAGGTAGGTGCATCGCCGATATCAGCGACAAGGCTCCGACGCCGATCCAAGAACATGATGGCTCAGCGCGGTGGACACTAGAGGCATGGAACGAGCCGCTCCAGAGCACCTGCCCTCTGCACATCACGGATTGTTTGCGCGATGCCTCAGGGTCCGACCGGAGATCAGAGCAGTCCAGCCGGCGAGGTCGGAAGGGCTGCTCTGACGTCTCGTTCCCCCTCACGCGCCTCGTCGTTCGCTGTCGAGCATGGCCATCTGGGCCGCCGGGTAACGCTCGCCTTGGGCCACGCCCTTCGGGATGGCCGCCTCAACCGCCGCGACCAGTCCGGCAGCCGGGTCGACGCGGAGTGCGCCCAGCGCCTCGTCCAGACGCGCCCGGGTGCGCGCACCGACCAAGGGGACGATATCGTCACCTTTGCCCAGCGCCCAAGCGATCGCCGCCTGGGCGGGTGTCAGGCCAAAGCCCTGCCCCACGTCTCGCAGGCGCTCCGCGAGACCGAGGTTCGCGTCGAGGTTCCCGCCTTGGAACCGCGGGCTGTGGGCGCGGAAGTCGCCCGGGCTCGCGATCCGGGGCTTGTGGCCGCTCATCAGTCCCCGCGACAGGACGCCATAAGCCGTCACGCCGATCCCCAGCTCGCGCGTGACATCGAGGATTTCGTCCTCGATCCCGCGCGAGATCAGCGAATACTCGATCTGCAGGTCTGCGATGGGGTGAACCGCCGCCGCGCGCCGAATCGTCTCCGGCCCGACCTCCGACAGGCCGGCATGGCGCACGTACCCAGTTTGAATCAGGTCGGCGATGGCGCCTACAGTGTCCTCGACGGGCACGTTCGGGTCGAGGCGCGAGGGACGGTAGATGTCCACGTGATCCACGCCCAGGCGCCGGAGCGTGTAGGCCAGCGCCGTCTTCACGGCCGCGGGCCGCGCGTCGTACCCGAGCCAGCTTCCGTCGGGGCCGCGCTGGGCTCCAAACTTGACGCTGAGGACCACCTCGTCGCGCGAGCGCCCCCGCAGCGCCTCGCCGATCAGCATCTCGTTGTGGCCCATGCCGTAGAAGTCTCCCGTGTCGATCAGGGTGACACCGGCATCGAGGGCGGCCCGGATCGTGGCCAGGCTCTCGGAGCGGTCCGCCGGTCCATACATGTCCGACATGCCCATGCAGCCCAAGCCCAGGGCGGAGACCTGCGGTCCGGTGGTTCCAAGCGTGCGCGTCTGCATTCGATCATCTCCATGGCCGGCACCGCGCCGGCAATGGCCCGGATTTACGCCGCAACTAGCTTTCGGATAAGCGGAGCAATACGGAACGGGGCGTACGACAGGACGAACAATGAACCGACTACCTCTCGACGCGCTGGACGCCTTCGCGGCTATCGTCCGGCACGGGAGCTTCCGGCGCGCGGCGACGGCGCGGGGGGTTTCGGCCTCGACGCTCAGCGACGGCCTGCGGGATCTGGAGGCGCGGCTGGGCGTGCGGCTCCTGCACCGGACCACTCGCAGCCTCGCCCTGACCGAGGCGGGCGCCGCCCTTCTGGACCGGCTGCAACCGGCCTTGGGCGAGATCGCCGCGGCGCTGGACGTCGCGCGCTCGACGCAGGCCGAGCCGGCGGGCACGCTGCGGATCAACGCCCCCACGCCCGCCATCGAGCTCGTGCTCGCGCCCCTGGTCGCCGATTTCCTGGCCCTGCACCCGGCCGTGCGGCTCGAGGTGACGGCGGAGACCTCGCTCATCGACATCGTGGCCAAGGGCTTCGACGCCGGCGTGCGCTGGGGCGAGCACTTGGCGCAGGACATGGTGGCCGTGCCGATGGGGCCGCCGCAGCGCTACGTGGTTGCCGCCTCTCCCGGACTCGTGGACCGGCTTGGCGCCCCCCGCGAGCCTGCCGACCTTCTCGGCCTGCCCTGCCTTCAGATCCGCTTCGACAGCGGCGCGGAGCCGCCCTGGGAATTCGCGCGCGACGGCCAAGTGGTGCGGCTCTCGCCGCCGGCGCGGTTGGTGTCGGGCAACGTCGCCCTTCTGATCCGGGCGGCGCTGGACGGAGTAGGGTTCGTGGCAACCTTCGACGGGTATGTGGACGAACACTTGGCGTCGGGGCGGCTCGTCAGCGTGCTCGACGATTGGTGCGAGACCTTCCCGGGGCCGTTCCTCTACTACCCGAGCCGCCGCCAGCCCCCGTCCGCCCTGCGGGCCTTCGTGGACTTCCTGAAGGCTCGACGGCGTGAGCAAGGGTGGTGAGAGGTGGATCACCTCTGAGAGGGAGCGCTGGGCTCGGGGCTCTGGCCATCTGCCTCTCAGGGGTGGGGAGACGATTGCAGTGTCAGTCTCACTTCTTCGCAATGATCGTATGCTGGACCGTGTTGTTGTACGCGGAAGCAACTGCTCGATCAGGTGCTTTCCAACCCGGAAGGCGTGTCAGGAAACCAACTGTCCAGCATATCCACTCGGCCAATATCCTGACATGCACATCGGGTACGCTCGCCGCTGAACCGACGGCCAGAATATGAAGCTGCAGCCGATATCCTCTCCCGGGCGGGATGCGAAAGGGTATCGGAAGAGAAGGAAAGCGGTCAGGCGGGCACCAGGCGCCCGGCTTTGGTGGCGGCGCTGGCATTCCTGCGCCCAAGGACCAGCCGGTGGCCTGAAAGGCGGACCCGCTGGTGCGCTCGCATCGGGAGATGCCGGACACCGCCCCCCGGCTTCAGGCGCAAGGGAAAGGCCGCGCTCCCTCACGGGGGTCCTCCTGGACAGCCAGACGCCCACGGGCCGGCTCCTGTTCGACGTCTTGAGCCCCATCGCCGAGCACGTCCAGGAGTTGAACCGAGAGCGCCCCCTGGAAGGGCTCAGGGGCGCAGCAGCCCGGGGCCGCAAGGGCGGGCGCCGCCGCAAGCTCTCGAACGAGGACCATACGGTCGCGTGCGTCTCACGGACCGATCCAGTTCAGTGCCGCAGATGGTCGGGCGCCCGGGTGCAAGCCGGGCCACCTTTCAGGCCCACGTTCCGGAGGCGAGGACATGGAGCGTACGATGAACGACGCCGAGCCGCTCGACCTCCTGGACCGTTGAGCCGCGCGACCGCCCGGCCCGCTCCCGGCTGCGCTCGCGATAGGACCTCTGTACTTTGATCAAGAGGCACGTTGAGAGTTCTGATGTCGCCACTGCCGGCTCAAGTCATCCTGAGACAGCCACGGCATTACACTAGGGCTTGTTGACGTTCACCTCAGTCGGATGACGGTGGCTGCCAAGGAGATGAAGGCGCTGAAGCTTT
>NZ_VDFV01000046.1 GCF_006152145.1 Rubellimicrobium roseum | reverse complement strand
AGATCGACGCCCGAGCCGTCCGCGCGCACGCGAACCTTCACGTTGTAGTCGATCACGCGCTTCACAGGCACGAGGACCTTCATGGGCGCACTCCCCTTGGGGTTTCTTTGGGGGAGGTGTTAGCCCGGCGCCGGACGGAGCGACAGCGGAAAACCGACCGATCGCGTCACGGGGACGCCGCGTTTGAACCGCGCGGCGCCCCCGGGAGGTCAGCGCTGCTGGCCCGCGCCCTTGCCGTCCGAGCCGGACTTGCCGGACTCGTTCTCGATGTGGTCGCGCTTGTCGTACATCGAGCCCGAGGAGGGCGCGGGGGTCTGCGCCTGGGGCTGGATGCCGCCCTCGGGCGCGGGGGTGGCCGGGTTCTCGGTCAGCTGGCCGCCGCCCTTGCCGGACGAGGTGTCGGTGTGGGTCACGCCGGACTTGCTCATGGTTGCTCTCCTGTCGTCAGCGGCTGTTGCCGTCGGGGGTGCCTTCGAGGGGGCCGCCGGCGTCGGTCAGGCCCTTGCCCGCGCGGCCGCGCCGGTCGGCGTGGTCCTGGGCCTTCGTGCCGCCCATGCCCGCGCCCTGTTGCCAGTCGCGGCTCTTGCCGTTCTGCGCGTCGCCCTTGTCGGCGAACATGCCGCCGGGATTGCCGGCGGAGTCGCCGTCTTCGTTGGTGCCTGACATCGTCGCGGCCTCCTTCGAGGTTGGGAGGCGGGACCTAGGGCCCGCGTTCCCCCCGCCAAGGGAGCGTCAGGCGATCCGCAGGACGATCTTGCCCACGACCGCGTTGGATTCGAGCCGCCGGTGCGCCTCGGCGGCCTCCTCCAGCGGGAACTCGGCGTCCATCACCGGACGGATGCGACCCGAGGCGAGGAGGGGCCAGACCTCGCGTCGCAGGTCGGCGGCGATGCGGGCCTTCTGGGCGACGGACTGGGGGCGGAGGGTGGAGCCGGTGACCGTCAGGCGGCGGCGCATGACCTGATTGAGGTCGATCTCGGATTTCGGGCCCTGCAGGAAGGCGATCTGCACGAGGCGGCCGTCGTCGGCGAGCGCGCGCAGGTTGCGCGGCAGGTAGGGCCCGCCCACCATGTCGAGGATGAGGTCGGCGCCGCCCTGCTCCGTGAGGATGGTCTCGAAGTCCTCGGCGTGGCGGTCGATGCCGCGCTCGGCGCCGAGGCTTTCGCAGGCCCGTGCGCGCGCCTCGCCCCCAGCGGTGGCGAAGACCCGGGCGCCGAGGGCGGCCGCGAGCTGGATCGCCGTCGTGCCGATGCCCGAGGCGCCGCCGTGGACGAGGAAGCGCTCGCCCGCGCGTAGGCGGCCGCGGTCGAAGACGTTGGACCAGACGGTGAAGAAGGTCTCGGGCAGGGCGGCGGCCTGGGCCAGCGTGAGGCCGTCGGGCACGGGCAGGCAATGGGCGGCGGGGGCCAGGGCGTATTCGGCGTAGCCGCCGCCGGGGAGGAGGGCGCAGACCTCGTCGCCGGCGTTGAGGCCGGTCACGCCGGGACCCAGGGCGTCGATCGTGCCCGCGCCCTCCAGCCCCGGCAGGTCCGAGGCGCCGGGCGGCGGGGCGTAGGCCCCCGCGCGCTGGAGCGCGTCGGGGCGGTTCACGCCCGCATAGGCCAGACGCAGGCGCACCTCGCCGGGGCCGGGTTCGGGGAGGGGCCGGGTGACGGGGACCAGCACCTCGGGCCCGCCAGGGCGGGAGATGGCGACCGCGCGCATGGGGGTCACTCCTTGGGCCTCCAGCCGCCGGGCAGGTCCTCGGGGCGCTGCGGGGCGCTGATCCGGCCCATGATCCAGCCCAGCGGGCCGGTCAGGGGGCGCAGCACGGGGTTGTTCCTGGCGCCGGCCTTCCATTTCTCGAAGGCCATGACGTCGCCGATCCGGCGGTCGATGAAGGCGTTGGTGCGCGCGAGGTCCGGCGAGTCGTCGCCCAGCCGGTAGAGCACGACGGAGGCCAGCACCGCCGAGAGCGTGGCGCGCTTGGAGTACCAGTTGCCGTCGCGCGAGGCGTCGCCCAGCGCGGTCCAGATCGCGTCGGCGGTCTCCCACAGGAGGCGGCCGCCCAGCGCGGCGTTCTGCGGCAGCGCGAAGAGTGCGGCCGAGCGTCGCAGGGCCTCGCGCTCGGGCAGGGCGGCCATGCGGGACTTGATGGCGAAGGCCACGCGGTCGCGCAGGCGCATCGCGCCCAGGTCGGCGCAGGCCAGCGCCTTGCCCATGGCGCGGTCCCCCTGCCGGTGCCATTCGACCGCGAGGTCGAGCGGCCCGCGGGGCGCGGCGGCGCGCGCCTCGGCCATCGTCACCTCGGCCTCGCGCGCGGCGCTGGCGAAGGCCCGGTCGGACCAGCCGTCGAAGGGGACATGGGGCAGGATGGCGCGCAGCAGGGCGGCGCGGGTGGGGTCGGTGCCGAACTCGGTGGCCGGATCGTCGTCGATCATATCGCGCATTTCCCCCCTCGTCCTTTCTCTGGACAGGCCTTGCCCCCCTTGCTATAGGCCGGGCCTCCTGCATTGCCATGCGAAACTCGAACCCGGAAAGGTGGTGACAACCACATGCAGGTCTCTGTTCGCGACAACAACGTCGACCAGGCGCTCCGTGCGCTCAAGAAGAAGTTGCAGCGCGAGGGCGTGTTCCGCGAAATGAAGCTCAAGCAGCATTTCGAGAAGCCGTCCGAGAAGAAAGCGCGCGAGAAGGCCGAGGCGATCCGTCGCCAGCGCAAGCTCGCCCGCAAGAAGCTGCAGCGCGAAGGGCTCCTCTGAGCTCCTTGGGCTGACGCCTGAACGAATGGTCAGACCCCCGCGGGCCCAGGGCTCCGGGGGTTTTTCCGTTGCGTGCGGGGCCGATCCGCGCGACGAACGGGCCCATGCATCTCTATCTGACCCATCCGCAGGTGCGGATCGACCCGGCCGTGCCCGTGCCGCTCTGGGGCCTGTCCGAGGAAGGGCGCGCCCGTGCGGCGGCGCTGGCGGCGCAGGCTTGGCCCTGGGCGTTCCGGCGCATCGTGGCGAGCGAGGAGGTCAAGGCGCGCGAGACGGCCGGGGTGCTGGGCGCCGCGCTGGGGCTGGCGGTCGAGGTGCGGCCGGGGCTTCATGAGAACGACCGGAGCGCGACCGGCTACCTGCCGCGCGCCGAGTTCGAGGCGGTGGCCGACCTGTTCTTCGCCCGGCCCGACGAGTCGGTGCGGGGCTGGGAGACGGCGCGGGCGGCGCAGGCGCGCGTCCTGGCCGCGGTGGGCGCGGCCCTGGCCGAGGCGCCGGGGGTGCCCGCGCTGGTCGTGGGGCACGGGGCGGTGGGGACGCTGCTCAAGTGCGCGCTGGCCGGGCGGCCCATCGCGCGGCGCGAGGACCAGCCCGACGGCGGGGGCCACCATCTGGGCTTCGCGCTGGAGCCCGCGGGTCTGCGCCACGACTGGCGGCCCATGGAGATGGCCCCGCCCGGCGCCTAGGCGGGCAGGAGCCCCGCGAGCGCCGCGCCTTCGAGGAGCGAGGGGGCGACGTGGTGGGCATGCGCCCCCTTGGTCGGGTGGAGATCGGGAACCTGCACCACCGTGAGCCCCGCCGCATGGGCCGAGCGGGCGCCGGTTTCCGAGTCCTCGAAGGCGAGGCAGCGGCGGGGGGCGACGCCCAGGCGCTCGGCCGCGAGGAGATAGGCGTCAGGCGCGGGCTTGGGGGCGGCCACGTCATCGAAGGTGACGACCGTGCGGAAATGGCGCCGCAGGCCCGTGAACTCCAGCTTCTCCTCGGCCGGACCGCGACGCGAGGAGGTGGCGAGCGCGAGGGGCAGGCCTGCGTCGGCCAGCCGGTCGAGGATCTCCCGTGCGCCGGGCTTGATCGGGATGCCCTGCCTGAAGCGCTCGGTGCAGAGCGTGTCCCATTCGGCGAGGAAGGCCCCGAACTCGACGGGGCTGCCGGTGTGCTCCTCGATCAGGCGGGCGCGGGTGCGGTCGTCGATGCCGGCGAGCGACTCGAAGAAGGCGAGCGACACGGGCAGGCCCAGGTTGGCGCAGGCCTCGACCCCGGCGAGGTTGCACAGGGCCTCGGTGTCGATGAGCGTGCCGTCGAGATCGAAGATCACGGCGTCGAAGGGCGCGGGCATGGCGAGGGTCCGGGCTGTTGCCCAGGCGTGATAGCGGCCCGCGCCGGTCAGAGCCAGAGCCGGAAGCGATGGAAGCCTCCGGGCGCGGGGTGGAGGGGCTCGATGCGGCGGTCGGCGACGGCAGGCAGGTGCCGCGCCGCGCCGGGGCCGCTGTCGAACCAGGCCGCGGTGCCGGGATGGGGGGCGAAGCGCCAGCGGGGGCGGGGCGCGGGGTCGAGCGGCCCCGCGCGGCGCAGGTGGGCCTGGACGATGTCGCGGATGCCCCGCGTGCTCTGGATCAGGGGATGCGCGGCCTGGGCCGCGGCGAAGCCCCCGCCCCCGCCCAGGCGGTAACTGTTGGTGACCAGCGCGAAGCGGTCGCCGTCCGTCACCGGGCGGCCGTCGTGGCGCAGGTCCCGCACGCGCCGCGCAGCCGGGTCGGTCACGCGGCCGTCGCGGTCGGTGCGGGGCGGCCCGAGCGGGTCGATGACCCAGCTCAGCCCGTCGATCACGTCGAAGTTGTAGGGTGGCATCTCCTCGTCGAGGAGCGGTTGGTCGGTGTCGCCGGGCGTCAGGGTGCGGAAGATGGCGGCGCTGCGCTCCAGCCAGTCGCGCAAGCCCGCGCCCTTGATCTCGACCACGCAGAAGGCGTTGGGATGGATGTAGAGCTCGGCCCCCTGCCGCAGCGCCACGGGGCCGGGCGGGATGTCGATGTAGTGGCCCGGGCCGCTGCGCCCGCCGGCCTTGAAGGGGGCGACGGCGGCGAGGACCGGCAGCACCTCGGCCGGGGTGCCGGCGAGCATATGCCGGGCCTCGTGGCGCAGGGCGTCGGCGAGCACGTCGAGCGTGGCGTCGGAAGCGACGAGGGAGAAGTGGCTCTGGAGGGGAACCCGCGTGGTGCCGATGGGGCGGGTGGCGGCCTCGGAGAGCCGCCGCTGGTAGGGGACGGCGAGGGCGGCCAGTTCCTCGTCGAGGGGGAGGTCGGGGGGAACGGGCTCGGCCCGGACACGATGGGCGGCGACGCGCCAGGCGCGCGCCTCGCGCCGGAGCGCGAGGTCGATCACGCCCACATGGCCTCCGAAGGCGCCCGCCTGCACGGCCGGCCGGCCGTGGAGCGTGCCCGCGACCGGGTCCATCCCCTCGGTCGCCGCCCAGCCGGGGCCGGGGAAGGCACGGTGCGTGTGCCCCAGGATCAGCGCGTCGAGCCCCGGCAGGGCGGCCAGGGGCAGGGCCGCGTTCTCCTGGAAGGGCTCGGGCCGGGGGCCGCCGATCCCCGAATGGCAGAGCGCCACCACGAGGTCGGCGCCCTGGGCGCGCAGGCGGGCGATCTCGGCTGCGGCGGCGGGGACGATGTCCTGGACGCGCACCGCGCCGCGCAGCACGAGGCTGTCCCAGCGCTCGATCTGCGGGGGCGCGACGCCCAGCACGCCGATGCGGAGCGAGTGGGTCCGGCCCTGCTCGTCCTTCGCGATGCGGTCGAGGATCACCGAGGGGCGCAGGAGCGGCCGCCCCGCGGCGGTGCGGACGTTGGTGGACACCATGGGGAAGGCCGCGGCCCCGAGCGTGGACAGGAGGAAGGGGAGGCCGTGGTTGAAGTCGTGGTTTCCCATCGTTCCGGCGTCGTAGGCCAGCGCGTTCATGGCTGCGACCATGGGATGGGGCCCGGACGGGGGCGGAGCATCCGGCCCGCGCCCGGCGAGCCAATCCGCCAGCAGCGTCCCCTGGAACACGTCGCCGTTGTCGAGCAGGATCGCGAGGCCGCCCGGCGCCTCGGCCCGGAGCCGCCGGATCAGCCGCGCGGCCTGGACGAGCCCGGTGCCGGGCAGGGGACGGTCGGCGTGGTCGTCGTAGGGCAGGAGATGGGCATGGAGGTCGGTGGTGGCCAGGAGGCGTAGGTGCGCGGTTGCGCCGTCGTCCGGTCCGTCGCCGTCCACTTTTCTTTGCCTCTCGTGCTGCCAACATCTGCAACCGAGGGTTGCCATCCTTGCAGGTGGCGCGGGAAACGTTCGAAACTAGGGAAAAGGAAGGGCCGATCGATGGAAACCGCGGAACTCGTGACCTTCGGAGGGTCGGGGCTCGACCGGGCCGAGGACCTGCGGCGCGACCCGGAGGCGCTGGCGGCGCTGCGGGCGCGCCCGGGGGCGCGGCGCGTCCTGCTGCGCGCGGGCGAGCCGCTGGTCGAGGGGTCCGAGGCGGCGCCCCGGCTGGCGCGGCGGCCCATCGAAGGCGCCGCGAGCGAAGGATTGGTGTTCCTGGGGCGCGAGGGGGACGAGGGCGTCTGGGCCGAGGCCGTGGAATCGGCCGAGGAGGGCGAAGGGCGCTGGGGCGACCTGCGCGGCGTCATGGCCCGGCTGTCGCCCCGCGACGCGGAGCTGGCGGCAACGGGCAAGGCGGTGCTGGGCTGGCACACGAGCCACGGCTTCTGCTCGGCCTGCGGAACGCGGAGCCGGCCGGCCCCCGCCGGCTGGCGGCGCGACTGCCCATCCTGCGGGACGCAGCACTTCCCGCGCACGGACCCGGTGGTCATCATGCTGGTCACGCACGGCAACGACGTGCTGGTGGGCCGTTCGCCCGGATGGCCCGAGGGGATGTTTTCGCTGCTGGCGGGCTTCATGGAACCGGGCGAGACCGTCGAGGCCGCCGTGCGCCGCGAGGTCTGGGAGGAGGCCGGCGTGCGCGTGGGCCGCGTGGGCTACCTCGCGAGCCAGCCGTGGCCGTTTCCGGCCTCGCTGATGCTGGGCTGCCGGGGCGAGGCGCTGACGCGCGAGATCGCGGTGGACCCGCAGGAGCTGGAGGCGGCGCTGTGGGTGCCGCGCGAGCGAATGATGGGCGTCTTCGAGGGGCGCGACCCCGAGATCCGCGCGCCGCGCCACGGGGCGATCGCGGCGTTCCTGCTGCGCGAGTGGCTGGCGGACCGGCTGGACTAGGTCTCGTGCCGGGGCCGGGCGGCGGGGAAGACGCCCAAGACGTCGAGCCGGTCGGAGAAGTAGTGGAGCTCCTCCAGCGCGCGGGCCAGCGCCGGGTCCTCGGGATGGCCCTCGACCTCGGCGTAGAACTGGGCGGCCTGGAAGGAGCCCACGAGGTAGCTTTCGAGCTTGGTGACGTTCACGCCGTTGGTCGCGAAGCCCCCCAGCGCCTTGTAGAGCGCGGCGGGGATGTTGCGGACGCGGAAGACGAGGCTCGTCATCATGGACTCGCTGCGGCGCGTGCGGTCCTCCTCGCGCGACATGACGAGGAAGCGGGTGGTGTTGCCCTCGTGGTCCTCGACCCCCCGCGCGAGCACGTCGAGCCCGTACACCTGGGCGGCGATCTCGGGGGCAAGCGAGCCCTCGGCGGGGTCGTTCAGGTGCGCGACCTCGCGGGCCCCCGCGGCGTTGTCGGACCAGGCCAGCGTCTGGAGGCCATGGGCGCGCACGAAGCCGCGCGCCTGGCCCAGGAGGATCGCCATGCCGCGCACGCGCCGCAGGTCCCCCAGGCGCGCGCCCTTCACGCCCAGCACGCTGATGCGGACGCGCAAGAAGTGCTCGTCCACGATGTGCAGGCCGCTTTCGGGCAGGAGCTGGTGAACGTCGGCCACGCGGCCATAGGTCGAGTTCTCGACGGCGATCATGCCGAGGTCGGCCTCGCCCGAGCGCACCGCCTCGATGGCGTCCTCGAAGGTGGGGCAGGGCAGGGGGTCGAAGTCGGGCCGCGCCTCGAGGCAGGCTTGGTGGCCGTAGGCGCCGACCTCTCCCTGGAAGGCGATGCGCGGCATGGGAGTCCCCTTTCGGCTCGGGCAAGCGGAGCGCTGTCATGCCGCACCCCCGCTCGCTGTCTCGTGCGGCGCCTACACCTTGCGGAGCCCCGCCGGAAGCGGATACATGGCGCCCGACACGGGCACAGGGAACGGGACGCGACATGTTCGACACGATGACCCTCACCAAGATCGTGGGCGGCTTCTGCGGCTCGCTCCTGGTCTTTCTGCTGGGTGGCTGGGTGGCCTCGGGCATCTATGGCGGGGGCGAGGAAAGCCATGCCACCGCGGAAGGCGAGCACGGCGAGATCCACCAGGCCTATGTCATCCCCGTCGAAGGTGGCGAGGGCGAGGCCGCCGAGGAGGTGACGCCCGAGCAGATCGCGGCCGAGTTCCAGGAAGCCTTCGCCGCCGCCGACCCCGCCGCGGGCGAGGGCGAGTTCCGCCCCTGCTCGGCCTGCCATGCGCTGGAAGCCGGCGACAACCGCACGGGTCCCTACCTTTACGGTGTCGTGGGCCGTCCGATCGACGCGGCCGAAGGCTACGACTACTCGGGCGCGCTGGAGGTGCTGGGCGAGGCCTGGACGCCCGAGGCGCTCAACGTCTTCCTGATCGACCCGCAGGCCGCCGCGCCGGGCACCAAGATGAACTACAACGGCATGAAGGACGTGCAGGACCGCGCCAACCTGATCGCCTATCTCGACAGCCTCGACGGCTGATCGCGCCCGCGAGGGGACATCGAAGGGCCGCGCTTCCTCCGGGAGCGCGGCCCTTTCGCATGTGCGGCGCTCACGGGAGGGTCACGCAAACGGTGCTTGAATCCGCGGGCCCGGGACCGATAGTTGGCTGAAGCCCCGGATCTCAGGAGGAGCCCCATGCCCGGACCACGCCGCCGACCCACGGCCGTCGCGCTGTCGCCCGTCCTCGACCCCCGGTGGCTGGGCGCCAGCGCCCTCGCGGTGGCGGCGGTCCTGCTGGCGGCCCCGGCCCCGGCGCAGGAGGCGACGGAGCCGGTCCCGGCCTCGGCCGAGGCCGGAACGACCGTCACCCACGGCTACAACTTCTTCGGCGAGCTCAAGTATCCCGAGCCCGACTTCGTGCTGGACTACGTCAACCCCGACGCGCCCAAGGGCGGCGAGATCGCCCTCTCGGCCGAGGGGACCTTCGACAGCTTCAATCCCTTCACCATCGCCGGCGGGGCCACGGCCTATGGCGCCTACGGCGTCGAGTCGATCCTGACGGCCACGGCCGACGACCCGACCTCGCTCTACTGCCTAATCTGCACGACCATGGAGTATCCCGAGGACCTGTCCTGGGTGATCTTCACCCTGCGGCCCGAGGCGCGCTTCGCCGACGGCTCGCCGCTGACGGCCGAGGACGTGAAGTTCTCGCACGACCTCTTCATGGAGCAGGGGCTGGAGTCCTACCGCATGGCCGCGGGGGGCATGGTGTCGGACGTCGAGGTGCTCGACCCCCAGCGCGTCCGCTTCACCTTCGCCGAGGACGCGCCCGTGCGCGACCGGATCGGTCTGGCGGGCGGCCTGTCGGTCCTGTCGCAGGCCTGGTTCCAGGAAACCGGCCAGCGGCTCGACGAGCCGAGCGACAAGCCGCTGCTGGGCTCGGGCCCCTACATGATCGAGAGCTTCGACTTCGGCCGCCGCATCGTTATCGGGCGCAATCCCGACTACTGGGGGGCCAGCCTGCCGATCAACGTCGGGCGCAACAACTTCGACCGCATCCGGGTCGAGTACTTCGCCGACTCGAATGTGGCCTTCGAAGCCTTCAAGGCGGGCGAATACACGTTCCGCATCGAGAACTCCTCGCTGCTCTGGGCCACGGGCTACGATTTCCCGGCGCTGGAGCGGGGCTGGGTCGTCAAGGGCGATCTGCCCAACGGCGGCCTGCCGGTGGCGCAGTCCTTCGTGTTCAACCTGCGGCGCGACACCTTCCAGGACCCCCGCGTCCGCGAGGCCTTGGGACTGATGTTCAACTTCGAGTGGTCGAACGAGACGCTCTTCTACGACCTCTACACCCGCACCATCGGCTTCTGGAATGAATCCGACCTCATGGCGCAGGGCACCCCCTCCGAGGGCGAGCTCGCGCTCCTGCAGCCGCTGGTGGACGAAGGGCTGCTCGACCCCTCGATCCTGACGGCCGAGGCGGTGGTGCCCCCGGTGTCGAGCCCCGAGCGGCAGGCCGACCGGGGCAACATCCGGCAGGCCTCGGGGCTTCTGGACGAGGCGGGCTGGATCGTGGGCGACGACGGGCTGCGCCGCAAGGACGGGCGGACGCTGGACGTGGTGATCCTGGAGGACTCCCCGACCTTCGACCGGGTCATCAATCCTTACGTCGAGAACCTCCAGCGGATCGGCGTCAACGCCCGGCTGGAGCGCGTGGACCCCGCGCAGATGACGCAGCGGCGCGACGAAAGCGACTTCGACATGACCACCTGGGGCTTCGCCATGAGCCTGGAGCCCTCGACGGGCCTGGAGCAGTGGTTCGGGTCCGAGAGCGCGGCCGAGAGCAACCGCAACCTCATGGGCCTGCAGGACCCGGCGGTGGACCGGCTGATCACGACGGTCGTCGCCGCGCAGACCCGCGAGGAGATGGTCACGGCCGTCAACGCGCTCGACCGCGTGCTGCGGGCCCAGCGGTTCTGGGTGCCGCAGTGGTACAAGGACACCTACACCGTCGCCTACTACGACATGTTCGACTACCCCGAGCCGCTGCCGCCCTACGACCTGGGCTACCTCGACTTCTGGTGGTACGACCAGGAAAAGGCCACGGCGCTGCGCTCCGCTGGCGCCCTACAGTAAGGCCGGGTCCTTGGGCGCCTACATCCTCCGACGCCTCCTGCTCGTGATCCCGACGCTTCTCGGGATCATGATCATCAACTTTGTCCTGGTGCAGTTCGTCCCTGGCGGCCCGATCGAGCAGATCATCGCCCAGATCGAGGGCCGCGGCGACGTCTTCGAGAACATCTCGGGCGGCGGCAGCGAGGTGGAGGCGACCGGCGGGGGCGAGGAGTTCGGCTATGCCGGGGCCCGGGGCCTGCCGCCCGCCTTCATCGCCGAGCTGGAGCAGCAGTTCGGCTTCGACAAGCCGCCGCTCGAACGGTTCCTGCTGATGATGTGGGACTACATCCGCTTCGACTTCGGCGAGTCGTGGTTCCGCTCCGAGTCGGTCGTGAACCTTGTGCTGGAGAAGATGCCGGTCTCGATCACCCTGGGGCTCTGGTCGACGCTGATCGCCTACCTGATCTCGATCCCGCTGGGCATCCGCAAGGCGGTGCGGGACGGCTCGCCCTTCGACACCTGGACCTCCGGCGCCATCATCGTGGGCTACGCCATCCCGGGCTTCCTGTTCGCGATCCTGCTGATCGTGCTGTTCGCCGGGGGAAGCTACTTCCGCATCTTCCCGCTGCGGGGGCTCACCTCGGACAACTGGGAAGACCTGAGCCTCATCGGCAAGGTGCTGGACTACCTGTGGCACATCACGCTGCCGGTGCTGGCCTCGACCATCTCGGCCTTCGCCACGCTGACGCTGCTCACGAAGAACAGCTTCCTCGACGAGATCAAGAAGCAGTACGTGATGACCGCCCGTGCCAAGGGGCTGAGCGAGCGGCGGGTCCTGTACGGGCACGTCTTCCGCAACGCCATGCTGATCGTGATCGCGGGCTTCCCGGCGCTGTTCATCTCGGTCTTCTTCGGGGGCTCGCTCATCATCGAGACGCTGTTCTCGCTCGACGGGCTGGGGCGGCTCGGCTTCGAGGCGGCCGTGGCGCGGGATTACCCGATCGTCTTCGGCACGCTCTTCGCCTTCTCGCTCATGGGCCTCATCATCGGGATCGTGTCGGACATCACCTATGTCATGGTCGATCCCCGCATCGACTTCGAGAGCCGCCGATGACGGACAGCGCCCGCCCCAACGTCCAGACGCCGCCGATCCCCGAGCCCATGCCGGGCCGCCCCCCCGCGCCGGTCGAGCCCCTGTCGGAGCCGCTGCCCGCGCCGCTCGCCCCCGCGCGGCGGCCCCGGCTGTCGCCGCTCAACCAGCGGCGCTGGCGGAACTTCCGCCGCAACAGCCGGGCTTTCTGGAGCCTCGTGATCTTCGGGGTCCTGTTCGTGCTCTCGCTCTTTGCCGAGTTCATCGCCAACGATCGCCCGATCCTGGTGAACTACCGGGGCGAGCTTCGGATGCCGGTCTTCACCTTCTATTCCGAGCAGGCCTATGGGGGCGACTTCCCCTCGGAGGCGGCCTACACCGACATCGAAGTGCAGTGCCTGATCGAGACCGGTGGCCTCGTGGACTGCTTCGACGACCCCGAGGGGCTGATCGAGCAGGCGCAGGCCGGGACGATCCAGGACCCGGAGTTCCAGAAGGGCTGGATGCTCTGGCCGCTCATCCCCTACAGCTACAACACCATCGTGGACGTGCGGGGCGTCGCGCCCTCGCCCCCCGATCAGTTCAACTGGCTGGGCACCGACGACACCAAGCGCGACGTGCTGGCACGGGTGATCTACGGTTTCCGCCTGTCGGTCGCCTTTGCGCTGATCGTGACGGCGGCGGCCTCTCTCATAGGGATCGTAGCCGGAGCGTTGCAGGGCTACTTCGGCGGCTGGACGGACCTCGTCTTCCAGCGGATGATCGAGATCTGGTCGGGGACGCCTTCGCTCTACGTCATCATCATCGTCTTCGCGATCCTGGGGCGGAGCTTCTGGCTCCTCGTGGGCCTGACCATCCTGTTCGGCTGGCCGGCGCTGGTCGGCGTGGTGCGGGCCGAGTTCCTGCGGGCGCGGAACTTCGAATACGTCCGCGCGGCGCGGGCCCTGGGGGTGTCGAACGGCACCATCATGTTCCGCCACCTGCTGCCCAACGCCATGGTGGCCACCGTGACGATGCTGCCCTTCCTCGTGACCGGGGCCATCGGCACGCTCGCGGGGCTCGACTTCCTGGGCTACGGGCTGCCGTCCTCGGCGCCGTCGCTGGGGGAGCTGAGCCTTCAGGCCAAGCAGAACCTTCAGGCGCCCTGGCTGGGCTTCACCGCCTTCTTCACCTTCGCCATCATGCTGGCGCTTCTCGTGTTCATCTTCGAGGGCGTGCGCGACGCCTTCGATCCCCGGAAGACCTTCCAGTGAGCGGGCCCCTCCTCCAGGTGCGCGACCTTCGCGTGGGCTTCCGCCAGGACGGCGGCGTCGTGCCGGCAGTGAAGGGCGTGAGCTTCGCCGTCCACCGGGGCGAGACCGTCGCGCTGGTGGGCGAGTCGGGCTCGGGCAAGTCGGTCACGGCGCTGTCGACCGTGCAGCTTCTGGGCGACAACGCCCGCGTCGAGGGCTCGGTGCTCTACGAGGGGCACGAGATGGTGGGCGCGCCCGAGCGCGAACTCATGCGCGTGCGGGGCAACGACATCAGCTTCATCTTCCAGGAGCCGATGACCTCGCTGAACCCGCTCCACACCATCGAGAAGCAGCTTCGCGAATCGATCGAGCTGCACCAGGGGCTGCGGGGCGAAAAGGTCACCGGGCGCATCCTGGAGCTGCTGACGCGGGTGGGCATCCGCGACCCCGAGACGCGGCTGGGGGCCTATCCGCACCAGCTTTCGGGCGGGCAGCGGCAGCGGGTGATGATCGCCATGGCGCTGGCCAACGGGCCGGAGCTGCTGATCGCGGACGAGCCCACTACCGCGCTCGACGTGACGATCCAGGCGCAGATCCTGGACCTGCTCGCGGACCTCAAGGCGCGCGAGCGGCTGTCCATGCTCTTCATCACCCATGACCTGGGCGTCGTGCGCCAGATCGCCGACCGGGTCTGCGTGATGCAGAGCGGCCTAATCGTGGAGCAGGGGCCCGCGGGGGAGATCTTCGCGAACCCCCAGCACCCCTACACGCGCAAGCTGCTGGCGGCCGAGCAGACGGGCCTGCCCGCGCCGGTGCCGGCGAGCGCCGAGACGGTGGCCGAGACGCGGAACCTGCGCGTCTGGTTCCCGATCCAGCGGGGGCTGTTCAAGCGCACGGTGGGGCACGTCAAGGCCGTCAACGACGCCACGCTGGAGGTCCGGGCCGGCGAGACGCTGGGCATCGTGGGCGAGTCGGGGTCGGGCAAGACCACGCTGGCGCTGGCCATCATGCGGCTCCTGCCCGCGACGGCGGGAGGGATCGTGTTCCTGGGGCGCGGGATCGAGGGGCTCGCCCAGCGCGAGATGCGGCCCCTGCGCCGCGAGATGCAGATCGTCTTCCAGGACCCCTTCGGCTCCTTGTCGCCCCGCATGACGGTGGGCGAGATCATCGCCGAGGGGCTGGGCGTGCATGGCTTGGAGCCGGGGCGCAACCGGCGCGAGATGGTGGGGGAGGTCATGGGCGAGGTAGGGCTCGACCCCGCCACCATGGACCGCTACCCGCACGAGTTCTCGGGCGGGCAGCGCCAGCGCATCGCCATCGCGCGGGCGCTGATCCTGAAGCCGCGGCTCATGGTGCTGGACGAGCCGACCTCGGCGCTCGACATGACGGTGCAGGTGCAGATCGTGCAGCTCCTGCGGGGGCTGCAGCAGAAGCACGGACTGGCGTTCCTGTTCATCAGCCACGACCTCAAGGTGATCCGCGCCATGGCGCACCGGGTCATGGTGATGAAGGACGGCGACGTGGTGGAGGCGGGGCCGGCGGCCGAAGTCTTCGGCCAGCCCCGGACCGAGTACACGCGGACGCTGATGGCGGCGGCCTTCCCGGTGACCCAGGCGGCGGAGTAGCCCCGTCAGGCCGACAGCCAGACATCGAGGAAGAGCATCGTCACGAGGCCCAGCGCGAGGCCCGCCGTCGCGCCGCGCTGGTGGCCGCCGCGATGGGTCTCGGGGATGATCTCGTGGCTGATGACG
Organism: Rubellimicrobium roseum; assembly: GCF_006152145.1. Classification (GTDB taxonomy): domain Bacteria; phylum Pseudomonadota; class Alphaproteobacteria; order Rhodobacterales; family Rhodobacteraceae; genus Rubellimicrobium; species Rubellimicrobium roseum. Next base: position 11,695 of record NZ_VDFV01000046.1, on the reverse strand, counting down.
TAGAGCATCGCGCCGGCGGCGAAGGCCAGGCCCCAAGGCAGGAGCGGCTGGGCCAGCGCCACGGCGGCCGCGCCGAAGAGGCCGCCCAGAGGCTCCACCAGGCCGGTCAGCGAGGCCACGGCGAAGGACCGGCCGCGCCCGTAGCCCTCGGCCCGGAGCGCGACGGCGACGGCCAGTCCTTCGGGCGCGTTCTGGAGGCCGATGCCGATGGCGAGAGGCAGGCCCGACTCCCACCCGTCCGCGCCGAAGCCCACGCCCACGGCCATGCCTTCGGGCAGGTTGTGGATGGTGATCGCGGCCACGATAAGCCAGATGCGCGCGAACGCCTCGCCGCCTTGCCCCTCGCGGCGCGAGTCGAAGTGCTCGTGGGGCAGCGCCTCGTTCAGGAGGCCCACGGCGGCCATGCCGAGGAGGATGCCACCGCAGGCGATGGCGGCGGGAAGGGCGCCGGGGCCGTAGGACACCTCGGCCGCCGCGAGCGCGGGCAGGATCAGCGAAAAGAACGAGGCCGCCAGCATCACGCCGGCGGCGAACCCGAGCATCGCGTCCCGCAGGCGGGGACCGGGCACGCCCCCGACGAGGATCGGAAGCGCGCCGGCCGCGGTCATGAGGCCGGCGGCGAGGCTGCCCAGGAGGCCGAGGAGGACGGGCGACATCGCGCCCCTGGTCCTATTCCTCGGTGCCGATCATGAAGCAGGTGGTGTTGCGGGCCTGGAGGCGGCGGCAGGCGAGGTCGGCCTCGTCGCGCGTGAGTCCCATGATGTTGCCGTCGAAGCCGCCCGAGCGCTGGACGACGCGGCGCAGGCCGCCGTCGAGCGTGGAAGATTCGGCCAGCGCCACCTGGATCAGCGCCCGTTCGGCCGCGTCGCGCGACGGGTAGCTGCCGAGGTTGATGCCCCAGAGCGAGCCGCCGGAGGTCGAGAACCGGGTGACGACCTCGGGCTCCTCGGCCAGCAGCGGCGCCTTGGCCGGGTCGATGGCGGCGGCGGTCATGATGATCTCGGTCGCGGGCTCGGGCGGGGCGGCGAGCGCCTGGGCGAGCGCGTCCTCGATCTCCTCCTCCTTCACCCCCGAGGCGAAGGCCACCACCGTGGAGCCCGGGCGCGGCTGCGGGCGCAAGGAGGTCTCGATGGGGCCGCTGACGCGGCCGGGATCGGGGGCCACGGGCGCGGTGGGCGCGGCGTCGGTGTTGGCCGCGACCTCGCGCAGGTCGTCCGCCGTCACGACCGGCGGATCGACCGCCACCACCTGCGCCTGGGCCGGGGCGTGGTCGAAGCCCATGTCGAGGAGCCGCGAGATGCGGGCGTTGCGGTCGGCCGTCGAGGTGCCGCCGAAGACGGTGGCGATGATGCGCACGTCGCCCCGCTGGGCCGAGGCCACGAGGTTGTAGCCGGCGGCGTTGGTGAAGCCGGTCTTGATGCCGTCCGCGCCCTCGTAGGCGTCGAGGAAGCGGCGGTTGGTGTTGTTGACCTGCGCCATGCCGGCGTCCGCCGTGCGGCGGGAGAAGAGGTTGTAGTACTGGGGGTAGTCGTAGATCATGTGCCGCCCCAGGATGCTCATGTCGCGGGCGGTCGAGTAGTGCCCTTCTTCCGTCAGGCCGTTCATGTTGCGGAAGTGGGTGTGGGTCATGCCCATCGCCTGCGCCATGGCGTTCATGCGGGCTGCGAAGGCCTCCTCGCTCCCGGAGATGGCGTAGCCGATGGCGGTGGCGGCGTCGTTGGCGGACTTTACGGCGGCGGCGCGCAGCAGGTAGCGCAGCTTGATCTCCTGCCCCGGACGGAGGCCCAGGCGCGAGGGCGGCTCGTCGGCGGCGTCGGCGGGGATGCGCACCACGGTGTCGAGCGTGATCTCGCCCCGCTGGATCGCCTGGAAGGCGAGGTAGATCGTCATCATCTTGGTAAGCGAGGCGGGGTGGAGCGGCGTCTCGGCGTTCTCTTCGTAGAAGATCTGCCCCGTCCGCGCATCCATCACGAAGGCCGCGAAGGGCGCGGCCTGCGCCGCCATCGCGCCCAGGACATTTGCACAGATGATGATCGCCAGCCAGGCGGTGCGCCCGATTCGTCTGCCCATGACACTGCCCCTTTTGCGCCTCGGGGGGACGTTTGAAGGCCCGTCCACCTCTTGTGGAGCGAAGCCTAGCACGGGCGGTTGTGCGGAAAAAGCGTCTTGATTGGGAGGGTTCCACCGCTCACGCAATCTTTCGTCTCAAGATATGGGCCTAAGTGACAGGGAATCCCACCACCCGCTGGGGTCCGGGGGTCTTCGCGGCGGTTCCTTCCGCAACGAGAGATTCCGGGCTGTGGCGGCGCTGCTTCACGCCCTCCGGCCCAGCTCGGCGACAAGGGCCGGGAGTTCGCCCAGGGAGGCGATCTCGCGGAACCGGGGATGCCCCTGCGGCGCCTCGGCCCGCTCCAGCTCCCAGATCACGCCATGGGGGACGTGCACGCCCCAGGCGCCGGCGGCGAGGGCCGGGATCACGTCGGACTTGAGCGAGTTGCCCACCATCATCGAATGCCGCCCCCCGTGGCGCGCGAAGATGCGCAGGTAGGTGGCGGGCGTCTTGTCCGAGACGATCTCGACCGCGTCGAAGATCTCGCCCAGGCCCGACTGCGCGAGCTTGCGCTCCTGGTCCAGAAGGTCGCCCTTGGTGATGAGCACGACCTCGCCCTGCTGCGCGGCGGCCTCGACGGCCTCGCGGGCCTGGGGGAGGAGGTCGATGGGATGGGCCAGCATCTCGCGGCCCATGGCCAGGATCTCGGCGATGACTGTGGCGGGGACGCGGCCCTCGGTCGCCTCGATGGCGGTCTCGATCATGGACAGCGTGAAGCCCTTGATGCCGAAGCCGTAAAGGCCGAGGTTCCTGCGCTCGGCCTCCAGCAGCCGGGCGCGCAGCCCCTCGCCCTCCATGTGGGAGGACAGCAGCTCGGCGAAGCGGTCCTCGGTGAGGCGGAAGAAGCGCTCGTTGTGCCAAAGGGTGTCGTCGGCGTCGAAGCCGATGGTCCAGTCGGGCATGCTCACTCCCTCGCGTCTTTCCTTGGGCGCGCGGCGGGCTTATATACCAGCCGAATGGAAATCCATCCTTGATAGGCTGCCAACGCCCCATGATGACGGGTCAAGCTCATATCATGGCCGGCAGGCCCGGCCAGGACCAGGACGGCGGCACGGGCGTCAAGCTCGAGACGCGCACGCGCACCCAGCGCCCGCCGCTCTACAAGGTGCTCATCCTCAACGACGACTACACGCCGATGGAGTTCGTCGTCCACGTGCTGGAGCGATTCTTCGGCATGAGCCACGCGCAGGCCTTCGACCTGATGCTGACGGTCCACAAGAAGGGGCTGGCGGTGGTCGGGGTCTATTCCTACGAGATCGCGGAAACCAAGGTGGCGCTGGTGATGGACTTCGCGCAGCGGCACCAGCATCCGCTGCAATGCACCATGGAAAAGGAATAGGGGCCGCAGGCCCGACCTCATGTCACGTTCACGTCTTGCCACGGCCCTCGAGGAGGGCCTTTCGCTGCCCGAGGGCCAGGTTCTCGTGCTGCGGCCGCCCCAGGCCATGGACCTGTCCGCCCTGCCGCGCGAACGCCTGCTGATCGAGCATACCTTCCGCCCCGACCGCGACGCCTGGGCGGGCGCGGGCTACCGGATCGTGGACGAGGGCCAGCCGGTCCCCGCCGTGCTGGTCTGCGTGCCGCGGTCGAAGGCGCTGGCGCGGGGGCTGGTGGCCGAGGCGGCGCGGCTGGCGCCTCTGGTGATCGTGGACGGGCAGCGCACCGACGGGGTGGACGCGCTGTGGCGCGACGTGCGCGACCGGCGCGACGATGCGGTCGAGGGGCTCACGCAGGGGCATGGGCGGCTGTTCTGGTTCGCGGGCGGCGCGGGCTTCGAGGATTGGGCGCTGGGCGGGCCGGTTAAGGGACCCGACGGCCTGTTCGCGCAGCCGGGCGTGTTCAGCGCGGACGGGGCGGACCGGGCGTCGCTGATGCTGGCCGAAGCGCTGCCGGCGAAGCTGCCGCGCCGGATGGCCGATTTCGGCGTGGGCATCGGGGTGCTGGCGCTGGCGGCGCTGGCGCGCGAGGGCGTCGAGTCCATCGACCTGATCGAGGCCGAGCGGCTGGCGCTCGACTGCGCGCGGGCGAACGTGACCGATCCGCGTGCGCGCTTCCTGTGGGAGGACGCGCGGGTGGGGCTGCGGGGGCCTTATGACGGGGTGGTCATGAACCCGCCGTTCCATGTCGGCCGCCGGCCGGACCCGGAGCTGGGCGTGGCGTTCATCAAGGCCGCGGCCAAGGCACTGACGCCTTCGGGGCAGCTCTGGCTGGTGGCGAACCGGCACCTGCCCTACGAGACGGTGCTGGGCGAGACGTTCCGCAACGTGGCCGAGATCGGGGGCGACGCGGGCTTCAAGCTGCTGCACGCCGCGCAGCCGCTCAAGGCCAAGCCCGGCGCCCCGCCGCGTCCGAGCGGGCGCAGCGTGACGCGGACGAGGCGCTGAGCGCCGCTCACTCGGGGTAGGTGGCGACGCAGGCCTGCACGCGGGCGTCGCGCTCGGCCGCCAGGGCGGCGCGGCGTTCGAGGAGGCCGTCGAGCTTGGCCTGCTCGGTCGCGAGGTCGATGGCGACGGGGCGCTGGACGTCGACCACGTCGGTGTCCTCGCACCAATAGCGCCGCTCGGTGCCGTCCTCGAGCTCGACCTCGCAGATCTCGCGGTCCACGTCGATGCGCTGCGAAGTCTCGATGGCGTAGCCGCGGTTCAGGTTGCCCTGCGTCTCGCGGATGAGGAGGTCCACCGTGCGCAGCTCGCGCGAGGCGCCGGCGATGCAGCTTTCGCGGGGCGTCTGGCAGGCCGAAAGGGCCAGCGCGGAGAGCAGGACGGCGGCGGGGGCGAGGCGGCGCATGACGGAAACTCCTTGGTCCTCCATGTCCTAGCCCGGTGGAGAGGGGCGGGGAAGGGTGCTAGGTCCGTTATCCGATAGCACGGAGAGGGTGATGGACGGGATGATGAGCGGGGAAAAGGCGCGCGCCTCGGCCTGGTTCGGGGAGCTGCGGGACCGGATCGTGGCGGCCTTCGAGGGGCTGGAGGATGGCGAGGCGGCGGGGACCGAAGGGATCGCGCCGGGCCGGTTCCAGTTCCGCGAGACCCGCCGCAGCGCGCCCGACGGGGGCGACGCGGGCGGGGGCGTCATGGCCACGCTCAAGGGCGGGCGCGTCTTCGAGAAGATGGGGGTGGGCGTGTCCACCGTCCACGGCGTGCTGGGGACGGAGGCGCAGCGGGCGATGGCGGCGCGGGGCGTGCCGGGCGTGGCCGAGGACCCGCGCTTCTGGGCGAGCGGGATCAGCCTTGTCGCGCATCCCCGGAACCCGCATGTCCCGGCGGTGCACCTGAACACCCGGATGTTCTGGACGCCCGCCGCCTGGTGGTTCGGGGGCGGCACCGACCTCAACCCGGCGATCGAGTACGGGGAGGACACGGCGCATTTCCACGGCGTGCTGAAGGACCATCTCGATCCCCATGGGGCGGAGGAGTACCCGCGCCAGAAGGCCTGGGCGGACGAGTACTTCTTCGTGCCGCACCGGAGCCGGGCGCGGGGCGTGGGGGGCATCTTCCTCGACGACCGCAACTCGGGCGACTGGGAGCGGGACTTCGCGATGATCGTGGATATCGGCAAGGCCTTCCTGCCGGCCTGGCTGCCCCTGGCGGAGCGGCGGGTGGCGCAGCCCTGGGGGGAGGCCGACAAGGACCGGCAGCTCATCCACCGGGGGCTCTATGCCGAGTTCAACCTGGTCTACGACCGGGGGACGAAGTTCGGGCTCGCGTCGGGGCACGACGCGGAGGCGGTGCTGATGAGCCTGCCGCCGCTGGCGAAGTGGGCCTGAAAGGGGATCGGAGCGTTTCCGCCCCATCTGGGGGCATGAGGGGACGGCCTCCGAGAGCTGCCCGCGGGACGCCACTCCGGGCGGGCAGGGGGCGCGTCCACGACGCGCGGCGGCTGGGGGTGGTCCCAGTGGTCCGAAGGCACGCTTTCAGGACCTGCAAAGAGCGGGGCACGGGGGTGCCTTCCGAAGGTGGGAGAGTCATGTCCCGCCAGCGGCCCCGCGATGTGGGACCAGCCTCGCAGGCAAGGGTTAACGGTTCCCTACAGCACCGAACGGTCCTCCCCCGGTGCGCGCAACACCCCGGCGGAACGCGTTCAGGGGCGGGATGGCCCGATCGTGACCCGGCCGCGCCTCAGCGCAGCCACTGGGCCATGCCGATGGAGGCGGGGGCGACGGGCTCGAAGCCGAACTGGGCGTAGAGGCGGTGGGCCTCGCCGTCGGCGATGAGGCTCACATAGGCCTCGGCCGGCACGCGGGCGCGCAGATGCGCCACGAGCGCCCCCATGATCGCCTTGCCCAGGCCGCGCCCCTGGTGCGCGGGGTCCACCGCGACGTCCACGACCTGGAAGACCAGCGCGCCGTCGCCGATCACCCGGCCCATGCCGACGATGGCGCCGTCCCTTTGGACATGGACGCCGTGGACGGTGTGGGGCAGGCCGAGCCGGGCGGCCTCGGGCGTCCGGGGCGTCAGGCCCGAGATCGCGCGGAGGCGGCAGTAGTCCTCGACCGGGGGGACGCCCTCGACCAGACGGTAGCGCTCATCCATGGCGGCCCTCGCGCACCGTGTCGATCATGCGGTGGACGTTCTCCACGCTCGCGTCGGGCGTGATGCCGTGGCCGAGGTTGAAGATGTGCGGGCCGCCCGCGAAGGCGCGGACCACGCGGCGCGTGGCCTCGACCAGCTCGGGGCCGCCGGTGACAAGGTGGGGCGAGGCGAGGGCGCCCTGCACGCAGCCCGCGGCTTGGACATGCCGGGCCGCCCATTCGGGCGCCACGCCGTCGTCGAGCGCGATGCAGTCGGCCCCCGTGGCGGCATGCGCCCCCTCGAAGCGTTCACCCGCGCCGCGCGGGAAGGCGATGACGGGAAGGCCGGGGTGGCGCTGCTTGAGGGCGGCGGTGATGCGGCGGGCGGGATCGAGGCTGTAGGCGCGGAAGTCGTCGCCCTGGAGCGAGCCGGCCCAGGAATCGAAGATCTTCACGACCTCGGCCCCGGCCTGCACCTGGCGGGACAGGTAGTCGATGGTCGCGTCCGTGAGACGGTCGAGGAGGGCTTCGAAGAGCGGGCGGTTCGTGCGGATGAGGTCGTGCGCCGGGCCCTGGTCGGGCGTGCCCCGGCCCGCGATCATGTAGGTCGCCACCGTCCAGGGCGCGCCCGCGAAGCCGATCAGCGCGGTTTCCGAGGGCAGTTCGCGCGAGAGGATGCGCACCGTCTCGTAGACGGGCGAGAGCGTGTCGTGGATGGCGTCCACGGGCTTGAGGCGGGCGAGGTCGGCCTCGGTCGTCACGGTCGAAAGGCGGGGGCCCTCGCCGGCCTCGAAGGTGAGGTCGAGGCCCAGGGCCTGCGGGATCAGGAGGATGTCGGCGAAGAGGATCGCCGCGTCGAAGCCGAAGCGGCGGATCGGCTGGAGCGTCACCTCGGCCGCGAGGTCCGGGTTGTAGCAGAGGTCGAGGAAGCTGCCCGCCCGTTCGCGCGTGGCGCGGTACTCGGCGAGGTAGCGGCCCGCCTGGCGCATCATCCAGATGGGCGGGACGGGCAGGGTCTCGCCCGCGAGGGCGCGCAGGAGGAGCTTGGTCATGGCCTCCGGGTGCCCGTCCGGCGGCCCGATTGTCAAGCGTCGGCGTGGACGCGGGGGTGGGGGACGTGATAGGATGGCGCTTGTTGGACTTCACGGCGGAGGACCGTCATGACGCTGACCCAGGCCCTCGGGGCCCTGTTCCTTCTTCTCGCGATCACGGCCGAGATGCTGGCCTTCTGGCTTCTGCCGCGGCTGGGCGTCGCGGACCCCTCGGCGGGGCTGCTGGCCGCCGCCCTGGGAGGCGCGCTGGCGGGCGGGCTGCTGGTCTGGTGGCTCGCGGAGATGCGCCGGCGCTGAGAGTTGCCCCGAAGGGCGGCTTTGCGTAAGGGTCTGACATGACCCAAGCCCCCCTTCGCATCGGCACGCGCGGCTCGCCCCTGGCGCTGGCCCAGGCCCACGAGACCCGCGCCCGGCTGATGGCCGCCACGGGCCTGCCCGAGGACGCCTTCGAGATCGTCGTCATCCGCGTCACGGGCGACGCGGTGCAGGACCGGCCCTTGTCCCAGATCGGCGGCAAGGGCCTGTTCACCAAGGAGATCGAGGAAGCGCTGCTGGCGGGCGACGTCGATCTCGCCGTCCATTCCATGAAGGACATGCCGGTCGCGCAGCCCGAGGGGCTGAGCCTCGACTGCTACCTGCCGCGCGAGGACCCGCGCGACGCCTTCGTGACGCTGACCGAGCACGCGGGGCTTGCCGACCTGCCCGAGGGGGCGGTGGTGGGGACGTCGTCCCTGCGTCGGCGCGCGCAGCTTCTGGCGCGGCGCCCGGATCTGCGGGTAGTGGAGTTCCGGGGCAACGTGCAGACGCGGCTGTCGAAGCTGGCGCAGGGGGTGGCCGAGGCCACGTTCCTGGCGATGGCGGGGATGAACCGGCTGGGCTACGCCGACGTGCCCGCCCGGCCCATCCCGCCCGACGCCATGCTGCCCGCCATCGCGCAGGGGGCCATCGGCGTCGAGCGGCGGACGGATGACGCGCGGGTGGCCGAGATGCTGGCGCTGATCCATGACCGCGACACGGGGCTGCGGCTGGCGGCCGAGCGGGCCTTCCTCGCGGGGCTCGACGGGTCCTGCCAGACGCCCATCGCCGGGCTGGCCGAGATCGAGGGCGACCGGCTGCGGCTGCGGGGCGAGATCCTGCAGCCCGACGGGAGCCGGGTGATGGCCGACGATTGCACCGGGCCGCTGGAGGAGGGCGCCGACATCGGCGGCGTCATGGCCTGCCGGATGCGGCGCGAGGCGGGGCCGGACTTCTTCGCGGCCTGGAGCTAGAACCCCGCCGGCGGCACCGTCTTGCCGGGGTTCAGGAGGCCCCGCGGGTCGAGCGCGGCCTTGAGGCTGCGCATGACCTCCAGCGCCACCGGGTCCTTGTGGGCGCGCATGGCCGAGAGCTTGGACTGCCCGATCCCGTGCTCGGCCGAGAAGCTGCCGCCGAGGCTGACCGCCGTGTCGTCCACGAGCGCGCGGATCTGGGCGAGGTGCGCCTTGTCGCCGCGCGTCGGATAGGCGGTGTAGTGGATGTTGCCGTCGCCCAGGTGCGAGACGAGGAAGTCGGTGGCCTCGGGGTCCACCTCGGCCAGCCGGCGGCGGATGGTGAGGAGGAAGTCCTCCAGCCGGTCGAGCGGCACGGCGATGTCGGTGTCCACGAAGTAAGGCTTGAGGAAGGTGATCTCGGCCGCCGCCTCGCGCCGGGCCCACATCTCGCGCCGCTGCGATTCGGAGCGGGCGACCACGGCGTCGAGGACCTGCCCCGTCTCCATGTGGTCGGCCAGCACCTGCTCCACCAGCGCCACGACGGGCACCGTGCCGTCGGGGCCGGGCTCGGCGTCGCGGGGGGCGGTGGCCCCGACCTCCACCATGACGTTGTGCGTATGGGGCGCCTCGAACGGTTCGCGCGCGCCGGGGAAATGGGCGAGGTGGGCCTCGATGTAGGAGCGGGGCATGTATTCGAAGGCCTCGACCGCGCCGCCCGTGGCCTCGCGCAAGCGGGCGAGGAGGTCGAGCGCGGCGGGGATCGAGGGCACGGCGACCATGGCCGTCGCGGTGGCGCGGGGGCGGGGAACCAGCTTGAGGACGGCGGCCGTGATGATCCCGAGGCTGCCTTCCGCCCCGATGAACAGGTGCCGCAGCGCGTAGCCCGAGTTGTCCTTGTGCAACTCGGACATCAAGTCGAGGACGCGGCCGTCGGCGAGGACGACCTCCAGGCCCAGGCACTGCTCGCGCGCCGAGCCGTAGCGCAGGACGTTCGATCCTCCGGCGTTGGTCGAAAGCGCCCCTCCGATCATGGCCGAGCCCTTGGCCCCGAAGGTGAGCGGAAACTGGAGGCCCACCGAGTCGGCGGCCTGGTGGAGCTGGTCGAGGATCACCCCCGCCTCGGCCACGACGATCCGGGGGCCGGGCTTGAGGGCGCGGATGCGGTTCATGCGGTCGAGCGAGAGGACCAGCGCGCCGGGTGCGTGCGTGGCCCCGGTGAGCCCGGTGCGCCCCGAGGCGGGGACCACGGGCGTGCGGCTGTCATGGGCGAGGCGGAGCACCTCGGCCACCTCGGCCGTGGAGCCGGGGCGGACGACGGCGAGCGGCTCGCCCCGGTAGGCGCCGGTCCAGTCGCGTGCCCAGGGGGCGGCGGCCTCTCCGGCGAGGACATGGGCCGGTCCCACGAGGGGGGCGATGCGGTCGACGATGTTCATGCGGGGTTCCTCCGGCGGCTCGCCCCCGTCTTGATGGCCGAAGTCGCGGCAGGCCGGAAGGGGGCGGCGCCGTCACTTTGCCGGTTGACGACTCCCCGCGCAGGCCTTAGATGCAGGGCCCGTGGCGGAGTAGCTCAGCTGGTTAGAGCGGCGGAATCATAATCCGCGTGTCGGGGGTTCAAGTCCCTCCTCCGCTACCACACTAAATCCCTGAGAATTATAAAAATTTCGAAGCAGCGGATGGTATCCTCGCGGCCGGAAGGCTCGCGGGCGCTGGTTTGGGCTACACCTGGGCTACAGAATGCATCGGCTAAGGCGCGGTGGTGCGCTCCGGGTCCTGGCCTCTAGGCGGTGCTGCGATTGCAGGAGCTTCCGCCCGACGCACGTCAGGCGACGAGGAACCTGAGTACCGTCGGAGGTCGCCAGATGATTCGATGTCTGGCCGGGGGATGTCGATCAGCTCCCGCGCAAACCAAGCTGCGGGGTGATAGGACCCGCTCTCGACCAGAATGCCAAGCTCGGTGAGCTGGCGCAGGAGAGTTCGGGCCGCGGCGTCGGTCACTCCGATCCGCTCCACGATGGTCCTAGCCTGCACGACGGGACGGTCGAAGATCAAGTCGATGACGCCGAGGAGCTTGTTGCTGCGGCTCGCCGCCATGGCGCGGGCACGGTATTCCACATGCAGGCGTAGCACCCGGTCGATGGTGCGGACGGTCCGGGTGACGCTGAGCGTCGTCACCTCGAGGAAGAAGCTGATCCAGTCGATCCAGGTGCCCTTGGCCGAGACTTGGTACATCAGGTCGATGTAGGCGTCTTTCCGCGGCTCGAGTTCCGGGCTCATGTAAAGGACGGGCATGTCCACGACTGTCTCCGTGACGGCCATCAGCGAGATGAGCATGCGGCCCAGGCGGCCGTTGCCGTCGGCGAAGGGGTGGATGGTCTCGAACTGATAGTTGACGAGGGCCATGTCGATGAGCGCGTGGGTCGGCGCCTTCCGCTCCCGGTTGATATGGCGTTCCAGGTCGGACATGGCAGCCTCTGCCTCTCGTAGTGGAGCAGGGATGAAGCGGGCTGTGTCGAGCCGGTGTCCTCCGATCATGTTCTGGTCGCGCTTGTACTGCCCGAGGAGCTGGTCCTGACCGCGGACGCGGCCGACGCGATCCAGAAGGCGCTCGTGAGCGCCTTCCAGGAGACGGCCGGAGATGGGAAGACGTTTCAGCTCCTCCTCGGCCTAAGGTCAGGACCTGTAACGGCTCTGGTCTTTCAGCGGTGTTGATCAGCATGGAATAAGGACCCCGCTTCCGGGGTGATCGGCGTCCAAACGGGACCCCTTTGGCGCA
>NZ_VDFV01000045.1 GCF_006152145.1 Rubellimicrobium roseum | reverse complement strand
AAGCTTCAGCGCCTTCATCTCCTTGGCAGCCACCGTCATCCGACTGAGGTGAACGTCAACAAGCCCTAGGAAGGTGTCCCACTGTGAGAAGCCATCAGACGAGCGGGACCTCGTTCAAGCGCTCGCGATGCTGAGTCGGGTCAAGGCATCTACCGAGGGAACGGCCGACTGAGACCGCCTGCTCCGGCAAGTCCAAAGCGCCAAGGCAGGTCCTTTGCCTTGCTGATCCCGATGCGGGGCCCCACCAGCAGTTCGGCCGTCGTGGACGGGAGGGTGATCGAGAAATCAGTCGCGTCAAAGGGGGCGCCGTCGTCTTCGGGGCGGATCCCAAGAGCCTGGGTCAGGCGTCCAGGGCCGCTGCAGAGGAAGGGGCTCCCGCGGCGCATCTGCATGAGCTCCAAACCCACCTGTGGGGTAAGCGCCCGTATCAGCACCGCCTCTCCTGGCCGAGCGACCACGTTGAGACAGAGATGGATGCCATAGGAGCGGTAGATGTAGGCGTGCCCAGTCGGGCCGAACATGGACGCGTTCCTGGGCGTGGGGCCACGGAAGCTATGGGAGGCCGGGTCATCTTGTCCGTAGGCTTCCGTCTCTATGATGATACCTCCGGCGCCTCGAACAAGGAGGTTCGCGCCGATCAGCCGACGGGCAAGGGCAACTGCGTCCAGGCCGGCGACTTGCTCCTGAAAGGGCATCAAGGTCATGACCAGCTCGCGAAGGAGGGCTACACCGGCCCGGTTGGATATCGGTCCCGCTAGCCCAACAGGAACTGGGATCGAAGCCATTCCGTCGTCAAGCATTTCACCTTGATGACCAATGCCCTACAAGCTCTTCACCAGACTGGCGCAGTCATCAGCTCCGGAGAAAAACGGCCCGGAGAGAACGCTTTCGAGCCTCCCAGCGCCGACGCCGGTGAACAGCCTGCGTCGCACAACCCTCGAATGTCACGGAAAAATCCAGTCGCAGCCGGACCGGGAGACACCTTTCGCCAAGGCAAGTGGCGGAGCAGACGAGACTGGCGTCGAACCTTCTCTGCGCTGCGGCCTCATTGCCAGGCGCCCGAACTATCAGCCCGGAACCCGTCAGGCAGAGTATCACATCGAGCCGGATGAACTCAGGCTTGGTGCGGACGTAGCGAAAGGGGGTGCGATTGGTCGTCGTACGAGTGTAGCAGGCGCCTGCTCTGCTCAAGCGGGATGGCCATGACAGCGTCATCTTCAGGGATGCGCAAACCCGCCGGTCCTCAACCAGCTCTCGCATGAGGGCTGCCGGGGCTGCCCATTTTTGGTACGATCCGCCCAACATCAGTGCCGTTTGCAAACAATCGTCCTCGGGCTCGTGGAGGAGCGGGCCCGCGCGACCCTACGCATGCTCAGTCGTCTCCGGAGGCGGCCGGTGCCCCTCCGTTTTCCGAGGGAGGAAGGTTATCGTGTTGATCGACGAGTCAGGGACGGGGCCGGCGGGCGGCCTTTCCGGGTTTTCTTCATCTACGGTCCCACTGCCAGGCCCCTATGTGACCCTCGCCCGGCCACGAACGCGCGCCTTGTGCGAGCTGGCCGCTCGGATGGCGGGTCCCGGGGGATACTACAACATCGGCAACGCCATCGGACTCCTGGGCGGGCTTGCGCTCGCCGCCTGGAACGCCGGCGGCTCGGGCGAGGCCGCCACCGCGGCGGCGGGCTATCTCGCGGGCAGCGGCAGCGCCGTGGCGCTCACGGTCGCCACGCTGGTCTTCTTCTGGAGCGGGGAAGTCTATCACCGCGCCTGGGCGGATCCGGATCGACCCGACGCCCGCCTCAACCGGCAGGGCGATCTTCTGTCAGCCATCGGCGCCGTGGCGCTGGGGATCTCGCTGGCGCTCCTTGGAATGCCTCTGCTGGCCGCGACCGCCGGCCTCATGCACGCCCTCGGCAAGTTCGGCAGCGCGCTGCACCGGCCCGGTGCTCCACCGCCGTTCGGCTGGCCCACAGCCTGGCCCGATCTCTTCCGTAGCGTGGTGCTCCTGAGCCGGGTGCCGGCCACGCTGGCGGCGGCTCTCGCCCTGGCCGCCGGAGTGGCCGGAGCGGGACCCGAGGTGATTGTGCCGGCCCTGCTCGGCCCCGGGGTCCTGCTCCTCTGCAACCTGCTCTGGGCCAGGGCCGACTTGCTGCTGTTCCGGCCGGCGGGCTGACGCAGTGGGCGGCTCGGATGCAACAAGGCGGCCCTCGAAGGGGCCGCCTCGCGTCTCTCGATGGATCTTGCGGCTCAATAGCGGCGGCGACGCCGGCTGAGCCCCTTGCGGACTTTGTTGATGACCCAGCCCGCGGCCAGGCCCTTGAGAATGCCTCTTACCATCTTGGCCTCCATGGCGATGTGTTGCGATCGTGTCTCGAAGAAGAAACGCAGGAGCGCGCGAAAGGTTCTGGCCTCAGGCGGGCCCTGATGGCCGCCACCAATCCCGGCACGGTGGCCAGAGAGGGAAACCGACCGTGCGGCCCAAGGGTTGTTCCGGGTCAAGACGAGGCCGGCGGAGCCGCAGGATCATCCGGGTCTGCCCGCCGGTCCGAGGAGGAGATCCCGATGCAACGCGCGATCACTGCCATCTACCGAACCCGCGACGTCGCCCATCTGGTCCGGGACGAGCTTGAGCGTCTCGGCCTGGCTCGACACCACATCACCGTCATCCACAAGGACGTGCGCACCGCTGACCCGAACGCCGCCGACACGTCCGGAACCGTCGATCCGGCCGACGGCATCGTTCCGGCCGTGGGCACCGCGGGAGGCGCTTATGTGGGAGCGGGCATGGTTCCGGGCGCCTACATGGGCGCGATGCCCGGCTACGGACTGGGAATGCCCGCCTACAGCGAGGCCGATCTTGTCTATGCGGATGCCTTCGACGCTCTTCATGACCTCCATCTGCCGGAGGAAGACACCCGCACTTACCAACAGGCCATCCGCAACGGCGACTACGTCGTCTCTGTCGAGGTGGACGAGGACGCAGATATCGCCCGGATCCAGGAGGTCATGCGCCGCCCGGAGGACGTTCATGACCTGACCGAGCTCGACAAGACCTACCGCGACGCGGTCTATGCCCCGCGCCGCCGTCCGCCGCGCGAGGGCTATCGTGACGGCATGATGGGGCGTCGGGCCGACCTGCAGAACTCACCCACGACGCGCGACTACATCCGGGAGGAGCCCCTCTGGCCTAAAGGCGGCACAGCTTGATTAACCCCGCCAGGCTGACATCCGGCCCGACCAGAAAGGGACCCTCCGGGCCCCTTTCCAAATCCTGAGACCGAGATCGTGTCCATCAGACGTCGAAAAGACCGCCGTCGCCCATATCGTCGCCCACGTCGCCCAGTTCAGGCTCCTCGATGATGCCGCTCGCGTCCGCATCATAGCCGCTGTAGATCCCGGCGCCGAACTCCTCTTCGGTGAGGGCGCCATCCCCGTCCTCGTCCACCTCGCCGAAGGCGGCCATGTCCGTCTCCTCGCCGTAGCCGGCGGTGTATTCCTCCTCGCTCAGGGCTCCGTCATCGTCGGAGTCCCATTCGCCAAAGGCGCCGGTCTCGCCGAAGCCCGCGCCAAACTCTTCCTCGCTCAGGGCCCCGTCGGCGTCGGTGTCCCACGCGCCCACATCCACGGGATCCTCGACGGCCTCCTCCGCCTCCTGAGCGACGGTCGGGGTAGCCAGAAGCAGCGCCAGGGCGGTCGCGCCGGCCAGCTTGGTCCAGTTAGCCATGTCGTCTTCCTCCTGTTGAGCAATCTTCAGGAACGGGCGGAACCTGCCGCCCGGCGCACAACACAGGCTCTGGAGAGATGTTCCAGGAGGCAGCGGGAATCAGCGCAGGGCCGAAGGGAGCAAGTCTGCGCAACTGGGTGCGGCGAAGCAGGAGCGAACAGAAAAGTCGGCCGGCTGAGGACACCCGGCTCTTCGAGGTGGCCCAGCGCCACCTTTCAAAGTCGTCCGCGGCCGGTCCTAATGTCGTGCCTCAGCCTCACGGATGCCCACATCAAGGCAAGGCAAGAGCAACAACTCTGCTGCACGATGACCTTCCGAGCCACCTGACGTTGGGACCCATGCTGCAGCCCATCCTGAAAGCCATCGACAGGTGGTGTCAGACGAATGCGAACTCGTCTCGATTTCTACAGGTGGTCTTGATCTTAGGCGGCACAGAACTGCCGCCATTCGACAGAGGCGGCAGCGCAGGCCTGCTTGTAAACTCGGCGGCTTGTGAGGATTCGTTCCGCGTTGACGAGGTTGTGGACCGAGGAGTCAACAGCGGCGAGCTTCTGTAGGCTGTGGGTCCATCGGAGAAAGATCCCACTACTACAGAGTACGGTAAGCCCGCCGGCCGATATTTGGTAGGAAATTCGTCGGCAATGGTTGGTCTCGGGATCCATTTGTAGCTTTCGCCCCTGCCCGCTCAAGCCAAGGCGCTCCGATAGTTCAGTGGCAGCGATGCGGGTGTGCCTAGTGGGTTAGTGGCACTTCGTCGGGACTAAAGAAGTAAACCAAAATCAGGACGGCGGATTACTCTGTTGCAGCTTTGGCGCTCACGCGCCAGATCGCATTCCCGACGTCGTCTGCGACCAGAAGTGCGCCGTCCCGAGCAACGGCCACTCCTACGGGCCTGCCGCGAGCCTCGCCATCGGGGCCGAGGAAAGCGGTCAGAACTTGGATGGGAGCAGCCGCTGGGGCACCGTCACGGAATGGCACAAAGATCACGTCATAGCCGCTGGGCGGGCGGCGGTTCCACGATCCATGTCGGCCGATGAGGGCTCCTTCCTGAAAGCGCGGCCCGAGGCGGGCTCCTTCAGCAAACACCAGCCCGAGGGGGGCGACGTGGGCGCCGAGTGCATAATCCGGCACGACGGCGCGCGCGACGAGATCCAGCCGGGTCTGATGAACCCTGGGATCGAGGTTGCCTCCCCAGTAGGAGAAAGGCCAGCCGTAGAATTCGCCCTCGCGCACGCGGGTGAGATAGTCCGGAACGAGGTCGCTGCCGAGCTCGTCGCGCTCGTTTACGACGGTCCAGAGCGCACCGGCTTGCGGCTCAAAGTCCATTCCGACCGGGTTGCGCAACCCCGAGGCGAAGACACTTGCGGAACCCGATGCCAGATCGATCTCCCAAATTGCCGCGCGGCCCCGTTCCGCGTCCAAGCCGCTCTCCGCATGGTCGCTGTTCGATCCTACAGAAACGAACAGCTGGCGGCCATCGTCGCTGGCCAGCAGCCCCTTGGTCCAATGATAGTTGGGCGGGTTCGCAGGCAGCGCGAGTACGCGCTCGCCCGGGCCCTCGATGCGCGTTGCGCCCGGCCGGTACCGAAACCGCAGCAAGGCGTCGGTGTTGGCGACATAGAGAGTGTCATCGACGAGAGCCATGCCGAAGGGGGAGGTAAGGCCGTTGAGGAGCACGGTCCGCAGATCGGCAACGCCGTCTCCGTCCTGGTCGCGCAAGAGAGATATCCGGTCTGCGCTCGGCACTTCGGCGCCGGCCACCTGCATCAATTGCTGCTGGAAGAAACCTCTCAAGCTGCGTGGGGGCGCCGGCTGCTTGTTCGTCTCCGCCACCAGCACGTCGCCGTTCGGCAGAACATAGAGCCAGCGCGGATGGTCGAGCCCTTCGGCGAAGGCCACGACCTTCCAAACCCTCCGCCGCGACTGGCGTCTCGCCCGGGAGCCATCCCTCGGCTGGGGCAATATCAATCGTCGGGATGACGCTGCGCTCCGGCGGGGGCAGAGCTGGGTCAGGCCCGATCCCAGCCGAAAGGGGCAAATCGGCGCGCTCACCGCAGCCCGCTAGCAGGAGTGCCGAAAGCGCCACTCTCAAGCCCATGCTGCACATGCACATCTCTCCCGGCCCTGCCCGGCCCAAGCCGAGTCTCGGCCAAGGAGCAATCCGAAGCAAGCCGCGGAAATCGAGCTTCCCGTTCGGTCCAGGTCGGAAGACGTGACCGCCTTCAATGCCCACGGCTGAATTCGTGCCGCCGCATCTCTAATCTTTGCCGTGGTGAACCTCACCGAAGCAATCCCACCAGCCTCAAGTCATTGCAGTGGCAGTCAGACAGAACCAAACAGACTGGGCTGCGCCCTGTCTCGCCCAAGCCGAGTTCCTCGGGCATCGCCTGCGCAAGAATGTACGTGCTGCACGGCTGTCCCATGTTCTGGACACGAACGCCTCAAGCACTTGGCCGTCGCGGTCGAATGTCTCAACTCGCGCCGAAGTCTTGGCAGGCCTGCACGAGCGACCCGCGGGCGGCCTCCTCAAGGACGACCTCCAGGACGGGGGCAAGAACCTCCAGGATCGGACCGAAGTCTCCACCGAACTCGCTCAGCACCACTTCAAGCGCCCCAATGGAGCAATCCGCGAGCGACAACGAAGCGCTCATCTGGACCGAGGCTGCGGCGTCGCTTGACAGGACAGCATTGTCTGAGGTCCTGCAGGCGAGACGACCCGCAAACGTTGCGCTGACCTTGTCTTCTCGAAGGCTGATCTCGGCTCCGTCCAAGCTGACGTCTTGGAGGACAGAAATGTCGAAGGGGATCCCCAGTTGTGTGCCCTCAAGGTCTTTGCAGGGGTACTGCTCCGCGATCAGCCGTTCAATGACGCTCATCTCCTGAGCCAAGCCCCACTCCGGCCAAGAGAGGCACAGCGGGAAGCCAAACATCAAAGCCCAGATTTCTGGCGCAACGGTCACTCGCATAGGCGTTCCCCACTGATCAGTACTGTCGGTTTCGCCGCTCTCGCTACAAACCCACGGACGCCGCCGGCAGAAGATCGAGGTGGACGGCGTAGCGGGGGAGCCATGACAAGGCTTTCCCATTCTCCTGAGGTCCGTCGGACTGAGGGCTCAGATGCGACAACACGACAATGTGCCCAGCTGATTGACTTCTGGTTTGCACCTCGATTCGGCGGTGTGACCGAGGCTAATGGATAGTTTCGGTCTCAGGCCTGGGCTTCCGGCCGCGCTTGGCCGGGCGTTCTGTCGCGCTAGTGTCAGAGCTGGCGTGGGCCGCCTCGCCCTTGTTGCGCCGTGACCTCGGAGCCGCGTCGGCAGCCGGTTCGGACTGGGCGCCCTCAGTGCCCTTTGTAGCGCGCGGGCGGGTCGTTTTTGCGGCGACCGATCCCGCCTCGGCCTGCACCTCATTTGCTGCCTTGCGACCACGCCTGTGAGGGGCGTTCCGATGAACCTCGTCAGAGGCCGCTGGTTCATCACCAAGGGCAACGCTCTCGCCGAAGGTGGTCTTGCTTATCCGGCACATGCGCGGGGCCGTGGCCGGCTCACCGCCCTCAGCGCGGTGCGGCCGGCGTTTGCGTGGAGCCGCTGGCGCCTCGACCTCCTCCGCTGTGGCCGGCGCGTGAGCTGCCTTGATACGGTCGAGTTCCTGTGTGATCTCGGCGGCGGCCATCTGCCAGTGCTCTTCGTGGCGGCCGTGAGGGCGGCCCTCCTGCTCCCAAACCGCGTGGGCGCGCTGTCGGATCATTTCTTCGAGGTCGGAAATCATGAGGACCCTTCTTGTGGCAAGTCGACCGACGCAGCCTTGATGTGTGGCAAAGCCGAGGTTTCAGGAAACTGTTCCATGACCGGTGCGACGGGGCGGTGCACAAAACACGTTAAGTACAGCATGCACACCGACTTTAGTCCGGCCACATGGCCTGATCTCAGTGCATTGCCTCGGAAGAAGCATACCGAGGACTCGAGGCTATGCTCAGTGTTGTCGGGAGAGTACAACGGCATTGTCCGCGTCAAGGAGACCCGTGGGTTGGAGCCGCTGAACGCGGTGGGCGCGCAGGTTAGGCTTGGTCGGGCAATGTCAGCCGGTCTCGCCCAGGAAGCGGGCGAAGGCTGCGTCCACCATCTTCGTCGGCACCACGTGTCCGCCCGCGAACTCGCGGTAGTCGAGGTCATAGCCGGCCTCACGCAGCGCCGGGGCGAGCCTTCGGCTGCAGCGGTCGATGGGCAGGACGCGGTCCTCGGTCCCGTGCGAGATGAAGATCCGGGGCGCGTCCTCGGCCTGCGTCGGCGCGGTGAAGCCCGGGGAGAGGGCCAGGATGTCGCGGAAGAGGGCGCCGTTGGTGATCCCGAGCGAGAGCGCATAGGAGGCGCCGTCTGAGAAGCCGCCCACCGCGATCCGTTCGGCATCGACCTCGAAGGAGGCGAAGATGCGGCCGAGCGCCCGGTCGATGTGGCTCACGTCGGGCCCGTAGCCGGGCCGGATCACGTCCCAGGTGCTCCCCTCCGACTCCGGGGCGAGCACCAGCACACCATGCCGCTCCGCTCGGTCGGCCACGAGGGAGAGCGACTGGACCGCCGTGCCTCCGGCGCCGTGCAGAATGATCAGAAGTGGCACTGGCAGACGCAATGAGGCTGGCACCCGAAGAAGCCCATCCCGACCCGGACGGAGCCCGAGGGGGTGGCGTCCAGCTTTGAGCCTGCCGACGGCCGGGCTGTTCGCCCCCGCGGGTCGCGCCAGCAGCCGACCCTGCAGCCACTCCCTGTCCTGCGCCATCCGCCTTCTCCTCGACCGGGCCCGACGTGACCTACGCTGAGGCCGGTCAGGGGCAACGAACGCGCGTCCGTTCCTTCGTCTCCCCGCGCCCTGTCGGCGGCCCGTCGCGAGGGCGGCCGTCCTCACTGAGGCAGCAGGGGACCGCCCCGACCGGATTGCGGGCCGCATTGCGCCTGCCGGATCATCATCAGCTCGCCCAGGTTCTCCGAGGTGATGTAGCCGACGAGGCGGCCGGTTGCGTCGGCTACGGCGACCACCGGCCGGCCGCCGTCCTGCAGGTGCAGCACCGCTGCATCGAGGCGGCCATGAAGCGTCACCACGGGCACATCGCGCTCCATGACATCGAGCACTGGCGTGGCTGCGCCTGTCTCGCGCAGCGCCTTGATGATAGCATTGCGCGTGAGCACGCCGTGCAAGGCGCCGCCGCCGTCCACGACCGGGAACTCGTGCTGGGTGGTGCGCAGAAGGCACTCGACCGCGTCTTCGACCGTGGCCTGCGGGTGGAGCGTCTCAAACTGCGTGATCATTGCATCGCGCACGCCCAGCCGACGCGTCACGTCGGCCAGGCCCGTAGCCTGGGCTTCGGCGCTTGCGGCGGCGTACACGAAGATGGCGATGAACAGCAGCATGGGGTTGCCCATCAGTCCCAGGAACCCGAAGACGAAGGCCAGCCCCTGACCGATCCGGGCCGCGATGTTCGTGGCCTCGACCGGGCCGCGCCGCAGCGCGAGAAGCGCGCGAAGAACCCGGCCTCCGTCCATCGGGAAGGCCGGGATGAGGTTGAACAGTACGAGGAACAGGTTGAGCGAGGCCAGTTGCGCGAGAAGGCTCGCAGCCGGGTTGTCCAGCGCCTGAAGCGACTCCAAGTCGAGACGGGCGCCCAGGAGCAGGATTAGGAGGGCCGCGATCACGACATTCACGGCCGGTCCCGCCAGCGCCACCACGATCTCCTCGCGCGGGTTCTCGGGCATGCGTTCGAGCCGGGCCACGCCGCCAATGGGCAGGAGCGTAATGTCAGGGGTCCGGATGCCATAGCGCCGGGCGGCAAGGGCATGGCCAAACTCGTGGGCGAGCACGCAGGCGAAGATGGCGAGGATGAGGACGAGCCCCTCGACCGCTGCCGCCGCACCGCCCTCGAGGTAGCGGGCCACCCCGATCCAGACCAGCAGGAGGAGAAAGGTCACATGGATGCGGACCTCGCTACCGAGAAACCGCGCAATGGGAAACGACCACGTCATGCCAAGGCTCTCCTTCCACGTCCGGTCCCGAAGGGCTCGCTGCACGTAGGTCGGGCCGGGATCGGGACGATGCACATACGTCAGCGATCACGTGATCCGCCGTCGGTCTCGCCGGGGTCCGGTCGGGATTGCCATCCCGCCTGGGCCGGGGTCTTTGACGTCCTAACGGCCGGACTGTAATCGCCGTGGCGTGACCCGACCACCGCCACGCCGGCCGACCCGGTCGCCGCCCGATCCGACTGGAAGGCTCCCCATGCAAGGCACGATCCACAACCTCTATCACTATCCCATCAAGGGCCTGTCGCCGCAGCCGCTCGACCGCGTCGAGCTACTGG
Organism: Rubellimicrobium roseum; assembly: GCF_006152145.1. GTDB lineage: Bacteria > Pseudomonadota > Alphaproteobacteria > Rhodobacterales > Rhodobacteraceae > Rubellimicrobium > Rubellimicrobium roseum. The sequence goes on along the minus strand of NZ_VDFV01000045.1, from coordinate 17,792 downwards.
CTGGTGAGGGCTTCCCCTTCGACCGGCTCTTCGGATTCGCCCGGCACGACAGCGGGTTCGATCCGGCGCATCCACAGGTCCTGCCCAAGAGCCGCTTTCTCATGCTCATGCGGGACGAGCGCCTTGCGGAGTTGCGGACGCAGTTCGACGGACCGAGCCGCCGGCTGTCGATCCGAATCCAAGGCCGGACCGCGATGGGAGCCGATCTCGCCACGGCCGACGGCATCGAGGCGGCGCAGGCGTTCCTGGCGGCTTGGCTCCACAAGCCCGCGGACGAGACGCCCCGCTTCGTCCATGCCGCGCCGCATCGGTTCACGGACGTGTCGGTCGTCTCGCCACAGATGATGAACACAGTCTCGCTCATCAACCTTGCCTCGGTCCGGGACTTGGGCGCACGTATCGGGCAGGAGGTCGATCCGCTCCGCTTCCGCGCGAACATCTACTTCGACGGCTGGCCGCCCTTCGCGGAGCTCGACCTCGTGGACCAGACCGTCGACCTGGGCGGGATCGCGATGCGCATCATCATGCGGACGCGCCGCTGTGCCGCGACCGAGGTCGATCCCGCCACGGGCCAGCGCGACATCCCCGTGCCTCGCCTTATTCACCAGCAGTTCGGCCATGCCGACATGGGGGTCTATGCCGAGGTGCTGTCCGGGGGGACCTTGCGCCCGGGCGACCTCGTGACCAAGAGGGCGTAAGGCGCCGCAAGGCTGCGGTGGCCGTCGATTTCCAGTTCGAGACAGGTCGGGCCCGCCCGCGCTCAGGCCCCTTGCCGGAGCCACCCCTCAGCTAGGTCGATCCGTGTCGCCCCTGCGAGCTGCGCCACCCGCTCCAGCTCCGCCATCAGCCGGTCCGTCCGCCCCCGGCCCCAGCGCTGCCGGGTTTCGGGCCAGAGGGCGCGCAGCGTCACGACCCCGGCCTGCGCCGCCACGTCGGCCCGGGCCACGAGCCGGGTGCCTTCCAGGATCGGGAACACGTAATAGCCATAGGTCCGCTGCGCCGCCGGCACGAAGATCTCGATCCGGTACCGGAAACCGAACAGTCGCTCGGCCCGGGCGCGGTCGCGCAGGGCGGGGTCGAAGGGCGACAGGAGCCTGAGCCTGTCACTGGGCTCGGGCAGGCGCTCGGCATCCTCCACGACCCCCGGACGGGCGAGGCTGCGCCGCAGGGTGCCGTCCGCGCCCTCGACCCGGATCTCCTCGACCTCGCCGCGGGCCAGCGCCGCCTTGGCCCAGGCATGCGCCTCCGCCGGCGTCAACAGGTCCCAGAAGGCTGCGATCTCGCCGGGCGTGGCGAAGCCCAGCCGGTCGAGGGCGGCGCTGGCCGCCCAGTCCACGGTGACGTCCAGGGCGGGCTTGGCCGTGCGGACCGCCTCGGGCACGACCCGCTCGGTGAGGTCGTAGAGCTTCTGGAAGCCTTCCCGCCGCGCGATCGACAGCTCGCCAACGCGCCAGAGATACTCGAGCGCCACCTTGGAGGGGTGCCAGTTCCACCAGCCGGGCTCCTGGCGAGGACCCTCGGCCAGCTCGCCGCTGCGGGTGGGGCCGTTCTCCGCGATGTGCCGCAGCGTCCGGTCGAGTTGGGCGCGGAAGTCCGGCCCCTGCCGGTTCGCCCACCGCGAGTCGAACCGCGCGCGGTCGCGGTCGAAGCGGTGCCGCCAATGGGGCCAGAACGCCATGGGGATCACGGCCGCGTCGTGGGTCCAGTGTTCGAAGGCTCCACGCCCCTGCACGAGCGTCTGCAGGTGCGGCGGCCGGTAGCCCGGATCGCGCGACCACAGGATCATGTCGTGCGCCCGCGCGAGCGTCAGGACCGAGTCGACCTGCACGAAGCCGAGCGCGTCCACGAGGCTCGCCAGCTTCTGTCGCCGAGGGCGGTCCAGAAGGCCGTGCCGCGCCAGAAAGAGCCGTCGAGCGGCCTCGTTGGGCAGGATCGGCTGGGTCATCGCAGCGGCTCGCGGTCGGAAAGGGTGCGCCAACCTAAGGCGGAGAACTTCTGCTTGGGGAAGCTGGACGGTCCTGTCTAGTGGGGCCGTCCAGCCGGCGTCTGAGGGTCTGGCCTGACCCAAGGGATCATGCTTCCGACATGCGCGTCCGACGTCCGGGCCGGTGCGCCTGCTCCAGCCCGGCCAGGCCCGCCACGGCGGCGGCCTGCCCGAGCAGGAGCATCCAGCCCAGGGCGTTGGGCTGGATCAGGCCCAAGAGCGGCAGGGCGAGGCTGGCCACGACCCAGGCCGTGTTGCCGGCCACGATCAGGGCGACGCCCCGGGCCGGGATCCTGGAGCGCGAGGCGATGGCCAGGATGATGGTGGCGATCGGCACCAGCAGCAGGCCCGTAGCGCGGAGAAAGGCTGGTGGCATGTCGGTCAGCGCTCCAAGCGGCGAGGCAAGGGTCGCAAGCCCCGCGCCCATGACGAGGCAGGCTGCCCCGTCCACGCGGAGGATGAGGCGGAGATCGGGTCGTGCGGAAAAGCCGGTCATGTCGGGTCTCCGTTGTCCAGCGGCTCCACTTGGGCCGTCGTGACCCGAAGGTGGACCGGGGCCGGAGGCGAAGCGATTACCACGAAAGTCATGGCCATGCTGCCCAGCCCGGCGCAGGGTGCCGGCATGACCGATCACCCGCCCACCTTTGGAGCGCTGCTCCAGTCCTGGTGCCACCGCCGACGCTTGAGCCAGCTCGACCTGGCCTTGGACGCCGGCATCTCCCAGCGGCATCTGAGCTTCGCCGAGACCGGCCGCGCCTCGCCCAGCCGCGAGATGGTCCTGCATCTGGCCGAGCACCTGGCCGTGCCACCGCGCGAGCGCAACGCCATGCTCTTGGCGGCGGGCTTCGCGCCGCTCCTGAGCGACCGAGGGCTCGGTCATCCCGATTTCGCCGCCGCCCGGCGCGCAGCCGACGCCATTCTGCAGGGCCATGCGCCCCACCCGGCGCTCGCCGTCGACCGGCACTGGACGCTGGTCGCCGCCAACGACGCCGTGGCGCCCCTGCTCGTCGGGGTGGCGCCCTTCCTTCTTGGCCCGGCCGCCAACGTGCTGCGCCTCAGCCTCCATCCCGAGGGGCTCGCGCCCCACATCTGCAACTTCCGCGACTGGCGCGATCATCTTCTCGCTCGCCTTTCACGACAGGTCGAGGCCGTGCCCGACCCGGTGCTGGTGACGCTCTTGGACGAACTGAACGGATACCCCGTGCCACCGCACGCCCGACCGCCGACGCCAGCGGCCGACCTTTACGGCGGCCTCGCCGTGCCGCTGGAGCTTGCGACCGGCCCGGACCGCCGGCCGCTCCGCCTCATCTCGACCACCACCGTGTTCGGCACAGCACTCGACATCGGTCTGTCCGAGCTGGCCATCGAGTCGTTCTTCCCGGCCAATGCCGAGACCGCGCAAGCCTTGGCCCAGCTGGCCGACCCGGCATGAGAAGCCGAGATGCCGCCGAGCCATGCCGGATCGGTTCGACTGCGGCCGTGACCCCTCGGCCCGACCTGCGCACCACCTCGACGAGCCGACGCCGGCCCCCGCCTGCCTCAGTCCCCTGCCCACTCCCGATACTCGGCGAGAAGCGCGGGATACTCCTCTTGGGACGGGAACCCGGGATAGCTGCGGACAGCCCCGGACGTGACGAAGGCAAACCCCTCGGCCGCGCAGGTCTCGACGAAGGGCCGCGTCCAGCTTGGCTCGTCGAGCATGGTGGACCTCACGTTGAGGAAGCCCTGCATCATGGGGTGCTTGGTCCAAACCCAGCTCAGGCAGTCGGGGCAGAAGCGGTGGCCAAAGGCCTTGTCCGCCCCGCCCGGCACCGTGTCACCTTGCAGGATCTCGAACCCCTCCTCCGGCACGGCAACCGAGAGCGAGAAGGCGCTGCCCGTCATGCGTTGGCAGCCCCGGCAGTGGCAGGCCATCGTCAGGAGCGGGGCCGCCTGCACCCGGAACCGGACTGCGCCGCAGCGGCAGCCGCCCTCGGCGGGCAAGGTGGGCCAAGGCATGTCGTCCTCCGTCGTGAGCGTTTCGGCAGCTTCCTCCGTAGAGGCCCGGTCGGCAAGGGCGGGGTCTGACCGCCGCCCTCAAGACCCTATCCGAGCTTGTAGTCCCGGTTGGCCTCTGGGTCCTCGGTCGAGACCGGCAGGTCCTCCAGCTCCCGCCACAGAGCGTCGGGGATGTCGGTCGCCGCCCAATCCAGGGTCTCGGTCACGCGCTCGGGCCTGGTCACGCCCACGATGGTGGAAGTGATTCGCGGGGCGCGCAACGAGAACTGCAGCGCCGCCACGCCCACGGACACGCCGTGACGAGCGCAGGCGGCTTCTATCCGGCGCACGGGCTCGAGCTGGACCTCGTTCGCTCGGGTGTAGGCGATCAGGGGCATCACGTCGGCGCCCTTGGCGAGCACCCCGCTTGCGTAGGGCGCGGCGTTCAGGATCGCGATCCCCTTCGCGTGCGCCTCGTCGAACATCGCGTCGGCCGAGCGGTTCAGGAGCGTGTAGCGGTTGTGGCTGATGAGCACATCGAAGGGCCAATCGCGCAGGAGCGGCTGCATCATGTCGATCCGGCCCATGGCCAGGCCCACGGCCTGGGCCAGCCCTTCCTCCTTAATCCGGAACAGCTCCTCGAGCGCCCCGCCCTTTCCCGTGATCTCGCCCAGGTCACGGGCGTGCTCGGGGTCATGCAGGTGCAGGACCTGGACGCGGTCGAGACCGAGCCGCCCGAGGCTTTCCTCCAGCGACCGTCGCGCCCGGGCCGCGTCGAAACGTCCGCTCTCGCTGTCGCGGTCGAGCTTGGTGGACAGCACGAACCCCTCGAGCAGGCCACCGCGCTCGCGGATCACGGCGCCGATGCGCTCCTCGCTCCGCCCCAGGCCGTAGTTGTTGGAGGTATCGAGGAAGTTCGCCGGCCCGTCGAAGATGGCCCGGATCGTCGCGCGGGCGCGCTCCTCGTCCACAGCGTAGCCGTAGGTTTCGGGCATGCTGCCCAAGCCCGAGGTGCCGAAGCAGATCCCGGTCACCTGCAGCCCGGTTTGGCCGAGGGGGCGGTGTTGCATCATTGTGTGTCCTCTCCTCCGGATCGCCGACTTCGGCCGGAACGGTTTCACCAGAGGCACAGGCCGTCGTCCACCCGGTTTGCTCGTTCGATGTGCGGATCCTCCGGTCCCGATTGCAGCAGGGGCGGCATCCGCGCCGAAGCGGCGCGACCAGGCGCAGAGGTCAAAGGCGGAACGTCACTGGACTTACCAACCAAGCGAACCGACTGGGCCAAAGCTCCACATCCCAATCATAGTGGTCGAGCATTCCAGTACTCGTCCAAGCGCAGCCAGCCCAGGATCAGGCCGCCGACCGCTTCCGTCCTCGCGGGGCTCAGCACCTGCACCTCGCCCCGCGCGCGGTCGAGGGCTTCCACCAGACCGAGAGCCACGTCGCGGCCCTTATGATCGACAAGCCCAACAAGTTGCCTGTCGGACAGAGCCAAGAGACCCGACGAAGCGAGCGGAATGATGCAGGATCGGCCAGCCTCCAGATATCGGCGGAACGCCTCCCGTCGCGCCGCCCGGCGCTGGCCGGGAGTTTTGCGCTGGGCCTCCGGAGAAGAAGCCAGCCGCAGGCGAGCAACGCCGGCGTGCTCCGCCGCGATGAGATCGAGGTGAGGGTCGTCGCCGATGGTCAGCAGAAGGTCTGGCCGCAGCACGGCAATCTTGGCCGCCTTGAGCCTGCGACCGACGCCGCGGAGTAGTCCGCTCGTGTTGACGATGAGGAGGTCCGTCCTCGCGCTCCGGCACAACCGGTCCAGGCCCGAAACGACGCGGGTGACACCTTGAGCGGGGTCCATGGTTCCGACAAAGGCCAGGCCGGTGAGAGCTTCAGGAGCTTCGGAAGTTGCGCCAGTCACCGTGGCCGGCGGCCCAATCATCTTCTGCCCGACGTCCGTGTCGATCACTGCGGCGGTTCGTCCGCGCTCGGACGCGCGGTGCAGGAGCAGCTGGCAGAAGGTGCTCTTGCCAACATCGACAGCGCCCAACACGAGGACGCGACGGACGCGCCCGTCGACGATCCGGGCTATTGCCTCATCCCATTCGCTCACGGAGGACGTCTCGTTCGTCTCGCCATCCCGCAATCCATGGACAATAACGCCTGGACGGGGCGAGGCGTCTGGCGACAGCCTCCGGCCCCGTAACTGTGCTCACTGCGAGGCACTACGCGCTCCTGACGTGGCTCTTGGTGGTCAGGACCACTACGGCCTCTTGAGCTGCAAGAGCGTTGGGGGTCGCAGCAAAGACGGCCGTGTTGTCGAAGATGCACCAGCCGTCGCTGCCTTCTCTCGCGCGACGATGGAGCTGATCCACGACGTCCCGGATCGCTTCGCTGCCGTAGGCGGAGTGGTAGATCCGGGGCGACCCGTGCAGGCGATAGTAGGTCAACCCCCGCCAGCCGCCCGGCGAGGAAGCTCCGGGCACCGGAGCCGGATCGGCGGCCACGCGACCGATCCGAAGCTCCTCGAGCAGCGCATCGACGTCCGGGGTGAACCAGGAGCGGTGACGAGGCTCGCAGGCGATCGGGCCTTCGACGCGCGCTCGCAGATCCCGCAGGAACCGGTCAGCCGTTCCCGCCGCGAAAGACAGACTCGGAGGAAGCTGTACCAGCAAGGGGCCCAGCTTGCGCCCCAGCCCACCGACCTCCACCAGAAACCGGTTCAGAAGGTCCTCCGTCCCGCTCAGCCGGCTGTCGTGCGTAAGGGCCTTGGGCACCTTGACGGCGAAGCGGAACCCGTCCGGCACCGAGGCGGCCCAGCGCTCGTAGGTTGCGACCCGATGCGGGCGGTAGAATGACGAGTTGATCTCCACGCCCGGGAACACCTGGGCATAGCGCTCCAGATGGCTGCCCTCGGTTGGAAACGCGGCCGCGACCTCCTTCGGGATGCTCCATCCGGCCGTGCCGACGCGGATCATGGAAGGCGTGTTCATCAGGTCAGCCTTGCAGGGTGCTCCGAAGGAACTGGTGCGTGTGGCCCGGGACGGCAACAGGCGACGGCCGGGAAGGCGCACCCATGAGCGCGAAGGAACCGCGGACGTGGGAATGGAAGGACTTTTACCGAGAGGGAGCAGCCCGTTCCCGCCTTACCCAAGTAGAAAGGCCTGCTCGCTCGTTCATGACATCATGACCGGAGGTATCCGGCTTTCGCGCGACGGCACCCTTCAGCAGACTGCGCTGTGCAATTGTGACGACGATATAGGCGTCCTGACCGTGGCCGAGTCGCACCAGCGCGGTCCTGGTATGCAGGGTACGACCCGATCTCGGTGGTTGCCGACACATCCACTGCGCCGCGCTTGGCTTCGGGAGCCATGAAGGTCCGGCGGAAGCGCGGCAAAGGGGCTTGTGATCAGACCAGGCTCCATGGACCTTGCCACTGCCGCCCTCGTTCGATGAGCTGCGGGGCGCAGTCGTCCCCGGGTTCGTCCGGGGGGGAGGGCAAGCCAAAGACCCAAGGAGTCCGAGTTGAGCGAGACATTCACGCGCGAGGTCCAACTCTGCTCTACGTTCATGGCCTCCCTGCCGGAGGAGTGGGTCCCTTATGCGGAGACGGGCGGATTCGACATCCTTCTCGTGCGCAGGCTCGACGGCTTCCAGATCGGCGTCCAAGCCAAACTCAGGCTCAATGCCAAGGTGATCCGCCAAGCCTGCGAGACGGGCGGCCCCGGCGACCTGACCGCTCCGGGCCCCGACTGCCGCGCCATCCTGGTGCCGCAGGGAGCCGTGGGGGATGACATGGCCGAGATCTGCCGCATGCTCGGCCTCACCGTGATGGCCCTCACGCCAGGCCAGCGCGCGGCGTTCACCCCTGACCTGCCCCGTCCGAAGCAGGACGGAGCCGGGACGGTCTGGTTCGAGATGGGTCCCGCCCGACGACTCGAGCTTCCGGATCATGTGCCGGACGTGGAGGCGGGCGTCCCGGCCCCGCTTCGGCTGACGGCCTGGAAGATCAAAGCCATCCGTATCGCTGTGACCCTGGAGCGGCGCGGCGTCGTCCTGCGGGACGACTTCAAGCACCACAAGATCGACATGCGCCGTTGGATCGCGCCGCGAATAGGGTGGCTCATCCGGCAGGAACCGGGCTGGGCCCGTGGCCCGCGCCTGCCCGACTTCAGGGCGCAGCACCCGCGCAACTGGGCCCAAATCGAAGCCGCCTACGAGACGTGGCGACGGCCCGACCCAAGAGAAGGAACAGTTGCGAAATCCGCAGGATAGCTTTGCGACAACTTCGCCGGCCCCAGTGGCCTATCGACAGAGCACTAAGGGGGCGATGTCGAAGGCGTAGCCTCGCAGGCGATGGAAGCCGGGCATACGACCTGTCCGTGGTCGAAAACTCGGATGCGCTTTGATGCCCATGCGACAAGGCCAGTTCGCGTCGAACGCTTGGGTCAGGGACCCTCTTGCGCCAGGTCCTTTCATCCTGCCCGGCACAAGGCCAGCAGCAGATGAATGGGCCACCGGCATTCCTCAGGTTCACCTTGCCCTGACAACGGCCGCGGTGAGTTTACATCCAGAGGCGGGCACGGGTGAGGACCTGACCGATGGCGATCCAAGAGCGGCCGCTTTACGCCAGTTCGAACGGCGACAGTTGGAGCCTGGCCCGAGACACGGACACGGATTGCGTCTTTGTCCGGCACAGACCCAACCTGCCCTCAGGCGGCAACGTTCACGATAGCGGGGTTGGTGACTTCCTGACCCAGCCCGGCCATGGACCCGAGAAGCAGGAACTGCTGCACCTGATCGGAAGCCTGATCGAGGACGGACCGGAGGAGGAGCCGGAAGGTGTGGTGTTCGACCCGTAGCTGGCTCGGATGACCGACTCCGGGTGCGTGCGATGGTACGCGCTCACCTGTCGCCGACACCCTTTTTGGCTTGTGCCTGTGCCTCTCGTTTCAGCCGATCAATTGCTTGCTCCTGCAGGCTGCCCGGCATCATTTGCATGAGTTCAATCCGGTTGCCGTCCGGGTCCTCGATCCAGGCCTGCCAGTTGCCGTCCACCGCCTGCTTCTTGGGAAGGAGCAGCGGAATTCCGACCTTCTCCAAATGCGCCAGCGTGGCATCGATCTCGTCCACGCCCAGGCAGATGTGGTTGATGGCCGTGTCGTTCCAGCCGGGCGCGCGCTCGCCCTCTCCGTCGGGGAACAGCTCCAAGTACTGCGTGTCGGTGATGCGCAGGTAGACGAGCCAGACCCCCGGGCGGCCATCGGGCTTGTCAAGCCGCATCATCTCCGCGAAGCCCAGCTTGTTCACGTAGAAGTCGAGAGACCTGTCCAGGTCTCGCACCTTGAGCGCGACATGCGCGATGGTTGAGATGCCGTTCATGTCTGTGTCCTTCCTGCCCAGACGGACGGCCCCAAGGCCCTCCCAGATCAGTTCTCCTCCGGCTGACGATCCAGCACCCAGCGGATCGTGTCCAGCCCGAAGCCCGCACGCGTCATGGCCGCCGCCTCCCGCCGCCAGATCCTCGACCGCTCGGACCGGTCTTCCGGCAGCGGCTCCGTCCGGTATGGGCCCAAGCGACGCTTGCGGGCGAAGACGTCCGCCGCCTCGGCCTCGGCGGTCCGGAGCAGGTCGAACTGGTCGAGGTCCGGCTCGGCGGTGCCGGCGACCTCGCGGGCGGCCTCGAGAAGCGCCTCGCGCGCCGTCTCGCTCGCGATGCCCTTGCGCGCGAGATCCTGGAGAATGCGGCGCCCCCCTCGCCCCGAGGACAGAGCCGATCGCGCCTTCATCTCGGCGTAGCGGGCGTCCTGAAGGACCCCGGCCGCCTCCAATCTCGCTATCTCCGCATCGATGAGGGGCAGCACCGCTTCGCGCTCCTCGGCCGCGACCTCGGGGGCGAGCGAGCGCAGCCTCCGCTGGAGCCGACGCTCGAGCACGTTCCGCAGCATCCGGGCGCTACTTTCCCGCTGGCCGACGTAGTGCTCGGCGATGTTGCGGATGCGCGCGGCGGTGAGCGGACGGGTTCCGGCGGCGAGGTCTCGTGCAGGCTGCGCCCCCTCGGCCTGCCCGGAGGCCCCGTCCTTGGTCGGCATGCGTGGAGCGCGGGTCATGCGAGACGACCTAGGGCGAGCCGTGACCCTTGGGAGGGGTGCGGCCCCGCCCTGGTCAGCCCTCTGCCGGGGACCCCTTGCCGGCGATGTCCTCGATCCAGGTGAGGCCCTTGGCGGCCTGCGGCAGGCCCAGGGTGGGGATGGCCAGAAGCGCCACGTGCCTCAGCTCGTCCGGCGAGAGCCCATCAGCCAGCGCGCGACGGGCGTGGGAATGAACCGCCCCTTCGGACAGGGCGCCCACCGCGAGCGCCAGCTTCACGAGCCGGACCGTGCGGCGGTCCAGGGGACCGGCCTCGGCGCAGGCCTTGCCCAGCGCGGCAAAGGCAGCCCACACCTCCGGATAGGCGCGCGCGATCTCGCTGGCGCCGGAAGGAAGCTGTTCGGGGGCGTTCGCCATGGACCCTCCTTCGCTCTCCGCCAGGATGGCGGCCCGGACCTGCCCCGGCAACCGCGCCGGGCCCGGTCCGGTTCCTGCCGGCTGCCCGCAGGGGGCGAGCTGCCGGGAAGGCCTCTCTGCAGGGCCGGCCCAGCACGGCAGGGCGGACGCCGGTGGCGTCATCCCGGCCGCTGGTCTAGCGTGGCGACGTCGAACCACGACCCCGCGCCGGGTGCCGCGCCCGGGGTCCTGTGCGCCAGCGGCGGGAAAGGGGGAACCATGTTCCTCAGATGCGGCGTCGTCCAGTTCCAGCACGCGGCGGGGGCGCGGGACGCCAACTTCGCCGTGGTGGAGCGGTTCGCCCGTCAGGCCCACGCGCAGGGCGTGAAGGTGCTCGCCTTCCCGGAGATGTGCCTGACGGGCTACTGGCATGCGCGGCACCTCGACCGCGCCGGCTGGGAGGCCCTGTCCGAGCCCGTCCCCGAGGGCCCGGCGACCCAACGGCTCCTGCGGCTCTCGCGCGAGCTCGACATGATCCTCGGCGTCGGACTGGTGGAGCAGGCGGAGGGCCGGCTCTACAACAGCTACGTCTTAGCCCTGCCGGACGGGCGATGGCACCGCCATCGCAAGCTCCACGCCTTCGAGAGTCCGCACATCTCCAGCGGCGGCAGCTTCACCGTATTCGACACGCCCTTGGGGGTGCGGCTCGGCGTGCTGATCTGCTACGACACCAACATCGTCGAGAACGTGCGCGCCACCGCGCTCCTGGGCTGCGACGTCCTGCTCGCCCCCCACCAGACCGGCGGCACCGCCTCGCGCAGCCCGCATGGCATGAAGCCGATCGATCCCGCGCTCTGGCACGCCCGCCACGAGGACCCCGAGGCGCTGCGCCGGGAGTTCCAGGGCGACAGAGGGCGCGGATGGCTCATGCGGTGGCTACCGTCGCGCGCTCACGACAACGGGCTGTTCCTGCTCTTCGCCAACGGCGTGGGCTTGGACGACGACGAGGTGCGGACCGGCAACGCCATGATCCTCGACCCCTACGGCCGCATCCTAGCCGAGACTCAGGCGATCGAGGACGACCTCGTGGTCGCCGACCTCGACCTGCTGCCCCTGTGCACGGGACGGCGCTGGATCCGGGGACGCCGGCCGAGCTCTATGCCTCGCTGACCGTGCCTCTGGGCCACGAGATGTCGCCCCAAGAGTCGCGGTTCTCGGAAGCGCCCACGTCGGCCGGCCGGCCGCCCGAACGCTGAGGCCACTCCCGCCCGCGTAGAACCTCGCCGCTTGGGCGCGGAGTGCGCCAGGCCAGACGCCATCGGCCGTAGAGGCTGGTGCAGATACACCGAAATGGCCTGCGCCTAATCCTACCGGCGAGGCGAGGCAGCCACCCTGCCCCGCTCCAGCCGGGTTCCCCTGACAGCTCACTACAACCGTTGGGAAAGGACCGCCTGCCTTCCTCAGTAGTCTCGCAGGGAAGCTGCTCCGAAGGCGCAAAGCTGTGAACAATCCGCAGCGTCGTGACCGGTCTCGGAGGGGTTCAAGATCCCGGCAACGCCGAGCCCTTCAAACCGGGGGTCGTCGCATTCCGCATCGTTGGCGAACTGGCTCATGTTGTCACCGAAGTCGATGGCGGCGCATTGCGTGGCGGCTTGTGACTCCTTGGGAGCCCAGAGCCGGATCGACCCGGCATCATAGAGCGCACGACAGTCTGTGGCATCGCGGCCGACGCTGAGCCAGTTGAGCGACACGGCCATGCCCTGGCCGGCAAAGCGCCGGTCGTCGCACTCGCCGTCACCGGCCCATTGCCCTGAGTCGTCGCCGAAGTTGACCTGCACGGGGGCTGTGGGCTGTGCTGGCTCGGTTGGAGCGGTCGCCTGCGCTCCCTTGGTCACGGGAGCGGGAGCCTGGGCATCAGGCGCCGCCGGCTGGACCGGGGGCGTGGCTTGCGCGGTGTCGGGCGCAGGCGCTGCGGGGGTCGCCGATGACTGCGGGGCGACTGGTTCGGCTGGCGCGGTCGGGGCCGCGATCTGCGCGCCGTTAGCGGCAGGAGCAGGAGAGGTTGGAGCTGCCGGTGCTGCCGGCGAGGCTACCTGGCCTTGAGCCAACTGGGCCGTGCCGGCCTCGAAGGCTGTTCGGCAATCCGTGGCATCCGCCATGAGGTTGGCATCCATGTCCATGCCCGACGTGCCTGGCCCGGTGAAGCGCGGGTCGTCGCATTCCCCATCATTGGCCCAGACGCTGGTGTCTGCGCCGAAGTCGGGGGCCTGGGCCAAGGCCGGCATCCCGGTCAGAAGCGCGGTGGTCGAAAGGGCGAGCAGGCTCGCAGGACGAAAGGTCATGGCAATCTCCAAAGATGAATAGGACGGACCCTGTCCTGTCCGGTGCGCGGTCTCAACGGGGGTAATCCGCACCTCGTGCGAGGCTCGTCAGGGAGCGAAGCTCACGATCCGGGCCCCGCGCCAGAGCCCGTGGAAATCGTAGAAGACCTCATTGGGCTGCTGGTAGTCCTCATAAAGGCATCGGCCCTCGACCGAGACGTCATAGGCCACAAGCGGCCGGTCATCAGCCGGAAGGAGGAGCTGCGGCCCTATGCCCTCCCAGACCTCGCCGTCGCAGGTGAAGGGCAGCGCCGTGGGGCGCTCGTTCGCCAGATCGCCTTGTCCTTCGATCAGGTTCGAGGCCCAGACCGCTTGGTCCTGCGTCTCACAGGCCGTGTCACAGGTTGAAAAGGCGAGCTCGCCGCCGTTGGTGCGGAACGCCATGCGCGGGTGGCCCTCGGGCGTCAGCTCCAAGTCCACCATCTCGCCGTGGCCCTCACCCACCACCACGGTGCCGGTCCAAGCTTCGACCGAGGACAGGCAGTCGCTTCCGTCACACCAGAGATAAATGAGCGTGTGCGACAGGTCCGCCGGCTCCATCCCGTCCCCGGCAAAGAAGGCGATGCGGGGCCGACCCTGAAAATCGATCTCCAGGTCCCAGCTCGGCGAGGGGTAAGAGCCGCTGCCGGCCTGGGCCAGCCAGACCCGCTGCCAGCTCGTGCTGTGCGTGCAGCTTGTATCACAGGTGAGATAGTAGAGCCCCTCCGGCGCGTCCTCGCCATTCTCGCCTATCGCAAAGATCCGGCTCACGATGCGGGGCCTTCCGTCGGGCGTGAGCGTCAGAGCGGGGGCATCGAATATCTCGGTATCGTACTCGGAGTGGTGCGCGATGTCCGTCTCCGTCCAGTTGGCCCGGTCGGTGCAGTCCACTTTGCAGGTCATCCAGAACGTGCCGTAGTGGTCGGGCTCCACGAAGTAGTTGCGGTCAGAGTACAGAAACTGCGGCCTACCCTCGGCGTCGAGGAGGAAGGTCCGCTGGGGCGTCCGGTCGGCCATGATCGCCGACATCGAGTTGTCCCAGCTCATCGCGATGGGGGTCACGGTCCAGTTGGCCCGGTCCGTGCAGCCCGCGTTGCACTCGGCATAGGAGTAATCGTAGCCGCCGCCCTGCGTTTGCGAGGTGCTCACAATGAGCAGACGTGGTCGCCCATCGACCGTCACGGCTACCTGCACCCGGCTGGCAGCCGGGATGAGTTCCACCGTGGACCACGCCTCGAAGCTGGCGCAGGCGGCCGCACCTCCGGCACAGGTGGCATAGACGGCTTCGGCGCCTTCGACCTCGGGTTCCCAGTGAACATAGCCCATGTGCAGCGCGCCCACGTTGTCGATCGCAACATCGGCACTGGCAGTGGCCCGCTCGGATTCGGCGAACAGGCCCGTGCGCTCGGTGACTTGGGCCTGAGCGCCCGATCCTAGCAAGGCCAGTGTCAGAGCGAGCGACAGGTCATGGCGGCGGAGATAGGAAAAGTTCAACATCAATTTCTCCAGCAAATGGGTACTGGCTAGCAGGTGCAACCCACACTTCAAGGCAGGTTGTCCCCACCTCGACCTCTCAGGAGATCTATTCAGATCGCAGATCTCGCCTTTCGCGTGCACAGGCGGGTCCAAAACTTCATCGGCAGCCTGGCAGACCTATTGGAGCGACAAGGATGGGTCGGGCTCAAAGGCCTCTGTCCCGCGCAAAGGTCCGATCCCGGGTGGAACCCTCAAGTTGGGGAGGACTCCCGATCTGGTATGACTGACCGGCCATGCGTTGGGAGTGATCTCCGGACTCGGATGAGAGTGAACATCAGAGCCCGTCAAGGGTGGGATCCCAGCGTGGTGGCCTTGCGGGACTTCGGCCATGACGCCATCAACGGCTGGAGTTGCGTCATGTCCCATCCTCCCCTGCTCACCCTTGCCCGTCTTGTCCTTCTGGCGGCCGGTGGCTTCCCCGCCGTCGCTCAGGACGGCCCGTCCTTCGACTGTGCGAGAGCCTCTAGTTGGGGTGAGAAACTGGTCTGCTCGGATCAGGGTCTGGCCACGCTTGACCGCAACCTTCAGGCTCGCTTCGAGGCCGCCTTGGCGGCGGCCGCAGTGCGGATGCCGGCGGCCCTGCCGGAACTGCGCGCCACACAGCGCGGCTGGATCAAGGGTCGCGATGAGTGCTGGAAGGGGCGCTATCCCCACGAGTGTGTCGAGGCCAACTATTTGCATAGGGAGGCCCAACTCGTGGCCGCTTGGTCGCTCGAAGACCCGTCCTGGGTCACGACGTATGACTGCGGTAGCGCAGCCAAGGTTCGCGTAAGCTACTTCAATACGGAGTATCCTTCGATTCGCATCGAGCGTGGCGCCGAGACGGATGTGGCTGTCGCGGACCTCGAGGAGGAACATACTCGCTACGCATCGGACCTGGGCAGCGTGTTCCTGGTGGATGCCGACGATGCCTGGCTCCAGTGGCTCGGCGCCTCCGAGGAAGCCTGTACCCTTGAGGCGGGCTGAGTCCTTCCGCTCGCAAGGCATGCCTTTGGAAAGCTGCGCCGGCATTGCCGGCGTTCAGTCCGGAGGGCCGCCTCGGCGTACCCATCGCGGAGCAGCAGCAGAAAACCCGTCCTGAGCTGCCGCGAGTCGTAAGGACTTGGCGCTTCAGGACCCGATCCTGAATACCCTTATTGACCAACGCAAGGAGAGCCCGATCCGGCTCCTTCCTCGATTAGATCCGTCGGATCAGGTCTAGTTCTCCGCTTTCACTATGGATTACGGATGGACCCCGATCCCGCGCCGGTCGACAGCAAGGTCGGTCTGCCCGAACTTGCGTGGTGGCCTAACGACTGTGCTGAAGCCCGGGAAGCCGGTTCAGGCTGGCGCTTCCGGCCACCTCGGTCCTCTGTCGCTGCATCAGCAAGGGAGCGCTGGCCGGCCGGAAATTGCAGCCAGGAGACTGCTCTAGGACCATGGGTCGATGCCGCCTTGGTGGCCCGCTCACTCCCAAAAGGCACTGGCCGAGATCGCGAAGTTGAGGTTCTGGGTGTCGCGCAGCAGGAAGGTGGTAATTCCGACGAGCGCCCCCGATGCGTCCACGAGCGCGCCACCGCTCGATCCCGGCGAGATCGGGGCCGAGGTCTGGACCAGAGTTATGCCGCCATCCTCGCGCACCCCCGAGATCAGGCCCTCGGCGAAGGTCTTGCTCAGGCCCGACGGGTTGCCGATCGAGTAGACCCGCTCGCCCACGGTGAGGGAACCGGCGGGCCGGATCGCCTTAATGGGCCGCAGCCAATTGTCGGTGCGCAGGATGCAGCGGTCGGTCTCCGGGTCAGCCGAGATCAGCTCGATCGCGATCTCCTCGTCACTCGCCTCGTCGACCAGCGTCATGAAAGGGGCATCTTCGACGACATGGCAGTTGGTCAATGCGAGGTGCTTGGAGATGGCCACGGCCGTTCCAAGGGAGCCCTCGCCCGCCACAAGCGCCTCAGGCGTCGCCGCTGCCAGTAGAAGATAGATCGAGCCCTCCACTGCGGCGAACACCTCTTGCGGCTCCATCGCGGTCGCGTCTTGGGCGTCGCGCCGCTCTGTCGTGACGGGAGCCCAGACGGGCCAGTCCATCGGAGTCGCGGGCGGCTCGGCCGCAGCTTGGGCGGGCGGCGCGGCTTCAGGGCTCTGCGGCATGGCCTCCGGTCCAGGTGGCGGTCCTTTCGGTGTGATGGGCATGCCGATCAGACCCGGAGCCGCCTCCTGCAGCCAGATCGACCCCATGCGGAACGCCGCCTCGCAATCGGCGGCGTCGGCCATGGTGTCCTCGGGCACCAGCACAGCTGCTGCGCCCGGCCCGGCAAACCTCGGATCGTCGCACTCACCGTCGAACGCCCACCGGCTTGTATTCGTGCCGAAGTCGATGAGGCCCGACTGTGGCGCCACCGGCTGCGGCGCCATGGGCATCTTACTGGGCACGCCGCTGCCCTGTAGCCAGACCGCTCCCATGCGGAACGCCGCCTCGCAGTCGGCGGCGTCGGCCGTGGTATCCTCGGGTACCAGCACAGCCGCTGCGCCTGGCCCCGCGAAGCGCGGGTCGTCGCACTCGCCGTTGAAGGCCCAGCGGCTCGAGTTCGTTCCGAAGTCGATGTACCCCTGCGCCAGCGATGGCATGGCCGCCCCCGATGTTAGGACCGACACTGAAAGGAGCAAAGGCAGGCCCCGCACTGGGTCTCTCAGGCTGGCGAAGTGGCAGAACATCATGATCGCCTCCGTGAAAATGCAGATAGTCGCAAAGGACATTGGAATGCCCTTGTGATCGGAGATCGCGGTCCGGCGCTCAAGGACGGAAATCCTGACCCTGCCTCGGATCAGGGGGAAGGGCCGAGCGACGTGCGGTGATCGACTTGTCCACATCGAAGACCGGCTCTCCAACGCAGGTCTTGCACCAGACGATGCAGGGGCCTGTCCTGAGGCGGTGAAAGGGGCTGCGCGCAGGGATCCCAGTAAGAATCCCAGGCCGCTGCTCCGCTAGAGGCACTCCCTTTGACAGCCCCGACCGATGCCGCCGTCAGCATGGTGCAGCATGCGCATGGGCTGGCGACGGCTCCGCAAGGGCTGAGCGAGCAACGATGGGTGGATGCAAGCTACCTGATTGAGAGCGGCCAAAGCGCACGCGACTGGCAGATCGGCTTGGCTCAGCAAAGCCAGCCCAGCCGCTCAACCTCACCTCATCGCGCCAGAACCGTAGGTCAGCATCGAGGTTCTTTGTGTTGCAGCGGATCCCTCTAAGAGATGGCCCGTCGGTGGACCGGTAGCCCGCTTTTGGCCTCGCGAGCTACCATGTCGGGACCGGTTGCCCGTGGGAATGGAACAAAGAGACGCCGATGGCCGCCAAGACCACGCTGAATGCCAAGAACCTGGAGGCCTTAGGCGCCCCGCGCCTCGCGGAGCTGCTGATCGAGCTCAGCACCGGGGATGCGGCCGCCAAGCGCCGCCTCCGGCTGGAGCTGGCCGGCACGGCG
>NZ_VDFV01000044.1 GCF_006152145.1 Rubellimicrobium roseum | reverse complement strand
GCTCATGGCGGCCCAGATAGGGGCCACGAACCCCTACGCGACCATCCCCCACAAGATTGGGCAACAACCCCGAGCAGAGATCGTCCGCGTCGCTTGAAGCTAATTGCAGAGGGGATAGCTCGGCCTCAGTCCGAGTTGCGCAACAACGTCGGCGGGTGGCCTAAGTCTGCCTGCGTCTCATTCGAGGCGGGTCTGCCTATGCCACGGCGCGGCCGTTCCCGAATCAAGGCGGCTGCCAACAGGTGCGCCGCCTGGCAGGGCCCAGAAAACCTTCATCTCGGACGCGCAGATCGTCGGACAATGGCTGGGGGCGAGTGATGAAGCAGAAAACTTCCCTATGGCTTCGCAGGTCGGGGAGGTGCGCTGTATTGATTCAGCTTTTGTCAGCATAGGCGCTAAGACGTTGTGAAGGTAGGATCAGACACCGGAAGCTTCCCTTGGCCGAGGGCAACTTCCGGGCGTTGCAGATCGCCCTCAGCCTTCCTCCACTTTCTTTGCCCGGCCCGCGCCTCGGGCTAAGCAAAAGACCTTATCCGGGTCACGTCGCAAGCTGCGGCATCAATGCAGACACCGCAAACGTCGCCTATCCGGTCCCGCCTCCGAAGGTCGTCCCATATCCGGTTGAGGGTCGGGGGCCGGTAGCCCACATCGGACCGGATCCGGTCGAACACCGCAGGTGCCACTTCTAGAGGTGAGCAAGGACCTTTCCGGGGCTCTGACCGAACCCGGAGGGCAGCGCTGGCCGAGAGGAGGGGCGCAACATGGACGAGCGGTTCCATCACGTTGCGCTCCCGCCGCCAGCCCTCAACGGCGTCGCTCTTGAAGGCAAGCCCGGATTTCCACGCGCCTTCGGCTACCCACGCCCGCGGATAGGCCGAAAGGCCACGCCGCTCGCCACCGCCCACCGCGCCATGATCGCCTGGGAACCATTCCTGCCGATAGGGCAGCTCCTCTCGGCAGATATCGGCAAGAAGGGCCTCGGGCGGAAGGTTCAGCGCCTGGCGGTTGAGTTCGTCGACGTTCGTCCAGAGCGTGGGCTCGAACGCCTGCCGACGTTCGTCAACCGCGACTGCATGGCGGGCAGCGCGGACCATAGAGCTGAGCTCGGCATCGTGGAACTGGTAACGCTCGTTGAAGATCGGTGCGGTCGTCCAATAGCCCGGCACACCCAAGGCGCCGACGGTGTCCCAGATACCCAGATACGCAATGCGAAGCTTGATCGCGTCGGCGCTGCCTTTCCCGTGGCGTCTGCGCCAGGTGAGTTCCTCCGCGCCGGTGGCAGTGAAGGGGGCGAACTCGGCGCGGAACGGATAGCTCGCGGGATTCGAGGGCCGGGTGCAGAGGTCGCCTCGGATGCGGTAGCGCGTCATCGCCTCGGGAATACGATGTATGTGGTCCACGGGCGGGACGCCGGCCGACCGGATCAGGCCCACGAGCGATCGCGCCGTGTAGGCTCCGCGCGAGAAGCCGAAGACGTGGATGGCATCGCCCGGCTCGTAGATCATCGCGAGGTCGCGGTAGGCCTCCATGATATTGGTGTCGAGGCCCCGGCCCGTCACTCCCCCGGCCCAGCGGTCGGCCAGCCGGCGCAGGCCGGTCAGGTTCTCCTGCGCACCGACCCCAGGCTGGTAAATGTCTGTCTGGGGCTGCCCCTGTGCATCCGTGGCGTCGAGAGCCTGGCGGAGAAGAGACACGTTGGTCGGGTACGGATCGGTGGCGGTGTTCCAGGTGCCGTCGCAGAAGATGGCAATCCGCTTCATGGCCTGAGATCCTTGGAACGACCGATGCAGAATAGCCCCTGCGTGGTGAGCTGCAATCGCGCCGACAATCCCGCGATGTCCGGAGCACCTGAACAGCCTCGTTCTCCGCAACCACGTGCAGACGGGTCCGGGGCGGGTCCGTCGCTCTCTCCGGGTTGTGACGCTCCGTCTCCAGTTGTTGGCACGTGCGAGATCGGCCCGCGAGAAGGCCGACCTCCAGGTTCTTGCTCTGCCCGACGATCAGGATTCGATCTGGTCGAGATAACGGATCAGCGCGCCCATGTTCTCGATGAAGGCCGAGGTCGAGATGCCGGTCATCGGCGTCTCCGTGAGGAAAGGCGAGGTGTCATAAGCGTCGCCGACCCGCGTGCCGGCGAAGTCACCCTCGGACGGCGCTACCGGCGGCTCGCCGACATAGGGATTGCTGGTGGCGACCAACTCCGTGGGCCAGTAGCCCTCCTCGTTGAGCGATCCGATCAGTTCCGAGACTTGGGTCGCATCGACCTCTTCGGTCGGCTCGCGCCCACTCGCGTTCAGGTCAGAGACGTCGATGTCGCCAAGGGTGAAGAACTCGGGCAAGACCACCCCGTTCTCGGGGTTGAGTGGCGAGTTGGCGGTGACTTCCTCGGGCGGTGTGTTCATCAGCCGCTCGTACCGGGCGCGCATCTCATCGAGGTCGATCTCGCGCAGGCCGGAATAGTGGCCAAGCAGGTTCTCGGAGCTGTAGTCCCAGTAGTATTCGCCGCTCACCGCGTTTGATCCGCGGCGGTGGACGTAGATCGGTCGGTCCGTCCCGATCTCGATAAATGTCGGGAATTGGCGGCCGTCCTGCCACTGGTCCTCGGGTAGGCGCACGCGTTCAAGCCAGGCAATCCCTTCGCCGACCCGGGCGAGGTAGCGCGTGTCACCGGTCAACTCGTAGAAGTCCATGAGCTTCGTGAGCGCGCTGGCGGACGTGTGGGTCGCGAGGGCGAGCGGCTCGTAGGAGCGGGCCGCCACCGGGTTGAGGCTGGCGTCGTACTGGAGCGAGAAACCGGGCTGGTCTGGGCCCTGCTGGAGCAGGAGGAACGCATCCATGCCTCGGTGGATCGCCGGAAGGACGTCCTGCCGGCCGAGGGTCTGCCATGCCATGATCAGCGTCTCCATGTTCTCCGCCGCGACGTCGTCGTTCAGCGTCGGATAGGAGGTGTAGTCTCCCTCCCAGAGCTGGATCTCCGGGAAGCGCTGCGGCCAGGTGCCCATCGGCTGCTGACTCGCGAGGACGAGGTCGATCGCCTTGTCCAAGGCCGGGCGAAAAGTCGGATCAAGCTTCTCCAGATAGACCCGCAGGAGGAACTGCGTCGCTTCGGCAGTGCCAGCGTCGTCGAAGGTGGCATTTTCCCAGTTGTGGTGAAATTCCTCAAGCCGCCAGCCGGCCTTTCCGATCGTGTCGTACCAGCGCTGGAGAGACGCGGGGCCTGCAAAGTCGAACATGTAGTTCCAGCCGCCCTCATCCGTCTGGCCCCAAATCAGGGCGCCGGCGGTCTCCTTGGCAGCCTCGTAGTAGAGTTCGTCGCCCGTGGCATGGTAGGCGTCCAAGAAGAGATGGCCCATGGTCGCGGTGCCGGGCGGCTGGACCCAGACCATGGATTCGAAGGCCTCCATCTCGCCCCAGCGCTTGGACATGTCGGGCAGATAGGACCAGACGTAGCCGCCGTTCACGGCCACGTCCTCGACCATGTATCGCGTGTCCTCGCTCATCGCGGCCAAGACCTCCTGGCGGGAGACCTCAGGAGCTTCACCCGGGGCGGCGTCCTGGGCATGTCCCGCCAGCGGAGCCAAGCCCATGGCCAGGGCCAGGGTTGAAGCCGCGCCGTATGTAAGGATCGGGGTTCTCATCGGTTGTTCCCTGCTTTGCTTCAGTGGACTGCCGCGGAACGGGTCCGACGGCTTCGATGCAAACTCGGACGCAGAAACAATTGGAAAATCGAACTCTTGGCCGGGATCAGGTTGCCCGGAACAACTCGGGCCTCTCGCGGATCGCCTTTTCCAGGGTCACGGAGATGCGGCCCAGATGCTCTCGCATCCGAGTTTCCGCCAGATCCGGCTTGTGGGCCCTCAGCGCCTCCATGAGCCCGAGATGCTCGTCGAACGCCCGCTGCGCCCCGTTCTCGAGGCTGATGTAGCGGATCCGGTCCATGTGAGCCTTGTTGTCCCGAACGAGCGCCCAAGCGAAGCCCTTGCCGGCCGCCTCGAAGATCGTCCGGTGCATCTTGTCGTCGAGATCATGGAAGAGGCGGCGCACCCCTTGGCGGACGGCGCTGTCCTGCTCTTCGATCTGCCGGTCTAGGTCGTCCAAAGTACGATCGGGCATGCCTTGCGCGGCAATCCGGATCGTCTCGACCTCGATGGCTGTCCGAATGTAGCGGGCCTGGAGTACCGCCTCGGCCTGGATCGGGCTGATGATCGTGGCGCGTTGCGGTCGGATGATCAGAAGCCCGATCTGCGAAAGGCGAAAGAACGCATCGCGGACCGGCTGGCGCGACACGTCGAACTGCTCCGCAATCTCGCCTTCCGAGATCTTGGTGCCTGGGAGCAACTCCAGCTGAACGATCCGGTCGTAAAGGGCGGTGAACACCTGGTCCGTCAACCTCGGCGGCGGGATCAGCTCGACGGAAGCGGTGCGGAAGGTCATTTCATTCTCGTTGACAGTTCGCAGACTAGCATATTAGCCTGTCAGAGCGTTGGCTAGAACTTTCGAAGAGGCTGCACGGCTTTGTTGGACCCAGATCGCCTCCTGCCGACCTCCGGGCCCGAAAAGGCGATCGGGCGGGCCCTCTATGACGCGGTCGCGGATCTGCCGATCCTGTCCCCTCACGGCCATACCGACCCGCGGTGGTTTGCCGAGAACGCCCGCTTTCCCGATCCGGCCCAGCTTTTCGTGGTTCCGGACCATTACGTGTTCCGCATGCTGTTCTCGCAAGGCGTCGCGCTGGAGGATCTGGGGGTGCCCCGCATGGATGGCGGCCCGGTCGAGACCGATGGCCGCCGGATCTGGCGCCGCTTTGCGGAGAAGATCCACCTGCTGCGGGGAACGCCCTCGGCGATGTGGCTCGCCCATTCATGCGAGACGGTGTTCGGCATCGAGGATCCGCTCACGGCTGCGAACGCCGACGCGATCTATGACCACATCGATGCTTGTCTCGCCCGGCCGGAGTTCAGGCCTCGTGCGCTCTTCGAGCGGTTCGGGATCGAGGTTCTGGCCACCACCGAAAGTGCGCTCGACGACCTGCGCTGGCATCGCATGATCCGCGAGAGCGGGTGGGGCGGGCGCGTGATCACCGCCTACCGGCCCGACGCGGTGGTGGACCCGGACTTCGCGGGCTTCGCGGAGAACCTGGAGGTCTTGGGCGGGATCACTGGCTGCGATACCTCGACTTGGGAGGGCTATCTCAACGCCCACCGAGCACGCCGGGCCTTCTTCAAGGAATTCGGCGCCACGAGCAGCGACCACGGCCATCCCACGGCCTGCACGCTCGACCTGCCGCAGAAGGAGGCCGCGGCGCTCTACGAACGGGTGAGGCCGGGCGGAGCCTCGTCCGCCGACGCTGAGGCGTTCCGGGCGCAGATGCTGACCGAGATGGCGCGGATGAGCCTGGACGACGGGCTCGTGCTCCAGATCCATCCGGGCTCCATGCGGAACCATTCGAGCCAAGTCCTCCAGCGGTTCGGGCGTGACAAGGGCTTCGACATCCCGACGCCCACAGACTACGTGACCGCGCTCCGCCCGCTCCTGGAGGCGGTAGGGCTTGAGCCAAGGCTCACGGTCATCCTGTTCACCCTGGACGAGACCGCCTACGGGCGCGATCTGGCGCCGCTCGCAGGCGTCTACCCGGCCCTGCGTCTGGGGCCGCCATGGTGGTTCTTCGATAGTCCGGAGGGCATCCGCCGCTTCCGGGAAACAACGACAGAGACCTGCGGATTCTATAATACAGTCGGCTTCAACGACGACACCCGCGCCTTCTGTTCGATCCCGGCCCGCCACGACGTGTCGCGGCGGTCGGACTGCGCCTACCTCGCCACCTTGGTCGCCTCCGGGCGGCTTCGGGAGGACGAGGCCTTCGAGGTCGCCCACGATCTCACCTACCGGTTGGCAAAGGAGGCCTACCGGCTCTGATCTGCGTTTCTGGGAGGAGGAAACAATGAAAGCACTGAGAACGACCGTCGCCGCGCTGGCTGTCATGGCCGCCGGCGCAACTGCTACGATTGCGCAGGAGATCACGCTGCGTTCTTCGGATACCCATCCCGACGGTTATCCAACCGTGGAGGCCGTCAAGCATGTCGGCGAGCTCGTCGAAGAGCGGAGCGGCGGCCGAATCACGATCGAGGTTTTCCACTCGGCTCAGCTCGGTGAGGAAAAGGACACCATCGAGCAGACCCAGTTCGGCGTGATCGACATGAATCGGGTGAGCCTCGGGCCGTTCAACAACCTGATCCCCGAGACGGCGGTGGTGTCGCTTCCCTACATTTTCCGCGACGCTGAGCACATGCACAAGGTCATGGACGGTCCGATCGGGGAGGAGATCCTTGCCGCTTTCGAGCCGCACGGCTTGGTCGGTTTGGCCTTCTATGACAGCGGCGCGCGGTCCTTCTACAATAGCGAGCGGCCCATTGAATCGGTCGAGGACATCGAGGGGATGAAGTTCCGCGTCATGCAGTCGGACGTGTTCGTCGACATGGTGGACGCGCTCGGCGGCGATGCGACCCCGATGCCCTACGGCGAGGTTTATTCCGCGATCGAGACGGGCGTGATCGACGGCGCGGAGAACAATCCGCCGAGCTATCAGACCTCGGGTCATGCGGAGGTCGCGGGATACTATACCCTCGACGAGCACCTGATCGTGCCCGAAGTGCTTGTAATGTCGAAGACCCGCTGGGACCAGCTTTCGCCCGAAGACCAGGAAACCATCCGCCAAGCCGCGAAGGACAGCGTTGCGGTGCAGCGCGAGCTTTGGGCCGAGGCGGAAAAGGCGGCGCTTGAACAGGTGATCGCCAACGGCGCGCAGGTCAACGAGATCGACAAGCAGCCCTTCATCGACGCGATGGCGCCGGTCTACGAGAAGTACGCGAACACGCCGGAGCTCCAGGATCTCGTCGAGCGCATCCAAGCGGTCGAGTAACGCGCCCCGGAGGGTCGCGTAAGTGCGGCCCTCCACCCTCTCTCTCCCCGGGAAGCTTCTCATGGCCGAGGACACATCCGCCACCAGCGGTCTCGTTCGTCTTGTCCGCACGTTGAACGCGTTGACGACTGTCACGCTCTACCTTGCCGCTTTCGGGCTCGTCCTGATGACGGCCCTTGTCGCCTGGCAGGTCTTTTCCCGCTACGTGCTGGACGACTCGCCCAACTGGACTGAAGCGACCTCGATCCTGATCATGTCTTGGTTCATCTTTCTCGGGGCTGCGGTGGGCGTCCGTGAGAACTTCCACATGGGCTTCGACGTGCTGCTCTATGTCCTGCCAGTGAGCGCCAAGGTCTGGCTCCGGTCGATCTCCGACCTCGCGGTTCTAGCCTTCGGGATCGGAATGGTCGTCTATGGCGGGCAGCTGATCGTGCAGACCTGGCCGTCGCCGATCCCAGTGCTCCAGCTGCCGGGCGGCTTCGCCTATATGCCGGTGACGGCAGGCGGCGTGCTGATCGCGCTCTTCGCAACGGAACGGCTGGTGCTCCGGTTCGCCGGAATGGAGGTCGAGCACGACCCGTCGCTGGACGACGCAACCCTCAGCGAGGTCTGAGCGCATGGAACTCTGGGTCCTGTTCGGCACCTTCGTGGTGCTCATGCTGGTCGGCACGCCGATCGCATTCTGCCTCGGCATCTCGTCCTTTGCCACGGTGGCCTATCTCGGCCTGCCCCCGCTCGTGGTGTTCCAGCGCCTTGCCTCCGGCGTCTCGGTCTTCACGCTGATGGCGATCCCGTTCTTCATCTTTGCGGGTGATCTCATGGTCCGCGGTGGCATTGCGAGCCGGATCGTGGCCTTTGCCGGGAGCCTGATCGGCCATGTACGCGGCGGTCTCGGGCAGGTGAACATCGCCGCCTCCACGCTGTTCGGGGGCATCTCGGGCTCGGCGGTGGCCGAAGCGGCCGCGGTCGGCGGGATCATGATCCCGCAAATGAAGGCGCGGGGCTATGGCGCGGACTACGCCGTCAACGTCACCTCGATGGCGGCGCTGATTGCGCTGCTGCTCCCGCCCTCGCACAACATGATTATCTACTCGATCTCCGGCGGGGGGCAGATCTCCATTGCGGACCTTTTCACAGCCGGGATCATCCCGGGTCTGCTGCTCGCGCTAGCACTGGCGGTGACCGCCTATGTCGTCGCTCGCCGCCGGGGTTATCCGACCGAACCCTTCCCGGGCTTCAACCGTGCGCTCCATCTGTTCATCGTGTCGGTTCCGGGCCTCCTGCTCATCGCCATCATCTTCGGAGGTGTGCGCTCGGGCGTTTTCACGGCCACAGAGAGCTCGTGCATCGCGGTGCTGTATGCGCTGCTGGTCACGGTCTTCGTCTACCGCATGATGGGCTGGTCGGAATTTATCCATGCAACGACCCAGGCTGTCCGGACGACCTCGATGGTGCTGCTCATCATCGGGACCGCCGCGTCCTTCGGCTGGCTGATGGCCTATCTGCGAGTGCCGGCGAGCATGGTCGAGATGATGGGGACGATCTCGGAGAACCCCCTGATCATCCTTCTGCTCATCAACCTGATGCTGCTTCTTCTCGGCACGTTCATGGATATGAGCCCGCTCATCATTATCACCACGCCCATCTTCCTGCCTGTGGTGACGGCGTTCGGGGTGGACCCGGTGCATTTTGGGGTAATCATGATCCTGAACCTCGGGATCGGACTCAACACGCCTCCGCTCGGGCCCGTGCAGTTCGTGGCGGCTGCCGTTGGAAAGATCACGATCTGGGAGGCGATGCGGAGCATCTGGCCCTTCTACGGAGCCGGGCTCGTGGTCCTTCTGCTCGTCACCTACATCCCGGCGCTGTCCCTCTGGCTGCCGTCGCTGTTCCGCTGAGGTCCCTCATGATCCACTCGTTTCCCTCCGTGGCCGTGGACGACCACGTTACCCGCCGCGTTTTGGCCGACTCGCCCGAGCTCATGGTTGTCGCCTTCGACTTCCGGCAGGGCGGTATCGGGGCCGCCCACCACCACCCGCACGTCCAGTCCACCTACTGTGAGAGCGGCCGCTTCCGGTTCCATGTCGACGACCGCGAGTTCGAGGTCGGGCCCGGCGACAGCTTCGTCATCGCCTCGAATGTCGTCCACGGCTGCACCTGCCTCGAAGGCGGGCGGCTGGTGGACAGCTTCGCGCCCCGTCGCGACGACTTCCTCTGACTCAGGAGACCCCATGCTCAAGGTCGAAACCCGCCAAGCGGTCCATCCGGACCATGCCCGCACCATGGACACAGAGGAGTTGCGCCGCCACTTCTTGGTCAGCGACATCTTCGTCCCCGGCGAGATCCGGCTGATCTACAGCCATTACGACCGGATGGTGGTGGGCGGCGCCGTTCCCGACGGCGGCGAACTGGTGCTCGACCGTGTCGAGGAGACCAAGACCGCGACCTTCCTCGACCGGCGCGAGATGGCCGTCGTGAACATCGGCGACACCGGCACCGTGGCCGCGGGCGGCGAGACGCATACGCTGGAGCGGGGCGACGTCCTCTATGTCGGCATGGGCTCCGGCCAGGTGACCTTCGGAGGGCAGGGGCGGTTCTACATCACTTCGGCCCCCGCCCATCGGACCTGTCCAACGCGCCTGATCCGCATCGGAGAAGCCAAGGCCGTCCCGATGGGCGCGCCCGAGACCTCGAACAAGCGGGTGATCCACCAGTTCGTCCACCCGCTGGTCATGGAAAGCTGCCAGCTTGTGCTGGGCTACACGCGGCTGCTCGACGGGTCGGTCTGGAACACCATGCCCGCCCACGTCCACGACCGCCGGATGGAGGCCTACCTTTACTTCGACGTGGACGAAAAGAACCGCGTCCTGCACCTGATGGGGGAGCCCACGCAGACCCGGCATCTCGTCGTCGCCAACGAGGAGGGGGCACTGTCGCCGCCCTGGTCGATCCATTCGGGCGCGGGCACCGGCAGCTACGCCTTCATCTGGGCCATGGCGGGGGACAACGTCGACTACACCGACATGGACATGGTCGGGATCGGGGACCTGCGATGACCGATCCCTTCCGACTGGACGGCCGCCGCGCGCTGGTGACGGGAGCGAACACCGGGATCGGGCAGGCCATCGCTGTGGCCCTGGCCCGCGCCGGGGCCGAGGTGGGCTGCGCCGCGCGGCGCGATCCGGACGAGACGCTGGAGCGGATCGCCACCCAAGGCGGTCAGGGTCATGCCGTGGCCCTAGACCTGTCCGACCCGATGGCCGCCGGTCCGGTGCTGGAGCGGGGTGGCTACGACATCCTCGTCAACAACGCCGGGATCATCCGCCGCGCCGACAGCCTCGACTTCACCGAAGCCGACTGGGACGCCGTGATGGACCTGAACCTCAAGGCGGTGTTCTTCACTTCGCAGGGCTTCGCGCGGGCGCTCGGGGGCAGGGCGGGGGCCATCGTCAACATCGCCTCGCTCCTGTCCTTCCAGGGCGGCATCCGCGTGCCCTCCTACACCGCCGCCAAGCACGGCGTGGCGGGGCTGACTAGGATCCTCGCCAACGAATGGGCGTCCAAGGGCATCAACGTGAACGCTATTGCCCCCGGCTACATCGCCACCAACAACACCGAGGCGCTGCGCGCGGATGCCGACCGGAACAAGGCCATCCTCGCCCGAATCCCCGCCAGGCGCTGGGGCGATCCCACCGATATCGCGGAGACGGCGGTGTTCCTGTGTTCCCGCGCCGCAGGCTACATCCACGGCGCGGTGCTGAACGTCGATGGAGGCTGGCTTGCCCGCTGATCTGCCGCGCCTGACCCGCGACCGCCCTGCGCCGCCCGCAGGCGTTGTCCACCTCGGCGTGGGAGCCTTCTTCAAGGCGTTCGGCGCGATCTGGCTGGAGGACGCGATGGCAGCTTCTGGGGGCGCCTGGGGCGTCATCGGCGTGAGCCTTCGCCGTCCTGACGAGCGCGACAAGCTGGCCCCCCAAGGCTACGCCTACCAAGCGGTCGAGCTCGGCCCCGAGGGTCGGCAGATCCGCAAGGTCCAGGTCCTCCGGGACATCCTGGTTGCCCCCGAGGATCCACAGGCGGTCCTGGCCGCCATGGTTGACCCGGAGATCCGCATCGTCAGCCTGACTGTAACCGAGAAGGGCTACACCCATTCGCCCGCCACTGGGCGGCTCGACGTCGCGCATCCCGACGTCGTCCACGATCTCGGGCGCGCCGACGCTCCTCGCTCCGCCATTGGCTTTCTCGTCCGCGCGCTGGACCGCCGGCGGCAAACCGGGATGCGGCCCTTCACGGTGCTCTGCTGTGATAACCTGCCTGCGAACGGGCGGATGCTGCGCGGGTTGGTGCTGGAGTTCGCCGAACGCGTCGATCCGGCCCTCGCCGCCTGGATCGCGGCCGAGGTGCGCTTCCCCTCGACCATGGTGGACCGCATCGTGCCCGCCACCACACCGGCCGACATCGAGCGGCTGGCCGAAGAGACGGGCCTGCGCGACGAAGGCGCAGTGTTCCACGAGCCGTTCCGGCAATGGGCCGTCGAGGACGACTTCATCGACGGAGCCCGACCGGATTTCGGGGTCGTGGGGGCGCAGCTCACCTCCGAGGTCGAGCCTTTCGAGCTGATGAAGCTCCGCTGCCTGAATGGCACCCATTCGGCGCTGGCTTATCTCGGCTACTTGTCCGGGCACGAGACGGTTGCCGACGCCGTCGCCGATCCGGTCCTTGCCGCGTTCATCGAGCGACTCTGGCGTGCCGAGATCGTGCCCTCGCTGGCCCCGCCCGAGGGCATGGACCTATCCTCCTACACTGACGCCCTGCGGACCCGCTACGCCAACCCGGCCATCCGGCACCGAACCTGGCAAATTGCGATGGACGGCAGCCAGAAGCTTCCCCAACGCATCTTGGGAACCGTGGCCGACAATCTGGCCGCCGGGCGGCCCGTGACGGGCCTGGCCACCGTGGTGGCAGCTTGGATGCGCTATGTGGGCGGCACGGACGGAGCCGGCCGCCCGATCGACGTCCGCGACCCTCTGGCAGACCGCCTCCGGGCCCTGTCGGACGGGGCAGGGGACGCCGAAGCGCGGGCCGATGCGCTCCTGTCGGTTCGTGAGGTATTTCCTGAGGCCTTGGCCGCCGATCCCCGGTTCCGTGCCTCGGTCGCGCGCAGCCTGGGTTCGATCGAGGTCCGAGGCGCACGCTCTACCCTGGAGACGCTTACATGATCGAATGCTGGCGCTGGTTCGGTCCAGCCGACCCGATCCGGCCCGCCGATATCGCCCAGACCGGTGCGGTGGGCGTCGTGACGGCGCTTCACGAGATCCCCTATGGCGAGGTCTGGCCACCCGAAGCCATCGCGCAGAGACAGGCCGAGGTGGCCCGGGGGCCGGGCCTGACATGGCAGGTCGTCGAAAGTCTCCCGATCCACGAAGACATCAAGCGGGGTGAGGGCGACCTGACGCGCTTCTTTGCGAATTATCGGCAGTCCCTGGCCAACCTGGCGGCAGCGGGGGTCCGGACGGTCTGCTACAACTTCATGCCGCTGATCGACTGGACCCGTACCGATCTTGCCGCCCCATTGCCGCGCGGCGGGACGGCCTTGCGCTTCGACGCCGCAAAGATGGCTGCACTCGACATCCACATGCTGGGCCGCCCAGGCGCCGAGGCGGACTGGTCCGAGGACGTTCAGGCCCGCGCCCGAACCTGGTTCGACCTGTCCAAGGGGCTTGATCGCGACGAACTCATGGCCTCCGTAATGGCAGGTCTTCCTGGGGCCTACGACCGCTACGACATCCCCGGCTTGCGGATTGCACTGGGCCGTTGGGCGGGGATGGATCGGGACACGCTCCGCGGCGCTTTCGCCCGCTTTCTGGTCGAGGTGGTTCCCGCGGCCGAGGATCTTGGCATCCGTCTCTGCGTCCATCCGGACGACCCGCCACGCGACCTTCTGGGCCTGCCACGGATCGTTTCGACCGAGAGCGACATCGCGTGGCTGCTCGGGCAGGTGGAAAGCCCGGCGAATGGCCTGACGCTCTGCGCCGGCTCTCTCGGAGCAGGCCCTGCGAACGACCCGGTCGCAATCGCCCAAGCCTTTGCCGGCCGAATTGCCTTTGCGCATCTGCGCAACGTGGCCAAGGAACCGGACGGATCGTTCCAGGAGTCCGAGCATCTTCGGGGTGACACGGACATGGTCGCGCTGATCAGCGTGCTACTGGCCGAAGAGCGCCGGCGCCGCGAAGCAGGCCGCCCGGACCACGCGATTCCGTTTCGGCCTGACCATGGCCACCACCTCCTGAACGATGACGCGCTTCGGACCCATCCCGGCTACCCGCTCGCGGGGCGGCTCCGCGGCTTGGCCGAGTTGCGGGGCGTGGCGACTGCCATCGAGGCTTACGAGGACCGGACTGTGCTGCAACCTGCCCCTCGGCGCGCGGCAAGGCCTGCGTAGGTCACGCCTGTAAGCGGCTCTCGGTCGCCGGCGGACCAAAGCCGACGCGGCTCAGGCGCGGCACAATGTGGATTGTTCAAGGGAAGCTTCCGGTAGATTGAGATGTTGCTGTCATAGATGAAACGACGCGCTACGCGCATGTGGGCGATGTGGACTGTGTCATTGATGTCTGGAGGCATAACGGGACACCGCTGGCATGCCCCAATTGGGTAGTCCGATTTTAGCCTTATTGCATGACGGGCTTGGTCGCCACATTTGGGGTGGCCTGCGAAGTGGCGCGGGTGGCCAAGCGGGCCACTGGACGACTTCCAAACTGGCGGCCGGTGGCCCAAAGCTAAATGCGGGTGCTTGGTATAGTAGTGGCAGTGCCAACCCTCGATCATGATCTGAGCCTCGCGCAGGCTGTGATAGATCTCGCCGTCCAAGAACTCCTCGCGGAGCTTGGAGTTGAAGCTCTCGCACCACCTTTTATCCCACGGACTGCCTGGCTCGATACGGGCAGTCTTCGCGCTACTGAAGGCGACTGCGATGGAATGGTTCACCACGCAATGGGGACCCGCGATCTCCCTGGTCTCGGCCGGCATGGGCCTGACCCCGTCGCCAAGTCGCCTCTCGCTGGGCGGCTGACCGAGGTCCATGACTGGCGCACGATGCTGTCGGGCTTGGCTGCGCTCGCGGCCGTGACGACGCTTCCGGCCGCGCTCCTGCTGCGCCGCCGGCCCGAACGGGCGACCGGGCCGGTGCCGGGCGGGTGGAGCTTCGACGTTATGAGGAGCCACGGCGCTCCACCTCACCAGCTTCGGGCAGGGGCTCGGGGCCTTCGCGACCGCCATGACTTTCTGGCCGTTTCCAAAGCCGGCCAGCCGCACGCGGCGTGAGGCCTGAACTGATGCCCAAGCAGGAGATCGGCGCTGGGCCGAAGCCCGTCGCCCATGACAGCGCCGGCTCGGGCCTTTCGCTGGATCGCATCCGGCCACTGACATACCTAACTGTCGCCTGAAGAGACAGATCGATCCTTGCCGGGGGCCGCAGGGCGATGCCGGCCATCAGCCTGGACATTCGTCATGCGAACCTTCCACAGCGTCCTTGCCAACAACCTCGTGGCCAATGTCACGAACTTCACGGTCTGGTTCGCCATCACCTTCTGGGTGTTCCTGGAAACGCATTCAGTGTTCGCCACGGGCATGATCGCGGGCATCTACCTGGTGCTGACGGCCGGGTTCGGGATCTGGCTCGGCTCTATTGTGGACCACAACTCCAAGAAGTCGGCGATGCTGGGCTCAAGCGTGGTCTCGGCGGCCTTCTATGCGATCAGCCTTGTCCTGCTGCTGATGGAACCGCAGGGCGCCTTCGCCAACCCGTACGGGCCGTATCTGTGGTCCTTCATCTTGACAGTGATGCTGGGCGTCATTGCCGGGAACCTGCGGCCGATCGCCTTGCCGACCCTGGTTACTATCCTCATTCCCGAGAAGCGCCGCGACAGGGCCAACGGGCTGGTTGGCATGGTCACGGGGATCGGGTTCCTGACCACCTCCGTGATCTCGGGCTTCCTCGTGGCCTATACCGGCATGCTGGGCGTCCTGATGCTGGCGCTGCTCACGACCCTGCTGGCGATCCTCCATCTCAGCCTGATCCGGATCGACGAGGGTCGGGGGGAGCCGACGGCGGATGCGCCCAAAGAGCCCAAGCGGGTCGACATTGCCGGCACGGTGCGGGTGATCGCCGCCGTGCCGGGGCTCTTTGCGCTGATCTTCTTCGCCTGCTTCAACAATTTCCTGGGAGGCGTGTTCATGGCTCTGCTGGACGCCTATGGGCTGTCGCTCGTGTCCGTGGAGGTCTGGGGCCTCCTGTTCGGCGCGATCTCGACCGCTTTCATCCTGAGCGGGCTCATCATCTCCAGGACGGGCTTGGGGAGGAACCCCATCCGGACGCTGCTGCTGGTGAACGTCATCACCTGGTCGGTGTGCTGCGTGTTCACCATTCAGCCCTCGATCTGGCTGCTGGCGGCAGGGTGCTTCATATGGATGCTGCTGGGACCTTATGCCGAAGCGGCCGAGCATACGACGTTGCAGAAAGTGGTGCCGCTGGAGCGGCAAGGACGCGTCTTCGGCTTCGCGCAGTCGGTGGAACAGGCGGCGTCGCCGGTGACAGCCTTCCTGATCGGGCCGCTGACGCAGTTCGTCGTCATCCCGTTCATGACCGACGGGGCCGGTGCGGACGCCATCGGCGGCTGGTTCGGCACAGGGCCTGATCGCGGCATCGCGCTGGTGTTCACGGTGGCCGGGCTGATCGGCCTTCTGGTCACCGTCCTTGCCTTCAACTCGTCGCACTACCGTCAGCTGTCGGCGGCTTATGCCAAGGGCAAGACAGATGACGAGGATACGGGCGGGGCGGCCATGACCAACTCAGCCTGACCTCGCCGCCAACTGGGCAGCTCCTCCGATCCCAGGACCCTTTGGCCCATCGGATCACCTGCCGTGCTTCACATCAACAGGCTGACGCTGCGGGGGCGACGGGCGGTCGAGGTCTGGCTCACCTGCCCGTCGTCGGGTCTCGTCCTCAAGGGGCCTGCTGCATGGCTCCGCAGCGGCCGGCCGAGTCACGGCAGGATGTGACCGGCTGCGCGGAAGAGCCTGTACCACTCCTGCCTTGACAGATCCACGCCCGCGCCGGCCACGCATTCACGTACGCGCCCTGGCTTCGTGGTGCCCAGGACGACTTGCATCCGGGCGGGGTGCCGGGTGATCCAGGCCACCGCGACTCCTGTGGGCGTGACGCCGTGGGCCGACGCGATCTCGTCAAGCGCGTCATTCAGCTCCGGGTGACTCTCGCGGTCGCCCACGAACGGACCGTCGAAGAAGCTTTTCTGGAAGGGCGACCAAGCCTGCAGCGTCATCCCTTCCTTGCGCGACCAATCGAGCAATCCGCTGGTGCGCCCAATGGATTGGTCAAGCCCCGACATGTTGAGCGCCACCCCCTCGGCCACGAGCGGCGCGTGGGTGATCGAGAGCTGGACCTGGTTCACCACCAGCGGCTGTCGCACGGCCGTTTTCAGCAGTTCGATCTGCCCGGGCGATTGGTTGGACACGCCGAAGTGGCGCACCTTGCCCGCGGCGTGCAACTTGTCGAAGGCCGAGGCCACCTCCTCGGGCTCCACCAGCGCGTCCGGACGATGGAGCAGGAACACGTCGAGGTAGTCCGTCCTCAGCGCCTTCAGCGAGCCCTCGACGGAGCGCAGCAGGTGCTCCTCCGAGAAGTCAAAAAACTTTTCGCGGATGCCGGCCTTGGTCTGGATGACCATGCGCTCCCGGTCGGCTTGGGTGAGCCGCAGAGCCTCGCCGAAGCGGGTCTCGCAGTGGTGGCGCATGCCGCCGTAGATGTCGGCATGGTCGACCATGTTGATTCCGGCGTCGAGCCCCGCCCCGACCAGGTCGCGGATCTCGGCATCGGACATCTTGCCGATCCGCATCAGGCCGAGGATGACCGAGGACACCGAGAGGTCGGTGCGGGGAATGTCGATCTGCTTCATGGTGACTCCGATCCGGATCAGCGGAGCGCCAGCGCCTGAGGACGACCCCAGCTGCGCGCGTCCGCAAGTGTGGAACATGCTGGCCCAAGTCGGGAGAAGGGCCAAGCTCTCGCATGATGCTCTGGTTCACCAGAGTTGTGGTTGACCGTCCTTGAAGAAGCCACCAGTCGGGCCGTCGTCCGGCAACGTTGCGAGGCGCATGACGTGGCGTGCAGCGACCTCCGGCTCGTCGGCGTCCTCACGGCCCATGCGGGTCCGCATCCAGCCTGGGCACATCGCATTGATCTTGATCGATGGTGGCAGTTGCCGTGAAAGGGCGAGGGTGAGCGCGTTGAGCGCCGCCTTGGCGACACCATAGGCGTTCGGGCCAGGGAGCCCGGCTCCGAAGCTCCCCGCGATGGAGGAGATGTTGACGATGCGCCCCCAGCCGCGCTCGGCCATCCCAGGCGCATAGAGCCGGATCAACTCGTAAGGGGAATGCACCATCACCCGCATCTGAGTCCCGAACCCCTCCGGATCCTCGATCATCGGCGTGACGTGGGCGAGGCCCGCGTTGTTGACGAGGATGTCCAAAGGTCCCGTGACTTCGGGCAGACGGGCCAGCGTTTCGGGGCGGTCGAGATCCATAGTGATGACGCGCACCCCTCGACCGATGTCCCGTGCGACCTCCTCGCCTGCCGCGCTGTCGCGGACACCGAGCCATACCTCGGTGCCTTCTGCCGCCAGCGCGGCGGCCGTCGCGCGTCCCAGCCCTCGGTTTGCCCCGGTGACGAGGGCCATCCGAGACGGCGATGTGGAGATGGAAGCCATCAGGGAGACCTCGGCAGGACGGCCAAGACGGCCGTGGGTTCGGAGGGGAGTTGGAAGGTGCCGCAAGCTCCGGTCCTCGTGGCGAGGATGTGGAGCAGGCTCATGGATGGCGACCAGTGCTCTCGCGCAGGACGAGTTCGGGCTGGATGCGGATCAGCTCCGGAGGAGGCGCCTGGTCCCTGTTCCTGATCAGCGTGATCAAGCGCGCTACGGCTTGGCGGGCCAGATCGACCGCCGGGTAGTCCACGCTGGAAAGGGGAACCGAGGCGTATTCGGCGTACTCGATGTTGTCGAAGCCGAAGACGGCAACATCGCGCGGAACGGCAACGCCGTTTTCCTGGCACCAGCGCAGACCCCCCAGGGCGAGTCGGTCATTGGCCGTCAGCACCGCCGTGGGTGGCTCGCTCAAAGCCATGAGCTTTGCGAAGGCAGCATGGCCATGGCCGACGGAATCACCTTCGGGGTTGATGACGAGCTCGGGAGACGGTTCGATCCCGATCGTTCGCAGCGCCATCTCATAGCCCTCGGCCTTGGCCGGGTTGCCACGCAGATACGCGCCGTCGATGAGACCGATGCGACGGTGGCCCGCTCCGAGAAGATGCTGCGTCGCCCGCAACGCTCCTGCCTGCTCATCCAGGCAGATGACGTCCACGTCGCCCTCGCCGTCGCCGGCCAGCAGAACCATCGGGGTGCCGGCGACCCGCAGGCGCCGCAGGTGGTCGAGGCGGCTGTGATCGTGGGGGTAGACCAGCATGCCGTCGACCTGCCGGGCCCGGAAGGTGGCCAGCGCACGCAGTTCCTCCTCCGGGTCGCCGTTCGAGGCGGCCAGCAGGGTGACGTAGCCGAGGTCCTTGAGCTCCTGCTCGACCGAGCGGGCGACCTGGGTGAGGAGCGGGCTGGTGATGTCCGTCAGCAGAAGGCCGATCGTCTTGGTCTGGCGGCTGACCAAGGCCCGTGCCGAGTAGTTGGGCGTGTAGTCGAGCGCCGCAGCGGCAAGCCGGATCTTGTCACGGGTGTCCTGCGGGATGCGCGGGCTGTCCCGCAGGGCCAGGGACACGGTGTTGACCGAAAGTCCCGTTCGTTCCGCAATATCCTTCAGTCGTGCCACGACGTTGGACCCCTTGGCTCTCGGACGCTCGAAGACGGCACCAACGGAGGTGGACTGCCGTCTCGATCTGCCCTGCCTTGCCGCGTCCCGGGTATGTACCGCAGTTCTCCGCTCCTTCCCATCATGCCCTCAGTCCCAGTCAGGGCCCCAGGCGGGGTCGATGGACCGGATGCCACGGTCCAGGACGTCGATCTCGGCCAACTCGTCGGACGACAGGCTGATCTCCTGCGCCGCGAGGTTCTGGGCGATGCGGTCGGGGTTGCGGGAGGTCGGGATGGCGGCATAGCCCTGCGCCAGTTCCCAGGCGAGGGCGACCTGCTCGGGCGTTGCGCCGCGCTCGTCCGCTATCCTCCTCAGCACCGGGTCGGCGCCGACCTTGCCGCGGGCGAGCGGCTCGTAGCAGGTCACGATCATGCCGCGGGCGACGCAATGGTCGGCGAGCTTGCGGTTGCGGAACCAGGGATTGAGCTCGACCTGGTTGGTCAGGATCGCGCCGTCGCCGAGGATCGACCGGGCCTCCTCGATGAGGGCGATGGTGAAGTTCGACACGCCGATGTGGCGCGCGAGACCGCGCTCCTTGGCCTCCGCGATCTGGCGCAGATAGATTTCGGGCGCGGGGCCGCCTTTGCGGGCGGGCCAGTGGATCAGGGCGAGGTCGACGTGGTCGAGCCTCAGCGCATCGAGGCTGCGTTCGAGCGAGGGGATGACCTGCTTCTCGCCCAGGTTCTCTTCGGAGACCTTCGTGGTGACGAAGACCTCGTCGCGGCTGAGGCCCGAACGACGGACGGCCTCGCCGACTTCCCGCTCGGTGTCGTAGGTCTGGGCCGTGTCGAGGTGCTGGTAGCCGACCTCGAGCGCAGCAAGGATTGCGGCGATCCCCTCCGGCCCGGTGCGTCCGTAGGTGCCAAAGCCCAGCCGTGGCATGTCCATGTCGCGCCTCCTCCCCGTTCCGTGATCAGCATTGCTTGTTGACAGTTTGGAAACTACGGCAGTATTAACGTTAACACAAGCAGCCCAAAAGGGCCACGCCCGAGCCCCTAGACGGGCTCAAGAGGGAGGATACCCATGACGATCCGCTGGACGCGGATCGCTCCGCAGCTTGCGCTGTCACCCGCCCTGGCGGTCACGATGGTTGCATTCATCGGATCGATCCTTTGGACGATCTACCTGTCGCTGACCCGGTCGCGCCGGGTCCCGGACTACGAGATCGATTGGACTGAGTGGTCGCGGCAATACGCCCGGCTGTTCAACGACGATGGCTGGACGATCGCGCTCTGGAACCTGATCACGCTGGGCATCGGCAGCGCGCTCGCTATCGTCTTCGGCTTCATCCTGGCTGCGATGATCGACCGCGAGAAGCGGGGGGAAAGCTTCTTCCGCACCGTCTTCCTGTATCCCCTGGCCGTGTCGCTGATCGTGACGGGGGTGGCCTGGCGCTGGATCCTGAACCCCGACATGGGCCTTGAAGCAACGATGCAGCGCTGGGGCTTCGAGGGCGTGTCCTTCAACTGGCTCGCCCAGGGCGACACGGCCATGTACGCCATCATCCTTGCCTCCGTCTGGCAGAGCGCGGGCTTCTACATGGCGCTGATGATCGCCGGGTTGAAGTCGATCAACTCCGAGATCTGGAGCGCGGCCCGCCTCGACGGGGTGGGCCTCTGGCGCCTCTACATCGAGATCATCATCCCGATGATGAAGTTCACCTTCCTGACCTGCGCGATCCTGCTTTCGCTGGGCGTCATCAAGGCCTTCGACATTGTCCTGGCCATGACGAACGGCGGGCCGGGGCAGTCCACATGGGTGCCGGCCTACTTCGTCATCAACGCGCTGAGCCAGAAGCAGAACTTGGGCTACGCCTCGGCCGCGGCGGTGATGATGCTGATCATCACGGCAGTGGTGTTCCTGCCGCTCGTCCTGCTGACCGCCTGGCAAGCCCGCCGGAGGAACGCCGCATGACCGACATCGCTTCGGCCGCCACCATCGGCGCCACCGTCGACTCCCGTCCCGTCGTTCGCCGCCGCAAGAAGCGGATCACGGGCCGGTCCATCGCGGTGATCGTGTTCCTGACCATCTGCGCGCTGTTCTTCTGCGTGCCGCTCTACGTCGTGCTGACGACCTCGCTCAAGACCATGGACGAGATCCGGCAGGGCAATATCTTCGCCCTGCCGCAGGTCTGGACCCTGGAGGCCTGGCGCTTCGCCTGGTTCGAGGCCTGCTCGGGCATCAACTGCGACGGGCTGCGGGTGGGGTTCTGGAACTCGGTCCTGATCCTGATCCCGTCGCTGATCCTGTCCATCGCGCTGTCCATCGTGACGGGCTATGCCTTGGCGCTGTGGGACGTGCGCTGGGCCGGGACGTTCCTGTTCCTGATGTTCATGTGCGCCTTCGTGCCCTTCCAGATTATCATGTACCCGCTGATCGCCATGACGCGCTCCATCGGGGTATACGGAACGATCTGGGGTGTCGCGGTGGTCCACGCGGTGCTGGCCATGCCGGTCCTCGTGCTGATCTTCCGCAACTACTACAAGGACATCCCCCAGGAGATCATGAACGCCGCGATCATGGACTCCGGGTCGTTCTGGCGCATCTTCTTCGAGATCATCCTGCCCATGTCGGGCAACATCCTGATCGTGGTGCTGATCCTGCAGATCACCTCGATCTGGAACGACTACCTGATCGGCGTGACCTTCGGCGGCTTCAACACGCAGCCGATGACCGTGAACCTCGCCAACATGGTCACGGTGTCCACGGGCACGGCCTCCTACAACGTGGACATGGCGGCGGCGCTGCTGACCGCGATCCCGCCGCTCCTCATCTATTTCCTCGTCGGCAAGTTCTTCGTCGCGGGCATCACCGCCGGCGCGATCAAGGGATGATCCCATGCCCCGTGTAAGCTTCGAACGCATCCACAAGACCTATGGCGCCGTCTCGATCCTCAAGGATCTGAACCTTTCCGTGGAGCACGGCGACTTCCTCGTGCTGCTCGGGCCGTCCGGCTGCGGCAAGACCACGCTTCTCAACATGCTGGCCGGGCTCACCGACGTCACGGACGGGCGCATCATGATCGGCGACCGGGACGTGACCGACCTCGATCCCAAGGACCGCGGGCTGGCGATGGTCTTCCAGTCCTACGCGCTCTACCCGACCAAGACGGTGCGGGGAAACTTGCGCTTCGGCCTCGCGTCGGCCCGCTTGTCGTCCGAGGAAGTCGATCGGCGCGTCGCCTGGGCGGCCAAGCTTCTCCAGATCGAGCCGCTCCTCGACCGCAAGCCCGCGCAGCTCTCGGGCGGGCAGCGGCAGCGGGTGGCCATCGGCCGGGCGCTGGTGAAGCACGCGGAGGTGCTGCTCTTTGACGAGCCGCTGTCGAACCTCGACGCCAAGCTGCGGACCGAGATGCGGTTGGAGATCAAGCGGCTGCACGAGGAACTGAACCCGACCGTGGTCTACGTCACTCACGACCAGATCGAGGCCATGACCATGGCCACCAAGATCGCGGTGATGAACAACGGCGTCATCCAGCAGTTCGGCACGCCGGATCAGATCTACGAGCGGCCCGCGAACCTCTTCGTGGCGGGCTTCATCGGCTCGCCCGCCATGAACCTCAAGAAGGCCCGCGTCGCGAAGCGTGACGGGCTGGTGACGGGGCACTTCGGCAACGGGCAGGAGATCCTGCTGAACGACTACCGCTTTGCCCAAGTGCCGCAGGAGGGGGCGGAGATCGTCGTCGGGATGAGGCCCGAGTACTTCGGCGTGCCGGACTCGCCGGTGAACGGGGCTGCGGCCGTCTTCGACCTGCCGGTCGCCTACACCGAACGCACTGGGTCGGACGCGACAGGCTACCTGCGCTTCGACGAAGGGCTGCTCTCGCTCCGGGTCGAGCCGAGCCAGGCCGCCCGGCTGGCCGGAGGCCAGAAGGTCAGAGTCGCCTTCCCTCCGGGCAAGGCGAACCTGTTCGACGCCGCCACGGGAGGGCGGCTCTAGATCTCAACTCGGGAGGAGACCGACAATGACCAAGATCTTCAAGGGCGGGCTTGTGGCCGCGCTGCTGGGCAGCACCGCAGCGACAGGTGCCCTGGCCGAGGACACGATCATCTTCCACAACTGGTCTTCGGGGCCGGAGGTGGCCGCGCTCAACATCCTCAAGAGCAAGTTCGAGGAGATGGGCCATACCTGGACCGACGTGGCGATCCCGCACGACACGGGGTCCAACGTGAGCCTCATCAACCTCGTTACGGGGGGCAACCCGCCCAACGTGTTCCTGGAATCGAGCCCCGGCTTCTATCGCGACCTCGCCGGCCTGGGGATGGCCCGGCCGCTCACCGACTTCTACGAGGAGGGTGGCTACCTCGAGCACCTGCCCGAAGCGGCGGTCCAGTCCATCACCGTGGACGGCGAGATCATGAAGATCCCGACCGCGATGCACATCGATGGCATGATCTACTACAACATGGACGTGGCTGAGGCGGCCGGCGTCGATCCGACCGCCTGGACCTCGCTCGACGCGATGTTCGCCGACTTCGAGAAGGTGGCCGCCGCAGGCTATAATCCCCTCGCCATCGGTGGCGAGCAGTGGCAGGTGGGCTATCTGGCGCACGCCCTGGCGGCCACGGTCGGCGGTCCCGAGTTCTTCACCGCCCTTTACGGGGAGAACCCCGACCCGGCCGCCCTCGACAGCCCCGAGATGCGCGAGATGCTGGATCTGCTGCGCCGCTTCCAGCAGGCCACCGACGAGGGGTCGGTCAACCGGACCTGGAACGAGACCACCAACACGGTCATCACCGGCGAAGCGCTGATGCAGATCCACGGCGACTGGATGAAGGGCGAATGGCTCGCGGCCGGCAAGGTGCCGGGCGACGACTTCGGCTGCATCGAGATCCCGGGGGCCGAAGCTGTCGTCGTGACCGTCGACTCCTGGGGTGTCCTGGGCGGGCAGTCGCCCGAGATGGATGCCGCCGAGCTCGACTTCGCCCGTGTCGTCCTCGACCCCGCCGTTCAGGCGGAGTTCGCGGCTGCAAAAGGCTCCACGCCCACCCGGCTCGACGCGGTGGGCGAGGTCGACGTCTGCTCGCAGTACGTCCTCGACGTCTTGGAGGACCCCGCGCGGCAGGTGCCCAGCCCGCACTCGACGGTCGACGCCGACTGGATGTCCTCGATGTGGGACGTGCTCTTCACCTACTGGAGCGATCCCGAGATGACCGCCGACGAAGCGATCGAGCAGCTGAAAGAGAACTACGAGACGATCCTGGGCTGACGCCCGCCAGTGGCGGCTCCGGGCCTGCAGGCCCGGAGCCGCCGGACACCCCGATCTACTGATACAAGGGAGACTGACCATGGCGCCCAAGGACGCCCCGGCCGACGCGCGACTTCTGGACGAAGACGCGGTCATGCAGATCTGCTTCGTCACCCACGACGCGGAGAAGTCCGCCCGCTGGTTCTCGGAGCTGACCGGCAAGCCGATGCCCAATGAGGGCAAGGCCGCCGACCCCGACGAGGCGCAGGCCATCTACCATGGCCAGCCTGCCCGCGTGGGCTGCAAGATCCGGATGTTCGCCTTCGGCAACATCGACGTGGAGTTCCTGGAGCCCGGCCCGGAGAAGAGCGCCTGGCGCGATCTTCTGGAGGAGAAGGGCCCCGGCTGCCACCACATTGCCTTCCGCACCCGCAACCTGACGAAGCGGCACGACTACCTGGAGGAGAAGGGCCACAAGCTCCTCCAGCGGGGCGAATTCGACGGCTCGCATGGGCGCTACGCCTACTACGACACGGTGCCCGACCTGGGCGTGATGATCGAGCTGCTGGAGTTCAACAAGGATATGGAGCCCCAGGGCGACACCGCGAGGGCGGCCGAGTGACCTATCCCACCGCCTACCAGCTCTACTCCTCCCGCAACTTCCCCCCGCTCGAGGCGCAGCTCCCCGAGCTGAAGGCCATGGGCTACGACGCCATCGAGCCCTGGCTCCCGGCCTACGAGGCTGACCCGGCGGCGTTCCGCCGCGCCCTCGACGACGCGGGGCTGGGCTGCATGGGCTTCCACATGCCCCTGAAGGGGCTCGTGGAGGACACGCAGCGCTTCATCGACATCGCGCTGACTCTCGGCGCGCAGGTCATGATCCCGCCCTATGTCGCGGCCGAGGAGCGCGAGCCCACGCCCGACTACTGGAGAAGCGTGGGCAACAGGCTCGCCCGCGGGGCTGAGGCCGCGGCACGGCACGGGCTCAGCGTCGCCTGGCACAACCATGACTTCGAGTATCACCTCCTCCCCGACGGCTCGCGCCCGATCGACCACATCCTCGGCGTCAGCGATCTCGTGAAGTTCGAGATCGACTGCGGCTGGATCGTGCGCGGCGGGGCGGATCCGGCGGCGGAACTCGAACGCTACGCCGACCGCATCGTCGCCATCCAGCTCAAGGACACCGCTCCCCTGGGCACCCGCGAGGAGGACGGCTGGACCGCCACCGGCGACGGCATCATCGACTGGACCGCGCTCGCGCCGCTCATGCGCCGGACCGGGGCCACCCACATCGTGGCCGAGCACGACAACCCCGCCGACTGGCGCCGCTTCGCCAGCCGCTCCATCGACCACATGCGCGCGCTGGGCCTCGCCGCGCCGCGAAGGGACGCCGCATGAGATCCTCGCTCGAAACCTTCGATCTCGACACCGGCGAGGCCACGGTCCTCCTCCGGACCGACCGGCTGATCGAGGCGCCGAACTGGTCCCCGGACGGCCGCTTCCTCGTGGTGAACGGCGAGGGCCGGCTCTTCCGCGTGGAGCTCGACGCGCCCGAGCTGTCCGAGATCGACACCGGCTTCGCCCGCGACTGCAACAACGACCACGGCATCTCGCCGGACGGGACCATGCTCGTCATCTCGGACGGCACGAGGACGGGCCAGAGCTGCATCTAC
This sequence comes from Rubellimicrobium roseum, assembly GCF_006152145.1. Classification (GTDB taxonomy): domain Bacteria; phylum Pseudomonadota; class Alphaproteobacteria; order Rhodobacterales; family Rhodobacteraceae; genus Rubellimicrobium; species Rubellimicrobium roseum. The sequence goes on along the minus strand of NZ_VDFV01000044.1, from coordinate 3,234 downwards.
ACCCTCCCCATCGGCGGGGGCGAGCCGCGGCAGGTCACGGAAAAGACTCCCTCCTACTGGCACGGCTGGTCGCCCGACGGCCGAACGCTGGCCATGTGCGCCCAGCGCGACGGCAGCTACGGCATCGTGACGATCCCGGTGGACGGGGGCGAGGAGACGCGCCTGACCGATGCGCAGGGGCACGCGGACGGACCGGACTACTCTCCGGACGGGGAATGGATCTGGTTCAACTCCTCGCGGGGCGGCACCATGCAACTCTGGCGGGTCCGCTCGGATGGCAGCGTCATGGAGCAGATGACCGAGGACGACCGGGTCAACTGGTTCCCGCACCCGTCCCCCAAGGGCGACACCGTCCTTTACGTGGCCTACGAGCACGGCGTCGAAGGCCACCCCCGCGACAAGGACGTGGAACTGCGGCTGCTGGACCTGACGGAGCGGAGCATCCGGACGCTTCTGCCGATCTTCGGCGGGCAGGGCTCGATCAATGTTCCCTGCTGGCACCCGGACGGCCGCCGCTTCGCCTTCGTCCGCTACGCCCGAACCTGAACCCGAACCATCTAAGAAAGGAGTCCCGCATGGACACCGTTCGCCTAGGCCGCTCCGGCCTCGAGGTCTCCCGCATCTGCTTCGGTACCATGTCGTTCGGCAAGAAGACCGACGAGCGGCCATGGGTCCTGGGCGTCGACGAGGCCCGGCCCATGTTCCGCGCGGCCTGGGAGGGCGGGATCACCTTCTTCGACACCGCCAACGTCTATGCCGAGGGTACCTCGGAAGAGATCACCGGCCAGTGCCTGTGGGAACTGGCGCCGCGCCACGAGATCATCCTCGCGACTAAGGTCTTCGGCCGGATGCGGCCAGGGCCGAACGGGCAGGGGCTGTCCCGGAACGCCATCCTGCACGAGATCGATCAGAGCCTCCGGCGGCTCGGGACCGACTACGTGGACCTGTACCAGATCCACCGGCACGACCCCTTCACCCCCTACGAGGAGACGATGGAGGCGCTGCACGAGGTGGTGAAGGCCGGCAAGGCCCGCTACATCGGAGCCTCCTCCATGTGGGCTTGGCAGTTCTGCAAGTACCAAGAGGCCGCGCGCGCCAATGGCTGGACCGAGTTCGTGTCCATGCAGGACGAGGTGAGCCTGGTCTATCGCGAGGAGGAACGAGAGATGCTGCCGCTTTGCCGCGCGGACGGGATCGGCGTCCTGCCCTGGTCCCCGCTGGGCGGCGGGAAACTGACCCGGCCCTGGGGAACGCACACCGAGCGATCGACGACCGACCGCTACAACAAGTCCATGTACGACGCCGCCGAGGACGCGGATCAGGGAGTCGTGCAGGCCGTGACCGAAGTGGCCGAGGCTCGCGGCCTCACCATGGCCCAGGTGGCGCTGGCTTGGCTGCTCCGGAAGCCCGGCGTCACGGCCCCCATCGTCGGGGCATCGAGGATCGGGCATGTGCAGGATGCGCTCGCCGCAGCCGAGTTGGAACTCTCCGACGGGGAGGTCGCGCGTCTGGAGGCGCCCTACCGCCCGCACCAGGTGCGCGGCTTCTCGTGACCCCTCGGGCGCGAGCTCCTCGGGGCCGTGCCGACCAAGAAATCAGGCCGCCTTGGCACGAGGTGGCCAAATACCGGAAGGACTTCATTCATGGCGATCTTCAAGACCCTCGGCCACTTGGCCCTCCGGGTCAACGATCTCGACGCCTCGGTGGCGTTCTACAACAAGATCGGCTTTCCCGAGATGCTCCGCCTGCTGAACGACAAGGGTGACCCCTGGATCGTCTACCATCGGATCACCGACGAGCTGTATCTCGAGCTGTTTCCCGGAGGCGACGGCGAGATGGTTTCCCCGCCCGAGCGGACGGGGCTCATGCACCTTTGCCTCACGGTCGACGACATCGACGTGGCGGAGGTCGAGCTCAAGAAGGTCGGGGTGGAGCTCATGCGTCCCCGGGATTCGAAGCGCGGGCTGGACGGCAACCGCGGCATGTGGATCGAGGACCCCGACGGGCGCCAGATCGAGATCATGGAGATGGCGCCGAACTGCATCCAGGCTGAAGCGGTGCGCAACCTTCAGGCGGACGGCCGACCTCGGGCCCTGTCGCTATCCTGACGACCAGAGCCGAAGAGCCCCCTTGGCCGCCTCGTCCGCTGAGCCGGCCCGAGGCGGCGAGCGCCCGGAGAAAGGACCTCGATCCCGGGCCGCCGACTGCACCCAAGCCGATGAGAGCCAGATGTCCGGCGACGTGATCCGCCTGTTCGACGGCGAGACGCTGAAGGGATGGCACGCGGTTCCGCGCGTGATCGTCCCGCGGTGGCCCCGTGATCCGATGCGCCAACTTGACGCCACAACGACGGATCGGATCCTCCGCCACACGGGTCGCTGGACGGTCGAGGACGGCGCGATCTGCGGTCGACAGGACCCGCCCGGCAGCGGCTTGGGCGCGTACCTCGTCAGCGACGAGACGTTCGGCGACTTCGAGCTTCTGTTCGAAGCCAAGCCGGACTGGCCCGCCGACACCGGCATTATGCTCCGGGCCAGCGCGCTCGGCGCCCAAGGCTATCAGGTGCTTCTCGACCATCGCAAGTCGGGCAACATCGGGGGCTTCTACGGCAACGGAATTGGCGGGTTCCACGCGATCAACTTCACGCTCGATGCCGAGCGCGATGCGGCCGGACGGGTCACCGGCCTCAGGGTCGAGGACCCGGCCACGACCCTCGAGCCCATCAGTGACCTCAAGAGGGCGCTGCTCACCCAAGCCGCGAGCGGTGAAGCCTTCCTGTCCGCCTGGAGGTGGGACGATTGGAACGAGTTCCGGATTACGGTCCGCGGCACACTCCCGACCATCACTACCATCGTCAACGGCCTGCGTGTGGCCGAGCTGGACGCGGCGCGGCTCCCCTCCGAGGTCTTCGATGCCGAGGGCGCGCTCGGCCTGCTCGGGCGCCGAGGGCACATCGCCTTTGAGGTCCACGACAACGACCCCGGCATGGGCGACGCACGCTGGGCCTCCGAAGCCGTCTGCCGGTGGCGCAACGTTCGGATTCGGCCACTCTGAAAACTGCCTGTCAGGTTTAGCCCTTGAGATCCGACAAAAGCATCGGGCGTGATTACGGTGCTCCACCACGACGCTCGTTCTCGCTCTGGATCGCAGCAAGCGCCCGTTTCGGCGTTGTTGCGTAACCCATGAGCGAGGGGGCTCGCGCGGCGGGTCTGCCTGCTTATCTGGGCGGCCATG
>NZ_VDFV01000043.1 GCF_006152145.1 Rubellimicrobium roseum | reverse complement strand
CCTCAGACCGGGAGCTTGAATCACACCGTCACAGCGGGAGCGAGCAGATCAATGGGTCCTGAACCTAGCCCATCAGTGTCTTCAGATTATTCATAGTTCTAAGATTCTGCGGGCGTAAGTTACTGGTGAAAAGGTGCTTTCTCTACCTAACTGTGAAGGTTTTGGGGTCTTCGGTGAGGTCTCTGGTGCCTTTGGCGAGAATCCGGGGAAATCTATGAACTCCTCGGGGCGCTACTATGAAGTCTTCGGGCACTTGTACGTCTGGAAGCCGTTCGGCGAGGTCACGGCGCAGTTTGCCGACCTCTGGCGCGCGAGTGGACCGAGATCGCCCCCCGAAGATCGTCAAGGAGTGGACGTCCACCGCTCCGCGACCGGCCGGTCGCCGCTTGTAGGAACCCAGAGACTAAAACGGTCGTTTTTGTCCCGCAATGATTGGTATAGCAGTTCCATGTAGTTAACGCGGACAGAACCTTGGGACAAAACCTCGCGAGCTTTGGTAGGGTTTTGTCCATGATCCTGGGTCACGCGCGGGTGTCCGCCGATGACCAGAGCCTTGATGCGCAGCGTTAGCGTCCACGGAGGTGGTGGTTTTCGAGTGTAGCTGGGGGTGTGCGGTTAAGGTGCAGCTGTCCAATTTCACGTTAGCCAAGAGTATCCGATGACCTTCGCCACGCTTGACCTGATCGAGCAGAGCCGGCCCTGGGCCGGAGAGGCGGACCAGCAGGCCTACCTGACCATTCCAGCCGCCGCTGGCAGCCAGAGCGTGAGCTGGGGAATAAAGGTGATCGCGATCAGGGCGAGGAAGAGCGGCACCAGCCAGGGCAAGATCGCCATCGTGGTGCGCTCGACCGACATTTTCGATATGCGGGCGAGCACAAAGATGATCATGCCAAGTGGCGGCGTCAGCAGACCGATCATCAGGTTGAGCGTGAGGATCAGCCCGAAATGGATTGGATCGATGCCGAATTGCGTCGCGACCGGCAGCAGGATCGGCACGAAAAGCGTGATCGCAGCGATCGTGTCAAGAAAGCAGCCGACGATCAGCAGGAGAAGATTCACCAGGATCAGGAAGACCCACGGCGTGTCCGTCAGGGCGAAGATCCACGCCGAGAGGAGTTGCGCGGCTTGGCTGACCGTCAGGAGCCAGGCGAAGATCGATGCGGCCGTGACAATGAAGAGGACCGAGGCTGTGGTCTCGATCGTGTCCATGCTCGCCTTGGCAAGCGCGCGCAAGGTCATCGTGCGGTAGCGCACCAGCCCGAGGAAGAGAGACCAGAGCACTGCGGCGACAGCCGCCTCCGTCGGGGTGAACCAGCCCATCGTCATTCCGCCGATCAGGATGACGGGTGTCATCAACGCCATGACCGCGTCGAAGTCGAAGTACCAGTCCGCTGCAACCAGCAGGACGAGCGCCACTATCACCGCAACGTTCAGCGACAGCCCGGCAGCGGTGAGAAGATATGCCACAAGCGGGAACAGCGCTACGACCATGACCTCGACGGCGGCCCGGAACAGCCTCCACCACTCGAAGGCGGCATCGGAGCCCCAGTTATTGCGATAAGCAAGGATCGCCACTGTGGTCATCATCAGGAGCGTCATGAACGCGCCGGGAATGAGCCCGCCAAGAAAAAGCGCTCCGATCGAGACATTCGCCATCATCCCGTAGATCACGAAGGGCAACGATGGCGGTATAATCGGCCCGAGCGTAGCGGAGACGGCTGTCACGCCCACTGCCACTTCGGTGCGGTAGCCGTGGTCCTGCATCGCCTTGATCTCGATCGTTCCGATGCCGGCGGCATCGGCAATGGCAGTGCCAGACATGCCGGAGAACACCACGGAGCCGATGATGTTGACCTGGGCGAGCCCCCCCTTCATCCAGCCGACCAGCGCGACCGCGAAGGCGTAGATTCGGCCGGTGACGCCGGCGATGTTCATGAGATTGCCGGCCAAGATGAAGAATGGCACCGCAATGAGCGGAAAGCTCTCGACCCCGGCGATCATGCGCTGCGCGACGATCACGTCGGGCACGACGTCATAGACCAAGATGTAAATGATCGAAGCCGCCGCCATAGAGACCGCGATCGGCACGCCAACGATCATGAGCGCGAGGAAGGCGCCGATCAGGATCCACATGGGTCAGTTCTCCGCTGGTTCGGGTCTCTCGGGCCGCTCGATCACCGAATGGCCACGCCGCCAATGCACGACCGCCATTTGCGCCGCGCGGACGGCCATAAGTACGAAGCCCGCCAGCACCGAATAGAAGACGATGGACTTCGGCAGGTCGACGGTGACCATCCGCTCGGTGCTGATGATCGACGAGTAGCGCCAGACCAGATAGGCGGCGTAAGCGAAGAAACTGATGTTGACGAGATCAACCACCGTCGCCAATATACGCGCCGCGCGCACCGGCAGTAGGCGGTAAATAAAGTCGACCTGGATATGTCGGAACAATCGCACGCACATGACCGATCCCAAGAAGACGGTCACAACCAAGCAGTAGATCGCGATCTCCTCCGTCCAGGCGAAGCTGTTATTGAGGACGTAGCGTGTGAAGAACTGCAGGAAGACCGCGCCCGCCATCATCCAGAACACGACGAAGGCGAACCAGTCTTCTGGTGCGTAGATTGAGAGGTCTATCGGCGGCGGTGGCTCGTCAAAGCTCTTCGCGATCTCCTCGCGGGTGATGGGGGTATGTCGTTCATCAGCCACGCGGCACCTCGATCGATCTTCACAAGCCGGTAAGACTCGGGGCAGTTCGTCGGGTAGCACCGGCCCCGAAAGGTCCGATGCGCCTTCTGCCGCGATCAGCTCGGTTTGTCGGCAAGAGCCCTGATCGCCTCCCAGTCAGCCTCACGGTAGCCGAATTCCTCGAAACCAACCTTCTCCCGGACCGCCTCCTCGAACGACGATGTATCTACCTCGACGACCTCGAGCCCTTCTTCACGAAACTTGTCGACCAGTTCGGCTTCGCGTTGCTGGATCGTCCGCGTCGCCCGCTCGGCCGCCTCCTGCATCACCTCGACGAAGATCTGCCGGTCCTCCTCGGACAACCTGTCCCACAGGCTGCCGGAGATGATCGTATTGAGGTGGTCGACGATGTGCCCGGTCAGGTTGATATGCGACTGAACCTCGTAGAACTTCTTCGCCTCGATCGTGGTCAGCGGGTTTTCTTGAGCCTCCACGGTCCCCTGCTGCAGCGCAAGATAGACTTCGGCGAAGGCGATAGGTGCCGTGTTTGCATCGCAGGCCTGCGGCATCGCCAGATAGGCCGGCACGTCGGGCACCCGGATCTTCAGGCCCTCCATGTCGGCGCAGGTGTTGATCGCACGGTTCGCAGTGGTATGGCGCGTTCCGTAATAAGTCGTGGCGACGATGTGGTGGCCCGAGGCCTCCTGGTAGCCTGCGGCCAGTTCATTGTAGATGTCGCTGCCGACGTAGTTCAGCAGGTGGTCCGGCCCGTCGAAGATGTACGGATAGTACGTCACGCCGATCGGCGGATAGGCGCGGGCGGCGAAGCTCGATCCTGAGATGATGATGTCCACCGTGCCGAGCGACAGGCCTTGGTTGATATCGGTCTCCTTGCCGAGTTGCGAGGCGGGAAAGACGTCGATTTCATAGCGACCTTCCGTCCGCTCGGTGATCTGCTCGGCCGCCCAGACCGATTCTGTGTGGAAGGGCTCCGATGTCTCGTAGACGTGGGCCCACTTGAGCGTTTCTTGCGCGGCAGCAGCACTCGCGACGAGTGCCGTCACGGATATAGCGATGGCGGCAATCCGTAGCATTGCGTTCCTCCCCACTTCGCCTTTTGGCTTTTTCTAAGCTGGAACCTGACAGGTGTGTTTGTCGCGGTCAACCGCACCCCACGCCATGCTTTATATCGCAGTCTGCTTGCTGGCCGTCGCGCCTCTCGACGCCGCGTCAGCCACCGCCGAGAGGCAAGCGGCGTTAGGGTACATATGGTTAGGCGCTTAACGCGATCTTGCCAGAGCAAAAGGCAAGAGTAGTTCCGAGCGCAGTTGATCGGCCGGTCTGATGGCGCTCCTCTTGGCTTTGAACCAGGCGATGTTGATTTCATACCAAGTGAAAAGTGCCAGGCGAGAGAGATGGCCCTATTGCTGACACTGACAACACCCCACATTCTGTGTCTCGTCTCGTCTCGTCTCGTCTCGTCTCGTCTCGTCTCGTCTCGTCTCGTCTCGTCTCGTCTCGTCTCTTGCGCCGCTCGCCCTTTGCCCGTCTTAGCCCTTCGAATGAGGTCACCCATGTCCGTCCGCGTCTGCCGCCTTCACGGTCAGCATGACCTAAGGATCGAGACTGTGCCCGAAGTTAAGCCGGGCGAAGGTGAAGTGTTGGTCCGCATCGGTGCCGGTGGCATCTGCGGATCCGATCTGCACTACTTCCAAGACGGCGGTTTCGGCCCGATCCGAGTTCGCGAGCCGATCATTCTCGGGCACGAGGCTGCAGGCACGGTCGAGCATCTCGGCGAAGGTGCGACTAGCCTTGCCGTGGGCGATCGGGTCGCAGTCAATCCTAGCAGGCCTTGCGGCCACTGCCCTTACTGCGAAGATGGGCTGTTCCAGCATTGCCTCAACATGCGCTTCTTCGGCTCGGCTCTGCGCTTCCCCCATGAACAAGGGTTGTTTCGCGACCGCGTGGTCGTGCCAGCCACACAGTGCGTTACCGTCTCGAGCAGTACGAGCATCGCCGAAGCCGCCTGTTCCGAACCACTCGCCGTGTGCCTGCATGCCGCGAACCGCGCGGGCGAACTCTCCGGCGCGAGAGTGCTCGTGACCGGAGCCGGTCCCATCGGGGCGCTCTGCGTTGCAGTGGCAATCCATCGCGGTGCGGCCGAGGTCGTGGTCACCGATTTGCACGACCAGCCTCTCGCCGTGGCACGCCAGATGGGCGCAACCGAAGCGCTTAACATCGCCGCCGTTCCCCACGCGTTGGAAGCTTACGAAGCCGAGAAAGGGTACTTCGATGTGGCCTTCGAGTGCTCCGCCGCAGCGCCTGCGATCGAGGCTGCGACACGATGCGTCCGACCCCTTGGTCGGATCATCCAGGTCGGCGTAGCCGGAGCCCTGCCAGTTGCAATCAACGCCATCGTCGGCAAGGAGATTGCTTTCCTCGGGACCCATCGCTTTCACGCCGAGTTTTCGGAGGCCGCCAGCCTGATAGACTGCGGCGTGATCAGCGTGAAGCCTATCATCACCCACAGTTTCGTGCCGGAAGACCTTGCCAACGCATTCCGGGTCGCCGGGGACCGCGCCCAGTCGGTTAAGACACAGCTGATTTTCAACTGACCCACGGCCGGCCGCGCGGGTGGGTGAAGCAGGCTTTTCTTGCCCCTGTCTAGCCTCTCACTCCGGCAAGGGCGCCCTGTAGGTCTTCCGCACCTGAGGCATTATCGGCTCACGATCTATCCGCCCACTCACCCTCAAAGTCCGCAGGAACCAAAAGAATGTCTCGGTTCATCTCACGGAGGCTGCGCCGGCCACAGAGAGCCATCGTGGTGTCCATCTCCTTGCGGAGGATTTCCAGCGAGCGGGTCACGCCATCCTCGCCTATGGCGCCTAGCCCGTAGATGTAGGCGCGTCCGATCATGGTAGCATCCGCACCCAAGGCGATGGCCTTGAGGACGTCCTGACCCGAGCGGATGCCGCTGTCGATCCAAATCTCGGTCTCTCCTTTCACCTCCCGCACAATCGAGGGAAGCATCCGGATGGACGAGAGGGCGCCGTCCAACTGACGGCCGCCGTGGTTCGACACCACAATAGCATCCGCGCCCACCGTCACGGCCAGTCGTGCATCCTCGGGATCGAGAATGCCTTTGAGAATGAACTTGCCGCCCCAGCGGTCACGTACCCGGGCGATCATGTCCCAATCCAGACGCGGTTCCAGCTGCGCTGCCGACCAGGAGTGAATGTCGCCCAAGCCGGCGACGCCGGGGGCATGTCCGACGATGTTGCGAAAGGTACGTCGCGACGTTCGTGCCATACCGAAGGTCCACCTCCACTTGGTGGCAAGATCCCACAGGCTGCGGGCCGTGAGCTTGGGCGGCGTAGAGACGCCGTTTTTAAGATCCTTGTGCCGCTGCCCGACGATCTGGAGGTCAAGCGTGACCACCAGCGCCGAGCAGTGCGCCGCCTTGGCGCGATCAATCAAGGTGTCGGTAAAGCTCTTGTCCTTCTGCACGTAGAGCTGGAACCAGAATGGCTTTTCAGGGACGTGGCTCGCCACGTCCTCAATGGAACAGACTGACATGGTGGAAAGCGTGAAAGGCACGCCGAACTTTGCCGCGGCACGCGCGGCTTTGATCTCCCCATCCGCCGCTTGCATGCCGAGGCTTCCGACCGGGGCGAGAGCTACCGGCATGGTCACCGGCTGGCCCAGCATGGTGCTCTCGATCGACCGTCCGCTCATATCGACGGCGACACGCTGGCGGAAACGGAGCTTTGCAAAGTCCGACGTGTTCTCGCGGAAGGTCTGCTCGGTCCACGACCCCGACTCGCAATAATCAAAGAACATCTTGGGCGTCCGGCGGCGGTGCAGGCGCTTAAGATCGTTGATGTTGGTGATGACGGGCATGGAGACTTCTTACTTCAGAATGAGGAAACCGAGTTGAGGTGATCTGCCTCGCGATATTTTTTCATATCCGGGCGTTTCGGTGTTCACCGCCTCGTTCAGCGAGCGGGAGCCCCACCTTTTGAACCTGAAGATCGTGGGCGGTGTCCAGCATCTCCCGCAGGCTCCACTGCGGCGCAGCTGGTTCGCCTATCAGACCACCACCATTCCTTGAGACACAAAAAGGCGCGCGTCGCTTTCAGAGCCGTACGTTTCGTTCCCGTCCTCCTACTTCTGAAAGGTCCGATCGCACCCGACCCGCAAGAGGGCATCCCACTGCAGGTCTAGGTTCTGATCGTCAGTCGAAACACACGCATAACCGATCGGCATGTCAGGGTAGAAGCTGTACAGGGTATGCTGGACAACTGATTTCCTGACACGGTTCTCGGACAGCAGAGTGCCTCAAAAGAGGTGTCTAGCCCACCCTCCCGGCCGGTCTCCAACATACGAAGGATTGCGCACGTGAGATGCGTAGGCTCACGAGTTAGCTTGCAAAACCGTCGCTATGCTGTTGTCGATAGGTCCCCGGCGGCACGCCCGAGGATCGGCGAAACGCCCGAGCGAACGAACTCACGTCCGCATAGCCAAGGCTGGCCGCGATCTTCTGCAAGGGCATGCTTCCGGCCGCCAGAAGCTCGCGGGCACGGGCCAGCCGCACGGAGCGGCAGTACTCCATCGGCGTCAGTCCCGTGGCGCTCGTGAACCGACGCAGGAACGTGCGCCGCTCCAGCCCCGCGGCGGCCGCCATCGTGGCCAAGGACACGCCCTGCCCATCTCTGACATGGATGAACTCCTGAGCCTTTCTGACGGCCAAATCGCCATGGGTCTGTTGGGGCGTAAAGCCAGCGAAGTGCGGGGCTTCACTGGCAGACGGGTCGTAGCGGATGAACCGTGCCGTCTCCGCCCGGACGGCGCCGCCCAACAGCCTCTCGACCAGGATCAGCCCGACATCCACCCAGGCCATGAAGCCGCCGGCGGTCAGAACGTCGGTGAGGTCGATCAGCCTTGCCTCGGTGTCGACCGCGACCTGCGGGTAGGTCTCGATCAGCGCCCGTGCGCAGCGCCGGTGCGTCGAAACAGTTCGCCCGTCCAGAAGGCCGGTCCCGGCAATCAGGAACACGCCCGAGCACACCGACACGAGGCGGACACCTTGCGCGTGCTGACGTTGCAGCCAATGCGCGATGCCCGCGCAAGTCTTCGGGTCGGGCAGGCGCGACAGGGTGGGAGGGAGAATCAGGATCTGCGGTCGGACGATCACACGTGGTTCGCTGCGGTAGACACACACAATGTCGCCGCGAGGCCCCGGGCTCCAATGCGTGACCTGAAGAGGTCGCTCTTCGTCGAACCTACCCTCTGCGGCTAACCGGCTTGCGATGCAGAAGATGTCGGTCAGGCCGTGAACCGCCGCCATCTGCGCGCCGGGGTAGACGACAATCCCGATCTCGCTGGGAAGCACTTCAGGCGTCATCATTGTCACTTCCGGTCAAGATTTTGACGCTGCCCGTCATATCAGAGGCGACCTTGGGCCGCTATCAAACCCGCACCGGTCGCCTTGGCGAGATGCCGGCGACCCATCGGGACGAGGCCATTCCGGCCCCTCTGCCGACGTTTGAGGCAGGCCGGCGCGCGGTGTCCCACAACAGGGGAGCTACGTCGATGCAAGAGGAAGACTTCACCAGCCAAGGTGGTGTGCGGATCCACATGCGCTCGTGGTCCCCTCAGGGCGAGCCGCGGGCTGTCGTGGTCATCTGCCATGGCGTGAACTCGCATGGAGGTCAGCATGCCTGGACGGCCGAGCAACTCGTCTCCCGTGAGTTCGCCGTCTTCGCTGTCGACCTGCGGGGCCGCGGTCAATCCGAAGGGCCTCGTTTCTACGTCGACGACGTGGCCGAGTATGTGGCCGACCTGCGCGGCCTCATCCTCATCGCCAAAGAGCGTCACCCGGGCCTTCCGGTCTACCTCCTCGGCCACAGCGCCGGAGGGGTTGTCTCCTGCATCTATGCGCTCGATCATCAGGACGAGATCGACGGCCTGATCTGCGAAAGCTTCGCCTTCCAGGTACCTGCTCCCGGTTTTGTCCTGTCGGCCATCAAGGGCCTGAGCCACCTCGCTCCGCGCCTGGGGGTGCTGACGTTGCACATGAAGGACTTCACCCGCGACCCCGTCGCTCTCGCCGCACTGGAGGCCGACCCGCTGACCAAGGACGAGACCCAGCCAGCCGCGACCGTCGCGGCGCTGGTGCGCGCCGACGAGCGGCTGCACGACTCCTTCGGGCAGATCACCCTGCCGCTGCTGATCCTGCACGGCACCGAGGACAAGGCGACCGTGTGTCGGGGCAGCGAGTACTTTCACGCGCAGGCCGGCTCGGCCGACAAGACCCTCAAACTCTACGAGGGGCACTACCACGACCTCCTGAATGACCTCGGTAAGGAAGAGGTCTTGGCCGACATCGCTGGTTGGATCGAGGCGCGCCTCCCCTCAAGGGCGCGGTCGCAGGACGGCGACATCGCCGCAGCCGAGTGAGCGGCCGACAGGAGAGCCATGGTGGTCGATATCGAAGCCGTCCACCTCGCCTTCATGGCTCATCGGCCGGGATCGTTGACCTGATTGCGCCGATAGCTGCCGCCGTCGATGTGACCTCGGCAGCGATCTGAGGTCTTTCCGGACTGTACTCGAGGGTCCGGGTTCCCCACGCGCCGCCGTCTTTTCGCCACGGACCTGTCCGAGGCGGCAGGCCCCTTACCTCCTCTCGCAATAGCTCAAGCAGGAGCTATGCAGATGCCCACCTTCACCACCTCCGACGGAACCGAGATTTTCTACGACGACTGGGGTACCGGCCAACCCGTGGTCTTCAGCCACGGCTGGCCGCTGAGCGCTGATGCGTTCGAGAACCAGATATTCTATCTGGCTGAGCGAGGCTTCCGCTGCATCGCCCATGACAGGCGAGGGCATGGCCGCTCCTCCCGACCGCTCCATGGCAACAACATAAGCACCTATGCCGACGACTTGGCCGAGCTTGTCAGGCACCTCGACCTGCGCGACGCCATCCACATCGGCCATTCCACCGGCGGCGGCGAGGTCGCCCGCTACATCGGGCGGCACGGCACCGATCGCGTGGCCAAAGCAGTGCTGATCGGCGCCGTGCCGCCGCCGATGCTCAAGACCGAGGCCAACCCGCTGGGTCTGCCCATCGAGGTCTTCGACGGCATCCGCGCTGGAGTCGTAGCGGATCGGTCCCAGTTTTTCATGGACCTGTCCCTGCCGTTCTACGGCTACAACCGTGAAGGCGCGAAGGTCAGGCAAGGCGTTCGCGACAGCTTCTGGCGGCAGGGAATGCAGGCGGGGATGCCGGCCTGTGTCTGCTGCATCTAGGCCTTCTCCGAGACCGACTTGACCGAGGACCTCCGGCGCTTCAACGTGCCGACGTTCTTCATCCATGGTGACGACGATCAGATCGTGCCGATCCGGGCCGCAGCGCTCGAAGCAGTGAAGATCGTGCCGGGTGCGGAGCTGACTGTCTACGAGGGCGACGACCACGGCATCTGCACTACGCAGAAAGACCGCGTGAACGCCGACCTGTGGCGTTTCCTGCACAAAGCCAAGGGCGAGATGGCGGCCGCCTAGACGCCGCCCGGCTGGCCGGCAGGCCAGCTGCCATAACTTGCGCGCCTGTCGACCAGGAGGTGGATCAAGCGGCCTTTACATACCCATAGTGGCCGCCGATCCCTCGGTGGCACCAACTCTGCCCGGGAGGTCATCGTGAGCTTTCGGCCGGAAAGGACAAAGAAGCCAATAGATACGCTCCGCCAACCCGCGTGACTGCACCGACTGAGCACCGGGACGGGTCAGCCGCGCTCACACGGCTGGACGGTGCAGACGCGCTCAGCCTGTCCGTAAGGGGATCGTTGAACCGACAGTCTGGGCCGCGTTGGCCATCCCTTGTCAAAGCAGGAGAAAGCCCGTTTCACCTAGCCAGAACGGTGTTCGTCTCAGTGGCGGGAGACTATGAGGACGTTCTGGATACGAGTGAACCTTCTCTGGCTTTGACCACCCGCCGGACTGGCTCCATCCTGGTCGGCAACGCCCGGTGCTCAACCGGAAGGTAAGACCTCGCCGTCCAGGGGGCCGAAGCGGGACGCAACCGGATCCACGCCAACCATGCGCACTAAAAAGCAGCCGCGTGCAGCACAGGTCGCCTGTGCAGTGTCGCCATGACGGGCTTCACCGAACATGAGGAAGCGATTGTCGGGGCGTCAGCCGATCGGAACCGACCGGCTTGGTTAGTTGCGCCAAGTCCGCGCAAGCTCAGGCCGGCTGGCCTCCACCTCCCGTGGCCCCGAAGACCTGCCCTGTGGAGTAGCTGAGCAGGGGGTCGGCGGCGGCCACATAGAGCCCCGCGATCTCGGCCGGCTGGCCGGGGCGGCCGAGCGGAGCTTGAGAGCCGAAGTTGACGAGGTTCTCCGGCGTGGAGCCCCCCGACACCTGGAGCGGCGTCCAGAACGGCCCCGGTGCCACCGCGTTCACCCGGATGCCGCGCGGCGCGAGGCTCTTGGCCAGCCCCTTGGCGAAGTTCAGCACCGCCGCCCGCGTCATGGCGTAGTGCATGATCTCGGCTGACGGATCGGACGCCTGCTCGGACGAGGTGAAGACGACCACGGCGCCTGTGCCCATGAGCGGCACCGCCGCCTGAGTGAGCCAGAACGGGGCGTAGACATTGGTCTTCATGTGAGCGTCGAACTCCTCGGGCTCGATCTCCTCGAGGGAGGGCCGCGCCTGCTGGCGCGCGGCGTTGTTGACGAGGATGTCGAGACCGCCGAGCTCGCGCGCGGCATCCTCCACCAGCTGGCGGCAGAACGCCTCGTCGCGCAGGTCGCCGGGCATGGAGATGACGGTGTGGCCTTCGCTGGTCAGGAGGTCGCGGACTTCGGCCGCGTCGGGCTCCTCCTCGGGCAGGTGGTTGATGACCACGGCCGCGCCCTCGCGCGCATAGGCGATCGCGGCCGCGCGGCCGATGCCGCTGTCGCCGCCGGTGATCAGCGCGCGCTTGCCCGCGAGCCGGCCCGAGCCCACGTAGCTCTCTTCGCCGTGGTCGGGCCGGGGCTCCATCTGCGAGGCCAGCCCCGGCCAGGGCTGGCTTTGCTCTGGGAAGGGCGGCTTGGGGTAGTCGGCCGCGCGCGGCGCGGTGGGCGCCCCCGGCGCGTTCTGCTCTTGCGCCAGGGCGGGCCCAGTGGCCGTTGCCGCGGCGCCGGCCGCCAGCGCAACGCCGGCCGTGGTGACAAACATGCGTCGCGAGGTGTCGATCTCGTCCATGGGCAGTTTGCCCTTCCTGCTCAGGGCGCTGCGGCGCCGGTTTTGTGGAGCCCCCGTCGGGGGGCGGGCGCGGCTGGGCCGCGCCGATCGTCGTGGCGGGTGGGGGCCTGCCCCGGTCCCCCTCACTCCTGCGGAAGGGGCTCAGGCGGCTGAGCCTGCCAGATCTGCGCAGTTTCCAGATGGGCGCGCAGGGTCGGCAGCGTGGTGCGGGCGTAGGTCGCCACCCGCTCGTCTGACACCTGCTCGCCTTGTTCGTAGAGGGCGATCGCCGCCCGATGCGCCTCCAGTTGGTGCGCAAGGTATGCCTCGTCGAACTCGGTGCCCTCCAGGGCCCGCATCTCCTCCAAGGTCGCGGCCTGCTCGGGGCTGGGCTCGGATGGCAGTAGTGCCGCGCCCTCGCCTAAGGACTCGGCCAAGTCCCCCATGGCGCGCCCGTGGTGGTCGAGCATCGTCCACGCGTACTCTTCGACCCGCCTGTCGTTGGTCTTCTGAAGGGCTAGGGCCGACATCTGAACTTCGGCCAGGTTGCCTTGGGCGGCAGCTTGGGCGAATTCGTCCACGTCGGCCATGCCGGTGGCCTGTTCGGAGGTCTCCTGGGCTGTGACGGCCAAAGGAGCCATGGTGAGCAGGACCGCGAGGGCGGCTGAGGGCAGGTTGGGCATGATGAGGTCCGTCCCGTGTTGGGCTTGCCTCCACCCAAGCGACGGCAGCGCAGAACGTTGCACCCGGAGCGTTCACGCTGCTGTCAACGCCGACCTACGGGGATCCCGCTTCGGTTGGATGTCCGGCCGGAGCGACTGACCTGGTATGGCCCTCGGACCGCGCGTCGGGATATGGGCGCTAGCATGACTTGCCCAGATTGGGACGTGCGTCTTGCAAACCAGATTGGGGCAGGGTCATTCCTCTACGGAGCGCAACCCCGCTGGCGCTTGGCCCTAAGCAAGGTTCGGAAGATGCTGTGTGCCGCTGACGGCTCGTCGTACCACTCCGTCCGGCTCCGGGCCTGACGTTCTCATGCGGCCCCACCGGCGCACGGCCCCGTGCTTGCCAGACATGATTGTTGCGAGAGCCATGTTGGTCGTCGCTCCGCCTCCGCCTCCCGCGATAGGTCGAAACTTACGGGCTCGGGACCGGCTTGGACATGGTCGCTTCCCCGTCCGCCGCGCCCATGACCTTGGCGCCCGCTTCCTTCAGGGTGCTGTCGCCGTTCAGTTAGGTGTAGAGCGTGCCCGTCCCGATGCCGAACCGCTTGGCGATGGCCTGCGCCGTCTCGTTGGTGTTGGCGAGGAGCGCCTGCGCGGCCCTGAGTGTGGCCCGGTCCATCTTGCGCGGCCGGCCGCCCTTGCGCCCCCGCGCCCGGGCGGCAGCCAAGCCCGCGCGGGTCCGCTCGGCGATGAGCTCGCGCTCGAACTCGGCAAAGGCGGCGAAGACGCCGAAGAAGAGCCGTCCGTTGGCGGTGGTGGTGTCGATCTGCGCGCCCGCTCCCGTCAGGACCTTGAAGCCCACTCTGCGCGTGCGCAGGTCGTCCACGGTGGTCACCAGGTGCTTCAGATCGCGCCCGAGCCGGTCGAGCTTCCACACCACCAGCGTGTTGCCGGGCTGGAGCGCCTTGAGGCAGGCCCCGAGCCCGGGGCGGGCGTCGTGGCGTCCCGAGGCCAGGTCCTCGTACAGGCGTCCGGGCTCCACCCCGGCCGCGAGGAGGGCGTCGCGCTGCAAGTCCAGCGTCTGGCTGCCGTCCGCCTTGGACACCCGCATGTAGCCCAGCAGCATGTCAGCCATCCCAATCAGTCTTCCCTGTCATCCAGTCTCGGATCATGGCGGGTCCGAACCGGAGACTTTCCCGTCGAGCGTCTTGATCGGCTGGGCGCCTCAGTCCTCGCGCCGCGATCCCCGCGCTTGTCGATGCCGCGTCGAGCCCGCACCAGAGCGCGCGCGGCTCTTGACTCTCAGCGTCTGCCATTCGGGCGCTGCACTCCGGCGCGCCACCACCCCGGAGATCTACTTCCGTAGGCGCAAGGCGTTGCAAGGCCATCCCTGTGGGACGCGACTACTGCCTTGCTGTTGATTTACGTCGTTTCCGGCGAAACTGTGACCTGCCCAGGTAAGTTGAAGCCGAGCCAGATCATCAGGGTGAAAGGAGACCGGCAATGAGCAGTGAGGGCTTCATGACGGTGGAGGTCATGTACCATCACGTGGACCGAATCGGCATGGTGCCGTAGGTCGACCAGCCGTTTCCCTGCGACGAGTCCCCTAGCGGTTCGCTCCTTGTGGTCGAGAAGGCTCCCCTCGTGCGTGGTGGACGACGGGTCGGCTGGACCATTCCGGGCCCGCGCTAACGTGCGCTGCCGTCTTGAGCTCCCATCCGAGAATTGGCTTTGGATGTTGGTAAGGATTGCCAAAGAGTGAGGTCGAGTGGGCGTTACGGACCCTGTTCAGACGTTTAGAGAAATCGCGCGACCGGGAACTCGATCCATCCTCACCTTGCCGGCAGGGCTGTCTTGATGGCGGGAGCGGCGCATACCGCCGAGTTCCGCGCACAAGATAGGCTGGAAGGCCTCAAGGTCCTCATAGGATGGGTGCGCCGCTAAGGTGGGGTGCAGGTTTCCGGCGCCGAAGTTGGGGCCAGTCCCCAAGAGGGAGCCGACACCGGTTCGCGGGATCATTCAGATTACAACCCGGCAAGCCCCACGCCGACAAGGCCTGCGATCGTCGGCGTGGCCGGGCAGAGTGCTGCGCCCCTCCATCATGCCCCCGCATCGCACGACGTGGCGTGCAAACCAGCCAGGGACCGGGCTTTACCGCTGGGGCGTCGAGCGCCCCTTCGCCCGGCCCGGCCGCTTCCGTCGGCTGACAGTCCGTTACGAGCGCCGCGCCGACACATACGAGGCCTTCGCAGTCCTCGGCTGCGCCCTCACCTGCCTCAACCATATCAGATCGTTCTTTGGGATGCTCTTAGGCCCGAGTTGTGCGCCAGATACCTCGCCGTTTCTGCAACCCTGCCGGCTAAAATTTGGGCGGTAGAGATGGGTCTCCGCGCGGGCAGGTGAAACAGGTCTTGACGCTGGCTCAGCCGGTCCGGTCAATGGGGTGACATACCGGGCCTTGCCCGAATGGCATTCAAGCCTTGCAGCGCGCCTCGCATGGGAAGGCGCGCTGCAAGGCTTTGTTTTTTGGATCTCTGATGCGGCGTATTCAACTCGGCCTCTTGTTCTCCCGCTCCGGCAGCTATCGCCTCATTTCCGAGGCTTGCCGCTTGGGGGCGCTCCGCGGCATTGAGGAGGTCAACGCCGACCCGGCATTCGGCCTTTCGCTGGTTCCTGTGGAGCGCGATCCGGGCGGAGAGGTCGACGCCTATCCGCCCCTCTGCGCCGAGATCTTGGCCGCCGGCGCGCAGCATGTCGTGGGCTGCGTCACCTCCTGGAGCCGTAAGGAGATTATCCCGACTTTGGAACGGATGGGCGGCATCCTCTGGTACCCGTGCCCATACGAAGGCTTCGAGGCCTCAAGCCAGGTCGTCTACACTCATGCCTGCCCGAACCAGCATCTTGTCCCGCTCCTGCGCTGGGCCTTCCCGCGCTTCGGCCGGCGGGGGTTCCTGACAGGCTCCAACTACATCTGGGGCTGGGAGATGAACCGGGTCGCGCGCGACATCATCGGCGAGGCTGACGGCGATGTGCTGGCCGAGCGCTACTTGGCCATGGGCGACACCGACGTGAGCCGCATGGTGGCCGAAATCCGGACGACCCGACCGGACTTCGTGCTGAACAACTTGATTGGCGCCTCGTCCTACGCCTTTCTTGACGCCATGGCGCGCGAGAACCTCCGCGTACCGATCCTGAGCTGCAATCTGACCGAATGCGAGTTGCCCGCCTTGGGCGAGGCGGCGGAAGACCTGATCTCGGCCGGGCCCTACTTCCGCGACGGCGAAGGCCCTGGATCGTCCTTCGAGGCCGCCGCCCATGCTGCTGTATGGTTCTTGGCCAGGCGGCTGGCATGCGATCCCGAGGCACCGCTGGACCGGCTCCTGTCGCTTCCGGGCGACGACCTCGCCATCGACCCGACCACGCACCACGCGACGCTGCCTGTCGTGATCGCCCAAGTCGAGGGCGAGGCGTTCCGCGTGCGCGAGCGCTGGGACGCCGTTCCACCCGATCCATACTTGGCCCGGCGCGACCGTTTCATGCGCCCGCGCCCGCAGCTGGCCGTGGTGGCGCCTTGAGGCGGCTGCGGGTTCCCGACCTGGGCGGCGCGCAGGCCACAATCCTGCACCGCCCGCACGCGACGGTACAGGCGCTGGTGCGCCAGCTTTCCGCCATCGGCCTTCGAGCCGAGGCGCACTGGCCCGATCTGCCGGCCTCGGCGCTCGGCGCGGATTTCGTTTTTTTTGACATGGACATGGGTCATGACGAGCAGTTTCCGTGGAAACCTGGGCAGGCCCCCATGCCCATGATTGCGCTCATCGGCTCCGAGGCGCCGGGGCGCGTTGAATGGGCGCTGGGCATGGGGGCGGACGCGCAGCTCCTCAAGCCCGTGGGCGACAGCGGCGTCTACAGCGCGCTGCTGATCGCACGTACGGGCTTTGAGACCCGACGCGCCCTCGCCGCCGAGATCGATGGGCTGCGGTCTCGGCTCTCCGAAAGGCAGACGGTGATACGGGCGGTAACGATCCTGTCCGCAGGCCAGGACGACGAGGCCGCCTACGCCGAGCTACGTCGCCTCGCCATGTCCTGGCGTGTCACCATCGAGGAGGCCGCCGCCCGCGTGGTGGCCCGAGGGGAGGGGCTCAATGTCCGACGCCGCCCTTCCTGAGCCGCGCCGCCGCAGCGCGCTGGGTCGACTTGCGCGGCGGCCACTCGCGCTGCTGGGACTGGCCATCATCTCGGTCACGGTCGTGTCAGCGATTGCTGCTCCTTGGATCGCACCCTTCGGACGGGACGAGCAACTCTTCGAGGGGCTGACGCTTGAGGGCGCCCCGATGCCGCCTGGCGGGCCGTTCCTCCTGGGCACCGATCTCCTCGGCCGGGACCTGCTCACGCGCATCCTCTACGGCGCCCGGACCTCGCTGGTGATCGGGGTGGTGGCGAACGGGCTGGCGCTGCTGATCGGAACGCTGGTGGGCGTCACGGCCGGCTACTTCCGCGGCTGGCTCGGAAGCCTCCTCATGCGCTTCACCGACCTGATGATGGCCTTTCCGGCACTGCTGCTGGCCATCTGCCTCGCCGCGATATTCACACCCTCGCTCTGGATCGTGGCGCTGGTGATCGCGCTGGTGAACTGGGTGCAAGTGGCGCGCGTACTTTACACGGAGACGACGTCGCTCGCCGAGCGCGACTTCATCGCAGCCGAGCGCGCCATTGGGGCCGGCCACGGGCGCATCCTGTGGCTGCACATCCTGCCGCATCTCGTGCCCACGATCATTGTCTGGGGGACGCTGGGCATCTCGACCACTGTACTTTTAGAGGCGACGCTCAGCTTCCTCGGTATCGGCGTGCAGCCGCCCGAGCCCTCCTGGGGCAACATCATCTTCGAGAACCAAACCTATTTCCAGGCGGCGCCCTGGCTCGTGTTTTTCCCCGGCATGGCGATTCTGCTGATGGCGCTGGCCTTCAACCTCGTGGGGGATGCCTTGCGCGACGTGCTGGACCCGACGCAGAGGGGACGCGGCTGATGGCAGCTTATCTCGCCCGCCGGCTCGTGGAATCGGTGCTTATCCTTCTCGGTGTGACGCTGGTCACCTTCTTCCTGCTATATGTCCTGCCTGCTGATCCGGTGCGGCAGATCGCCGGGCGTTCGGCCACCACCGAGACGGTGGAAAGCATCCGGCGGCAGCTCGGGCTCGACCAGCCGTTCTGGGTCCAGTACGGGCGCTATCTTTGGAACCTGCTGCACCTCGACCTCGGACGCAGCTATCTCCAGCGGTCCAACGTGTCCGAGCTGATCTGGGCCCGCCTGCCGCCGACGCTGCTCCTCATGGCCGGGGCCATCGTCTGCGAGCTGATCCTGGGCCTGACCATGGGAATCATCGCCGCGTTGCGCCGGGGCACCGCCACCGACAACGGACTGATGATCGCTAGCTTCATCGGTGTCTCGGCCCCGCAGTTCGTGGTGGGGCTATTGATGCTTTATGTGTTCGCCGTGCAACTTCGCTGGTTCCCGATCGGCGGCTACGGAACCTTGGCGCACCTCGTCCTGCCTGCGCTCACGCTCGGCATCCTTGGCGCGGGCTGGTACTCGCGCATGATGCGGTCGAGCATGGTCGAAGTGCTGCGGCAGGATTTCATCCGCACCGCCCGCGCCAAGGGTCTGGCTCGCCACCGCGTGATCCTGCGCCATGCGCTCCCCAACGCGATCCTGCCCATCATCGCCATGATCGGCATCGACATCGGCATCTTCATGGGCGGCATCGTCGTGGTGGAAAGCGTCTTTGGCTGGCCGGGCATCGGCCAGCTCGCCTGGCAGGCCATCCAGCGCGTGGACATCCCCATCATTATGGGGGTCACCCTCGTCTCCGCCGTCGCCATCGTGCTCGGCAACCTTCTCGCGGATCTCGTCACGCCGCTGATCGACCCGCGCATCCGACTTCGCTGAACGACCCACAGGGGTAAAACCAATGAAAAGACTGCTCGCCTCCTCTGCGCTTCTGGCGGCCCTCGCCGCCCCGGCCTTCGCGCAGGCCACCGACACCTATACGCCCGACCCGAACGCGAAAGAGGGCGGTTCGATCGTCATCACCTACAAGGACGACGTGGCGACCCTCGACCCGGCCATCGGCTACGACTGGCAGAACTGGTCCATGATCAAGTCGCTGTTCGACGGGCTGATGGACTACGTCCCCGGAACCACCGACCTGCGCCCGGGCCTCGCGGAGAGCTACGAGATCTCCGAGGATGGCCTGACCTACACCTTCAAGCTCCGCCCCGGCGTGACGTTCCACAACGGCCGCGAGATGACGGCCGAGGACGTGGTCTATTCGCTGTCCCGCGTGACCGACCCCGCGACCCAGTCGCCCGGCGCGGGTTTCTTCGGCATGATCGAGGGCTTCGATGCCCAGATGGCCGGCGAAGCCGAGAGCCTGTCGGGCGTGACCGCCGTCGATCCCCAGACCGTGCAGATCAAGCTGTCACGCCCCGACGCGACCTTCCTGCACGTCATGGCGCTCAACTTCGCATCCATCGTCCCGCAGGAGGCCGTGGAGGCAGCAGGCGACGACTTCGGGCGGCAGCCGGTCGGCACCGGGTCCTTCAAGCTCGCAGAATGGACCCTCGGCCAGCGGCTCGTCTTCGAGAAGAACTCCGACTACTGGCGCGAGGGCGTGCCCTACCTCGACCAGATCACCTTCGAGGTCGGGCAGGAGCCCGTCGTGGCGCTCCTGCGGCTCCAGAACGGCGAGGTGGACGTCCCCGGCGACGGCATCCCGCCCGCGAAGTTCCAGGAGGTCATGGCCGATCCGGCCCAGGCCGAGCGGGTCGTGCAGGGTGGCCAGCTCCACACCGGCTACGTCACCATGAACGTGACCCAGCCGCCCTTCGACAACGTGGACGTGCGCCGCGCAGTCAACATGGCGATCAACAAGGATCGGATCACCCAGATCATCAACGGCCGTGCGGTCCCGGCGAACCAGCCGCTGCCCCCGTCGATGCCGGGCTACGCCGAGAACCATGAGGGTTACGCCTACGATCCCGAGGGCGCGAAGGAACTGCTGGCCCAGGCTGGCTTCGCCGACGGCTTTGAGACCGAGCTCTACGTCATGAACACCGACCCGAACCCGCGCATCGCGCAGGCGATCCAGCAGGACCTCGCGGCCGTGGGCATCACCGCCTCGATCCAGTCGCTCGCGCAGGCGAACGTCATTGAGGCGGGCGGCGCGGGCACCGCGCCGATGATCTGGTCGGGCGGCATGGCTTGGATCGCCGACTTCCCGGACCCCGCCAACTTCTACTATCCGATCCTCGGTTGCGCCGGGGCCGTGGAGGGTGGCTGGAACTGGTCCAAGTACTGCAACGAGGAGCTGGACGCCAAGGCGACCGAGGCCGACTCCATGTCCGACCCGGCCATGGCCGACCAGCGGCTTGCCCTCTGGTCCGAGATCTACACCAAGGTCATGGAGGACGCCGCTTGGGCGCCCGTCTTCCACGAGGAGCGCTACACGATGCGGTCGCCTCGCATGGGCGGGGACGACGCGCTCTATGTCGATCCGGTGTCGATCCCCGTGAACTACGACTACGTCTACGTGACCGAGTAAGGATCATGTGCAAGGCCTGCGACTACACGATCCACGGTCGCCAGAGCCACTTCGGCTGGGACAACTCGCTTGTCCCGGCCGAGAGGGTGGCTCCCGGATCGACCATCCTGTTCCACTGCCACGACAGCTCGGCGGGCCAGCTCGGCCCGTCGTCCACCCTGCAGGACGTGGTGAACCTCGACTTTGGCAAGATCAACCCGGTCTCCGGGCCGATCTATGTGGAGGGGGCCGAGCCCGGCGACGCCATCAAGGTGACGCTGGAAAGCTTTGCGCCCCAGCTGCGCGAAGGAACCGCCTGGGGCTGGACGGCGAACATCCCGGGCTTCGGGCTGCTTGCGGACCAGTTCACCGACCCGGCGCTGATCGTCTGGAAGTACGACGCCCAGACCATGGCGCCGGCCATGTGGGGGAGCGAGGCGCGTATCCCGCTCAAACCCTTCACCGGCACCATTGGCAACGCGCTGGCCGAGCCCGGGCACCACACCGTGGTGCCTCCGCGCCGGGTGGGCGGCAATCTCGACATCCGCGACCTGGCAGTGGGCACCACGCTCTATCTCCCGGTCGAGGTCGCGGGGGCGCTGTTCTCGGTGGGCGACACCCATGCCGCGCAGGGCGACGGCGAGGTCTGCGGCACCGCGATCGAGAGCCCGATGGACGTGCTCCTGACGCTCGACCTCGTGAAAGGAGCGAACCTCAGGACGCCCAGGTTCACCACGAACGGCCCGGTGACGCGCCATCTCGACGCCAGGGGCTACGAGGTCACAACCGGGATTGGCCCGGACCTCATGTCCGGGGCGCGGGACGCGGTGGCGAACATGATCGACCACCTCTGCGCCACGCGGGGGCTGTCGGCGGTGGACGCCTATATGCTCTGCTCGGTCTGCGGGGATCTTCGCATTTCCGAGATTGTGGACATGCCGAACTGGGTGGTGAGTTTCTACTTCCCTCGGGCTGTCTTCGAATGACGTTGGCCGAGGCGCCAAAGGTGAGGGCTGACGCGGCCCCCGCCGAGACCGTTCTCTCGGTCGACGGACTCACCGTCTCGGTCGCGACCGAGACGGGTCTTCGGCCGCTTGTCCAAGACATCTCATTTGCGCTCAAGCGGGGGGAGACGCTGGCCATCGCCGGCGAGTCCGGGTCGGGCAAGTCGATCACCTCGCTCGCCGTGATGGGGCTCCTGCCCGCGAACGTGCGGGCCACGACCGGGGCGGTGCGGCTCGCCGGCACCGACCTCCTGCGGCTGCCCGAAGCGCGGATGCGCGCGATTCGCGGCGACCGCGTCGCCATGATCTTTCAAGAGCCGATGACCTCGCTCAACCCGGTGATGACCGTGGGCGCGCAATTGGTCGAGGCGATCCAAGCCCACGAGCCCTTGACCCGCCGCGAGGCGCAGGCCCGGGCGCTCGGGGCGCTGAAGTCCGTGCGGTTGTCAGAGCCCGAGCGGCGGCTCCGGCAGTTTCCCCACGAGCTGTCCGGTGGGATGCGCCAGCGCGTGATGATCGCCATGGCCATCGCGCTCCGCCCCGACGTGCTCATTGCGGATGAGCCCACGACGGCGCTCGACGTCACGGTGCAACGCGAGGTTCTGGACCTCCTGCGTGACCTGCGGCGCGAAATGGGGACTGCGATCATCCTCATCACCCACGACATGGGTGTCGTGGCCGAAATGGCCGACCGCGTGATCGTCATGAAGGACGGCCGCGTCGTCGAGGAGGGGCCCGCCATCCGCATCTTCGACGCCCCGCGCGAGGCCTATACCCAGACGCTTCTCGCTGCCGTGCCCCGGATGGGCGAGCGCCCGGCCGAAGAGCCGCCCCCGCCCCGGCCCTCCGTCTGCGTGCTCCGCGATCTGACCGTGCACTTTGACGTGGGCCGCGGCCTCTTGGGCCGGGCGACGCACCGCGTCCACGCGGTCGAGGGCGTGTCGCTTGAGGTTCGCCAAGGCGAGACCTTCGCTTTGGTGGGCGAGTCCGGCTGCGGCAAGTCCACCATCGCCAAGACCATCGCCGGCCTCGTTCCCTTCGCGGGCGAGATCGAGATCGCAGGCCGCAAGCTCCATTCCCAAGCCGACATCACTCGCGCGGTGCGCCGCGACGCGCAGATCGTGTTTCAGGATCCAGCCGCTGCGCTCGACCCCCGGATGCGCGTGGGCGACCTCGTGGCCGAGCCGCTGGTCATCCACGGCATCGGGACGCCCCCGGAGCGCCACGCCACCGTCGAAGCCCTCTTCGAGCGCGTCGGCCTTTCGCGGGCGCAGATCGGCCGCTACCCGCACGAGTTCTCGGGTGGCCAGCGCCAGCGCATCTGCATCGCACGCGCCCTCGTGCTCCGGCCCAAGCTGATCGTCGCGGACGAAAGCGTCTCGGCGCTAGACGTCTCGGTGCAGGCCCGGGTGCTCCAGCTCCTCAAGGAGTTGAGAGACGAGTTGGGCGTGTCCTTCCTGTTCATCTCGCATGACATGGCAGTAGTGGACGCCTTCGCCGACCGCGTCGCCGTCATGTTCCTGGGCCAGATCATGGAGATGGGCACGCGAGCGCAGGTCTTCGGCAACCCGCACCATTCCTACACCCGCCGGCTGATCGAGGCCGTACCCATCCCTGACCCGGGCCACGTCCGCCCCTCGCGAGAGCGCCTCGCCTCGGAGGTCCCAAGCCCGGTGCGCCGCCGCGACGATCCACCGCGCCGCCTGCTGCTCAGGGATGTCGGAGGCGGCCATCTCGTGGCGGAGGCTGGGCCTGGTTGACTGGCTTTCCGCATGGATGGGCGCAGTGACCAGCCATGCCGGATGGGATTGGCCGCAGGGCCACGAGGACCGATGGTCCCCGGTCATGTCAGTCCGTTGAATAGGAGGACCAGCCTGAAGGCGCATCGTTTCGGCAAGAGCCTCAGCGTCACGGCCGGGCTGGCTAGGTGTACGGAGCCCTTAGCCATACAGGCCACCCGTGCCAAGGGTGCTCATCCCAACTCTCTCCGCCCGTCCGGCTGCGCCAGCCCACCCGCTTCGCCGGCCGGGTTCCCATGGCGCCACGAGCCGTCTCGCACTGACAAGCAACTCGGGCCGCTCAATGGGAGCCGGTCGACAGACCTCGTGGCGATGCTTGCGGCACGGCACGGGGTCTGCCTAACGTCGCCTTGATAAATCATGCGCCCCGATCCCGGCCGTGTCGCCTGTTTTGGATGGACGAACGGTGGACATCGCGAAATGCGGCCGTGATCGCGGAGTGTGACGGAGGGCAAGTTCGACGTGTTCGTCAGGGCAATGGTGGCAGCCACGCTGTTTCTGGGGTCGCTGCAGGCGGTCGAGGCGCGCCCCTCGGCCGAAGAGGTGCTGCAGCTCAACACCCGTCTCGCGCTGGAACTCGCGCGGCATACGCCGACCTATTCGCCGCCCGTGGCGAGCCGGACCTTTGCGTATCTCTATGTCGTGGCCCATGAGGCCACAGCCGGCGGCTCCGGACAGCTTCGGAGCCTTGCGGGCCAGCTCAACGGTCTCAGGCCCGTGCCCGGGCGGGGTGCGGGCCTGGACTACGACGACGGGGTCGCGCTTCAGGCCGCGCTCGGCACGGCGCTGGCGGAGCTGTTCGCGAACACCGGCCCCACGGGCCAGCGGGCGCTGGACCGGATGGCGGACCGGCTGGGCCAGGGCGTGGCGGAGGACGTGCCGCCTGCGACGGCCGCGCGCAGCCGGGCCTGGGGCGAGGCGGTCGCCCGGCACGTCCTGTCCTGGGCCGAGGCCGATGGCGGCCAGACCATCGAGAACATGGGGTTCCCCCTGGAGTTCGAGCTGGCCAAGGGGCGCGGGGCCTGGGTGCCGACGAGCCGGATCGTCCAGCAGCAGCTTCCCCTGCTGCCGGACTGGGGCTCGAACCGTCCGTTCGCCATGCCCGACGGCGCCGCCTGTCCCGTGCCCGCCCCGCCTGCCTACAGCGAGGAGCCCGCCTCGGCGTTCCGGGCCGAGGCGATAGAGGTCCTGGAGGTCGCTCGCGGCCTAACCGACGAGCAGCGCGCCATCGCGCAGTTCTGGTCCGACGACCCGATGCTGTCGCCCACCCCGCCCGGGCACTGGATCGCCATCGCGCAACAGGTCCTTGACGGGGAGGACGCGGATGTGGAGCGGCGCGCCGAGGTGATGGCGACGCTGGCCGTCGCCATGGCCGATGCCTTCATCGGCTGCTGGCACGACAAGTACCGCTACAACCTGATCCGCCCGGTGACCTTTATCCGGGCGCATCTCAACCCCGGCTTCGAGCCGCTGCTCATCACGCCGCCCTTTCCCGAATATCCGTCGGGGCACAGCACCCAATCGGGCGCGGCGGCGACCGTGCTGACCGCCTTCTTCGGCGAGGGCTACGCCTTCACCGACGCGACCCACGAGGAGGACGGCCTGCCGGCCCGGCACTTCCCGAGCTTCTGGGCCGCCGCCGAGGAGGCCGCGATCTCGCGCCTCTACGGCGGCATCCACTTCCGCGCCGCCATCGAGGGAGGGCTGGAGCAGGGCCGCTGCATCGGGGCCCATGCCGTGGCCTTGGAAACCCGGCGATGAGCCGCTGGTCGGTCGTGGTGGGCTGCCTGGCCACCGTCGCCGCCGCCGAGGAGCCGCTCGTTCCCCGCTTCGTCGAGGAGACGGCCGCGTCGGGGCTCCGAAACGCCTACGAGGGCGACTGGGAGTACATGGTCGGCGGCGGGGTCGCGGCCTTCGACTGCTCGGGCGACGGCTTTCCCGACCTGGCCTTCGCCGGCGGGGCCGCGCCGGCCTCCCTGTGGCGCAACGCTTCGGAGCAGGGAGGGCCGCTGCGCTTCGAGAAGGTGGAGCCCGGACTCGGAGCCGAAGCCGTCACCGGCATTTACCCGCTGGACGTGGACGGCGATGGGGCTCTGGACCTCATGCTCCTGCGGCAGGGGGAGAGTCTGCTGCTGCGGGGCCTGGGCGACTGCCGTTTCGCGCCCGCCCCCGATGCCTGGGGGTTCCGGGGGCCGGACGCCTGGGCCTCGGCCTTCGCCGCCACCTGGGAGGAGGGGCAGGACTGGCCCACCCTGGCGGTCGGGACCTACATCGACCCGGCGGAGGAGTTCTTTCCCTGGGGAAGCTGCACCGACAACCTGCTCTACCGCCCGCAAGGGCGCGCCTTCGCGGAGCCCTGGCCGCTGCGGCCGAGTTTCTGCGCGCTGTCGATGATGTTCACCGACTGGGACCGATCCGGCACGCCGTCGCTGCGGGTGTCGAACGACCGCGAATACTACAAGGGCGGGCAGGAGCAGCTTTGGCGCATGGAGCCGGGCGGCAAGCCCCGGCTGTTCGAGGAGGCCGACGGCTGGGCCCGCCTGCGGATCTGGGGCATGGGGATCGCCTCTCGGGACCTGAACCTCGACGGCTTTCCCGAATACGTCCTGACCAGCATGGCCGACAACAAGCTGCAGACGCTGGCCGAGGTGCCGGCCGACGGGGGCGCGCCCCGCCCCGCCTTCGTCGATGTGGCCTTCGCCCGCGGCGCCATCGCCCAGCGTCCCTACACCGGGGGCGACGTCCGCCCATCCACCGCCTGGCACGCCGAGTTCGCCGACGTGAACAACGACAGCCGGCCCGATCTGTTCATCGCCAAGGGCAACGTGGCCGAGATGCCCGACTTCGCCGCGCAAGACCCGAACAACCTGCTGCTCCTGCGGGCCGACGGGACGTTCCGGGAGGCGGGGGAGGAGGCCGGCGTCGCGAGCATGGCCGTGTCGCGCGGAGGGACGCTGGCCGACCTGAACCTCGATGGGCTCCCCGATCTGGTGGTCACGAACCGGTGGGAGAACGCGCAGGTCTGGCGCAACGCGACGGAGGGCGCGGGCCAATGGCTCCAGCTCCGGCTCGACCAGCCCGGCGCCAACCGCGACGGGGTGGGGGCCTGGATCGAGATGCGCCTGCCCAATGGCATCCACCGGCGCGAGGTGACGGTGGGCGGGGGGCACGCGGGCGGCTCGCTGGGCTGGTGGCACATGGGGCTGGGCCCGGCCGAGGCCGCGGAGGTCCGGGTGATCTGGCCGGGGGGAACGCCGGGGGAATGGGAGCGGCTGGAGGCGGGCCGCTTCCATGTCGTGGGACCGGAGGGCCCGGCTCGGGTCTGGGAGCCGGGCGGGGCCCCACCGCCCTGAGGGCCCCGCCGCGTCGAGGGCTCAGGCGGTCGCGGCCGCCTCGCGGCGCGGGTTCTTGCCCAGGATGATCATCGACAGGATGTCGTCTTCGGTCACGTCCTCCACCCGCTCCGTGCCGACGAGTTTGCCGTTCTTCATCACGGACACCCGGTCGCAAAGCTCCATCATCTCGCGCGTGTCGTGGCTGATGAGGAAGATCCCGAGCCCCTGCGACTTCAGCTCCTTGATGAGGTCGGCCACCATCGCCGTCTCGTGGACGCCGAGCGCCGCCGTGGGCTCGTCCATGATGAGTATGCGCGCGTTGAAGTAGACGGCGCGCGCGATGGCCACCGACTGCCGCTGCCCGCCCGAGAGCGCCGACACGGGCTCCTTGAGCTTGCGGAAGTTGGGGTTGAGCCGCGCCATGATCTTGCGCGTCTCAGCCTCCATCCGCGCGTCATCCACGAGGCCCAGCGCCGTCGTGATCTCGCGCCCGAGGAACAGGTTCGAGGCGGCGTCGAGGTTGTCCGCGAGCGCGAGCGTCTGGTAGATCGTCTCGATGTTGTGGCGGCGCGCGTCGGCGGGACTGCGGATGTCGATCTTCTGGCCATTGATGCGGATCTCGCCCGAGTCGGCCCGGTAGGCGCCCGAGAGGATCTTGATCAGGGTCGATTTCCCGGCCCCGTTGTGGCCGAGAAGGCCCACGACCTCGCCCGGGTAGAGGTCGATAGACACCCCGTCCACCGCCTGCACGCCGCCGAAGGCGATGCGGATGTCGCGCATCTCGACAAGGGGGGTCTGACCCGTGCGGTCCAGCGGCATGTCACTTCCCTCCCACGCGGCGGCGGTAGATGAGGTCGATGAGCACGGCCAGCACCAGCACGCTGCCCACGACGATGTTCTGGAGCGGCGATTCCACGCCCACCATGGCCATGCCGGACTGGAGCGACTGCATGATGAGCGCGCCCAGGATGGCCCCGTAGATGGTCCCGATCCCGCCCGACAGCGCCGTGCCGCCGATGACGGCGGCGGCGATCACGCGCAACTCGTCCAGGGTGCCGATGTCGTTCGAGTGATTGGTGAGGCGGGCCGCCGCCACCACCCCCGCGAGCCCCACGAGGAAGCCCATGAGGGCGAAGACCTTGACGGTCAGCCAGCGGGTGTTGATGCCCGACAGCTGCGCCGCGTCCGGGTTGCCGCCCGTCGCGAAGATGTAGCGCCCGAAGCGCGTGCGCCGCGCGATGACCGTCATCGCCACCGCGACGCCGATCAGGAGCAGGACGGAATAGGGGATGCCATAGGCCGCGGTGTAGCCTTCCGGGACGGTCTCGCCGCGGGCGGCGAACTCGCGCTCCAGCACGCGGGCCGGGACCTCGTAGGCGTTCAGGACGGCCACGAAGCCCAGGATGGCGGCGGCGACGATCGCGCCGATGACGATCTCGGCCCAGAGCGGCTTGACGGGGAACTCGTGCCGGACCTTGTTCGCGCGCGCCGAGAACAGGAGCGCGACGGCGACCAGGGCCGCCACCAGCCCGGCGATCCAGCTCGCGCCCTCGCCCAGCGTGCCGTTGATGCCGCCGAAGCTTTGGAAGGTCGGGTTGAGCGGCCCGATGGTCTGGCCCGAGGTCAGGTACCAGCCGACATTGCGCCAGACCAGCAGCCCGCCCAGCGTCACGATGAAGGCCGGGATGCCGAGATAGCCCACGAGCGCGCCCTGGAAGGCGCCGATCAGGGTTCCCACGGCCAGACCCGCGGCGATGGCCGCCCAGGCCAGCGCGGGGTTGCCCAGGTCCCAGCCCATGAGTTCGGGCAGCCACCGCACCTGCATCATGGCCATCACGGCCGAGCAGGTGGCCAGCAGCGCGCCCACGGCCAGGTCGATGTGGCGCGTGACGATGATGAAGACCATGCCCGTGGCCATGATCGCGACGCTGACCGTCTGGATGCTCAGGTTGAAGATGTTGCGGGGCGTCAGGAATTGCCCGCCCGTCATCAGATTGAAGACGAGGCAGACGAGAACGAAAGCCCCCAGCATTCCCAGGAGCCGCAGGTCCAGTTCGAGCTGGCTGAGGAAGCTGCGGCTGGGGGCGGTCGGGGAGGATGGCGGGCCGCCGCCCCGTTCGGTCGAGGTGTCGGTCATGGAAGGGCTTCCATCGTGGGAGGAGGGGCCGGGCGGACGAGGCGCCGCGCCGGCGACGTGGGACGGACGGCGCCGGGGCGCCGCCCGCGGTCACGGGTCAGTTGCAGGGGGCCGGGCCGTTGGTCACGCCTTGGCAGAGCGCCTCCTGGGTGATCCAGCCCGCGTCGACGACGACGCCTAGGTTCTCCTGGGTGACCGGGATCGGCTCCAGGAACTCGGCCGAAAGCGTGGTCCCGGCGGGCGAGGTCCATTCCTCGGCGCCCTCGATGGCCGACAGCTCGGCGCCGCCGGCCAGCTGGACCGCGATCTCGCCGGCGCGGCGGCCGAGCTCGCGCGAGTCCTTCCAGACGGACACCGTCTGCGTGCCCAGCGCGATCCGGTTCAGGGCGGCGTGGTCGGCGTCCTGGCCGGAGACCGGGATGCCGTCCAGGCCCTGGGCGGTCAGCGCCGCCACGGCGCCGCCGGCCGTGCCGTCGTTCGAGGCGACGACGGCGTCCACCTCGTTATTAGCCTGGGTCAGGATCTGCTCCATGTTCCGCTGCGCGTTCGCGGGGAGCCAGCCGTCGGTGTAGGCCTCGCCCACGATGGTGATCGCGCCGGAGTCGATCGCCTCCTGCAGGATCTCCTGCTGGCCGCCCCGCAGGAAGTCCGCGTTCGGATCGGTGGGCGAGCCCTTGATCATCACGTAGTTGCCCTCGGGCGCTGCCTCGAGGATGGCGCGGGCCTGCATCCGGCCGACCTCGACGTTGTCGAAGGTCAGGTAGAAGGCGCGGGCGTCCTCGATGAGGCGGTCATAGGCGATCACCGGGATGCCGGCGTCGGCGGCGGCCTGCACGGCCGGCCCGATCGCCTGCGCGTCCTGCGCGAGGATGATGAGGGCGTCCACGCCCTGGGCGATCAGCGATTCCACGTCCGCGAGCTGCTTGGACGAGGAGGACTGGGCGTCGGTGGACACGTACTGCGCCCCGGCCGCATCGAGCGCCGCCTGGATCGCCGCCTCGTCGGTCTTCCAGCGCTCCTCCTGGAAATTGGACCAGCTCACCCCGACAGTCAGGGCGTCATCCTGGGCCAGGGCCGCATTGGCGAAGCCGGTTGCCGCGATGACCGCAGCGATGATGGATCTGTGCATTCGTTCCTCCCTGTTCCTTGGTCGACCACGCGCGCCAAGTCACAGAATTCCGACGTTGATGGGAATTGGCTTGCTGGCCAATCTTATAGTGATGTCGGCCCTGCGGGGGGCGCCAATCCGACTTCTCGTTCATTTGTGACGACCCCGCCAGCGCGCCGGCAACGTGACCATAAGTGTGTCAACCTACCGAAGCAACTCAGGATTTCCACTGACTTCAGCCAGCGCACTCGTCGATTTTGCCGCGTGGCTGTGTCCGTTCCCGCCACCGCCGAGATCCGTTTCCTGCCTGCCTTTGAGGGCAGCTTCAAGCCAAAGTCGAACAAGTGCAGGCTGGCCGAGTGATGCGATGAACCTCTCGACGGCATATTGCTTTGCCTCAGCCTGGATCGCGGGACAGGATCCGGCCCTGCGGAGGCGCCGTGGTCAACGCGGTCTTGTCGGATCAGCAACGTGCTGAGCCTCTCCGGCGTGCTCGGGGGCAGCGTAAACGTCACCGGCATCCGGTCGTCGCTCCTGGATGCGATTGGCAACGGCGTGCCTGGAGCGGTTCCGGCGATCCTCGTTTCTGTTGCTCGCCTTGGCGGGGTTGATAGATGGCGGAGTCCACCGCACCCGCTTCGGCCACACAGCTTTCGTCCGTATCATACTTTTCGATCTCGCCTTCGTCGACCAGTGGTACCGAGCGCGGAGCAGCAGATGATCCAGCCGCGAAACAACAAGAAAGCTGCCCAGGATCAGGATCCGCAGCCTTCTTCCCGCGACCCTAGGCTCAGGACTCGCTATCGCAGCCAGAAGATGACGGCGGCTGCGAGCGCGATGGCCGACAGGAACAGG
>NZ_VDFV01000042.1 GCF_006152145.1 Rubellimicrobium roseum | reverse complement strand
CCCTCCAGGTTCACCTCCATGATCTCCAACGGCTGACCAGCAGCCACAGCAACGGCGGCACGGGTGCGCATGATGAGGGTCCTCCCGGTGATGCATTCGGGCGGCAGCTTCACCATTCCGCGAGCGGGATGTCTACAGTCCCGCTTGGGACAGCAATGCCGTTCGGCTAGCGTCGTGGCATGACAGTCTTCCGTCTTGCCCTCCCGCTCGTCGCGCTGGCCGCCCTCACGGCCTGCATCATTCCCATCCCGGTGCCTGAAGGGACGCCCGGCGCCTTCGAGATCGTCCTCGACGAGGGCGACTCCTGCGGGGCGCGCGGCCTGCAGGACTATGTGGGACAGCCCGCAGGCGTCGTGCGCGGCACCACGTTCCAGTCGCCGGTGCCCGTCCGCGTGGTGGGCCCCGAAGGCGCCACCGGCGAGGCCAATCCGCAGCGGGTGACCTTCGTCGCCGACGCGTCGGACACGGTCGTCACGGTGGGCTGCGGCTGACGCCGCCCCCCGCTGGCGCCTCAGCGCGGGCGGGCCTAGGATCGGCGATCATGACCCTTCCGCGCCTGACCGCCCCCGCCCTTTTCGCCCTTTTCCTCTCCGCCTGCGCCGTCACGGCCCCCGCGCCCGTGGAGGAGGTCCCCGTGGCCGACGCGCCGCCCTCCGACATGCTGCTGCCCGTCCTGCCCAGCCCGGAGCAGGACACCTGCGGCGCCTCGGAGCTGGCGAGCTTCATCGGCGGCGACGTGGGCCTGATCGACGCCGCGCGCTTCGCGAACCCTGTCCGGGTGATCCGCCCCGGCGACGCGGTGACGATGGATTTCAACCCCCAGCGGCTGAACTTCGATCTGGACGTCCTGGACGAGATCATCCGCGTCCGTTGCGGCTGATCCGTCGCGCTTGATTTGAGGGGCCGACAGGCCCAAGTCTTGGGGCATGACAGCCCTGCCCCCGATCCCGTTCCCGGGGCCCGCCTCCGGCGCGAGCCCCGCCCAGGTCGCCTTCCACCGCACCGAGCTGAACGTCATCCTTGGCCTTTATGGCCGGATGGTCGCCGCGGGCGAGTGGCGCGACTATGGCATCTCGCACGGGCGGGATGTCGCGGTCTTCGCCATCTTCCGCCGCACTTCGGAGAACCCGCTCTACCGGGTCGAGAAGCGGCCCGCTTTGCGCCACCGCCAAGGCCAGTACGCGGTGATCGGCGCCGAGGGGCAGGTGCTCCGGCGCGGGCACGACCTCGACCAGGTGCTCCGGGTCATCGCGCCCAAGCCGAAGCTGGTGGACTAGAGCCGCCGCCGGGCCAGCACCGCGCCTTCGCCCTGCGCCGTGATCCGGGCGATGGCGCGGTCCAGGGGCTCGTAGGCGACGGCCATGTGGTGGGCGTTGGCGTGGATCAGCGTACCCTCGTCCACCATCATCCCCACGTGCCCCTTCCAGAACACGAGGTCGCCGCGCCGCAGGGGCTCGCCTTCGGGGATCTCGGACCCGAGCGCCCGCTGGAGGTCGCTGTCGCCCGGGCAGGCGATCCCGCAGGCGAGGCACGCCGCCTGCGCCAGTCCGGAGCAGTCGATTCCCAGCACCGAGTTGCCGCCCCAGAGATAGGGCACTCCGAAATGGAGCTGCGCCACGGCGGCCGGGTCGGTGAAGGGCCGGTCGAGCGGGCGCAGGTGGGGCTTCGGGATGTAGCCCTCGGGCGTCTCCCAGAACTTGCGGCCCTCGGCCTCGACCATCACCAGCGCGCCGAAGGACAGGTGATGCAGGTCCGGGCTCTTCATGTCGTCGTCGCGGTAGAGATGCGTGGCCGGCACGGCGACGCGGTGCGTGGGCGCGCGGTCGGGCCCCAGCGAGACGGCCGAGACGTAGCCCACGTAGCCGTCGCGCCCGGCTTCGACGAAGGCCATGCCGTCGCGGACCTCGTAGACCAGAACCCCCTCGCCCCAAAGGAGCTGGCGGTCGCGCGTCCCTCCGGGGCTGCCGTCGAGGTCGGCGACGGGCACGGCGACGCGGCGGGCCTCTCCGGCCACGAAGCGCTGCGCCTTGACATGGCCGCGCAGGCGTTCCGCCGCGACGCGACCGTTGGCGGGGGTGAGGCGGCGGTCGCTCACGAGTCCAGCGCCTCGGGCAGGGCCGCGAGCAGTGCGCGGGCGCCCTGCATCAGCCCCCCCTTGGGCCGGCCCGGCGCGTGCGACGCCGACCAGGCGAAGATGTCGAAGTGACAGTAGCGGGGAGGCGCGAAGCGGCGCAGGAACAGCGCCGCCGTGATCGCCCCGGCCATGCCCCCCGCAGGCGCGTTGTCGAGATCGGCGATGCCGGGCTCGATCATCGACTCGTAGGGCTGGTGGAACGGCAGGCGCCAGACCGGGTCGGCCCAGTCCCGGCCGCCGCGCGCCAGGGCCGCCGCCAGCCCCTCGTCGTCGGTGAAGAAGGGGGCGAGGTCGGGGCCCACCGCCACCCGCGCCGCGCCGGTCAGCGTGGCGAAGCTGACCGTCAGGCCAGCGTCGCCCTCGGCCGCGAGCGCCAGGGCGTCGGCGAGGACGAGCCGCCCTTCGGCGTCGGTGTTGTTGATCTCGACCGTCAGGCCCTTGCGCGAGCGGAGGATGTCGCCGGGGCGGAAGGCGTCCGAGCCGATGGCGTTCTCGACGGCCGGAATCAGGACGCGCAGCCGAAGGGGCAGGCCGAGGCCCATGATCGCCTGCGCGAGGCCGAGGACGTTCGCGGCCCCGCCCATGTCCTTCTTCATGGTCAGCATCGACGCCGAAGGCTTGATGTCGAGGCCCCCGGTGTCGAAGCAGACCCCCTTGCCGACGAGCGTGAGCCGGGGCCCCTCGCCGCCCCAGGTCATGTCGATCAGGCGCGGAGCCCGGTGGGGCGCGGCGGCGCGGCCGACTGCATGGATCATCGGGAAGTTCGCGTCGAGGAGGTCGTCGCCCGTGACGACGCCGATCTGCGCCCCGAACCGCTCGGCCACGCCACGCGCGGCGGCCTCCAGCTCGGCCGGGCCCATGTCGGCGGCGGGGGTGTTGATGAGGTCGCGCGTCAGGGCCTCGGCCCGGGCCAGGATCTCCAGCCGCTCGGCCTCCACGCCCTCGGGGGCGACGAGCCGCGCCTTGGGGCCGTTCCCGTCGCGGTAGCGGGTGAAGCGGTAGGTTTCGAGGAGCCAGCCCAGCGCGGCCTCGCGCGCCTCGCGCTCGTCGAGGCTGCCTTCGAGGCGCCAGGTCCCCTCGGGGAGCTTCGAGGCGCCCTGCCCCAGCGCGAAGCGGGTGCGGGCCCGCGCCTCGGGGCTGCCGCGGCCGATCAGGGCACGGGCGATGCGCCCGCCCTCGCCGGGCAGGACCGCGACCTCGCCCGCGTTGCCCTTGAAGCCCAGGGCGCGGGCCCAGGCGCCCTGCTCGGGCGGGAGCGCCTGGAGCGCGGCGTCGAGGCCGTCGGGCGCGACGGGCAGGAGGGGCATGGCGGAGGCGTCGTCGGGGGCGAAGGCGAGAGCGTGCATGGACCTGGCGCGGCTGGGGGATCGGGGCGGCAAGGTAGCCGGACGGAGAGCGGTCGCAAGGGCCAGCGGCTCCGTTGCGCCGGACGCCCGATCGGGCGATATGGAGCCGCCCGCCGCCCTGCGGCCCCGAGGAGACCCTGCATGACCGCACGGCCACTGCCCGAATACCTCGTCCGCCGCTACCAGGGCTGGCGGGCCACCACCTATGCCGGCAACCGCCCCTGGTACCGCCGGCTGGCCGAGGAAGGGCAGCGCCCCCGCGCCATGATCGTGGCCTGCTGCGACAGCCGGGTGCACGTGGCCTCGATCTTCGGGGCGGATTCGGGCGAGTTCTTCATCCACCGCAACATCGCCAACCTGATCCCCCCCTTCGCCCCCAGCGGCGACCACCACGGGACCTCGGCCGCGGTGGAATACGCCGTGCGCGAGCTGCGCGTGGCCCATCTCATCGTCATGGGCCATTCGCAGTGCGGGGGCGTGAAGGGCTGCTACGACATGTGTTCGGGCCACGCGCCCGAGCTGCTGGAGGCCACGAGCTTCGTCGGGCGCTGGATGGACATCCTGCGCCCCGGCTACGAGGCGCTGCCCCCCGGCGGCGACGCCGAGCGCGTGCAGGCGCTGGAGAAGCTGTCGGTCAAGGTCTCGCTGGACAACCTCATGACCTTTCCCTTCGTGCGCGCCGCCGTCGCGGACGAGCGGCTGACGCTGCACGGGCTGTGGAACGACATCGCCGAGGGCACGCTGGAAGCCTGGGACGAGACGCGGGCCGAGTTCGTCGCGATCTGAGCGGCGCAGGGCGCGCGGGGGCATGGCGGTCCTCCTTTCCGTTGCGACCCTGCGGGCCCGGGATGGGGACAGCTTCGCAGCCAAGGGTTAACGAATCGTTGGACCACCGAACGGTCCTCCCCCGGTTCGCGCAACACCCTTGCCCGGCCAGGCGGCCCCCGCAGCCCCGGCGACACGGAGGCCGGTCCGGGTGTAGGATGGGCGCACCCCCAAGGAGGAGATCCGCCATGACACGCCTGCCGCTTGCCCTTGCGATCCTGGCCGCGCTCGCCGGTCCTGCCCTTGCGGTGGGGTTGAGCGATCCCCCCGCGTCGCTCGCCCCGGCGCAGGCGGCGCTGGAAGGAGGCGACTGGAACGAGGCGATCCGGCTCCTCAACCCCATCGTGCAGGCCGAGCCGCGCAACGCCGACGCGCTGAACCTCATGGGCTTCGCGCTGCGCAAGGCGGGGCGGCTTGGGGAGGCCGCGCCGTTCTACCAGGCGGCGCTGCGCGCGGACCCCCGCCACCGGGGCGCGCTGGAATACCAGGGGGAGCTGTTCCTCCTCCTGGGGGACCGGGCGGCGGCCGAGGCGAACCTTGCCAAGCTCACGGAGCTTTGCGGGACCTGCGAGGAGCGGGAGGAGCTCGCGGCGGCGCTGGCGGGGTCCTGAGAGGATCCGAGTTCCGCAGGATCTCCGGGGTGCCGGGCCGCCCCCTCGTGCGGCGGAGCGCGGCCTGTCCGGAGCGCGTGTCCGGGGGCTTGAGTCCGGAGAGGATCTGCGGGGAGAACCTTCCGATCCCGGCTTGAGGGATTCAGGGCTGCGCGGCGATGGGGCCGATGGGGTCGCCGAGCCGGCTCGTGGCCTCCCCGGCCCGGGGCTGCCTTTCGCCGCGCCTGCGCCCGACCCGCGTGAGGGCGCGCTTGCCAGCCTCGGCCGGAGCAGGCCATACCGGGCATGTGGACGACTCGGGGACCCTTCTCGTTTCAATCCTGCTCGGGGCGAGCTTCGTGCTGGGGACGGTCGCCCTGGTGCTGGGGAGCTATCTTCTCGCGCGCCGGGTGCTTCACCCGGGACAGGACGGCGACGGAACGGCGGAAGTCGTGGCGCAGGTGGCCGTCCGGGTGGCGACGCTGCACAGCCTCGTCCTCGGTCTGGTCTATGCGCAGGAGCTTGATGCCTACAAGAACCTGCGGGCGACCCTGTCGGAAGAGGCGGTGGCCATCGCCGACGTGTTCAACGACGCCCAGCGCTTTGGCGGTGTCGCCATGGAGCCCGTGCAGCAGGGACTCGCGCGGTACATCGGGCTCGTCGTGGAGGAGGAATGGCCCATGCTCGCAAGCGAGCGCAGGCTGTCCCCGGAGGCCTGGGCGCAGTGGGAGGACGTCTACGAGAGGCTGCTCGACCTTACTCCCACGACCGAGCGGGAGCGCTATCTCGCGGACCGGATGCGCGAGCGGATCAGCACCGTGGCCCGGTTCCGGCAGCTTCGCGAGGCGACCTCGATGGACCGCTTCACGGTCCTGTTCTGGCTCCCGGCGCTCTTCGGACTCGTGATCGTGGCGATGGCCTTCTACATCTACCGGCCGACCCGGACCCATCTGGTCCTGCTGTCCCTCCTGGGGACATATTCGGGGGTCATCCTGTTCTTCATCTTCGCCTTCGGGAACCCCTACGCGGCCCCCGGCAAGCTGGAGCCGCGCCCGTTCCAGGCGCTGCTGGCGGGCGAGATCGGCGAGCGCCGACCGCCGGAGTGAGACCCCGGCGGAGCCCTGCGCCGACCCGGTGGATCAGCCCTTCTTGAGCGCCCGCTGCCCCAGGACCTCGGCGATCTGCACGGCGTTCAGCGCGGCGCCCTTGCGGAGGTTGTCGGACACGATCCAGAGGTTCAGGCCGCTGTCGACCGTCTGGTCCTGGCGGATGCGCGAGATGTAGGTGGCGTATTCGCCCACGCATTCGATGGGCGTGATGTAGCCGCCGGCCTCGCGCTTGTCGACGACGAGGCAACCGGGGGCCTCGCGCAGGATGTCGCGGGCCTCCTCCTCGTCGAGGAAGTCCTCGAACTCGACGTTGACCGCCTCGGAGTGGCCGACGAAGACGGGGACGCGGACGCAGGTGGCCGTGACCTTGATCGAGGGGTCCATGATCTTCTTGGTCTCGACCATCATCTTCCACTCTTCCTTCGTCTGCCCGTCCTCCATGAAGACGTCGATGTGGGGAATGACGTTGAAGGCGATCTGGCGCGGGTAGACCTTGGGCTCGACCTCCTGGCCGGGGACATAGACGCCCTTAGTCTGGTTCCAGAGCTCGTCGATGGCCTCCTTGCCGGTGCCGGAGACGGACTGGTAAGTCGAGACCACGACGCGTTTGATCTTGGCCCGGTCATGAAGCGGCTTGAGCGCCACCACCATCTGCGCCGTGGAGCAGTTGGGGTTCGCGATGATGTTCTTCTGGGTATAGCCCATGACCGCGTCGGCGTTGACCTCGGGCACCACGAGCGGGACCTGGGGGTCGTAGCGGTAGAGCGAGGAGTTGTCGATCACGACGCAGCCCGAGGCGGCGGCCTTGGGGGCGTATTGCTTGGTCGCGTCCGAGCCGATGGCGAAGAGCGCGATGTCCCAGCCCGTGAAGTCGAACTGGTCGAGGTCCTGGGTCTTGAGGGTTCGGTCGCCGAAGCTCACCTCGGTCCCGAGCGATTTCCGGCTGGCGAGAGCGGCGATCTCGTCCACCGGGAATTCCCGCTCGGCCAGAATGTTGAGCATCTCGCGCCCCACGTTGCCCGTGGCGCCGACGACGACGACCTTGTAGCCCATAGTTGTCCCCTTTCGAATCCTGCGCCCCATACAGGACGGCGGGTCAGGGGAAAAGGGTCAGTCGCCGCCGCCGCGGGCGAGGAGACAGGCCAGGAGCCCCGGCGCCACGATGGCCGCGACGACACGCGAAAGTGGAGCTGCGGCCGCCCATGAGTGGTCGGCGGGCCGGCGGGTCCCAGGCGCGTCCGGTCTTCTGCCCTGCACCACGGCGGGGGGCCCTTGCCGGCGGCTGCGGGGACGGCGCAAGGGCGGCCGCGGCCCGTTCGGGCGACAGCCAAACGGCCGGGGTCCGTCCCGCTCCCTTCGACGGGCCGGACCCCGGCAGGAGCGGCCCACGGGGTCGCCCGTCACTCGTCACGCACGACAATCACCGAGCACTCGTCAACCGATGCAACCGCCGGGTCCCGTCCCGCCCTCCCCGACGGGCCGGGCCCCGGCAGGGCGGCCGACATGACCGCCCCCTCACTCGTCACTGCACAGACCGGGCCCGCCTGTCCACGGACCCGGGTCGTCTGGGCCCGGCCGGCCCCCTGGTTCCGGCCGGGCTCGCGGGGCAGGCCACGGACCCGCCCCGGTCCTCGCCTCAGAGCGCCCGGCTGTGGCGCCCTTCGGGCATCGCGTAGGCGTCCACCTCCTGCGCCACCAGCCGCGCGATCAGACGCGGCGAGCGGACGAGCCGGATGGTGGCGTCCCGCATCTCGATCCAGTCGGCGAAGCGGCTGCGCAGGCGGGCCGTGACACGCAGGAGATCCGCCAGCGGCACGCCGTGGGCCGCCGACAGCTCGTTCAGGTCCAGTTCGAAGCGGCACATCAGCCGTTCGATCATGTCGGCCCGCAGCCGGTCGTCGGCGCTGAAGGCATGGCCCCGCTCGGTCGCGAAGCGGCCTTTCTTGATCGCATGGGCGTAGGCCGAGGAGGTCGAGGCGTTCTGCGTGTAGCCTTGCGGATAGCGCGAGATGGCCGAGGCGCCGAGGCCGATCAGCACGTCGCAGCCATCCTCGGTGTAGCCCTGGAAGTTGCGGCGTATCCGGCCCTCGGCCGCGGCCTGCGCCAGCGGATCGCCGGGACGGGCGAAGTGGTCGATGCCGATGGGCTCGTAGCCGTCCCAGGCGAACATCTTGGCGGCGGCCTCGAAGAGGTCGAGCCGCTCCTCGGCGCCCGGCAGCGCGTCGGCGGGGATCATCACCTGCCGCTTGGCCATCCACGGAACATGGGCGTAGCCGTAGAGCGCCAGCCGGTCGGGCGAGAGCGACAGGATCTTCTGCACCGTGTCGGTCATCCGCGCCCGCGTCTGGTGCGGCAGGCCGTAGAGCATGTCCATGTTGAGGCTCTGCACCCCCACCGCGCGGATCATCTCCACCACGTCGCGGGTGAGCGCATAGCCCTGGGCGCGGCCGATGGCCTCCTGCACCGTCTCGTCGAAGTCCTGCACGCCGATGGAGGCGCGGGTCATGCCGGCGGCCTTCAGCGCGTCGAGGCGCGGGCGGTCGATCTCGGTCGGGTCGATCTCGACCGAGAAGGCCAGGTCGCGCGCGAGCGGGCGGAAGGCGTTGAGCGAGTCGCACAGGTCGGCCAGCATCGGCGCGGGCAGGATCGTGGGCGTGCCGCCGCCCAGATGGATCGCCGCCACCTCCACGTCGGGCCGCAGGTGGCGGCCCACGAGCGCCAGCTCGGCCTTGATCTGCGCGAGATAGGGAATGAGCGGCCGGTCGGTCTGGGTGCCCTGCGTGCGGCAGGCGCAGAACCAGCAGAGCCGGCGGCAATAAGGAATGTGGACATAAAGCGAGATTCGCTGCCCGGCCGGGATTTCCTCAAGCCAAGCGGACACTTGGCCAGGGCCCACGTCGTTCTTGAAATGATTGGCGGGCGGGTAGCTCGTGTAGCGGGGCGCGCGCGCGTCAAATAGCCCCAGGTCGCGCAGAAGCTCATGCGAGGCCATTGCAAACCCCTCCTCGAATATCGTTATGGGGGGCCTGTTCCCGAATGCCCCCTTGATCGGTGCCCCATCCTGCCGCACGATTCCGCAAGGCCCGCCGCCCATGCCCTTTGACCGGAGCCCGTCCAAAGCCGTGACGACGTCGTCCCTGCCCAAGCTCAAGAACGTCGAGGTGGAGTGCTCGGGCTGCCCGATCCGCCACCGTGCCGTCTGCGCGCGCTGCGCGCCCACCGAGCTCCAGCGGCTCGAGGAGATCAAGTACTACCGCAGATACGACGCCGGGCAGCCCATTGCCTGGGCGGGCGACGACATGGGATTCGTCGCCAGCGTGGTGAAGGGGGTGGCGACCATCAGCCAGACCATGGCGGACGGTCGCAAGCAGATGGTGGGGCTTCTCCTGCCCTCGGACTTCATCGGCCGGCCGGGCCGCGCGAGCACGCCTTACGACGTGACCGCCGTGAGCGAGGTGACGCTCTGCTGCTTCCGCCGCAAGCCCTTCGAGCAGCTCCTGGTGACGACGCCCGCCG
The DNA here is from genome assembly GCF_006152145.1 of Rubellimicrobium roseum. Classification (GTDB taxonomy): domain Bacteria; phylum Pseudomonadota; class Alphaproteobacteria; order Rhodobacterales; family Rhodobacteraceae; genus Rubellimicrobium; species Rubellimicrobium roseum. Next base: position 23,970 of record NZ_VDFV01000042.1, on the reverse strand, counting down.
TGGCGGAGCGGCTCCTGGACATGAGCCTCGACGAGCTGGACGCCGCGCGGGAATGGATGCTGGTGCTCGGGCGCAAGACCGCGCGCGAGAAGATCGCCTCGCTCCTCACCATCGTGGCGCGGCGCGAGGCCACGGTGGGCCTGTCGGCCATGAAGGGGCGCATCGTCGTCGAGCTGCCGCTCACGCGCGAGGCCATGGCCGACTACCTGGGCCTCACGCTCGAGACGGTGAGCCGGCAGATCAGCGCCCTCAAGAACGAGGGCATCCTCGAACTCGACGGCAAGCGCCGCATCGTCGTGCCCGACATCCGCCTGCTCATGGCGGAGACGGGCGACGACATGGACGGCGGCCTGATCGCCTGACGGACGCATCCCCCGCCCTCCTCAGTGCGCCATGAGGAGGGGCAGCGGCACGCGCGCGAGCATGTCGCGCGTGGCCCCGCCCAGGACCGCCTCGCGCAGGCGGGAATGGCCGTAGGCGCCCATCACCAGGGCGTCGCAGCCCTTGTCGGTGGCGAAACGGTGGAGGATGTCGGCGATGCGCGGCTGGGTGCGCGCCAGCACCGACACCTCGGCCCGGACGCCGTGGCGCGCGAGCCAGACGCACAGGTCGCCGCCCGGGTCCGAGCGGTCGGCCGCTTGGAGCGGCGGGTCGATGATGGCGATGTCGGCCCTCTCGGCCGCCTTGAGGAACGGGAGCGCCCCGCGCACCGCGCGCATGGATTCGTCCGTCCCGTTCCAGGCCACCGCGAGGCGGCGGAACGGGCGGCTCCAGTCCAGGGGGGCGTCGGGGACCACGAGCACGGGCGTGCCCGCGCCGAAGAGCAGCGCCTCGGCCACCGCCGCGCCCAGGGGGTCGCGGTCGCGCCCATAGGGACGGCCCACCACGGTGAGATCCGAGAAGCGCCCGAGCCGCGCGGCCACCGCCCCGAAGTCGAGGCCGATCACGGTGCGGGTCTCGATGGCGGCGCGCACCTCGGGGGGAATCCGCCGCCCGGCCCAGGCGGAGAGCGCGCGGGCGCGGGACTCGGCTTCGGCGCGGCTCGATTCGACGATGATCTGCGCGGCCGCCATGGGCATGGCCTCGATCGCGAGCGGCTCGAGCCCCAGGCAGGCCACGTCGAGATGCGCGCTCTCGCGGGCCGCGATGGCGGCGGCGGCGGTCAGCGCCGGGGCGTCGCGGGTTTCATCGGTGACGATCACGCTGAGCGTCTGGATCATGGCGGTCTCCTTGTCGGCGCCCTGTCTGGCAGGTCCCGAGCGCGTCCGCCTTGATGCGTATCATCCGAAGGGCCCGACGGGTTTGACCTGGATCAAGGTGCAACCACGCGGCGAATGCGAAACCCCGGCCGGGTCGCCGCGCGCCGTGTGATGGCGTGCGGGCCCGAATCGGAGGGAACACCCGCATGTGGGATTGGATCAAGATCGCGGTGTTCGGGGCCACGGCCCTGTTCGCCGCCATCGCCGCCAACTGGGCGCGCGACCTGGCCTACCAGGTCCACGCGCTCATCGTCATGGCCGTGGCGGCGGGCCTCTTCATCTGGACCGTGCGCCGCACGGGCAATGATTACGTCGCGCCGATGGCGCGGCAGGACGAATACATGGACGGCGTGATCCGCGCAGGCGCGATCGCGACGACGTTCTGGGGACTGGCGGGGTTCCTCGTGGGCGTCCTCGTCGCCTTCCAGCTCGCATTCCCGCAGCTCAACCTGGACGCGCTTCAGGGCTACGGCAACTTCGGGCGCCTGCGTCCGCTGCACACCTCGGCGGTGATCTTCGCCTTCGGGGGCAACGCGCTCATCATGAGCACGTTCTACATCGTGCAGCGCACCTCGGCCGCGCGGCTCTGGGGCGGCAACCTCGCCTGGTTCGTGTTCTGGGGCTACCAGCTCTTCATCGTGCTGGCCGCGACCGGGTACCTGCTGGGCGCCACGCAGGCCAAGGAATACGCCGAGCCCGAGTGGTACGTGGACCTGTGGCTCACGGTCGTGTGGGTGGCCTTCCTCCTCGTCACGCTGGGCACGATCGTCAAGCGCAAGGAACCTCACATCTACGTGGCGAACTGGTTCCTGCTGTCCTTCATCATCACCGTGGCGATGCTCCACGTCGTGAACAACCTGTCGATCCCCGTATCAATCTGGGGCTCCAAGTCGGTACAGGTCTTCGCGGGCGTGCAGGACGCCATGACCCAGTGGTGGTACGGCCACAACGCCGTGGGCTTCTTCCTGACCGCGGGCTTCCTGGGCATGATGTACTACTTCGTGCCGAAGCAGGCGGGCCGCCCGGTCTACAGCTACAAGCTGTCCATCATCCACTTCTGGGCCCTGATCTTCCTCTACATCTGGGCGGGCCCCCACCACCTGCACTACACGGCGCTCCCTGACTGGGCCGCGACGCTGGGGATGGTGTTCTCGGTGATCCTGTGGATGCCCTCCTGGGGCGGCATGATCAACGGCCTGATGACCCTCTCGGGCGCCTGGGACAAGATCCGCACCGATCCGATCATGCGGATGATGGTGATCTCGCTCGGCTTCTACGGCATGTCGACCTTCGAAGGCCCGATGATGTCGATCCGCGCCGTCAACTCGCTGTCGCACTACACCGACTGGACCATCGGCCACGTCCATTCCGGCGCGCTGGGCTGGAACGGCATGATCACCTTCTCGGCGCTCTACTTCCTGGTGCCGCGCCTGTGGAACCGCGAGCGGCTCCATTCCCTCGCCGCCGTCAACTGGCACTTCTGGCTCGCGACCATCGGCATCGTGCTCTACGCGGCCTCGATGTGGGTCACGGGCATCATGGAAGGCCTGATGTGGCGCGAGGTCGACGCGAACGGCTTCCTCGTGAACAGCTTCGCCGACACCGTCGCCGCCAAGTACCCGATGTACGTCGTCCGCGCCCTGGGCGGGGTCATGTACCTGACCGGCGCGATCATCATGGCCTGGAACCTGTGGATGACCGCCTTCGGCCGCGTCCGCACGGTCGCCGTCGCCACCCCGGCCGAATGAGGTAGATCCCGATGGCCTTTCTCGACTATCACAAGCACCTGGAGCGCAACGCGACGCTCCTCCTGGCCGGCAGCCTCCTCGTTGTCACCATCGGCGGCATCGTGGAGATCGCGCCCCTCTTCTACCTCGAGAACACCATCGAGGAGGTGGAAGGGGTGCGGCCCTACTCGCCGCTGGAGCTCGCGGGGCGCGACATCTACATCCGCGAAGGCTGCTACACCTGCCACAGCCAGATGATCCGCCCCATGCGGGACGAGGTCGAGCGCTACGGGCACTACAGCCTCGCCGCCGAGTCGATGTACGACCACCCCCACCAGTGGGGCTCCAAGCGGACGGGGCCCGACCTCGCCCGCGTGGGGGGCCGCTACTCGGACGCCTGGCAGGTCCAGCACCTGAGCGACCCGCAGTCGGTGGTGCCGGAATCCATCATGCCGCCCTACGCCTACCTGAAGGACACCCTTCTGGACGGCGCGCATATCGGCGAGCTGATGGAGACGCACCGCTTCGTGGGCGTGCCCTACACGGACGACCAGATCGCGCAGGCGCGGGCCGACTTCATGGTCCAGGCCGACCCGATGGGCGACGGCGACATCGACGCGATGATCGAGCGCTATCCGGGCGCGGCGGCCTCGAACTTCGACAGCCTGCCCGGCGTGTCCGAGATGGACGCCCTCGTCGCCTATCTCCAGGTCCTGGGCACGATGGTGGACTTCTCCACCTTCACGCCCGACGCGAGCCGCTGAGGAGGACGGGATGCACGACCTTTACTCCCTCCTGCGCGAATTCGCCGACTCCTGGGCCCTGCTCGCGCTCTTCACCTTCTTCGTGGGGGCGATCCTCTTCGCGTGGCGGCCGGGCTCCCGGCCGCTCCATGACGACGCCGGCCGCGTGCCCTTCCGGCACGACGACCGCCCCCTCCTCGACGACTCCCCGGAGGCCCGGATATGACACGCAACGACAAGACCCCGACGGTCGCGACCACGGGGCACGAATGGGACGGCATCGAGGAGCTGAACAACCCGCTCCCGCGCTGGTGGCTGTGGGTCTTCTACGCCACCATCGTCTGGGGCGTGGGCTACACGATCGCCTATCCGGCCTGGCCCCTGGTCTCGGGCGCGACGGCGGGGCTGCTGGGCTACTCGACCCGGGGCGACGTGGCCGCCGACATCGCCGGCGTCGAGGCCGGCCGCGCGGGCATGATGGAAAAGCTCGCGGGCGCGGACCTGACGCAACTGCCCGCCGACCCCGAGCTCCATGCCTTCGCGCTGGACGCGGGCGCCTCGGTCTTCCGGGCCAACTGCGCGCAGTGCCACGGCGCGGGCGCGGCCGGCGTGCAGGCGGGGGGCTTCCCCAACCTGCTCGACGACGACTGGCTGTGGGGCGGCACGATCGAGGACGTGGCCCACACGGTGGCCCACGGCATTCGCAACGAGGCCTCGGGCGAGGCGCGATGGTCCGAGATGCCCGCCTTCAGCGAGATATTGGAGGACGGCGACATCACGGCAGTGGTCAACCACGTGCTGGCCATCTCGGGCCAGGAGCATGACGCGGCCTTGGCCGCCACCGGCGCGCAGGTCTTCACGGACAACTGCTCGGCCTGTCACGCCGAGGACGGCGCCGGCATGCGCGAGCTGGGCGCCCCCAACCTGACCGACGCGGTCTGGCTCTACGGCGGCACGCCCGAGCGGATCGAGGAAACCGTCCGGCTCGCGCGCTTCGGCGTGATGCCGGCCTGGAGCGAGGAGTTCCGGCCGCAGGGCGGGCTCAGCCAGGCCGAGATCAACGCCGTGGCCGCCTATGTCCACGGCCTCGGCGGCGGCGAGTGACACGACTTCCCGGCGAACCCCCTTCCTGGTTCGTCCAACTGGCGGCCCCTTCGGGGGCCGCTTTTTTTGTTGCTCAGAGCCGGTCGAGATCGGCGCGGGTCAGGCCCATGTCGGCCAGCATGCGGTCCGGGAGATGCCGCAGGTCGTGGCGGGCGTGCCCGGTCCGGGCGACGGCGGCCATGCGACGCGCGAGGGCGCGCAAGGCGGCGAGGCGGTCAGGCCCGCCGGGACGACGGGCGGTGGCGAGGCTCTGCGGAGCGGTCAGGGTGGTCATGGCGATCATCCGTATCAAAGGGTGCATGAAAAAAGAGAGAGCCCCCGCCCCGGCAGGGCGGGCGCGTCCGTTCCGGAGAACGGCGTCAGAGGCGGCCGAAGGCGACGGGTCGCCAGGTCCAGCCGTGGGCGGCCACGATCTCCTGCAAGGGCGCCTTCAGCTCGCGGGTCTGGAAGCGGTACTCGTGGACTTGGCCGTCGCGCGGGTCCTCCTCGCGGAAGGCGATGCCCGTGGCCCAGGCCAGCTCGATCGTCTGGCCGCGGAAGGACTCGGCGGCCCAGGAAAGCTGGGGCAGTCCCGCGCGCCATTCGACCTCCCAGTCGCGGTCCACGGTGCGGACCTCGCCCAGAAGGTCGTCGAGCCGCAGGAGCACCTGCGTCACCTTCTTGACCCCCGCCTGGGCGAAGAGGTCGGACCACGGCGCGTCGACCACCCGCCATTCGGCGACGAGATCCGCGCCCTCGCGCAGGCCCTCGCGCACCCGGAAGGGGGCGCCGTCGCGGTCGAGGGCGAGAAGGGCCGCGCGCAGGCTGCCGGCGTCGAGCCGGGGCGTGCCCTCCGGGGGCGCCCGGCGCCCGGTGAAGAAATCGAAGAAGCCCATGGAACAAATCCCTGCCGTCCTATGGGCGTCCTTTTGCCGCAGAGACGGTCGCGCGGCCAAGGCGGGGATTCCTGACCCGTCAGCCCTCGGGTTCGTCGTCGTCGGCGTCCGGCCCGCCGCCGAGATAGGCGAGGGCTGCCAGACTGACCCAGGTCGCCACGTAGATCCCCATCACCGACAGCACGATCCAGCCCGGCAGCGGACCGATGGCCGCGCGGCGGGGCAAGTCGGCCCAGTCGGTCGCAGGTGTCGGATGCTCGACGAGCTTGCCCATGTAGGCGAGCGTCTGGACGAGGAGGATGTAGATGTAGTTGCTGCGGACCCGCCGCGAGACGGCGGCGAGCATGGAGATCGGGTAGTGCGGCTCGCGGTACTCGCCCGCGAGGAGCCCGCGCCATTCGCCGGACTCGGTCGTCCCCTCCAGCATGGGGACGAGGAAGTTCGACTCGATCAGGCGCGAGCGGGCGCGCCAGACGTTGAAGTAGCGGTAGCGGCGCGCCTCGATGAAGAGGAACACGAGGATCAGGATGCCCACTAGGAGGAGCGGCAGCGCCGACGCCTCGGGCGCGGCGTAGGTGAGCGAGAGCGCGAGGCCCAGCGTGACGATGGACCAGTTCGTGGTGGTGTCGAGGCGCGAGCGCCAGACGGTGCCGCGATAGACCTCGGCCCGGTAGAGATGGGCCAGGGCGCCGATGTCGGCAGGGCCCAGGCGCGGGATCTCGGGCTTGGTCAGGTCGGGGATGGGGTGGTCGGGCGCGGGGTCCGTCATCTGCGTCATGGGCCGTCCTGCGCTCTCCTGCCGCACCCCCCTGCCCCGCAGGTGCGGCGCGGTTGATCCATGTCAAGGCGCCCCGGCCCGGTCCGCCGCATGACGGACGGCAGAACAAGATCGCCGGGAAGCGCATCATGAGCCAGACCAGCACGCCCTCCCTCTATGCCGCACGGGAGCCCGTGTTCCCCCGCCGGGTCTCGGGCAAGTTCCGCACGCTGAAATGGGTCATCATGGCGGTGACCCTGGGCATCTACTACCTGACGCCCTGGATCCGCTGGGACCGTGGGCCGATGCTGCCCGACCAGGCGGTGCTGGTGGATCTGGCCAGCCGGCGCTTCTTCTTCTTCTGGGTCGAGATCTGGCCGCACGAGTTCTACTTCGTCGCGGGCCTCCTCATCATGGCGGGGTTGGGGCTTTTCCTCTTCACCTCGGCGCTGGGGCGGGTGTGGTGCGGCTATGCCTGCCCGCAGACGGTCTGGACCGACCTCTTCATCCTGACCGAGCGCTGGGTCGAGGGGGACCGCAACGCCCGCGTCCGCCTCTGGAACGCGCCCTGGTCCTTCACCAAGGCCCGGCTGCGCGCGACCAAGTGGGCGATCTGGCTGCTGATCGGGCTCGCCACCGGGGGGGCCTGGGTCTTCTACTTCGCCGACGCGCCGACGCTGCTGCGGGACCTCGCGACGGGCCAAGCGCATCCGGTGGCCTACACGACGCTGGTGATCCTCACGGCCACGACCTTCCTGTTCGGCGGCTTCTTCCGCGAGCAGGTCTGCATCTACGCCTGCCCCTGGCCGCGCATCCAGGCTGCGATGATGGACGAGGAGACGATCACCATCGGCTACCGCGACTGGCGGGGCGAGCCGCGCGGCAAGGCCAGCAAGGCGCGCGCGGGCCAGCCCCCGGCCTTCCGGGCGCAGGAGAAGGCCCTGGCCGAGGGCGCGGTGGCCTTCGCGGCCCCCGAGGCGGGCGTCTCCGACGTGGCCCCGGCCCCGGCGGGGGCGGCGGGAGTGGAGCTGAAGGCCGTGGGCGACTGCGTGGACTGCATGGCCTGCGTCAACGTCTGCCCCATGGGCATCGACATCCGCAACGGCCAGCAGATGGAGTGCATCACCTGCGGGCTCTGCATCGACGCCTGCGACGAGGTCATGGCCAAGCTCGGCCGGCCGCGGGGGCTCATCGACTACTTCACGCTGGAGGACGAGCGCAAGGAACGCGCCGGCGGCACGGCCAAGGCGGTCTGGCGGCACATCCTGCGGCCGCGGACGATCCTCTACACCTCGCTCTGGTCGCTGGTGGGGGTGGGGCTGCTGGTCGCGCTCTTCGTCCGGCCCGACATCGAGATCGACGTCTCGCCCGTGCGCAACCCTCTCTACGTGACATTGTCGGACGGCACGATCCGCAACGCCTACGACCTGCGCATCCGCAACAAGCACGGGGAGGAGCGGCGCTTCTCGCTGTCCTACTCCGCCGAGGAATCCTTCGCCATCGTGGTCGAGGGCGCGGAGAACGGCGTGATCGCCGTCCCCGCCGACCAGACCGGCGAAGCCCGCGTCTACATCCAGGCCACCCCGGGCACGCCCGCCGCGACCGAGGAGATGACGGACCTGCGGCTCTGGATCACCGATCTTTCGAACGCCGACCGCGCCTCGGCCGACACCGTCTTCCATGGAGCGAACTGACATGACCAACCCGTTCAGCGGCCCCATCACCGGCCCCAAGGCCTTCGCGATCTTCTCATCGTTCTTCGTGGTCATCATCAGCGTGAACATGGTGCTGGCCTATCAGGCGGTGCACACCTTCCCCGGGCTCGAGGTGAAGAACTCCTACGTAGCGAGCCAGAGCTTCGACGCCGAGCGGCGCGCGCAGGAGGCGCTGGGCTGGACCGCCCGCGCCGCCATCGAGGGCGACGAACTGGCGCTGACGATCACGGGCCCGGACGGGGCGCCGGTGCGGGGGGCGACCCTGTCGGCGATGCTGGGCCGGGCGACCGTCCGCACCGACGACCAGACTCCGGCCCTGGCCTTCGACGGGGCCGCCTGGCGCGCGCCGGTGACGGTGGGCCCCGGCCATTGGGAACTGCGGATCGAGGCGGTCGCGGCGGACGGGACGCCCTTCCGCCAGCGGCTCGACCTGATGGTGGAGTGAGCGCCATGAGCCTGACCGAAGCCCCCGGTTCGCTCGGCTGCATCGGCTGCGTGACCGCGCCCGCCGCGCAGGGCAAGGGCGAGGCCGCCGCCGAGGACGAGATCGTGCTGGCCGTGCCCGGCGCCGACTGCGCGGCCTGCATCCCGGCCCTGGAGGAGGGTCTGGCCGTTGTCCCCGGTGTGCGGGCCGTGCGGGTGAACCTGTCCCTGCGCCGCCTGCGCGTGCGCCACGACGGCTCGCTGACGCCCGAGGACCTGATCCCCGAGGTGGCGAAGCTCGGCTACGAAGCGCTGCCGCTGGATCTGGTGGCGCTGTCGGGGACCGAGAACGACCGCATCGGGCGCGACCTCGTGATGCGGCTGGGCGTGGCGTTCTTCGCCATGATGAACGTCATGTTGCTGTCCGTGGCCGTCTGGTCGGGCGCGGACGACGCGACGCGGGACATGTTCCACTTCATCTCGGGCGCCATCGCGCTGCCGACGGTGCTGTTCAGCGGCAAGCCGTTCTTCCGCTCGGCTTGGGCAGGGGTGAAGCGGGGGCGGCTAGGAATGGACTTCCCGATCTCGCTCGCGCTGGTGCTGGCCTCAAGCATCTCGGTCTACGAGTCGTTCAACGGCGGGCATCATGCGTATTTCGATGCCGCCGTGATGCTGACCTTCTTCCTGCTCGGGGGCCGTTACCTCGACCACATGACGCGGGCCGCCGCGCGGTCGGCCGCGCAGGAACTGGCCGCGCTGGAGGTGCCCCGCGCCATCCGGCTCACGGCCGAGGGCCAGGAGACGGTGAACGTCTCGGATCTCGCCGTGGGCGACCTCATCTCCGTGCGCCCCGGCGCGCGGGTCCCGGCGGACGGCGTGGTGACGGACGGGCAGAGCGAGATCGACCGCTCGCTGCTCACCGGCGAGTCGTTGCCGGCACGCGCCGCGCAGGGCGACGTGGTGAGCGCGGGCGAGGTGAACCTCACCGGGCCGCTCACGGTGCGCGTCACGGCGGCGGGGCGGGACTCGTCGCTGTCGCGGATCGCGGCGCTGGTCGCGGTCGCCGAGGAGGCGCGCTCGCGCTACACCTCTCTCGCCGACCGGGCGGCGCGGGCCTATTCGCCGCTGGTGCACACGCTGTCCTTCGGCGCCTTTGCCTGGTGGATGTGGCAGACGGGCGGGGATATCCGCTTCGCCGTCAACATCTCGGCGGCGACGCTCATCATCACCTGCCCCTGCGCGCTGGGCCTCGCGGTGCCCGCCGTGGTGACGGCGGCAAGCGGCAAGCTGTTCAAGAAGGGCCTTCTCATCAAGTCGGGGACGGCGCTGGAGCGGCTGGCGCAAGTGGACACGGTGGTCTTCGACAAGACCGGGACGCTGACGCTGGGCGCGCCCGAGCCGCTGGATCTGGCCGCGCATGATGCCGACGACCTGCGGGTCGCGCTGGCGCTCGCGCAAGGGTCCTCGCACCCTCTGGCGCAGGCACTGGCCAAGGGGGCGCTCGCGCTGGGCGTCCGGCCCGCGCACGTGACCGAGATCCGCGAGGTCCCGGGCCACGGGATCGAGGGTCTCTGGCAGGACAGGCACGTGCGGCTGGGCCGCGCCGACTGGGTGGGCACGGAGGCGGGGGACGTCACCGCGACGACGCTGCGGATCGGCGCGAGCGACCCCGTGAGTTTCGCCTTCGCCGACTCGCTCCGCCCGGGGGCCGAGACGCTGGTCGCGGCGCTGGCCAAGCAGGGGCTGGAGCTGCACCTCGTCTCGGGCGACGTGGCGGGGGCCGTGCAAGGGCTCGCCCGGCGGCTGGGCATCCCGGCCTGGACCGCGGGGGCACGGCCCGAGGAGAAGGCGGCCTATGTCAAGGCGCTCTCGGCCAAGGGCCGCAGGGTGCTGATGGTGGGCGACGGGCTCAACGACACGGCGGCGCTGGCCGAGGCGCTGGTCTCGATATCCCCGGCCTCGGCGCTGGACGCGGCGCGGGCGGCCTCGGACATCGTGGCGCTGGGACGCGACATCTCTCCGGTCGAGGATGCGCTGCGCATCGCGCGGCAGGCGGTGCGGCGGATGCGCGAGAACTTCTGGCTCTCGGCCGCCTACAACGTCGTGTCGGTGCCTATCGCGCTGGTGGGGCTCGCCACGCCGCTCCTCGCCGCGCTCGCGATGTCGGTGTCGTCCGTGACGGTCACGATCAACGCGCTACGTCTGAAGTAAGATGGATGTCCTGATCTTTCTCGTGCCGGTGTCGCTGGGCCTGGGCCTCCTGGGTCTAGCGGCCTTCGTCTGGTCCCTGAGGCACCGGCAATACGAGGACCCCAAGGGCGACGCCGCGCGCATCCTGTCGGACCGCTGGGACGACCGTCCCGCGCCCCCGGACGAGAGGCCTGGGCGCACCCGGCGCGACCACCCCACCCCCCCGCCGGGCGAGAGGGGCTAGGACGGCCCTTCAACTCGCGGCGGCCGTGCCTATGTTGATGACAGGAGGACCGCCATGCCGCATCTGATCCGTCTCTACATCCGCAACGTGGCCCTGGGCTTCGGCCTGGCGCTCGCCTTCGTCGCCCTGCTGATCGGGTTTGATGTCGCGGGCCTGCGCCATCTGGTGCTGGGGACCGAGATGGGGTGGCTGGGCGGCGTGATGCTGGTGATGTTCAACGGCATCGTCTTTGCCGGCGTGCAGTTCGGCGTCGCCGTCATGCGGATGGCCGAGCCCGAGGACGAGGGCCCGCGCGGCGGGACGCGCCTGCCGCTGCAGGCCGTTCCGGTGCCCGTGCGGCGCGATCCCGCCCGGCCCGTCAGGCGGACCTGACCGCGACGGGGCCGGGCGCGGCGACGAGGGCCGCGTCAGGCCCCCGAAGGCCGGATCACTCCAGCCCCATCACGAAGTCGGCGCAACGGCTGCCCAGCATCAGCGCCGGGGCCGTGGTGTTGCCCGCGTTGATGTTGGGGCAGGCCGACATATCGGCTACGCGCAGGCCTTCGATCCCGCGCACCCGCATCCGCGCGTCGAGCACCGCCATCGGGTCGCCATCCGCTCCCATCCGGGCCGTCGAGGCCGGGTGGTAGTTGGTCTTGACCATCCGGCGGCAATGGTTGGCCAGGCTCTCGTCGTCGAGCTGGGCCGGGTTGGGGAACTTGACCTCCTTGATGCGCGAGCGCAGCGGGTCGGACTGGAAGACGCGCAGGAAGAAGCGCTGCCCTTCCATCATCTCGCGCAGGTCCTCGGGGTCCTTGAGGAGGTTCGGCGACACGATCGGCTTGTCGGCCGGGTTGTTGGACCGCAGCTTCACCCAGCCGCGCGACCTCGGCTTCACGACGACCGTGGTGATCGTCATGCCGTGGGTGTTCTTCATGACCTGCAGGAGGTCCCGGTCGAGGTAGACGATCGGCACGCAGAAGGCCTGGATCGTGGGCGGGGCCTCGGGGTTCGTGGGGTTCACGAAGGCCCCGGCCTCCACCCCCGCCGAGGTGATGACGCCCGTCCCGAAGAGCTTGAAGTGGACGCCGTGCATGATCATGCGCCAGCCTTCGCCCTGGCCGTAGTAGCCGTACTTGCCGTTGGCGGTGGCGATGATCGGGACCTCGGGGTGGTCGATCAGGTTCTGCCCTACGCCCGGCGCGTCGTGGAGGACCTGCACGCCGTGCTCGCGCAGGTGGTCGGCCGGGCCCACGCCCGAGAGCATCAGGAGCTTGGGCGTGATGAGCGCGCCGGCGGTCAGGATGACCTCGCTCCGCGCATAGGTCGTGTGCTGGTCGCCGTTGTGGTCGCGCCAGACCACGCCCACGGCGCGCCCGTTCTCGATCACCACCCGCTCGGCCCGCGCCTGCAGCTTGAGCGTGAGGCGCGGGTCCTTCTCCAGCGGCGCGATGAAGGCATAGGCGGCGGACGACCGCTTCCCGTGCCGGTTCATGAACTGGTAGAAGCCTACGCCCCGCTGCTGGGCGCCGTTGAAATCGGGGTTGTAGGGCTCGCCCATGCCCTGCACGGCCTGAACGAACCAGCGCGACATCTGGTCGATGTGGCCGGGGTCCGAGACCTGCAGCGGTCCGTCCACGTTGTGGTATTCGTTGTGGAGGCGATTGTTGTCCTCCATCCGGCGCATGTGGTGGAGGACGGCCTTCCACGACCAGTCGGCGCCGTCGTTGTTGCCGCGTAATGTTTCGTTCCACTCTTCGTAGTCCGAGGGGCGGCCGCGCATGTAGACCTGCGCGTTGACACTCGTGCCCCCGCCCAGCACGTTGCCCTGCGGGATGTCGTGGGCGCGGCCGCCCAGATGCTCCTGCGGGGGCGTCGTGTGGTAGTGCATGAACTTGCTGCCGTTGATCATCTTGAAGATGCCCGGCGGCATGTCGAGGAGCGGGTGGCGGTGCGAGTAGCCCCCTTCGAGCAGCAGGACCCGGTGCCCCCCGGGGTTCACGAGCCGCGCGGCGGCCACGCAGCCGGCGGCGCCGCCGCCCACGACAATGTAGTCGAATTCGTCACGAGACATGGTCTGGTCTTTCCCTGGGGCCCGTCAGGGGCCCTCGAATGAGCCGCGGACGTATTCCCAGGCGGCGTTGAGGTGAGAGGTAAGGGCGGCCTCGGCGGCGTCCGGGTCGCGATCCTGGATCGCGAGGAGGATGTCGCGGTGGCGCAGCCAGTTGACACGGTTACGCTCGGGCGAGCGGGGCATCTTCTCCCAATGGACCGACAGCCAGGCGGTGAAGGCCTTGTGGACCGCCGGGAGGATCGGGTTGCGGGGGATGTCGTAGAGCACGGCGTGGAAGGCCACGTCGGTGGCATAGAAACGCTCGGCCTCGGGGATCGCGGCCTCGTTGGCGGCCAGCGCGCGCTGGAGCGCCTGGATGTCGTCCTTGCGCGCCTGGAGGGCGGCGTGCCGCACCAGAGCCCCTTCGAGAAGGATGCGCGTGTCGTAGAGGTTCTTCACGCCTCCCGACTCGCGCAGGAGATGGCCCACGACCCCGCTCACGGCCGCGAGCGCGGCGTCGGCGCCGGGACGGCGCACCACGGGGCGGTGGCGCGGGCGGCTTTCCACGAGCCCGCGGCTGGCGAGCTGGGCCACGGCCTCGCGCACCACGGTGCGGCTCACGCCGTAGGTGTCGATCAGGTCCCGCTCGGGCGGCAGATGCGCGCCGTCCCGCAGGGTCCCCGAGACGATCCGCGTCTCGATCTCGCGTGCGACGGCATCGGCGGCGCGCTCTCCGCTTCGCAGGACGGCGGTTTGGTCATTCATCCTGACATAGCCTCATCATCTTGGTCTGACTATAACGGGCCGCATCTCTGCTGCAATTGGGAAGTGAGAGCCCTATACTGTTAGCGCTCTCACAGCAGAACTTAGCCGATTGGGCGGAATCGGCCTTGACCTGCCCGCCTAGATGGGTCCCTATATCGTCAGTTTGGTCATACCAAAGGACGCTCTGAGCGTGCTTGACGCCTTCCGCACCCTGCTTTCCGACGCGCAGCCCCTGGCGGCGCGCATGTTCATCGACGGCCAGTGGCGGGACGCCAGCGGCCTGGGGGTCGACGAGGTGGAGGACCCGGCCACCGGCCGCGCGATCGCCACCACGCCCCAGGGCACCCGCGCCCATGCCGAGGAGGCGCTGGACGCTGCCCGCCGCGCCCAGCCCGCCTGGGCCGCCCTTCCGGCGGTCGAGCGCGGCCGCGCGGTGCTGGCGCTCGCCGATGCGGTGCACGCCGAGACCGAGTTGCTGGCCCGCATCGTCGTGGCCGAGCAGGGCAAGCCCATTGGGCAGGCCAGAGGCGAGATCGGCGCGACCGAGACCTTCCTGCGCTTCGCCGCCGAATGGGCGCGGCGCATCGAGGGCGAGATCCTGCCCTCGGACGCCCCCAACGAGGAGATCTGGATCCGCCGCCTGCCCCACGGCGTCGTGGCGGGCCTCACGGCCTGGAACTATCCGTCCGCGCTCGCGGGCCGCAAGCTCGGGCCCGCGCTGGTGGCGGGCAACACCTTCGTCCTCAAGGCGCACGAGTTCACCCCCTTGTCTGGCCTGGCACTGGCTGCCCTGGCCGAGCGGGTGGGGCTGCCCGCGGGCGTTGTCAACGTCGTCACCGGCGACGGGCGCAACGTGGGCGCGGCGCTGGTCGAGGGCGCGGACATGACCACCATGACCGGCTCGACCCGTGCGGGGCGCGAGATCTATGCGACGGGCGCGAAGGGCATCAAGAACCTGCGCTTGGAGCTGGGCGGCAAGGCCCCCTTCATCGTCATGGAGGACGCGGACCTGGGCCGCGCCGTGGAGGCCGCGGTCGCCGCGCGCTTCACCAACTGCGGGCAGATCTGCACCTGCAACGAGCGGATGTACCTGCACGAGGCCATCGCGGACGAGTTCCTCGCGCGCTTCGTTGAGAAGGCCGGGGCGCTGAGCATCGGGCCGGGGATGGACGATCCCGACCTCGGGCCGAAGGTCTCGGGCGGCGAGGTCGAGAAGGTCGAGGCGATGACCCTGGCCTCGATCAAGGCCGGCGCCGAGGTTCTGCTGCGCGGAGGACCCCTCAAGGAGGGCCGCTACGAGCACGGACACTTCATGGCGCCCACGGTGCTCGAGGTGCGCTCGAACGACGTGCCGGTGATGAAGGACGAGGTCTTCGGGCCCGTCGTCGCCGCCAAGCGCGTGGGCTCCTACGAGGAGGCGCTCACGCTGGCCAACGACTCGGACTACGGGCTCTCGGCCTATGTCTGGTCGGCAAACCTCAAGCGGGTGTTCCAGGCCGCGGAAAGCCTGAACTTCGGCGAGATCTACTGCAACCGCACCAACGGGGAGCTGGTGCAGGGCTTCCACTCCGGCTGGGGCCTGTCGGGCCTGGGCGGGGAGGACGGGAAATGGGGCTTCGACGGGTATCTCCGGAAGAAGACCATGTACGTGAACTGGGCCTGACAACAGGTCCCGGAGGAATGCCGCCCGGAGGAGGGTGGCGATGATCGGGAGGACTAACATGAAGAGACGTTTCCTGCTGGGCGCTTCGGCGCTGGCCGCGACCCTGGGCCTGACCGGCCTGGCGCAGGCGCAGGACCTGCCCCCGCTGGAGCAGAAGGACAGCTACACCGTGGGCTTCGCCCAGAGCGAGTCCAACAACCCCTGGCGGATCGCCGAGACCAAGTCCTTTCAGGACACCGCCGCGACCTGTGGCTGGAACCTGATCGTCACCGACGCGGGCGGCTCGGCCGCCAAGCAGGTGGCGGACGTGGATTCGATGATCGCGCAGGGCATCGACGTGCTGTTCCTGCCGCCGCGCGAGGAAAGCCCGCTCATCCCCGCCGTGATGCGAGCCAAGGCCGCCGGCATCCCCACCTTCCTGGTGGACCGCTCGGTCGATCCGAACGTCGCGCAGGCCGGCCGTGACTACGTGGCCTTCCTGGGTTCGGACTTCGTGGACCAAGGCCGCCGCGCCGCCGAGTACATGATGGAGAACTTCGAGGGCGAGCAGGGCCTCATCATCCAGCTCGAAGGCACCACGGGCTCTTCGCCCGCCAACGACCGCAAGTCGGGCTTCGACGAGGCCATCGCGGGCAATGACAAGTTCCAGCTCCTCGAATCGCGCTCGGGCGACTTCGCCCGCGACGAGGGCCGGCAGGTCATGGAGACGCTGCTCCAGGCGCATCCCGACGTGAACATCGTCTACGCCCACAACGACGAGATGGCGATCGGCGCCATCCAGGCGCTGGAAGCCGCCGGCCGGAAGCCCGGCGAGGACGTGTTCGTCTACTCGATCGACGGCACCCGCGACGCGCTGCAGGCGATCATTGACGGCAAGATGGAAGTCACCGTCGAGTCTTCGCCCTTCTTCGGCCCGCTCGCCTGCGAGACGATGAAGCGCTACGCCGCCGGCGAGACGATCGAGCCCTGGGTGAAGGTCGAGGACCGCATCTTCACCGCCGAGAACGCCGCCGAGCACATCGACGAAGCGTACTGAGCCCTGCGGGCTCTCCCGCGCGGGGGAGCCCGTTCCTTTTTTCAGGCGCCACCCCGGGGTGGCGCCTGATCGCCCCAGACAAGGTCGCGGCCATGACCGAACCCCTCCTCCAGATGACCGGTATCCAGAAGGCCTTCGCGGGCGTGCCTGCGCTGCGCGACGCGAGCCTGCGGATCGGGCCGGGCGAGGTGCATGCGCTGGTCGGCCAGAACGGCGCCGGCAAGTCGACGCTCATCAAGATCCTGACCGGCGTCTACCGCCGCGACGCGGGCGAGGTGCGGTTCGGCGGTCGCGCCGTGGACCTGCGGTCCCCACGCGACGCGCAGGGGGTGGGCATCGCCACCATCTACCAGGAACTGACGCTGGTCCCACAGCGGACCGTGACCGAGAACATCGTGCTGGGCTACGAGCCCCGCCGGCCCTGGGGCACCATCGACTGGAAGGCCGCCGACGCCCGCGCCCGCGAGGTGCTCTCCCGCTTCGGGATCGAGCTCGACCTCGACCGGCCGCTGGGCTCCTACCCCACCGCGATCCAGCAGCTCGTGGCCATCGGCCGCGCGGCCTCGATGGAGGCCAGGCTGCTCATCATGGACGAGCCCACCTCGTCGCTGGACGAACGCGAGGTCGAGACGCTGTTCGGCGTGATCCGGGCGCTCAAGGAGCGCGGGACCTCGATCCTCTACGTCAGCCACTTCCTCGACGAGCTCTTCGCGGTCTGCGACGGCGTCACCATCATGCGCGACGGGCGCACGGTGGGCGAGACGCGGATCAAGGGCACCACGAAGCTCGACCTCATCGCCGGGATGCTGGGGCGCGACCCCGACGAGATCCGCGCCGCCGGCCGCACGCAGCTCGCCACCGACCAGACCCACACGGGACCCGTCTTCCTGGAGGCCAGGGGCCTGTCCTCGGACCGCCGGCTGAAGCGGCTCGACCTCGAGGTGCGGGCGGGCGAGATCGTGGGGCTCGCCGGGCTCCTGGGCTCGGGCCGCACCGAGTCGGCGCGGGCCATCTTCGGCATGGACAAGGTGACGGGCGGCTCCCTGAAGATCGGCGGGCGCGAGGTGCGCCTGTCCTCCCCGCGCGAGGCCATCGACGCGGGCATCGCCTTCCTGACCGAGGACCGCAAGGTCGAGGGGATCATCCCCGACCTCTCGGTGCGCGAGAACCTGACCCTCGCCCTCCTGCCCCGCCTGTCCAAGATGGGGATCGTGGACGAGGCGCGCGAGCGCCAGATCGTCGAGGGCTTCATCAAGGCCATGGGCATCCGCACCGCCGACATGGACCAGCCGATCCGGGAATTGTCGGGCGGCAACCAGCAGAAGGTCCTTCTGGCCCGATGGCTGGCGCTGGAGCCCAAGCTCCTCATCCTCGACGAGCCGACGCGCGGCGTGGACGTGGGGGCCAAGCTCGAGATCCAGTCGATCATCGCCAAGCACGTGGAGCAGGGCTGCGCCGTGCTGCTGATCTCCTCGGAGTTCGAGGAGCTGATCGAGGGCGCCCACAACATCGTCGTCCTGCAGGAGGGCCGCTCCGTGCGCCGCCTCAACAACCCCGGCGTGACCGAGGCCTCGCTCATCCACGCCATCGCCGAGCCGCCGGATCACCCGCACATGGAGGCCGCCGAATGAGCCAGCCCGGCACCCTGTCCGGCCGGGCGGCCCCCGCCGCCCCGCGCCGCTCGCGGCTCGACCGCCGCTTCCTGGGCCTCGTGGCCGCGCTGGCGGCGCTGATCCTGCTCAACGTCGTCCTGACCAACAACTTCCTGACGCTCCAGACCATCGCCGTGAACGTGAGCCAGGTCGCCCCCATCGCCATCGTGGCCCTGGGCATGACGCTGGTCATCGCGACGGGCGGCATCGACCTGTCAGTGGGCGCAGTCATGGCCGTGGCGGGGGCGCTGGCGCCGCTCATCTTCCTGAGCGGCTGGGGCCAAGCGAGCCCCGCGCTCGGCCTCGTGGCCTCCATCGCCCTGCCGCTCCTCGTGGCGGCCGCCTGCGGGCTCTTCAACGGGATGCTGGTGTCGTTTCTGGGCGTGCAGCCCATCATCGCCACGCTGATCCTGTTCATCTCGGGCCGCGGCATCGCGCTGGTGCTGACGAACGGCAACCTCCAGACCTTCTCGAACCCCGGCTTCGCCACGCTGGGCACCGGGCGCATCCTGGGCCTGCCCGTGCAGGGCTGGATCGCGCTGGCGCTGGCGCTCGTGGTGGCGCTGGTGGTGCGCAAGACGATCTACGGGCGGTACCTGCTGTCCATCGGCGGCAACGAGCGCGCTGCGGCGCTGGCAGGCACGCCGGTCGCGCGGGTCAAGATCGCCACCTACATGATCTGCTCGATGCTCGCGGGCCTGGCTGGGCTCATCGTCGTGGCCATCAACTCGGCCTCGGACGCGGCACGGGTGGGCAACCTCATGGAGCTCGACGCCATCGCCGCCGCCGTGGTGGGGGGCGCCGCGCTCTCGGGCGGCCGTGCGCCCATCCTCGGGACGCTGCTCGGCGCCGTGTTCATCCAGCTCGTGGGCTACACGCTCATCGCCAACGGGGTGCCCGACGAGGCCACCTACATCGTGACGGCCGCGATCATCGTCATCGCCGTCTATCTCCAGGACAGCCGGAGGCGCACATGACGGCCGAGCCGCTCGACCTCAACCTCCGCCGCTTCATGCGCCCGCTGGGCGGGGGCACGCACCTGACGGTCTGGGTGGCGCTGGCCCTGCTGATCGCGCTGGGCGCCTGGCGCTACGACAACTTCCTGTCGGCCTACAACATCAGCTCGTTCCTTCAGTACAACTCGATGTTCGTCCTGATCTCGGTGGGCATGTGCCTCGTGATCATGACGGGAGGCATCGACCTGTCGGTGGGCGCGGTGGCCGCGCTGGCCTCGGTCGTGGCCGCGCTCCTGAGCCCCCTGGGCCTGATCGTGGCGCTGCCCGCCGGGGTCCTGACGGGGCTCGTGGCGGGCCTGCTCAACTCGGGCCTCATCGTCGGGCTGCGGCTGCCGCCCTTCATGGCGACGCTCGCCACCATGCTCGCGGCGCGGGGCGTGGCGCTGATCGTGTCGGACAGGCAGGCGGTGTCGGTGGACTGGACCTCGGACTTCACCGCGCTCGGCATGAACAAGCTCGGGCCGGTGCTGCCCTGGACCATCCTCGTGGCGGCCGCCGTGGTGGTCGTGGCCTGGGCCGTGCTGGAAAAGACCTCGCTCGGGCGCACGATCCTGGCGGTGGGCGGCAACGCCGAGGCGGCGCACCTGATGGGACTCAAGACCTCGCGCGCGCTCGTGTTCGTGTACCTCTTCTCGGGCGCCTGCGCGGGGCTCGCGGGCGTGTTCCTCGCCTCGGGCTACGGGGCGGGCCAGCCGCTGGAGGGCCAGGGCTGGGAACTCGCGGCCATCGCGTCGGTGGTGGTGGGCGGCACGCTCCTGACCGGGGGCATGGGCTCGATCCCGGCCACCGTGGCGGGCGCGCTCCTTTTCGGGCTCGTCTTCAACATGCTCAACTTCGAGAACGGCCTCGGCGTCATCTCGCTCTCCGCCTACTGGCAATCGGTGATCCGGGGCGCCTTCCTCCTTGTCGTGATCCTTCTCCAGGTGCGGCTCGCCCGCCCGCAACCCTCCAAGGCCTGAATTCCATGACCCGCACGATCACCGACCTCCAGGCGCGCCTGTTCCGCGTGCCGCTGGGCGAATCCATGGGGGACGCCATGCACGGCCTCCACACCCATTTCGAGCTCGTCACCGTGACCATCCGCACGGAGGACGGGCGGGAGGGCACGGGCTACACCTACACCGGCGGCAAGGGCGGGCGCGCGATCCTCGCCATGGTGAACCACGACCTGCGGCCCTATCTCCTGGGCCGGGACGCCACGGAGGTCGAGGCGCTGAACGACGGGATGCAGGTCCACCTGCACTACGTGGGCCGAGGCGGAATCGCGAGCTTCGCGATCTCGGCCTGCGACGTGGCGCTCTGGGACCTGCGTTGCAAGGTGGCCGGTGAGCCGCTCTGGCGCATGGCCGGGGGCGCGTCCAACCGCTCCATGGCCTATCGCGGCGCCATCGACCTCAACTTCACGCTCGACCGGCTCCTGCACGACGTGCAGGGCTTCATGGACGAAGGCTTCCGGGCCGTGAAGATCAAGGTCGGCCAGCCCACGCTGGAGGAGGACATCGAGCGGGCGCGCCGCGTGCGCGAGCTGCTGGGTCCCGACCGGAAGTTCATGATCGACGCCAACTATGGCTGGGACGTGGAGACCGCGATCCGGGCGGGGAAGGCGATGAAGGATCTCGACCTGACCTGGTTCGAGGAACCGACCGAGCCCGGCGACTACCTGGGCACCGCCCGCATCGCCGAGGAGACCGGCGTGCCGATCGCGAGCGGCGAGAACTTCCACACGCTGGAGGAATTCCAGAATGCCGTGCAATGGGCCAAGCTGTCCTACGCGCAGCCCGACGCCTCCAACTGCGGCGGCGTGACGGGCTGGCTGCGGGCGGCGAAGCTGTGCGCCCAAGCCGGCATTCCCGCTTGCAGCCACGGGATGCAGGAGCTTCACGTGAGCCTCGTGGGCGCGCAGCCCAACGCGGGGTGGCTTGAGGTCCACAGCTTCCCCATCGACAAGTACACGACGCGGCCTCTGGTGCTCGACGGGCTCCATGCCATCGCCCCCGACACGCCCGGCACGGGCGTCGAGTTCGCCTGGGACAAGCTCGCGCCCTATGCGGTCCAGGCGGCCTGAGACAAGGAGTGACACCATGACCATCCAGGCGGCCTTCTACACGGGCCACAAGACCTTCACGCTGGAGCCGAAGGAGGCCCCGGCCCCCGCCGCGGGCGAGGTGCAGATCGACGTGGCCTATGTCGGCATCTGCGGCACCGACATGCACGTCTTCCACGGCAACATGGACGCGCGGGTGGGGAACCATCGCGTGATCGGGCATGAGATGTCCGGCACCGTGGCCGCCCTGGGCGAGGGCGTCGAGGGCTTCGCGCCCGGCGACCGCGTGGTGGTGCGCCCGCTCGCGCATTGCGGCGAATGCCCGGCCTGCCAGGCGGGCTATCAGCACATCTGCCACCGGCTGAAGTTCCTCGGGCTCGACACCGACGGGGCGCTGCAGGAGAAGTGGAACGTCCCCGCCTACACCGTCCACAAGCTGCCCGCCGACATGTCGCTGGAAACGGCGGCGATGATCGAGCCGCTGGCGGTCGCGGTGCATGACGTGAAGCGGGCGCGCCTGCAGGCGGGCGAGACGGCGCTGGTCATCGGCGGCGGCCCCATCGGGATGCTGATCGCCATGGTCGCGCAGGCCGAGGGCGCGAAGGTCATCCTGTCGGAGATCAACGCGAACCGCCTGAATATGGCGGCCGAGATGGGCTTCACCGGGCTCAACCCGCGCGAGGGCAACGTGGCCGAGCAGGTCATGGAGATCACGGGGACCAAGGGCGCCGACGTGGTCTTCGAGGTGTCGGGCACCCAGCCCGGCGTGGACCTGATGACCGCCGCCGCCGCGACGCGGGGGCGCATCTGCATGGTGGCGATCCACGCCAAGCCCGCGCAGGTGGACCTGTTCCGCTTCTTCTGGCGCGAGCTGGAGATGGTCGGCGCCCGCGTCTACGAGGCCGCCGACTACGACCGCGCCATCGAGATGATCGCGGAGGGCTTGGACGTCGCACGGCTCATCACCGACCGGCACCCGCTGGCGTCGGTCCAGCAGGCCTTCGAGGCGCTGGACGGCAACGCGACGGCCATGAAGACGCTCATCAGGATCGGAGAGACGGCGTGAACCTGTTCGACCTTTCGGGCAAGACCGCCCTCGTCACCGGCGCGCGGCGCGGCATCGGCGCGGGCATGGCGCTGGCGCTGGCGGCGGCGGGGGCCGACATCATCGGCGCCTCGGCGCAGATGGAGGCCGACGGCGGCGAGGTGGGCGTGAAGATCCGCGCCATGGGCCGCAAGTTCGAGGGCCACGCCGTCAACTTCGCGGACCGTCAGGCGCTGAAGCGCTTCGCGGCCGAGATGGAGGCGCGGCCCATCGACATCCTCGTGAACAACGCGGGCACCATCAAGCGGACGCCCGCCGCGGACCACCCCGAGGAGATGTGGGACGAGGTCATCGAGACGAACCTCAACGCGCAGTTCCTGCTGACCCAGGCCGTGGGCCGGGGCATGATCGCGCGGGGAACCAAGGGCAAGATCATCTTCACGGCGTCGCTCCTGACCTTCCAGGGCGGGATCAACGTGCCGGGCTATGCGGCCTCAAAAGGCGGCGTGGGCCAGCTCACCATGGCCTTCGCCAACGAATGGGCGGGCAAGGGCATCAACGTCAACGCCATCGCGCCGGGCTACATCGCCACCGACAACACCGAGGCGCTGCGCAACGACCCGGAGCGGTCCGCGTCGATCCTGGGCCGCATCCCGGCAGGCCGCTGGGGCACGCCCGAGGACTTCGGCGGGCCTGCGGTGTTCCTGGCGTCGAAGGCGTCGGACTACGTCAGCGGCACGATCCTGACCGTGGACGGAGGCTGGATGGGGCGCTGAACGCCCCACCAGGAGCGAGGGACCGGAGCGGCGGCGGGGCGACCCGTCGCCGCTTTCGCGCTTCCGGCGTGGGCCTTGCCGGTCGGGCGCAGCTTCTCCCTCCTGCGGCAGGGACGCCTGGCGGGGCGTCCGCAGCCTCATCGGGGTGGCGGCCCCGAATCGCGGTAAGTCGAGGATGTCCGACGCGGGTGAAGATCCGGTTAACGGCAGGAGACCCGATGCCGGATCGGCACGGGCCAGCGGTCACGCGATACGTATTCGAGGACCTCCTGAACGCCGTGGCTGTTCAGGGCCTCGATGGTCCGGCGCGCCACCTCCGTGTTCTCGATGAGGCCGGTCTCGGTGATCTCGACCGACAAGCGGGAGGGAGCAAAGCCCTCTCGCGCCAGGGTCGCCAGCACCTTACCCACGAACCGCGGATCCTTATGGCTTTGTTGGTTGGCGCCACGGCCTGGACGACATTCCCTAGCTGTCAGGCGGCGTTCGCCAGCACCGCCCGGAGGTGGGGGAACGCGGCCGACCCCGGCCCACCCAACTCGTCCCTCAAGGCGCTGGAGCGACCATAGGCTTCGGCGGCGTCCTGCAGGAGCTCATAGGCGCAAGCATCCTTGATGCGCATGGCCTTCAGGGCCGCTGCTGACAGACCCAGACGCGACAAGGCGGTGACCACGACCGTGCAGGCGGCCAGATCCACGACGAGAATCTCACTGTCGTCGGCCAGGGTCATACCCAGGCGCGAGGCCCCCAGCAGCCGCATGGCGCGGGCCTGCTTGTGGTACGCGGTCCAGAACGTCTGAGCGAGCCGGCGCGCCCGATGGGAGTACAGGTCGGTGAGGCGTTGTTGCGCAACTCGAGTTGAGGCCGAGTTCGCCCCTTTCCCCTCGAGGTCAGGCGACGCGCGTGA
>NZ_VDFV01000003.1 GCF_006152145.1 Rubellimicrobium roseum | reverse complement strand
CTCTCACGAACCGCTTCTCGGCCCTTGAACAGGACCGAGATCACGCGCGTCGCCCGAACACACAGGGAAAGAAAACAGCTCGGCCTCAGCCCAAGTTGCGCAATAACGTCGTGTCGAGCCCGAAGCCCACAACCCGGTTTGCCTTAGCGTGCTTGCCGATCCAAGCCATGAGGACGTGCCTCAGGTCATTCCCAGAGCCTGCTTGTAGAGTTCGAGGATGGCTTCCTCTTCGTCGATGTCGTCCTTGTCGCGCTTTCGGATGGCGATGATCTTCTTGAGGATCTTGACGTCATAGCCGCGCCCCTTGGCCTCGGCCATGACTTCCTTCATCTCCTCGCCGATGTCCTTCTTCTGCGCTTCAAGCGACTCGTAGCGCTCGATGAACTGGCGGATCTCGTCACCGGGAAGCGGCTCGGTCTCGACCACGTGCAGGTGGGCTGGGGGCATTCTGTGATTCCTCTTTGCGGGACTGCTCGTGACCAAGGCCTAGCCCTCCGGGTGGCACGGCCGCAAGCGCTTGCGCGGGACAGCCCCGCAGGATAGGCGCGGGAGGCACAGCGGCGGAGGATCGCTCATGGACATCCTGATCTGGATCGGCGTGGCGATCGCTTTCCTGGGTCTCGTAGGGATCGCCTGGAGCGGGGCCATCGCCATCCGCGCTAGGCGCGAGGCACTGGATGATGCCGCGCTGCGGGCACGGCTCCAACGGGCGCTGCCCATCAACCTTGGCGCCCTGCTGCTGTCCGTGCTGGGATGCATGTTCGTGATCATCGGGGTCGTTGTCGGCTGAGGCGCTGGACGCCCGTCGGGGCGAGCCCTATTCATGTCAGCATGGACATTCGCCGCATCACCCCCGACTACGCCGTCTCGCCCCAGATCGCGCCCGAGGACGTTCCGGAACTCGTGGCGGCGGGCTTCCGCACGGTGGTCTGCAACCGGCCCGACTCCGAGATCCCGATGGAACTGTCCTCGGAGGTCATGCGCATCACGGTCGAAGCGGCGGGGCTGACCTTCGTTGACAATCCGGTCACTCATCCGACCATGACCCCGGAGCGGATCGCCGCACAGGCCGAGGCCATGGAAAAGGGACCGGTGCTGGCCTACTGCGCTTCGGGCACGCGATCCTCGATCCTGTGGTCGCTGGCGCAAGCGGGGCGGATGCCGACGGACGAGATCCTGTCCGCCACCGCCCGTGCGGGATATGACCTCTCGGCCCTTCGACCCCGCCTCGACCTCGCGCGGGGTTGATCGGCGGCGCCTCGCCGCAGGCTCGAACCGGCTCGCTTCCCTGGCGTTGGTCTGCGTGACTTCCGCTACAGGAGATGAACAATGGCGTACGATCAAGGCACGTCGTCCGGGTCCATGTCGCTGACCTCGGATCAGGCCAAGCAAGACTACATCATGGGTATCCAGAGCGCCCATTCTCTGGAGAAGCAGGCGACGCAACTCATCAACCGGCAGCTCGAGCGGATCGAGAGCTACCCTGAGGTGGCGGCAGTGCTGCGCCAGCACGGGGCCGAGACGGAGGCGCAGATCCAGCGGCTCGAGGGAATCCTGAGCGAACTGGGATCGGCTCCTTCGGCCATCAAGGATCTCGGCACGCAGATGTCGGGCAACATGGCGGCCCTCGCGCATACGGTCATGTCCGACGAGATCATGAAGAACCATTTCGCGAACGTGGCCTTCGAGGCCTTCGAGCAGGCCACCTACCGGTCGCTGATCGCGATGGCGCAAGCCACGGGCCACCAGCACCACGTCGCCATCTACGAGACGACTCTGCGGGAAGAAGAGAAGACCTTCCAGACCCTGCTGGGAATGACCGACGCACTGACGGTCAAGTACATGCAGCTCCACGAGGCCGGAGAGCAGTCGAAGCGCTGAGCCAAGAACCAGGGCCAACGGAGGGCCCCCGTTCGCGGGGGTCCTTCCACGTTTCACGACGGCCATCCCGCGACGGTCGGTGGCAGGGCGGCGGGACCGGCGCCCTCGCCCAAGGAGGGAAGCTCGTCGAGCCCGGGGGTCAGCGGCTCCTCGATGCGGAGGGCGCGCATCCCCGCCATCTGGCCCAAGCGCGCGGGGCCAAGATCAATCCCGGCCACCTCGAGCCGGACCGAGGCGACCGTAACGCCTGGGAGAGCGAGGACCTGACCCACCTCAAGCGCCTCGGCCCCTGCCAACGGGAGTTGGAGCCGGTGCAGCACCGCCGTCAGCGTCGCAGGGGCGGCGAGCACTGGATCGGCCACGGTGGCTGCCGGGGGCTCGGCCCAGGCCGGTTCGGGCGGTGGCCGGAGACGGATCAGCAGCAGGGCGAGTCCCTGCCGCCCGCCCGCTCCAAGGTCGAGCGTCAGCCGCACGATCCGGTAGAGCCCGTCGGACAGGATCATGGCGGCCTCGCGCGGGCCGGGCAGCCGCGCGGCCAGTGCCGGGCCGCGCACCCAGCCATCGAGGACGGTGCCGGCGGTGCCCGCCTCGACCTCGGCCAAAAGAGCTTGGAGAAAGGGCCGGGCCAGGGCCGCGTCCGCGGCCGTCACGACCCGCACCTCGGCGACAGCGGGGGCGACACGGCCCAGCGTCTGCACCTCCAGCACGGCGGCCCGTGCCTCGGCGTCGAGCGCGACGAGGCCCACGGGATGGTCGTCCTCGTGCAGAGCGATGAGCATGAGGCCGTCCTCCAAGCGGCCCAGCAGATCGTCGAGCGGTCCCTCCTCCTCGCTGACCCCCAGGACCGCCAGGGGCAAGGAGATCGACCGTTCGGCCGCGCGCGTCGCGGCGAGCCTGAGGGCACGCGCGGGGGTGATCGCGGCTGGCGGCGCCGGAGGACGCACGAGTCGGCGCATGAGACTGGCTTGGCCGTGTTCCACGAGGTCCGTTCCCTTTTCCGACAGGACCAGCCTAGCCGATTCGACCTAAGGTTTGGTTAACGCGCTCACTCGGCGGCCGCCGCCGCGACGCCCTGGGGGAAGGTCACGCGGAAGGCCGCGCCGCCCTGCCCCGGCAGGTAGGTGATCGATCCCCCGAGCAGGCTCATGATCTCGCGGCAGATGGCGAGGCCCAGGCCTGCGCCGCTGGGAGCAACCGTTCCGGCCCGGCGGCCGGACAGGCGGGCGAAGGATTCGAAGATCACCTCGCGCTCGGGCGCGGGGATGCCGCTGCCGTTATCCACGAAGTCCACGATCACCTGCGGCCCCCGTCGCTGGACGGCGATGCGCAGCTCGGGCCGGTCGGCATCGCAGTACTTGCGGGCGTTCGAGACGAGGTTGATGAAGACCTGCGCCAGCCGGTCGAGGTCGGTGACCACGGGCAGCGCCTCGGCTGCGGGGTCGCGCAGCACCGCAAGGTCCCCCTTCAGGGCCCCCGCCGAGAGCAGCGAGCGGTCGATGACCTCGGCGAGCGTCCCCTCCTGCCGCTCGAGCGTCACCTGCCCGTCGCGCAGCACCGACAGGTCGAGCAGGTCGTCGAGCAGCCGGGTCATGCGATGCGCCTCGGCCTCGACGATCCCGGCGAAGCGCCGCGCCTCGGCGGGGGTGAGGCCCTCCTCCTGCAGGATGGAGGAGAAGGAGCGGATGGAGGTCATCGGAGTGCGCAGTTCGTGGCTGATGCGGCTCAGGAAGGCGTCCTTCTGGCGGGCGAGCTGGGTCAGCTTGTCGTTGGCCTCGCGCAGGGCGCGGGCGGTGCGCTCCTGCTCGGCGGACTTGGCCTCGAGGCGGGCGGAGTATTCGAGGATCTGCGCGGCCTCGTCCGCCACGGCCATGAGGTCGCCGACCGACAGGCCCGGCCCCTGCACGAACTGGCCCACCAGCGCATGGGCCGCCGCCGCGCCTACCGAGCCCGCCAGCTCGCGCTCCAGCCGCTGGAGGAAGCCGGGCGTAGCGTCGGGCAGGTGGCCGGACTTGCCCTGCTCCTCCGCCTCGGCCTGGAAGAGGTCGAGCGCGGTCTCATGGCCCACCACGCGCTGAGCCAGCACGAGAAGGTCCTCGACCTCGGCGCCGCTGCGCGACCAGGTGCGGGCGGGGCCGGTCTGGTCGAAGACGTTGACGAACTGCGCCCCTTGCAGCCGTTCGAGCGGATTGGGGAAGGTCAGGATCGAGACCAGCCCGAAGGCCGCCGCGTTGAGGAGCAGCGACCAGAGCACGGCGTGGAGGAGCGGATCGAGGCCCTCGATCCCGAAGAGCGCGCGGGGGCGAAGCCACGCGAGTCCCCAAGGACCCTGGTCCAAGACCGGCTGCGGGATGATGGCGGTGCCGAAGGAGGGCAGGAACAGCGTCCAGGCCCAGACGGCGGCCCCGAGGAGAAGCCCCGCGCCCGCGCCCTTGGCCGTGGCGCCGCGCCAGGTGATGCCCCCCAGCATGGCCGGGAGAATCTGCGCCACACCCGCGAAGGCGATGAGCCCGATGGAGCTGAGCGCCACGCCCGAGCCGGTGTATTGGAAGTAGACGTAGCCCAGCGCCAGCACCGCCGCGACCGAGACCCGCCGCGCGAGGAGGATTGTCCCCCGCAGGTCCCGCGCGACCTCGTCGGGGCCGCGCACCGAGAGCCAGAGCGGGGCCACGATGTGGTTCGAGACCATGGTCGCGAGCGCGATGGTCGCCACGATCACCATGGAGGTAGCCGAGGAGAAGCCGCCCAGGAAAGCGAGGAGCGCGAGGCCCCCGTGCCCCTCGGAGATGGGCAGGGCCAGCACGAAGAGGTCGGGGTTCGAGCCCTCGGGCAGCCGTTCGAGGCCCACCACGGCGATGGGGACGACGAAGAGGCTCATCAGCAGGACATAGAGCGGGAAGGCCCAGCTCGCGACGGCGAGATGGCGGTCGTCGTCGTTCTCGACCACGAGGACGTGGAACATGCGCGGCAGTGTCAGGAAGGCCGCCGCCGAGAGCGCCGTCAGGCCCACCCAGCGCCCGCCCTCGCCCTGCCACATCGGGATGGGTGACGCATCGATCCGCGCGAGCGTCCCTGCGATCCCGCCGCCCAGGCCCCAGACCACGAAGACCCCCACGCCCAGAAGGGCGAAAAGCTTGACCACCGCCTCCACGGCGACGGCCATGACGATACCGTGGTGCCGCTCCGACGGGTCGAGGTTGCGCGTGCCGAAGAGGGTGGTGAAGAGCGCGAGGCCGATCGCGGTCCAGAGCGCCACGAAGTCCACGTCCATCCCGCCGTCCATGCCCTCGATGAAGGCCGCGAAGGTGAGCGAGATCGACTGGAGCTGGAGCGCGATGTAGGGCGTGACCCCTGCCACGGCGATCAGCGTCACGACGGCCCCGATCCAGGGCGACTTGCCGAAGCGCGAGGACACGAGGTCCGCGATGGAGGTGATGCGCTGGACCCGGGCGATGCGGACGAGCTTGCGCAGGAGCCACCACCAGCCGATCACCACGAGGCTGGGGCCCAGGTAGATCGTCAGGTATTCGAGGCCCGAGCGCGCCGCGTATCCCACCGCGCCGTAGAAGGTCCAGGCGGTGCAGTAGATCGACAGCGACAGCGTGTAGATGAGTGGCGAGCGCAGCCAGCCCCCGCGCCCTGCCCGTGCGCGCCGGTCCGCCGCGAAGGCCACTGCGAAGAGCATCGCCACGTAGCCCAGCGACACCGCGACGAGGATGTTGAAGGTCAGGATCACGGCGGCTCGTCCCGGTCCTCGCCGGCGTCGAGCCGGAGGATGCGCGACAGGACATGCGCCGCCACGATCAGCCCCGTCCAGACTCCGAAGACGAACAGGAGCGCGCCCGAGTTGCTGACGCCGCCGGATTCGTCGGAGGGCGTCCAGAGGAGCGGCACGAGGAAGAGCGCGATCCCCAGCACAGGCAGGAGACGCGCGGCATCGCGCAGGCGGCGCTGGCGGTAGCTTGCGGGGCGCAGGAAGAGGGGCCGGCGGGGCCGCGCCATCTCAGCCCCCTGCGAGCCGCCGCACCTCGGCCAGCACCTCGGCGTTGGCGAAGGGCTTGGTCATGAACTCGGTGGCGCCCAGGCGCAGCGCGAGGTCGCGATCCCTCTCCTGCCCCCGCGCGGTGAGCATCAGCACCGGGACCGCGGCGGTGGAGGGGTCGGCGCGCAGCTCGCGCAGGATGTCGAACCCCGAGCGGCCCGGCAACATGGCGTCAAGGACCACGACCTCGGGCGAACCCGTCCGCACCCGCGCGGCCGCCGTCGTTCCGTCCGAATGCGTGTGCACCGTCCAGCCGTCGCGCGTCAGGATGAAGCTCAGGGCCTCGATGATGTTGGGCTCATCCTCGATGAGCAGCACGCGACGTCCCACAGGTCTCCTCCCCAGGCCTCGGGCCGGCCGAGTATCGCGGGGCGCTGGTCCAGAGTCAAAGGAGCCGAACGTCTTAGCCCAAGATGGATGGCTCGCGTCGCGCCGGGCAGGCCGCGCGCGGGCAGAGGCGGCAGGTCAGGCCCACGAGCCGGTCGCCCGGAGCGGGCTCGGGCGGGGCGGCGGTGAGGAGCATGGTCGTCTCGATCCGCGGGGGCGCATCCCAGTCCGGCTCCTCGCGCGGAGCGGCGACGGCGTGGCAGAGAAGGCGCGGCGCCCCCTGCCCCGGCAGCGCCGCATAGGCCCGCAGCCCGCGGCCGGGCTGGGCCGAAGCCTCGAAGACCGGCCAGAGGGGACAGCCGCCTGTGCGGGGCAGCGCGAGCCCGTCCAGCGCCTTGAGATGGATCAGGGTGCCGCTCGCATCGCCGATGACGAGGCCGGTTGCCGGGTGCCCCTGACCTGCCGGCAGCGCCGCCAGCCGGCGGAACACCTGCGCCAGAGGCACGCCGAAGCGACGGGCGAGCCGGACGGGGTGGTGGCCCTCGGCCATTGCCGCCTCGGCGAAAGGACCAAGCGGCAGGGTGGCGGCGTCGGCGGCGTAGCGTTCGGCCCAGGCGCGCAGAACCTCCCCCGCGGCGCCCTCGGGCAGATCCGTCAGCGGCCGGCCCGCCTCGACCTCGGGCAGGTGGTGGTCGCAGGCGTCGAGCCAGCGCTCGGCCTCCTCCTGCGGGGAGAGCGCGAGGGACGCCGCACGCTCGGGCGCCTCCAGGAACCGCGCCAGCGACCGGCTCGCCTTGGCCAAGGCCTCGCTGTCCGCCAGGATGTTGTGAAGGAAGCGCCCCTGCCAGTCGCGATCGAGGTCGGGGTTCTCGGCCAGGATGCCCGAGGAGGCGCGGATGGCGGTCACGCCCGAAATCACCTGATGCAGCGCCTGCGCCAGATCGTGGTCGTGGCTGAGCCGCTCCGAAAGCTCGATCACGCGCCGCTCCAGCGACTCGATCCGCGCGGCTTGCAGGCCGACGAGAGCGGCCCAGCCCGGGAAGCGGTCCGCGAAGTCCTGCGCCCGCGATAGCTCGGGCAAGGTGCGCGCCTTGTCGTCGAGGCCCGCCACGGCGGCCCGGAGCGAGCGGAGGCGGCCCATGTCGGGCCCCTCGCCCAAGGCCGCCGGATCGAGGTCGAGCGCCCGCGCGATGTCGGCGAGCAGCTTGCCACCGATGCGGCGGCGGCCGTGCTCGATCAGGTTGAGGTAGGAGGGCGAGATGCCGACGCTGGTCGCGAGGTCGGCCTGCCGGAGCCCGCGCTCTTGCCGCCGCTCGCGGATGCGGAGGCCGGTGGGCTGCCGCTCGGCCATCTGGCGTCCTCCCCTGGGCCGGCACCGCCCGGCCTTTACAGGATTTACCATGTCTTAACGCGAGTTGACAGATCATGACGGGCGTTAACCGCGCGTTAAGAGACGGCTGCTAACGGCGAGGTCACAGGGTGTTCGTCCGTAGGAGTTCCGTCATGGAGATTTCGAATCCGTCAATGCTTGCGCCGCGACCAGAGGTCGATCTGAGGCCCGCTGCCGATGCCGCCGCTAGCGCCCGGATCATCGCGCCGCCGCCGGGGCTGGCGCAGGGACCGGTCGTGGCCCCTGCCTCGTCGTTCCAGAGCGGCTGGCTCGCGCGTTCGCTGCTGGGCATGAGCGCCGCCACCGAGGCGGGGCGGGCCCCGCCCGAGGCTCCGGCGTCGCGCCGGGGCGAGCCGCAACGCGTGCTCAAGCCGTGGGGCATTCCGATGCTGCCGGCCGACCGGCCGGACAGGACCGGGAACATCGCCGCGTCCGGCGGATCGGTGCCGTCCTGCGCCGCTGGGGCGGAGAACGGTGCGCAGGACGGGTCCTCGAAAGCCCACGGCGAGGTGCAAGACCTGGGCCCGGACGCCGCGTCGTCGCGGCTTTCCACCTAGAACGGCTTCGCTTATAAGCGCCAAACGAACGGTTTGCGGCTCCCGGTGTCATCCGGGTGGCCGATTCCGTCCATTGGTCCAAGGGACGGCCAGCGAGCAAGGACGAGGCGAAAGGCACTTCATGAGCGACAATCACACCCATGACGGCGACGTGAGCTTCATCCGGGCCTTGGCCGAGCTGCTTCGGGCCCACGACCTCAACGAGGTCGAGGTCAAGCGTGAATGGGCCGACAACGATCGGCTCAACGTCCGCGTGACGCGTGGGGGCGTGGTGCTGCAGGCCGCTCCGGCGCCCGTCGCGCCCCAGCCGCTGGCGCAGGCCGCCGCGGCGCCCGCGGCCGTCGCGGTCCCTGCTGTCGGCAGCGGCGATCCGGCGTCGCATCCCGGCGCCGTCACCTCGCCCATGGTGGGAACGGTGTATCTCCAGGCCGAGCCGGGCACGGCCCCCTTCGTGTCGGTCGGGCAGACGGTGAAGGGCGGCGACACGCTGCTCATCATCGAGGCCATGAAGACCATGAACCAGATCCCCGCGCCCCATGCCGGGGTGGTCAAGCGCATCCTCGTCGAGGACGGGGCGCCCGTGGAATACGGCGCCCCCCTGATGATCATCGAGTGACCACGATGTTCGACAAGATCCTGATCGCCAACCGGGGCGAGATCGCCCTGCGCGTCGTGCGCGCCTGCCGCGAGATGGGCATCCAGTCCGTCGCCGTCCATTCCACCGCCGACGCCGACGCCATGCATGTCCGCATGGCCGACGAGGCGATCTGCATCGGACCGCCGCCCTCGGGGCAGAGCTACCTGAGCTTTCCCGCCATCATCTCGGCCTGCGAGATCACGGGCGCGCAGGCGATCCATCCGGGCTACGGGTTCCTGAGCGAGAACGCCGCCTTCGTGCAGGCGGTCGAGGATCACGGCATCACCTTCATCGGCCCATCGGCGGAGCACATCCGCATCATGGGCGACAAGATCACCGCCAAGGAAACGGCCAAGGCCCTGGGCATCCCCGTGGTGCCGGGCTCGGACGGCGGCGTGGGCGCGCTCGCCGAGGCCAAGCGCGTCGCCGAGCAGATCGGCTACCCGGTCATCATCAAGGCCACGGCGGGCGGCGGCGGGCGCGGCATGAAGGTCGCCCGCGACGAGGGAGAGCTGGAGGTCGCGTTCCAGACCGCGCGCTCGGAGGCCAAGGCGGCCTTCGGGAACGACGAGGTCTACATGGAGAAGTACCTCACCACGCCGCGGCACATCGAGATCCAGGTCTTCGGCGACGGCAAGGGCAACGCCGTCCATCTGGGCGAGCGCGACTGCTCCTTGCAGCGCCGGCACCAGAAGGTGCTGGAAGAGGCCCCCGGCCCCGTCATCACGGCCGAGCAGCGCGCCCGGATCGGGAAGATCTGCGCCGACGCGGTCGCCAGCATCAACTACATCGGCGCCGGCACCATCGAGTTCCTGTTCGAGAACGGCGAATTCTACTTCATCGAGATGAACACCCGCCTGCAGGTGGAGCATCCCGTCACGGAGGCGATCTTCGGCGTGGACCTCGTGCGCGAGCAGATCCGCGTGGCCTGCGGGTTGCCGATGTCCTTCCGGCAGGAGGATCTGCAGATCAACGGGCATGCCATCGAGGTGCGGATCAACGCCGAGAAGCTGCCCAACTTCGCGCCCTCGCCCGGCAAGATCACCCAGTATCACGCGCCGGGTGGCCTGGGCGTGCGGATGGATTCGGCTCTCTACGACGGCTACCGGATCCCGCCCTACTACGATTCGCTGATTGCCAAGCTGATCGTCCACGGGCGCGATCGCGACGAGGCCATCGCGCGGCTGCGGCGGGCCCTGGGCGAGCTGATCGTGGACGGGATCGACACGACGATCCCGCTCTTCGACGCGTTGACGGACGATCCGGCGATCCGGTCAGGGGACTACAACATTCATTGGCTGGAAGGCTGGCTGAAGGTAAGGATGGCAGCCCCCACGTGAGAGGCGAGGACCTCACGCCCGAGATCCTTCTGGACGGCTACCGTCAGGGCATCTTCCCCATGGCGGAAAGCCGGAGCGACCCGGACGTGTTCTGGGTCGATCCCCGGCGGCGCGGGATCTTTCCGCTGGACGGCTTCCATGTCTCGCGCAGTCTGGCGCGGACGCTGCGGTCGGGGCGCTTCCGGGTGAGCTTCGACGCGGACTTCGACGGGGTGGTCCAGGGCTGCGCCGAGCGGGACGAGACCTGGATCAGCGGCACCATCGCCGCTCTGTACAATGCGCTCCATGCTCGGGGTCTGGCACATTCCTGCGAGGTCTGGGAGGGCGAGGCGCTGGCGGGCGGTGTCTATGGGGTGGCGATCGGCGCGGCCTTCTTCGGGGAAAGCATGTTCTCGCGCCGGACGGACGCCTCGAAGGTGGCGCTGTTCCATATCATCGGGCGGCTGCGCGCGGGGGGCTTCGTGCTGTTCGACACGCAGTTCCTGACGCCGCATCTCGCCTCTCTGGGCGCGGTCGAGATCGGTCGGGGCGAATATCGGCGGCGGCTGGACGAGGCGCTGCGACGGACGGCCCGCTTCACGCCCTGACGCGCGACCGCCGGCCCCTCGGGACCGGCGGCGAACCTCGTGGACGGAGGGGACCGCTTACCTTTGCTGGTCCCGATCGATCTGCTGGTCGGCGTCGCGGCTCTTGTCCCGGTCGGGCCCGGTGGACTGCTGCGACTGGTTGCTTTGGCCGCCGGACGCGCCGCCCTGCTGGTGGCGGTCCATGTCGCGGTTCATGCCGGCGTTGTCCGGGCCGGTGCCTTGCTGTTTCTGAGCCATGCAGGATCTCCTGTCGGCGTAGGGCCGGCGATGCCCCACGAAAGGGCAACGCCTGCGCCGGGAAATCGTTCTACTTGGCTTTCGATGCACCGTCAGACGCCAAGGCAGCGCAGCGCCCAGACGTCGTAGCGGGGATGGTCGACGGCGCTGAGCGCGGGGGCCGAGGCGATGAGCCAGCCCTCGAACACCGCCGCGTCGTCGGCTCGCGTGCGGACGCTGACCAGCGCATAGGCGTCGCCCGCCGGGTTGGCCGTGGGATAGCGGCAGTCGCCCATGGTGACCGAGATGGCACCGACCTCGGCCGTCTCGCCGGTGCGCAGTTCCAGATCGGTGACGGTGCCGATGATCTTGTCGAGGACGCGGACGATGCCGCCGGAGGCCGAGGTGACCGCGCCCAGACGCTCGGCCTCGTTCTCGGGCGCGAGGCGGCGGGCGGGCGGGTCGAGCGACAGCGTGTCCTGCGCGGCAAGCGGCGTGGCGAGGCACGCGGCGAGGAGCGCCAGCCTCATGTCGACTGCTCGTCCCCGCCCGAGATGTACTGGAGCAGAAGCTGGAGCAGGCTGACCGCGCCCTGCGTGTCCACGATTTCGTTGCCATCGGCCAGGGTCGTGAGCGACCCGCCGGGCACGATCTCGATGAAGGTGCCGCCCAGGAGCCCCTCGCTCGACACGACGGCGGAGGAGTCGTCGGGGATCGGAACGGCGGCGTTGACGGTCAGCTCGGTCGTGGCGCGGAAGGTCTGCGGGTCGAGCGCCGTGTCGGTCACCGTGCCGATCTTGACCCCCGCGAGCCGCACGTCGGTCCCGAGCGACACGCCCTCGATGGAGCGGAAGCTCGCGGTGAGGCGCAGCCCCTCGTCCGGGCCGCCATAGCCGGTGGCCTGGGCGGCGTAGAGGAGGAAGCCCCCCGCGACCAGCACCACGGCGGCGCCGGTCAGGACCTCGAGCGGGCTTTCCCGCATCACTCGGGCGTCCAGGCTTCGTAGTCGCGACGGTCCAGCGGCGGGTCGGGCCGGCGCAGAGAGCCCGAGGGCGCGTAGGCGTAGGGCGTGCCGGTCAGGTTCGGGAGCGAGGGCTTTTCCCAGAACTTGCGGGGGGCGGTTTCCTCGGTGGGGGGCGTGTCCCAGGTGCGGTGCAGCCAGCCGAACCATTCGGTGGGCACCATGGTCGCCTCGGCCTCGGCCTTGTAGATGACCCAGCGCGAGCTGTCGTCGGCGTTGCGGTAGTAGACGTTGCCGAGCGCGTCCTCGCCCACCTTGAGCCCGTGCCGCCGCGTGTGGAGCGCGGTGCCCCAGGTCTGGCTGTTCCACCAGGTGAAGGTGCGCTTGAAGTAGTCCATGAACGTCATGCCGTGCCTCCGCCGCTCGGGGCTTTCCATGCCCCGGATGGGGCGCGGGGTCAATGTAGGGCGATCCGCGCAGGGGCGCTTCACGGGCCCGTGGTCCTGCCGTCGCGCGGCAGGTCCGGGCCATTTGGGTCGGAGCGTTTCCCCCTGCCATGGGGGACGGCCTCCGTTGCTGCCGGCGGGACGCCACTTCGGGCCGGCAGGGGGCGCGTCCTCGACGCGCGGCGGCTGGGGCGTGGGTTCCCCAGATGGTCCGGCGGCACGCGGGCCAGGTGCCTGCAAAGAGCGGGCCACGAAGATGTCGTCCGAAGGCGGGAGAGTTGTGTCCCGCAGGCGATCCCGTGGCGATGCGTGCGGGACCAAGGTGCGGGACAAAGGTTAACGGTTTCTGACAGCACCGAACGGTCCTCCCCCGACTCACGCAACACCCCGGTCGTGGGGCGGCGCGGTCCCGTGGCCGCAGGGTGGGCTTCAGCGCTCCAGCGTCGCTCGGACGGGCGAAGCCCCGCCCTGCGGGGCGGCTCCGGCAGGGAGCGTCGCCCGGAACGGGGCCTCAGGGCAGGCGGGCGTCGACCTCGATCTCGATGCGGTGGCGGGGATCGATGAGGCCGGCCTCGATCATGGTGGCGGCCGGGGGATGGGCGCCGAAGGCACCCGCGAGCTGGGGCCAGCAGGGCGCGAAGTCGGCCCGGTCGGGGAGGATGTAGCGGACGCGGACCACGTCGGCGAAGGTGCAGCCCGCCTCGCGCAGGGCGCCCTCGATGATGCGCAGCGCCAGCGCGCACTGGTCCTCGACCCGCTCGGGGATCTCGCCCGTCGCGTGGTCGGTGCCGGTCGTGCCCGAGACATGGACCCAGCCGCCCGCGACCACGGCGCGGCAGTAGCCGATGCGCGGCTCCCAGGCGGAGCCGGTCGAGATGCGGCGGATGGGGGTCATGGGGGCCTCCGGGTTCTGCGCGGCGGTTGTCGGCCCTTCGCCCGTTCGGCGCAAGCCGGCGGTCAGGACCAGGGCGAGCGCGGGGCATCCCAGCCCCGCCGGACGCTGACCAGCCGGAGGAGGAAGGCCGCGCCGACGCCCGCCAGGGTCACGGGCGCCGCGGGAAGGCCCAGGCCGTCGCCCAAGACGACGACACCCGCGCCCAGGAGGGCGGCCAGGGCATAGATCTCGCCGCGCAGGACGCGGGGCACCTCGGCCACGAGGAGGTCGCGCAGGACGCCGCCGCCTGCGGCGGTCACGACGCCGAGGAGGAGGCTGGGCAACGGGTCCATGCCGTAGGCCAGCGCCTTGCGGCAGCCGGTGACGGCGAAGAGCCCGAGGCCCAGCGCGTCGAAGACCATCACGGGCTTGCCCAAGCGCTCGACGAGCGGATGGCCCAGGAAGGCGGCGAGGCCCGCGACCAGCGCGGCGAGGAGGTAGCGGCTGTCGGCCAGCGCCGCGACCGGCGTCGCGCCGAGGAGGACGTCGCGCGCCATCCCCCCGGCCAGGGCCGCGGCGGTGGAGAGCACGAGCACGCCGATGATGTCGAGGCCCCGGCGCACGGCCAGGGTGCCGCCGCTCAGGCCGAAGACGAAGGTGCCGAGGAGGTCGAGGACCAGGGCCAGCGTGGCGGCGTCACCGGAAACGGGCATGGAGCGGGCTCTTGCAGGGTGGCGGGGGCCACAAACGGAAACAGGGGCGGTGACGCCCCTGCCCGGTCCGTGTCTGATGTCCCGGCCTAGCGGGCGGAGGCCACTTCCTTCTTGGCCGCCGGGTCCGTGTGGATCATGAGCGGCTTGCCGACCGTGCCCACGGCTTCCTCGTTCACCACCACCTCGCGGACCGAGGTCAGGCCCGGCAGGTCGAACATGGTGTCGAGGAGGATGTCCTCCATGATGGAGCGCAGGCCGCGCGCGCCGGTCTTGCGCTCGATGGCGCGCTTGGCGATGGCCTTGAGCGCGTCCTCGGTGAAGGTGAGCTTGGTGTCCTCCAGCTCGAAGAGGCGCTGGTACTGCTTGACGAGCGCGTTCTTGGGCTCGGTCAGGATCTTCACCAGCGCGGCCTCGTCGAGGTCGGTGAGCGTGGCGATGACCGGCAGACGGCCCACGAACTCGGGGATGAGGCCGAACTTCAGCAGGTCCTCGGGTTCGAGGTCCTTGAAGATCTCGCCCACGCTGCGCTCGTCGGGGGCGGAGACCTTGGCGCCGAAGCCCATGCCCGAGCCCTTGGCGCGCTGCGCGATGATCTTTTCGAGGCCCGCGAAGGCGCCGCCGCAGATGAACAGGATGTTGGTCGTGTCCACCTGCAGGAACTCCTGCTGAGGATGCTTGCGGCCGCCCTGGGGCGGCACGGAGGCCACGGTGCCTTCCATGATCTTGAGGAGGGCCTGCTGCACGCCCTCGCCCGACACGTCCCGCGTGATCGAGGGATTGTCGGACTTGCGGGTGATCTTGTCGACCTCGTCGATGTAGACGATGCCGCGCTGCGCCCGCTCGACGTTGTATTCCGACGCCTGCAAGAGCTTGAGGATGATGTTCTCCACGTCCTCGCCCACGTAGCCGGCTTCGGTCAGCGTGGTGGCGTCGGCCATGGTGAAGGGCACGTCGAGGATGCGGGCCAGCGTCTGCGCGAGCAGCGTCTTGCCGCAGCCCGTGGGGCCGATCAGGAGGATGTTGGACTTGGCGAGCTCGATGTCCTGGGACTTCTGAGCGTGGCTGAGGCGCTTGTAGTGGTTGTGGACGGCCACCGAGAGCACGCGCTTGGCGTGGATCTGGCCGATCACGTAATCGTCGAGCACGTCGCAGATCTCGCGCGGGGTGGGCACCCCGTCGGAGGACTTGAGCCCCGAGGATTTCGTCTCCTCGCGGATGATGTCCATGCACAGCTCGACGCATTCATCGCAGATGAACACGGTCGGGCCGGCGATCAGCTTGCGCACCTCGTGCTGGCTCTTGCCGCAGAAGGAGCAGTAGAGCGTGTTCTTGCCGTCGCTGCCGGATGCGTTCGCCATGTGACTCCTCTGGCCCCCCAGGGCCTCAGCATGCCCCTCGGGGGCTCGTCGGGGACGGCGCTTCGGCTTCGCGCCGTCCGTCGGTCAGACTAGGGCAGGCGCCCTGCGTCCACAACTCCAAAAGCCGCCCACGGGTCCGCTTCGCGGGCGGCGACTTGTCTCAGGCGTCCCCGGCCGGCAGGGGGTCGCGCGTGGTCAGGATGTCGTCGATCAGGCCCCAGGCCTTGGCCTCTTCGGGGTCCATGAAGTTGTCGCGCTCGAGAGCGGCTTCGACGGCCTCCATGGCCTGGCCGGTGTGCTTGACGTAGATCTCGTTCAGCCGCTTCTTGAGCTGCTCGGTCCGGCGAGCGTGGATCAGGATGTCGGTCGCCTGGCCCTG
This sequence comes from Rubellimicrobium roseum, assembly GCF_006152145.1. GTDB lineage: Bacteria > Pseudomonadota > Alphaproteobacteria > Rhodobacterales > Rhodobacteraceae > Rubellimicrobium > Rubellimicrobium roseum. The sequence goes on along the minus strand of NZ_VDFV01000003.1, from coordinate 230,707 downwards.
GTAACCGCCCGAGGGCTGGTGGACCATGATCTCGCTGTTCGGGAGCGAGAAGCGCATCCCCTTCTCGCCCGCGGTCAGCAGCAGCGAGCCCATCGAGGCCGCCTGCCCCACCACCAGCGTCGAGACCTTGGGCCGGATGTACTGCATCGTGTCGTAGATGGAGAGGCCCGACGTCACCACCCCGCCCGGGGAGTTGATGTACATCGAGATCTCCTTCTTCGGGTTCTCGGCCTCGAGGTGGAGGAGCTGCGCCACGATGAGCTGCGCCATCACGTCGTGCACCGGGCCCGAGACGAAGATCACGCGTTCCTTGAGTAGCCGCGAGAAGATGTCGTAGGCGCGTTCCCCCCGGCTCGTCTGCTCGACCACCATGGGGACGAGGTTCATGTAGTGATTGACGGGGTCTTGCATGGAGGGAACCTCTGCTGGGGACGGGCCATACCTACGACTCCCCTCCGGGGGCCGCAAGGGCGGGGAAATATGGCGATTTCGTGAACTGCCCGTCCGGGCAGGTGGTCAGGCCTCGGCCGTCTCGTGCTCGGCGGCGGAGTCGATGGGAAAGGTGACGGAGAGGCGGTAGAGGCCGTCCCGCACCTCGGACCGGGCGGGGCCGCCCACCTGCGCCGCGAAGGCCTGGATCAGGTGCTGGCCCAGGCCCCGGGGCGGCTCCTCGGCCGCAGGGGTGCCGTCGACGCTGTTGGCGATGCGCAGGGTCGCGCGCTCTCCGTCGCGGTGGAGCGCGATGGACAGGCTCGGGCGGCCCTCGGCGGCGGCGGCGCGGACCAGCGCGTTCGAGACCGCCTCGGCCGTGAGGAACGCGAGCGGCACCACCTTGTCGGGGTCGAGCACGATGTCCTCGATGTCGAGCGTGGCCTCGACGCGCCCCTCGGCGCCACGCAGCTCCTGCTCGACGATGGCGCGCAGAACGGGGGCGGCGTTCACGTCGCCCATGTCGGGGCTGGTGTAGAGGCTGCGGTAGATGGAGGCCAGCGTCAGCACCCGGTCCTGGAGCCGGCGCAGGATGGCGCGCACCCGCGCCTCGGGCATCCGGCGGATCTGCATGGAGATGATCGAGGAGATGAGCTGGAGGTTGTTCTTCACGCGATGGTGCACCTCGCGCAGGAGCACGCCGCGCTCGCGGAAGGCGTTCTCCATCCGCGCCTCGTCGTGGAGGATCGCCGTGGCCATCTGGCGGAACGCGTCCTCGATCTCGCGCAGCTCGTGGGGGGTGCCGTAGCCGGGGGGTCGGTCGTCGAGCGACCGGTCCCGGCCGAAGCGGCGCATCCGGACGCCCAGGCGGGCCACGCGCCGGATCACCAGCCGGTGGATGGCCCAGAAGGCCACGAGGAGGCTGGTGGCCCACATCAGGAGGGGGAACAGGAGCGGCGAGCTGGCGGGCCCGATCCCCTGCCCCGCCTGCTGGGGCGACCAGACCGCCATGGCATAGGCCACGTCGGGCACCAGCGGCGCCACGGTGTAGACCCGATCCTCGCCCTCCGCATCGATCGCCTCGTAGACGCGGGAGCTGTCGCTGGCCTCCTGCGCCAGGGAGCGGCCCTGCGCGAGAAGGCCCATGAGCGCCTGCCCGTCTAGGTCGCGCGGCTGCACCGTCAGGACCTCGCCTTCCACGTCGAAGGTGAGCAGGACCTGCGGGCGCAGGCCGGCGGCGGCGGGCGGCGGACCGGCGGCGCGCTCGCGGGAGACCGAGAAGGCGAGATAGCCCTGGGGGGCCGCTTCGCCCCCGACCGGAACGGCGATGATGAGGACGTCCTCGCCCGAGACGAGCCCGCCGGGATGGACCTGCACATGGACGCGCGGCGGGCCGCCCAGACCGATCAGGCCGCCCAGGTCGACGGGTCCTTCGGACGAGGAGCAGGTCACGGGTCCCGAGGCCGGCACGAAGCCCACGAAGTTGTAGGGACCGCTCCCGGCGACGAGCCGGCCCAGGTAGTCCGAGCAGGTGTCGGGGTCGTCGAGGAGATCGGCCACCACGGCCAGGGATTCGCCCGCGCCCCGCGCCCGTTCGATGAGCTGGGCGACGCCGGCCGCGCCCTGCTCGGTGACGGCGAGGAGCGACAGCTCGGCCCGGCGCTCGGTCTCGCGCTGGTATTCGCGCGTCTGCCACAGCGCGATCAGGCCGAGCGGCAGGAGGGCGATCGTCAGGAAGGTGGCGACGCGGAGCGCAAGCCCGTCGAGACGCAGGCGCCACCAGGGCCGAGGTGTTTCGGTCACAGATGCGGCCCGCCCTGTGCCGCTATCACCGCCAGCGTCGCATTGTCCGTCAGCTCAAGGCGCTCGGCCTCATCGAGCTGAAGGATCTGCGCAAGCCGGGCGCGGGCGCGGTTGGCGCGGCTCTTCACCGTGCCCACGGCGACGCCCGTCATCTCGGCGGCCTCTTCGTAGGAGAAGCCCGAGGCGCCCACGAGCGCCAGCGCCTCGCGCTGCTCGTCGGGAAGCTGGGCGAAGGCGCGGATGAAGTCGGCCATCTGGAGCCGCCCGTCATGGGCAGGCTTCTCGGCCAGGGCGCCCACCAGCGCGCCGTCACTGTCGGAGACCTCGCGCACCGTGCGGCGGCGGGTCGAGTAGAAGGTGTTCCGCAGGATCGTGAACAGCCAGGCGCGCAGGTTGGTGCCGGCCTCGAAGCGATCGAAGTGCGACCAGGCCTTCACCACCGTGTCCTGCACGAGGTCGTCGGCCTGGGAGGCGTTGCGGGTGAGCGAGAGCGCGAAGGCGCGCATGGCGGGCAAATGGGTCACAAGTTCGTCACGGGGATCGAGGGGCGAGGCGCCGTCGGACTGGCCCTTGCGGGAACGCGCGGTCGCGACGGATGGGGAGCGGTCCCTGGGCCGGGAGGGCCGACCGGACAGCCGGGGCATCACGCACCCAGCCGGTTGGCGTCGTGGCGCTGGGACAGGGCGGAGGCGGGGCGCTGGACCTCGCCCAAACGGCTCAGGAGCGTCGCGAAGGACGCCGGCATATCGCCTTCGACCGGCGCCCCGAAGGCGCGGCGCAGGTTGGCCGCAAAGGCCGCGCCGCGCAGCTCGTGAGTCGAAAGCTCGTCCATGATGGGCTGAAACCTTTGCCTCTATCCCTTTCCAGACAGAAGTCTCGGCCCTATTGTTTGGTTCCAACGCAACGCAGGGACGCCCAATCACATGAGCAAGACTGCCGCACCCGACCTGTCCGCGATGATCGGGTCCGAGCTGCCCTATCTCCGCCGCTACGCGCGCGCCCTGACGGGCAGCCAGTCGACCGGCGACGCCTATGCGCTGGCCACGCTGGAAGCGATCCTGGAGGAGCCGGAGCTGTACGAGACCGGGGTCGGACCCCGCGTCGCGTTGTTCACGGTGTTCCACACGATCTGGCAAAGCTCGGGCGCGCCGGTGTCCGAGGGAGAAACGGGACTGGCCCGCGCCGCGCAGGCGCATCTCGCCCGGCTGACGCCCAACACGCGCGAGGCGCTGCTGCTGGCCACCATCGAGGACTTCAAGCCCGAGGAGATCGCCACCATCATGCGGTCGGACGTGGACGAGGTCATGCACCTCATCAACCGCGCCCGGTCGGACATGGAGGATTCGGTCTCGGGCCGCGTGATGATCATCGAGGACGAGGCGATCATCGCGCTCGACCTCCAGAGCATCGTGGCCGACATGGGGCACGCGATCACCGGCGTGGCCCGCACCCGCGACGCCGCCGTGGCGCTGGCCGGCATCGAGCGGCCGGACCTGATCCTCGCGGACATCCAGCTGGCCGACAAGTCGTCGGGGATCGATGCCGTCAACGACATCCTGTCGGCGGGCGGGGACATCCCGGTGATCTTCATCACCGCCTTCCCCGAGCGCCTGCTGACCGGCGAGCGGCCGGAGCCCGCCTTCCTGATCTCCAAGCCTTATCGCGAGGACCAGGTGCGCTCGGCCATCAGCCAGGCGATGTTCTTCTCCTCGACCGAGACGCTGCACGCCTGACACGACAAGGCCCGGAGCCTGCGCTCCGGGCCCCTTTCGGACGCGGCCCGGGCGATCCCTGGGCCGTCGCCGTTTCAGCCGCCGAAGACGGTCAGCTCGGGCAGGCCGGTGAGCGGCGCGCCCAGCGCCCGCATCGCTTCCAGGCTGATCTGGCTGCCCGAGCCGGGCTCGCCGCCCGAGGGGCGCAACTCCACGTTCACGGACTGTCCGTTGTATTCGACCCGGCCCTGCGTGGGTTCGGCAACGAGCGGCGTCTCCAGCCAGCGGCCGGGATTGGTGGGCGAGCCCAGCGACGCGACGGTGGTCCCGAGCGCGCCCGTGGGCGCGGGCGACGGCGGCGTGACCAGGGCCGCATCGGTGGGCGCGGGCTCGCCCACGGCGATCCCTTCGGCCGCGGGGGGCGGCGCGAGCGGGTCGAGCGGGCCGGTCGTGACCGGCGCCAGCGGGGTGAGCACCGCGGCGGGGACCGGCGCGGGGGTCGTGTCCAGCCCGGAAGGGCGGGCGACGGGGCTCTGGGAAGCCGTGACGGCGGGATCGAGGCCGGGGCCGCCGGCCTCGATGTCCGAGCAGGCGGCGAAAGGCAGGAGCGCCAGGAGGGGAAGGATGCGGGTTTTCATGGGCCGAGGCTAGACCAAGGCCGCCCGCGGGCGCAACCGGGGCGACTCCGGCTTGCGGCGCGTCGCCCATCGGCCTAGGTGTCAGGCATGGACGCGCCTCTCGTCGATCCCTTCGGCCGTACGATCCGATACCTGCGGGTTTCGGTCACCGACCGCTGCGACTTCCGCTGCGTCTACTGCATGTCCGAGGACATGCAGTTCCTGCCCAAGACCGAGATCCTGACGCTGGAGGAGCTGGACCGGCTCTGCTCGGCCTTCGTGCGGCACGGGGTGGAGAAGCTGCGGATCACCGGGGGCGAGCCCTTGGTGCGGCGCAACATCATGTCGTTCTTCGAGGCGATGGGGCGGCACCTTGCCTCGGGCTCGCTGCGCGAGCTGACGCTGACCACGAACGGCAGCCAGCTCGCCCGCTTTGCCGGGGACCTCGCGCGCGTGGGCGTGCGGCGGGTGAACGTGTCGCTGGACACGCTGGACCCCGAGCGGTTCCGCCGGCTGACCCGCTGGGGACGGCTGGAGCAGGTGCTGAAGGGGATCGAGGCCGCGCGGGACGCGGGCCTGCGCGTCAAGATCAACGCCGTGGCGCTGAAGGGCGATACGGAGGACGAGATGTTCGACCTCGTGCGGTGGTGCGCCCGCGAGGGGCACGACCTCACCTTCATCGAGGTCATGCCGATGGGCGACATCGGCAACGAGATGCGGCTCGACCAGTTCTGGAGCCTGCGCGACCTGCGGGCGCGACTGGCGGAGAGCTACACGATCACCGACCTCGCGGAGCGGACGGGCGGGCCCGCGCGCTATGTGCGGCTGGAGGAGACGGGGCAGAAGGTGGGCTTCATCACGCCGCTGTCCCACAACTTCTGCGAAAGCTGCAACCGCGTGCGGCTGACCTGCACGGGGCAGCTCCACACCTGCCTGGGGCAGGAGGGCGCGTCGGACCTGCGGGCCGCCCTGCGCGGGTCGCCCGATGACGACGCGCTCGACGACGCCATCCGGGCGGCGATCCGGCTCAAGCCCAAGGGGCACGACTTCGACTATTCCCGCGGGGTGGAGGGCCGCATCTCCCGCCACATGAGCCACACGGGGGGCTGATCCCGTGGCCGGCCCCCTGCCCTGGCCCACGCTGCTGCGCCTTTACGGGCTGGGGGCGGACCTGCTGCGGGGCCGGGCTTTCCGCCGCGTGTCGCAGAAGCTGGGCACGCAGGGCGTGCCGCCCGAGCGGCAGCGCGAGCGGCTGGGCGAGGCGACGCATCCCCGGCCCGAGGGACGGCTCGTGTGGTTCCATGCGGCGAGCGTCGGCGAAAGCCTGTCGGTGCTGCCGCTGGTGGACATCGTGGCGCGCGACGCGCGGGTGCTGGTGACGACCGGCACGGCCAGCTCGGCCGCGATCCTGGAGAAGCGGCTTCCGCGCGGCGTCCTGCACCAGTTCGCGCCGCTCGACGTGTCGGGGCCGGTGGAGCGGTTCCTCGACCACTGGCGGCCCGACCTGGGCGTGGTGGTGGAAAGCGAGATCTGGCCGCAGACGCTGCGGCTGGCGGCCGAGCGGGGCGTGCCGCTCGTGCTGATGAACGCGCGGATGTCGCCGCGCAGCCTGCGCACCTGGGGTCGGGTGCCGCGCAGCGCGCGGGCGGTGCTGGGGCTCTTCACCCGGATCGTGACGCAGACGGACGGGATGCGCGAGGCGCTGGTGGGCTTGGGGGCAGACCCCGACCGGGTGACGGTGGGCGGCAACATGAAGGCTTCGGCCGGCGCCCCGCCCAGCGACCCGGCCGAGCAGGTGCGCCTGTCGCGCATTCTGGGCGACGCTCCGGTCTGGGCGGCGATCTCCACGCATCCCGGCGAGGAGGAGGCGGTGCTGACCGCGCATGCCCAGGTGCGGCGGCGGCATCCGGCCGCGCGGCTGATCCTGGTGCCTCGCCATCCCGAGCGGGGCGACGCCATCCTAGACGCGGTCCGGCGGCGCGGCTTCGAGGCGAGCCGGCGGAGCCACGGGGGCGAGCCCGACAGGTCCGTCTACCTGGCCGACACGCTGGGCGAGACCGGGCTCTGGTTCCGGCTCGCGCCGCTGGTGTTCCTTGGCGGCTCCCTGGTGCCGGTGGGCGGGCACAACCCCTGGGAGGCCGCGCATTGCGGGGCGGCGCTGCTGATCGGGCCGCTGCGCGAGACCGTCGCCGCCGACGTGACCGCGCTGGAATCGGCGGGCGCGGCGCTGACGGTGCGCGACGCCGAGGAACTGGCGCAGGCGGCGGGGGACCTGCTGGCCGAGCCGCAGCTTCTGGGCGCGATGCGCGAGGCGGGGCTGCAGGTCGCGGCGGCGCAGGTGGGCCGCACGGAAGGGATCGCGCGGGAGCTCCTGGGGATGATCTCTTGACGAGAAACCTGAAGGACCCGGCGCAAGTCGAGGTGATCGCGCCGAATTTCAAGAAGCGGCTGTCGGGCGTGACCTCGACGGTGTTCCGCCTCGTGCCGGTTCAGGCGCGCGGGATGGGCGTGGTGGTGACCGGGCCCGTCCTGCCGGAGGACCTGCCGCAGATCCGGCTGCGGGACCTTCTGACGATGCCGCGCCGGGGACCGCGGGGACCGCGCGTCTGGCACGCCCGGCGCAACGTCGAGATGCTGGGCGGGCTGGCGCTGCGGGCGCTGGGCAAGGACCTGCGGCTCGTGTTCACCTCGGCCTCGCAGCGGCACCATACCGGCTTCACCAAGTGGCTGATCCGGCGGATGGACGCGGTGGTCTCCACGTCCGCGAAGACGGCGGCCTATCTGGAGCGGCCCTCGGTCGTGGTGCATCACGGGATCGACACCGAGGCGTTCCGGCCTGCGCCGGATCGCGCGGCGCTGCGGGCGACGATGGGGCTACCCCCCGGCCCGCTGGTGGGCTGCTTCGGGCGCATCCGCGCGCAGAAGGGGACGGACCTGTTCGTGGACGCCCTGATCGCCTTCTTGCGGGAGCGGCCCGATGGCGGCGGGATCGTCCTGGGGCGGGCCACTGCCGAGCATCGGGAGTTCCAGCGCGGGCTGGAGGAGCGGATCGCGGCGGCGGGGCTGTCGGATCGGCTGAGGTTCATGGGCGAGGTGCCGGTGGGCGAGATCGCGCGGTGGTACCAGGCGCTCGATCTCTTCGTGGCGCCGCAGAGGTGGGAAGGGTTCGGGGTCACCCCCATCGAGGCCATGGCCTGCGGCGTGCCGGTGGTGGCGACGCGGGTGGGCGCCTTCGAGGAGCAGGTGGTCGCGGGGGAGACGGGCCTCCTGATCCCGCCCGATGACGGGCCTGCGATGGCGACGGCCGTGCGCGAGGCGCTGGGCGACCCCGCCCGGCTGGCCCGCTGGAGCGAGGCCGCGCGGGCGCATGTGGTGGCGAACTTCCGCATCGAGGACGAGGCGGCGCGGCTCAACGTCCTCTACCGGGAGATGCTGGCGCGCTAGGGCGGGCCGAGGCCCGCGCCGGGATCAGACCGCGAGCGGCATCCGTGTCTCGGCCATGCCCGCGAACCACGAGCAGCCGGCGGGGATCGCCTCGTCGTTGAAGTCGTATTCCGGGTGGTGGACCGGCGCGGTCGGGCCGTTGCCGACCAGGATATAGGCGCCGGGGCGCTCCTCCAGCATGTAGGCGAAGTCCTCGCCGCCCATGACCAGAGGGGCTTCGTCGCAGCCGCCCGAGACCTGCGCGGCCACCTCGCGCGCGAAGTCGGTCTGCGCCTCGTGGTTGGCCATCACGGGATAGCCGCGCATGTAGCGGACCTGCGCCGTGGCCCCATAGGCGAGGCAGGTCGCCTCGGCGATGGCCTTGACCCGCGTCTCGGCCATGTCGCGCAACTCCTTGGACATCGTGCGGACGGTGCCGCGCAGCGTGACGCGCGAAGGGATCACGTTGAAGGCCTTGGACGAGGACTCGACGGAAGTGACGGAGACGACGATCTGCGCCACAGGGTCGGCGTTGCGGCTGACGATGCTCTGCAGCGCCAGGATCAGGTGGGCGGAGGTCACGGTGGGGTCGACCGTCTCCTGCGGCTTGGCGGCGTGGCCGCCCCTGCCTTCGACGGCGATCTCGAACTGGTCGGTGGCGGCGAAGAAGGTGCCGGCGCGGATCGAGAAGCTGCCCACGGGGCGTCCGGGCCAGTTGTGCATCCCGTAGACCTCGGTCACGTTCCAGCGGTCCATGAGGCCATCGGCGCACATCTCGCGCCCGCCGCCGCCGCCCTCCTCGGCGGGCTGGAAGATCACCACGACCGTGCCGTCGAAGTTGCGCGTCTCGCAGAGATACTTGGCGGCGCCGAGCAGCATCGCGGTGTGGCCGTCATGACCGCAGGCGTGCATCGCGCCGGGAATCTTGGAGGCATGGGGGGCGCCGGTCGCCTCCTGGATCGGCAGCGCGTCCATGTCGGCGCGCAGGCCGATGACCTTGCCCGAGGCGGTCTGGCGGCCCTTGATGACGCCCACGACGCCCGTGCGCCCCAGGCCCGTCGCCACCTCGTCGCAGCCGAAGGCGCGCAGGCGATCCGCCACGAGGGCGGCGGTGCGGTGGGTGTCGAACAGGATCTCGGGATGCTCGTGGAGGTCGCGGCGCCAGGCGGCGATCTCGGGCTGCATCTCGGCGAAGCGGTTCTTGGGCGGCATCGGCGGCACTCTCGTTGGATGGCCGGAGTGTCGCCCGCCGCCCCTGCCGGGGCAACCCCATGACGCCGCGACGTCACGCCACGCCGGGGCTTGCGACATGTCGCGGACGCGGTAGCGTTTGTCGCAAAGGCGCGGCCGAACGGCCCGACCGCAGGGAGCCTCCATATGCCCGAAGGGACGCCGAACGTCCTGGAGGTCCGGAACCTCCGGACCGTGTTCCGCACGCGCGCGGGGAGCTTCCATGCCGTCAACGACGTGTCCTTCACGCTGAAGGCGGGGGAGATTCTGGGGGTGGTGGGCGAGTCCGGGTCGGGCAAGTCCGTCTTGGCGATGTCGCTCCTGGGGCTGCTGCCTTCGCCGCCGGCCGAGGTTTCGGGCGGGCCGGTGCTGTTCGAGGGCCAGGACCTGCTGCGGCTGGACCCCGAGGCGCTGCGGTCGATGCGTGGCGGGCGCATCGGCTTCGTGGTCCAGGACCGGATGACCGCGCTGAACCCCGTGCTCACCCTGGGCTTCCAGATCGTGGAGCCGTTGCGCCTGCACCTGGGGCTGACCAGGCGGCAGGCCCGCGCGCGGGCGGCCGAGTTGATGGCGCAGGTCGGCATCCCCGACGCGCACCGGCGGCTGGACGACTACCCGCACCAGGTCTCGGGCGACCTGCGTCAGCGCGTGCTGTTCGCCATCGCCTTGGCCTGCGACCCCACGGTGCTGATCGCGGACGAGCCCACCGCGGCGCTGGACGTCACGATCCAGGCGGAGATCCACGACCTGATGCAGGAGCTGCGCCAGACGCTGGGGATCGCGGTGCTCTGGATCACGCAGGACCCGGGGGTGGTGGCGGGCCTCGCCGACCGGGTGATCGTGATGCATGGCGGACAGGTGGTGGAGCACGCTCCGGTGGACGCGCTCTTCGCCGATCCGCGCCATCCCTACACGCAGGCGCTGCTGGCCTCTGTCCCCAAGGCACGGGTGGAGCGGGTCCGGCGGCTCGCGGTGATGGAAGGGCAGCCGCCGGTCCTGAGGACTCCTCCGGACGTCTGCACCTTCCGCGACCGCTGCCCCCATGCCTATGACGTCTGCCACCGGCTGAACCCGCAGCGCTACCCGGTGGGCGAGGGCCATGACGCGGCCTGTTTCCTGAGCGATCCGGGCCTTGCGCCGCAGCGGCCCCAGTTGGAGGTCGTCGATGGCTGAGCCTCTGGTCTCGGTGCGCGGGCTCAAGGTGCATTTCCCGATCCACGGGGGGCTCCTGCGCCGCCGCGTGGGCGTGGTGAAGGCGGTGGACGGGGTGAGCTTCGACGTACAGCCCGGCGAGACGCTGGGGCTGGTGGGCGAGTCGGGCTGCGGCAAGTCCACGACGGCGCACGCGGTGCTGCGGCTTCTGGACCTCACCGAGGGCTCGATCCGCATCGAGGGGACCGAGATCGGGCGGATGCCGCAGGCGGCGCTGCGGCCCCTGCGGCCCCGGATGCAGATGGTGTTCGGGGACCCGCGGGCGAGCCTCGATCCCCGCATGACGGTCGAGGCGATCATCCGCGAGCCCCTGGACGAGCAGACACGCCTGGCCGCGCGCGAGAAACGCGAGCGCGTGGCGGAGCTGATGGACGCCGTGGGCCTTCCGCGCGGCATCGGCCCGCGCTTGCCCCAGGCCCTTTCGGACGAACAGCGGCAGCGAATCGGGATCGCGCGGGCGCTGGCTCTCGGTCCCGGCTTGGTGGTCTGCGACGAGCCCGTCGCCGCGCTCGACCGGTCGGTCCAGGCGCGGGTGGCGAACCTGCTGGAGGACCTGCAGGCGAAGCGGGGGCTCGCCTACCTGTTCATCAGCCGCGACCTGAGCATGGTTCGCCATATCGCGAGCCGCGTGGCGGTGATGCATCTGGGGAGGATCGTGGAGTTGCAGGGGCGCGAGCGGCTCGATGCCGACCCGTTGCATCCCTATACGCGGGCGCTGCTGTCGGCGGCGAGCGAGCCGGACCCGGTCGCGGCGCGGGCCCGCCAGCGCATCGCGTTGCGGGGGGACGCGCCCTCCCCGGCCGATCCGCCCCGGGGGTGCAACTTCTGCACGCGCTGCCCCGAGGCGATGCCGGTCTGCCGCGAGATCGACCCGGCGACGCGCGAGGTCGCGCCCGGGCGCTGGGTCGCCTGCCACCTGCACGACCCCGCCATCCTGGTGCGGCCGGATGCCCGGCCCACGGTGGTCATCCTCAAGGGACCGGGATTCAACCCGGCCCCGCCCTCCCATCTGCAAGGCGCGTGACAGGGACCCGAGACGGCCGCCATCCGGACGAGTGATACGAGGACATCGTGGCAGGCGCTTCCAGGCCCGAGATCTACGTGGAAGCGGCGAGTTCGCGGGAGGGCGGCATGGCGGTGGAGTCCGGCTTTCCTCTACACGGACGGCTACCGTCGGCCCTCCCCGCCCGAGCACGGCATCAATGGCATCCCCTTCCAAGGCCCACGAGCCCGACGCTTATCAGGAACAGTTCGCCTTCAGCCTGAGAGGCGATCAGACCATGTGAAGGGCGAGGTCCAGGGTTGCCCCGACCCGCAGCGCGGGCCCTCCCCCGCGCCGCTCGTGCGAAGGCGTCCACAAGGCCGGCCGAGCTTCCATCTGGCCGGCCATGCCGTTTCCGATCCTCGGTGAGCGGCACGGGAGGTCACGAAAAAGGGCGGGCACCACAAGGCACCCGCCCTTCCTGACCTTGATGGCCCCTGCCGGGGCCGCCCGCTCAGATCGCGACGGCTTCGAGCGGAGGAAAGCCGTTGAAGCACACCGACGAGTAGGTCGAGGTGTAGGCGCCCGTGTTGCGGATCAGCACGCGATCGCCGGCCTTGAGAGCGAGCGGAAGCTGCATGGGCCGCTTCTCGTACAGCACGTCGGCCGAGTCGCAGGAGGGGCCGGCGACGATGCAAGGGCCCGTGGCCTCGCCGTCATGCGGGGTCACGAACTGGTAGCGGATCGCCTCGCCTTCGGTCTCGGCCAGGCCCGAGAAGCGGCCGATCGACAGGTAGACCCAGCGGTGCAGGTCGCGATCGGACTTCTTGGAGGTCAGGACGACCTCGGCCACGATCATGCCCGCCTCGGCCACGAGGCCGCGGCCCGGCTCCGCCATGACGCGGGGGACGTGGCCGAAGCGCTCGGTCACCATCGCCATCACGCCCGCGGCGTAGTCGGTCGGGGCCTGGATCTCCTCGCCGTAGAACGCCGGGAAGCCGCCGCCGATGTTGAGCATCGTCAGCTCGTGCCCAGCCGCCTTGGCGTCGGCCCAGAGTTGGCCCACGGCGTCGAGCGTCGGGCGCCACATCTCGGCCTTGCGGGTCTGAGAACCCACGTGGAACGAGAAGCCCACGGGGTCGAGGCCCAGCGCCTTGGCGGTGTCGAGGAGGCGCAGCGCCGTGTCACGGTCGCAGCCGAACTTGCGGGTCAGCGGCCAGTCGGCCATCGACACCTCGACAATGACGCGGATGTAGACCTGCGCGCCGGGGGCGTGCTCGGCAATCTTCTCCAGCTCTTCCTCGGCGTCGGCGGCGAAGAGCGTGATGCCTGCCTGGTGCGCCCAGGCGATGTCGACCACGCGCTTGATCGTGTTGCCGTAGGAGATCTGGTGCGGCTGGGCGCCCTGCGCGAGGCACATCTCGATCTCGCCGCGCGAGGCGGCGTCGAAGTGCGCGCCGAGCCTGACGAGGCGGCCGAGGATCGCCGGATGCGGGTTCGCCTTCACCGCGTAGTGGATGTCGGCATGGCCCAGGCCGGCCTTGAGCGCATGGTACTGCGCCTCGACTCGGTCGACGTCGAGCACGAGCGTCGGGCGGTCGAATTCCGCCGTGGCGCAGAACGCCTCCAGACGGCTGCTGTCGAAGGCGCGGACGGCAAGGGATTGCGACGGGGCCACGGCCCCCGCGTGCTGAACAGTCATCGGTCATCTCCGACAGAACAAGAAGGCCCCTCGCGGGGGCCCGGTGATTCCAAGGGAGACGTTACCGTCGCTACGTAAACACGAAGCTGTGCTGTCCGGCCAGAGGCGCGTGCGTTGGCGTCTATGCGGGGACATTTGGGGCATATCGGGATTCGGATCAAGACCTATTTTCCCCCTTGCCCAAGTTTTTTGCGACATGAGGCTTGGCATCTAAGTTGTTGAGGCCGCGAAGAAAGTAGAAGGCGCGCTCCGCCCTTTGACCCCGATGCGCCGCTGTGGGAGCCTGCGCCCATGGCCCGCCTCATCCTGCTCAACAAGCCTTTCGGCACGCTCTCGCAGTTCACCGACGCGAAGAGCCCGTCGCCCCGTCCCGCGCTGTCGGCGCTGGGCCTGCCGGCGGGGGTCTATCCGGCCGGGCGGCTCGACCGGGACAGCGAGGGGCTGCTGCTGCTGACCGACGACGGGCGGCTGCAGGCGCGCATCGCCGAGCCCCGGCACAAGATGGAGAAGACCTACTGGGCGCAGGTGGAGGGCGACCCGTCCGAGGCCGACCTGGAGCCCCTGCGGCGCGGCGTGGTGCTGAACGACGGTCCGACGCAGCCCGCGAAGGTGCGGCGGATCGAGGCCCCGTCGCTCTGGCCGCGCGACCCGCCGATCCGGGTGCGCCAGACGGTGCCGGACGGCTGGCTGGAGATCGTCATCTCGGAGGGGCGGAACCGGCAAGTGCGCCGCATGACCGCCGCCGTGGGGCTGCCGACGCTGCGGCTCGTTCGGTGGCGGATCGGGGAGTGGACGGTCGAGGGGCTCGCGCCCGGCGGATGGCGCGAGATTCAGGCGCCCTGAAACAGAGAGGGGGGCCGAAGCCCCCCTCCCGTTCACGCCGCCAGCTTGGGCAGCAGCTCGTCCAGCGACTTCTTGGCGTCGCCGTAGAACATCCGGGTGTTGTCCTTGTAGAAGAGCGGGTTCTCGATGCCCGAGTAGCCCGTCCCCTGCCCGCGCTTGCTGACAATGACGTGCTTGGCCTTCCAGACCTCCAGCACCGGCATCCCGGCGATGGGCGAGTTCGGGTCCTCCTGCGCGGCCGGGTTCACGATGTCGTTCGAGCCGATCACGATGGCCACGTCCGTCGCGGGAAAGTCCTCGTTGATCTCGTCCATCTCCATGACGATGTCGTACGGGACCTTGGCCTCGGCCAGCAGCACGTTCATGTGGCCGGGCAGGCGGCCGGCGACGGGGTGGATGGCGAAGCGGACGTTCTTGCCCTGCGCGCGAAGCCGGCGGACGAGTTCCGACACCGAGTTCTGCGCCTGCGCCACGGCCATGCCGTAGCCCGGGATGATGACGACCGAGGAGGCGTCGTCGAGGAGCGCCGCCACCCCGTCCGAGTCGATGGCGACCTGCTCGCCCGTGATCTCCATCGCCGGGCCCGTGGTCGTGCCGAAGCCTCCCAGGATCACGCTGATGAAGCTGCGATTCATCGCCTTGCACATGATGTAGGACAGGATCGCGCCCGAGGAGCCGACGAGCGCCCCCGTGACGATCAGCAGGTCGTTCGACAGCGTGAAGCCAATCGCCGCCGCCGCCCAGCCCGAGTAGCTGTTGAGCATCGACACCACGACCGGCATGTCGGCGCCGCCGATGCCCATGACGAGGTGCCAGCCGATGAACAGCGCGCAGATCGTCATCAGGAACAGCCAAACGAAGGAGCCGTTGGCGAGGTAGAGCAGCAGGAACAGCAGCGACAACGCCGCGGCGCCCGCGTTCAGCGCGTGCCCGCCCTTGAGCTTCTCGGCCTTGCCGCTGACGCGCCCGGCGAGCTTGCCGAAGGCCACGATCGAGCCCGTGAAGGTCACGGCCCCGATGAAGACGCCGAGGAAGACCTCGACCGCCATGATGTTGAGCTCGACGGGCGTCTTGTGCGCCAGCACGCCGGAGAGGCCGGTCAGCGTCTCGCGGGCGACGGGGTCCATGGCCACGACGCGGCCCAGCTCGAAATGGGCGTTGAAGCCGATGAAGACGGCGGCGAGGCCCACGAAGCTGTGCAGCGCCGCCACGAGCTGCGGCATCTCGGTCATCTGCACGCGCTTGGCCACCATCGCGCCCAGGACCGAGCCGATGGCGACCATCAGGATCACGACCCAGAGGTTCGCGACCTCGGGCCCGAAGATCGTGGCCAGCACGGCGAGCGCCATGCCCGCGATCCCGTACCACACGGCGCGTTTGGCGCTTTCCTGCCCCGAGAGGCCGCCCAGCGACAGGATGAAAAGGATGGCGGCGGCGACATAGGCCGCGCCGACGAGTCCGATGCTCATGGATCAGGACCTCTGGAACATGGCGAGCATCCGGCGCGTGACCAGGAAGCCGCCTACGATGTTGATGGTGGCGATCAGGATCGAGATGGCGGCAAGCAGCACCACGAGCCAGCTTCCCGAGCCGACCTGCAGCAGCGCGCCCAGGATGATGATCCCCGAGATGGCGTTGGTCACGGCCATGAGCGGCGTGTGCAGCGAATGCGACACGCTCCAGATCACCTGGAAGCCCACGAAGCAGGCCAGCGCGAAGACGATGAAGTGCGCCATGAAGGAGGCCGGCGCCACGAGGCCGACGAGGCCCAGCAACACTGTGCCCGCGACCAGCATGGTCACCTGCCGGCGCGTCTCGCCCTGGAACGCGAGCCGTTCCTGTTCGCGCTTCTCCTCGGCCGTCAGCTCGCGCGGCTTGGGCTTGGCGACCGCGCTGGCGATGGCCTGCACCTTGGGCGGCGGCGGCGGCCAGGTGACCGCGCCGTGGTGGGCCACGGTCGCGCCCCGGATCACGTCGTCGTCCATGTTGTGATGGAGGACGCCGTCCTTGGCCGGGGTCAGGTCCGTCAGCATGTGGCGGATGTTGGTGGAATAGAGCGTCGAGGCCTGCGCGGCCATGCGCGAGGGGAAGTCGGTGTAGCCGACGACCGTGACGCCGTTCGGGGTCACGAACTTCTCGTCCGGCACCGTCAGCTCGCAGTTGCCGCCGCGTTCGGCGGCGAGGTCGACGATGACCGAGCCGGGCTTCATCATCTCGACCATGTCGCGGGTCCAGAGCACCGGCGCGGGGCGGCCCGGGATCAGCGCCGTGGTGATGACGATGTCCATCTTGGGCGCCAGCTCGCGGAACTTGGCGAGCTGCTTTTCGCGGAACTCCGGCGAGGAGGGCGCGGCGTAGCCTCCGGTGGCGGCGCCGTCCTGACCCGCCTCGAACTCCAGGAACACGAAGGACGCACCCATGGATTCGATCTGCTCGGCCACCTCGGGGCGCACGTCGAAGGCGTGGACCACCGCGCCCAGGGACACAGCCGTGCCAATGGCCGCAAGTCCCGCCACGCCCGCGCCGACCACCAGCACCTGCGCCGGGGGCACCTTCCCCGCCGCCGTCACCTGGCCCGTGAAGAAACGGCCGAAGTTGGCGCCCGCCTCGATCACCGCGCGGTAGCCCGCGATGTTGGCCATCGACGACAGCGCGTCCATCTTCTGAGCCCGGCTGATGCGCGGCACCATGTCCATGGCGATGACGCTGGCCCCGGTGGCGCGGGCCTGCTCCAGCAGTTCGGGGTTCGCGCCGGGGTAGAAGAACGAGATGACCGTCTGCCCCTCGCCCAGAAGCGCGACCTCCTCGGGCTCGGGCGGGCGAACCTTGACGATCACGTCCGAGGCCGCCACCAGCGCGGCGGCGTCGGGGACGACCTCCACGCCCGCCGCCGCATAGGCGTCGTCCGAGAATCCCGAGGCCTCGCCAGCCCCCGACTGGATCAGGCATGCGTGCCCGAGCTTGCGGATGTCCTGCGCCGAGGCCGGGGTCAGGGCGACACGCGCCTCGCCCGGCATGATCTCCCGTAGCGCGCCGATCTTCATGGGCTGTCCCCTCCCCTGCGGCCTTTGCTGCCGTGGCATAGCGCGCGGGTCGTTACGTCACAAGGCGACCAAGCGCCTAGAGCCAGCGCCGCGTGGCCTGCGCGTACCGACGGAACTCGGCCGGGAAGCGCAGCGCCAGCGCCGACTCCTCGGGGACGACGAAGCGCCGCTCGATGAGCCACACGAAGAGCGGCACCAGCGGCAGCGCGAGCGGCGCGTCGATCCGCAGCACCCAGCCCAGCAGGACCAGTGCCATGCCGAGGTAGATCGGATGGCGCGAGCGGCGGAATACGCCCGAGGTGACGAGCCGGCTCGCCTCGCGCCGGGGCATGACGGCGGTGCGGTGCTGGCGCATCTGCACGACCGCGACCAGGATCAGGAGGAGCCCGCCCCCGATCAGGAGCCCGGCCGGAAGCTGCGTCCAGCGGCCCAGCGACAAGTCCCAGGGGTCCGCCCGGGCGATCACCCAGGCGAGGAATCCGAAGGCCAGCAGCCAGAGCGGGGGCAGGTCGAGTCGGCGCATGGCCACAGCGTGGCGCGGGCGGGGGCGTCTGTCCATGCCCCAGCCCGTGCCCTATGATCGGCCCCGCAAGGGAGATCCACCAATGACCGACTTTTCCGCCACCCGCGCGCTCTTCGACCTGCCTCCGGGGCTCGTCTACCTCGACGGCAACTCGCTGGGCCCGCTGCCCAAGGCGGCCCCCGTCCGGATGGAGCGGGCCATGCGCGAGGAATGGGGCGGGATGCTGATCGGCGGCTGGAACAAGGCCGGCTGGATGGCGCAGCCGCGAGCCCTGGGCGACCGGATCGGGCGGCTGATCGGGGCCGAGCCCGGGCAGGTCGTCGTGGGCGACACGCTGTCCATCAAGGTCTTCCAGGCGCTCGCGTCGGCGGTCGAGATGCGCCCCGACCGGCGGGTCATCCTGTCGGACACGGGCAATTTCCCCTCGGACCTCTACATGGCCGAGGGGCTGATCGGGATGCTGGGCAAGGGCCACGAACTTCGCCTCGTCGAACCCGAGGCGGTCGAGGACGCCATCACCGATGAGATCGCCGCGATCCTGATCACCGAGGTGGACTACCGCACCGGGCGCCGGCACGACATGGCGCCGCTCACGGCCAAGGCCCATGCCATGGGCGCGCTGGCGATCTGGGACCTCGCGCATTCGGCGGGCGCCCTGCCCGTGGAGGTCGCGGGGGGCGGCGCCGACTTCGCCTGCGGCTGCACCTACAAGTACCTGAACGCCGGCCCCGGCGCGCCCGCCTTCATCTACGTGGCCCCCCGCCACGCCGGGCGCGCGGTGCCCGCGCTCTCGGGCTGGCTTGGCCACCACGCGCCCTTCGCCTTCGAGACCTCGTATCGTGCGGGCGACGGCGTGAACCGGATGCGCGTGGGCACGCCGCCGGTGCTGGCCATGGCCGCGCTGGATGCGGCGCTCGACATCTGGGACGGGGTGGACATGGCCGCGCTGCGGCAGGAGTCGCTGCGCCTGACCGACCGCCTGATCGCCGGGGTCGAGGCCGCCTGCCCCGACCTGACGCTCGCCACCCCGCGCGAGCACGAGCGGCGGGGCAGCCAGGTCAGCTTCCGCCACCCCGAGGGCTACGCCGCCATGCAGGCGCTGATCGCGCGGGGCGTGGTGGGCGACTTCCGCGCGCCCGACATCCTGCGCTTCGGGATCACGCCGCTCTATGTCGGTGCGGCCGAGATCGACCACGCGGTGGAGGTCATCGCCGAGGTGATGGATCGGCGGCTTTACGACGACGCGGGCTACCGGACCCGCGCGGCGGTGACCTAGAGGCATCGCCAGCGACGGGGCGCCGTGCTAGGCCCTGCGGCCGAATCCCGACCGCATGGACCCGCGCCGATGACCGACCTGCCCCCGCCCTTCCGCCGCGCCACCCCGAAGGACGCCTCCGCCCTCGTCGATTTCGTCGACATGGCCGGCGAGGGTCTCGCCTCGCATATCTGGGCCAGGAACGCCCAGCCGGGCGAGTCCGTCGCCGAGATCGGCCGCCGGCGGGCTCTGCGCGAGGAAGGGTCCTTCTCCTACCGCAACTCGGTCGTGGTTGATGAAGGGTCGGGCGCCGTCGCCGCGCTGATCGGCTACGCCCTGCCCGACGCGCCCGAGCCCATCGGCCCGGACTTCCCGCCGATGTTCGTGCCGCTGCAGGAGCTGGAGAACATGGCCTGCGGCACCTGGTACATCAACGTGCTGGCCGCCTACCCCGAGCATCGGGGCAAAGGCTACGGCACGAAGATGATCGACATCGCGCAGGCGCTGTCCGAGCAGGCGGGCCGCAAGGGCCTGAGCCTGATCGTGCCCGACGCCAACGCGGGCGCGCGGCGGCTCTACGCCCGCGCGGGCTTTCGCGAGGTGGCGGCGCGGCCGATGGTCAAGGAGGACTGGGTCAACCCCGGGACCGACTGGCTCCTGCTGCTGCGCGACTGAACGACAAGGGCGGCGTCGAGGCGCCGCCAAGTCCGGGGCCTCAGGACAGCCAGGCCCGGTAGTCGCTAACGAGGAGCCGCAGCGGCGCCTCGTCCTCCTCGATGTCGGCGAAGCGGCCAATGGGCTCCTTGAACACGTTGTCGGTCTCATCGTCGTTGACGGTCGAGACCTCGCCGATCAGCACCGTGCCGCCCTCGCCCCAGAAGGCGTGCCAGTCGCCGGGCAAGAGCGTGATGCTTTCCCCGGGCGCGAGGTGGAGGCGCTCGCCGGGCCCGTAGGGGCGCGGGATGCCGTCGGTGTAGACCGTGCCGCCAAGGCTCTCGCTGAACCGCCCCTCCTCGTCCGAGCCGAAGAGCTCGATCACCAGCGTGGCGCCGCCGCGGTTGATGATGTCCTCGGCCTTGATGACGTGGGTGTGGTGGGGCGAAAGCTGGTTCTCGTGCGAGATCAGCAGCTTCTCGGCGTAGCACATGCCCCGGCCCTTCTGGAGGTCCGAGAGCCGCCCGTTCCGGAGCGTGAACAGGAAGAGCCCCATCTCGTCGTAGCGGCCCGCGCCGTAGTCGGTGATGTCCCAGCCGCAGCGGGCGTCGATGATGGCCTTCGCCTCGTCCTTGCGGGCCTTGAACTCCTCTGGCGTCCAGTTGGCGAAGGGCGGCAGCACGAAGCCGTGCGACCGGATGAAGGCCTCCGACTCGCGGATGATTTCGTTGATGCGGCTGCGCTTCATGATGTCCCCCCTGGATTCGGAGGGGGATCATACCGCCGGCGCGGCCCCCCTCAAGCCCGTGCGCCCCGCAAAGCGCAGCGACAGCAGGAGCGCCGAGCCGATGAGGGCCACGAAGTAGCCCATCCAGACCCCCGGTGCCCCCTGCCCGAGGTGGTGCGCGATGACCCAGCCCAGCGGCAGGCCGAGCGTCCAATAGGCGACCATGGAGACGGTTGCCGGATATGCGGTGTCCGAAAGGCCCCGCAACGCCCCCAGCATGACCGACTGGACCGCGTCGGCGATCTGCATGGGCGCGAAGACGGCGAAGATCGCGGCCGCGGCCAGGATCACGGCAGGGTCCTCGACGATGGCTGCGGCGATGGTGCGGCCGCCGAACCACATGATGGCGCCCACGACCGCCATGCAGCCCACCGCGAGGCCCAGCGCCGCCAGCGTCACCGCCCGCATGGCGTCGGGCCGCCCGGCCCCCTGCTCCTGCGCGACACGCACCGCGACCGCGCCCGAGAAGGCCATGGGCAACACGTAGAAGACACCGCCTACCGACAGCGCGACCTGATTGCCGGCCAGCGCGGCGGTGCCGAAGGTGCCGATCATCAGGGTGACCACCGCCATGGCGCCGGTTTCGGCCATGTTGAGCAGGCCCAGCGGCGCCCCTTCGCGGGCGCAGGACGCGACCTCGGTCGCCAGGACCGGCCGCCGCAGCCGCAGCCGGCGCATGGCCCGCGCCCGCCTCCAGTAGGCCCAGGCCACTGCGGCGGCCAGCGTCTCGGCCAGCAGGGTGGCCAGCCCCGCGCCCATCAGCCCCAGCGGCGGCAGCGGGCCCGGGCCGTGGATCAGGAGCAGGTTGAGCGGGACCTTGGCCCCGAGCGAGACGGAGGCGAAGGCGACGCCGAGCCAGGGCCGGCCCACCGCCTCGAAGGTGCAGCGGAAGACGACCGAGATCGAGAAGGGCACCAGCGTCAACGATACGAAGGCCCAGTAACCGGGCGTGGCCGCGATGACCTCGGGCGGCTGGCCCAGCCAGGGCAGCAGAGCCCAGACCAGCGCCATCGCCAGCGCGGCTACCACGCCGACGCCCGCGCCCAGCGCAAGGCCGTTGCGCAATATGGCGCAAATGTGGCGATTCTGGCGGGCCCACTTGGCCTGTCCCGCGCGCACCGCCACCGCCGAGAGCGTCCCCCAGACCGCCGATGTCACGATGAGGCTCGCCGCCGCAGCCAGTCCCGCCGCCGCGAGGGGCACGGCCCCCAGGGGGCCCAGCATGATGGAGTCGACGACACCGTGGAAGGTAGAGGCGGCCAAGCCGATGACAATCGGTAACGCCAGACCGGCGATTCCCCTTAACTCGGAAACCACAGCCCGGCCGCCCAAAACCAGGAACCCCTTCCCAAGCTACAGGATCAGCCTAGCACGGGCGTGGGACGCGGCCTACACACACTTTAAAATTTGTGTCAAAATTGTGTTCCCGACAGGAACCCTCAGGCACGCCTGAGCGTTCTGCGATCCCGCGCGGCCCAGGCATGGACCGCCTCGCCGAAGGCGCGGAACAGCGGACGCGACACCGGGTCGTTGGCCGCGTTCCATTCGGGGTGCCATTGCACCGACAGGGTGAAGCCCGTCGCGCCGCGCACGTAGATCGCCTCGGGCGTGCCGTCGGGGGCCACGCCGTCGATGGCGATTCGGGGGGCGGCGTCCTTGATGCCCTGCCCGTGCAGCGTGTTGGTCATCACCTCGCGCGCGCCCATCAGGCGATGGAAGGGCCCGCCCTCGGTGAAGGTGACCTTGTGGCGGAGCGCGAACTTCTGCTCCAGCGTGCCGTCCGGAGGCATCCGGTGGTTGTCGCGGCCCGGCAGCTCGCGGATCTCAGGGTAGAGCGTGCCGCCCAGCGCAACGTTGACCTCCTGAAAGCCCCGGCAGACGCCCAGGAAGGGCTGGCCGCGCTCGACGCAGGCCCGGATGAGCGGCAGCGTGATCGCATCGCGCGAGCGGTCGAAGCTGCCATGCGCGGGCGTGGCCTCCTCGCCGTATTCCTCGGGGTGGACGTTGGGACGGCCTCCCGTCAGCAGGAAACCGTCGCAGGTCTCCAGCAGCTCGTCGACGGCGACGAGAGAGGGGTCCGACGGAATCAGCAGCGGCAGGCAGTCCGAGACATGGGCGACGGCGGCCGAGTTCATCGCGCCCCCGGCATGGGCCGGATACTCGTCGTTGATGAGGTGGCTGTTCGAGATGATGCCGACGACAGGGCGCATGGGTCTGGGGTCCTCGGGAGGCGGGCTCCCCATAGGTATGCCGGGCGGCCCGTCATGAAAAGGTTACCCATGCGCAGGTCGGCTGTGCGCCCGGCGGGCCGCCCATCGCGGCGGCCCTCTGCCCGCACGGAAGGCGTCCCGGCGACGCGGCCCCCGCCTAGCCCGCGGCCTTGCGCTCGGCCCGGCGGCGGTGAAGCACCGGCTCGGTGTAGCCCGATGGCTGGATGCGGCCCTTGAAGATCAGGTCGCAGGCCGCCTGGAAGGCCACCGAATCAAAGCCGGGCGCCATGGGGCGGTAGAGCGGATCGCCCGCGTTCTGCCGGTCCACGACAGCCGCCATGCGCCGCAGCGCCGCCATCACGCGCGGCTCGTCCACGACCCCGTGATGGAGCCAGTTCGAGAGCGCCTGGGAGGAGATGCGGCAGGTCGCCCGGTCCTCCATCAGCCCCACGTCATGGATGTCCGGGACCTTGGAGCAGCCGATTCCCTGGTCGATCCAGCGCACCACGTAGCCCAGGATGCCCTGGACGTTGTTATCGACCTCGGCCGTGACCTCGTCCTCGGACAGGTTGCGGCCACCCAGGACCGGGATGGTGAGCAGCTCGCGCAGTGTGCCGCGCGGCCCGCCGGCGGCGATCTCCTCCTGCCGGGCGGCCACGTCCACCACGTGGTAGTGCGTCGCGTGCAGCACCGCCGCCGTGGGCGAGGGCACCCAGGCGCAGTTGGCACCGGCCTTCGGGTGCACGACCTTGTCGCGCAGCATCGCGGCCATGAGGTCGGGCATCGCCCACATCCCCTTGCCGATCTGGGCGCGGCCCCGCAGCCCGCAGGCGAGCCCGATGTCGACGTTGCGCTCCTCGTAGGAGCGGATCCAGGGCTGCTGCTTCATGTCCCCCTTGGGGACCATCGGCCCGGCTTCCATCGCCGTGTGGATCTCGTCGCCCGTGCGGTCGAGGAAGCCGGTGTTGATGAAGGCCACCCGCTCCCGCGCGGCGCGGATGCACTCCTTGAGGTTGGCCGAGGTCCGCCGCTCCTCGTCCATGATGCCGATCTTGACGGTCAGGCGCGGCAGGCCCAGCGCGGCCTCGACCCGGTCGAAGATCTCGCAGGCGAAGGCCACTTCCTCGGGCCCGTGCATCTTGGGCTTCACGACATAGACGGACTGCGTGACGGTGTTGCGCGGCCCATTTTCGGCCCGCAGGTCGTGCATCGCGCAGAGCACCGTGACCATGGCGTCCATCAGTCCCTCGCCGGCCTCGTGGCCGTCGCGGTCGAGGATCGCGGGGTTGGTCATCAGGTGGCCCACGTTGCGCACGAGCAGGAGGGAGCGTCCCTTGACCCGCAGGGGCCGCCCGTCCGCGCCGGTGTAGTCGCTGTCCGGGTTCATGCGACGGGTGACGGTCCTGCCGCCCTTATCGAAGGTCTCCTCGAGATCGCCCTTCATCAGGCCCAGCCAGTTGCCGTAGGCCAGCACCTTGTCCTCGGCGTCCACGCAGGCGACCGAATCCTCGCAGTCCATGATGGTGGACAGCGCCGCCTCCAGCCAGACATCCGAGAGGCCCGCCGGATCGGCCGAGCCGATGGGCGTGGAGCGGTCGACCAGAAGCTCGATCAGCAGCCCGTGGACGCGCAGCAGGATCTGCCATTCGGCGAGGTCCCCCTGCTTCCAGCCCGCGAGCTGCCCCGGATCGGCGAGCCCGACAAGTCGGGGGTCCGCGCCGTCGCCCGCGATTTCGGCCACCAGCGTCCCGTCGCGCACCGACAGGCCTCGGACGTCGCGCCAGGACGAGCCCGCGAGCGGCGCCACGCGGTCGAGGTGGTCCTTGGCCCAGGCCACCACGCGCGCGCCCCGCGCCGGGTCGTAGGGGCCCTTCGGGGCCGCGTCGCCCATGGCATCGGTGCCGTAGAGCGCGTCGTAGAGCGAGCCCCAGCGCGCGTTGGCGGCGTTGAGCGCGAAGCGGGCGTTGGTCACCGGGACCACGAGCTGCGGGCCCGCGACATGGGCGATCTCGGGGTCGGTGGGCGGCGTCTCGATGGAGAAGTCCGGCCCCTCCGGCACCAGATAGCCGATCTCGCGCAGGAAGGTCTCGTAGTCCTCGGGGTCGTGCTCGGCCCCTCCTTGCGCGATGTGCCAGTCGTCGAGCTGGCTCTGGAGCTGCTCACGCCGCGCCAGGAGCGCGCGATTGCGCGGTCCCAGCTCATGGATCAGGCCCGACAGCCCATCCCAGAAGCCGTCGGCGGCGACCCCGGTGCCCGGCAGGGCCTTCTCCTCGACGAACCGCGCCAGGGCCTCGTCCACGCGCAAGCCGGCCCGTTCCACACGCTGTCCCATCCCTGCCCTCAAGCTGCTTTCCGCCGACAGCGGTAGAGCAGGATTTCGGCGCGCGGGCAACCTTGCCGGCGGGGACCCCGCCTTTCGTCTACGCTCCCGCTTGACCGAATCGGGGTGCCGGACCCAGTCAGGGGCCATGAGCACCCCCATCGACTACGAACTCGACGACCTCTTCCAGGCGCTTGCGGCCTCCGTGCGGCGCGACGTCCTCGCGCAGTTGCGGCAGGGACCCGCCGCGACGAACGACCTGCTGTCGCCCCACACGATGACCCCCCACAACCTGATGGCTCATCTGCGGCGGCTGGAGACCGGCGGCCTCGTCGAATCCAGCAAGCAGGGGCGCGAACGGTTCTACGCGCTGCGTCCGGGCAGCTTCGCCCCGGCCCTGCGCTGGATGCGCCAGCAGGAGGAGCTGTGGCCCGAGGAGCAGGAGGGCGAACCCTCCGACCTGCCCCGCTGGGCCGAGGACAGCACCGCCCTGACCGTGACGCGCGTCCTGCGCGCGCCCCGTCCCGCCGTCTGGCGCTGCCTGACCGAGCCGGACCTCCTGCGCCAATGGTTCGCCCCCCGCCCGGCCGAGGTGACCGGCGTCGAGATCGAGCCCCGCGCGGGCGGGCGCTTCTACACGGTCATCCGCTACATGGGACAGTCCATGCCGGGCGACGGCCTCGTCCTGGAGATCGTGGAGCAGCAGCGGCTGACCTGGACCAACATGCTCCTGACCGGCTGGCGGCCCGCGGCCGGCGTGGACCTGCCCTTCACCGCGACCATCGAGATCGCGGACCACGTCGAGGGCACGATCTATCGCGCCGCCGCGCGCCATCCCGACACCGCCACGGCCGAGAGGCACGAGGCCCTGGGCTTCTCCCAGGGCTGGGGCCTCGCCGCCGAGCAGCTCGGCCGGCTGGCCGCGACTCTGACCTAGGCCGGCGGCGCGGGGCGGTCCTTCCGTCCCGCCCGGCAGCGGTCCGAGCAGTAGCGGACCTCGTCCCAGACCTTCGCCCAGGCCTTGCGCCAGACGAAGGGACGGCCGCAGACCGGGCAGGTCTTGGTCGGCAGGTCCGCCTTCTTGCGCATCTTCGGCATCGTGGTCCCCATGCGAAAGGGACGGCCGTCGGGCCGCCCCCACCACGGGCCATCCTAGCCAGGGATCACTCGGTTGCCGAGTCGGTGGCCGCGCCCCCCTCGGTCGCCGCCCCGTCCTCTTCGACGGGGTCAAGGGGCTGGGCCGCCGTGCTGTCGCCCGTCGTCGGGTTCACGGGGCCGGTCTGCCCGGTCTGCGGAGCCGTGACGGTCTGGGACGGAACCGTGACGGCCGTGGGGTCGGCCGCCGGATCGGTCGCCGCGCCGCTGCCGGCCTCCTCCTCGGAGCTGTCGTTGGCAGTGATCGCGTCGTTCGCCCCGCCGCTCTCGGTGGTGCCGGTCCCTTCCTGCACCTGGGTCGCGGCGCCCTGCGGATCGCCACCCCGGCCGAAGGCCCAGAAGCCCAGGATCGCCAGCAGCACGAGCGCGAACAGCACGACCGCGAACATGCCCTGGAGCGGTCCGCGGTGCCGCCGCGTCTGCTTGTCGATGTTGGTCTTGGGTGCGGACATCCCCTGAACTCCTTCATGCCCCCGCCTTGCGGGTCGGTTACAGGGCCCCTAACGTCCGAGCCCTGGATTTGTTCACGGCAAGCGAGCCACAGGGAGCGGCGCATGGCGGACGGCACGGCGGACCCCCGCACGATCCATCTCAAGGACTACACCCCCTTTCCCTGGACCATCGACGGCGTGGACCTGACCTTCGCCCTCGCGCCCCGGGGCACGCGCGTCACCTCGCGCCTGCGCTTCCGCCCCAACCCCGAGGCGAGACCGGGCCCCTTCTTCCTCCACGGCGAGGACCTGCGGCTGATCGAGGCCAGGATCGACGGCCAGCCCGTCTCCCCCCGGATCGCGCTCGAAGGCCTGACCTGCGACGTGCCGGACGGCCCCTTCACCTGGGAATCGGTGGTCGAGATCG
Organism: Rubellimicrobium roseum; assembly: GCF_006152145.1. Lineage (GTDB taxonomy): Bacteria > Pseudomonadota > Alphaproteobacteria > Rhodobacterales > Rhodobacteraceae > Rubellimicrobium > Rubellimicrobium roseum. The sequence goes on along the minus strand of NZ_VDFV01000003.1, from coordinate 203,948 downwards.
ACCCCGAAGCCAACACCCGCCTGGAAGGGCTCTACCTTTCCAACGGCATGTACTGCACCCAGTGCGAGGCCGAGGGCTTCCGCCGGATCACCTTCTACCCCGACCGGCCCGACGTGATGGCGGTCTTCACCACCCGCATCGAATCCGATCTCCCCGTGCTGCTGTCGAACGGCAACCCCGGAGAGCGGAGCGAGGGCGTCGCCATCTGGCACGACCCCTGGCCCAAGCCCGCCTACCTCTTCGCGCTGGTGGCGGGGGACCTGCTCGCCCATCGCGACCGCTTCACGACCATGACGGGCCGCGAGGTCGACCTCGCCGTCTGGGTCCGCCCCGGCGACGAGGGCAAATGCGCCTGGGCCATGGAGTCGCTCAAGGCCTCCATGCGCTGGGACGAGGAGACCTACGGGCGCGAATACGACCTGGACGTCTTCAACATCGTGGCCGTGGACGACTTCAACATGGGCGCGATGGAAAACAAGGGGCTGAACATCTTCAACAGCTCCGCCGTCCTGGCCTCCCCCGAGACCGCGACCGACGCCAACTACGAGCGCATCGAAGCCATCGTCGCGCACGAGTACTTCCACAACTGGACGGGCAACCGGATCACCTGCCGCGACTGGTTCCAGCTTTCGCTCAAGGAAGGCCTCACCGTCTTCCGCGACGCCCAGTTCACCGGCGACTTGCGCGGGCGAGGCGTCAAGCGCATTCACGACGCCGCCGCCCTGCGCGCCGGGCAGTTCCGCGAGGACGGCGGCCCCCTCGCCCACCCCGTCCGGCCCGAGAGCTTCGTCGAGATCAACAACTTCTACACCATGACCGTCTACGAGAAGGGCGCCGAGGTCATCGGGATGCTCAAGCGGCTCGTGGGGGACGAGGGCTACCGCCGCGCGCTCGACCTCTACTTCGCGCGTCATGACGGGCAGGCCGCCACCGTCGAGGACTGGCTCCAGGTCTTCGAGGACGCCACGGGCCGGGACCTCTCGCAGTTCAAGCTCTGGTACTCGCAGGCGGGCACCCCGCGCCTGCGCGTCGAGGAACGGTGGGAGGAGGGGCGCTACACGCTCGACCTCAGCCAGACCGTGCCGCCCACCCCCGGCCAGCCCACGAAGGCGCCCATGGTGATCCCGGTAGCGGTCGGGCTCCTCAACCCCAACGGCGACGAGGTGGTGCCCACGACCGTGCTGGAGCTGACCGGGGAACGGCAGAGCTTCGCCTTCGACCTGCCGACCCGGCCCATCCCCTCGATCCTGCGCGACTTCTCGGCTCCTGTCCTCCTCGACCGCGACGCGCCCGAGGAGGAAGCGGCCTTCCTTCTCGCCCACGACACCGACGAGTTCAATCGCTGGGAGGCCGCCCAGACGCTGGCCCGGCGGGCGATCCGGGCGCGGCTCGACGGGCGCAACATCGACCCGGCCTGGGCCCCGGCGCTCCGGGCGGTGCTGCGCGACGACACGCTCTCGCCCGCCTATCGCGCCACGATTCTCGCGCGGCCTTCGCAGGAGGAGACGGCGCAGGCGCTTCACGGCGCGGGCCTGACGCCCGACCCGCTCGCCATCTTCCGCGCCCACGAGGAGGTGGCCGAGCATCTGGCCCACGCCTTGGCCGACCTGCTGCCCGGGCTCCACGACCAAGGACAGGTGCCCGGCCCCTACTCGCCCGATCCCGACTCGGTCGGGCGGCGCTCGCTCGGGAACGCGGCCCTGATGCTGCTGTCGCGGACCGACGTTGGCGCGCGGGCGCGGGCGCAGTTCGCGGGCGCGGCCGACATGACCCAGAGCGTAGCCGCGCTCTCGGCGCTTCTCCTCGTCGACGCGGGCGAAGCCGAGCTGCAGGCCTTCCACGACCGCTGGTCCGGCGACCGTCTCGTGATGGACAAGTGGTTCGCGCTCCAGGCCTCGCTCGCCCGCCCCGAGGAGGCCGTCGCCACCGCCGAGCGGCTGACGCGGCACCCGGCCTTCGTCTGGACGAACCCGAATCGCTTCCGCTCGGTCCTGGGCGCCTTCGCCGGCAACCTGGCGGGGTTCCACGACCCCTCGGGCGCGGGCTACCGGCTGCTCGCGGACTGGCTCCTGCGGCTGGACGGGGCGAATCCGCAGTTCGCGGCCCGCATGTCGGGGGCCTTCAGCACCTGGCGCCGCTACGACGCGGACCGGCAGGCGCTGGCCGAAGCCGAGCTGCGCCGCATCCAGTCCGCCCCCGGCCTTTCGCGCGACCTGTCCGAGATGGTCGCGCGGATGCTGGGCTAGGCGGGAACCGGATCAGCCCCTGCCGCCTTTTTCGGCAGGGGTTGCTCCGTCCCGTGCAGCAGCATACCTCTGAGATCACAGTCGCGTGGGCCGACCCTGTCACGGGTGAGCCACTTCCATCACTCGGTGACAGAGAGAATGAGAGACCGCATCGACCCCCTGATCGAGGAACGCGCGCCGTGGCTCGCCAGCGGCAGCCCGCTCGTCCGGCCGGCGCGCGCCCTGCTCGACAAGGCGCTCCAGTACGACCGCACCGTCACCCTGGGCGAGCGCTACGAATCCCTGCCCATGGCCGAGATCATGGACGACCTGGGCCGGACGCTCGCGCGCGACGTCACCGTCTCGGGCCTGTCCAACGTCCCGCGCCACGGCCCGGCGCTGATCGTGGCGAACCACCCCACCGGCATCGCCGACGGCATCATCCTGTGGCATGTCCTGCGCGGCATCCGGCCCGACCTCTACATCTACACCAACCGCGACATCCTGCGCGTGCTGCCGCAGTTCGAGGATCTCATCATCCCCGTCGAGTGGCGGGTCGAGAAGCGCACCCATGCCAAGGCGCGCGAGACGATGGCCTTGACCAAGAAGGCCGTGGAGGATGGGCGCCTGGGCGTGATCTTCCCCTCCGGCCGGCTCGCCAAGCGCGAGGGGCTGCGCCTGCACGAGCGGCCCTGGATGGCCTCGGCGGCGATGCTGGCGCGCAAGTTCGAGCTGCCGGTGATCCCCATCAACATCCGGGCGCGCAACTCGGTCCTGTTCTATCTTTTCGACGCGATCCACCCGACGCTGCGGGACATCACGCTCTTCCACGAGATGCTGAACAAGGCCCGTCAGCCCTACGTGGTCAAGGTGGGCGAGGAGATCAGCCCGTCCTCGCTGCCCGCCTCCTCCGAGGAGGGGATCGAGATGCTGCGCCGCGCCACGCTGGCCCTGGGCGGGCGCGAGGACCAGACGGTCAGCATGCTCTCGGCCACCCGCAAGCCCGCGCTGCGCTTCTAGAACGCGAAAAGGGCCCCCGAGGGGGGCCCTTCGCGCTCCGTCGTCCCTCTGGCGGCCGTTCGCGGCCGCTCGTTCCACGGAATTCTCAGTCCAGCGCGGCCAGGGTGTAGCCCGTGGCCGCTGTGGCCGCCCCGCGCGGGGCCGGCGCGGCTTCGGCCACCGCCGCCTCGGTGCCCGGCCGCACGGGCGGGATCAGCGAGGCCATCACCGCGAGGTTCGGCTTGCAGTAGTCCTGGCTGCTGACCCAATCGCGGATCTTGGGTTCCAGCTTGTTGCTCGACATCGGCCCCCAATCGGCGGCGATGCCCTCGTCCCCCGCCGAGACCACGCCATCGCGCGCCACGGTGCGCGACATGATGCGGATGGCGCATTGCAGGTTGGCTTCGGGGTCGTGCAGCTCGGCCGGCGTGGTCGCGTCGCAGCCGTAGCCGCGCGCCGTCGCGGGCGAGATCTGCAGAAGCCCGTGCCACGCGCCCCCGCCTCCCTGGGCGTCGGCGTCGAAGTTGCTCTCGTAGCGGGCGAGCGCCGACACGGTACCCACCCAGAAGGCCGCGCGCAGGTGCGCCGGGTTCCGCAGGTAGCCGGGGCACCAAACGCCGATGTCGGCGGGAACGATGTCCCGCAGGTCGTGCGGCGCCGCCTCGATGGCGTTCATGGCGGCAACGCTCCAGTCCGCGCCCTGACCCTTGTCGTCCCAGCGCGCGGCGCCGGTGAAGACCGGACGCGCCTCGGGCCGCAGGTCCGCGCCGCTCCGCACCGCCACCTCGACCGGCACCTGCGCCGCCACGCGCGCCACGGGGCGCTCGGCGGGTTCCAGGACATCGGGCGTGGCGGCGGTCGCTTCGACGGCGGCCAGCCGGTCCAGCAGCGATCCGGAAGCGGGCTCCATCGGGGCCAGCGGCTCGGCAGAAGCCGCCAGCCCCGCGATCACGGCAAAGGTCCCCCCCAGGGTCCAGCGTGCCATGTGCAGCGGTCTTACCATGACGCACATCTCCCGATTCGCCAATTCGTTAGTTCTTGTTGTCTGTCAGGGGCTTGGCAGCCGCGCGTCACCTCACGCGGAAACGTCACCCCCGGCAGTAGCTTTGGCTTGACACCCAGCGCGCCATCTCGCGCCGCTTGTCGGCGCTGGCGAAGGGACCCCAGTCGGCCGCGAATCCGCCGCCCCCGGCCGCCACCACGCCGTCGCGCGTGACGGTGCGGGCCGCGATCCGCACGGCGCATTCCAGGTTCTCGGCCCCGTCGGTCAGTTCCTGGCCCGAGTCCGCCTCGCAGCCGTAGCCGCGCGCGGTCGCCGGCGCGATCTGCACAAGGCCGAACCACTGGCCGCCGCCGCCGACCGCCTGCGGGTTCCAGGTGCTCTCGAAGCGGGCGAGCGCCGACAGCAGGCCCGCCCAGAAGGCCGCCCGCTCGCGGGGCTCGGCCTGGACATAGTTTGGGCACCAGGTGCCGATGTCTCCCGGCACCTCGGACAGCAGCGCCGCCCCCTCGGTCTCCAGGGCCGTCAGCGTGGCCTCGGTCCATTGGTCGGTGTGCGGCCCCTGGTGGTCCCAAGCCATCACGGGCAGGGCCTCGGGAACGGGCGCGACTTCGGGCGTCTGCACCGCGCATCCCCCCAGGGCCACCGCTCCGAGGAACCCGAGAACCAGGGCGCGCGTTGCAGGAAGGACACGTGCTGTGTTCGTTTCGTCTTGCATGGCTGCATGACGATCCGCCTATGACGGCCGCGTAAACCCGTCGGGATGCCAGACCCCTCATTTAGGCAGAGTCCCGCCACTCTCACGGGGCGGTGATCGGCAGAGTCCCGCCGGTCAAGCTGGCTTCGCTGCCCGGGCCGTGCACGATCGCCCGCGCTTGCGGAAATCGGCGCATCCTCCTAGGACCCAAGCGAATCCTTCCTCGAAAGGCCCGTGCGATGCTCGATCACATCCGTCCCGCCCCCAAGGCCAAGGTCATCGAAGGCGTGACCGGCCCCTGGGAAATGGTCATCGGCCTCGAAGTGCACGCGCAGATCGCCACCGCGGCCAAGCTCTTCTCGGGCGCCTCGACCCAGGTGGGCGCCGAGCCCAACAGCCAGGTCGCCTTCGTGGACGCCGGGATGCCGGGGATGCTGCCGGTGGTGAACGAAGGCTGCATCGCGCAGGCCGTCCGCACGGGGCTGGGCCTCAAGGCGCAGATCAACCTGGTCTCGGCCTTCGACCGTAAGAACTACTTCTATCCGGACCTGCCGCAGGGCTACCAGATCAGCCAGCTCTATCACCCGCTCGTGGGCGAGGGCGAGGTCTGGGTCGAGGTCGGCGGCGCCGTCCGCCGCGTCCGGATCGAGCGCATCCACGTCGAGCAGGACGCCGGCAAGTCGATCCACGACATGGACCCGCAGATGTCCTTCGTGGACCTCAACCGCACGGGCGTGGCGCTCATGGAGATCGTGAGCCGCCCCGACATCCGCGGGCCCGAGGAGGCCGCCGCCTACGTTTCCAAGCTGCGCCAGATCATGCGCTACCTCGGGACCTGCGACGGCGACATGCAGCACGGCAACCTGCGGGCCGACGTCAACGTCTCCGTCTGCCGCCCCGGCGCCTGGGAGCGGTTCATGGAGGGCGACGCCTCGGGCCTGGGCACCCGCTGCGAGATCAAGAACATGAACTCGCTGCGCTTCATCCAGCAGGCCATCGAGCACGAGGCCCGGCGCCAGATCGCCATCCTCGAGGACGGCGGACAGGTCGTGCAGGAGACGCGGCTCTACGATCCCGACAAGGGCGAGACGCGCTCCATGCGCTCCAAGGAGGAGGCGCACGACTACCGCTACTTCCCCGACCCCGACCTCCTGCCGCTGGAGATCGAGCAGGCCTGGGTGGACGATCTCGCCGCCTCGCTCCCCGAACTGCCCGATACCAAGAAGGCGCGCTTCATGCGCGACTTCGGCCTGACGGACTACGACGCCTCGGTGCTGACGGCCGACGTGGAGGACGCCGCCTTCTTCGAGGCGGTGGCGCAAGGGCGCGACGGCAAGATGGCCGCGAACTGGGTCATCAACGACCTCTTCGGCCGCCTCAAGAAGGAAGGCCATGCGCTGTCGGAAAGCCCCGTCTCGCCCGCCCAGCTCGGCGGCATCATCGACCTCATCCAGTCGGGCGACATCTCGGGCAAGATCGCCAAGGACCTCTTCGAGATCGTCTATACCGAGGGCGGCGAGCCGCGCGCCATCGTCGAATCGCGCGGGATGCGCCAGGTCACCGACACCGGCGCGATCGAGGCCGCGGTGGACGAGGTGATCGCCGCCAATCCCGCGCAGGTCGAGAAGGCCAAGGCCAACCCCAAGCTCGCGGGCTGGTTCGTGGGGCAGGTGATGAAGGCCACGGGCGGCAAGGCCAACCCCGCCGCCGTCAACGCCCTGGTGAACGCGCGCCTCGGCCTTTAGCCCGATTGGACGAATCGGCCCGGCCCGCTATCCTCTGGCGGGTTCAGAGGGGGTGGCATGCAGTCTCACGAATATCGCGTCGTCCCGGCCCCGCGCCGGGGCCTGAAGGCCAAGGGCACTCGCCGCCCCGAGGACCGCTTCGCCCTGGCCCTGGAAACCGAGATGAACCGCCTGGCCCGCGAGGGCTGGGAGTTCGTGCGGACCGACACCCTGCCCTGCGAGCGCCGCCGCGGCTGGTTCGGCGGGCGCGAGACGGTCATGGAGACGCTTCTCGTGTTCCGCCGTCCCAAGGCGGCCCCCCCGCGCGAGGCGGCCGCCCCCGTCCTGCCCCCGGCCATCACGGCGACCCCGCCCCTGTCGGCGCCCGCCCCGGCCGCGACCCGCACCCCGCCCGCGCGGGAGGAGGAGCCTCTCCCCTCGATCCTGCGCCGCATGGAGCCCGGGTCCGAACCCGACCGCGCGCGCCACGCGGCGGAATAGGGTTCTAGCCCCCCACCTCCAGCGCCAGCGCGTGGATGCGCCCCACGATGTCCGCGCCCAGCGCCGCATGGACGGCGCGGTGCCGCTCGATCCGGCTCATCGGGGCCAAGGCGGGGGATTGCAGGCGGATGCGCCAATGCGTCCCGCCCCCTTCCCGCCAGCCGCCATGACCTCTATGTTGCTCGCTCTCGTCGAGCACCTCGAGGTGCGTCGGCCCGAAGGCGGTCTCCAGCCTTTGGCGCATTTCTTCTGCAAGTTGCATCTTTTTACGATGGCCCCCTTCAATCCGGCGCACCGATGACTAAACTCGCGCGTCCCGGACGGAAAGAGCAGGACAGCGAGCGTAGCGTGAGCATGGCAAAGAACGATCCCTTCGGCTTCGACATGTCCGTGTCGGCCTCCAAGAAGAAGAACCCGCGTGGCCGCCGTGGCATGACCGGAGCCTCGGAGACCTCCACGCGCGGCTGCGACCATCCCGGCTGCCAGGAGCGCGGCGCCTTCCGTGCGCCCAAGTCGCCGGACACGCTCGACGACTACTGGTGGTTCTGCAAGGACCACGTCCGCGAGTACAATCTGAAATGGAACTTCTTCAACGGCGCGACCGAGCAGGAGTTCATCGAGCAGGTCCAGAGCGACCGCGTCTGGGGCCGCGAGACCAAGCCCTTCGGCAAGCGCACCGAGGAGCAGCGGGCCTGGGCCCGCCTGGGCATCGACGACCCGCATCAGGTCCTGGGCGACAACGCCACACGCAACGCCGGCAAGGCCGCCCCCAGCGCGACCGGCAGCCGCCGCCTCCCACCGACCGAGCGGCGCGCCTGCGAGATCCTCGACGTGCGCGATACCGCCACCAAGGCCGAGATCCGTAAGGCCTACAAGGCGCTGGTGAAGGTGCTGCACCCCGACATGAACGGCGGCGACCGCAGCCAGGAAGAGCAGCTCGCCGAGGTCGTCTGGGCCTGGGACCAGATCAAGGACAGCCGCAACTTCAAGGACTGAGGCGGCCGGGCGACGCCCCTCCCAAGGGACGGGCGCCGCCCACCATTGCACTTGTTGTCATCCTTCGGTTCAGGCTGCCATTGGCCCTGAGAGGCCGGGGCGGCCCCTTGTCGAACCGAAACCGGCTGGGCCGGCCGCGCCAAGCCACGGACGCAACGCAGCCGGGTTTCAGCCTCCGCTGGTCAAAGGTCCGTAATCGGCCCCAACGCGAGCACCTGGCCCGTCGCCTGTCCTGTGGGCGAGCCGCCCAGCGGCTCCTCCGAGATGGCCAGCGCGTTGCTCTCGAAGACGGGCGCGAGGTCGGGGCCGACCTCCACCACCGTCGTCGCCTCGTCGCGCCGCAGAACGCCCAGCGAGATCGTCGTGCCCTCGGGCAGCTCGACCAGCCACAGCTCCAAGTCCCGACCCTCGGGCGCGGCGCCGCTCAGGCGGCGCAGCTCCAGCCGGCCGCTGTCGCGGTCGAAGCTCGCCTCCACCACCAGCGACCCATCCTCGGCCGCGATGCGGGCGGCGTAGTCGGGCTGCCCGCTGCGCGACAGGAGCTGCGGGTTCAGCGCCACCACCGCCAGAGCCGCCGCCGCGACCCCGCCCAGCAGCCAGGGCCACCAGCCCCAGCCGCGTCGCGCGGGCTCCGCCTCGGGGAAGAGCCGGCGCATCACCATCCCCTCCAGGGGCCGCGGCGGCGCGATGGAGGGGATGTCGTCGGTCAGCGACACCAGGTCCTCGGTCCAGCGCGCCACCAGCGCCCGGAACTCCGGGTCGATCCCCAGCCGCTCCTCGACCTCGCGCACCTCGTCCGGCGTCAGGAGGCCCAGCACGTATTCCGCGGCCAGCCCGTTGTCGTCCTCGTAGTCCAGCAGCGTCAACCCAGGCACTCCCGCAGCTTGAGGAGGCCCCGGCGCAGCCAGGTGCGGATGGTATTGAGAGGCACGCCGTAGCGCTCGGCGAGGTCGGCATAGGCCTCGCCGCCCAGATAGGCGCGGCGGATGGCGTCGGCGCGGTCGGCGGGCAGCGTCCCCAGGCAGGCGCCGATGCGGGCCTGCATCGACGAGGCCAGCACGGCTTCCTCGGGCGTCAGCCCCTCGTCCGCCAGCTCGGCCACCTCCTCGATCGGCGCGGCGCGGGTCGCGCGGCGGGCGCGCAGGCGGTCGATGGCATGGTTGCGCGCGACCGTGATGATCCAGGTCATGGGAGAGAGGCCGTTGGACCTGTAGCGGTCGGCGTTGTGCCACAGCTTCACGTAGATCTCCTGAACGGCGTCCTCGGCCTCGGACCGGTCGTCCAAGACACGCAGGGCGACGCCGAACAGTTTCGCCGACGTGGCGTCGTAGAGCGCCGCCAGCGCGCGCCGGTCGCCCAGCGCCATGCGGGCGATCAGGTCCTCGATCTCCAGTAGGCTCGCCATGGTCCCTCCCCTGCCGTCACATGACCTGCCGCAGCGGGAAGCGCAACGGGCCGGCGCATCGAAAGCCGCCGGTCGCGGCGCCCGTGCCCGGCCGCCCCTTGCGGCGACCTCCGAACGGAATAAGAAAGCCCTGACCCGAATTGTCCCCGCACGACGCGCGCGGGCGACCGGAGAAGATGGGAACCAGAATGACCGATCCGCAGGCCCGGCCCACTGAAGAGATCTCCGTCCGCGATGTCTTCGGCATCGACACCGAGATGAAGGCCAAGGCCTTCGCGGAGGCCGCGGACCGCGTCCCCGAGATCGACCCGACCTACAAGTTCGATCCCGACACCACGCTCGCGATCCTGGCGGGCTTCGCCTACAACCGGCGGGTGATGATCCAGGGCTATCACGGCACCGGGAAGTCGACGCACATCGAGCAGGTCGCCGCGCGCCTCAACTGGCCGATGGTGCGGGTGAACCTCGACAGCCACATCAGCCGGATCGACCTGATCGGCAAGGACGCGATCCGCCTCAAGGAAGGCGTGCAGGTCACCGAGTTCCAGGAGGGTATCCTCCCCTGGGCGCTGCGGAACCCCTGCGCCATCGTCTTCGACGAATACGACGCGGGCCGCCCCGACGTGATGTTCGTCATCCAGCGCGTGCTGGAGACCGACGGCAAGCTCACGCTGATGGACCAGAACCAGATCCTGACGCCGCACCCGTCCTTCCGGCTCTTCGCGACGGCGAACACGGTGGGGCTGGGCGACACGACCGGCCTCTACCATGGCGTCCAGCAGATCAACCAGGCGCAGATGGACCGCTGGTCCCTCGTCGCGACGCTCAACTACCTGTCCCACGACGCCGAGGCCGCGATCGTCCTGGCCAAGTGCCCCCACTACAACACCGAGAAGGGCCGCCGGACGATCAACCAGATGGTGACGGTGGCGGACCTCACCCGGACGGCCTTCATGAACGGCGACCTGTCCACCGTCATGAGCCCGCGCACGGTCATCAACTGGGCGCTGAACGCCGAGATCTTCCGCAACGTTGGCTACGCCTTCCGGCTGTCCTTCCTCAACAAGTGCGACGAGCTGGAGCGCCAGACCGTGGCCGAGTTCTACCAGCGCTGCTTCGCCGAGGAACTTCCCGAAAGCGCCGTCGCCATGGCGATGCGGTGAGGGCCCGGGCGCTCCGCTCCGGGGCGCCCCTGGCCTGCCTCCTGGCGGGCCTCCCCCTTGCGGCGCCGGCGGACGACCGCCCCTCCATCTACCCGCCCGCCCACTGCGCCGCCCTCTGGGAAGGCTACGCCGACGTGCTGGGCGACGAAGGCGAGCGGGCGCTGGCCGCCCGGTTCCGCGCGGCCTCCGTGCGCGTCATCGGCGAGGCCGAGACCGACCGGCTCATCGCCGAGCGCCGTCCCTGGATGCGCGACCTCCTGACCGCCTATGTCCGCGACGGCGACGAGCAGAGCGAGGAACTGTTCGAGACGCTTCTCCGGAACTGCGCCCGGCTGGAAGGCGACCTGCGGTTCCTCGAACAGGGCGGCATTCCGGGTCTCCCGGCCCGCTAGCCCGGCCGGTCCACCGCGCCAACCGCCGTTAACCTTGCGTTAGACCCACCGCGCGGTGCCGCTACGCTTCCTTAACCCGCTCCTGCGATCTTCGGGCCAACAGCCCGGAGACCCGCGTCTTGCCCAACCTTGCCCTCGCCCGCCCCGGACACGACAACGCCGCCCAGGACCCCTGGACGGCGCTCGGTCGCGGCCCGGGCGGCCGGCCGTCAGGCAGCCGCCTGCGCGGCCTCGGCGCGGGCGGGCTTGAGGACGCGGGCGTACCAGGCCACCTGGTCGGCCATGTCCTTGAACGACCCGTCCAGCACCCCGTCGATGGCCTCGATGGGCTCGGGATTCGGGTTGTAGGGGCCGACGCGGTAGAACTCGGAGCCGCCGATGTGGACGCCGGCGCGCACCGGGACCATCTGCAGCTCGACCGCCATCAGGCGAAGCTGCTCGATGGCGCGGGCCGCGCCCACGGAGCCGTAGCCGATCGCACCCATGGGCTTGCGGCCCCAGTCGACGTAGTCCTGGTCCAGCGCGTTCTTCAGCGCCCCGGTGATCGAACGATTGTACTCCGCGACGAGGAAGACGTAGCCGTCGAAGCCGGCAATCTTCTCCTGCCAGCGGCGTGCGTTGGGGTCCTGCGTGGGGACATAGGCGTTCGAGGCGACCTCGTTGAAGAACGGGATGTGGAAGTCGCGGATGTCCACGAGCTCCACCTCCATGTCGCCGCGGGCCTGCAGCTTCTTGAGCGCCCATTGGGCGGGCTTGTCGGCCCAGCGCGAATCGCGGGTCGAGCTGATGATGAGGGCGATGCGCGGCGTATCGGCCATGGCGGAACCTCCGGGTTGGATGTCAGGCCCGGAACCTGGGGCGCAACGGGCCGAAGGGCAAGCGCCCGGCCCGCGCGCCGCCGCACAGGCCCTGCGCGGAAGGCCGCGCCCGCCCTTGCCGCCACCCCCCTCGGGTGCTTTATCTTCCTCATGTCCAAGCCCTCCGACAACCCCGCCGACCCGTTCAAGAAGGCCCTGGCCGAGGCCACCAAGGTCATGGCCGACGATCCGGACCTCACGGTCAGCTATTCGGTCGACCCGCCGGGCCTGTCGGCGGACACGATGCGGCTGCCGCAGGTCTCGCGCCGCCTGACCAAGGACGAGATCCTGCTCGCCCGCGGCACGGCCGACAGCCTCGCGCTGCGCCGCCGCCTGCACGACCCCGGCGTGGCCGACCGCTACCGCCCGCAGGGCCAGATGGCGCGCGACCTGATGGAGGCGATGGAAACCGCCCGCGTTGAGGCGCTGGGGGCCGAGCACATGCCGGGCACCGCCGGCAACATCGACGCCCGCATCGCCTCCGAGGCGCGGCGCAAGGGCTACGACCAGATCCGCAACTCGCAGGACGCCCCCCTCGCCATCGCCGCGGGCTACCTGATCCGCCACCTCGCCACGGGCCGCCCCCTGCCCCCCGGCGCCTCCAACGTCATGGAGCTCTGGCGCGGCTTCATCGAGGACATGGCCGGCGAGCGTCTGGCCGACATCCCCGACCTCCTGTCCGACCAGCGCGCCTTCGCGCGGTTCAGCCGCGACGTGATCCGCGACCTGGGCTACGGCGACCAGCTCGGCGACGACCCCGACGATGCCGAGGACGAGCCGCAGGACGAGGCCGAGCCCGAGGAAGAAGAGGACGAGGACGCCGGCGGCGAGCAGGAGAGCGAGTCCGAGGAGGCCGAGGCCTCGCCCGAGCGCTCTCAGGACGAGGAGCAGGACAGCTCGCAGGCGCAGGTCTCGATGGAGGCCGAATCGGACGCCGAAGAGATGGACGCCGAGGAGCTGCCCGAGGGCGAGGCCCCGCACGAGCCTCCGCCCCCGACGCCCATCTCGGATGCCGACCCCGGCTACAAGGTCTTCACCACCCAGTTCGACGAGGTGATCGGCGCCGAGGAGCTGGCCGAGCCCGCCGAGCTTGACCGCCTGCGCGCCTATCTCGACCAGCAGCTCGACCCGCTCAAGGGCGCGGTCGGCCGCCTCGCCAACAAGCTTCAGCGCCGCCTTCAGGCCCAGCAGAACCGGAGCTGGGAGTTCGACCGCGAGGAGGGCATCCTCGACGCCGGCCGCCTCGCCCGCGTGGTGGCCAACCCCACGACGCCGCTGAGCTTCAAGGTCGAGAAGGACACCGAGTTCCGCGACACGGTGGTGACTCTTCTCCTCGACAACTCCGGCTCCATGCGGGGCCGCCCCATCTCCATCGCCGCGATCTGCGCCGACGTGCTAGCCAGGACGCTGGAGCGCTGCCAGGTCAAGGTCGAGATCCTGGGCTTCACCACCCGCGCCTGGAAGGGCGGGCAGAGCCGCGAGAAGTGGTTGGGCGAAGGTCGCCCGCCCCTGCCCGGCCGCCTCAACGACCTGCGCCACATCGTCTACAAGTCGGCCGATGCCCCGTGGCGGCGGGTGCGCCCGAACCTCGGCCTGATGATGAAGGAAGGCCTCCTCAAGGAGAACATCGACGGCGAGGCGCTGGAATGGGCGCACCGCCGGATGGTGGGCCGCCCCGAGGCACGCAAGATCCTGATGGTCATCTCGGACGGCGCGCCCGTGGACGACTCCACGCTTTCGGTGAACCCTGCCAACACGCTGGAGAAGCACCTGCGCGACGTGATCGCCATGGTCGAGCGCCGCAAGGCGGTGGAGCTGATCGCCATCGGCATCGGCCACGACGTGACGCGCTACTACCAGCGCGCCGTGACCATCACCGACGTGGAGCAGCTCGCCGGCGCCATGACCGAACAACTGGCCTCGCTGTTCGAGGCGGACCCGCGCAAGCGCGCGCGCCACGAGAGAAGGCGAGCCTGATGTTCCAGCGCTTCGACGTGACGGCGGACCCGTCGCATGGTCCCGCGCGGCTGGCCGCGCTGCGCGAGCTGATGGGGGCCGAGGGGCTCGACGCGGTGCTGGTGCCCCGCGCCGACCGCTTTCAGGGCGAATACGTGGCCCCCGCCGACGAGCGGCTTGCCTGGCTCACCGGCTTCACGGGCTCGGCGGGCTTCTGCGCCGTGACGGCACAGGAGGCAGGGGTCTTCGTCGATGGCCGCTACCGCGTGCAGGTCCGCTCGCAGGTCGCCCCCGACTTCACCCCCGTGAACTGGCCCGAGGTGAAGCTCGCGGACTGGCTTCTCGAACGGCTGGGCTCGGGGCAGCGCGTGGGCTTCGACCCCTGGCTCCACACCGTGGACGAGATCGAGAACCTGCGCGAGCGCCTGACGCCCAAGGGCATCGGCCTCGTCCCCATTGACAACCCCATCAACCGCCTCTGGTCCGACCGCCCCGCCGCGCCCGACGCAGCCTTCTCGGCCTTCCCCGAGGAGATCGCGGGCGAGAGCCATGCCTCCAAGCGCGCCCGACTGGCCGCGCAGCTCCGCGAGGCGGGCGAGCGGGCCTGCGTCCTGACGCTGCCCGACAGCATCGCCTGGCTCCTCAACATCCGGGGTGGCGACGTGGCCTACAACCCCGTCCCCCACGCCTTCGCGGTGCTGCACGAGGACGGGACCTGCGACCTCTATGCCCGCCCGGGCAAGGCCGACGCGATCCGCGACCACCTGGGCGAGGAGGTCCGCGTCCATCCGGAGACCTCCTTCGTCCCCGGCCTGGACTTCCTCCCCTCGCCGACCCGGCTCGATCCCAAGAGCTGCCCCGAGGCGATCCACCAGTTCCTGACCGCCCGGGGCATCACCGTGTCGCGCGGGTCCGACCCCTGCCTGCTGCCCAAGGCCCGCAAGTCGGCCGCCGAGATCGCCGCCACCACCGAAGCGCACCTGCGCGACGGCGCGGCGATGGTGAGCTTCCTCGCCTGGCTCGACCGCGAGGCGCCCAAGGGCGGCCTGACCGAGATCGACGTGGTGCGGGGGCTCGAAGGCTTCCGCCGCGCCACCAACGCGCTCCTGGACCTCAGCTTCGACACGATCTGCGGCGCGGCCGCGCATGGGGCCATCGTCCATTACCGCGTGACGGAGCAGACCGACGCCCCAGTCCGCCCGGGCGAGTTGCTACTGGTCGACTCGGGCGGCCAGTACCTCGACGGCACGACCGACATCACCCGCACGGTCGCCATTGGCCCCGCGCCGGAAGGCGCCGCCGAGTCCTATACCCGCGTGCTTCAGGGCATGATCGCCATCAGCCGCGCCCGCTTCCCCAAGGGCGTCGCCGGCCAGCACCTCGACGCGCTCGCCCGCTATCCGCTCTGGCTCGCCGGGCAGGACTACGACCACGGCACCGGCCATGGCGTGGGCGTGTTCCTGAGCGTCCACGAGGGCCCGCAGCGCCTGTCGCGCCTGTCGGACGTGCCGCTCGAGCCCGGCATGATCCTGTCCAACGAGCCCGGCTACTACCGCGAGGGCGCCTGGGGCATCCGCATCGAGAACCTGATTCTCGTGGAGGAGGCCCCCTCCCTGCCCGGCGCCGACGACCGCGCGATGCTGTCGTTCCGCACGCTCACCTGGGTGCCGCTCGACCGGCGGCTGATCGTGCCGGACCTCCTGTCCCGCGACGAGCGCGCCTGGATCGACGCCTACCATGCGGGCGTCCTCGACCGGATCTGGCCGCGGGTCGAGGGTGCGGCGCGCGATTGGCTGGACTCCGCTTGCGCCCCGCTCTGATGCCCTTGCGGCCTGTCGGGGCTCCACCCACCTTTCCTGTAGCGGTAAGCGAACAGGGGAGTTTCAGCATGACGAAGCACATCACCATCACGCCCTCGGACGGGACCTGGGTCGTGACCGCCGACGGCGCCGTCCTGGCCGAAAGCCGCCGCGCGCTGGAGCTGCGCGAGGGCACCTACCCTGCGGTCATCTACATTCCCCGCGACGACATCGCGATGGCGCTGTTCGAGCCCTCGCCCACCCGCACCACATGCCCGCACAAGGGGCAGGCCAGCTACTTCACCTTCGTGGGCGAAGGCAGCCGGGCGCAGGACGCCGCCTGGTCCTACGAGGCTCCCATCGACGACGTGGCCCCCATCGCCGGCCACCTCGCCTTCTACCCGGGCAAGGTCCGCATCGAGCGGCTCTAGGCTGTCAGGCCGCGTCCCCCAGAAGCTCGCGCGCGGCCCCGCGCGCGGCCT
The DNA here is from genome assembly GCF_006152145.1 of Rubellimicrobium roseum. Taxonomy (GTDB): domain Bacteria; phylum Pseudomonadota; class Alphaproteobacteria; order Rhodobacterales; family Rhodobacteraceae; genus Rubellimicrobium; species Rubellimicrobium roseum. The sequence goes on along the minus strand of NZ_VDFV01000003.1, from coordinate 187,752 downwards.
CGGTGACAGTCTCGCCCGCAAGCATCCGCGCGATCTCGTCCACGCGGTCCTGCGGGTCCAGGGGCACCACGCGCGAGGTCGTCATGCCGTCCGTCACCCGCTTCTCCACGCGCCAGTGATGCGCGCCCAGCGCAGCCACCTGCGGCGAGTGCGTCACGACCAGCACCTGCCCCCCGCGCGCGAGATCGGCGAGCCGCCGGCCGACGGCCGCCGCCGTCGCCCCGCCCACGCCGCGGTCGATCTCGTCGAAGATCATGGTCTTGGCGTCGCCTTCCCGCAGCAGGCAGACCTTGAGCGCCAGCAGGAATCGCGACAGCTCCCCGCCCGACGCGATGCGGTCGAGCGGCCCCGGCGGCGCGCCGGGGTTGGTCGCGGCCACGAAGCGCACGTCGTCCTGCCCCTCGGGGCCGGGCTCCGCAGCCGTGACCTCGACCGAGAACACCGCGCGCTCCATGCGTAAGGGGGGCAGTTCCGCCGACATCGCCGCCGCGAGCCGCCCGGCCGCGTCGCGCCGGAAGGCCGACAGCTCGTCCGCCGCCGTCGCATAGGCCGCGTCCGCCGCCTTCACCGCGGCCGTCAGCCGCGACTGGTCCGCCTCGGACGCGTCCAGCGCCGCAAGGCGCCCGGCCATGGCCTCGCCCAGCGCGGGCAGATCGTCCGGCAAGACATTGTGCTTGCGCGCAAGCGCCCGGATGGCGAAGAGCCGCTCCTCCGTCTCCTCCAACGCGCGCGGGTCGAAGGTCAGCGCGTCGAGGAAGTCGCGCACGCCGCCCTCGGCCTCGCCCAAGGCCTCCTGCGCCCGCTCCAGCGCCGCCAGCGGCTCGTCGAGCCGCCCTTCGGCCTGGTCCACGGCGGCGTCGAGCCGCCGCATCGCTTCGGAGATCAGCCCCTCGGCGCCTTGCGAGGAAATGGCGTTCAGCGCCTTGGCGATGCCCTCGCGGATCTTCTCCCCGGCCTGCATCAGCCGCCGCTGGGCGTCGAGGCTGGCCTCCTCGCCCGGCTGCGGGTCGAGCTTCGACATCTCCTCCACCGCGTGGCGCAGGAAGTCCTCCTCGGCCTTCAGCTTGGCGCGTGCCGCGTCGGCCTCCGAAAGCGCCCGCCGGGCTTCGCGCCGCCCGGCCCAGGTCTCGCGCACGCGCGAGAGAAGCCCCTCCGCCCCGGCGAAGTCGTCCAGAAGCTGCCGGTGCACGCGCGGGTTCAGCAGGCCCTTGTCGTCCTGCTGCCCGTGCAGCTCCACCAGCGTCTCGGACAGCGCCCGCAGCGTCTCTCCGCTGGCGCGGCGGTCGTTGATCCAGGCCGTCTTGCGCCCGTCCTGATAGTTGACGCGTCGCAGGATCAGTTCGGCAGGGTCGTCCTCGTTGGGCTCGATCCCCGCCTCGGCCAGCACGGCATGCCCCGGATGGCCGGGCGGCAGCTCGAAGACCGCCGTCACCTCGCCCCGCTCGGCCCCGCGCCGCACCAGTTCGGCCCGCCCGCGCCAGCCCAGCACGAAGCCCAAGCTGTCGAGCAGGATCGACTTCCCCGCCCCCGTCTCGCCCGTCAGCACGTTCAGCCCGGGCCGGAAGGCGAGGTCGAGCCGCTCGATGATGAGCATGTCGCGTATCTCGAGCGCGCGCAGCATCCCCGTCTCCCGCCTGTCCCGCTCAGGATGTGGCCTGCGCCCGGAGGGGGGTCAACCCCCGCCACCGGGCCCCGGTCCTCACGGAACCGCGCGCTCTCACGCCGGCACGGCCTCGGGGATCAGCCCCTGGCTCGCGAGGTCCTCCCAGAGCGCCTCGGGGACTGTCGCCGTGGCCGCGCGGAGGTTTCCTTCCATCTCGGCCACGCTCTGGCTGCCGGGGATCACCGAGACCACCGCCGGGTGGCGCAGCGGGAACTGGAAGGCCGCATCGGTGAGATTCACGTCATGGCTGTCGCACACGGCGCGCAGACGCTTCGCGCGCTCGGCCACGGCCGGCGGCACCCGGTCGTAGTTGTAGAACTCCTTCCCCACGAGGACGCCCGAGTTGTAGGGCCCGCCGATGATGACGCCGATCCCCTTCTCGCGCGCGACCGGCAGGAAGCTTCGCGCCGCCTCCTGCTCCAGCAGAGTGTAGCGCCCGGCGAGCAGGATCACGTCGAGGTCCGCCCGCTCGGCCAGCCACTGCGCCGTCTGCCATTCGTTGATCCCGAGCCCGATGGCCCGGATCACACCTTGCGACCTCAGGTCGTGCAGCGCGCGGTGGCCGCCCTCGACGAATTGCCCCAGCCAGCGGTCCAGCTTGTCCTGCGAGCCGTGCGTCCAGACGTCGAGGTCGTGCGCGTGCAGGATGTCGATCCGGTCCACGCCCAGTCGCTCCAGCGAGAACTCCAGCGACCGCATCACCCCGTCGTAGGAATAGTCGTAGACGCCCACGCGCGACGGGACGTCGAACCACTTCCCGTGCCCCTCGCGCCCCTCGAAGGTCGTGGCCTTGAGCCAGCGCCCCACCTTGGAGGCCAACACGTAGGAATCGCGATCCTTCCCCCGCAGGAAGGGGTTGAGCCGCGACTCCGCCAGCCCCAGCCCGTAGAGCGGCGCGGTGTCGAAATGCCGGACGCTGCCCGCCCAGGCTGCGTCCATGATGGCGCGCGCCTCCGTTTCGGACACGGAGCGGTAAAGATTGGCGAGCGGGGCCGTCCCCAGCCCCAGCTCGGTGAAGGCCAGCCCGCTTTTGGCGTGGAGTCGCGTCTTCAGGTGCATCCCGTCCCCCTGTCCTGCCGACATGCTAGTGAGTCCCGGCTCGCCCCGGCAAGGACCGGGCGGCACGGCCCTCAGGCAAAGAGCTCCGGCCGCGCCTCCACCAGCCGTTCGAGTCGCGTCACCACCTGCCGCAGATGGGTCCGCGTCGCGCCCCGCGCCGCGACCGGATCGCGGGCCTCCAATGCCGCGAGGATCGCCCGGTGCTCCTCCAGCGTCTCGCCCACCCGCCCCGGCTCGGGCAGCAGGAGCCGCCGGGCCCGGTCCACATGGACCCAGGCGGTGCGCGACAGCCCCGGCAGCCGCCGGTGGCCGGTAAAGCTCAGGATCATCTCGTGGAACTGCGCGTCGGCCGCATAGAACCCGCCCACGTCGGCGTCCTCCACCAGCGCCTCCTGCAGCCGCAGGCTGCGGCGCAGCTGGATCAACTGCGCCTCCGTCGCCGCCCCGGCCACCAACTCCACGGCCGCCAGTTCAAGCGCCTCGCGCAGGAAGGCCCCCTCGCGCACCTCCTCCATCGAAAGCCGCGCGACGAAGGTCCCCGCCTGCGGCACCACGTCCACCAGCGCCTCCGAGGCGAGCCGGGCCAAGGCCTCGGACACGGGGCTGCGTGACACGCCAAGGGTCGCGCAGACCTCGCCCTTGCGCAGGATTGCCCCGGGCTTCAGCGAAAGGTCAAGGATCGCCTCCTTGAGCGTCCCGTAGACCCGCTGCGCCAACGAGCCCGCATAGCCGTCCAGGGATCGGAGGATCGGCATCTCCGCATCCGGAGGTGATTCAACAGCAGTGCGCGACATGCTAGCATGTTAGCTGCCGTCCGAATCATGTCAACGACCCGGCCCGAGGGGGAACCCCAATGCTCGACCTGACGACCTCCGCCACCATCCGCCTGCACCCGGCCGATAACGTGGTCATCGCGCTTGCGGATCTCGCGGCGGGCATCGTCCTGCCCGAACTCGGCGCTCCCGTGCCCGGCCCGGTCCCGCGCGGCCACAAGATCGCGGTGGCGCCCATTGCGCCCGGGTCCAACGTCATCCGCTACGGCCAGATCATCGGGGCGGCCACGCAGGCCATCCAGCCCGGCCAGCATGTCCATACCCACAACCTCGGCATGGGCGCCCACGACACCGACTACGCCTTCGGCACCGACCTACGTCCGCTGCCCCCCGTCACCGAGGTGCGCCAGTTCCTGGGCTACCACCGCCAGGACGGACAAGTGGGCACACGCAACTACCTGGGCGTGCTGACCTCGGTGAACTGCTCAGGGAGCGTCGCCCGCTTCATCGCCGAGGCCTGCGAGCGCGAGGACTGGCTGCGCGACAACCCCGCCATCGACGGCGTGGTGCCGATCGTCCACGGAACCGGCTGCGGGATGTCCGGGACCGACGAAGGCTACGAAACGCTCTTCCGCACGCTCCAGGGCTACGCCCGCAACCCGAACTTCGCGGGCATCCTGCTCGTCGGCCTGGGTTGCGAGGTCATGCAGGTCCCCGACCTCGTGGGCCAGGGCCGGATGCGCGGCGACGGCGCGTTCCGCTACATGACGATCCAGCAGACGGGCGGAACCCGCCGCACCGTCGAAAAGGGCGTCGCGATCCTGCGCGAGATGGCGGACTCGGCCGCCCGCGCCGTCCGCGAGCCCGCCGGACTCGAGCATCTCGTAATCGGGATGCAATGCGGCGGCTCGGACGGCTATTCGGGCATTACCGCCAACCCGGCGCTCGGCGCGGCGTCGGACCTCCTCGTGGCCCATGGCGGCACCACGATCCTGTCCGAGACGCCCGAGATCTACGGGGCCGAGCATCTTCTGACCCGCCGTGCGGTCTCCCGCGAGGTGGGCGAAAAGATCGTCGAGCGCATCAAGTGGTGGGAGGACTACACCGCCCGCAACGGCGGCGAGATGGACAACAACCCTTCGCCCGGCAACAAGAAGGGCGGCCTCACGACCATCCTGGAGAAATCCCTGGGCGCTGTCGCCAAGGGCGGCACCGCGCCGCTCACGCAGGTCTACAAGTTCGCCGAGCCGATCACCGAGCGCGGCTTCGTCTATATGGACTCGCCCGGCTACGACCCCTGCTCGGTCACGGGGCAGATCGCCTCGGGCGCGAACCTGATCGTCTTCACCACCGGGCGCGGCTCGGTCTCGGGCTACAAGCCGGTGCCCTGCATCAAGCTCGCCACCAATAGCGAGATGTACGCCCGCATGTCCGACGACATGGACATCAACTGCGGCGACGTCGTCTCGGCCGGTGTCCCGCTAGAGGAGAAGGGCCGCGAGATCTTCGAAAAGTTCCTCGCCACGGCGAGCGGCCAGCACACCAAGTCCGAGGAGTTGGGCTTTGGCGGGGCCGAGTTCGTGCCCTGGCAGATGGGCGCTGTCATGTGAACCGGCGCGCCCGGCCTCACCGCCGGGCAGGCGTACTTGGACCAAGTTGATGGGACCGCCTCATCAACTTGGCTCAAATACGCCTGCGACCGTCGCCGCAGGCGCGCGGCCTCAGATCCACTCGCCCCGGATCACCTGCCGATAGATCGCGCTCAGCCAGTTGTCGCCCACCGACTCGGGCCGCAGCCCCCGGCCCGTCAGCAGCGCGTAGCTGTCGCGGTACCAGTCGCTCGCCTGATAGTTCGCGCCCAGGATGGCGCCCGCCGTCTGCGCCTCGGCGTCGAGCCCCAGCGCGAGATAGGTCTCCACCAGCCGGTGCAGAGCTTCGGGCGTATGGCGGGTGGTCTGGAAATCCTCGACCACCACGCGGAAGCGGTTCGCCGCCGCCGTGTAGTTCCCGCGCGCGAGGTAGAACCGACCGATCTCCATCTCCTTCGCCGCCAGGTGGTCGAAGGCGAGGTCGAACTTCACGATCGCATCGGCCGCGTAGGGGCTGTCGGGATAGACCTCGATCACCGTGCGCAGCGCCTGCAGCGCCTGGAAGGTCAGCCCCTGGTCGCGCCCCACGTCGTCGATCTGGTCGTAGTAGCTGAGCGCCAGGAGATACTGCGCGTAGGCGGCGTCCTCCTCGGCCGGATAGAAGTCGAGGTAGCGCTGCGCCGCGCCCCGCGCGTTCTCGTAGTCGCCGTCGCGGTGGAAGGCAAAGGCCGCCATGATGAGCCCGCGCCGCGCCCAGCCCGAATAGGGATAGAGCCGCTCGATTTCGGTGAAGGTGAAAGCCGCGTCGTCCTCGCGCCCTTCCTCCAGCAGCAACTCGCCCTGCACGAAGATCTGCTCGGGCGTCAGCGACTCGAGCGCGCCGGATTCGCGGAAGCCGTCGCCCGCGTTGCCGCCACAGGCCGACAGGCCCAGCGCCATCGCCAGCCACATGCCCGCCCGTCCCCGCCCTCTCGCCATGCCGCGCCTCGCCGCAGATGTTGATTGGGGGACCCCAAGTCCCCGTCCCGGCCGGATTAGCACGCTTTCCGAGAGGGCAAAATGCACATTCGCCAGACTTTTTCGCACGTCACGCGACGGCGGGCAGGTCGGCCATCCCCAGGGCGTCGACGCCCGCGCCCGGCAGACGCGCTGCCAGAGCCGGGTCGGCCTCGATCCAGCGCCAAGCCGAAGGCCGCGCAAAGAGCGCCCGCAGCAGCCGGTTCGTCATCGCGTGACCCGAGCGCACGCCGACATAGCGGCCCAGAACCGGCCCGCCTGCGGTGGCAAGGTCGCCCACGGCGTCCAGCATCTTGTGGCGCACCGCCTCGTCGGGGTGACGCAGGCCGCCGGGGCTCAGCACCCGCGCCCCGTCCACGACCACGGCGTTGAGATAGGTCCCGCCCAGCGCGAGGCCCCGCGCCCGCATCGCCTCCACGTCCGACTCGCGGCAGAACGTCCGGCTGTCGCAAAGCTCGCGCAGGACGGCCGGACCCGACAGCTCCAGATCCAGCGCCTGGCGGCCGATGGCGGCGTCGGGGAAGTCGATGGCGAAGCTCATGGCCGGCACGGCCGAGGGCTCCAGCCGCGCCAGCGCCGGCCCCTCGCGGACCTCCACGGGCTCCAGCACCTCCAGCACGCGCAGCGGCGCGTCCAGGCGGCGCAGGCCCGCGTCGAGGATCGCACGCATCCAGGGCGCGCTCGACCCGTCGAGAATCGGCACCTCCGGCCCGTCGATCTCCACCACGACGTTGTGCAGTCCCGTCCCGGCGAAGGCCGCCATCAGGTGCTCGATGGTCGAGACCGACAGCCCCTGGCCGTCTGACAGGCGGGTGTTGAGCGGCGAGACCTCCACCCGGTCCCAGAGCGCGGGCAGCACCGCGCCGGGCTCGGGCCGGTCGACCCGGCGGAAGCGGATGCCCGTGCCCGGCGCGGCGTCACGCAGGGTCACGCGCACCGTCGCCCCTGAATGAAGGCCGACGCCAGAGACCGCGATGGGCTGGAGGAGGGTCGTTTGCACGGCTTTGACTTTCGTTCTGCTCGATCACCGATCTAGGAAGCGAAGAGCGAGTCGCCAACTCACGTATTCTGACTCGTTGAAACACGGCTCCCGAAACGGGAAAGGCCGCCCCGGAGGGCGGCCTTTGCAACGATCCGGAGCGGGTCCGGCGCTCAGTTCGCCTGGCGGCGAAGGAAGGCGGGAATGTCGGCCCGTTCCTGATCCGACTCCGGATCAAAGGCCGGACGGGGCTGGGCACGCGGAGCGGGCGCCGCCGCGGCGGCCGCCCCGCCCTCGCTGGGCGCGCCGGTCATGCGGTTGATGAGCGAGTTGATCCCGAAGCCGCCGCCGCGCTTGTCGGCCGCCGGAGCCGCGGCCGGGCGCGGAGCCTCGGCCGAACGGGGCTCGGGCGCGCGGGGCTGCGACTGCGCCGCGCGCTGGGCGAGCTGGCGCAGGCGGTCGACGGCCTCGGGCGTGGGCGTGCCGGGGGCCGGGCGGGCCTGAGGCGCGGGCTGCGCTTCGGCGACGGGCTCGGGCCGGGGCGCGGGCTGCGGGTTGTAGGCCGGCGGCGGCAGTCCGTCCGCGATCTGCGGCGCGTCGTCGTAATCGTCGGCCTGCGGCGTGTAGCTGGGCTCGTAACGCTCCTCAGCCGCGGCGCGGGGCGTCGGCGCGGCGGCGCGGGCGGGCGCGGCCGGACGGGCCTGGGCCACCGGGGCCGGACGCGCGGCCGGAGCCTGAGCCTGCGGGGCCGGGCGCGGCGCGGCGGCCGGCTGCTGGGCCGGGGCGGGCGCGTTCGTGGCGCGGCGCGGCATCGGCGGCTCCATGCCGCGCGCCGAGGCGTCGATGCCGGTGGCCACCACGGACACGCGCATCTTGCCGCCCATGTCGGTGTCGAGCGTCGAGCCCACGATGATGTTGGCGTCCTCGTCCACCATCTCGCGGATCTTGTTGGCGGCCTCGTCCAGCTCGAACAGGGTCATGTCGTAGCCGCCGGTGATGTTGATCAGCACGCCCTTGGCGCCCTTGAGGCTGATCTCGTCGAGGAGCGGGTTCGCGATCGCCTTCTCGGCGGCGTGGGTGGCGCGGTCGGGCCCTTCGGCCTCGCCAGTGCCCATCATGGCCTTGCCCATCTCGTCCATCACGGCGCGGACGTCCGCGAAGTCGAGGTTGATGAGGCCCGGTCGCACCATCAGGTCGGTCACCCCCTTCACGCCCTGGTACAGGACGTCGTCGGCCAGCGCGAAGGCCTCGGTGAAGGTGGTGTTCTCGGTGGCGAGGCGGAACAGGTTCTGGTTCGGGATGATGATGAGCGTGTCCACGACCTTCTGGAGCGCCTCGACGCCCTCCTCGGCCTGACGCATCCGCTTCACGCCCTCGAAGTGGAAGGGCTTGGTCACGACGCCCACGGTCAGCACGCCCAGCTCCCGCGCGGCCTGCGCGATGATCGGCGCCGCGCCCGTGCCGGTGCCGCCGCCCATGCCGGCGGTGATGAAGCACATGTGCGCGCCGGCGAGCTGGTCGACGATCTCCTGGATCGACTCCTCGGCCGCCGCGGCGCCGACCGATGGCTTGGCGCCCGCGCCCAGCCCCTGCGTGACCTTGGACCCCATCTGGATCTTGGTCACCGCGTGCGATCCCTTGAGCGCCTGCGCGTCGGTGTTCGCGACGACGAACTCGACCCCGTCGAGCTGCTTCTCGATCATGTTGTTCACCGCGTTTCCGCCGGCGCCGCCCACGCCGAACACGGTGATCCGGGGCTTCAGCTCCTCCTGCCCCGGGAGCGAAAGATTGAGTGCCATCGCGCTGTCCGCCTGTCTGTTAGCTGTTATCGAGCCGCGCCCGTGCGGCCGCCGCCTTGTCCCGATCCGGTCCCGTTCCGGACTTCGCTGACGGTGCCGTCAACTTTATCCACGCCCGGCCCACCCGTCACGCCAAAATCACACACGCCACGAAATCACCATGAGCGTTGACGGCCGTGCCCGCCGTGTCCTCCGGGCATCGGCGGCTTTTCGCACATCACCAGTTCTCCTTGAACCAGCGCATCGCCCGCTTGAAGGACCGCGCGGACTGGCGGTCGGGCGGGATCTCGAAGTCCCACCATTCGTCCTGCGGGTTCGCCGCGAAGAGCGTGAGTCCCACCGCCGCCGAGAAGGCCGCGCCCGTGGCCGCGACCGGAAGCCCCTGCACGCGCAGGGGCCGGCCGAGACGCACCTTGCGCCCCAGGATGCGCGCCGCGAGCCCGTCGAGCCCGGGGATCAGGCTTCCGCCCCCGGTCAGCACAATGCTCTGCCCCGGCAGGTGGTCGAATCCCGCCCGGTCGAGCCGCGCCCGCACCTCCTCCAGGATCTCCTCCACGCGCGGGCGCATGATGCCGATGAGCTCGGTGCGGCTGACCTTGCGACGGTCGTGCTCCCAGTCGCCGGTGTCGCCGCCGATGGGGATCAGCTCCCGGTCGTCCTTGCCGGTGGCCACCACGCCGCCATGCAGCGTCTTGATCCGCTCGGCCAGCGGCGCGGGCATCTGCAGGCCCATGGAGATGTCCGAGGTGACGTGGTCGCCCCCCATCCGCACCGAATCGGCATAGATCATGTGCTTGCGCACGAAGATCGACAGGCCGGTGGTTCCGCCCCCCATGTCGATGCAGACCGCGCCCAGCTCCTGCTCGTCCTCCACGAGGCTCGACAGCCCCGAGACATAGGCCGAGGAGGCGATGCCCGCGCATTCGAGGTCGCAGCGCTTGAGGCACAGCAGAAGCGTCTCGATCGCCGCCCCGTCCACCGACAGGAGGTGCAGGTCCGCGGCCAGTTGCCGGCCCACCTGCCCGCGCGGGTCCGACAGCCCCATCCGGTGGTCGAGCGACCAGTGGACGGGATGGGCGTGCAGCACCTCGCGCCCCGGCCCGATCTCGGGCGCCTCGCAGGAGGCAAGCACCCGCCCGATGTCCCAGCCGTCCACGGTCGGCCCTTCGACCTCGGCCTCGCCGAAGAGCGCGAAGCTTTCGGGCCGCGCGCCCGAGAAGCAGACGATCACGTGGTCCACCCGCACCTGCGCCGCCGCCTGCGCCTGCTGGACGGCGGTGCGGATGGCCGACTCGGTCTCGCGCATCGAATCGACCTCGCCCCAGCGCACCCCGCGCGACCGGGTGACGGCATGGCCGATGACCTTGAACTGCGCCTGCCCCGCCATGGGCCCGACCCCGTCGCCGCCCACCCGCTGCGGCCCGTCGAAGCGCAGCACCAGGCAGGCGGTCTTGCTGGTCCCGAGATCCAGGACGGCGATCACCCCCCGCTGGAGCGCGGCGCGCCGGATGCCGCGCATGAGTCGCTGGGTCTCGTACAGGGGGCGCATCAGTGATCCTCTTCGATGGGCGCGGTGGGGGCCCGGGCCACGACGGTGCTGCCGCGCAGCGTCGCCATGGCGGGCGGGGAAAGGCGGAGCGTCGGGCGCTCGCCCAGGCGCAGGTCGACGACCTGCACGTCGCGGTCGAGCATCTCCTGCGCCTGATGGAGCGCGATCACGCGCTCCAGCGCGCGCACGGCGCCCTCCTCGGGCAGAAGGATGCGAAGGTCCTTGTCCAGGATCATGTCCCAGCGCCGCTCTCCCATGCGGACGAGGCCGCGCAGGCGCGGCGCGATCGGGGCGGCGGCGGCGAACAGCTCCAGCGCCTCGTCGATGGCGTCCTTGGCACCGTCCCCGGCGATCAGCGGCAGGTCCGGCCGGTCGGCGCGCTCGGCGATCATCCCGGTCATCACGCCCTCGGCGTCGATGAGCCGCAGCCCGTCGGCGTAGCGCCAGACGGCCACCGGCTTGCGCTGCACCACGGCGATCTCCAAGGCGCCCTCGGGCGTCACCCGCAGCTGCGCCGTGCGAACGGCGGTCAGGTCCGCGATCCTGAGCCGCAGCGCGTCGAGGTCGAGATCGAAGGACGACACGGGCAAGTCCAGCCGCGCCACCTCGCGGATGGCGATGGTCAGCGCCCGGTCGGCGCCCGCGATCTCCAGCGCCGTGACCATGAACTCGGGCCGTTCCTGCACGGCGTCCTTCATCGCCTCGATCCGCGCGCCCAGGGCCGCCCGGTTCTCGGCCGAGGCGAGCCAGAGCCCGACGACCAGCATCACCAGCGCCACCGGCCCGCCCACATGGATGAGCCGCCGGTAGAAGGGCGTGAGCATCAGCCGCTGGTAGCGGTAGGACCAGACCGAGGGCGCCGGGTCGCGCCGCCCGCCCGGGCGCACCCGCGCGGCCCCGCTCAGGAGCGAGGGCAGCGTGAGGCGCCAGAGCAGGATCAGCGTCCGCACGAGGCGTCCTCCACCAGCCGGCGGCAGAGATCCGGAAAGGCGATGCCCACCGCCTGCGCCTGCTCGGGGGCGAGCGAGGTGGGCGTCATGCCCGGCTGGGTGTTCAGCTCCAGGACCACGAGGCCATCCAGCCCCTTCGATTCGTCCCAGCGGAAATCGGTGCGCGACAGCCCCCGGCAGCCCAGCGCCTCGTGCGCCCGCAGCGCGTGGTCGAGGCAGGCGTCGAAGACGTCCCGCGGCACCTCGGCGGGCACCACGTGGCGCGACCCGCCCGGCGCGTACTTCGCGTCGTAGTCGTACCAGCCGTCCGTCAGGATGTCCGTCACCGTCAGCGCCCGGTCGTCCAGGACGGCGGTGGTCAGTTCCCGCCCCGGCGCGAAGGCCTCGACCATCACGGTTTCGGGCATGGTCTCGGCCAGCCGAGGGGCGTTCGATCCCTCGCGGACGATGTAGACCCCGACCGAGGACCCTTCGTTGTTGGGCTTCACGACATAGGGCGGCCGGAGCAGGTGCCGCTCGGACACCTCCTCGCGCGGGGCGAGCAGGCTCTCGACCACCGGCAGCCCGGCCCGCCGGAAGGCCTCCTTGGCCTTCTGCTTGTCCATGGCCAGCGCCGAGGCCAGCACGCCCGAATGGGTGTAGGGGATGCGGAGCCATTCCAGGAGACCCTGAACGCAGCCGTCCTCGCCCCAGCGCCCGTGAAGCGCGTTGAAGGCCACGTCCGGCCGCGACTCGGCCAGCCTCTGCGCGAGGTCCGGGCCGGCGTCGATTTCGACGGTCTCGAAGCCCGCCTCCCGCAACGCCGCCGCGCATTGACGACCCGAGGAGAGCGAGACCTCACGCTCCGCCGACGGGCCGCCCATGAGGACGGCGACTGTGGGACCTGTCTTGCGCGACATGCCCGAACTGCCCCATTTCCGCGGACCTGGCCGGCCCGTCTCGTGTCACCTTCGGCCCTTGCCCGGAGCCGCTCCGCCCATTGGCGAGAATTCTATTTATGCGGGGTCGCCGACCCGCATGATTTCCCAGTCTAGACTCACTCCCGCGTGAGCGTAAACCGCTTTCCGTACCGCTTCGCCCAATGTTTCAAGCTCCGCCGCCGTGGCTCCGCCCGCATTCGTTAGGAAATTCGCGTGCATCGGGTTCATGACCGCGCCACCCAGCCGCGCTCCCCGCATTCCCGCGTCATCAATTAGTTTCCAGGCTTTCAACTCGTGGGTGTCGTCGGCCCGCCCGGTGCTGGAGAATCCCGCCGGGTTGCGGAAGGTTGACCCGGCCGTGCGGTCCCTGGTCGGCTGAGTCGCGTCGCGCTTGGCCAGTTGCTCCTCCATGCGCGCCTGAAGCCGCGCCGGATCGCCCTCGGGCGCCTCGAAGACCGCCTCGACGATCACGGCCCCCTCGGGCAGCTCGCTCGACCGATAGGCGAGCCGGAGGTCCGCGGCGGGGATCGTCTCGACCCGGCCGTCGCGCCGCACCGCCGTCACCTCCACCAGCACGTCCGCGACGTAGGCTCCGTAGCAGCCCGCGTTCATCCGCACCGCGCCGCCCACCGTGCCGGGGATCGTGCGCAGGAAGGTGAGGTCCCGCCCCGCCTCGGCCGCCTTGCGGGCCACATGGGCATCCAGCGCCGCCGCCCCCGCGCGCACCCGCGTCCCCTCGACCGCGATCCCGTTGAAGCCGCGCCCGAGCCGGATCACCGCTCCCCGGACGCCCCCGTCCCGCACGATCAGGTTGGAGCCCACCCCCATCGGAAAGACCGGGACCCCGGCAGGCAGCGCCGCCAGGAAGGCCGACAGGTCCGCCACGTCGGCCGGCTGCACCAGGGCGTCGGCCGCCCCTCCCACCCGCAGCCAGGTCAGGTCCGCCAGCGGGCGGTCCTCGGTCAACGTGCCCCTCAGGGGCGGCCACGCGATGTCATCCGTCATGCCGCCTCCGTCGCCACACACCCGCCGCCCCGCCGATAGCGAGGCCGAGGAGCGCGGGCAAGGGACCCAGCAGTGCCAGCAGGACGAAGCCGAGCTGCCGCCCCCACTCGCCGCTTCCCCGGCTCGCCGCCCAGAACGACAGCCCGGCCAGGGCCAGCATCATCGCGAGCCCGGCCAGGGCCAGGCCCCAGCCCCGCCGCCCCAGCCAGAAGCCAAGCCCCAGCCCGCCCAGCGCGCCGCCGACCAGCATCGCCGCCGCCCGGCCTTCGGACATGAGGTCGAGGATCGCGTCGAGGACGATCACCGGTCGCCCGTCACTCCGCCGGGTCCGGCCGCCGGGGCCGCCCGCCGCGGCGCAGCCAGCGCCACAGGAAGACCAGGGGCCAGCGCAGCACCGAGGCTCCCCCGGCCAACGCCAGCATCCCCAGCACCGGCCCGTGCTCGACCGTGAGCCAGCCCAGCAGCGGGACCCCCGTCACGATCAGCACGACGGCCGCCCGCCAGTGGCCGTCGCTCGTGGGCAGCATGGCGACGATGTTGGCCGTCACGAACCACAGGCAGGCAAGAAGGAAGGCGGTGCTCATGCCCATCCCCCTCGCCGCAGAAGCCAGCCGACCAGCGCCCCCAAGGGCCGCCGGAACATCGAAAGAAAGGCGAGAAGGCCCAGGACCCCCATCCACCAGCCGACCGACAGCGCCAGCCAGACCATCAGGACCGGGGCCGAGACCAGCAGCGCCAACCCCGGCACCATCTGATGCCGCATCGGCAGCATCGCGGTTGCCGTCGCGGCCAGGACCCAGAGGCAACTCGCAAGGACCGATGCGGACATGGCTCTCCCTCCTCCGGCGTCAGGCGCCCCCGCGCAGGCGCGCGGGCAGCCCGTGCGCCCAGGCGCTGATGTTGCCCGCCCCCAGGCAGACCACGATGTCGCCGGGCCGCGCCTGCTCCCTCACCAGCCGCGCGAGGTCCTCCTCGCCATGGACGGCGCGGGCGTGCCGGTGCCCGTGCCGGATCAGGCCCGACACGAGGTCGTCGCGCGACACCCCGGGGATGGGCGCCTCCCCGGCGGCGTAGACCTCGGCGATGCCCACCACGTCGGCCTCGTTGAAGCAGGAGCAGAACTCCTCGAACAGGCTCTGGAGCCGCGAGAAGCGGTGCGGCTGATGCACCGCGATCACCCGGCCCTTGCTGGCCTGCCGCGCGGCCTTCAGCACCGCCGCGATCTCGACCGGGTGGTGGCCGTAATCGTCGATGATCGTGACGCCGTCCACCTCGTCCACCTTGGTGAAGCGCCGGTTCACGCCGGCAAAGCCCGCCAGCGCCGCCCGGATCTCGTCCTTGGACATGCCGAGGTGCCGCGCCACCGCGATGGCCGCCAGCGCGTTCGACACGTTGTGGTCCCCCGGCATCGGCAGGGTCATGCCCTCGATCCGGTCGTCCTCGGCCTGGAGGATCACGTCGAAGGTCGCCTTGCCGTCCTCGTAGACGGGCCGCGTCGCCCGCACGTCGGCCTGCGCGTTGAAGCCGAAGGTCCGCACCCGCCGGTCGGTCACGCGCCCGACCAGGGCCTGGACCTCCGGGTGATCCGTGCAGCAGACCGCGAGCCCGTAGAACGGGATGTTCGACACGAAGTCGTAGAAGCCGCGCCGCAGGTTCTCGATCGTGCCCCAATGCTCCATGTGCTCGGGGTCGATGTTCGTCACGATGGCGATGGTCGCGGGCAGGCGGTTGAAGGTGCCGTCCGACTCGTCGGCTTCCACCACCATCCACTCGCCCTGCCCGATCCGGGCGTTCGAGCCGTAGCGATGGATGATCCCGCCGTTCACCACCGTCGGATCAAGGCCACCGGCGTCCAGCAGCGTCGCCACCATCGTCGTCGTGGTCGTCTTGCCGTGCGTCCCCGCGATAGCGACGTTGCTCTTGAGCCGCATCAGCTCCGCCAGCATCTCGGCCCGCCGCACGACCGGCAGGCCCTTGCGCCGCGCCTCGTCCAGCTCGGGGTTGCCCGGCTTGATGGCCGAGGAGATCACCACGACCTCGGCCCCTTCCAGGTTCTCGGCCCGCTGGCCGATCTGGATGGCGGCCCCCAGCCGGGCCAGCCGCTTGGTGATGTCGCTCTCGCGCGAGTCGGACCCCTGGACGGTGTAGCCCATGGTCAGCAGCACCTCGGCGATGCCCGACATGCCGATCCCACCGATGCCGACGAAGTGGATCGGCCCCACGTCAGTGGGCAGCTTGGTCGGCCGCGGCATGGGAAATCCTCCGTCCATCATGTTCGGCCCTCCTTGGTGCCACTGACAAGCTCTTCGACCATCGACGCCAGCCGCTCGGCCGCGTCGGGCCGCCCGTGGCCCAGCGCCGCCCGCGACATGGCCAGCGCGCGGGGGGCGTCGGTCAGCACCCCCAGGATGTGTCCGGCCAGCCCCTCGGGCGTCAGCCGCGCCTCGGGCACCACCAGGGCCGCGCCGGCGGCCTCCAGGCCCCGCGCGTTGGCCGTCTGGTGATCCTCGGTCGCCGCCGCGTAGGGAATCAGGATCGCCGGACGCCCGATCACCGTCAGGTCGGCCAGCGTCGAGGCCCCGGCCCGCGCGATCACGAGCTGCGCCAGCGTCATGCGCCGGGGGATGTCGTCGAAGAAGGGGCGGATCTCAGCCTCGATGGCCTCGTCGCGGTAGAACTTGGCGACCCGCTCCACGTCCTCCTCGCGCGCCTGCTGGCTGACGCGCAGCCGGGCCCGCATGTCCATGGGCAGCGCCGCGATGGCGGGAGGCACCACGTCCGACAGGATGCGCGCGCCCTGGCTCCCCCCGATCACGAGAATCTCCATCGGGTAGTCGCCGGGCGGGATGTAGCTCGCCCCTGCCTTCTCCCCTATGGCGCGGCGCACGGGGTTGCCCACCTGGACGCCCTCGACGCCCTTGGGCAGCGCCGTGGGCCAGGTCCCGCAGGCCACCAGATCGACGCGCGGCGCGAACAGACGGTTCACCCGGCCCAGCACGCCGTTCTGCTCGTGGATCATGCGCGGGATGCGCAGCGCCGTCGCCGCCGCCAGTGCCGGGATCGACGGGTAGCCCCCGAAGCCCACCACGGCCGCCGGCCGGTCCCGCACCATCCGCGCCACCGCCGCCGCGACCCCGCCGCCCACCCGCAGGGGCACGAGCGCCTTGGCCGCCGCCCCGCCCCGCGCCGTGGTGGCGCTGGACACGACCTCGCGCGCGACCGCCTCGGGAAAGCCCCCGGCATAGCGCGCGCCCCGCGCGTCGGTGGACAGCGTCACGCGCCAGCCGCGATGGAGCATGGTCTCGGCCAGGGCCTGCGCAGGGAACATGTGCCCGCCCGTGCCGCCCGCCGCGATGACGAGGTGCCGGCTCACTCGCGACCCCGCCGCAGGATGTCGCCCATGGCTCCCTGCGGCCGCGTCCGCGTCAGCGCCAGCAGCATCCCCACCGCGATGCCCCCCGCGATCAGCGACGAGCCGCCGTAGCTCACGAAGGGCAGCGTCATCCCCTTGGCCGGCAGCAGCCGCACCGCCACCCCCATGTTGATCATGGCCTGCACCCCGAAGGAACAGGCCAGCCCCGTCCCCGCGAGGCGGACGAACAGGTCCCGCTCCTGCGTCAGCCTCCACAGCGAGCGCACGACGACGCAGGCGTAGAGCGTGATGATCCCCATCACGAGGATGAAGCCGTACTCCTCGGCCGCGACCGCGATGATGAAGTCGGTGTGCGCGTCGGGCAGCGAGTTCTTGACCGAGCCCTCGCCCAGCCCCACGCCGAAGAAGCCGCCCTCCATGATGGCGTTGGTGGCATAGCCCAGCTGCGTGCGCGGATCGACGTCGGGGCTCAGGAAGCCGTTGATGCGGCGGGCGAAGTGCTCGGACTGCTCGTAGGCGACCGTGCCCCCGAAGGCCACGAGCCCCGCCAGCCCCGCCAGAAGCGTCATCGGCGCCCCGGCCACGAAATACATGACCGCCCACGAGAACAGGATCAGCGCCGCCTGACCGAAGTCCGGCTGGAACGCCAGCATCCCCACGATCAGCACCGCGAGTCCGAAGGACAGCCGCTTGCCGGGGGGCCCGTCACGCTCCTGCGCCGCGGCCATGAGCCATGCGGCCAGCACCACGAAGCCCGGCTTGAGGAACTCCGACGGCTGGAAGCTCGCGAAGCCCAGCGAATACCAGCGCACCGCCCCCTTGCCGAAGTCCGTCCCCAGGACGGGCAGCGCCGCCAAGGCCACGAAGCTCAGCGCGAAGCCGATCACCGCGAGCCGCCGCACCTGCCGGGGCGTCAGCATGGACACGAGCAGCATGGCCGCGATGGCCACGGCCCCGAACATCGCCTGCCGCTCCACGTAGTGGAAGTGCGGCAGCCCGTTGCGCGCCGCGAGCGGCGGCGAGGCGGCGAAGCCCAGCAGCATCCCCACCGCGAACAGCGCGAGGATGCAGGACATCGTCCACTTGTCGATCGTCCGCCACCAGCGCGGAATGACGGGATCGCCCGACCGCGCCGGGGCCAGCCCATGGACCAGGTCTGTCATGGAGAGCCGCCCTCTGCCTCATTCCAGGGCCCGGTTCGCCCGGGTCTGAGGGTCAGGATACCTCAATCGCGCCACTGTCGCTAGGCGGAAAACGGCCCGCGCCGCTGCGACGCCCCGTCCGCTTGCGGCGCGCGCGCGGAATCCGCATCTGGGGCGCATGGAGACCTCCACCCTCATCCTCGGCGCCGGTGCCGCCGGCCTCTTCTGCGCGGGCCTCGGCCCTCCGGGCACGGTCGTGCTCGACCACGCGGCCCGGCCCGCCGAGAAGGTCCGCATCTCGGGGGGCGGCCGCTGCAACTTCACCAACCTCGGCACCCGCCCCGAGTCCTTCCTGTCCCGCAACCCCCACTTCGCCAAGTCCGCCCTGGCGTCCTACACCGCACGCGACTTCCTCGCCCTGGTCGAATCCCACCGCGTCCCCTGGCACGAGAAGACCCTGGGCCAGCTCTTCTGCGACCGGTCCTCCAAGGACATCGTGGCCCTCCTGCTTGCCGAGGCCGAGCGCGCCCGCGCCGAGGTCCGCCTGCGCGCGACCATCGGCGAGGTCGGCCACGACGGCACCCGCTTCACGGTCGAGACCGACCGCGGCACGCTCCGCGCCCGCCGCCTCGTGGTCGCCACCGGCGGCAAGTCCATCCCCAGGATGGGCGCGACCGGCCTCGCCTACCGCATCGCGGAGCGCTTCGGCCTGCCCGTGACCGACACCCGCCCCGCGCTCGTGCCCTTCACCTTCGGCGACCGCTTCGCCGACCTCGCGGGCCTGTCGGTCCCCGTGGCCGCCCAGGCGCGCGGCCCCGCCTTCGCCGAGGCCATGCTCTTCACCCATCGCGGCCTCTCGGGCCCGGCGATGCTCCAGGCCTCCTCCTACTGGCGCGAGGGCGAGGAGCTGGCCGTGGCGCTCGCCCCCGACACCGACTGGGCCGAGGCGCTGCGCGAAGGCCGCAAGGCCGCGCCGCGCCAGTCGCTCAAGGCCTTCCTGGCGAGCCGCCTGCCCGCCCGCCTCGCCGACTACCTCGCCGCCGAGATGGAGCTGAACGGCAACCTCGCCGGCCTCTCCGAGGCGCGCATCACCGCCCTGTCCCGCGCCCTCTCCGACTGGCGCCTCCGCCCCACCGGGACCGAAGGCTACCGCACCGCCGAGGTGACGCTCGGGGGCGTGGACACCAAGGCCCTCGACTCGCGCACGATGGAGGCCAAGGCCGTCCCCGGCCTTTATTTCATCGGGGAATGCGTGGACGTGACGGGGTGGCTCGGCGGCTACAACTTCCAGTGGGCCTGGTCCTCGGCCGCCGCCTGCGCCCGCGCCCTGCGCGCCGACTGAGGCGCGCAGGCCCGCCCTGACGGGGGCGCATGGCCGCCCGGCTTGACCTCCCCGGCCCTGTGCATAGGTCTCGCTCCCGCCGCCCCGCGCCCCTCGCGCGGGCCTCCAAGGATTCGATCCGTGAGCCAGCTCTTCACCCCCGCGGCCTTCCGCGGCCTCACCCTCCGCAACCGCCTCGTCGTGGCCCCCATGTGCCAGTATTCGGCCAAGGGCGGACTCGCCTCGGACTACCATTTCGCCCATTACGCCCGCTTCGCCCTGGGCGGCTTCGGCGCGGTGATCGTCGAGGCCACCGCCGTCAGCCCCGAGGGCCGCATCACCTACGGCGACCTGGGACTCTGGAGCGACGACCACGTGGCCCCCCTTGCCCGCATCGCGGCCTTCCTGCGCACGCAGGGCACCGCCGCCGGCATCCAGCTCGCGCATGCGGGGCGCAAGGCCTCCTCCCCCATCTGGTGGCGCGGCCGCTTCGACGAGACCGAAGAGGAGAAGGCTCAGGTCGGCTTCGAATCCTGGACGCCCGTCGCCCCCTCGGCCTTGCCTCAGGTCCCCGACTCGGCGGAATACCAGGTCCCCACCGCCCTGACCGCCCAGGGCATGAGCACAGTCCGCAGCGCCTTCGTCGCCGCCGCGCGCCGGGCCGAGGCTGCGGGCTTCGACTTCGTCGAACTGCATTCCGCCCACGGCTACCTCCTCCACCAGTTCCTGTCCCCCGTCGCCAACCGGCGGGACGACGAGTTCGGCGGCTCGCTCGCCAACCGGATGCGCTTCCCCCTCTGGATCGCCCGCGCCGTCCGCGAGGTCTGGCCCGCCCACAAGCCGCTCTTCGTCCGCATCTCGGCCCAGGACGGCATCGAGGGCGGTTGGACCGTCGAGGACAGCGTGACCTACGCCAAGGCCCTCAAGGAGATCGGCGCCGACCTGATCGACGTCTCCTCCGGAGGCTTCGCCGGGGGCCGCATCCCCGTGGGGCCGGGCTACCAGGTGCCGCTGTCGCGCGCGATCAAGCACGAGGCCGACGTGCCGACCTCCGCCGTGGGCCTCATCAGCCGTGCCCGCGAGGCGCAGGAGATCGTCAAGGACGGCGACGCCGACCTCGTGGCGCTGGGCCGCACGGCGCTCGACGATCCCAACTGGCCGCTGCACGCCCGCCACGAACTGGAGGCGCCCGGCGACGCCTACGCCGCCTGGCCGCGCCAGTCCGGCTACGTCGTGCGCCACAAGGACCAGGCGCTCCGCCTCCGCAGCTTCGCCGAAGCCTGACGATCGGCCGGGGTGGCTCCGTGCCGCCCCTGGTCCCATCCCGCAAGTCGCACCATGCCCGCCGGTCCCCGGAGGTGTTGCGCGGACCGGGGGAGGACCGTTCGGTGCTGTAGGGAACCGTTAACCTCTGCCGCGCAGAGTGGTCGCGTCACGGGGCCGCCTGCGGGACACTGCTCTCCCGCTCTCGGAAGGAACGCCCGTGGCCGCTCTTTGCCGGGACCCGGGCGCGCCGCAGCGCGCCGTCAGACCACCTGGGGACCACCCCCCAGCCGCCGCGCGTCGTGGACGCGCCCCCTGCCCGCCCGGAGTGGCGTCCCGCGGGCAGCCCCCGGGCGCGACCGCGATGGCACGCGGTGACGGCCCGGACCCGTCAAGGCCCGCCCCGCCTGTCGCGACGCCTGATCCACCGGAACAGGACCACGGGCGCGACAATCAACCCGATCAGCGCGCCCACCAGCATCCAGACGGCGATCGGATGACCTGAATAGCCCTCGAAGGACGAGGTGCCGGCCAGCCCGGTCCAGGCGAACCCGCCCAGGATGCCAAGCCCGCCGCCCAACACCGCCCCCAGGACGGGCGCCAGCAATCCCAGCAGAAGCCTTGCCCCGTGGCCCATGGTTCCCCCAGACGAAAAAGGCGCCCCAGGGGGCGCCGTTCATCGTCGTCCAGCAGTGGCGCGGTTGACGGGGCTCGAACCCGCGACCCCCGGCGTGACAGGCCGGTACTCTAACCGACTGAGCTACAACCGCGCATCTGCCGCCGACGCTGTCGTGCCTGCGTCGGACAAGGGGGCTTCTAGGGGGTGCGCCGGATGGCGTCAAGCCGGTTTCCCGGCCTACTTGTCCGGCAGCGGGATGTACTCTGCGTCATCCCCCGGCGGCAGCGCGAAGCGCCCCTCGCGCCAGTCCCCCTGCCGCCAGGCCTCCTTGGCCGCCTCGATCCGCTCCTTCGACGAGGCGACGAAGTTCCACCAGATGTGCCGCGGCCCTTCCAGCGTCGCGCCCCCCAGCATGACAAGCCGCGCCCCCTCGGGCCCCGCCCGCAGCGCCAGCGCGTCGCCCGGCCGGAACACCAGCATCCGCCCCGCGTCGAACCGCTCGCCCGCGACCTCGACGCTGCCGCCCAGGACATAGGCCCCCCGGTCCTCCTGCTCGGCGGGCAGCGGCACCTGCGCCCCCGGCGCCAGCGTCACGTCGGCGTAGAAGGTCTCGGACGGCGTCACGACCGGCGACTCGGCGCCCCAGGCCCGACCCAGGATCAGCCGCACCGTCTTGCCCTCCCCGTCCAGCAGCGGCAGCTCCTCCGCCCGCGTGTGCCCGAAGGCCGCCCCCCCGTCCTCCTTGTCCAGGGGCAGCGCCAGCCAGGTCTGGAGCCCCCACATGCTCTGCGGCAGCGCCCCCTGGTCCATGCGCTCCGAATGCGTGATCCCCTGCCCGGCCGTCATCAGGTTCACCGCACCCGCCTCGATCCACTGGTCGGTGCCCAGGGAGTCGCGGTGGTGGATGCGCCCACGGAACAGGTAAGTGACGGTCGCGAGCCCGATATGAGGATGCGGCCGCACGTCGAGCCCCTTGCCCGTCAGGAACTCGGCCGGGCCCATCTCGTCGAAGAAGATGAAGGGCCCGACCATCTGCCGCTTGGCCGAGGGCAGCGCGCGGCGCACCTCGAATCCGCCCAGGTCGCGGGCGCGCGGCACGATGACCGTTTCGATGGCGTCGATGGCGGCGCCTTCGGGAACGACGGGATCGAGGGAAGGATTCCAGCTCATGGGGCCACCTTTCGCGGCGGGAGGACTGACCCCAAGGTAAGCGCCCCGCGCGCCACGGACAAACGCCCCCTCGCACAGCCCCTGTGCGCCCTCAGGCCCTCTCGCCCAAGGGCATCTCGAGGCAGGACAGCGTACCCCCCTCGGACGACATCGACAGGACGCCACCGATTTGCTGCGCGAACTGCCGCGCGATGCTCAGGCCCAGGCTGCGGGCGCCGGCGACGTCGAAGCCTTCGGGCAGCCCCGGCCCGTCATCGCGCACCGTGAGCCGCGCCACCCCGCCCCTCTGCTCCAGCGCGACATGGATCGTCCCCCGCGCGCCCGTCTGCACCCCGTGCTCCAGCGCGTTGGCCAGAAGCTCGGTCGCCACCAGCCCCAGCGGCACGGCCCGGTCGGCCGGCACCACCACCGGCTCGGCCACCACCCGGACCGCCACCCGGTCGCCCGCTCCGGCGGCGGCCACCGCGTCGGGCACCATGGCGCGCAGGAAGGCGCCAAAGTCGATCTGCTGCGCCTCGGGGTCGTGAAGCAGCCGGCTCAGCCGCGCCACCACGTCGAGCCGCGCCACCGCCTCGTCGAGCGCCCGCTGCGCCGCCGGGTCCGCCACGCCCCGCCGCTGCAGCGCCAGGAGAGAGCCCACCACGGCGAGGTTGTTCGAGACGCGATGCTGAAGCTCCGCGAACATCAGGCTCCGGCTTTGCGCCATCGCGCGCGCGGCGGCCTCGGCCTCCGCCGCCCGCTCCACCGCCCGCCGCATCAGCCAGATCAGCCCGATCTCCGTCCCGGTGACAAAGACATAGAGCCCCATCGCCAGCGTGGCGCCGCTGCCCAGTTGGAAGCTGCCGACAGGCGGGATGAACCAGTACCAGGCCACGGCCCCCGACAGGATCATCACCACCACGCCCGGCACCGTCCCGGCGAGAAACGCCGTCAGCGTGATGGCCGGAAAGAAGGTCAGGAAGGGAAAGCCCTGCGGAAGATGGGGGTCCAGGATGAACCGCGTCGCCGTCGCCAGCCCGAAGGCGACCGTCGCCAGGCCCCAGCGAAAGGCCACGCTGCGCCGCGCCGTCGCCCAGCCTCCGAACCGGTCCAGCAGAAGGCTCCCGAGCCTTCCCGGGCGCGCCGCCTGCCCCATCGCCGTCACGCCACCCTCCCGCACGTCCGCCCCTGAGCCCCCGCCGCGCGGATGATCATAGCGCGCCGTGCCGTTTGCGCTACGGCGGACCGTGCAGGAGACCGGACGCGCCCAAGCCGCCCATCGTCCTGTGTGGCGGGCGTGAGCTTCACGGCCCCGGCCATCGGACCCCAGCCTTGCGGAAACCACCACGCCCCCGCCTCGCTAAAGATGGGATGCGAAGAGGGGACGTCGCCGCTCCGGGTCATCAAACGGCGGGAGTGAACAAGTCAGGTCCACTTCGTCGGCGGCAGGACGCCTGGAGGACAGCACTGGCGATCCCGTTGCGAGAGCTGGGCCAAAGGCCCTGCACGGTGACGTCACCCGCCGCGGTTGCGCCTCACCGACCGCGCGAGTAAGACCTCGAACGTGATCGCGCGGCCCCGCCCCAGGCATCGGCGGCAGCGCATCCGAACCGGGACCCAACCTGCCGGGAGCCACGGCCCCATGATCTCGCCCGCCCCGCGCCGACTGGCCCCCGTCACGGATCGTGCCGCCTGATGCCCAAGATGAACGTCCACATCCCGCATGTCCGCTACCCCGAGAGCTTGGCGGCCCCGCTCGGCTCCAACGTCCGGCTTGGCCGGCTCCGCGCCGCAATCGGGAATGACGGCCGCCGCCCCCGACGGAGCGGCCAAGTCACTCGTGGCGACCAATTCCACCCGCTCCCGATCGGCGCTCTGCCGCTCCTTCAAATCCCGCTCGGCCGCAAATCCTCCGAGGTCCACGCCCGCGGCGAGCTCGTGCACACCAGGAACGCCGTGGCGGTCGACCGCCATTCCCGCGCCCTCGTTTCCGCGCCGCACCACAAGGCCACTCAAACCCTCCGAGACACTGGCCAATCCCATGTGGTCGCCCTCCACCTCCTGCAAGGCCCGCGGGGCAGGCCCTGCCACAACGCGCGGCTAGCAATGGATCAGGCTCTGCGATGGCTCGGCGGCGGAAACGGTCCGTTCCAAGAGCGGACCCAGGACGCTCGGCCTTGACCCACACGACGACTGCACCGGCGCCGTTGCGCTCCATCCCGCCTGTCGCCCACCGGCCCGCGGAGCGCCTCCTACGCGCACGGCCGCGTTCGGCGCGGCCTCGGGCCCTCGGCCCTGCGCGGGAGCGCGAACGTCCCGTTCCGGCCCGGACCCATGCCCTCCGGCTCGGCCGACCGGTGCGGACGCCTGCACGCCGGGATCTCGCGGAGCAGGGAGTCGCCCGATGACGTCCCCCGAGGACCGCCCCCGCATCTGCCTCGCCCCCGGCGGGATCGGTGGCGGCGGCATCGGGGTCGTCATGCTGAACCTCGGCGAGGCGCTGCGCGAGCGCGGCCACCCCGTGGACCTCCTCCTCCTCGACGAGGCTGAGACCCGAGCCGTGCCCCAAGGCCTTCGGCCCGTCCGCTTGGGTCGCCGGGCGCGCTCGGCCCTGCCGGCCCTCGTCCGCTACCTGGGCGAGGCGCGGCCCGCCGTCCTGATCTCGGCCCGCGACTACGTCAATCTCCTCATGCTGGCGGGGCTTCACCGGGCGGGGCTGCGGGGCCGCACCCGCCTCGTCTGGACCTACCACACGCACGGCAGCACCCAACGCATCGGCGTCCCCTCGCGCATGGACCGTCTCGCCGGACACCTGGCGGACCGGCTGATCCGCCGGCCCGATGCCCGCGTCGCCGTCTCGGCCGGGGTGGCGCAAGACCTGGAAGCCCGGCTCGCCCTGCCGCCCGGCCTGGTCGAGGTCGTCGACAACCCGGTCTGGACCCCTGCCCGCCTCCTGAGGCGCGAGGACCCCTGCCCCCACCCCTGGCTGGCCGCCCGCGCGCCCGGCTTGCGCGACTCCGGGGCGCCCGTGATCCTCGGCGCGGGTCGCCTGACGGCGCAGAAGGACTTCCCGACGCTCCTGCGGGCCTTCGCCCGACTCCGCGAGGCCCGGCCCGGCGCGCGGCTCGTCATCCTGGGCGAGGGCGAGGACCGTCCGGCCCTCGCCGCCCTGGGCGCCGACCTCGGGCTGACCGAGGCGCTGGACCTGCCCGGGCATGTGCCGGACGCCCTCCCCTACCTCGCCCGCGCGGACCTCTTCGCCCTGTCTTCCCGCTGGGAGGGCCTGCCCACCGTGCTCATCGAGGCGATGGGCTGCGGTTGCGCGGTGGTCTCGACCGATTGCCCCTCGGGACCCTCCGAGATCCTCGACGGCGGACGTCTCGGTCCACTGGTGCCCCCTGGCGATCCCGCGAGGCTGGCCGAGGCGATGCTCTCGGCGCTCGACGCTCCCGGCGACCTCGCCGCCCGTCGCGACGCCGCGCTGCGCTACGGCTCCGACCGTGCCGCCCGGCGCTATCTGGAGGTCGCGGGACTTCATGAGTGACCCAGTGCCCCCCGCTGTCTCGGTCATCGTCCCGGTCTACGCCGACTGGGACCGCGTGCCCCTCCTGCTCGGGGCGCTGGCCGCCCAGACCTGGACCGACTTCGAGCTCCTCCTCGTCGACAACGGCCCCGAGCCCTGGCCCGGGCCGCTCCGGTCGCCGGTCCAGCGCACCCGGCTTGTCCATTGCCCGCAGAAGGGCTCCTACGCCGCCCGCAACGCCGGCGCGGCCGAGGCTCGCGGAGAGGTCCTCGCTTTCACGGATTCCGACTGCCTGCCCTCTCCCGGCTGGCTCGCCGGGCTCATGGCCGCCCGCCGCGACGTGCCCGAGCTTCTCGCCGGCCCCGTCGAGATCCGTCCCGGCCCCCGGCCCAACCCTTGGGAGATCTTCGACACGGTGCGAGGAATCCCTCAGAAATCCTTCATCCGGCACGGGTATGCGGCCACGGCCAACCTGTCGCTCCCGCGCGGGGTCTTCGCGGCGCTGGGGGGCTTCGACGCCACCCGCCTTTCCGGTGGCGACGCCGAGTTCTGCCGCCGTGCGCGCACGCAGGGTCACCCGCTTCGTTACGTCCCCGACGCGGTCGTCGACCACCCCGCCCGCGCGAGCCGCCAGGAGCTCGTGACCAAGGCCCGCCGCATCAAAGGCGGGCAGGTCGCCGCCGGCCCGCTCCGCCGCCGGGTGTTCTGGACGGTCCGAAGCCTTTGCCCGCCCCTGCGCGAGATCGCGGCCTATGTTGTGTCGTCCCATCCCTTGGGCTGGCGGCTGACGGCGAGCGCCGTGCGCCTGCGCCTCTGGGGGGTGGAGATCGAGGAACTGGTCCGGCTCCTTGTCCTGCGACAAACGCCGGAACGACGCTAGAGCCGCCGCGCCAGCCCCGTCCGCACGTAGCGCGAGAAGTGCAGGACCCGCTCGGCGGGCCGGACGCCTTCCGCCCCCAGGATGCGCCATACGGCCGCCGCGCCCCGGACCTTGTTGGCCGAAACCGAGCCCGGCCGCACGCGGTAGTCGGCCAGCACCTCCGGCAGGCCCCACGCCACCGCTCCGTCCCGCAGCAGCGCCAGCCAGAAGGCATAATCCTCGTGCATGGGCAGAAGCGGCATCTCGGCCCGCCCGAAGCGGTCCGTGTCATAGGCGGCGGTCAGGCAGCCGATGGGATTGCCCCCCAGCGCGTCCTCCCAGGCCACCCGTGCGGCCGCCGGGACCACGCCCAGCGCCCGCCCATCCCCGTCCATCCGCTGGTAGGAGGAAAAGACCATGGGCGCGCCCGCCGCGAAGGCCTCGGCCTGTCGCTCCAGCTTCGTGGGCCGCCAGAGGTCGTCGGCGTCGAGAAAGGCCACGTAGCGCCCCCGCGACGCCTGGATTCCCAGATTCCGCGTGGCCGCAGCGCCCCGCGCCGCAACGCCACCTTCGTCGATGAGCCGCAGGCGCGGGTCCTGACGGGCCAGATCCACGACCAGAGCCGCCCCGCGGTCCGTGGAGCCGTCGTTGACCACCAGCGCTTCCCAATCCTCCAGCGTCTGCCTGCGAAGAGAGGCCAACGTGGCCGGCAGAGTGCTTGCGGCGTTGCGGAAAGGGATCACGACCGAGAACAGGGGCACCGTCACGATCAGTCCTCCGGGGGCGTGGTGGGTGGTGAGGGGCTCGAACCCCCGACATCCTCGGTGTAAACGAGACGCTCTACCAACTGAGCTAACCACCCGGCCCGCGCGAATTACCGTTCAGGACGGACGCTGGCAAGCCCGACGGATCCATGACGGACAACTCTCCGCCGGCGATGCGGAGCACGGTGCCCTGCCGCATCAGCAAAAGTCCCCCTTCGGCAGGCGGCCGTCCCAGGGCCAGGGCGCAGAGCATCCGCAGAGTGATGCCATGGGTGACGATCACCGTCGGCCGGTCGAGGTCGGCCAGCACTGAGGCGGCGCGCGCCGCGACCGCTTCCAGCGTCTCGCCGCCGGGGCAACGAGCGTAGAAGTCGAAGAGCGCCTCTCCCGCAGGCCCCGGCCAGCGCGCATCGATCTCGAGCCGGCACAGGCCCGTCCAATCGCCCATGCCGATCTCGACCAGCCGGGGATCGTCCTGGGCCGAGAGGCCGGTGCCCGCCAACGCGAGTTGCGCTGTCACTCGGGCGCGACCCTGCGGGCTCGTGCGCGCGGCGTGGCTCGCCCCCGAAACCCCGAGCGATCGGAGCATCGCGCCCATGGCCACGGCCTGCGCGCGCCCACGATCGGTCAGGTCCGAGTCAAGCAGGCCCTGGAAGCGGCCCTGACGGTTCCACTCGGTCTCGCCATGGCGAAGCATGATGATATCGGGGAGGAGGTGGTGGGCGATGAGGGATTCGAACCCCCGACTTCTTCCGTGTGAAGGAAGCACTCTACCACTGAGTTAATCGCCCGATGACGCGCCGTTTAGCGGCCTTTTCAGGGGGGTGCAAGCGGTCTCGCGCGGTCCACGGCTTGACCTTGCGACTCCCGCGTCCTCCCCTCAGGGCGCACCCAAGCCGGAGACCTTTGCATGATCCGTTCCGCCCGCATCCTCGCCTTGGCGCTTCTCGCGCCCGGCGCGGCCCTTGCCCAGCCGCTCGACTCCGAGCCGCGCATCGCCGTCATGTCGGCCTTCGAGCCCGAATGGACCACCCTCCTCGACCTGATGGAAGAGCCGCAGGACCATGTCGTGAACGGCGTCCGCTTCGTCACGGGCGAGCTGGGGGGCCGACCCGTCGTCCTGTTCCTCACCGGCGTCTCGATGGTGAATGCCGCGATGAACACCCAGCTTGTGATCGACCGCTTCAACATCGAAGGCGTCGTCTTCTCGGGCATCGCGGGCGGCGTGGACCCCGCGCTCGCCATCGGGGACGTCGTGGTCGCCTCCGAATGGAGCCAGTACCTGGAGTCGGTCTTCGCCCGCGAGACGGACGGCGACTTCGCCCTGCCGCCCTGGATGGAGCCTAGCGGCATCGCCAGCTTCGGCATGATCCATCCCCAGCCCGTCGGCGTCACTCGCGACGGAGCCGAGGGGGTCGAGCAGAAGGTCTGGTTCCCCGCCGATCCGGACTGGCTCCGCATCGCCGAGCAGATCGCCGCCAATACGACGCTGGAAGATTGCGGTGCCGAGGGCGCCTGCCTTTCGGACCCGCCGCAGATCGTCGTGGGCGGCAAGGGGGTCTCGGGCCAGGCCTTCGTCGACAACGCCGAGTTCCGGGAATGGGTGCACGCCACCTTCGAAGCGCAGGTGCTCGACATGGAGAGCGCCGCCGTCGCCCACGTCGCTTACACCAACGACGTCCCGTTCATCGCCTTCCGGAGCCTTTCGGACCTTGCTGGCGGAGGCGAGGGCGCAAATGAGATGGGCACCTTCATGGGCCTCGCTGCCGGCAACTCGGCCGCCGTGGTCACGGCCTTCCTGGAAGCCCTGCCCGACTGACAGGCGAAAGGGGCGCGGCCTTCGCCGCGCCCCCATCCAGATCTTCCCGGTGTTTGGCTCCGGTCAGTGCGCGACAGCGCCCGAGGCCTCGTCCACCGCCTTGGCCTTGGCCAGCGCCGCCGCCTCCTCGGCTTCCTCGTCCCATTCCACGGGCTCGGGCTGGCGCACCAGCGCGTGCTTCAGCACCTCCGAGACGTGCGACACGGGGATGATCTCCAGCCCCTGCTTCACGTTCTCCGGGATCTCCGGCAGGTCGCGCTCGTTCTCGGCCGGGATCAGCACCGTCTTGATGCCGCCGCGCAGCGCGGCGAGCAGCTTCTCCTTCAGGCCGCCGATGGCCAGCGCGTTGCCCCGCAGCGTGACCTCGCCGGTCATGGCGATGTCCTTGCGGACGGGGATCTGCGTCAGCACCGAAACGATGGACGTCACCATGGCGAGGCCCGCCGAAGGGCCGTCCTTGGGCGTCGCGCCCTCGGGGACGTGGACGTGGATGTCCATCTTGTCGAACTTCGGAGGCTTCACCCCGATCTGCGGGCTGATGCTCCGCACATAGGACGCCGCCGCCTCGATCGACTCCTTCATCACGTCGCCGAGCTTGCCGGTCGTCTTCATCCGGCCCTTGCCGGGCAGGCGAAGCGCCTCGATGGACAGGAGATCCCCGCCGACACTCGTCCAGGCCAGGCCCGTGACGACGCCGATCTGGTCCTCCTTCTCCGCGAGACCATAGCGGAACTTCTTGACGCCCAGGAACTCCTCGAGGTTCTCCTCGGTCACGACGACCTTGGTCGCTTCCTTCTTCACGAGCTTGGTCGTGGACTTCCGCGCCACCTTGGCGATCTCGCGCTCCAGATTCCGCACGCCCGCCTCGCGGGTGTAGGTGCGGACCATCTCGTTGAGCGCCCCATCGGTCATCTCGAACTCGCCGACCTTGAGGCCATGGTTCTTCATGACCTTGGGCAGCAGGTGCTGCTTGGCGATCTCGCGCTTCTCGTCCTCGGTGTAGCCGGCGAGGGAGATGATCTCCATCCGGTCAAGCAGAGGCCCCGGCATGTTGTACGAGTTGGCCGTCGTGATGAACATCACGTTGGACAGGTCGTACTCCACCTCGAGGTAGTGGTCGACGAAGGTCCCGTTCTGCTCGGGGTCCAGCACCTCCAGCATCGCCGAGGCCGGGTCGCCACGGAAGTCCTGTCCCATCTTGTCGATCTCGTCGAGCAGGATGAGCGGGTTCGTGGTCTTGGCCTTTTTCAGAGCCTGGATGATCTTGCCGGGCATGGAGCCGATATAGGTCCGGCGGTGGCCGCGGATCTCCGACTCGTCCCGGACGCCGCCGAGCGAGATGCGGATGAACTCACGCCCCGTGGCCTTGGCCACCGACTTGCCGAGCGAGGTCTTGCCCACGCCGGGAGGACCGACGAGGCACAGGATCGGGCCCTTGAGCTTCGCGGACCGCGCCTGCACGGCAAGATACTCGACGATGCGCTCCTTGACCTTCTCCAGGCCGTAGTGGTCGGCGTTCAGGATCGCCTCGGCCTTGTTGATGTCCTTGGAGACCTTGGACTTGAGGCCCCACGGCACGCCCAGCAGCCAGTCGAGGTAGTTGCGCACCACCGTCGCCTCGGCCGACATCGGCGACATGGACTTGAGCTTCTTCAGCTCGCCCTCGGCCTTGTCGCGCGCTTCCTTGGACAGATCGGTGTCCGCGATCCGCTTCTCGAGCTCGGCGATCTCGTTCTGGCCTTCGTCGCCATCGCCCAGCTCGCGCTGGATCGCCTTCATCTGCTCGTTCAGGTAGTACTCGCGCTGGGTCTTCTCCATCTGCGACTTGACGCGGGTCTTGATCTTCTTCTCGACCTGCAGGACCGAGATCTCGCCCTGCATCAGGCCGAAGACCTTCTCCAGCCGCTCGGAGACGACGAGCGTCTCCAGCAGGTCCTGCTTCTGCTTGACGTCGATGCCGAGATGCCCGGCGATCAGGTCCGACAGCTTCGCCGGGTCCGTCGCGTCGGTGACGGCGGCGATGGCCTCCTCGGGGATGTTCTTCTTGATCTTGGCGTACTTCTCGAACTCCTGGCCCACGGAGCGGGACAGGGCCTGCACGACCTCCCGGTCGCCCATGGCCTCGTCGAGCGACTCGGCGCGGGCCTCGAAGTAGCGCTCGTTCGTCACGAACTCGGTGATGCGGACGCGGCTCTTGCCCTCGACGAGCACCTTCACGGTGCCGTCGGGCAGCTTGAGGAGCTGCAGCACGTTGGCCAGCACGCCCGCCTTGTAGATGCCGTCGGTTCCGGGGTCATCGACGCCCGGATCCATCTGCGAGGACAGCAGGATCTGCTTGTCCTCGGCCATGACGGCCTCCAGCGCGCGGACGGACTTCTCGCGGCCCACGAAGAGGGGCACGATCATGTGCGGGAAGACCACGATGTCGCGCAGCGGAAGGACGGGATGGCTGGTCGCGAGGGGATCGGTCATTCGGGAATTCCTCTTAAGCGGAGAGCTCTGGCCCCGGTCATCGGCGGCACTCGGCCCTCCCCGGTCGGTGAAGCATAGTTGGTGACTTGGGCCGGGGGTGTCAACCTGCCCGCCCCGGCAGGCCGGGGACGGCTGGCCCCCCGATCACGCTGTCGGCACCTCATGGCGATCTCCCTTCTCCGGCCACTCTGCGACAAGGCTGCCAGCGGGAAGTTAACGAAACCTGACACCACCGCGCGGTGGTCCGGCGTTTCGCGCAACACCCCCGGAGAGCCCTTAGACGGGCTCGATGTCCCCCTCGGCCCGAAGGGTGTGGAAGCCCGTCTCCCATTCGGCGAAGCGCCCTGCCGCGATGGCCGCGCGCATGCCGGCCATGATCTCCTGGAAATAATGCAGGTTGTGCCAGGTGAGCAGCATCCCCGCGATCATCTCGTCCGCGCGCACGACATGGTGCAGGTAGGCGCGCGAATAGCTGCGGCAGGCCGGGCAGGTGCAGGCCTCGTCCAGCGGGCGCGTGTCCTCGGCGTGGCGGGCGTTGCGCAGGTTCACCTGCCCCCGCCGCGTCCAGGCCTGCCCCGTGCGCCCCGACCGCGTGGGCAGCACGCAGTCCATCATGTCGATGCCGCGCTTGACGGCCCCCACGATGTCGTCGGGCTTGCCCACGCCCATCAGGTAACGCGGACGGTCCTCGGGCAGCATCCCGGGTGCGTAGTCCAGCACCTCGAACATCTTCTCCTGCCCCTCGCCGACCGCGAGGCCGCCCACGGCGTAGCCGTCGAAGCCGATGGCTTTCAGCGCCTCGGCCGATTCCGCGCGCTGCTCGGGAAAGACGCTGCCCTGCTGGATACCGAAGAGCGCGTGCCCCGGCCGGTCCCCGAAGGCGTCGCGCGACCGCTGCGCCCAGCGCATCGACCGCTGCATGGAGGCCAGGGAGACCTCCCCGGTCGCCGGGAAGGGCGTGCATTCATCGAAGGCCATGACGATGTCCGAGCCCAGGAGCTTCTGGATCTCCATGCTCCGCTCGGGCGTGAGCGCGTGCTTGGAGCCGTCGATGTGCGAGGAGAAGGTCACGCCCTCCTCGGTCATCTTGCGGAGAGACGACAGCGACATCACCTGAAAGCCGCCCGAATCCGTCAGGATCGGCCGCTCCCAGTTCATGAACTTGTGCAGGCCGCCCAGCCGCGCGACCCGCTCGGCCCCGGGCCGCAGCATGAGGTGGTAGGTGTTGCCCAGGAGGATGTCAGCCCCCGTGGCGCGCACGCTTTCGGGCAGCATGGCCTTGACCGTTGCGGCGGTGCCCACCGGCATGAAGGCCGGGGTGCGGATCTCGCCCCGGGGCGTCGAAATGACGCCCGTCCGGGCCCGCCCGTCGGTCGCGTTCAGAGTGAAGGAAAAGCCTGTGGCCATGGTCTGCGCCTCCTGACGGGCTTCCCTATCCGAGCGCGGAGGCGGGGGGAACCCGCCCGGCGCGCGGCCTCGCGCGGGCGTGCGTTGAAGCGGACGGCAAGCTCGGCCAGTCTGCCGGCATGATCCGCCTATCCGCCCTTGCTCTTCTGGCCGCCTGCGCCGCTGCGACCGACGAGCCCGCCCGCGACCCCGGCGGCTCGGTCGCGCTGCGCGTCATCGAGATCGGCGCGCTGGAGGCGCGAGGCGAAGAGAAGCGCGTCTCCGGCGAATGCCTGTCGGCCTGCACGATGTACCTGGGCCTTTCGACCGCCTGCTTCGAGCCCGACGCGGTGCTGGGCTTCCACGGCCCCCGCTTTCCCTGGGGCTGGCGGATGTCGGAGGCGCAGTTCGAGGCCGTCTCGCGCACCATGGCCGCCTACTACCCGCCCCGGGTCGCGCGACTCTTCCTGCGCGACTGGCGCCACGGCGACGACTTCGTGCGGATTCCCGCCCGCAACCTGATCGACCGGGGCGAGGCGCGGGCCTGCGACTGAATGCCCGGCCGGTCCCCTTTACCGCCCGGGACCGATTCCTTATATGATCGGTCGGGATTTCAGCCGGGAGCCTCGCATGTCGATCGCCGAAGCCAAGCTCGAAGGCACGCCGCTCATCGCGCCGTCCACCATCGACCATCCGCTCTATGACAGCGTGGTCGAGGCCTGCCGCACCGTCTTCGACCCCGAGATTCCGGTGAACATCTACGACCTGGGCCTCGTCTACACGATCCAGATCGACGCCGAGAGCGCCGTGAACATCGTGATGACGCTGACGGCCCCCGGCTGCCCCGTGGCGGGCGAGATGCCGGGCTGGGTCGCCGACGCGGTCAACGCCATCCCGGGCGTGAAGCAGGTCGATGTCCAGATGACCTTCGAGCCCCAGTGGGGCATGGAGATGATGTCGGACGAGGCGCGGCTCGAACTGGGCTTCATGTAAGGTCCCGCGGCGACCGTTCTCGGCCTCGAAAACCCCGGCAAGCGGCAGCCCTGACAGGCTGGCCCGGTTTCCGGCGCGGCCGGGACGCTGGCGCGGCGTTGCCGGCCGGCCCTCATGAACGAAAAAGGCCCGGACGGGTATCCGGGCCAGTCTCTCGGGAATGCGGTCGGCCCTACTTCACGGGGCCGATCATCATGACCATCTGGCGGCCTTCCAGGCGGGGCATCGATTCGATCTTGCCCGCCGCCTTCACGTCCTCGGCCACGCGGTCCAGCAGCGCCTTGCCCAGGTCCTGGTGCGCCATCTCGCGGCCACGGAAGCGCAGGGTGACCTTCACCTTGTCGCCCTCCTCCAGGAACTTGAACACCGACCGCATCTTCACGTCATAGTCGTGCGTGTCGGTGCCGGGCCGGAACTTGACCTCCTTGATCTCGATGACCTTCTGGTTCTTCCGGGCCTCGGCCTCTTTCTTCTGGGTCTCGTACTTGAACTTGCCGAAGTCCATGATCTTGCAGACCGGCGGGTTCGCCGTGGGCGAGATCTCGACAAGGTCGAGCCCGGCATCCTCGGCCAGCGACAGCGCCCGCTCGGGCGACGTGACGCCAAGATTCTCGCCGTTGGCCCCGATCAGGCGGATGTCACCGCCGCGCAGGAGGCGCTCGTTGATCCGGGGGCCGGTCTCGCGCACCGGCGGTGCGTTGTGGGGTCTGCGTCCTATGGCTCTGGTCCTTCGGCAGTGACAGGGAATGCGCGCCGGAACATAGTGAAAATGGGCCGTGCCTTCAAGCCCGCGCGCCTCTCTCACGCCCCCGCGACCGCCGTTGCCGCCACACGGATCCGTGACATATCTCCGCCCAAGGCCGGGGGCCGCCGGTCCCCGCGAGGTGAAGGACAAACGGATGACACGGATCATTGCCATCGTCGTGGTGATCGCCGCTGCGGTGGTCGCCTACATGTACACCAGCGCCGGCGACGTGGAGGTGGGCGAGGTGCCCAGCTCGACGCAGCCGACCGGCGAGACCGCGACCGACAGCGCCGCCGTGCCCGGCGACGAGGCCGAGGTCACGAACCCCGCCCAGGAGGGTGCCGCGGACGAGACCGGCGCCGGCACGGCCGCGACGGCGGGCGCCGACGTGGGCAACGAGGCGACCGGGGAGGAAGCGGAGGCCGCCGAGGAAGGGGCGGCGGACACCTCCGAGACGGTGCCGGCCGAGGAAGGTCCCGCCGACGAGGAGCCCGACACCGGCGTAGGGGCCGTCTCGACCGAGGAGGAGACGCAGGGCGCGGGCGCGACCGGAATCACCGCGGACTCCGAGGAGCAGGAAGGGCTGATCGGCACCGACCCGGAAGCGGCGCCCGTCCCGGCCGAGCCCGGCACCACGCAGGAGGGGAGCGCCGACCCCGGCCAGACCCCTCCGGGTCTCGACACGACCAACGACAACGCTCCCGAGGCCGTGGGCACCGGCGGCGCTCTCGATGACGCCGAGGCCCAGGACGGCGCGGCCGCCGAAGCGGCCGAGGACGCGGCCAGCGCCCAGACGGGCGCCACCGAGGAGGCCACGGACGACTCGGGCCTTCTGGCCAACGAAGCCGAGGGCGGAGCGACCGCGGGCGATGCCGGTCCCGCCGTGCGCGCGCCCACGACGGAGGGCGCCGATCCTGGTCCGGCCGTGGCCGACCCGGCCACCGACTGACGCCTTCGGGCGCGCATACCTTAGAGGACCTCGATGCCGGTTCATCGAGGTCCTCGACCCTGTGCATCCCACAGAGCATGGCCTCCCCAGAGGCAGGCGACTTCCGCCGACGCGGCGGAGACCGGCCAGAAGGCGATCGAACGGTACCGCCCCGTCAGGCGGGCACGGCGTGCAACCGGTCGATCTTTACGGCCACCAGCCGCTGGAGCTACAGGTTTCGGCTCCAGATGCCGTGCTCCTCCAGCGAGCGCACGGCGTTGTGCCGGTACTCGGCGCTCGATCCGTGCGGCCCGCAGGCCCGCGCCATCTGCGTGGCGGCGACGTCCAGCGGCAGACCGCGCCGGATGCCTGGGCCCTCGGCCCCGCCCAGAAGGTGAGCGCCCTTCGTCCCCGGCATCGACCGTCAGACAGCGACAGTCCCCCATCATCTCGATGAAGGGTGGCTCCCATGTACAAGAGGCGTGCCGCGCGTGGCCCAGATTTATAGGCAGAACTGCCCATGCCGGCCCGGCGCCACGGCAAGCCGCCGGTCGGCAACCTAAAAGGTCGGACTCCAGATAAGGGAACCATAGGGGAAGCGCATGAGGCGCGACCCACCAAAGGGGTCGCCCTCCACCGCCCCCGTGGTCTGGTCTCGAGATCAGCCGTCAGATGCAGGGTCCGCAACGACGAAAGGCGCATGACCGGCTTATGCGCCCTTCACCTGCGTCCTATCAAAGCGGGCGTCAGACGCCGTCGCCGACGAAGGCCTTCTCGACCACGAACTCGGCGGGGTCGCTGTTCGCACCTTCGCGCAGGCCCGCCTTCTCCAGCAGCGCCTTGATGTCGAGATTGAAGGCGAGGCTTCCGCAGACCATCGCCCGGTCCACCGCCGGGTCGAGCGGCGGGATCCCCAAGTCGGCAAAGACCTCCCCGCTCTCGATCAGCGTAGTGATGCGCCCCATCTTGGGCGACTCCTCGCGGGTCGTCGTCGGGTAATACTTCAGCTTGCCCTCGACCAGCTCGCCGATCAGCTCGTCGTCGCGCAGCGCCTCGACGATCTCGCGGCCGTAGGTCAGCTCGGCCACCTCGCGGCAGGTGTGGGTGATGACGACCTCGTCGTACTTCTCCCAGGTCTCGGGGTCGCGCAGGAGCGAGGCGAAGGGCGCGAAGCCCGTCCCGGTCGAGAACATCCACAGCCGCTTGCCCGGCAGTAGCGCATCATGCACCAGCGTGCCCACAGGCTTGGGCCGCAGGATGATCTGGTCGCCCGGCTGCACGTGCTGGAGCTTGGAGGTCAGAGGGCCGTCCGGCACCTTGATCGAGTAGAACTCCAGCTCCTCGTCCCAGGAAGGCGAGGCGATGGAATAGGCGCGCAGCAGGGGCCGCCCGTTGTCGCCCATGAGGCCGATCATCACGAACTCGCCCGAGCGGAAGCGCAGCGACTGGGGCCGCGTGCAGCGGAAGGCGAACAGGCGGTCGGTGTAGTGCCGCACGCTGGTGACGGTCTGCGCGTCGGGCAGGGTCACGGCGGTGGCGGCCTTGTCCTTGACGGGGGTCTGCTCGGTCATCGGTCCTCGCTCGCTGTCGAGCGCCTCATGTAAGGAAATGGTGCCGCAGGGGAATGCGGCTCAGGCGCGCAGGCGCCCCTGGTAGTAGTGGTCGCGCCAGTTCGCGCGGCTCAGCCACTGGCCCTCGGGCTGGCGGGCGGCCAAGCCTTCGTCGATCTCGACCTCGTCGAAGCCCACGCGACGGGCCATGGCGTACTGGTCCGCCAGCACGTGGCCCACGGCGCGCAGCCGCCCGTGAAAGCCGAAGCTCCGCAGGTCGCGGGCGTGGGAAAAGCCCCGCCCGTCGTTGAAGGCCGGGAAGCGGACGCGCACCAGCGCCACCTGCCCCAGAACGCCCACAAGCGCACGCGGGTCGTCGGCGGGGCCGATCTCGACCCCGTCGCCCTCCTGGATCTCGCCCAGTTCGGCCAGGGGACGGATCACGCCCGGAAAGTCGTCGACCGCGAAGCCGGTGTCGGTCACGATGATGGCCATGCCTAAAATCCTCCGCTGGCCGCGACGGGGCCGCGCGCGACCTTTCCGTCCACGACGTGGATGCCGCATTCGTCCTTGCCCTGGTTCCGCCAGCGGCCCGCGCGCGGGTCCTCGCCCTCCTTGACGGGCGTGGTGCAGGGCGCGCAGCCGATGGACGGATAGCCCTTGGCCACCAGCGGGTGGCGCGGCAGGCGGTTCTCGGCCATGTAGTCCTTCAGATCCTCGCTCGTCCAATGGGCGAGCGGGTTGACCTTGATGCGCATGTCGCCCTCGTTCTCGAAGAAGTCGAGCGCGGCCCGCGTCTTGCCCTGGTACCGCTTGCGCCCCGTGATCCAGGCGTCATAGCCCAAAAGCGCGGTCTGCAGCGGCACGGTCTTGCGCAGGTCGCAGCAGGCGTCGGGGTTCCCCTTGTGCAGGAGGCCCCAAGGGTCCTTGGCCGCGACCTCGGCGGAGGCCGCCTTGATGACCTGCACGTTCGTGAGACGCAGCCGCTCGGTCAGTTCGAGCTGGTAGGCCAGCGTCTCGGCGAACAGCATCTCGGTGTCGATGAACAGGACCGGGACGTGCCGGTTCTTCACCGCCGCGATGTGCAGCAGCACCACCGACTCGGCCCCGAACGAGGACACGAGCGCCAGCCGCCCCACCTGGGGGTCGGTCATGGCATGCTGCATCACGTCGGTGGCCGAGTGATGCTTGTAACGGGCGTTCAGCTCGGCCACGCGCTCGGCCACGGGACTCAGCCCATGGCCGCTCACCGGCACGGCATCCGCCGCCGCGATGGGTTCAGGCCGCATCCGCCGTTTCCTCTGTCCCGTACAGGAAGCCCTTGAAGGGCTCGGGCCCCAGGCGGCGGAACGCCTCCAGGAACGTTTCCTCGGCGTCGCGCCGGACCTCCAGGTAGCCCAGCACCAGCCGTTCCACCGCGCCGACGATCTCCTCGGCCGGGAAGCCAGGGCCCATCTTCTCGCCGATGGCAGCCGTTTCCGTGCCGTCGCCGCCGAGCGTGACCTGGTAGTTCTCCACCCCCGCGCGGTCGAGGCCCAGGATGCCGATGTGGCCCACGTGGTGGTGCCCGCAGGCGTTGATGCAGCCCGAGATCTTGATCTTGAGCGGCCCCACCTCGTGCTCGACCTTCAGCTCCTCGAAGCGCGTGGCGATCTGCTGGGCGATGGGGATCGACCGCGCCGTCGCCAGGGCGCAGTAGTCCATCCCCGGGCAGGCGATGATGTCGCTCACGAGCCCGATGTTCGCCGTGGCGAGCTCGGCCTCGCGCAGCGCCGCCCAGACCGCCGGCAGGTCCGACTTGTGGACATGCGGCAGGATCACGTTCTGCTCGTGCGAGATGCGCAGCTCTCCGTGGCCATAGCGCTCGGCGAGGTCCGCCATCACGCGCATCTGGTCAGCCGTCGCGTCGCCCGGCGTCGCCCCGTGCTTCTTGAGCGAGATCGAGACGATGGCGTAGCCGTCCACCTTGTGGGGATGGAGGTTCACGTCCGTCCAGGCGCGGAACACGCCGTTCCCGGCGCGGAAGGCCTCGTACGCGTCCACGGGGGCGTTGCGGAAGGCGGGGGGCGCGAACTGCGCCTCGATCTCGGCCAGGATCTCCTGGTCGGCGCCGGTCCACTGCGACCGCAGCCGCGCGAAGCGCTCCTCCACGTCGGCCTTGAAGGCGTCGAGCCCGTTCTCGAAGACGGTGATCTTGATGCGCGCCTTGTACTTGTTGTCGCGCCGGCCCTTGAGGTTGTAGGCCCCCAGGATCGCCTCGATGTAGGGCAGCAGGTCCGCCTTGGGCAGGAAGTCCCGGATCACCTGCGCCAGCATCGGCGTGCGGCCCAAGCCCCCGCCCACCAGCACCTCGAAGCCGGGCTCCCCGGCCTCGTTGCGGACCATGCGCAGGCCGATGTCGTGGGCGCGCGTCACCGCCCGGTCGTTGGGCGACCCGGTAATGGCGATCTTGAACTTGCGGGGCAGGAACTGGAACTCGGGGTGGTCGGTGGACCACTCGCGCAGAAGCTCGGCCACCGGGCGCGGGTCCGCGATCTCGTCGGCCGCGGCGGCCGCGAAATGGTCGGCGGTCACGTTCCGCACGCAGTTGCCCGACGTCTGGATCGCGTGCATCCCCACATCCGCCAGCGCGTCGAGAATGTCCGGCACGTCCTTGAGGCGCGGCCAGTTGAACTGGATGTTCTGCCGCGTGGTGAAGTGGCCGTAGCCCCGGTCCCACCGCTCGGCGATCATGGCGAGCTGCCGCATCTGGTCGGGGTTCAGCGTCCCGTAGGGGATCGCCACCCGCAGCATGTAGGCGTGAAGCTGGAGGTAGAGCCCGTTCATCAGCCGCAGCGGCCGGAACTCCTCCTCGGTGAGCGAGCCGTCGATGCGGCGCTCCACTTGGGTGCGGAACTGGCGCACGCGCTCGCGGACGAAGGCCTCGTCGAATTCGTTGTACTTATACATTGGAGAGCGTCTCGTTGCCGGGGATCTTGCCGCGGGGCGTCAGGCCCTCGGCGCGCTTGCCATGGAGGTAGTTGGTCGGGCCGTGGGTGCGGAAGGCCTCGCGGAAATGCGTGGGCACCGGCCCGCCATCGGCGCCCTTGACGGCGTCCACGAGATCGGGCCCGACGACGACCGCCGGCTGGCTCTTGGCGAACAGGAGCCGGAGCTGCGCCACGGCCTCGTCCTCGATCAGCTCGGCTTGGGCGATGTCGCGGGTCCAGCGATCGTCCTCGGTCAGCCAGACGGCATCGCCTTCGATCAGGTGGTTGGCCGAAACGACCTTGGGTGTGAAACGACGGCTCATGGGATGGCCTCTTGGGCGAAGGTGCGGACAGCGGCCTGCGCCGCGCGGGGCGCCAGACCGATAAAGGTCAGGGCGGGGCCGTCAAGCGCCGCCTCGGTCATCGCGGGCTCCATCTCGGCCACCGTGGTCGAAAGGATGCGCTGGTCCGCGCGCGAGGCGTTCTCGACGACGGTGACGGGCGTCTCGGGCGGACAGCCATGCATGAGCAGCCGTCCCTGCACGAAGCGGGCGGCCTTCTTGCCCATGTAGATCGCCGCGACCTCGCCGGGGCGCGCCAGCGCCTTCCAGTCGTGGTCGGCGAAGCCCTTCACGTCGTGCCCCGTCAGCAGCCGGACCGAGGCGTTGCGCCCCCGCTTCGTCAGGCTCTGCCCGATGGCCGCGACGGCCGCCGAGGCCGCCGTGATCCCCGGCACGATGGCGAAGGAGATGCCGGCCGCCTCGACCGCCTCGATCTCCTCGTCGAGCCGCCCGAACACGGTCGGGTCGCCCGCCTTCAGCCGCACGACATGGCGGCCCTTCTTGGCGTGCCTCACCAGCATGGCGTCGATCTCGGCCTGCGGGGTAGAGGCGCCGAAGCCCTCCTTGCCCGCGTCGATGATGAGCGCCTCGCGCCGCGCGAGGTCGAGGATCGCGGGCGTCACCAACCGGTCGTGGATCACCACGTCGGCCCGGTCCAGCGCCCGCCGCGCCCGCACGGTCAGCAGGTCCGGGTCGCCGGGGCCCGAGCCCACGAAGTCCACGTGCCCCTTCTTCGGGGCCTCCTCCAGATGGTCGGCCAGCAGCCGGGCCAGCGCCGGGGCGACGGCCTCCTCGCCCCCCTTGGCAAAGGCCTGCGGGCCCACGCGGTCGTAGTAGTCCGCCCAGAACTCGCGCCGCTTGCGGCCGAAGGGCAGCCGCTCGGCCGCATGGCGAAAGGTCTTGCCGATGCGCGTCAGGAACCCCAGCGACGACGGCAGCCGCGCCTCGAGGTCGGCCTTGATGGCCCGCGCCAGCACCGGGGCCGCGCCCTCGGTGCCGATGGCCACCACCACGGGATCGCGGTCCACGATCGCGGGCGTGATGAAGGCCGAATCCTCCAGGTTGTCGACGATGTTCACCAGCGCCCCGTCCGCGCGGGCGAGCCGCGCCACGCGGGCGTCCTCGGCGTCGCCGTCGGTGGCGGCATAGGCCAGCACGGCGCAAAGGGCGTCGCCCGGCTCGAAGGCGCGCCGCAGCAGCATCACGCGCCCCTCGGCGGCCAGCCGCTCGACCTCGGCCTCGGGCGCAGGCGCGATCACGGTCAGCCGCGCCTCGGTCTTGAGCAGCAGGCGCAGTTTGGCCAAGGCGGTCTCACCGCCGCCCGCGACCACGATCCGCCGTCCCTTGACCGCCATGAAGATCGGAAAATGCTGCATCCGCCGACTCCGTCCCAGGCGCCTTGCCTGTCGTGCAGATATAGAACTTTGTCCCGGTTTCCCGCCATTGCCCGACGCAGATAAGGACGTATGTTCGCCCTATGGCCCGGTTCTGGACGGGCGTTCCGCAGGAAGGACAGGTCCGGGATGACGTTCCGCCCCGACGAGACGGACAGGAAAATCCTTGCCGAACTGCAGGCCGACTCGGGCCGCTCGCTCGACGAGATCGCCCGCGCCGTGGGCTCGTCCAAGACCCCCGTCTGGAACCGCATCCGCCGGATGCGCGAGGCCGGGATCATCAAGGCCAACACGGTCCTCCTCGACGCCGAGGCCCTGGGCTTCGAGGCCACCTTCTTTGTTCTGATCCGCACCAGCGAGCACGAGGCCGACTGGCAGCGGAAGTTCCTGGCCGCCCTCCGCGCGCGGCCGGAGGTGCAGGAGGCCCACCGCCTGGCCGGGGACATCGACTACATCCTGAAGGTGCGCGTGAGGAACGCCCGCGCCTACGACACCTTCTATCAGGCGCTCATCTCCGAGGTCCGCATCTACAACGTCACTGCCCTGCTCTCCATGGAAGAGATCAAGAGCACGGTGGCTCTGCCGCTCTGAAGCCGCCGTTTCCGCGCCGATGCGGTGTTAACTTCTCAGTGGTACGACCGTTCGGTGCTGTCAGACTTCGTTAACCCCATCCTGCGAGCCTTCTCGCATGACCACGCCTTACGCCTCCACCATCAGCCGTTCGAGCCCATGGAAATGATACACGTCCCCATAGCGCGGCGGCTCCGCAAGCCGCAGGCCGGGACAGCGCTCGAACAGCCGCCCCAGCCCGATCACCAGCTCCAGCCGCGCGAGCGGCGCGCCCACGCAGAAGTGGATGCCGCCGCCGAAGGCGACGTTCGCAGGTCCCTCGCGGCGCGGGTCGAACCGGTGCGGGTCGGAATAGGCCGCGGGATCGCGGTTCGCCGCGCCCAGGAGCAGCGCCACCCGGTCCCCGCGCGCGAAGCGGTGTCCGTAAAGCTCCACGTCCTCGTAGACCCAGCGCGTGAACATGTGCAGCGGCGGGTCGAAGCGCAGGATCTCCTCGACCGCGCCGTCGGTTATGTCCCGAACCTCATGCTCCAGCAGCGTCTTGGCCCCGTTGCCCATCGTGTGCACCGTGGCCTCGTGCCCGGCGTTCAGGAGCAGGATGCAGGTCGTCACCAGCTCGTCGGTGGACAGCCTCTCGCCCCCCTCCTCGGCGGCGATGAGATGCGTGAGCAGGTCGTCCCCGGGCCGCGACCGCCGCGCGGCGATCGTCTCCTCGACGAAGGCGCGGAAGGCGAGCGCGGCCTCGACGGCCGCCTCCTCCACCTCGCGGGTGCGCCGGGCCTGATACATGGCGACCATGGCGTTGGACCAGCGCAGCAGGTCGTCGGCCCGCTCCTCGGGCACGCCCAGAAGGCGTGCGATCACCACCACGGGGATGATCCGCCCATAGGAGTCCAGGAGGTCGAAGGGCCCCGAGGGGAAGCTGTCGATCAGCCGGTCGCAGAGCGCCGCGATCTCCGGCCCCATCGCGGCGATGCGGCGCGAGGTGAAGGCGCGCAGCACCAGCCCCCGCAGGCGCGTGTGCCGCGGCGGCTCCAGCTCCAGCATCGAATGGGCCTCGATGTCGTAGAAGGGCCGCGTGTGCTCGGGGAAGTCCGGCGCGAAGCCCTCGGGCGCCTCGCGCCCCAGCCGCCGGTCGCGCAGCAGCGCCGACACCGCCCGGTGCGAGATGGCG
Organism: Rubellimicrobium roseum; assembly: GCF_006152145.1. Taxonomy (GTDB): domain Bacteria; phylum Pseudomonadota; class Alphaproteobacteria; order Rhodobacterales; family Rhodobacteraceae; genus Rubellimicrobium; species Rubellimicrobium roseum. The sequence goes on along the minus strand of NZ_VDFV01000003.1, from coordinate 144,095 downwards.
CAGGCCAGCCCGTAGTCCTCCCACCAGAACAGGTCCCCGCCCGCCCGTGCTTGGTCGTAGAAGGGATAAGGGTCCTGGACGAAGGCGGGGTCGGTGGGCGACTGCGCCAGGCGCAGCATCAGGGCAGCTCCACGTCCGCCAGTTGCTCCAGCGCCTCGATGATGGGCGAGAAGTCGGCGGCCTTCAGGCTCGCGCCGCCCACCAGCGCCCCGTCCACGTCGGGGATGCCGAAGATCTCGGCGGCGTTCGAAGGCTTGACCGAGCCGCCGTAGAGCAACCGGACATGCGCCGCCTCCGCCCCGAACCGGGCCGACAGGCGCGAGCGCAGGAATTCGTGGACCTCGCCGATCTGCCCGTTCGTGGGCGTGAGGCCCGTGCCGATGGCCCAGACGGGCTCGTAGGCGATGACGGTGTTCTGCCCCGTGGCGCCGTCCGGCACGCTCGCGTCGAGCTGGCGCCCCACGACCTCCAGCGTGCGGCCTCCTTCGCGCTCCTCCAGCGTCTCGCCCAGGCAGATCACCGCCACGAGGCCCGCCCCGTGCGCCGCGCGCGCCTTGGCCGCGACCGTCTCGTCGGTCTCGCCGTGATTGGTGCGCCGCTCGGAATGGCCGACGATGACATGCGTCGCGCCCGCGTCGGCCAGCTGCGCCGCCGCGATGTCGCCGGTATGCGCGCCCTTGGCCTCGGCGTGGCAGTCCTGCCCACCGATCATCAGCGGATGCTGCCCCTTGACCGCCGCCATGGCCGAGATGAGCGTGGCGGGCGGGCAGAGCAGGATCTCGACGCTGGGGGACACATGCGCGTCCAGCAGGGCCTCGACCTCGGACAGGCTCGCGGCCGTCCCGTTCATCTTCCAGTTCCCGGCGGCAAGCCTGCGGCGCATCCCTGTCCCTCCTGTTGGCCGGAGGAGACCTATCAAGCCGCCCGGCCCCCGGAAAGGGTCCTAGCGGACGGCGGGTTCCGCGAACTTCACCGACTCGCCGCAGCCGCAGGCGTCCACGACGTTGGGGTTGCGGAACTTGAAGCCCGCCTCCAGCAGCGAGGTCTCGTAGTCGATCTCGGTGCCGATCAGGAACATCTGGGCCATGGGGGCGATCATCACGCGCGCGCCGTCCTGCTCCACCACCTCGTCGAGCGGGTTGACGCTGTCGGCCCATTCCATCGTGTATTCCATGCCGGCGCAGCCGCCCTTCTTGACGCCGACGCGCAGCCCGGACCGTCCGTCCTTGGTCATCATCCGGGCGATCTGCCGCGCGGCGGCGGGGGTCAGGCTCACGGCCTGCTTGCCGGGGATCGAGAACATGGGCACGCCTCCTGGTGGAAACCGCAACATAAGCATGCGGCGGCGCCCTGAAAAGGCCCCGCCTCCGGGCCGGACACGGCGCCGCGACGACGAAGGGGGGCCGCGACCGCGACCCCCCTTCCCGTCCCTCGCTCCGCGGCCCTACTCGGCCGAGGCCACGTCCAGCAGCGGCGTGATCCGGCGGATCGTGGCGCGGCGGTTCTCCTCCTCGTCGGACTCGGTCCGCACCTTCAGGAACTCCTCGCCGTAGCCCTGCACCACCAGGTTCTCGGGCGGGATATCGAAGTTCTCGGTCAGCGCCAGCGCGACCGACTCGGCCCGCCGGTCCGACAGAGCGAGGTTGAGCGCGTCGCCGCCCACCGCGTCGGTGTGGCCCTCGATCAGGAAGACCTCGCCGGGATTCTCGTCCAGCGCGTCCTCGATCAGGATGCCCATCTCCACGAGGTTCGACAGCTGCGTCCCCGGAATGGCCGCCGATCCGCTGGGGAAGTTCACCTCCAGGTCCACGGCCGGCATCAGGTTCCGCACCGCCGAGATCTCGCGCACCTGCCGCAGCGAGAAGTCGCGGCCGGGGTCGTATTCCGGCTCCTCCTCCAGCAGCGCCCGCAGCTCGGCCACGTCGAGCCCGGCCGATTCCACCACCACCGGCGCGGGGGCCTCGTCGATCAGCGCCCGCACGTCCACGGGCGGGACCTCGCGCAGGTCGTCGATCAGCGGGACCTGAGTGCCGTCGGGCAGCACCCGCGCCCGGCGCAGGACGACCCCGTTCGCGTCCCGGATGGTCACGACCTGCGTGCCGTCGCCGCGGTCCACGAAGGTCCGGGTGGACCCGTCCGAGAAGGTCTCGGTCCGCACGTCCGAGCCCGGCTGGTAGAGGATCGCGTCGTCGTTGCGGTAGACGTCGTAGCCGCCCGTGGTCGGATTGCGCGTCACCACCCGGTCGCCCGAGTTCGTCACCACCTCGTCGCCGTTGTTGAGGAACGAGCCCACCGCCGCGGCGCCCAGCCCCAGAAGGAGCGCGCGCTCCAGGGTGCTCAGGCCACCGTCGTCCTCGTCGTCGCCGCTCACGTCGGTGGCGAAGTCCTCGGTCGCGGTGCGGACATCCGCCTCGCCGATGCTCAGCTCCTCGACGTTGGCCTCCTCCTCGGCAGCGCCCGCCTCGGCGGCCAGCGCCGCCTCGAGCCGCTGGCGCGTCTCCTCCAGCTCCGCCTCGGCCGCCTCGCGGGCCTCGATGGCTTCGGCCTCCCGCTGAGCGGCATCCTCCAGAGCGGCGGCCGCCTCGGCGTCGGCCTCGGCGCGGGCGCGAGCGCGGGCCTCGGCCCGGCGGGCGGCGCGGGCCTCCGTGTCGGCCTCGGCCTCCGCCTCTGCCTCGGCGCGGGCGCGCGCCTCCTCCTCGGCCAGAGCCTCCTGCGCGGCCTCGCGCTCGGCGCGGGCGCGGGCGCGGCGCTCCTCGCGGCGCTGGGCCCGGGTTCCTTCCTCGGCCTGCGCCTCGGCTTCGGCTTCGGCGCGGGCCTCGTCTTCGGCCTGGGCACGCGCCTCTTCCTCGGCACGGGCCTGCTCTTCAGCCTCCGCAGCTGCGCGGGCCTCCTCCTCGGCTTCGGCTTCGGCCTGGGCCCGCGCCTCTTCCTCGGCACGGGCCTCCTCTTCGGCCTCCGCAGCCGCGCGGGCCTCCTCCTCGGCTTCGGCTTCGGCCTGGGCACGCGCCTCTTCCTCGGCCCGAGCCTCTTCCTCGGCCTCCGCGCGGGCCTGCTCCTCGGCCTCCGCGGCGGCCCGCGATTCCTCCTCGGCCCGCGCCTCCTCTTCGGCCTGCCGCCGCGCTTCCTCTTCGGCCTCGGCCTGCGCCCGAGCCTCTTCTTCCGCCGCGCGCTCCTCCTCGCGGGCCCGCTCCTCGGCCCGGCGGCCCTCTTCGCGCTCCTGCTCCTCGGCCGCGCGCCGCTCCTCGCGGGTGCGCTCCTCGGACCGGCGCTCCTCTTCGCGGGCCTGCTCCTCGGCCCGGCGCTCTTCCTCGCGCGCCTGCTCCTCGGCCCGGCGCTCCTCGCGACGGGCCCGGCGCTCCTCTTCGCGGCCCTCGCCGCCGCCCTCCTCCCGGGCGCGCTCCCCCTCGCCGCCGCCTCCCTCCCGGGCGCGCCCCTCCTCGCCGCCGCCACCGTTGGCGCGGCTGAGGCTGCCATCCTCGTTCACGATGAAGCGGCTGCCGCGGCGGGGCTCGCCGTCCGGACAGGGGGGCTCGGACTGGTCGCGGCACAGCCGCACCGTTTCCTGCGCCTGGGCCTCGGAGACGAGGCCGCCTTGCGGCACCAGCAGCGCCAGCGTGGCGACCAGCGCCGTGGTGGCGCGGATGGGTCGTGACGTCATCGGTATTTCCTCCGGCGGACGGCGCCCGTCCCCCGGACGGGGCGGGCGCGGGGTCCGCGATCAACGCATGCTGGCGGATCTGGTTTCCGCCCGGAGGTTAGGCAATAACATCCGCCCCGCAGGCCATAACCCCGGGGCAGAGCCGGCCGCGGAGGCCGGCACCTCAGCGCTCCGTGATGACGAGCTGGCCGGGGATGCCGCTGTGGCCGCCGTAGGAGCCGATCCAGATGTCGTAGAGCCCCTGCTGCGGGCTGCGGAACGTGATCGCTGCCGGGTCGTCGCTGTAGTACCACTCGCCGTCCGGCGCGTTGATGAGCAGCACCGTGTCCGACCCCGAGTTGACCGAGATCGTCAGCGCCGACGAGTTGCCCGACCAGTAGAGGTCGAAGTCGGGCTTGGACGCGACCGACCCGCCCCAGCCGTTGGACCCGAAGCACCCGGCCAGGTCGTAGCGCCCCCCGGCGGTGATGTTGCGCACATAGGGGTCGGGCATGAACCCCGCCGAGAGGTCGATCTGGCCGAAGGAGGGACTGGCCTCCCAGTTGGGGCAGGCCAGGGCCGGCGCGGCGGCCAGGACGGACAGGGCGGCGGCAGCGAAAAGAACCTTCATGACAATCTCCGAACGATGCGGGTGCAGAACGCTAAATGCTGGAATGCCACGGCTTTTCGGCTTTTCCGTGACGCCTGTCAGGTGGGGAATACCCGACCGCCGCCCCGCCATTGCGCCTCGCGACGCGCCGCCCTACCTTGCGCCCGCAGGACGGAGGAGACGCCCATGAACGAGACCACGCGCATCGCCCCCCCGACCGAGGCGGCGGGCCACGGGCCCGGCCTTTCCTCCTTCGACTGGGCCGACCCCCTGCGGCTGGAGGACCAGCTCTCCGAGGACGAGCGGATGCTCCGCGACGCCGCGCGGCAGTTCGCGGAACAGCGCCTCGCCCCCCGCGTCCAGCAGGCCTACCACGAGGAGACCGCCGACCCCGGCATCTTCCACGAGATGGGCGAGGCCGGGCTCCTGGGCGTCACCATCCCCGAGGAGCACGGCGGCCTGGGAGCGGGCTACGTCTCCTACGGGCTCGTCGCGCGCGAGGTGGAGCGGGTCGACTCGGGCTACCGCTCCATGATGTCCGTGCAGTCCAGCCTCGTGATGTATCCGATCCATGCCTACGGCTCGCCCGAGCATCACGCGAAGTACCTCCCCGGCCTCGCCGCCGGCACCCTCATCGGCTGCTTCGGCCTGACCGAGCCCGACGCCGGGTCCGACCCCGCCGGGATGCGCACGGTCGCGCGCAAGACCGAGGGCGGCTACCTTCTCAACGGCTCCAAGACCTGGATCTCCAACGCTCCCCTCGCCGACGTCTTCGTCGTCTGGGCCAAGTCCGAGGCGCATGGCGGCAAGATCCGCGGCTTCGTGCTGGACAAGGGCGCCAAGGGCCTGTCCGCCCCCAAGATCGGTGGCAAGCTGTCCCTGCGCGCCTCCGTCACCGGCATGATCGTGATGGAGGACGTGGAGGTGCCCGAATCCGCCCTTCTTCCGAACGTCGAAGGGCTCAAGGGCCCCTTCGGCTGCCTCAACCGCGCGCGCTACGGCATCTCGTGGGGCGTGATGGGCGCGGCGGAGTCCTGCTGGCACACGGCGCGCGCCTATGGGCTCGACCGCAAGCAGTTCGGCAAGCCGCTCGCCGCTAACCAGCTCTTCCAAAAGAAGCTCGCGGACATGCAGACCGAGATCGCGCTGGGCCTCCAGGGCGCCCTCGCCCTCGGCCGGATGCTGGAGGCCGGCACCGCCAGCCCCGAAGGCATCTCCCTCATGAAGCGCAACAATTGCGGCAAGGCGCTCGACGTGGCCCGCGCCGCGCGGGACATGCTGGGCGGCAACGGCATCTCGGACGCCTTCCCGGTCATGCGCCACATGATCAACCTGGAGACGGTCAACACCTACGAGGGCACGCACGACGTCCACGCCCTCATCCTGGGCCGCGCCCAGACCGGGCTCCAGGCCTTCCAGTGACCCCCTACCGCCGGGCCTCGAAGACGTGGACGAGGGCCGGCACCCGCAGCCCCCGCGCGGTCGCGAAGGGCGCGTAGGCGGCCTCCAGCTCGGCCCGGATCGCCGCGCGCTCCTCCTCGCCCGCGCCCGCTTCGCGCAGGCGCGCCGCCGCCGGCCCCAGGCCGGTCGCCAGCACCGCCGCCTCGGCCGGCCCGCCCGGAGGCCAGAGGTCCACCGGCAGCGCCTCGGAGCCCACCTCCTCGAAGCCCGCGTGCGCGAGCCGCGCCTCGACCCGCGCCCGGTCGGCGAAGGCGAAGGGCCCCGGCGCGTCCTCCGGCCCCGTGGCCTCGGGCGGCCCCAGCTGCCGCACCGCCGCCGCGCGGGCGAGCGCGAAGAAGGGATTCTGCCCCACCGGCCCCCAGCCCATCAGCAGGACCCGTCCCCCGTGCCTGAGCGCGCCGCGCAGGTTGGCGAAGGCTGCGACCGGGTCCGCGAAGAACATCGCCCCGAACTGCGACATCACGAGGTCGAAGGTCCCGGGCGGCAGCCGCGCGTCCTGCGCGTCCTCAAGCTGGAAGCCCACCTGCGGCAGCCCCGCCACGCGCCGCCGCGCCTCGGCCTCGGCCAGCAGCGGCTCCGAGATGTCGAGCCCCAGCACGAAGCCCCGCGGCCCGACCCGCCGCCCGATCTGCAGCGCCAGCGCCCCGGCGCCGCAGCCCACCTCCAGCACCTGCATCCCCGGCCCGAGCCCGGCCTGCGCCAGAAGCCGGGCCGAGACCTCGGCCAGCATCGCCTCCAGCGCCGTGCCGTACTGGAGCCAGCGCTGCCCCACGTCGCCGTTCCAGATCCCCGCCTGTTCCTCGTTCCCGTCCCCGGCCACGCGTCCTCCCCCCGGCTGTGGTCCCCGCCCTATTTCCGCGCCGGCGCCAGCCGCACCGGACGCGTCTCCCGCAGCGCGCTCCCGTCGAACCGGTTCGAGCGGATCACCGCGGCCCCCAGGTCGATCAGGTAATCGTAGCGCAACGTCAGCCCCCCGGCCTTGCCCCAGTCGTAGCGCAGCTCGGCCGCGACCGTCCGGTAGGAGCAGCCCCCGATCTCCAGCGGCTCTCCTTCGAGGAAGCGGACGGTGGCGATCTCGGCGCGCTCCTGCCCGTCGGCGAAGCGGTTGGTGGTGCGTCCCGACCAGACGATCCCGGGCGCGGGTGGCGGCAGGGTCAGCGGGTCCTGCGGATAGAGCACCTCGAGCCGCGTGCCGGGCACGGGCGCCCCGTCCTCGTCCAGCTCCACCTCCTCGAAGAAGTAGACGCCAAAGGCCGACCGGTAGCGCATCGCCGCTCCCTCGCCCGCGCGCCGCTCCTCGACCTCGATGGCCCCATCGGCCAGGCGCCGCAGGGTGGTGCGGTCGCCGTTCTCGAAGGTCACGACCACGCCGCGCCCCAGATGATCGCCCCCGAGGCAGTCCGCCGCCGCCGGGGCGGCGGGAACGAGAAGGGCGGCCAGGGCCGAAAGCACGCGCATCACGGGGGCACCCATCGCAGGGGGATTCGGCCCCATCATGCCGCAGACGCCGCCCGCGGCCTAACGGCCCTTCCGTGGCGGCGTGGCGGCAGGATCGCCCCATCTGGTCCCTTTCCCCGCCTCGTGCTAGGCCCGAACCCATCATGCCGCACCGCTCCTGGACCCGCCTCACCCTCCGCCGCCCCGACGACTGGCACCTGCACCTGCGCGATGGGGCCATGCTCCGGGCCGTGCTGCCGCACACGGCGCGCGACTTCGCCCGCGCCATCGTCATGCCGAACCTCGTGCCCCCGGTGGTCACCGCCGCGCAGGCCGCCGCCTACCGCGACCGCATCCTCGCCGCGCTGCCCGAAGGCCTGCGGTTCGAGCCGCTGATGACGCTCTATCTCACCGAGGCGACCGACCCCGACGACGTGGCCCATGCCTTCCTGTCGGGCGTCGCCCATGCGGTGAAGCTCTATCCGGCGGGCGCCACGACCAACAGCCACGCCGGCGTCCGCGATCTCGACAAGGTGCGCCCGGTGCTGGAGCGCATGGCCGAGATCGGGATGCCGCTCTGCCTGCACGGCGAGGTGACGGACTCCGAGGTCGACATCTTCGACCGCGAGGCGGTGTTCATCGACCGGGTGCTCAAGCCCCTCCGCCGCCGCATCCCCGACCTGCGCCTCGTGCTCGAACACGTCACCACCCAGGACGGCGTGGACTTCGTGCGCGACCAGCCCAAGAACGTGGCGGCGACGATCACCACCCACCACCTCGTCATCAACCGCAACGCCATCCTCGCGGGGGGCATCCGGCCGCACTACTACTGCCTTCCCGTCGCCAAGCGCGAGACGCACCGCATCGCGCTGGTGCAGGCGGCCGTGTCGGGCGACAGGCGCTTCTTCCTGGGCACCGACTCCGCGCCGCACCTCGACGCGGCCAAGCTCCAGCCCTGCGGCTGCGCGGGCTGCTTCACCGCGCCGGTGACGATGTCCATCCTGGCCGAGGTCTTCGAGGCCGCCGAGGCGCTCGACCAGCTCGAAGCCTTCGCCTCGCTCAACGGCCCGCGCTTCTACGGCCTGCCTCCCAACGAGGAGCGGATCACGCTCGTCCGGGGCGAGCCCTGGTCTCCGCCCGCCGCCGTCGCCACCGACGAGGGCCCCGTGACCGTCTTCGATCCGGGCTTCCCGCTCCACTGGCAGGTCGGGTCCTAGTTCCAGGCCAGCCCCCTTCGGCCCGAAAGGACCCCCGCGCGCCGCGCGCCTTCCACGAACGGCGCCCAGGCCGGGTCGGCCACGAAATCCGGCGTGCCGTAATAGAGCCCCAGCCGGCGGAAGCTGGTCTGCGCGGCGAAGTCCGCAAAGGCCGCCCGGCTCGCCACGAGGTCGCCCGCCAGCGCCTCGGCCGCGCCCCGGACGGCCAGGGCCTCGGGGACGGGGGGCGCGGCGCGGGCGGCCCTCCGCGCCAGCTCCAGCTCGCCCGCGAGCAGCGCCGCGAGCGCGAGCCCGACCTGGAAGTAGCCCGGCGGAGCGGGATGCAGCTCCATCGCCCGCCGCGCCCAGTCGAGCCCCGGCCCGTCCGCCCAGGGGTAGGTCCAGGCGGCGACGGTCAGCACGTCGGGGTTGTTGGGCGCCAGCTCCACCGCCCGCTCCAGCGCCGCCCGCGCCTCGGCCCGCCGCCCCTGCCCCACGCGCGCCGAGGCAAGCTGCACCAGGGCGTCCGGGTCCTCGGGGTCGAGCGCCACCGCCCGCTCGGCGGCCACCCGCGCCTCGTCGAGCAGCGCCCGCGCCTCGGCCTCGGTGGGGGCGCCCAGGACCTGGAACATGAGCACGATGGCCAGCGAGACATGAGCCTTCACGAAGCCCGGATCGGCGGCGATCGCCTGCCGGAAATGGCCCACGGCCTCGACATAGCCTTCCGGGGTGAAGCGGTGCTTGGCCTCCGCGCCCCTGAGGTACAGCTCGTAGGCCCCCAGGTCGCGCGTCCCCCCGCCCACCATCTCCGCCCGCGCGATCAGCCCGGTCCAGGTCCCGTCCATCTGCCCGCCCACCCGGCGCAGGATCTCGTCCTGCACGGCGAAGACGCTCTCGGCCGGACCCGTCCACCGATCCGACCACAGCACCCGCCCCTCGGCCTCGTCCGTCAGGCGGGCCACGATGCGCAGCGCACCCGCTTCGGCCGTCAGCGTGCCGTCCAGGCGGTAGCGCGCCTCGGCCTCGGGCGCGGCGACCACGACGTTGCCGCCCCGCGACAGGTCGGCGGCCAGGTCCGCCGCGATCCCACGCCCCAGCCGCTCCCAGCGCGGGTCGCCCGACAGGTCCTCGAAGGGCATCACGGCCAGCGTGGGCAGCGTGCCGCCGCGACCGCCCCAGGACCAGCCCAGTGTCCCGACCGCCACCAGCGCCGCCAGAGCCGCCCCTCCGATCCACGCCGGGCGGGCCCGCTTCGGGGCCGACGCGGCGACGACCGGGGCCGCCTCCGGCGCGGGAGGCGGCTGGAGCGGCTCGGGATCGGGAACGCTGGGCGGCACCAGCCGGTAGCCGCGCTTGGGCACCGTCTGGACCACCCTGTGCCCCCGGTCGCCGATGGCGCGGCGGATATCGGCCACGCACTGGGTCAGGCTGTCGTCGGTGACATGGACCGCGCCCCAGACGGCCGCGAAGATCTCGTCCTTGCTCACCACCTGGCCCGGCCGCCCGGCCAGCACCAGCAGGACCTTCAGCGACTGCGCCCGCAGCGGCACCGGGGCCCCCGCCGCGTTCCGCAGGTTTCCCCTTTCGTCCAGAACAACGCCACCCAGGTCCATCACACGACCCCCCGGCGGCGATTGTATCCAAATTCAGAACAGTCTCGTCAAAATTTTTGCCCTCGGTGGGGACGAAACACCGACCTTGGTCGTAGTTCCGCCAAGCTGCCTGCGATGGAACCCCCCATGGACCTGCTCCTCGACGCCCTCCTGGCCTGGATCGAGGCCGAGACCGACTACGAGACCGCCGACCTGCCCCGCCCCACCCTCGTCCTCATGCGCCCCCCGGACCTGACGCGCGAATACTACTCGGCCGCGCCGCAGCTCCTGCCTTCGGACGGCGTGGACGACCGCCTCCTCGCGCTCTACTCGGCCGAGGACGGCGCCCACGGCACGATCTACGTCCTCTCACCCGAGTACGTCACGGACGCCGAGCACTGGGAGGACCCGGCCGAGAACCCGATCTTCCGCGAGATCGTGCTCCACGAGCTGATCCACCACATCCAGTGGCAGACCGGCGCCGCCGCGACCTGGCCCTGCCCCGCGCATGGCGAAACCGAAGCCTATCTTCTGGGCGGCCGCTACCTGCGCGAGACGCGGACCGACGACCCGATCCCCAACCGCACCTTCTGGGCCCACGCCTATTCGATCTGCTGACGCCGGGGCCTTCCGTCCCCCGTCCATCCGTCATATGCGGCCCCGACCCAACGCCCCGGAGCCGCCATGATCCCCACGAGCTTCCCCCCGCGCGAGGAGATCGCGCGCCTGTCCGCCGCCATGCTGCTGGAGGCCAAGGCCGTCCACTTCAACGCGCGCGAGCCCTTCACCCACGCCTCGGGCCGCAAGGCGCCCACCTACATCGACTGCCGCCGCCTGATCTCCTTCCCCCGCATCCGGTCGGCGCTGATGGACTTCCTGTGCGTGACGGTGATGCGCGAGGCGGGGCTGGAGGCCTTCGACAACATCGCGGGCGGCGAAACGGCGGGCATCCCCTTCGCCGCCATGGTCGCGGACCGCATGGCGCTGCCCATGACCTACGTGCGCAAGAAGCCCAAGGGCTACGGCAGGAACGCCCGGATCGAGGGCGTGATGACCGAGGGCCAGCGGGTCCTCCTCGTCGAGGACCTCGCCACCGACGGCGGCTCCAAGCTCAGCTTCGTGCAGGCCATCCGCGACACCGGGGCCACCTGCGCCCATACGGCGGTCATCTTCGCCTATGGCATCTTCCCCGAGATGCACGAGCGCCTCGCCGCCGAGGGCGTGCGGCTCCATTCGCTCTGCACCTGGTGGGATGTGCTGGCCGAGGCCCGCCGCCGGGAGGCCTTCGACGCCGAGACGCTGGCCGCCGTCGAGGCCTACCTCCACGACCCGGAGGGCTGGGCCCCGGCCTGACGCTCCAGGGGGGTGTTGCGCGAAGCGGGGGAGGACCGTTCGGTGGTGTGAGGATCTGTTAACCCTCGCCTGCCAGTCTGGCCCTCGCGACGGGTGCCGACGACACAGGCCGTCCCCCGCGCCCCCGGTGCCCGGCCCTTCAGGGCCGATGAGAACCGCCCGCCGGGTGCCATGCTCCTTGAGGACCGGGACGGGGTCCGCTGGTGCCATGCCAGCCGCCGCGCGTCGTGGACGCGCCCCCTGCGCCCGGACTGGCACCCCCGGCGCAGCGCCGGAAACCGTCCGCCCCGTGCCCCCAGACGCGGCGGAAACGCTCCGGCCCCCTGTTGTCCACAGGCCCCGCCGAACGATCCACAGAGCCTCCCACAGGATTCGTCGTTTGTCCCTATGACGGCGGCGGCGTAAGACCTAGAAAAACAGAATGCGAACACGAGGCTCCGAGTCATGACCGAGATCGCGCCCTTCCGGCCGCGCCCGCTGCCGTCCGAGCCGCCCGTCCAGGAGGCGATGCCCCACAGCATCGAGGCCGAGCAGCAGATCCTGGGCGCGATCCTCACGAACAACGACATCTTCGACCGCATCTCGGCGATCATCGGGCCCGAGCACTTCTACGATCCCGTCCACGCCCGGATCTTCGAGGTCGCCAAGTCGCGCATCCTCAAGAACGCGCTGGCCTCGCCCGTCACGCTCAAGGCCTTCCTGGAGAACGACGAGGGGCTGAAGGAACTGGGCGGCCCCGCCTACCTCGCCCGCCTTGCCGGGGCGGCGATCTCGGGCTTCGCGGCCCGCGACTACGCCCAGCTCCTCTACGACCTCGCCATCCGGCGCGAGCTGATCCGCCTGGGCAAGGACATCGCCGACAAGGCGGCGCAGGTCGACGTGGACAGCCCCCCGGCCGAGCAGATCATCCAGGCCGAATCGGCGCTCTACAAGATGGCCGAGCAGGGCAAGTCCGAGACGGGCTTCCAGTCCTTCCTCCGCGCCGTCACCGACGCCGTCCAATCCGCGAACGCCGCCTACCAGCGCGACGGGGGTCTCGCGGGCATCTCCACAGGCCTCATCGACCTCGACAAGAAGCTGGGCGGCCTGCACAAGTCCGACCTCCTGATCCTCGCGGGCCGCCCCTCCATGGGCAAGACCTCGCTCGCGACGAACATCGCCTTCAACATCGCCAAGGCCTACAAGCGCGGCCGCCTCCCCGACGGCTCCGAAGGCACGGTGAACGGCGGCATCGTCGGCTTCTACTCGCTGGAAATGTCGGCCGAGCAGCTCGCCGCCCGCGTCCTCTCCGAAGCCTCCGAGGTCCCGTCCGAGCAGATCCGCCGCGGCGACATGACCGAGGCCGAGTTCCGCCGCTTCGTCGAGGCCGCCAAGGACCTGGAGGCCTGCCCGCTCTTCATCGACGACACGCCCGCGATCCCGATCAACCAGCTCGCCGCCCGCGCCCGCCGCCTCAAGCGGACCCACGGGCTCGACGTGCTGATGGTCGACTACCTCCAGCTCATCCGTCCCGCGACCGCCAAGGACAGCCGCGTGAACGAGGTGTCCGAGATCACGCAGGGCCTCAAGGCCATCGCCAAGGAGCTCGACGTTCCCGTGGTCGCCCTCTCGCAGCTCTCCCGTCAGGTCGAGAACCGCGAGGACAAGCGGCCCCAGCTTTCGGACCTCCGCGAATCGGGCTCGATCGAGCAGGACGCCGACGTGGTGATGTTCGTGTTCCGCGAGGAATACTACAAGGAGCGCGAGAAACCCGGCGAGCACGAGCTGGAGAAGATGGCCACCTGGCAGGAGGAGATGGAGCGCCTGCACGGCAAGGCCGAGGTCGTCATCGGCAAGCAGCGCCACGGCCCCATCGGCACCGTGGAACTCAGCTTCGAGGGCCGCTTCACCCGCTTCGGCAACCTCGTGAAGCCCTGGCAGGGCGAGGAGCGATAGGTCGCCAAGCCACCTGCGGAACAGTGCGGGGCGCTGTTCCCAGTTTCGGGCGCCCGATGGCATAGGCGGGCCGGAACGACGGCCGGCAGGCGCCTCCGCGGGAACGTCTCCCCCGCTCGCCGGTTGATCCCGGCAGTCCCCGGACAGGAGCGAACCCATGACCGAACGTCCCACCCCGCCCCGGACCCCGCCCGCGCGGCGCCCCGCCGTCGCCAACGCCGACGTCCCGTCCGAGACGTTCGCGCAGGGTCTGCCGGACGTGGGCGAAGGGGCCTCGGCTGCCCATTTCGCGCGCGACGCGGTGCCGGGCCAGGCCGGAGAGGGCGAGAAGCAGGGCGTCGACCCCGACCTCGACCCGCTCGACCCCAGGGTCTAGGCCACCTCCCTCAGTGCCCGTGATGCGCGGCCGGGACCAGCGTCAGGGTCGGCGCCGGGAACTCCAAGTCGTGCGGGTCCTGTCCCTCGGCAGGCACCTCGACCCAGCGGTTCGCCGCCTCGCCGCAGTCCTGCACGACCGGGAACACGAGCACCGTGCCGGCCTCTCCCTCGGGCAGGGTGCCGCGGATCACGAACTCGTCGTACCAGGCATCCTCCAGCACGCCGCCGCTCCAGACCACCTCGCGCACGCCCTCGGTCACGGTCTCCCCGTGCAGCACCGCCGGCTTGGCATAGGGCGCGACCACCGTTTCCAGCGTCCAGCCGGGCTTGGGCATCGGATGCACGTTGATGACGCCATCGGGGATCCGCACCCGGATCGCCGTGGTGGCCGCGCCCTCGCAGCCGTGGCCCACGCGAAGCACGCCCTTGTAGGTGCTGCCGGCCGCCGCCTCGGGAACCTCGAACGTGATGTGCGCAGCGGCCGGGGCGGCGAGCGCGGCGAAGAGGGCGCCCGCGAGCGCCAGGGTCTTGGTCGTCATGGTGATCTCCGTAAGCGGCCCGACCGGGCCCGCAGGGGCGGGGAACGAGTTCCGGTCCGTCCCTTAGCGCGCACCCTTGCCTGCGGATTTGCTCCCGCGCAACCTCGGCGCAAGCCCGGCCCCTTGCCGCGCCGCGCCTCTCCTGCCATGAGGCGGGCCATGGGCACCGGGCGTCTTTCCATCGATCTTTCCGCCATCGTCGCCAACTGGCAGGCGCTGGCTTCCCTCGCGCGCACCCCCGCGGCGCCGGTCGTCAAGGCCGACGCCTATGGGCTGGGGGTGGGCCCCGTCGCCCGCGCGCTGGCCGCCGCCGGCGCCCGGCAGTTCTTCGTGGCCTATGCCGAGGAAGGCTTCGCGCTCCGCCGCGCCCTGGGCCCCGGCCCAGAGATCTTCGTGCTGTCCGGCCACATGGCGGGCGACGCCCGGCTCGTGGCCGAATGCGGGCTCACGCCGGTGGTCAACTCGGTTGACCAACTCATGCGGCATCTCGAATCGGTGCCCGGCCAGCCCTTCGGCCTCCAGCTCGACACTGGCATGAACCGGCTGGGCATGGAATGGAACGAATGGGCCGCGGTGGCCGAGATCGCGCTCTCGCAGAACCCCGTCCTGCTGATGAGCCACCTCGCCTGCGCCGACGAGCCCGACCACCCGATGAACGCCTACCAGCTCGACCTCTTCCGGCAGATGACCGACGGGCTGAACGTGCCACGCTCGCTGTCGGCCACGGGGGGCATCCTGCTCGGCCCCGACTACCACTTCGACCTCGTGCGCCCCGGCATCGGCCTCTACGGCGGCCTGCCCTTCGAGCACGCGCGCCCCGTGGCGACGCTCGACCTGCCGGTGATCCAGGTCCGCGACCTCCAGGCCGGCGAGGTCGCAGGCTACGGCAACGCCTGGCAGGCGCAGCGGCCCTCGCGGCTGGCCACCGTCTCGGCGGGCTACGCCGACGGGCTCCTGCGCTCGCTGTCGCACAAGGTCACGCTCTGGCACGGCGACACGCCCTGCCCCGCCGTGGGGCGGGTCTCGATGGACCTCATCATCGTCGACGTGACCGACCTGCCCGAGGACCCGGAGCATCTGTCGATCCTCGGGCCGCATCAGACCATCGACCAGCTCGCGGATGCGGCGGGGACCATCGGCTACGAGGTGCTGACGTCGCTCGGCACCCGCTACGCCCGCAGCCACCGCGAATGATCCTGACGGCCCTCGCGCGGCTCGGCGCCTGGACGCTGGGCCTTCTCGCCGGGATCGGCCGCTTCGCCGCCTTCACCGCCGAGACGGTCAGCCACGCCGTCCGGCCTCCCTTCCACGGGCGCGAGATCGGGCTCGCGCTCCTTCAGGTCGGCTGGCTGTCGCTCCCCGTGGTGGGCCTCACGGCGCTCTTCACCGGCGGCGCCCTGGCGCTTCAGATCTACGCGGGCGGCAACCGCTTCGGGGCCGAGGCGGTGGTCCCCCAGATCGTCGCCATCGGCATGGTGCGGGAACTGGGCCCGGTCCTCGTGGGCCTGATGATCGCCGCGCGCGTGACCTCCTCCATCGCCGCCGAGATCGCCACCATGAAGGTGACCGAGCAGATCGACGCGCTCGTGACGCTCTCGACGCACCCGATGAAGTACCTCGTCCTGCCGCGCGTCCTCGCCGGGCTCGTCTCGGTGCCGCTCCTCGTGGCGGTGGGCGACGTCATCGGCATCCTGGGCGGCTGGTTCGTCGCGACGGAACGGCTGGGCTTCGTGTCCACCCCGTACCTGCGCAACACCATCAACTTCCTCGAACCGCTCGACATCCTGTCCTCGCTGGCCAAGGGCGCCGTCTTCGGCTTCCTCGCGGCGCTCATGGGCTGCTGGTTCGGCATGACCTCGGGCCGCGGCGCGATGGGCGTGGGCCGGGCCACGAAAAGCGCCGTGGTCGCCGCCGCCGTGGCGATCCTCGCGGCCAACCTGATCCTGACCGAGGCGTTCTTCTCCGCATGATCGAACTCAGGGGCCTGCGCAAAGCCTTCGGCGCGAACACCGTCCTCGACGGCATCGACCTCGACGTGGGGCGCGGCGAATCGCTGGTGGTCATCGGCGGCTCGGGCACCGGCAAGTCGGTCCTGCTCAAGTGCATCCTGGGCCTCGTCACCCCGGACGCGGGCACCATCCGCCTCGACGGCCAGGACACGCGCGAGATGCCGCGCGACGCTTTTCTGGCCCGCTTCGGGATGCTCTTCCAGGGCGGCGCGCTCTTCGATTCGCTGCCCGTCTGGCAGAACGTGGCCTTCCGCCACCTCAAGGACGGCCTGTCCCGCCCCGAGGCCCGCGCCCGCGCCGTGGACAGCCTCGCCCGCGTGGGCCTGCCCGAGCGCACCGCCGATCTCTATCCCGCCGAACTGTCGGGCGGCATGCAGAAGCGGGCGGCGCTCGCCCGCGCCATCGCCGCGAGCCCCCAAGTCATCTTCTTCGACGAGCCGACGGCGGGCCTCGACCCGATCATGGCCGGCGTCATCAACCGCCTCATCCGCGAGGCCGTGACCGACCTCGGCGCCACCGCCGTCACGATCACCCACGACATGACCACCGTGCACGCGGTGGCCGACCGGGTCGGGCTCCTCCACGGCGGTCACCTGCGCTGGATGGGTCCGGCGGCCGAGCTGGACCGCAGCGGCGACCCCTACGTGGAGCAGTTCATCCACGGCCGCGCCCAAGGCCCCATCGCCACGCTCCGCTGATCGTGAATGCCGAAAAGTTGGCCTAATCTTTTGGCCAATCCCGTGGTATTGTTTCCTGGCGCTGAGGAACCACAGCCAGCGCCCGGCCATTGAAATTGCGAATGCGGCGCACGCAGCCGGTAATCAATGGTTTCGGATCAGGAAAGGGAGGGCGTCGATGCAATTCCGCGCCACCGTGAATCACGTCGTGCGGATCCTGCACGTGATCGCGCTTTACGTCGTGGGCGCCGCAGCAGCGGCGATGGTGGTCGTGACGCTCCTATCGGCCCTGGGCATCTTGCCCTGGCTGCGACTGGAGGCGGGCTTCGGCGAAACGGCCTTTCCCCAAGCCGGCATGGCGCTTCAGATCGGCCTGACCGTCCTTCTCGTGATGATCGCCGCGTTCTTCCCGTCCTCGCTCCGCGTCCTGTCGCTGGAGCGCAGCCACCGCGACTTCCGCCTGACGATGGAGGACGTCTCGCTGGCCTATCACGCCGCCCATGTCGCCGACCGAAAGGGTGTGTTCACGCTCAGCTCGGAATTCGATCAGGTCCGCGAGCGGATCGACTACCTGCGCGAACATCCCGATCTCAAGCTTCTCGAAGCCGACATCCTGACAATGGCCGCGCAGATGTCGCAGCAATCGCATCGGCTGGCCGAGATCTACAACGACGAGAAGGTCGCCCGCGCCAAGTCCTTCCTTGCCCAGCGGCAGCAGGAGGCCGAGGAGCAGCAGAAGCGCATCGGCGAGGCGCTGGTGATCTGCCGCGAGCTCATGCGCTGGACCTCGCAGGTCGAGTTGGAGGAAGCCACCGTCGCGAGCCAAATCCAGCAACTGGAGGAGCAGCTCCGCCGCGTGCTGCCCTCGCTGGGCCAGGACCTCGACCGCGACGGCGCCGCCATCGACCGGCGGGCCAACGTCTTCCCGATGGGCCAGCGCCCCGCCGCCGAATGACGTGATCCCCCACGGCTTGCGCCCCCGCGCGCCATGGCCCACATCGGGGGCATCATGGCGCGCGAACAAGTCTTTTCCTGCACGGTCTGCGGGGCCACGCAGTCCAAGTGGTCGGGGCGTTGCGACGCCTGCGGCTCGTGGAACACCATCGTCGAGGACAGCCCCTTGGCCACCGGGCCCGGAAAGGCGCTCAAGCGCGGCGCGGCCCTCACTCTCACGGACCTCGCCACAGCCGAGGCACCCCCGCCCCGGACCGAGGCCGGCGTGGCCGAACTCGACCGCGTCCTGGGCGGCGGCCTCGTGGCGGCCTCGGCCATCCTCGTGGGCGGCGATCCCGGCATCGGCAAGTCCACTCTCCTCCTTCAGGCCGCCGCGCGCTTCGCCCGCAACGGCCTCAAGGTCGTCTATGTCACCGGCGAGGAATCGGCGGGCCAGGTCCAGATGCGCGCCCAGCGGCTGGGGCTTACCGAAAGCCCCGTGAAGCTCGCCGCCGCGACGGCGCTCCGCGACATCCTCTCGACGCTCGAATCCGAGCAGCCGCAGCTCGCCATCATCGATTCGATCCAGACCATGTGGCTCGACACCGTCGAATCGGCGCCCGGCTCCGTCTCCCAGGTCCGCGCCGCCGCGCACGAGCTGACCTCCTTCGCCAAGCGGCGCGGCATCGCGGTGGTCATGGTCGGCCACGTCACCAAGGAAGGCGCGATCGCCGGCCCCCGCGTGGTCGAGCACATGGTGGACACGGTGCTCTACTTCGAGGGCGACCGCGGCCACCAGTTCCGCATCCTGCGCGCCGTCAAGAACCGCTTCGGCCCCGCTGACGAGATCGGCGTCTTCGAAATGACCGGCAAGGGCCTGATCGAGGTGAAGAACCCCTCGGCGCTCTTCCTCGCCGACCGGGGCGCGCCGGTTCCTGGCTCGGTGGTCTTCGGCGGCATCGAGGGAACCCGGCCCATCCTGTGCGAGATCCAGGCCCTCGTCGCCCCCGCCGCGCCGGGCCAGACGCGCCGCTCGGTCGTGGGCTGGGACGGCGGGCGCCTCGCCATGATCCTTGCCGTGCTCGACGCCCGCGCGGGCCTCAGCTTCGCCGGCCTCGACGTGTATCTCAACGTCGCGGGCGGCCTGCGCATCACCGAGCCCGCCGCCGATCTGGCCGTGGCCATGGCGCTGGTCTCCGCCCAGGCGCAGCGGCCGCTCGACCCGCAGGCGGTCGTCTTCGGCGAGATCAGCCTGTCCGGGGGGCTCCGTTCGGTCACCCAGACCGAAAACCGGTTGAAGGAAGCGCAGAAACTTGGTTTCACGGCGGCCATCCTGCCGACGCTGGCCAAGCGTGCGGCCAGCACCGGGCTTGCCTTGAAGGAGATGCCCGATCTGGCCGCCGCCGTGACCGGTCATCTCGGCGAGACCTGAGACACAGGGCACGGGGACGCATGGAAGGTTTCACCATCATCGACGGCATTGTCGCGATCGTCATCGTGGTTTCGGCGCTCCTGGCCTACAGCCGCGGCCTCGTGCGCGAGATGCTGGCCATCGCCGGCTGGATCGGGGCCACGATCCTGGCCTTCATCTTCGCCGACCGGGCGCAGCCGCTCGTCCGCCAGATCCCCATGCTGGGCGACTTCATCGGCGATTCCTGCGAGCTGTCGATCATCGCCGCCTTCGCCGCCGTCTTCGCGGTGGCGCTCGTGCTCTTCTCGATCTTCACGCCGCTCTTCTCCTCGGTCGTGCAGCGCTCTGCCCTGGGCGGGCTCGACCAGGGCCTGGGCTTCCTGTTCGGGGTGTTCCGGGGCGTCCTGCTGATCGCGGTCGCCTTCTTCATCTACGACACGGTCCTTTCGGCCGAGCCCATCCCCATGGTCGAGAACAGCCGCGCCAGCGCCGTCTTCGCCCGGCTCACCGGCCAGATCGAGCAGCAGGACCCGCAGGCGGCCCTGGGCTGGATCACCACCCAATACGAGGAACTGGTCGGCAGCTGCGCCACCCCGGCCTGAGGCCTGCTGCGGCGACACGTTCCCGTGCCCAGCGCTCGGACCTCTGTTACAGGCCCGTGACACCCCCACGCCATTCGGCTATCCGGGCGCCGCACGCCCCCGCCGCCGCCACGGAGCCCGAACCATGGCCGAGAAGGTCCATTACGCCCATCCCTTCGACGACGACAAGCTGCGCGAGGAATGCGGCGTCTTCGGCGTCATCGGGGTCGCCGACGCGGCGAACTTCGTGGCCCTGGGGCTCCACGCCCTGCAGCACCGCGGGCAGGAGGCCGGGGGCATCGTCACCTTCGACCCCGAGGGCGGTTTCCACCAGGCCCGCCGCATGGGCTACGTTCGGGACAACTTCACTTCGCGCGAGGTGATGGACACGCTGCCGGGCTCGCTCGGCATCGGCCACGTCCGCTACTCGACTAGCGGTGACAAGGGCCCGGCGGTGATCCGCAACGTCCAGCCCTTCTTCGGCGAGTTCGCCATCGGCGGCGCGGCCATCGCCCACAACGGCAACCTGACCAACGCCGTCGCGCTCCGACGCGAACTGATCGAGCGCGGGTCGATCTTCCAGTCCTCCTCGGACACGGAATGCATCATCCACCTGATGGCCCGCTCCATGGGCCGCACGCTGGTGGACCGCATGGAGGACGCGCTGCGCAAGGTGGAGGGCGCCTTCTCGGTCGTCGCCATGACCCGGACCAAGCTGGTGGGCTGCCGCGACCCCCTGGGCATCCGCCCGCTCGTCGTGGGCCGCCTGGGCGGGGGTTGGGTCCTCGCCTCCGAAACCTGCGCGCTCGACATCGTGGGGGCCGAGTTCCTGCGCGAAATCGAGCCCGGCGAGATGGTCGTCATCTCGGCCGAGAAGGGGCTCGAAAGCTTCTTCCCCTTCCGCCCACGCAAGTCGCGCTTCTGCATCTTTGAGCACGTCTACTTCTCGCGTCCCGACAGCCTGATCGGCGGCCGATCGGTCTACGAAACGCGCGAGGCCATCGGCAAGGAGCTGGCGCGCGAGGCGCCGGTGGACGCCGACCTCGTCTGCCCGGTCCCGGACTCGGGCACCCCGGCCGCCATCGGCTACGCGCAGGAGTCGGGCATCCCCTTCGGCATGGGGATCATCCGCAACCAGTACATGGGCCGCACCTTCATCGAGCCCACGGACCAGATCCGCAACATGGGCGTGCGGCTCAAGCTCAACGTCAACCGGGCGCTGATCCGCGGCAAGCGGGTGATCCTGGTGGACGACTCGGTCGTGCGCGGCACCACCTCGCGCAAGATCAAGGAGATGATCCTCGATGCCGGCGCGCGCGAGGTCCATTTCCGCATCGCCTCCCCGCCCACGGCCTGGCCCTGCTTCTACGGCGTGGACACGCCCAACCGCGAGAAGCTCCTGGCCGCCAACATGAGCGAGGAGGAGATGCGCTCCCACCTGGGCGTCGACTCAATCAAGTTCATCTCGCTCGACGGCCTCTACCGTGCCGTGGGTGAGGCCGGGGGCCGCGACCCCCTCGCGCCGCGCTACTGCGACGCCTGCTTCTCGGGCGAATACCCCGTGGCCCCGGCCGACATGATGGACCAGGGCTTCGAGATGAAGACCGCCGCCGAGTAGGCCCGGTCGGGGCGACGATCGGCCACAGCCACTCTTGCGGTGGCTGGCCGAAGCCCGCTGCTCTGGTCTGCCCGGATGCGCTGCATCCTGCCTATCGATCAGGCACACGGTTTCGTCAGTTCCGCAGGACCGCCTCCGTTGCCTAGGACGCCCCTTTGAGGCGCGGCCCGAAGCTGCGCGCCCATGACAGAGGCGTTCCGAGCATGGCCGACACCTGGGACCTCCCCGAGCCCCTGCGCCCGCGCGCGCGTCCCGACGCCCTCGCGCCCGAGCCCACCCGACCGCAGGGGCGGCCCGAGAGCCTGGGCCACGTGAACTCCGACACCGAAGCCAAGGCCACGATTCCCGACCGCCTCCCGCTCGACCGGACGACGCTGATCGGCCTGTTCGGCGCTCCGGACGGCAACTCCGCCCTGCTCCGCCTCGCCTCGGGCAAGGTCGTGCGCGTTGCGGAAGGGGCGGAAGTCGACGGCGGTCGGGTCTTGGCGATCGACGAACAGGGCCTCCGCCTCCAGCGCGGCGCCGAGTCCGTCCTCCTCACTCTCCCGAGCTGAGCGCCCGCCTTGCGGGCCAGCCCCGGACGCGGCAGAAGACGGCCGCATCGTCCAGAAAGGCCCGCCCCATGCCTACCGCCCTCGTCACCGGCGCCTCGCGCGGCCTGGGCCACGCGCTCGCCCTCGCGCTCGCGCCCACGCACCACGTCGTCGCCGTCGCCCGCACCGTGGGCGCGCTCGAAGAGCTCGACGACCGGATTCAGGCTCAGGGCGGCCAGGCGACGCTCGCCCCCATGGACATCGCCGTGCCCGACGCGATGCGCCAGCTCGCCCGCTCGATCCACGACCGCTGGGGCCGGCTCGACCTCTGGGTCCACACCGCCATCCATGCGGGGCCTCTCGCCCCGGCCGGGCATCTCGCGGTCAAGGACCTCGACAAGTCCATCGCCATCAACCTGCGCGCCACCGCCGACCTGATCGGGGTCCTCTCGCCCCTCCTCGCGCCCGAGTCCCGCGCCGTCTTCTTCGACGATCCGCGCGGCGGCCAGAGGTTCTTCGGCCACTACGGGGCGACCAAGGCCGCACAGATCGCGCTCGTCCGCTCGTGGCAGGCCGAATCCGAGCGCATCGGCCCCCGCGTGCTGGTCCTCCAGCCAGAGCCCATGGCCACCGGCACCCGCGCCCGCTTCTTCCCCGGCGAGGACCGCTCGCGCCTCGCCACCCCCACGGACGAAGTCCAGCGCCTCCTGCCGCAGATCCTCGGCTGACCTCCCGCCTTGCCCGTGCCCGCCGCCTTCCGTAGGAAAGGCGGGCACAACGGGGACGTCATGCGCATTCTCATCACCAACGACGACGGCATCAACGCCCCCGGGCTCGAGATCCTGCACGCCATCGCCACCGAGATCGCCGGAAGCGAGGGCGAGGTCTGGACCGTCGCCCCGGCCTTCGAGCAGTCGGGCGTCGCCCACTGCATCAGCTACACCCATCCCACGATGATCGTGAAGCTGGCCGAGCGCCGCTTCGCCGCCGAAGGCTCGCCCGCCGACTGCGTTCTGGCGGGCCTCCACGACGTGCTGGTGGACGCCCGGCCCGACCTCGTGCTCTCGGGCGTGAACCGGGGCAACAACGCGGGCGAGAACGCGATGTATTCCGGCACCCTGGGCGGCGCCATGGAGGCCGCGCTCCAGGGCCTGCCCGCCATCGCGCTGTCGCAGTTCATGGGCCCCCGCACGGCCGCGCTCGACAACCCCTTCGACTGCGCCGCCCGCCACGGAACCCGCGTCGTGCGCACGCTCCTCGACAAGGCGATCTGGGACCAGGGCCCCTACCGGCTCTTCTACAACGTGAACTTCCCACCCGTCTCTGGCGACGACTGCGCGGGGCTGGCCGTCACCCGGCAGGGCTTCCGCCGCCGCGCCGTCCACGCGGTCGAGCCCCACGTCTCGCCCTCGGGCCGGCGCTTCCTCTGGGTGCGCGGCGGCCCCCAGGACGAGCGCACGGGCCCCGGCACGGACGTGGAGGCCAACATGGACGGCTTCATCTCCGTCCAGCCCTGCCGGGCAGACCTCACGGCCCATGACGCGCTCCCGGCGCTGGAACGCGCCCTGGCCGGGGCATGACCGACGAAGGGGCCGAACGCACGATGCAGCTCCTCTATGCGCTGCGCAGCGCGGGCGTGACCGACCCGCGCGTGCTCACCGCCATGGAGCGCATCCCGCGCGGCCACTTCATCCACGGCATCTTCAAGGACCGCGCACACGAGGACGTGCCGCTGCCCATCCCCTGCGGCCAGACGATCAGCCAGCCCTCCGTCGTGGGCTTGATGACGCAGGCGCTCCAGGTCGGCCCCCGCGACAAGGTGCTCGAGGTCGGCACCGGATCGGGCTATCAGGCCGCGATCCTCGCCCTGCTCGCCCGGCGCGTCTACACCGTGGACCGCCACCGCGACCTCGTGCTCCAGGCGCGCGAGATCCTCGAGTCGCTGGGGCTCCACAACATCACGACGCTGGTCGCCGACGGCAGCCACGGCCTGGCCGAGCAGGCCCCCTTCGACCGCATACTCGTGACCGCCGCGGCCGAGGACCCGCCCTCGCCCCTCTTGGCCCAGTTGCGCATCGGTGGCATCATGGTCCTGCCGGTCGGCCAGAGCGACACGGTCCAAAGCCTGATCCGCGTGACGCGCACGGGCGAAAAGGGCTTCGACTACGACGAACTGCGCCCCGTCCGCTTCGTCCCCCTTCTGCCGGGGCTCGGGACGGATTAAGGGAGCGCCAAGGGGCCCGCGAACGGGCCCGAGGCGGGATGAGAGGGCAGCTACCATGTCGATCCGATTCCATGGCACCCGCCGCGCGGCCTGCGCGGCTCTGGCCCTGGGCGCGCTTTCGGCCTGCGGAGGTCCCATCGACACGGACATGCGCAGCCTGGGCGACGGCTTCTCGACCACCGACGCCGCGCTCAACGCCATGGAGCGGCCTGCCCCCGACTCGCGCGGCGTGATCTCCTATCCGACCTACCAGGTCGCCGTGGCCCGGCAGGGCGACACCGTGGGCACGCTCGCCGGCCGCCTCGGCCTGAGCGCCGAGGAGCTCGCCGCCTTCAACGGCCTGGCGCCCGACGCTCCCCTGCGGGCCGAGGAACTGGTCGCCCTCCCCGCGCCCGTGGCCGCCCCCGGCACACCTATGGCTCCCGCCGCGCCCTCGACCGACCTCGTGAGCGTCGCCTCCGCCGCCATCGACCGGGCGGGCCCCGTGTCCACCACGCCGCTCGCCCCGGTGACGCCCGCGGCCGTTGCCCCCCCGGCGCCGACCGCCAGCGCGCCCGCGGCGCCGTCCACGGGCGTGCCCTCGGGCGTGGAGCCCATCCGCCACCCGGTCGCCCGCGGCGAGACCGCCTACTCGATCGCCCGCCTCTACGGCGTGCCCGTCCGCACCATCGCCGAATGGAACGGCCTGGGCCCCGACCTCGCCGTGCGCGAGGGGCAGCAGCTCCTCGTGCCGCCCGTCCCCGCCGCCGCGCCCGGCCCGAACGTCGTCGCCGCGCCCGGTGTGGGCAGCCCCACCCCTGTGCCGCCCAGCGCGAGCGAGCCCCTCCCCGACGAGGAGCCCCCAGCGCCCGCCGCCGAGCCCGAGCCTGCCCCCGTGCCCCAGGACCTGGGCGCACAGCAGACCGAGACGGCGAGCGCGCAGCTCGTCATGCCCGCCACGGGCTCGATCATCCGCGATTACGCGCCCGGCCGGAACGAGGGCATCGACATCGGCGCGCCGGCCGGGACCGAGGTGCGCGCCGCCGACGCGGGCACCGTGGCGGCGATCACCACCAACACCGAGGGCATCCAGATCGTCGTCATCCGGCACGCGAACGACCTGCTGACGGTCTACACGCATGTCGACAGCCTGACCGTGGCCAAGGACGACCGCGTGTCGCGCGGCCAGCCCATCGGCGCAATCCGCGCCGGCGACCCGAGCTTCCTGCATTTCGAGGTCCGGCGCGGCATGGCCAGCCAGGACCCGAGCGCCTTCCTGCCGTAGGGCGCCCGGAACGGCAAAGGGCGGGCCACGGCCCACCCCCTGATCCTTCGCGCCAATCCGCCGCGTCAGCCGAGTTGCACCCCACGCCGCCCGGCGAGGTCGGTCACGTACTGCCACGCGACCCGCCCCGATCGCGACCCGCGCGTGGCTTGCCACTCGATCGCCTCGGCCCGCAGCGTCGCATCGTCGATTGCGATCCCATAGGCCTCGCAGTAGCCCCGGATCATGCCGAGGTACTCGTCCTGCGAGCAGGGGTGGAAGCCCAGCCACAGGCCGAAGCGGTCCGACAGCGAGACCTTCTCCTCCACCGCCTCGGAGGGCGTGATGGCGCTCGACCGCTCGTTCTCGATCATGTCGCGCGGCATCAGGTGGCGCCGGTTCGACGTGGCATAAAGCACCACGTTCTCGGGCCGCCCCTCGATGCCGCCGTCCAGCACCGCCTTGAGCGACTTGTAGTGCGCGTCGTCGTGGCTGAAGGACAGGTCGTCGCAGAACAGGATGAAGCGCCCCGGCGCCCCGCGCAGGAGGCCGAGGCAGCGCCCGATCGTGGGCAGGTCCTCGCGGCTGACCTCCACGATCTTGAGCCCCGGCGACTCGGCCTCGACGGCGGCGTGCACGGCCTTGACGAGGCTCGACTTCCCCATGCCCCGCGCGCCCCAGAGAAGCGCGTTGTTGGCCGGGAACCCCCGGGCGAAGGCGCGGGTGTTCGCAAGAAGCGTGTCGCGGGCCCGGTCCACGCCCTGCAGGAGCGACAGGTCTACGCGGCTCACCCGCGGCACGAGCGCCAGCCGGTCGGGATCGGCGTGCCAGGCAAAGGCCAAGCCCCGGAAGTCGGGGATCGGCGTCGAGGGGGGCGCGAGGCGCTCCAGCGCCTCGGCGATGCGGCGGAGATGGTCGTTCCCCGCCGGACTATCGAAGCTCACGCCTTTTCCTCCGCGTCGCCGTCGCCATAGAGCGTCTCGTTCGGACCCAGCAGCCCCTCGGCGCGCATCTGCGCCTCGACCTTCCTCTCGTGCCGCCGCATGAGCAGGATGGACACCTCGTAAAGGGGGTAGACCGCGCAGAACAGGATGATCTGGCTCATCATGTCGGGGGGGGTGGCCACCGCCGCGAGGATCAGGATCGCCACGACGGCGTACTTCCGCGTCCGCACCAGGGCGTTCGAGCTGATGATCCCCGCCCGCCCCATGAGCGTGAGCAGCACCGGAAGCTGGAAGCACAGTCCGAAGGCCACGATGAAGGACATCGTCAGCGACAGGTACATCTGCGCCGAGCCCTGGAACACCATGGCCGCCGAGCCCTCGCCCTCCGCCACCACGCCGTCGCTCACCAGGGCGCCCACGTCCTGGAAGGTCAGGAAGAAGCTGAACGCCATGGGCGTGACGACGTAATAGGCGAAGGCCGCGCCCAGGAAGAACATGAAGGGCGAGGCCACGAGGAACGGCAGGAAGGCCGCCTTCTCGGACCTGTAGAGTCCGGGCGCCACGAAGCGCCACATCTGGTAGCTGATGACCGGGAAGGACAGCACCAGCCCCGCCATCACCGAGATGGAGAAGGCCAGGAAGAAGCCCTCCTGCAGGCTCAGGAACACCAGCGCGCAGTCCTGCCCGCGCGAGTTCAGCGCCTCGCAGAGCGGCACCGTCAGGAAGTCGTAGATCGGCTCCCAGACGAAGAAGCACAGGATCATCGCCACCGTGAAGGCAAGCAGCGACCAGATCAGCCGGTTCCGCAGCTCGGCCAGATGCTCGATCAGCGGGGCCGAGGATTCGTCGATCTCGTCCACGGCGGGGGCGGGCTTGAGGGGTGGGGTCATGGTCATGCCGTCCCGTCCGGGTTGGGCGTGGGCGGCAGGTCGCCAGAGGCCGCGGCCGGCGCCACGGCCACAGGGGTAGCCACCGGCGACGTGGCGGCTTGCCGAGCGGCCGCCGCCGCGAGCCGTTCCTCACGCTCCCTGGCGCGCTGCGCCGCCACGCCCATGGTGGCCGCACCATGCACCGCCGCCGCGCTGCCTGGCGCGGTGCTGCCGGGCGCGGTGTCGACGGCCCCCGTCACGGCGCTGGCGACCGGCGCCCCGGGGGTGATCGGCGCGCCCGGATCGAGCGGCGTCCCGGCCGTCGGCACCTTGGCCGTAGCCGCCGTCGCCGGCTTGCCCGTGGCCGCGTCGCGCAGGGCGCTGGTCCCGAACTTCACGGGGTTCGCCGCGGCCCGGATGGTGCGGTCGATCTCCTTCATGCCGCTCTCGTCGGCGGCGGCCTCCATCGCGCGGCTGAACTCGCGCGCGATGCCACGCGCCTTGCCCATGAACACGCCGACCTGCCGGAACAGGTTCGGGAGCTCCTTGGGCCCGACGACGATGAGGGCCACGACGCCGATGAGCAGCATCTCCGACCAGCCGAGGTCGAACATGGGCCTATGCCTCCTGGGTCACGCCCCCCGAAGGGGGCCGGGGATCGTCAGACGCGGTCGCGCTCGGGCGTCACGGTGGTGACCGTGGGCTCCGAGGTCACGGTGGTCACGGGCGTGACCGGGGTCGAGGCATTCGCGTCCTCGATCTCCTTGCGGCCGTCGTCCATCCCCTTCTTGAAGGCGGTGATGCCCTTGCCGACCTCGCCCATCATGGACGAGATCTTGCCGCGCCCGAAGAGCACGAGCACGACGACGGCGATCAGCAGAAGGCCGGGAAGGCCGATGTTGTTGAGCATGGGAGTCTATCCTCTCTGGCGTGGATATCGATCCGGGCCGCGGGCGGCTCAGGCGCCCGCGCGCTTCTCGGCGGGGGTCACGTCGCGGGCCGCCGTCACCCTGGCGTCCTCGACCTCCTTCTGGCCGTCGTCGATGCCCTTCTTGAAGGCGGTGATGCCCTTGCCGACCTCGCCCATCAGCGAGGACACCTTGCCCCGGCCGAACAGCACGAGCACGACGACGGCGATGAGAAGCAGGCCGGGCAGGCCGATGTTGTTGAGCATGTCGGATACTCCGGCGGAGGGTTCGCGTTGCCCCGTTCTACGCCAGAACATCCCCCGCCGGAACCGGCACGGGCTTGAGAACCGTCCGCCGCCGTCGCAATTTGTGACACGAACCTGTCAGTAGCCCTCCGATGCCCCCCCGGACCGACCGCCTCCTCGACCTCGTGCGCCTCCTCTCCGACGGCCGCCTCCACCGGGCCGAGGACCTCGCGCGCCGTCTCGGCGTGTCGCAGCGCACGATCTACCGCGACATGGACACGCTGATCGCGAGCGGCGTCCCCATCGCCGGAGAACGCGGCCTGGGCTACGCCGCCACCGCCGCCATCACCCTGCCGCCCCTGAACCTTTCGCTCCCCGAGCTGGAGGCCCTGCACCTCGGCCTCGCCGTGGTGGGCGAGGCGGGCGACGAGGAGCTCAAGGAGGCCGCCCGCACGCTGTCCGAGAAGATCGACGCGGTGCTGCCCGAGGACCGCTCGGCGCGTGGCGCGACCTTCGGCTTCGCCACCCATGCCTTCGCCGAGGCCTCGCGCGGCTTCCGCCACATGGCCCCGATCCGCGCCGCCATCCGCGCCCGCCAGAAGCTGCGGCTGCACCTCGCCGACGATCCCCTGCCCCGCCGCATCGTCCGGCCCCTGCGGCTCGACTACTGGGGCCGGGTTTGGACCGTCACCTGCTGGGACGAGACGACCCGGTCCTTCCAGCTCCTCCGCGTCGACCTGATCGCCGAGGTGACCGCCCTGCCCCAGCTCTTCGTGGACGAGCCCGGCCGCACGCTCGCCGACTATCAGGCCACCCTGGGCTGATGCGGGAAGACGAAGCAGCGGTCGCGCCGGAACATCAGCCAGAGCGGCGTCCCCGGCTTGGGCAGGAACACCCAGGGCACATGCGCCTTCAGGACCCGCCCGTCAAAGTCCATGCGGAATTCGACTAGGCTCTCCGACCCCATGAAGCGCGCCCGCTCCACCACGCCCCGTGCGGCCTCGCCGTGGGTAGGCGTGGACAGAGGCCCCTTGCCCGCCCGGTCGAAGTCGATCTTCAGGTGCTGCGGCCGGATGGCGATGTCCACCTCGGTCCCGTCCGGCACCCCCGGCACCAGGAAGGGTCCGAAGGGCGTCTCGGTCAGCGCG
This sequence comes from Rubellimicrobium roseum, assembly GCF_006152145.1. Lineage (GTDB taxonomy): Bacteria > Pseudomonadota > Alphaproteobacteria > Rhodobacterales > Rhodobacteraceae > Rubellimicrobium > Rubellimicrobium roseum. Next base: position 114,614 of record NZ_VDFV01000003.1, on the reverse strand, counting down.
CCCTGCACCCGCCCCCGGATCACGTTCAGGTCGGAGAAGAACGCCGCCGCCGGCAGGTCCACGGGGTTGTTGTAGATCGTGTAGGGCGCGCCCGCCTGTACGATCCTCCCGTCGCGCATCAGCAGGATCTCGTCCGCCATCCGCATGGCCTCCGTGGGCTCGTGCGTGACCAGCAGCACCGCCGTCCCCTCGGCCTTCAGCACCTCCAGCGTCTCGTCGCGGATGTCGTCGCGCAGCCGGTCGTCGAGGCCCGAGAACGGCTCGTCCATCAGCATGATCCGGGGCCGGGGCGCGAGCGCCCGCGCCAGCGCCACCCGCTGCTGCTCGCCCCCCGACAGCTCGTGCGGATGCTTGGCCGCGTGCCGGCTCATGCCCACCCGCTCCAGAAGCTCGGCGATCCGCGCCCGCCGGTCAGGGGCGGCCTTCGCCAGCCCGAAGCCCACGTTCTGCTCGACCGTGAGATGCGGGAACAGCGCAAAGTCCTGGAACATGAGCCCGATGCCGCGCCGCTCCGGCGGCACGCGGGTCGTCCCCTCAACGATGGGCTGCCCGTCCACCCGGATCACGCCCTCGTCCGGCATGTCCACGCCCGCGATCAGGCGCAGCGTCGTGGACTTCCCGCAGCCCGAGGGTCCCAGAAGGCAGCTCACCTGCCCGGCCGCGATCGAAAGCGAGACGTCCGACACCACCTCGCGCCCGCCGAAGCGGCGCACGAGGCCCTGGATCTCGAGCCGCGGCTGCATGATCACCCATTCCCGACAGAAATCTTCGGGGTCCTATGCCGCCCACCGGGCGGGGGCAAGCCTCAGAGCGTCGCGTTCACCGCCCCGCCATCCAGCACGACGTTCTGCCCCACCACGTAGCCCGCATGGGCCGAGCAGAGGAAGGCGCACATCGCCCCGAACTCCTCCGGCGTGCCGTAGCGCCCCACCGGGATCGACGCCATCCGGCGCTTTCGGGCCTCCTCCATCGGGATGCCCTCGCGCTCCACCGTCGCCATGTCCAGCGCCTTGATGCGGTCGGTGTCGTGGCTGCCGGGCAGGAGGTTGTTGATGGTGACCCCGAAGGACGCCACCTGCCGCGAGACGCCGGCGACATAGCCCGTGAGCCCCGCCCGCGCGGTGTTCGACAGCCCCAGCGGCGGCAGGGGCGCCTTGACCGAGGTCGAGGTGATGTTGACCACCCGCCCCCAGCCCCGGTCGCACATCCCCGGCAGGATCGCCTGCATGAGCAGGATGGGCGTCAGCATGTTGGCCTCGATGGCGCGCTGGAAATCCTCGCGCGCCCAGTCGCGCCAGAGCCCCGGCGGCGGCCCCCCCGCGTTGGTCACGAGGATGTCGAGCCCGCCCGCCGCCTCCAGCACCCGGGCGCGCCCCTCGTCGGTCGTCACGTCCGCCGCGACGGTCGCGACCGTGACGCCGTGCGCCGCCCGGATCGCCTCGGCCGCCTCCTCCAGCGCCTCCGCCCCCCGCGCGTTCAGCACGAGGTCCACGCCCGCCGCCGCCAGCGCCTCGGCGCAGCCGCGCCCGAGCCCCTTGGAGGCTCCTGTCACCAGCGCCCGCCGTCCCTTGATGCCCAGGTCCATTCCGTCCCCTTGCTTCTCTGCCCGCCTAGATATCGTCCGGGTCCACGCCCTGAGCCGAACCGAAGTCGCCTCCGCAGTCGCCGTTGCACACCGAGCCCCCAACGGCTGCGCCCGTCCCCCCCGTCCCGGTGTCGGGGCCCGTTCCGCCCGGCGGCTCCAGGATGAAGGCGCCGTCCAGGCCTTGGCAGTCTCCCGCCGTGCAGGCGCGCCCGCCGACGAAACCGCCCGCGTGGCTGGCCCCCTCGCCCCCGAAGGAGCCCCAGATATCCGCCTCGACCCGGGTCGTCCGGTCATCGGGCCCCGTCACCGTGCCCCCGAGGTCGGCCACCAAGGTCGGATCGACATCCCCATCCGCCGTCCGGTCGAGCCGGCTGTCCGACAGCGCGAGGCTGCCCCCATAGCGTTCCTCGTCCGACGAGACGATGTTCGAGACACGGCCCGAGACGGGGTCCGAGGCGTCGCCGAAGTCGACCTCCATCTCCATGGCCCCGGCCAGCCGCGACCCGTCCTCGACGGTCACGGCCATGATACCTTCGTAGCGCGCCTTTCCCGAAACAGGCAGGTCCTCGCCGGGCACCGTGTCCATGGCCTTGATCTCGTCCGCCAGGGCCAGCGCCTCGTCCGCGAGGTCCTCGTAGCTGCGCAGCGGCTCGCCGCCCCCGCCGCTGCCGCCCGAGCACCCCGCCAGCAGGCACAGGAGCGCCACCGCGCCCCGACGTTTCGCCCTCATGTCGCCAACCCCTGATCCCTCGCGCCCGATCCGGGGCGCGTCCCGGCATCCTCCTCCGCCGGCCGACCCGGCGCAACGGGCCGCGCGCGGTCCCCGCGTCACCGTGGCCCAGGCGCCCCGGCGTTGCCCCAAGATCGCTTTGCCCCTATGTGGGCCGGGCCATGACCAACCGCGCCCCCCTCCCGCCCGAGATCGCCCGCCGCCGGACCTTTGCGATCATCTCGCACCCCGACGCCGGCAAGACCACGTTGACCGAGAAGTTCCTCCTCTTCGGGGGTGCCATCCAGATGGCCGGACAGGTGCGCGCCAAGGGCGAGGCGCGGCGCACCCGCTCCGACTTCATGCAGATGGAGAAGGAGCGCGGCATCTCCGTCTCGGCCTCCGCGATGTCCTTCGATTACGGCGGTTTCCGCTTCAACCTCGTGGACACGCCCGGTCACTCGGACTTCTCCGAGGACACCTACCGCACGCTCACCGCCGTGGACGCCGCCGTCATGGTCATCGACGGCGCGAAGGGCGTCGAGTCCCAGACCCGCAAGCTCTTCGAGGTCTGCCGCCTGCGCGACCTCCCCATCCTGACCTTCTGCAACAAGATGGACCGGGAATCCCGCGACACCTTCGAGATCATCTCCGAGATCCAGGAGAACCTCGCCATCGACGTGACGCCCGCCTCCTGGCCGATCGGCCAGGGCCGCGACTTCGTGGGCGCCTACGACATGCTCCACGACCGGCTGGAGCTGATGGACCGAGCCGACCGCAACCGCGTGGCCGAGACGGTCCAGATCAAGGGCCTCGACGACCCCGAGATCGAGAAGCACGTCCCCGCCGACCTCCTCGAAAAACTGCGCGAGGAGGTGGAGATGGCGCGCGGCCTCCTCCCCGCCTTCGACCGCCAGTCGATCCTCGAGGGCCATATGACCCCGATCTGGTTCGGCTCCGCGATCAACAGCTTCGGCGTCAAGGAACTCATGGACGGCATTGGCGAATACGGCCCCGAGCCCCAGCCCCAGCGCGCCGAGCCCCGCCAGATTGCCCCCGACGAGGAGGCCGTCGCGGGCTTCGTCTTCAAGGTCCAGGCCAACATGGACCCCAAGCACCGCGACCGCGTGGCCTTCGTCCGCCTCGCGTCGGGGCACTTCGAGCGCGGCATGAAGCTCCACCACGTCCGCGCCGGCAAGCCCATGTCGATCACCAACCCCGTCCTCTTCCTCGCCGCCGACCGCGAACTGGCCGAGGAAGCCTGGGCCGGCGACATCATCGGCATCCCCAACCACGGCCAGCTCCGCATTGGCGACACGCTGACGGAAGGAGAGCCCCTCCGCGCCACCGGCATCCCCTCCTTCGCGCCCGAGCTCCTCCAGACCGTGCGCGCCGGCGACCCGATGAAGGCCAAGCACCTCGAAAAGGCCCTCATGCAGTTCGCCGAGGAGGGTGCCGCCAAGGTCTTCAAGCCCATGATCGGCTCGGGCTTCATCGTGGGCGTCGTCGGCGCCCTCCAGTTCGAGGTGCTGGCCTCCCGCATCGAGCTCGAATACGGCCTTCCCGTCCGCTTCGAGGGCACGCAGTTCAACTCCGCCCGCTGGGTCAACGGCCCAAAGGACGCGGTCGAGGACCTCGTCGCCAAGAACAAGCAGCACATCGCCCACGACAACGACGGCGACGTGGTGTTCCTGACGCGCCTGCAATGGGACATCGACCGCGTGGTCCGCGACCACCCCGACGTGCGCCTGACCGCGACCAAGGAGATGATGGCGGCGGCGTGACCCGCCTCCAGAAGCCTGTCGTTCTGTTTACGGCCAACGACCCTGTCGAATTACCAGTACGGCTACCGAGCCTGACTGAGCCTCGCCCCCACTCGAAAGGCGAGGAGGGCATATTCCACGAACGTAGACTGCTGAGACTGCTTCTCAGGGACTTCCGATTGCCGATCGGCCTCTTTCCCCTGACCGCAATTCATTTTGACAGGCCTGATTTCAGGATCGTTAGCCAGCATGGGACGGTTGGGATAGAAGTCGCACGAGTGATACCACCCATGCTTGCCAAGGCGCATGATGCTGCCGAACGGTGCTGGCCGAATGACAAGCCTAACGGGAGGTTCTTCTTTCCGAGTGAACGGCGCTTGGTGGCGGTTCGACCATCCTTGGTCGGGACATGCTGAGCTTGCCGAAGCAGGTCAGACCTTGTGATCTGAGGCTCCCAGGAGACGACCTCACTGCAGGGCTCGGACCTTCTTCGGTTCCTATGAGGTGTTGCGCGAATCGGGGCAGGACCGTTCGGTGCTGTAGGAAACCGTTAACCCCTGCCCCGCAGAGTGGCCCTACATGACGGGGCCGCTGGCGGGACACAGACTCTCCCGCCCTCGGAAGGCACCCCCGTTCCGCTCTTTGCAGGTCCGTGGAAAAGCGCCTTCCGGACCACTGGGGACCCATCCCCCAGCCGCCGCGCGTCGTGGACGCGCCCCCTGCCCGCCCGGAGTGGCGTCCCGCGGGCAGCCTTCGGAGGCCGTCCCCTCATGCCCCCAGATGGCGGGAAACGCTCCGACCCTGCGCGCAATCGCGCAGTTCCGTCCCCTTCAACATTAGGGCCGCGTCCCCATATCGAGGGTATCCCAACCCGGAGACCCCCATGAAGAAGCTCCTGCTCAAGGCCGCCCTGAGATACGCGCTCAAGCGTCTCGCCCGCCGCCGCTGACCCCCGTCAGCCCAGCCGCGCCGCCATCGTGATGTCGGCGCCCTTGAGCACCTTCGACACCGGGCAGCCCGCCTTGGTCCGCTCGGCGATCTCCTGGAACTGCTCGGCGGTCATGCCCGGCACCGAGGCCACCACCTCCACATGAACGCGCGTGATGTCGGCGCCCTCGGCGCCCACGGTCAGCGTCACGGTGCTGCGGGCCTCGATGCTCTCCGCCTTGGTTCCGGACTGCTCGATGAAGGCGCTCATCTGCATGGCGAAGCAGCTCGCATGGGCCGCGCCGATCAGTTCCTCGGGGTTGGTGCCCTTCTCGTCGCCGAACCGCTTGGCAAAGCTGTAGGGCTGGTCCCTCAGCGAGCCGGTCTCGGTCGACAGCGTGCCCTGCCCGTCCCGCAGCCCACCCTGCCAGCGCGCCTCTCCATACTTCTGGATCATCGAAACCTCCTCTGTCCGCTGCGTCAGCTAGGTCACGATGCCGCACCCTCAAGTCCGGCACAGCCTTGACCTTTCGTCGTTTTCCTCGTAACGCCGGGGCGTTTATCAGGACACAGCCCCGGCAATCCGGCCGGGCCGGGCCGCGCGACAGGATGCGGCCACCCACGCCGCAACCCAAATTTTCCGTCAGGATAGCGTTTGACCCAATTCTCCGACCTCAATCTCGACCCCCGCGTGCTCCAGGCCCTGACCGACGCGGGCTACCAGACGCCCACGCCGATCCAGGCCGGCGCCATCCCGTCCGCGCTCGAAGGCCGCGACGTTTTGGGCATCGCCCAGACCGGCACCGGCAAGACGGCGAGCTTCGTGCTCCCCATGATCACGCGCCTCGCGCAGGGCCGCGCCCGCGCCCGGATGCCGCGCAGCCTCGTGCTCTGCCCCACGCGCGAGCTGGCCGCCCAGGTGGCCGAGAACTTCGACAAGTACACCAAGCACCTGAAGCTGACGAAGGCGCTGCTGATCGGCGGCGTGTCCTTCAAGGATCAGGACGCGCTGATCGACCGCGGCGTGGACGTGCTGATCGCCACCCCCGGCCGCCTGCTCGACCATTTCGAACGTGGCAAGCTGCTGCTGACGGGCGTGCAGATCATGGTCGTGGACGAGGCCGACCGGATGCTCGACATGGGCTTCATCCCGGACATCGAGCGGATCTTCTCGCTCACGCCCTTCACGCGGCAGACGCTGTTCTTCTCCGCCACCATGGCGCCCGAGATCGAGCGGATCACCAAGACCTTCCTGTCGAACCCCGCCAAGGTCGAGGTCGCCCGCGCCGCCACGACGGGCGAAAACATCGCCCAGGGGCTGGTCATGTTCAAGCCGACCCGCCGCGAGACCGAGGGCAGCGAGAAGCGGGCCGTCCTGCGCGCGCTCATCGACGCCGAAGGCGAGGCCTGCACCAACGCGATCATCTTCTGCAACCGCAAGATCGACGTCGACATCGTCGCCAAGTCGCTCAAGAAACACGGCTACAACGCCGAGGCGATCCACGGCGACCTCGACCAGTCGCAGCGGACCCGCACCTTGGAGGCGTTCCGTGACGGCAAGCTGCGGCTCCTGATCGCCTCCGACGTGGCCGCCCGCGGCCTCGACATCCCGGCCGTCAGCCACGTGTTCAACTTCGACGTGCCCTCGCACAGCGAGGACTACGTGCACCGCATCGGCCGGACGGGCCGTGCGGGCCGCTCGGGCAAGGCGCTGACGATCTGCGCCCCCAAGGACGAGAAGTATCTCTCGGCCATCGAGGCGCTGGTCCAGAAGGAGATCCCGCGCATCGAGAATCCGCTCAAGGACGCCCCCCCGCGCGAGATGCGCGAGGACCGGCCCCGGCGCGAGCGGACCGAGCGCAACGAGCGCCGCCCCCGCCGCGACCGCGAGGAACGGCGCGAGTCCCACGCGCCCGAACCCGTGGCTACCGTGGAGGAGACCGTACCGGTCGAGGAGGTTCGCGCCCCGCGCCCGGAGCGGGCGCCCCGGCCCGAGCGCAACCGGCCCGAGCGTGAGGTCGCCGAACGCCGCCCGCGCTCGGATGCCGCCGACGACCGGATCGTGGGCATGGGCGACGACGTCCCCGCCTTCATCCGCATGAGCTTCGCGGAGCGTCGCGCCGGGTGAGGCTCGCTCTCGCGCTCCTTCTCACGCTCCTCGGCGGGGCGGCGCAGGCCCAGAGCTGCGCCACCCGCGTCAACGCGCAGGAGCTCATCATCGTCCCCGAGGCCATGGGCGCTCCGTCCCCCGGCCTGCGGGAACGCTTGCGGATGTGGCCCTCGCGCACTTGGGACCGCGCCTGGGGCGAGCGGGTGGCCTGCGACAGTGCCGCCATCATCCATGTCCTCGGCACCACCATGCGGCTGGAAGAGACCGACGGCTACTGCCTGGCCGAGGACGACCACGAGGGCTGGCTGCTGGTCCCCGGTGTCCGGAACTACCGGGGTCGCTGCACGAAGACCGTTTGCGACCGGGTGAACGTGGTGGCCGATGGCGTGGAGACGCTGGGCTTGACCATGATGAGCCTCGCCACCGGACGGCGCATCGACAACGACGCCGAAGCGGTGACCGCCGTCGCCCACGGCACCGGCGCCGTGCTCGTCTCGGGGCAGGCCTCGGCCGTTGCCTCTTCGCTGGGCCCCTCGGCCGCCGCTCTGGGCAGCGCCCTTGCCGTCCCTGCCGCTGCCGGAGCCGCCGCCGTGACGGTCATCGGCGTCGGCGGCGCCTTCTACCTCTGCTCGTAAAGAAAAGGCGGGCCGAAGCCCGCCTCGGTCTGCAGCTAGGTTATCGGGCTGGCCTCAGGCCAGCCGGCTCACCACCACCGTCACCTCGGGCTTCTTGCCGATCTCGGCCTGAGAGGCCTGGCGCACGATGCGGATCATCTCCTTCTCGAGCCGCTCGTCGTCGCGCAGGGTCCGCTTCTCGGCCCGGCCGATGAACTGGCTCAGCTCCGCCTCCAGCACCTCCACGAGGTCGCTGTTGCCGCGCCCCTTGTGCGGCAGCCCCATGATCTCGCACCAGGGCTCGCCCAGCGGCTCGTCCTTCTCGTCCACGATCAGCGTGACGACGACATGCCCGTTCAGCGCCATCCGCATCCGGTCGCGGATGACCCCGTCCATGGCCCCGATCAGCACGCCGCCGTCCAGATAGGTCCGCCCCGTCTCGACGTATTCGGCCACCTTGGGCGCATTGCCCGACAGGTCGATCATCATGCCGTTCGTGGCGACGATGCCCTTCAGGCCCTTGGCCTCGCCCAGCTTCATGTGCTCGCGCAGGTGCCGATGCTCGCCATGCATGGGGATGAGGAACTGCGGCTTCACGAGGTCATGGAAGCGCTCCAGATCGGGGCGGTTCGCATGGCCCGAGACGTGGTAGCGCCCGCCCGCGTCGTCGATCACGTCCACGCCCTTTTCCGAGAGCTGGTTCATGATCCGCGCCACCGGGCGCTCGTTGCCCGGAATTGTCCGCGCCGAGAAGAGGAACGTGTCCCCCTCCTTGAGCGAGAGCCCCATGTAGCCTTGGCTCGCGAGTTGCGCCGAGGCCGCCCGCCGCTCGCCCTGCGAGCCGGTCACGAGCAGCAGCAGATTCTCGCGCGGAACTTGGCTCGCGTCCTCGGGCGAGACAACCTTCGGGAACTGCGTGAGAAGCCCGGTGTCGATGGCGGTCTCCACCATCCGCCGCATGGCCCGGCCCAGAAGGCAGACCGACCGCCCCGCCGCCATCGCCGCGTTCGCGAGCGTCTGGAGCCGCGCCACGTTCGAGGCGAAGGTGGTCGCCACGACCATCCCCTTGGCCTCGCGCAGCAGCGCCTCGATATTGTCCACGAGGCTCGCCTCGGAGCGCCCGGGGTTCGGCGAGAACACGTTCGTCGAGTCGCAGACCAGAGCCCGCACCCCGCCCTTGGCGATCTCCTCCCAGACGGCGGGCACGAAGGGCTCGCCGATCACCGGGTCGGGATCGGTCTTGAAATCGCCCGAATGGACGATCCGCCCCTGCGGCGTGTCGATCACCAGACCCGCGCTTTCCGGAATGGAATGGCTGATCGGCACGAAGCCCACGCGGAAGGGCCCCAGTTCCAGGACCTCGGGCCAGGCCTCCACGACCCGGAGCGCCGATTCCGGCGCTCCGCCCCGCTCGTCCAGCTTCAGCCGCGCGATGGCGGCGGTGAACTTGCGGGCGTAGATCGGAGCCCGCAGGCGGTCCCAGACGAGGCCCAGCGCGCCCACGTGGTCCTCGTGGGCATGGGTGACGACGATGCCTTCGATGCGGTCCCGCCGCGCCTCCAGCCAGGCCACGTCCGGCAGGATCAGGTCGATGCCCGGCGTGCCGTCCATGTCGCCGAAGGTGACGCCCAGGTCCACGACCAGCAGCCGCTCCCGGTCGGGCGGACCGTAGCCGTAGACATAAGCGTTCATGCCGATCTCGCCGGCGCCGCCCAGCGGCATGTAGATCAGGCGCTCCCCGCTCATGCGCGGGCCTCGGGGTTGGTCGTTGCGACGGTCATGCCGTCTCCTTGTTGAAGGCGTGGATCACGGTGAGCCCGTGGATGGTCAGGTCGTCCTCGACCCGGTCAAATAGGACGTCTCCCTGTCCGAACAGGGGGGCGAGCCCGCCGGTTCCGATGATCCGCATCGGCCGCTCCCGTTCGGCCTGGATGCGCTCGCAGATCCCGCGCACGAGTCCGACGTAGCCCCAGAAGATGCCCGACTGCATGCAGGCGACGGTGTTGGTGCCGATCACGCGTTGCGGCTTGGTCACGTCCACGTGCGGCAGCGCGGCGGCGGCCATGTGGAGGGCCTCCAGCGACAGGTTCACGCCGGGCGCGATCACGCCCCCCACATAGGCGCCGTCGTCGTCCACCACGTCGAAGGTGGTGGCGGTCCCGAAGTCCACCACGATCAGGTTGCCCCCGTGCCGGTCGAAGGCGCCGGCGGCGTTCACCAGCCGGTCGGGCCCGACCTGGGTCCCCTCGTCCACCCGTGGCGGGCAGGGAAGCCGGCACTCGGGCTTGCCCACGACCAGCGGCCGGCAGCCGAAGTAGCGGTCCGCGAGCACCCGAAGGTTGAACACCACCCGCGGCACGGTCGACGAGATGATGACCTCGTCCACCGCGGCCTCGACCTCGCGAAAGCGGATCAGCGAGGTGAGCCAGACATAGTATTCGTCCGCCGTCCGCCGCCAGTCGGTGGCCATGCGCCAGGTCCCGAGGAAGCGCGTGCCGTCCCAGAGCGCGAAGACGGTGTTGGTGTTGCCGCAATCGACCGCGAGCAGCATCAGAAATACACGTCCGCCGCCGGGATCAGCACCTCGCGCCCCTCGACCCGCAGGATCAGGTTGCCGGCCTGGTCCACCGTCTCGAAGACGCCCGTGATCTCGCGCGTGGCAGTGCGGGCGGTGACGATCTCGCCCAGGCGTGCGGCGTTGGCCAGCCAATCCTCTCGGATGCGCGGAAAGCCCCAGGTGCCAAGCTTGAGCTCCTGCGTCGCGAAATGCCCCGCCAGGACGTGCAGGAACTCCTCGGGCGCGACGACCTCGCCGCCCTCGCCCGCCAGCGACACCGGCGCGAACTCCGTGCGCAGGTCATGCGGAGCCTTGGACAGGTTCACGCCGATTCCGATGGACAGCCAATCCACCAGCGGCCCCGTGCTGGATGCGCTTTCCAGCAGGATGCCCGCCACCTTGCCGCCGTTCAGCAGCACGTCGTTCGGCCACTTCAGCGACAGCGCGCTGCGGTCGATGTAGAGCGCCAGCGACTCGAAGAGCGCGTTGGCGACCATGAAGGACCGGTTCGCCGCCTGGGCGGGCGTGCACCAGGGCTTGTAGACGAGCGTGGCGGCGAGGTTCCCGTCCCCGCCCAGCCAGGTCCGTCCCCGGCGCCCCTTCGCATTGCTCTGCCGGCGGGCCATGATCCAGGTCGGCCGGTCCAGCGCCGGGGCGCGTCGCCGCGCCTCGGCCATGGTGCTGTCCACCTCGTCCAGGACGACCAGGGCGTAGCCCTCGGGCCAGAGCCCGTGCGGAAGCGGCTCAGTTGACAAGGGTGGCCGCCGCCGCCGCCGCCAGGGGCTCGAGGCCGAAGAGGTTGAACACCCCCAGCACCATCACCGCCGCCGAGACCATCAGCACCGCCCAATGCGCGCCCGGCATCCGGCTGTCCAGCCGCTCCCCGTCCTCGCCGAAGTACATGAAGTAAACGATGCGCAGGTAGAAGAACGCCGAGATCGCCGAGGCCACCATTCCCGCGATGGCCAGCCAGGTGAGCCCGCCCTCGTAAGCCGCGCGCAGCACGTAGAACTTCGCGAAGAAGCCGATCATCGGCGGCACGCCCGCCATCGAGAACATCAGGATCAGCAGCGCAAAGGCCCGAAGCGGTTCGCGACGCGAATACATGTTGAGCGACCGGATGTCGGTGACCGGCTGGCCGTTCCGGTCCATCGACAGGATGAAGGCGAAGGTGCCGAAGTTCATGGCCACGTAGATCGCCATGTAGATCAGCATCGCCTGCACCCCGAAGGCCGTGGCCGAGGCCAGACCCATGAGCGCGAAGCCCATGTGCGAGATCGAGGAATAGGCCATGAGGCGCTTGATGTCTCGCTGCCCGATGGCCGCGATGGACCCGAGGAACATCGAGATGACCGCCAGGAATGCCACGATCTGCTGCCAGTCGCCCGCGACCATGCCGAAGGCGTCGTGGACCACGCGAGCCAGAAGACCCACGGCGGCAACCTTGGAGCCCGTGGCCAGGAACAGCGTCACCGGCGTGGGGGCGCCTTCGTAGACGTCGGGCGTCCACATGTGGAAGGGCGCGGCCGAGATCTTGAAGGCCAGCCCGGCCATGATGAACACCAGACCGAAAATCAGCCCCAGCGAGGCGCCGTCGCCCGTCGCCGCGAAGATGCCCGCGAAGTCGATCGTCCCGGCATAGCCGTAGGTCAGCGACGCGCCGTAAAGCAGGAGCCCCGAGGACAAGGCGCCCAGGACGAAGAACTTGAGCCCCGCCTCAGTCGAGCGCACGCTGTCGCGGCGGATCGAGGTCAGCACGTAGGCCGACAGCGCCTGCAGCTCGAGCCCCATGTAGAGGGTGAGCAGGTCCCCGGCCGAGACCATGATCATCATGCCCAGCGCGCAGAGCGCGATCAGGATCGGGTACTCGAAGCGCAGCGTGCCCGCGCGCGTCAGGTGGTCCTGGCTCAGGATCAGCGTCACCGCCGCGGCCGACAGGATCAGTACCTTGGCGAAGCGGGCGAAGCCGTCATCGACGAAGCTGCCGTTGAAGGCGACGTCGAGCCCGTCACGCGCCCCGATCCACCAGGCCAGCAGCGCCAGGACGGCGGCGGTCAGCCACAGCAGGATCGGCGTGGCGCGATCCTTGAGCGTGAAGACCCCGCCCAGGAGCGCCAGGATGGCATAGAGCGCGAGGTAGGTCTCGGGCCGGATCACATCGAAGTCGCCGGTCATTCCGCGGCCCCTTCCTCAACTTGCGCGACCTGGGTCTCCGCCCCGAAGGCCGCCTGGGCTTCCTGCACGGGGCGCAGCATCGCCTCGGCGGCGGGCCCCACGATGTCGGTCACGAGCGACGGATAGACGCCGAGCGCGATGGTCATGACCACGAGCGGCGCGAAGATCGCCCTCTCGCGCGCGGTCATGTCCTGGATGCCGCGCAGCGCCTTGTTCACTACCGGCCCCAGGACGACGCTGCGGTAGAGCCAGAGCGCGTAGGAGGCCGAGAGGATCACCCCCGTCGTGGCGATGGCGGCGACCCAGGTGTTGGCCTGGAAGGCGCCGGCGAGCGTCAGGAACTCGCCCACGAAGCCCGAGGTGCCCGGCAGGCCGACGTTGGCCATGGTGAACAGGAGGAAGATCGCGCCATAGGCCGGCATCAGGTTGGCGAGCCCGCCATAGGCCGCGATCTCGCGCGTGTGCATCCGGTCGTAGACCACCCCGACGATGAGGAAGAGCGCCCCCGAGATGAAGCCGTGGCTCAGCATCTGGAACACCGCGCCGTCCACGCCCTGCTGGTTGGCGGCGAAGATGCCCATGGTGACGAAGCCCATGTGCGCGACCGAGGAATAGGCCACGAGCTTCTTCATGTCGGTCTGCACCAGCGCCACGAGCGAGCCGTAGACGATGGCGATGGCCGAGATCCACAGGACGAAGTCGGCCATGACCTCCGAGCCCACCGGGAACATCGGGAGGGAGAAGCGCAGGAAGCCGTAGCCGCCCATCTTCAGCAGGATGGCCGCCAGCACCACCGAGCCCGCGGTCGGCGCCTGCACGTGGGCGTCGGGCAGCCAGGTGTGGACCGGCCACATCGGCATCTTCACCGCGAAGGAGGCGAAGAAGGCGATGAACAGCATGGTCTGGAGGCCGCCGACGACCGGGATGTTCAGGATCTGGAACGTCTCGGTCGAGAACTCATAACCCATGAGCGTCGGGATGTCCGTCGTGCCGGCCTGGCCGAACATGACGACCATGGCCACCAGCATGAAGACCGAGCCCAGGAAGGTGTAGAGGAAGAACTTGAAGGCCGCGTAGATGCGGTTCGCGCCGCCCCAGATCCCGATGATCAGGAACATCGGGATCAGCGAGGCCTCGAAGAACAGGTAGAAGAGCACGAGGTCGAGCGCCACGAACACGCCGATCATCAGCGTCTCGAGGACGAGGAAGGCGACCATGTACTCCCTCAGGCGGTGCTCCACCTCCCAGGCCGAGGCGATCACCAGCGGCATGAGGAAGGTGGTGAGCATCACGAACAGCACCGAGATGCCGTCCACGCCGAGCTTGTACTGGAGACCCAGCAGCCACTCGCGCTCCTCGACGAACTGGAAGCCGGGGTTCGAGGCATCGAACCCGCCCAGGACGAAGATCGAGGCGATGAAGGTGAGCACGGTGGTCGCGAAGGCGATCCAACGGATGTTCCGGCGCGCGGCCTCGTCGTCGCCGCGCAGCAGGAGCAGGGCGATCGCGCCGAGGGACGGCAGGAAGGTGACGAGCGAAAGAAGCATCACTCGGCTCCCCCGGTGATCGTGAACCAGGTCAGGAGGATGGCGATCCCGACGACCATGGTGAAGGCATAGTGGAAGACGTAGCCGGACTGGAACCGGCCCGCGAGGCGCGTGAAGGTCGGGATGACGCCCATGGCGACGCCGTTGATGGTGCCGTCGATGACCGTCCCGTCCCCCCGCCGCCAGAGGAAGCTGCCGAGCCACGCGGCCGGCCGCACGAAGACGGCGTCATAGATCTCGTCGAAGTACCACTTGTTGAGCAGGAACTCGTAGAGCGGCCGGTTGGTCGCGGCGATCCGGCCCGGCAGGTCCGGGCGGCGGATGTACATCACGTAGGCCAGCGCGGTGCCAATCAGCATCGCCAGGAACGGTGACAGTTTCACCAGGGCCGGCGAATGGTGCGCTGCGTCGAGCACGGCCTCGCTGGCTTGGTTCATGGCGATGGCGCCGCCCAGTCCGGGGACGAGCACATCGCTCTCCTCGGTCGGGGCTGCGGTGGCCTCCTCGGGCGCGGCCTCGCTGGCTTGGCCATCCTCGGCGGCGGCCTCCTCGGGCGTGGCGCCAGCTTCGGCATGGGCCTCGCCCTCGCTGTGGGCGTCTCCCGCGCGCGCCTCGGAGCCGTGCTCCTCGCCGTGCGGCATGTCGAAGAAGGCCGTCATGCGCTCATGGTCGCCGAAGAAGCTGTTGTGCCAGATCATCCCCGCGAACACGGCGCCCAGGGCGAGGACGCCCAAGGGGACGAGCATGACCGTCGGGCTCTCGTGCGGCACATGGTGATGGTCGTCGTGATGGTCGTGGCCATGCGGCGTGGCTTCGGTCCCCACGAGCGGGGCCGAGCCGGTGCCGTCGGCGGGCACGAAGGCGTGCGGGTCATGGGCATGGGACGCATGGCCCCAGCGCGGCTGGCCGAAGAAGGTCAGGAAGATCAGCCGCCAGGAATAGAAGGCGGTGAAGCAGGCCGCGATCACCAGCGCCCAGAAGGCGAAGCCGTTGCCCGAGGCCCAGGCCGTCTCGATGATCGCGTCCTTGGACAGGAAGCCCGCGAAGCCGATATAGGTGAGCGGGATGCCCACGCCGGTGATGGCCAGCGTCCCGATGACCATCGCCCAGTAGGTGTAGGGGATATAGGTGCGCAGGCCCCCGTAGTTGCGCATGTCCTGCTCGTGGTGGGTGGCGTGGATCACGCTCCCGGCGCCTAGGAACAGCATGGCCTTGAAGAAGGCGTGCGTGAACAGGTGGAACATGGCCGCGCCGTAGACGCCCGCGCCCGCGGCCACGAACATGTAGCCGAGTTGCGAGCAGGTCGAATAGGCGATCACGCGCTTGATGTCGTTCTGCACGAGGCCGACGGTCGCCGCGAAGAAGGCCGTCGAGGCGCCGACGTAAACGATGAAGTTCTTGGCGTAGGGCGCGACCTCGAAGACCGGCGACATGCGGCAGAGCAGGAACACGCCCGCCGTCACCATGGTCGCCGCGTGGATCAGCGCCGACACAGGCGTCGGCCCCTCCATCGCGTCCGGCAGCCAGGTGTGCAGGAAGAGCTGCGCCGATTTTCCCATCGCGCCAAAGAACAGGAGGAAGGCGACCAGCTCGGCGGCGTTGAAGGTGCTCCAGGCGAAGGAGACCTCGGTTTGCGCGAGTTCGCCCACGGCGGCGAAGATGTCGTCGAGCCGGATCGAGTCGACGAGGAAGTAGAGCGTGAAGATCCCGAGCAGGAAGGCGAAGTCGCCCACGCGGTTGACCACGAAGGCCTTGACCTGCGCCGCGTTCGCCGACGGCTTGCGGAAGTAGAAGCCGATCAGGAGGTAGGACGCGAGGCCAACCCCTTCCCAACCGAAGAAGAGCTGGAGCAGGTTGTCCGCCGTCACCAGCGTCAGCATCGCAAAGGTGAAGAGCGACAGGTAGCTGAAGAAGCGCGGCCGGTAGCTCTCGCCCTCGTGGAAGTTCTCGTCATGGGCCATGTAGCCCACCGAGTAGAGGTGCACGAGCGCCGAAACCGTGTTGATGACCACGAGCATGATCGCGGTCAGGCGGTCGAGCCGGATCGACCAGGCGGAGTCGAGCGTGCCGGACTGGATCCAGCGCATGATCTCGACATGCTGGGCCGGGCCGTCGACCGTGAAGAACACGATCCAGGACAGGAACGCGGCAAGGCCGAGCATCGCGGTGGCGAACCAGCAGGCGGCCTGCTCGCCCAGGAAACGCCAGCCGAAGCCGCAGACCAGGCTGCCGATGAGTGGCGCGAAGAGGATGATCGTGGTCACGGCGTCAGCCCTTCATGACGTTGACGTCTTCGACGTCGATCGTGCCGCGGTTGCGGAAGAAGCAGACCAGGATGGCGAGCCCGATGGCCGCCTCGGCCGCCGCGACCGTGAGCACGAAGAGCGTGAAGATCTGGCCCACCAGGTCGCCCGCGTAGGACGAGAAGGCCACGAAGTTGATGTTGACGGCGAGGAGGATGAGCTCGATCGACATCAGCAGGATGATGATGTTCTTCCGGTTCAGGAAGAGCCCGAAGACGCCCACCACGAAGAGCGCCGCCGAGACGGTGAGGTAGTGTTCGAGGCCGATCAACGGCGGGCTCCTTCGATGGGGGCGGCGAGGCCCTGCCCCGGCTTGATCTCGCGCAGCTCGATCGCCTTGGCCGGGTCGCGGAACATCTGGGCCAGCGCATCCTGGCGGCGCACGTCCTGGCGGTGGCGCAGCGTGAGCACGATGGCCCCGATCATGGCCACGAGCAGAATCAGCCCGGCGAGCTGGAACAGCAGGAAGTAGCGGTCATAGAGCAGCAGGCCGATGGCACGGGTGTTGTCGACCCCGACGATGGGCGCGGCGACCCGCGTGGCGGCGCCGGCATCCACTTCCCAGACGCCGAAGGCGATCGCGAGCTGCATCAGGATGATGAGCCCGATCAGCAGCGCGAGCGGCATGTAGCGCGCCATCTCGGCCTTGAGCTCGGCGAAGTCGACGTCGAGCATCATCACGACGAAGAGGAACAGCACCGCGACCGCGCCGACATAGACGATCACGAGCAGCATGGCGACGAACTCGGCGCCCAGCAGCACGAAGAGCCCGGCGGAGCTGAGGAAGGACAGGATGAGCCACAGGACCGAATGCACCGGGTTACGGCTCACCACGGTCATCAGGCCGCCCGTCAGGGTGGTTATGGCAAAGGCGTAGAAGGCGAGGGCGGCGGCGGTCATCTCAGGTCTTGTCCTCCTTCATCGCCTCTGTGGCGAGCTCCATCGCCTTGGTCATCGCGGGGACCCCGCCGAAGAGACCGGCCAGCGCGATGGTCTCGGCGATCTCCTGCTTGCTGGCCCCGGCCTCGCGCGCGTGGCGTACCGTCAGGCGCACCTGCGGCTCGGCCTGCGCGCCCTGGATCGTCAGGCCCGCGAGCGTGACGAGCAGCCGCGTCCGCGCGTCCAGCCCGTCGGGGTTCATCGTCTTGCCCATGAACATCTCCATGACGTTCTTGGGCATGGTGGGGATGAGCGCCTCGAAACCCTTGGGTGTGAAGCTCTCGAGAGCAGGGTTGACGGCGCGGGCCCAGTCCTGGCCCATCTTCATCCACGCCGCGAAGGGATTTTGATCCGCCATCCCGGTCACCGGTACGGCGCGTCGAGTTCGAGGTTGCGGGCGATGACGACCTCCCACCGCGCGCCGTTGTCGAGGAGCTTGTCCTTGTTGTAGAGCAACTCCTCGCGCGTCTCGGTCGAGAACTCGAGGTTCGGCGTCTCGACGATGGCGTCCACCGGGCAGGCCTCCTGGCAGAAGCCGCAGTAGATGCACTTGGTCATGTCGATGTCGTAGCGCGTGGTCCGGCGCGAGCCGTCCTCGCGCGGCTCGGCGTCGATCACGATGCAGTTCGCCGGGCACACGGCCTCGCAGAGCTTGCAGGCGATGCACCGCTCCTCGCCGTTGGGGTAGCGCCGCAGCGCGTGCTCGCCCCGGAAGCGCGGCGAGAGCGGCGTGCGCTCGTGCGGGTAGTTCACCGTCGCCTTGGGCTTGAAGAAGTACTTCATCCCGATCGCGAAGCCCTTCACGAAGTCCTGGAGGAGCCAGTACTTCGCGGCGCGGCCAAAGTCGAAATGCTGCGTCATGTCAGACTCCCCAGGTCCAGCGGGCCCAGGCTCCGCCGAGGACTTCGAATTTCGCGAGGAACGCCACCAGCACCACCCAGAAGAGCGAGAACGGCAGGAATACCTTCCAGCCCAGCCGCATGAGCTGGTCGTAGCGGTAGCGGGGCGTGATCGCCTTCACCATCGAGTAGATGAAGAAGAAGAACAGGATCTTGAGGATGAGCCAGAACACGCCGTGCGGCAGGCCCGGGATCGGCGACAGCCATCCCCCGAAGAACAGCAGCGCCGTCAGCGTGCACATCAGCACCATGGCCATGTACTCGCCGATCATGAACAGCAGGAATGGCGTGGAGCTGTATTCCACCTGGTAGCCGGCCACGAGTTCGGACTCGGCTTCGGGCAGGTCGAAGGGCGGGCGGTTCGTCTCGGCCAGAGCCGAGATGGTGAACAGGAACACCATCGGGAAATGGACGACCCAATACCAGCCGAAGATGCCCGCGCCGGTGTCCTGCGCCCGGACGATGTCGCCGAAGTTCATCGAGCCCGTCGAGATGATGACCCCGATGATGATGAGCCCGAGCGAGACCTCGTAGGAGATCATCTGCGCGGCCGACCGAAGCGAGCCGAGGAACGGATACTTGGAGTTCGAAGCCCAGCCGCCCATGATGATCCCGTAAACGCCCAAGCTGGAGATCGCGAGGACGTAGAGGATCGCCACGTTGACGTCGGCGAGCACCCAGGTGTCGTTGAAGGGGATCACCGCCCAGGCGATCACCGCCACGACGAAGGAGATGAGCGGCGCGATCAGGAAGACGGCCTTGTCCGCGCCAGCGGGGATCACCACTTCCTTGACGATGTACTTCAGGAAGTCCGCGAAGCTCTGCATCAGCCCGAAGGGACCGACGACGTTGGGCCCGCGCCGCATCTGCACCGCCGCCCAGATCTTGCGGTCCGCATACAGCAGGAACGCCAGCGCCACGAGGAGCGGCACAAGGATCAGCAGGCATTGCCCCAGGGTGAGGAGCACGATGCCGAGCCAGTTGTTCGTGAAGAAGTCAGCCATCGCAATCCTCTAGACCGTCGATCTGCCGTTCGGGCCAAAGCTTGTGGGGGCCTCTCCGGCGAGGTGCTGTAAACAGCAACTCCCCGCCGGTTTCCAGCCGATTCCGTCGTCCTGTCTCGAAGTGGGGCGGCCCATGCGGGCCTGCCTCACTCCGCCGCCAAGCGCTTCTGCTGACGCCCCGCCTCAAGCTGCGCGAGATCGGCCATGACGCGGCTCGCGCGCGCGATGGGGTTCGTCAGGTAGTGGTCCCGCACCGCGTTGCGGAAGGTCGCGTCGCCCATCCGGCGCGGCGGCAGGTGAGGCAGCCGGTTCGAGGCCACGCTGTCGATCTCGGCCAGGTACGGATGCGCCGTGACCAGCGCCTGCCGAAGCTGCGCGAGGCTGTCCCAGGGCTGGGGCGAGCCGATGGCGCCCGAGACGGCGCGCAGGATCGCCCAGTTCTCCTTGGCCTCGCCGGGCGCGAAGCCCGCGCGGAGCGCCAGCTGCGGACGTCCCTCGGTGTTCACGAAGATTCCGTTCTCTTCCGTCCAGGCAGCGGAGGGCAGGATCAGGTCGGCACGGTGCGCGCCGCGGTCGCCATGGCTGCCCTGGTAGATGACGAAGGGGCCTACCCCGATTTCGATCTCGTCGGCACCCAGGTTCCAGATGACCTCTGCCCCCTCGACGGCGGCCTGGATCCCGCCCTCGGTCACGCAGCCCACGTCCATGGCGCCCACGCGCGACGCCGCCGTGTGCAGCACGAGAAGCTTGGCCCCCATCGCCTCCACGAGGCCCAGGACATGGCTCAGCACTGCCTCGCCGTCCGCCTCGCGCAGGGCCCCCTGCCCCAGGATGACGACCGCGTTCTCGGTCGCCTGCGCGTCCTGCCGCAGCCGGTCGAGCGCCGCGCGATCCGCGCCGGCATAGTCGTAGTCATAGGTGAGGTCGGCGGCCTCGCCGATCACCGTTACGTCCGCGCCCTTGAGCCAGGCACCTCGGATGCGTGCGTTCAGCACCGGCGCCTCGGCGCGCGGGTTGGAGCCGACGATCACGATCCTCTTGGCCGTGGCCAGGTCCTCGATCCGGGCGTTGCCCGCCCAGGCGCCGCGCGGCCCCTCGGCATGGAGCCGGGTCCCGTCCACCCGACACTCGACCACGCCACCGACGCGGGCCATCAGGTCCTTGAGCGCGAAGGCCGCCTCTGTCGAGGCGAGGTCGCCCACGAGGCCCGCCACCCGGCGGCCCTTCATGGCTTGGGCGGCCACGGCCAGCGCCTCGCCCCAGGTCGCCTTCCGAAGCCTGCCATTCTCGCGCACATAGGGCGTGTCGAGCCGTTGCCGCCGCAGGCCGTCCCACACGAAGCGGGCCTTGTCGGACAGCCACTCCTCGTTAATGCCGTCATGGTTGCGCGGCAGGATGCGCATGACCTCTCGTCCCTTGACGTCCACGCGGATCGCGGACCCCAGCGCGTCCATCACGTCCACCGAGTCGGTCTTGACCAGTTCCCAGGGCCGCGCTTTGTAGGCGTAGGGCTTGCTGACCAGCGCGCCGACGGGGCAGAGGTCGATGATGTTGCCCTGCAGGTTCGACGACAGCGTCTGGTTGAGATAGCTCGTGATCTCGCTGTCCTCGCCGCGCCCGGTCTGGCCCATCTCGGTCACGCCCGCGACCTCGGTCGTAAAGCGGACGCAGCGCGTGCAGGAAATGCAGCGGTTCATGTGCGTCTCGACCAGAGGCCCCAGTTCCAGGTCCTCCACGGCGCGCTTCGGCTCCCGGTAGCGCGAGAAGTCGAGCCCGTAGGCCAGTGCCTGATCCTGCAGGTCGCATTCGCCGCCTTGGTCGCAGATCGGGCAGTCGAGCGGGTGGTTGATGAGCAGGAACTCCATCACCCCCTGCCGGGCCTTCTTGACCATGGGCGAGGCGGTCTTGACCTCGGGCGGCTCGCCGTTCTTGCCGGGGCGGAGGTCCTTGACCTGCAGCGCACAGGAAGCTGACGGCTTGGGCGGGCCGCCCACCACCTCCACGAGGCACATGCGGCAGTTGCCAGCGATGGACAGACGCTCGTGGTAGCAGAATCGCGGGATCTCGATCCCGATCATGTCGCAGGCCTGGAGCACCGTCATGGCGCCCGGCACTTCGTAGACCGTGCCGTCGATGTTGATGGGCTTCAGGTCGGACATGCGGGCATCCCTTTCGGCTCGGGGGCGCGATGGGTCGCCCCGGTTTGCCGCGCCTTCTAGCGTGGACCCCGCCCAAGGGCCAGATGCTCCGAGCGCTGCTCCCGCGCTTGCGATCCCCTGGCCCGTGCCCCGCCTAGTCGGTCAGCAACCGCCCGATCCGGCTGCCCCGGTCCATCTCCGCTCGACCGACGGCGCAGTAGGTGTCCCACTCCCCTTCGACGGCGCCCATGTCGCGCAGCCGGCCCCGGGCGATGGCTTCCAGCCGGTCCTTCTCGCCGTCGTCATCGATGAAGGCGTCGATCTCCTGGGGCGAGTAGCCCAGGCGCCGCGCCTCGGCTTGGAGCGAAAGGAGATAGGCGAGCCCCTGGATCCTGCGTCCATCGAGGCTCTCGCACCGCTCGCCGATCTCGTAGGCGATGGCCGTGTCGATCAGCCCCTCGGTGATCGATTCGACCTGCCCCAGCGGTGGCCTCTCCTGCGCGGCGGCGGTCAACGGAAGTGCGCAAAGAAGCGCAAGGGCGCGAAGGACGGCGATCATGGCGGGGGCTCCTGTCCAAGGCCGGTTGCGGGGCATCCGGTCCGGCCGTTCACTCCGCCCAGCATGTGGGGTGCGCCGGCCGCTAAGCCATATCAACTCGCCGTGGGCTGGTGACAGGCCCCGGTCCCGTCAGGCGGCCCCCTGTGAGCAGGCGCGGGTCCGCCAGAGTCGCGCCTTTGGCAGGTGCCGCCAGCCGAAGGCGTGGTCCGAATCTCCATGCGCCTCCACATGGGCCAGCCGCTCCAGCGCCTCCTCCAGCGTGGGCCGGTGCCCTTCGGGCACCCACCACATGACGAAGTGCATGCCTCCCAGCACCTCGAACCATTCGGCCCGACGTTCATAGAACTGCCGGTGGACGGTATTCCAGACGAAGTGCTCCAGCGCCGCGACCGACTCCCAGACCGTCAGGTTCGACACGAAGCGCGGATCGCCGCCGATCTTGGCCTCGGTGTTGCCCGTCCCCGGCGCGCCCGAGCCCTCCATCATCCAGACGAAGCCCGGCATCCGCTTGCCGAGCCCATTGACCCGGTCGAGCGCCGCCATGAACTCGGCCACGCGGGGATCGTCCGTGTCGGCGACGAGGCGACCGATGTTGAGTTGGGCGAGATGCGGCATCAGGTCCTCCCGGTTGGTGGCGCATCGCCATCATGCCTCGAGACCGGCCGCCGCGCATCCGTTCCTTGCGGCACGGGCGGGAACATCCCTGCGTCGCCGCCGTTGCGTCTGCGATTCACCCGAACCGGAGACGCGTCCATGACCTTCACCCGTCCGGCCCTTGCCCTTCTCGCCCTGGGGCTCGCCGGGGCCGCTTACGCCCTGCGGCCCCATGCGGCCCAGCTTCGCGGGCAGAGCGGCACGAAATCGCCCTACCAGCCCGTCCGCAACGCCGGGACCAAGGAGATGACCCTGCCCGTCCGGCATTGGGACCTGGCCGACGAGATGTCGGACGAAAGCTTCCCCGCGAGCGATCCGCCCAGCACCTACTGATCCTGAAGCCAGGCGCAGTCGAAGCGAAGGACGTAGGTCCCGTTCAGCTCGAACGCCTCGCGCGCATCCACCGGCACGCCCCGATCGCAGGTCGTGGCCTCGACCCGGGCTGCGGCCTGAAGGGCGGGGCTCAGGCGCTCGCCCGACAGGGTCCGCACCCGGACCTCGACGGGGCTGCGCCATTCGATCGCTGCCCGCGCGCCGCCCGGTTCCGGCACCACGACCCGGTGCCCGTCACGGGACCCGACATTGCGCACCACTTCCAGCTCTCCGGGCCAGGCCACCGTCCCGGCCGCCCCCGCGACCACGAGGTCCGCCGCTGCCGCCGCCCCGCCCCAGATGGCCAACCCGGCCACCAATGCCCTTGCCTTCATCGCGCGCTTCCTCCGGTGACGCGGACCTCGTGTCCGCTCCGGGTTCAAGCGTCGAAGGCCCGCCCCGGGTCCCTCAGCAGTCGGTGTAGAAGACAAACTCGGCCCCGGTGTCGTCGAAGCGCACCGGTGCCCCCCGCCAGCCTGGCGCCACGTCGAGCCCGCGCTCCTGGCAGTACAGAGCCAGCACGTCGCTGGCCGCCGGCCGCGTGACGCCGCCCCGGACCCGGATCGCCGGCCCTTGATCGACAAACGCCGCATCGGGTGGCACCGCCAACCCGCCGTCTGGCAGGCGCAACAGCGCCCCGTCCGACAGGTCGGGCCGCGGCTCTGCCTCGACCCGCCGCACCGTCCAGTCGCGGTCCATGTAGGGGACCGTGGCGCTGCCGTCGGGGGCGATCTCCAGTCCTCCGCAGGCCGTCAGGAGAACGGCCCCCGCCAAGCCGAGGAGGCCGCTCCGCTTCATTCCGCCGCCAGCGCCGTGACGCGGCCCGTGCGCTTGGCCCGGATGCGGTCCTCGATCTCGTCGCGGAAGTTGCGGATCAGGCCTTGGATCGGCCAGGCCGCGGCGTCCCCCAGGGCGCAGATCGTGTGACCCTCGACCTGCTTGGTGACGTCGAGCAGCATGTCGATCTCCTCGACCTCCGCCTCGCCTTTCACCAGCCGTTCCATGACGCGCATCATCCAGCCAGTGCCTTCACGGCAGGGCGTGCACTGGCCGCAGGACTCGTGCTTGTAGAACTTGGCGAGCCGCCAGATCGCCTTCACCATGTCCGTGCTCTGGTCCATGACGATGACGGCGGCCGTCCCCAGGCCCGACCGCTGCTCGCGCAGCCAGTCGAAGTCCATGATCGCGTCCTTCATCACCTCGGCCCGAATGTTCGGCACCGACGAGCCGCCGGGGATCACCGCCTTGAGGTTGTCCCAGCCGCCCCGGATGCCGCCGCAATGCTTGTCGATCAGCTCCACGAAGGGGATCGACATGGCCTCCTCGACCACGCAGGGCTTGTTCACGTGTCCCGAGATCGCGAAGAGCTTGGTCCCCGCGTTGTTGGGCCGCCCGAAGGACGAGAACCACGACGCGCCGCGCCGCAGGATGGTGGGCGCCACGGCGATCGACTCGACGTTGTTCACCGTCGTCGGGCAGCCGTAGAGCCCCGCTCCCGCCGGGAAGGGCGGCTTCATCCGGGGCATGCCCTTCTTGCCTTCGAGGCTTTCCAGCAGCGCCGTTTCCTCGCCACAGATGTAGGCGCCGGCCCCGTGATGCACGTAGAGGTCGAAATCCCAGCCCGAGCCGCAGGCGTTCCGCCCGATCAGCCCCGCGTCATAGGCCTCGTCCACGGCGCGCTGGAGCGATTCCTTCTCGCGTACGTATTCGCCGCGAATGTAGATGTAGGCCGCATGGGCCCCCATCGCGAAGGAGGCGATCAGGCAGCCCTCGACCAGCGTGTGCGGGTCATGGCGCATGATCTCCCGGTCCTTGCAGGTACCGGGCTCGGATTCGTCGGCGTTGACCACGAGATAGGCGGGCCGCCCGTCCGACTCCTTGGGCATGAAGGACCACTTGAGGCCCGTGGGAAAGCCGGCTCCGCCCCGCCCCCGCAGCCCCGAGGCCTTCATCTCGTTGACGATCCAGTCACGCCCCTTGTCCAGGATGTCCTTGGTCCCGTCCCAGTGGCCGCGCGCGCGGGCCCCGGCGAGGGACCGGTCGTGCATCCCGTACAGGTTGGTGAAGATGCGGTCCTTGTCCTCAAGCATGGGCCTTACCCTTTGTGCGTCCGGCTCAGCCGCCAGACCTGCCATGTCAGATAGAGCGCGAAGCCGAAGCCCGCGAGAGCGAATAGGTCGAGCAGCGCCCGCAGGCGCGGGGACCAGCCAAGGGCGTCGCCCAGCGCCGTGACGGCGATCCAGAACAGGCCCACGCCCGCCAGCACCAGCGCCGCGCGCCGCCCGGCCGCCCCGAGACGCGGGTCCGGCCCCTTGGGCGTGGCCTTCAGGCGCGGGTCCTCCGTCGGAGCCGCAGGCCGCGAGGGCCGCCCGCTCCGGGGCACCAGCCGCTTGTGGCCGCTCAGGGCGCGGGAGTCTCGGCCTGCTGCCATCCCCGTCCCTCTTCGGTGGCAAGCCGACGGGCCTGCTCGATCCAGTTGTCGCGCTCGATGCGGCCGCGGAACTGGCCCAGGCGCGAGTTGACCCAGGCGACCTCGCCGGGGTTCCACGAGGCGATCTGGTCGAAGTGCCAGACGCCCAAGTCATGCAGCACGGCTTCGAGCTTGGGCCCGATCCCCTGGATGCGCTGCAGGTCGTCGCCCACGCCGTCGCGCGGCGCCACCAGCACGGCCGGTACCTGCTCGGGCGAAAGCGGCGCCGTCTCGATCTCGGCGCTGGTCGCGTCCGGCCCGGCCGTCTGGCTGCCGTCCGGCGTCACGCCCAGCGGCTCGCCTTCGGGCGCCGGCGCGACGGTCTCGCCGCCTGGCAGCGGATGGCGCACGCCCGGCGGACGGCCCACATGCTCCATGTCCGTCCGCACCGGCGCCTCGGCCGGCTCGCCGTCCGGTGGAGTCACCGCCTGCACCTCCTCGACGGGAACCGGCGGCACCTCGTCCTGCTGCGGGGTGCGGAGCCAGGGCGCCCGGAACGGCACCTCGGTCCCGTCGATCCGCTTGACCGTGTCGCCGATGGTCAGCGCGAGGTCCACGCTGGCGTTGTGCTCGTGCCCGCCGGTGAACGCCTGCAGCGTCGTGATCCCGCCCGCGGGCTCCGAAGCGAAGCGCCCGGTCTGCGAGCCCGGCTTCGGCACGCGGCCCGCCTCCAGTTCGTCCAGCACGCGGTTCAGGCTCTCGGCCGACAGGTCCTCGTAGTAGTCCTTGCCGATCTGTGCCATCGGGGCGTTGGCGCAGGCCCCCAGGCACTCGACCTCCTCCCACGAGAACTTGCCGTCGGCGCCAGGATGGTGCGGCTCGGCCGAGATGCGGCGCTGGCAGAGCTCAATCAGCTCCTCGCTCCCGCGCAGCATGCAGGGCGTCGTCCCGCAGATCTGGATATGCGCGATGCTCCCCACGGGCGAGAGCTGGAACATGAAGTAGAAGGTCGCGACCTCCAGCACCCGGATGTAGGGCATCCCCAGCATCCGAGCGACCTCCTCGATGCAGGGCTTGGAGACCCAGCCCTCCTGCTCCTGCGCGCGGAACAGCAGGGGGATCACGGCGCTGGCCTGCCGGCCCTCGGGATACTTCTGGATCTGCGCCTCGGCCCAACGGCGATTGGCGGGCGTGAAGGCGAAGGCGGCGGGCTGGTCTTTGTCGAGGCGACGGAGCATGGGGGTCCGATCAGAGGTCAGCGGCGTGGTCAGGGCGCCTATACAGCGCGAAGCCGGCCGGGGACAGACCCCGGCCGAGCGGATTCAGATGCAGTTCGCGGACAGGAGCCGGATGGTCTCGGCCCCTTCCGTCCCCCCGGCCTCGAGCCGCCCCTCGGCGTCGAGCTCGCCCAGGATGCGCGCCGCCTCGGCCTGCGTCAGGTTCGCGCGCAGCAGCACCGCGCCCGAGGTCTCGCGGCTGAAGAGGCAGCCCTCGGACTCCAGCGCGGCGACCAGACGGTCGCGCGGCGGGGCCGTGACGGGGGCGCCGACCGGCTGGGGCTGCGCGGCCCCCTGCGGAGCCGGACTGACGAGGGGGCTGGACCGGCTGCAGGCCGAAAGGGCGACGCCCCCCGCCACCACCAGCGCCACGGCTCGAACGATCATCCTGCCCTCCCGATTCCCTGGCCGCCGGGCCGTCCCGGCGGCGCGCGACTGCCTCAGCGGTCGATGCTCCCGAACACGATGTCGAGCGTGGCGATCACCGCCGACACGTCCGCGAGCATGTGCCCCTTCACGAGGTGATCCATGGCCTGCAGGTGCAGGTAGTCGGCGGCCCGGATCTTGGCCTTGTACGGCTTGTTGGTGCCGTCGGCGACCAGATAGACCCCGAACTCGCCCTTGGGCGCCTCGATGGCGGTGTAGGTCTCGCCCGCCGGGACGTGGAAGCCTTCGGTGTACATCTTGAAATGATGGATCAGGGCTTCCATCGAGGTCTTCATCTCGCCGCGCTTGGGCGGCGTGATCTTGCCCCGCGCCAGCACGTCGCCATGCTCCACGCGCAGCTTGGCGATGGCCTGGTGGATGATCTTGGTCGACTCGCGCATCTCCGCCATGCGGATCAGGTAGCGGTCGTAGTTGTCGCCGTTCTTGCCCACCGGCACCTGAAAATCGAACTCGTCGTAGCACTCGTAGGGTTGCGACCGCCGCAGGTCCCAGGCCAGCCCGGCCGAGCGCGCGATAGGCCCCGACAGGCCCCAGTCCTGCACGTCCTTCTCGGTGATGATCGCGATATCGACGTTGCGTTGCTTGAAGATCCGGTTCTCGGTCAGCAGCTCGTCGATGTCGTCCAGCACCTTGGGGAAGTGGTCCGCCCAGGCCTCGATGTCGTCGAGGAGCACGGGCGGCAGGTCCTGGTGTACCCCACCGGGCCGGAAATAGGCCGCGTGCATCCGCGCGCCCGAGGCCCGCTCGTAGAACATGAACAGCTTCTCGCGCTCCTCGAAGCCCCAGAGCGGCGGCGTCAGCGCGCCGACGTCCATGGCCCAGGTCGTCACGTTCAGCAGGTGGTTCAGGACGCGGGTGATCTCGGAATAGAGAACCCGGATCAGCGAGGCCCGGCGGGGGATCGTCACGCCCGTCAGCTTCTCGATGGCGAGGCACCACATGTGCTCCATCGCCATGGGCGAGCAGTAGTCGAGCCGGTCGAAGTAGGGCAGCGCCTGGAGGTAGGTCTTGTGCTCGCAGAACTTCTCGGTGCCCCGGTGCAGCAGCCCGATATGCGGGTCGCAGCGCTCCACGATCTCGCCGTCGAGCTCGAGGATCAGCCGGAGAACCCCGTGCGCCGCCGGGTGTTGCGGGCCGAAGTTGATGTTGAAGTTGCGGATCTTCTGCTCGCCCGTAAGGGTGTCCTCGAAGCCCCGCGTGCCGGCCTCGCCGCCGCGCTCGATGTCGGTGCCGCGGAGGTTGGGCCGGATGTCGCCCTTCAGATCGCCGTCCATGCTGCGCCTCTCAGCGGTTGGTGTTGGGGGTGGTGGCCTTGCCCTTCTGGGGATTCGACGCGCCGGCCTTCTCGTCGCCGGGCAGCGCGAAGGCCCCGCCCTCCCAGGGGCTCAGGAAGTCGAACTGTCGCCATTCCTGCGCAAGCTTCACCGGCTCGTAGACGACGCGCTTCTGCACTTCGTCGTAGCGGACCTCGTTGAAGCCCGTGAGCGGGAAGTCCTTGCGCAAGGGATGGCCGCGGAAGCCGTAATCCGTGAGCAGCCGCCGCAGGTCCGGGTGGCCCGAGAAGACGAGCCCGTACATGTCGAAGACCTCGCGCTCGAACCAGTTGGCGCCTGGGAAGACGGGGATGATCGAGGGGACCATCTCCTCCTCGGAGACCTGCGCCTTCACGCGGATGCGGCGGTTCGTGTACATCGACAGGAAGTGGTAGACCATGTCGAAGCGCTTGGCGCGCCCCGGCCAGTCCACCGCCGTGATGTCGATCAGGCACGAGAACGGGCAGGCCGAATCGGCGCGAAGGAAGCCCACCACCTCCACGATCCGGCGGATGTCGACCTCGATGGCCAGCTCGCCATGCGTGACCGCATGGCCCATCGCGGCGTCGCCCAGCCGGGCGACGATCGAGGCGCCCAGCGCGTCGAGCGGATCGGTGGGCGCCTCGGGCACCTGCGCGGGGGTCTGGAGATCGGTGGTGTCGGTCATGGGTTGGGCCTCAGCGGACGATGGTGCCGGTCCGGCGGATCTTCCGCTGGAGCGCGAGGATGCCGTAGAGCAGCGCCTCGGCCGTGGGCGGGCAGCCCGGCACGTAGACGTCCACGGGCACGATCCGGTCGCAGCCGCGCACGACCGAGTAGCCGAAGTGGTAGTAGCCGCCGCCGTTCGCGCAGGATCCCATGGAGATCACGTAGCGCGGCTCGGGCATCTGGTCGTAGATCTTGCGGAAGGCCGGCGCCATCTTGTTGGTCAGCGTGCCCGCCACGATGATGAGGTCCGACTGGCGCGGAGAGGCCCGCGGCGCCGTCCCGAAGCGTTCGAGGTCGTACCGCGGCATGGAGGTGTGCATCATCTCCACGGCGCAGCAGGCGAGCCCGAAGGTCATCCAGTGCAGCGAGCCCGTGCGCGCCCAGTTGATGATGTCGGCCGTCGAGGTGACGAGGAACCCCTTGTCCTGGAGGTCCTTGTTCATCTCGCGCACGGTGACCTCGCGGTCGGCCCCGGCGGTGTAGAGCCCCGTCTGGACCCCCTGCACCTCCAGGCCGCCCGTCTGCGGCCCGCCCTGCACAAGGCTCCCGGCACGCTGCATCTCCTCCTCGGTGGGAAGGATCAGGCCGGGCTTCTTGGTGTCGTCCTTCACTGCCATTCAAGGGCTCCCTTCTTCCACTCGTAGGCGAACCCGACGGTCAGCACGGCGAGGAAGATCATCATCGACCAGAAGGCCGCCATGGACAGCTCGCCGAAGGCCGTGGCCCAGGGGAACAGGAAGGCGACTTCGAGGTCGAAGATAATGAACAGGATGGACACGAGGTAGAACCTCACGTCGAATTTCATCCGCGCGTCGTCGAAGGCGTTGAAGCCGCATTCGTAGGCCGACACCTTTTCCGGGTCGGGGTTGCGCACGGCCAGGACCACCGCAGCCAGGATCAGGATGATCCCCAGGGCGACCGCGAGCCCCAGGAAGATGATGATGGGGAGGTATTCCCTCAGAAAGCCGTCGTCCACGCGCGCCTCCGGACCTATGGGGCGCCCGCGCGCCCGCGCCCTGCGGCTTAGCGCTCGGCCCGTGCGGGGTCAACCGAACCGCATCACGCCTTCGACACAAGCCCCGCAAGGAGCAGCGTCGCCACGGTCGCCGGCGGCGAAACCGCCCGCTCGGGCGCCGCGGCGTTCGCGACCACCGCCAGCGCCACATGGAGGAGCCCCGCGCCGGCCCGTCACGGCGCTCCCCTTCCATCCTGCGCGCGGCGCGCTAGTCCTCCCGATGCGGGGCCACGAGAGGCGGCTCCGACAACTCCTGGCGAAGCTGCTCCAGTTCGCGGTCGAGAAAGAAGGAGATCACCGACCGGATCAGCACCAGAACGCCCAGGAACACCAGATCCGACAGCGCAAGGCTCAGCGCCGTGCGGATGATGTCCGCGACGATCAGCAGCTCCAGCCCCGACAGGATGTAGCGGGCCAGCTCCACCCGCTCCCGGTTGAGGCCTCGGAACCGCACCCCAGAATCGCGCGACAGCTCGGCCTGGACCACTCCGACGATGAACCGGATGGCCCCGATCAGCAGGAGCAGGATCGCCAGCACGTCGATGATCTCGCCGGCCCATTCGAGCCCCTTCACGAGCCAGCCGAATTCCTGATGCAGCGGACCCTCCCCGCGGCCCATCGTCCAGACCGACTCCATCAGCCCCCCCAGATCCGCGCCTCGGCCACCTCCAGGGAGTTGCCCGCCGGATCGCGGAAGTAGAAGGAGCGGCCCCCAGAGGGCCAGTCGGTCTCGGCCTCGATCGCGATCCCGGCCGCTTCCAGCCGCGCGCGCCAGGCTGCCAGTCCCAGCGGCTCGGCCGCGAAGCACAGGTGCCCCGGCCCCCGCGCCCCGTGCGGCGGGACCGGCAGCGGCGAGGCGGGATCGACCACCTCGGTTTCGGCGGGGTTGAAGATCAGCAACACCCCCGGCCCGCAGCGGTAGAAGACATGCCGCCGCCCGACGCGGGAGATGCGGGCCAGCCCCAGCACGTCGCCATAGAAGGCCTCGGCGGCGTCGAGGTCCTCCGCGTAGATCGCGGTCTCCAGGATCAGGGCGGGCGGGTCCTGCGGCATTCGACCTCCGGGCGGCACCCTTCGGATGCTGCCCCGGACCGGCCCCAAGTCAAGCGGTCAGCTCAGGAGGGCGTGCTGGATCTCGATGCGGCCCGTCTGGCCTTCGTCGACCTCCAGCCGTTCCGGCACCGCGACGAAGCCCGGCGGCGGCAGCACGGTCACGATGTCGGGCTCCTCGCCGATGCCGTTGATGACCTCGACATCGACCACCAGGCCATCGAGCTCCAGCGCGAAGATCATCTCCAGCGGATTCCCGTGCGTGAGCTCGTTCAGGAACACGAGGTCCGCCGGATGGCCGTCCGCCGGGACGAGCTGGACATAGGCGGTCGTCGTGGTTCCCCAGGCCAGGATGTCGCGCAGCGAGGCCCCCTGCTCCTCCTCGGCCAGGGCGGGGGTGGCGAGCGCGAGCCCGACGGCAAATAGCGTGACAAGGCGCGCCGAACGGTGTAGAGTCATGAAACTGCTCCGAATGTGGCGGGTCTTGGACTGAATACATCAGAGCACGCCCCTGTTTCGCTGCAATGCAGCAAATCGGCGGTGCGGTTCGTGCCAATGCTCAAGTATTCAGCAGCCATGAAGCGACCCGATGACGTTCTGGGCGAAGCTGGACGGTCGGAGCCCTGGGCTCCGATGCGGGACAAGCGCCCTTTGGTGAGGGGAACCGCTGGGGCAGGCTCGCGTTCCCGGCGCATGAAACTTGCTCTCCTGTCCGTGATATTCTCGACATTGCCCGCGCTTCTTTCCGCCGAGGAGGTGGGCCGCGTCGGCGTCGATTGGGTTGGCAACGACGTCATCGTCGAGGCGCTGCCCGATCCCGAGGTCGAGGGCGTCACCTGCCACGTCGCCTACTTCGAGCGGTCGCTCATCGACCGCTTCAGCCAGGGCAACTGGTTCGAGGATCCCTCCAACTCCTCCATCGCCTGCCGCCAGACCGGCCCCATCGGGCTGGGCGACATCGACACCTCGCCCGAAGGAGAGGAGATCTTCTCCGAGCGCCAGTCGATCATTCTCAAGTCGCTGCGCGTCACGCGCATCTACGACGAGGAGAACCAGGTCCTCGTCTACCTCGCCCACGCGACCGAACTGAGCCAGGGCTCGGCCAAGATGTCGATCTCGACCGTCCCGCTCTGGAACGCCGGCGCCGGGGCCCCGCCTCCATAGGGTAGGTCCCGGTCCGCCGGGGTGTTGCGCGAATCGGTCCCCCACCGTTCGGTGGTGCTACGCTTCCTTAAGCTTTGGCGGGCAGGCTCGGCTCAGGATGACCCAAAGCCGTGACCATGCCCCTGCCCTACCCCAGTCGCGCCCGGACCTCGGCCACGAAGTCCTCGCCGCGCTTCTCGAAGTTGTCGTACTGATCGAAGCTCGCCGCCGCCGGGGCCAGAAGCACCGTCTCGCCTGCCTGCGCCTCGGCGATGGCCCGTTCCACGGCGCGGGCCATGGTCGTGCAGACCTCGGCCTCGATCCCCGGAAGCTGGCGCGCGAAGGCCGCAGCCTCCCGCCCGATGACGTAGGCTTTCGCGACCGAGCCCAGATGGGGCACCAGAGGCCCGAGGCCCCCCTCCTTCTCCAGCCCCCCGCAGATCCAGCGGATGCGGGCGAAGGCCTGCAGCGCCTTGGCCGCCGAATCGACGTTGGTGGCCTTGGAGTCGTTGACGAAGGCGACGCCGCCTCTCTCGGCGATGCGCTGGCTGCGGTGCGGCAGCCCCGGATAGCTCCGCATCGCGGCCTCGATGGCCTTGGGGCCCAGGCCGAGGCTGCGCGCCACCGCCCAGGCCGCGCAGGCGTTCTGGTGATTGTGCGCGCCGGGCAGGCCGGTAATGCTCCGCAGGTCCACGCTCGCCACCTGCCGCCCCTTGCGCCACTCCGCCAGGAACCCCTTGCGCGCGAAGACGGCCCAGGACGCCTCCTCCAGCTTGGTCCCCGAGGAGACGCGGATCACCCGGTCATCCCCCGGCCCCTCCGAAAGCTGGTTCGCCATGTAGCGCCCCTCGTTCTCGTCCACGCCGATCACGGCGCGGTCGGGTCCCCCTTCCGCAAACAGCCTCCGCTTGGCCGCGAAGTAGCCCCCCAGACCTGCGTGGCGGTCCAGATGGTCGGGGCTCAGGTTGGTGAACACCGCGACGTCGGGCGTCAGGGCCCGGGCGAGGTCCGTCTGGTAGCTCGACAGCTCCAGCACGACGACCTCCCCGTCCCGCGCGGGCTCCAGGTCCAGCACCCCGCGCCCGATGTTCCCGGCCAACTGGCTCGGCCGTCCCGATTCGGCCAGGATATGATGGATCAGCGCGCTCGTGGTGCTCTTGCCGTTCGATCCCGTGACGGTCACGACCTTGGGCCGCGTGCCGAAGCCGTCCCAGGCGTCGGTCGCGAAGGAGCGGAAGAACAGCCCGATGTCGTTGTCGACGGGCACCCCGGCGTCCCAGGCGGCCGCGATCGCGGGATGCGGCTGCGGGTAAAGGTGCGGGATGCCGGGGCTCGTCACCAAAAGGGAGACCCCGTCCCAGGACTTCGCCTTGGTCAGGTCCCGGACCTCCAGCCCGTCGGCCTCGGCCTGGGCGCGCGCCTCGCCGCCATCGTCCCAGACGACCACCGTGGCCCCGCCCTGCTCCAGCGCCCGCACGGTCGCGCGCCCCGACCGGCCCAGTCCCAGCACCGCCACCCGCGTGCCCGCCACGTTCTGAACCGCGATCATGCTGCCCCTCCGCTCTGCCGGTGGCCTTATCCCCGCGCAGGTGCGGCCCCGCAAGCCGGGGATTCAGGGCGCGAGATCGTAGGTCACCCAGGGCGTCGCCCGCGCCAGCCGGTCATAAAGGCTGCGGGCACGGGCGTTGTCCTTGGCTGTGATCCAGCGGATCACCGACCAGCCCCGCTGGCGCCCCTCCTCGGCCACAGCGCGGACCAGCGCCTCGGCCGCGCCGCAGCCCCGTGCCTCGGGATCGACGAACAGGTCGTCCAGGAACCCGCCAGTCGTGGCCGAGAGCGGCCGCGCGAAGGCGCGGAAATGGGTCAATCCCACCAGCGCCCCGCCCCGCTCGGCGACGAACCCCTCGACCTCGTGCGCCGGGTCGTGGAGCCAGCCCCAGACCCGGTCGTGCATCCCGGGCGTCTGCGCCACGCCGTAGAATCCGGCATAGCCGGCATAGAGACGGTCCCAGCCGGCCCGGTCGCCCGGCTCCAGCCGCCGGACCCTCACTCAGCGCACCTTCAGCGTGGCCAGCCCGATCACCCCGAGGATCAGGCTGATGATCCAGAAGCGGATGACGATCTGCGGCTCGGCCCAGCCCTTCTTCTCGAAGTGGTGGTGGATCGGCGCCATCAGGAAGACACGCCGGCCGGTGCGCTTGTAGACGAAGACCTGGATGATGACCGACAGCGCCTCGACCACGAAGAGCCCGCCGACGATGGCCAGGACGACCTCGTGCTTGGTGGCCACGGCGATGGCGCCCAGCGCGCCGCCCAGGGCCAGGGACCCGGTGTCGCCCATGAACACCGCCGCCGGCGGGGCGTTGTACCACAGGAAGCCCAGTCCCCCGCCGATCAGCCCCGCGCAGAAGATGACGATCTCGCCCGAGCCGGGGACGAAGTGAACGCCCAGGTATTCGGTGAAGTCCGTCCGCCCCACGGCGTAGGAGATGGCCCCGAAGGTTCCCGCCGCGATCATCACCGGCATGATGGCCAGCCCGTCGAGCCCGTCGGTCAGGTTCACCGCATTGGCGGCGCCGACGATCACGATCATCGCGAAGGGCACGAACAGGATGCCCAGGTGAATGAGAGCATCCTTGAAGAACGGGAGCGCGAGCTGGTTCGTCAGCTCCGCCGGATGCCAGGCCGCCGCCCAGATGGCGGCGATGGCCGCCACCACGAAGCCGATGGCAAGCCGCACGCGCCCCGACACCCCGTCCACGGTCTGCTTGGTGACCTTAGCGTAGTCGTCCGCGAAGCCCAGGAGCGCGAAGCTCAGCGTCACGAACAGCACCATCCAGACGAAGGGATTGTCCCACCGCGCCCACAGGAGCGTCGCGGTCAGCACCGCCCCCACGATCAGGAGGCCTCCCATCGTCGGCGTGCCCGCCTTGATGAAATGCGTCTGCGGTCCGTCGCTGCGGATCGGCTGGCCTTTGCCCTGCTTGACCCGCAGCCAGCCGATCAGGCGCGGCCCGAAGGCGAAGCCGAAGATCAGCGCCGTCAGGAAAGCCCCGCCCGCCCGGAAGCTGATGTAGCGGAAGAGGTTGAACACGTCCCCCCCGTCCGACAGCGCGGTCAGCCAGTAGAGCATGCGGATCAGCCTCCCTCGATGGACGGCGCGCCTTGCCCCATCCGTCGGATCGCGTCAACGACGAGCGAGACGCGGCTCCCCTTGGAGCCCTTGACCAGCACCACGTCCCCCGCGTCAACAAGCCGGCGCAGGTGGCCCGACAGGGCCTCGGGCCGCTCGGCCCATTCGCCGCGCCGGTCGGCGGGCAGCACCGCGTGCAGCGCCCTCATGCGGGGGCCTACGCAATGCACCTGGTCGACGGCCTCCATGGCCGGGTCCTCCGCAAGGCCCGCGTGCAGCGCCGCCTCCTCGGGCCCCAGCTCCAACATGTCGCCCAGGATGGCGATCCGCCGCCCGCGCGAGATGCGGCCAGGCCCATCCTCGGGCTGCATTCCCGCCAGCACGGCCAGCCCCGCCGCCATCGAGGTCGGGTTGGCGTTGAAGGCGTCGTCGACCAGCGTGATCCGGCCGTCGCCCCACTCGATCTCCTCGCGCCCGCCACGGCCCTTGGGCGGGGTCCAACCCGCAAGGCCGTTGAGCGCCAGCGCCCGCTCCGCCCCCAGCGCCTCGGCCGCCGCCAGCGCGCCCAAGGCGTTGACGGCGAAATGCGCGCCCTCGGTGGCGACCTTCAGATGCACGGGCTCGTCCCCGGCCAGCGCGCGCCCCACCGTAGCCCCCCCGGCCATGCGCAGGTCGAGGAGCCGGTGGGACGCCCCGTCCGCCAGCCCGAACGTGACGACCCGCGCGCCCGCCGTCTCGGCGCAGGCCAGCAGGACCGGAAGCTGCGGCACGTCGGCGGGCAGCACGGCCACGCCGCCGGGCTCCAGACCCTCGCAGATCGCCCCCTTCTCGGCGGCGATGCCCTCCAGCGACCCGAAGGCCTCCAGATGCGCGGCCCCGATGGTCGTGATGAGCGCCACGTGCGGCCGCGCCTGCCGGGCCAGCGGCGCGATCTCGCCCGGGTGGTTCATGCCGATCTCGACCACGGCGAAGTCCGCGTCGGCCGGAAGCCGCGCCAGCGTCAGCGGCACGCCCCAATGGTTGTTGTAGGAGGCTTCGGCGGCATGGACCGTCCCTTGCGTTTCCAGCGCCGACCGCAGCATCTCCTTGGTCGAGGTCTTGCCCACCGAGCCGGTGACGCCCACGACCCGCGCGCGGCTCCGCGCCCGCCCGGCCCGGCCCAGGTCCTCCAGCGCCGCCTGAACGTCCGGCACGATCAGGAGGGGCGCATCTTCCGCCACCTCCTCGGGTCGGCGGGTCACCAGCGCCGCCGCCGCGCCCTTCTCCAGCGCCTGGGCGACGAAGTCGTGCCCGTCCCGCGCGGCCTTCAGCGCCACGAACAGGTCGCCCGGCCGAAGGGTCCGTGTGTCGATGGACACGCCCCCGGCCACCCAGTCGCGCGTCGCCGTCCCGCCCGTGGCCGCCGCGGCCTCGTCCGCCGTCCAAAGGCTCATTCCCGTCCCTCCAGCACGGCGACCGAGACGCTCGCCTGCTCCACGTCGTCGAACGGATAGATCTCGTTGCCGACGATCTGCCCCGTCTCATGCCCCTTGCCGCAAACGAGCAACGCATCCCCCGGCTGGAGCGCATCCACGCCCCGCAGGATCGCCTCGGCGCGGTCGCCCACTTCGGTCGCCCGCTCCGCGCCTCCGGCCTCGCGCACGCCCTGCATCACGGCGGCCCGGATGCTGCGGGGGTCCTCGCTGCGCGGGTTGTCGTCCGTGACGATCACGAGGTCCGCGTGGCGCGCCGCCGCCGCCCCCATCAAGGGCCGCTTGCTCCGGTCGCGGTCCCCGCCCGCCCCCACGATGGCGATGATCCGCCCCATGACGTGGGGCCGCAGCGCCGCCAGCGCCGTCTCCACCGCGTCGGGCGTATGGGCATAGTCCACGAACACGGACGCTCCGTTCCTTCGCCGGGCCGCCAGCTGCATCCGCCCCCGCACCGTCTTCAGCAGCGGCAGCGCCTTCCACACGGTCTCCGGGTCCTCGCCCGCGCCGATCACGAGACCCGCCGCAACCAGCACGTTCTCGGCCTGGAAGCCTCCGATCAGGTCGAGCCGGACCTGCCTCACCTCGCCCTGCCAGGCGAACCGCAGGTCCTGCCCCGTGGCGTCGAAGCGCTGGCCCAAAAGCCGGAGCCGCGCCCCTTCGGCCGCGCCGGTCCCGATCACCTCCAGCCCGCGTGCGGCGGCGATGGCCGCGACCTCCGGCCCCTTGGGGTCGTCGAGGTTCACGACCGCGACGCCGTCCTCGGGCAGCACGGCCCGGAACAGCCGCATCTTGGCGTCGAAATAGGCCTCGAACGTTCCGTGGTAGTCGAGATGGTCCTGAGTGAAGTTCGTGAACCCGGCCGCAGCCAGCCACACGCCATCGAGCCGCCGCTGGTCGAGCCCGTGCGAGGAGGCCTCCATCGCCACATGGGTCACGCCCGCGCGCCGTGCCTGCGCCAGCACCCGGTGCAGCGTGAGCGGATCGGGCGTCGTGTGGCGCAGCGAGGCCTCCCACGCTCCCTCGACGCCCACGGTTCCCAGGTTCACCGCGCTCAACCCCAGGCCCATCCAGATCTGGCGGCAGAAGCTCGCCACGCTGGTCTTGCCGTTGGTGCCTGTGACGGCGACCACCGCCTCGGGATGCGGCCCGAACCACAGCGCACAGCTCCGGGCAAAGACCTGCCGCGCGTCCTCGGCCAGGATCAGGACGGCCCCGCCCAGCTTGCCTTCCGCGAGGCGCGCGCCCTCGGCGTCGGTCAGCACGGCGGCGGCCCTGCGCAGGACGGCGGCCTCGACATAATGCGCGCCGTGAATCGTGGCGCCGGGCAGCGCGGCGAAGAGGTGCCCCGGCTCCACCATCCGGCTGTCCACCGACAGTCCCGTCACGGCGGGATCGCGCCCGCCCGGCGCGGTCAGGCCCAGCTCGGCCAATGTCTTGGTCTCGGCCATGCTGGCCCTCCGCGTCAGTTCGCGGGCTCGGTTACACCGTCCGCCGCCGCCACTTCAACCGCCGGACGAAGCCCCAGCAAAGGCGCCGCGCGCCGGACGAGCTCGGCCGCCACCGGCACCGCCGTCCAGCCCGCCGTCCGGCGCGGCTCGGTCCCCGAGGTCTCCACGGGCTCGTCGAGGCTGACCACGATGACGTACTGGGGATCGCTCGCCGGGAAGACCCCCGCGAAGGTCGCGATGACCTTGTCGTCGTAGTAGCCGCCCGTGGCGCGCGGCTTGTCGGCGGTCCCGGTCTTGCCCGCCACCTCGTAGCCCGGCACGTCCGCGAGCGAGGCCGTCCCCCGCGACACCACCTGCCGCAGCATGTCGACCGACTGGCGCGCGGACTGCTCGCTCAGGACGCGCGGCCCGGGCTCGCGGTTCTCCTCGTGGACAAGGCTCGGCGTCACCGCCGTCCCGCCGTTGCCGATGGCTGCATAGGCCGCCGCCAGGTGCAGGGGCGAGGTCGAGACCCCATGCCCGTAGGAGATGGTCAGGAGGCTGATCTCGGACCATTGCGCCGGCAGCAGAGGCCGGCCCGTCCGCGCCTCCGTCATCTCGACATGGGTGGGCTCCAGAAGGCCCAGCCCCTGCAGGAAGGCCCTCTGCCGCGCGGGCCCGATCATCAGGGCGATATGGGCGGTGCCGATGTTCGAGGACTTCACGATCACGTCCGTGACCGTGTTCTCGGCGCCATAATAGTGGAAGTCGTTGATGCGGAAGCGGCCCCAGGTCATCGGTCCCTGGGTGTCGATCATGGTCTCGGGGTTCAAGAGCCCGAGGTCCAGCGCCTGCGCCACGGTGAAGATCTTGAACACCGAACCCAGTTCGTAGACGCCCTGGATCGCCCGGTTGAACAGGGGGCTGTCACCGGGGTCGCCGCTCGTGGCCGCCGGGGGCCGCGTGTTGGGATCGAAGTCCGGCAGGGAGGCCATGGCCAGGATCTCGCCCGTGTGGACATCCATCAGGATGCCGGCCGCGCCCTTGGCGTTCATCAGCGTCATGCCGCCCTGGAGCACCTCCTCCATAGCGGCCTGGATGGTGAGGTCGAGCGACAGCGCCAGCGGCTCGGCCTGCCGCTCGGGGTCACGCAGCCGGGCGTCGAAGTGGCGCTCCACCCCGGCCGTGCCGATCACCTCGGCCGAATCGACGCCCTCGCGCCCGTAGCCCGCGCCCCCCAGGATATGGGCCGCCACCGGCCCGTTCGGGTAAAGCCGCATCTCGCGGGGTCCGAACAGCAGCCCCGGCTCGCCGATGTCGTGGACGGCCTGCACCTGCTCGGGGCTGATCTGGCGGCGAATCCACAGGAACTTGCGCGGCCCCGTGAAGTCGCGCAGCAGCTCGGCCTCCTCGAGGTCGGGGAAGATCGCCGCCAGCTCGCGCGCGGCACGGGCTGGGTCCACCATCTGCCGCGGCTGGGCATAAAGCGCATGGGTCGCGAGATTGGTGGCCAGGATGCGCCCCTCGCGGTCCACGATGTCGGCGCGGGTGCTGAGGATCGGGGCGTCGATCGCGCTCGCGACCTGCGGCTCCTCGGGCTCGGTGGAAGCCAGCACCGCCATGCGCGTGCCCACGGTGCCGTAGGCCAGGGCAAAGACCCCCGCGAGGATCCAGATCCGCTTCTCGGCCCGGATGCGCGCCCGCTCGGCACTGTCGCGGGTGGCGGCGCGGCGCAGGAGCCGCAGCGAGGGCCGTCGCGCCCAGGCCCCGCGCCCGAGCGCGGCGGCCGCCAGGGCCAGCTCGCGCGTGGTCACAGCGGCTCCTCCCCGTCGCCGGGCGTCCCGTGCGAGACGATGAGTTCCGACAGGACCGGAGCCAGCGTGTCCGACGGCATGGGCACCTCGTCCACGGCCGCAAAGGCCTCGGGCATCAGCGGCAGCAGCTCCAGCCGCTGAAAGTTGATCTCGGCGAGGTCGCGCAGCCGGTCAGGCCGGTTGAGATAGGCCCATTCGGCCTCCAGCCGATCGAGCCGCGCCTGCGCCGCCGCGATCTGGCCCCTGAGGTCGCGCACCTCGCGAAGGCTGGCCTGCGTGGCGTAGTTCTCCTGATAGGCCCAGAAGCCCAGGCCCATCACCAGCAGGGCCAGGCCGATCGTGATCAGACCCTTCATCGCTCTCGCTCCCTCATCGCCTCGGTCGTCCGCCGGTGGTCCGGCTTGTCGGGAGCATCGGCATGCCGATCTCCTCGTCGTTGATCCGTCCCGCGGGCGCCGACGTCCGCCGCGCGACGCGCAGCTTGGCCGAGCGCGCGCGGGGATTGGCCGCCAGCTCCGTCTCGTCGGGCTCGACCGCCTTGCGCGTCACCATCTCGAAGGCAGGGGCCTCGGCCTCGGCCTCGGGTGCATAGCGGCTCCCCTGCCCCATCCGCCCCGCGCGAAGCTGGAGGAACCGCTTCACCATCCGGTCCTCGACCGAGTGGAAGCTCACCACCGCCAGCAGCCCCCCCGGGGCCAGCACCCGCTCGGCCGCTTCCAGGCCGCGCGCCAGCTCGCCGTATTCGTCGTTCACGGCGATCCGCAACGCCTGGAAGGTGCGCGTCGCCGGGTGCTTCTCGCCGGGCTTCTGGCGCGGCAGGCACCGCGCCACGATCTCGGCCAGTTCCAGCGTCGTCTCCACGGGGCGCGCCGCCAGGATCGCCCGCGCGATCCGGCGCGAGGCCCGTTCCTCGCCGTAGAGATACAGGATATCGGCCAGCCGCTCCTCCCCAGCCTCGTTCACGAGGTCGCGCGCGCTCGGGC
Organism: Rubellimicrobium roseum; assembly: GCF_006152145.1. GTDB lineage: Bacteria > Pseudomonadota > Alphaproteobacteria > Rhodobacterales > Rhodobacteraceae > Rubellimicrobium > Rubellimicrobium roseum. The sequence goes on along the minus strand of NZ_VDFV01000003.1, from coordinate 73,567 downwards.
CCGACTGCGACATCCGCATGTCGAGCGGCGCGTCCTTCTGGAACGAGAAGCCCCGCTCGGCCGTGTCGATCTGCATCGACGAGATGCCGAGATCCAGCACCACGCCCTCGACCTGTTCCGCGCCCGCTTCGGCGGCGATGCGGTCCAGCTCCCCGAAGGTCCCTTCGCGCAGGTCGATGGTTCCATGAAATCCCGGAAGCCACCCGGCCGCCATGTGATGGGCCAGCGGATCCCGGTCGATCCCGATGACGCGCGCCGCTCCGGCGGCGATCAGGCCGCGCGCGTAGCCGCCGGCGCCGAAGGTCCCGTCGATCCAGGTGCCGCACACGGGGGCGCAGGCCGCCAGCAGGGGGCGCAGCAGGACCGGGATATGCGGCTCGGCCATCATCTCAGCCGCCCCAGACCAGCGTCATGGGATCGAAGCCTTCGGGCTGCGCTTCCAGGAACGCGCGCATCTGGGCTCCCACCTTCTCCTCGAAGGTCGCCGCCGCCCAAATCTCGAAATGGTCGCCTCCGCCCGAGAAGACGACCTCGCCCTCGGTCAGGCCCAGCTTCTGGCGCTGGCGGATCGGCATGACGATGCGGCCGTCGCGGTCGACCTCCAGCCGCACCGACTGGCCCAGGATCAGGCGCTGCGACACGGCCTTGCGCTGCGCCTCCTCGGGCGTGCGCGGCTTGATGGCCATGATCTGCTGGGCGACCTCGTTGAAGGCCGCGACCGTGTAGGCCTTGAGATGATCCCTCAGATGCTCGCCATAGAGGAGATAGAGCGACGGGTTCAGCCCCTCGGTCCAGTTTGGATCGTTGGCCTCCAGCACGCGGCGGAAGTCCGACGGGATCGACATCCGGCCCTTGCCGTCGATCCTTTGCGGATATTCGCCTGTGAAGCTGGCCGTGATCACCGGAACCCGCTACGCCCCAAACCCCCGCGGTGCTGGTCCTTCGACACGAAAACGGCGGATCCGGGCTGCCACACCTGATCCGCCGTTTCCGTCCCTTCCGGGAAGTCCGACTGCGCGCGCACCTGGGGGGATGCTGCTCGCTCGCGCGCCGGATCGTTCTGCCTGTGGCGTTCGCTGTCCTGCTCTCGATATCGGAAGCAACCGGAATGGATTTGCCTGTATGACTGCGTCTCGGTCGGGGTTCTTTGTCGCCCCTGGGTATCCCGCGCCGCTTCCGACACCATTAGGGATGCCATGGGAATTCCTGGTACTCAAGGCCTATGTTGCCTTCAGGGCCGCCCTTTGCGCGAATGTCACAGCCCAAGCGCCATCTTGCTGTGGACAGCCCTGTGGAAAAGCCCGCTTTTCTCGGAACATCAGGGCAAGACCCCTTCGGAGGGGCCTGTGGACGACAGAAACTTCGACCGGCAAAGAACCGCCGGTAACCTTTCGTCAACCGTCCTGGCGCAGCACAGATTCGCGGCACGGTTCGCGGCGCTTGGGTCACATTCTTCGGTGTTTCAGCCGCTTAGCCCTTGAACCTCGTTCGTGAGGCAAATCCGAATCGGATTGTGACGGCTTTTTGTCGGCATCGGGCCAAAACGAAAGCGGCGACCCCGGAGGGCCGCCGCGTGGGTCGGTCGCGAGGAGCCGGGCGACTCGGATCAGGCCATGCCGCCCTCGACCAGCCGGCGGGCGATGCCGCGCCAGGCCTCGGCCATGGGCCCCTCCCCGGCTGCCACGGGCACGCCTTCGTCGCCCGAGATCCGCGTCTCCAAGTCGATGGGAAGCCGGCCGAGGAAGGGGATGCCGTCCTTCCGCGCCTCCGCCTCGACGCCGCCGTGACCGAAGACATGGCTTTCGTGGCCGCAGTTCGGGCAGACGAAGCTGCTCATGTTCTCGATCAGGCCCAGGATGGGGGTGTGGAGCGTCCTGAACATGTCGATCGCCTTGCGGGCGTCGATCAGTGCCACATCCTGGGGCGTGCTGACCACGACCGCACCGGTCAGGTGCGTCCTCTGGCAGAGCGTGAGCTGCACGTCCCCCGTCCCCGGCGGCAGGTCGACGATCAGCACGTCGAGCCGCCCCCAGTTCACCTGCGTCAGCATCTGCTGGAGCGCCCCCATCAGCATCGGCCCGCGCCACACGATGGCCTTGTCCGGGTCGACCATGAGCCCGATGGACATCAGGGTCACGCCATGGGCGTGCAGCGGCTCGATGGTCTTGCCGTCGGCCGAGGCGGGGCGCTTGCTCACCCCCATCATCCGCGGCTGCGACGGCCCGTAGATGTCGGCGTCCAGAAGCCCCACGCGCCGCCCCTCGCGCGCCAGCGCCACGGCGAGGTTGGCGCTGACCGTCGACTTGCCCACGCCCCCCTTGCCCGAGCCCACCGCGAGGATGCGGTCGACCCCCGTCACCCGCTGCGGACCCGCCTGCGGCGTCGGGTGCCTCCCGATGGTCAGCGAGGGCGCCCCCGACGGCGGAGGCGGAGCCGGGGCCTTCGCCGCCGGCCCATGCGCGGTCACGACGATGGACACGCCCGTGACCCCGGGGATCGCCCGCACCACCCGCTCAGCCTCCGCGCGCACGGGCTCGAGCGCCCGCGCCTCGTCCACGCCCCGCGCCTCCAGCACGAAGCGCACCGCTCCCTCGGCCACCGCCAGCGCCTGCACGAGCCCGCTGCCGGCCAGATCGCCGCCGCCCGGCATCGCCACGCGGGCCAGCGCCGCCATCACCTGCTCTCGTGTCGGACCCATCCGTCACACTCCTGTCGCCTGTCGGCCCTATCCTGTCCGGCTGGACCGGACGCCCCAGCGGCGGCTGCCCGTTCGACGGCCGCCCTTCCGGCGGGCAACCCTTGTCGCGGACCGGGCAAAGCGCAAGGGCCCGCCCTCCGCGCAGCGCGCCGACGGCGGCCCCTTTCCCTCCAGTCATGCAACAGGATGCCAGAAAATGCGGCAACTCCATGCGCTGACTGCATGGCGGCCTTGCGCCCAAGCTCCATTGTGCAGTCGCAGCAATTGTCTATTTGTGTTCCCGACAGCGCTAACAGCGCCGTCCCGAGGCCCCGATGGCCCGGGATGAACCGGAACGAAAGAAACGATCATGGCCTACGCACACGACACCCATCACGCCGCCACCGGGCTTTCGCTGGCCGAACGGATCGGGCAGCTCCGTGCGGATCTCGCGACCCGCATCGCTCGCTACCGCCTCTACCGCGAGACGCTGGCCGAACTGTCCACGCTCGGGCCGCGCGAACTCCACGACCTCGGGCTGAACACGGCGGATCTTCCTGCCCTCGCCCGGAGCGCCGCCTACGGCGCCTGACGGATCTACGGTCCGGTCCGTCCTCCCCGGGTCCGGATCGCCTCTGCGGGACAGGGACTCACCTCCTCCCGAGGCCCCCTCGCAACGGTCGCGGTGGAAGCCCTCCTCCCTGGGCTCCACCGCACGGAATACGCCGGCGCCCTTCTCCTCCCTGGGTGTCGGCGGCTCGCGGCGGGGCCGATCCTCCCCGGCTCCGCCGCACGGAATTCACGACTTCGCCGGCGCCCGTCCTCCTCCCTGGGCGTCGTGCGGAACTGCGGCGGGACCTCTCCTCCTCCCTGGTCCTGTCGCATTCTCATCGGAACGGCGGCCCTCTCCTCCTCCCTGGGCCGCTCCTACCGGACGGCGGCGCCCTCCTCCCTGGGCGACCGCCGTTTTTTTCGTGGAGGTTTCAGCCTTCCATCAGGACGCGGCCGGGCCTCCCGGGGCATCCTTCGCGGTAACGGACCTGCGGTGGCGGTCCGACCCAGGGAGGATAGCATGGCCACGACCCATCTCGACCGACCCCGCTCGGTCCTCGGCATCCTGATGGACGTCATCCACGCCCATCCGGCCTCGACCATGGGCCGGCCGGGGCAGGGTCGCGGCCGCGGTCTGGCCGAGGAGGAAATCCTCGACCACCTGCCCCCGCACCTGCGCGACGACATGGGCCTTCCTCCCGTTCCGCCGCCCGAACCCGAGCCGCCCTCGGTCGCCCGCGCCCGGCACCGCGCGGCCCGTTGGGGCATCTGAGCCCCCCTTCCGTCCGCCGCCGCGACCCGCCATGGTCGCGCCCGCAACGGCAGGACAGGGCAGATGCGGGCATCCCTTCTTTCGGCGGCGCTTGTGGCCGCGCTCGTGGGCTTCGGCTCGACGGTGGCGCTGGTGCTCGCCGCCGCCGCCGCTGTGGGGGCGAGCCCCGAGCAGACCGCCTCCTGGGTGCTCGCCGTCTCGCTCGCCAAGGCGCTGGGCAGCGCCGGGCTCAGCCTCTGGGCGCGGATGCCGATGGTGCTGGCCTGGTCCACGCCGGGCGCGGCGCTGGTCGCCGCCACCCAGGGCCTTTCCATGGAGCAGGCGGCCGGAGCCTTCGTCCTGTCGGGCCTCCTGATCGCGGCGATGGGCCTGATCCGCCCGCTCGGCCGGCTCGTGGCGCTGATTCCCGACGCCATCGCGGCCGGGATGCTGGCGGGCGTGCTGCTGCCCTTCGTCCTCAAGCTCGCCCCGGCGGCGGCCGAATCGCCGGCCCTCCTCGGCCCCATGGTCGCGATCTTTGCGCTGGTGCGGCTGCGCAACCCCGCTTGGGCGGTGCTGTCCGCGCTGGCCGTCGGCCTCCCCCTCGCCTTCCTCACCGGCGCCGCCCACGCGCCGGCCGTCGCAGGCCTTCCCGCGCTCGTCCTCGTCCGGCCCGAATTCGACGCGGGCGTGCTCATGGGCCTCGCCGTTCCCCTCGCGCTCGTGACCATGGCATCCCAGAACCTGCCCGGCTTCGCCACCCTGCGCGCGGCGGGCTACGAGCCCCCCGTGGGCGCGGCGCTCACCACCACGGGACTCCTGTCGGCGGGCGCCGGGCTCTTCGGGGCCCATCCGGTCAGCATGGCCGCGATCACCGCCGCGATCTGCCTGGGCGACGACGTGCACCCGGACAAGGGCCGCCGCTGGATCGTCGGCCTCGCCTATGCCGGCATCTGGGTGGCGCTGGGCCTCGCCTCGCCCCTCGTCATCGCCGCCATCGCGGCGCTGCCGCCCTCGCTCGTGGCCGGCATCGTCGCCATCGCGCTTCTCGGGCCGCTGACCGGGGCGCTGACGGGCGCCACGAACGCCGCCGCCACCCGAGTCCCGGCCGTGGTGACGCTCGCGGTGACGGCCTCGGGCGTCGCGGCCTTTGGGATCGGCGCGGCGTTCTGGGGCCTCGTGGCGGGCGTGGCCTTCCACCTCCTCGACCTGGGGGCGGTCAGGCTCGCTCGTCCTTCGGGGACTCCATGACAATATAGCTGGTGATCGACCGCACCGCCGGCACCGTCCCCAGCACGTCCGTATGGAAGGCCTTGTAGGCGGCCAGGTCCCGCGCCTCGACCCGCAGCAGGTATTCGAAAGCCCCCGCGATGTTGTGGACCTCGACCACCTCGGGCGCGGCCCGCATGGCCGCCTCGAAGCCCTTCTGCGCGGCCTTGCCGTGCTCGCTCAGGCCCACGGCGACATAGACCACGTAGCCCCGTCCCACCTGCGCGCCGTCCAGCACCGCCCGGTAGCCCCGGATGACGCCCCGGCGCTCCAGCGCCTCGACCCGCCGCAGCGTGGCCGAAGCTGACAACCCCACCCGCTCCGACAGGTGCAGGTTCGAGATCCGCCCGTCCCGGCGCAGCTCGCGCAATATGCGTTCGTCGATGGCATCCAGATCCGTCATGGATTGCGATCCTACCGCCATCACGCGCGATTTCGCAATCCCATGTACCCGTCTGCGCCGTAGGATTGCGCATCATGACCACGCTCGATCTCCTCCCCGCCCTCGCCGGCTTCGCCTTCGTGTCCTCGATCACGCCCGGGCCCAACAACCTCATGCTCATGGCGTCGGGCGCGAACTTCGGCCTGCGCCGGTCGCTGCCGCACATGCTGGGCGTAGGGCTCGGCTTCACCGCCATGATCGTCGCCGTGGGCCTCGGCCTCCACGGCATCTTCGAAGCCCTGCCCTGGGCGCATTCGGCGCTCGAGATCTTCGCGGTCGTCTATCTCCTCTGGCTCGCCTGGAAGATCGCCACGGCCAAGCCCTCGACGCCCGAGGCGCCCCGCGCCGCCCGTCCCCTCACCTTCTGGCAGGCGGCGGCCTTCCAGTGGGTCAACCCCAAGGGCTGGATGATGGTGATCTCGGCCCTCACCTTCTACGCCGCCGACCAGAGCCTCGGCGCGGTCCTCCTCGTCGCCGCCGTCTTCGGCGCGATCAACCTGCCCTGCATCTCGGCCTGGGCCATGCTGGGCCAGGAGATGCGCCGCATCCTGACCTCCCCCGCCCGCTTCCGCGCCTTCAACGTCACTATGGCGCTCCTGCTCGTTGCGACGCTCTGGCCGATCCTGAAAGCATTCTGAGGTCGCCGGACCGGCCATGCGGAGACGGCGGATCACCGACCCGGGGGCCTTTTGATGGACGCCTACATCATCTGCGCAACTCCAAGGACAGGGAGCACGCTGCTCTGCGACCTGCTGGCCTCCACGAAGGTCGCCGGGTGCCCGGACTCGTACTTCATGACCGACCTCGATCCCGTCTGGGTCGAGCGGTGGGGCTTTCCGGGCCGAAGCGCTCGGGACACCCCCGGCCACGCGGCTTCCCATCTCGAAGCGGCTAAAAAGGTAGGCCGCGGACAGACTGGAGTCTTCGGCCTCCGACTCATGAGAAGGGACCTCGACGGCCTGTCGGCCCTGATCGGGCAGGTGTTCCCGGATCTGCCGTCCGACAGGGCCCGTCTGGAGGCGGCCTTCGGCAGGGTCCTCTACATCCACCTGTCTCGCGTGGACAAGCTCGGGCAGGCCGTGTCGCTGGTGAAAGCCGAGCAGACCGGCCTATGGCACGTTGCCCCCGACGGCACCGAGCTAGAACGCCTCGCCCCGCCGAAAGAGCCGGCCTACGACTTCGACCGGATCGCGCGCAAGGTGGCCGAGCTGGAGGGCCACGACTCCGCCTGGCGGACCTGGTTCGACGAACAGGGCATCGAGCCGCTGCCGGTCGCCTACGAACGTCTCTCAGCCGATCCTTCGGCCACCCTGGGTCGCATCCTGGGGGCCCTGGGCCTTCCCCAGCCCGCTCCTGACGCCCTCAGGCCCGGCGTCGCCAAGCTGGCGGACGCCACCACCCATGAGTGGATGCGCCGTTACCATGCGGACTCGGCCTCGACCGGATGACCGGATCGGCACGACGCTCCCCACAGGCCTTAATCCGCCGTTAACGACTAAGTAGCTGCCACACATGAAAAATCCCTGCGACCGCGCAACGCTCGGTGCTATCAGACTTCGTTAACCCTCCGCGCCCATCCTGTCTCCAACACACAGGAGACAGGCCCCGATGCGGACGCCCCTCAGATCAGAACGGCACGTCGTCCCCGCCGCCGCCCGGCGCGGGCACGACGAACTTGGCCACGACCTTCTTCTCGCCCGCCTTCTCGAAGGCGATGTCGAGCTTGTCGCCCTCGGCGCCTACGATCCGGCCATAGCCGAACTTCTGGTGGAACACCCGGTCGCCCAGCGTGAAGGAGGACTCGGCCGTGGCGTCGATGGTCAGGCCGCGCGACTCGCCCGGTTCGCGCATCGGCCGCACCTGCGCCCGCGCCTGGAGCCGGCGCCAGCCGGGGCTCGCGTAGACATCGGCCCGCGCCGCCCGGTTCATGAGATCCGAGGCCTCGGCCGCTTGCAGCACGGGGCTCGCGCCCATCGCCATGCCCGCCGCGCCGTAGCCGCCGCCATACAGGCCGGGCGGCGTCAGGATCTCCACATGGTCCTTGGGCAGTTCGTCGATGAACCGGCTCGGAAGGGAGCTTTGCCACTGCCCGTGCACCCGCCGGTTCCCGGCGAAGGAGATGGTCGCCACCCGCTCCGCCCGCGTGATGCCCACGTAGGCGAGCCGCCGCTCCTCCTCCAGGCCCTTGAGGCCCCCCTCGTCCAGGGATCGCTGCGAGGGGAACAGCCCATCCTCCCAGCCGGGCAGGAACACCGCCGGGAACTCCAGCCCCTTGGCGGCGTGGAGCGTCATGATCGACACCTTCTCCTCGCCCCCCTCGGCCGCGTTGTCCATGACCAGCGCCACGTGTTCGAGGAAGCCCTGGAGCGAGTCGAACTCCTCCAGCGCCTTCACCAGCTCCTTGAGATTCTCGAGCCGCCCCGCCGCCTCGGGCGACTTGTCGTTCTGCCACATTGCGGTGTAGCCCGACTCGTCCAGGATCATCTGCGCGAGCTCCACATGGGTGTCGCCCTCGCGCACGACCTGATCGTGCCAGCGCTCCATGGCCTGCACGAAGACGCGCAGCTCGTTCCCGCCCTTGCCCGCGACCAGCTTGGTCTCGGCTGCGATCCGCGCACCGTCGAGCAGGCTCACCTTGTTCTGCCGGGCGCAGACCTGGATCGTCTGGATCGCCTTGTCGCCCAAGCCACGCTTGGGGGTGTTCACGATCCGCTCGAAGGCGAGGTCGTCGTCCGGGGACACCGCCAGCCGGAAATAGGCCATGGCGTCCCGGATCTCCTGCCGCTCGTAGAAGCGTGGGCCGCCGATCACGCGGTAGGGCAGCCCGATGGTCAGGAATCGGTCCTCGAAGCTGCGCATCTGGTGGGACGCCCGCACGAGGATGGCGATACCGTCCAAGTCGATCGGGTCCATGCCGCGGGTGCCGCGCTGCATGGCCTCGATCTCCTCGCCGATCCAGCGTGCCTCCTCCTCGCCGTCCCAATGGCCGATGAGCCGGACCTTCTCCCCCTCGCCCAAGGCGGTCCAGAGCGTCTTCCCAAGCCGCCCCTTGTTCCCCGCGATCACCGAGGACGCGGCGGCGAGGATATGCGGCGTACTGCGGTAGTTCTGCTCCAGCCGCACCACGGTCGCACCGGGGAAGTCCTGCTCGAAGCGCAGGATGTTGCCCACCTCGGCCCCGCGCCAGCCGTAGATCGACTGGTCGTCGTCGCCCACGCAGCAGATGTTGCGGTGCCCCTGCGCCAGGAGCCGCAGCCAGAGGTACTGCGCGATGTTGGTGTCCTGGTACTCGTCCACGAGGATGTAGCGGAACCAGCGCTGGTACTGGGCCAGCACGTCCTCATGCGCCTTGAAGATGCCGATGACGTGCAGGAGGATGTCGCCGAAGTCGACGGCGTTCAGATCCTTGAGCCGCTGCTGGTAGGCGGCATACAGGTCCACCCCCTTGTGATCGAAGGCCGCCACGTCCGCTGCCGGGATGTTGCCCGGCGTGAGCGCCCGGTTCTTCCACCCGTCGATGATGTGGGACAGCTGCCGCGCCGGCCAGCGCTTCTCGTCGATGCCCGCCGCCTGCACGAGCTGCTTCAGGAGCCGGATCTGGTCGTCGGTGTCGAGAATCGTGAAGTTCGACCGGAGCCCCACCAGCTCGGCGTGCCGCCGCAGGAGCTTCACGCAGATCGCGTGGAAGGTGCCAAGCCAGGGCATCCCCTCGACCGCCTCGCCCACCATGCGGCCGATGCGGTCGCGCATCTCGCGCGCGGCCTTGTTGGTGAAGGTGACGGCCAGCACCTCGTTGGGCCGCGCCTTGCCCGTCGCAAGCAGATGCGCGATCCGCGCCGTCAGCGCCTTGGTCTTGCCGGTGCCCGCCCCCGCGAGCATCAGCACCGGCCCGTCCAGCGCCTCGACCGCCGCGCGCTGCGCGGGGTTGAGGTCGTCCAGATAGGGCATCCGGGGAACCGCGCCGGCCATGGCGCGGCGCGAAAGCGGGAGGTCGGAGTCAGGCGAAAGGCTCATGGCCCCGGACCCTATCCCGACCCTCGTTTCAAGGAAAGGCTCTCGTTCGTGTTATGTTCCGGCAAGCGCCGTGAGCACGCTCGGGAGCGTCGCAATCCGACCCTTGCGCTGCGTCGCGGCGCGCCTAATGTGCCGCGTCCTTAAGCGGAGCCCGCCCATGCCCGAATTCCAGAAGATCCTGATCGCCAACCGGGGCGAGATCGCCATCCGGGTCATGCGGGCCGCCAACGAGATGGGCAAGCGCACCGTCGCGGTCTATGCCGAAGAGGACAAGCTGGGTCTCCACCGCTTCAAGGCCGACGAGGCCTATCGCATCGGCGAGGGGCTGGGGCCCGTGCAGGCCTACCTGTCGATCCCCGAGATCATTCGCGTCGCCAAGATGTCGGGCGCCGACGCGATCCATCCGGGCTACGGGCTCCTGTCCGAGAACCCCGACCTCGTGGACGCCTGCGAGGCCGAGGGAATCGTCTTCATCGGCCCCACCGCCGCGACCATGCGGGCCTTGGGCGACAAGGCCAGCGCGCGGCGCGTGGCGATCCAGGCCGGCGTGCCCGTGATCCCGGCGACCGAGGTCCTGGGCGACGACATGGAGGCCATCAAGCGCGAGGCCGCCGGGATCGGCTATCCGCTGATGCTCAAGGCCTCCTGGGGCGGCGGCGGCCGGGGCATGCGCCCGATCCTGTCCGAGGACGAGTTGGAGACCAAGGTGCTGGAGGGCCGGCGCGAGGCCGAGGCCGCCTTTGGCAACGGCGAGGGCTACCTCGAGAAGATGATCCTGCGCGCCCGCCACGTCGAGGTGCAGATCCTCGGCGACAAGCAGGGCAACATCTATCACCTGTGGGAGCGTGACTGTTCCGTCCAGCGGCGCAACCAGAAGGTCGTGGAGCGCGCCCCCGCCCCCTACCTCACGCAGGAGCAGCGCGAGGAGGTCTGCGAGATGGCCGTCCGCCTCACGCGCGCGGTCAACTACGAATGCGCGGGCACCGTCGAGTTCCTGATGGATATGGACTCGGGCAAGTTCTACTTCATCGAGGTGAACCCCCGCGTTCAGGTCGAGCACACCGTGACCGAGGAGGTCACCGGCATCGACATCGTGCGCGCCCAGATCCTGCTGGAAGAGGGCAAGAGCCTCGCCGAAGCCACCGGCGCCGCCCGGCAGGAGGACGTGAAGCTCGACGGCCACGCGCTCCAGTGCCGCGTGACGACCGAGGACCCGGCGAACAACTTCATCCCCGACTACGGGCGCATCCTGACCTATCGCAGCGCCACCGGCCCGGGTATCCGGCTCGACGGCGGCACGGCCTATTCGGGCGCGGTCATCACCCGCTACTACGACTCGCTCCTGACCAAGGTCACGGCGCGCGCGCCCACGCCCGAGATGGCCATCGCCCGCATGGACCGCGCCCTGCGCGAGTTCCGCATCCGGGGCGTATCGACGAACATCGACTTCGTCATCAATCTGCTCAAGCACCCGACCTTCCTGTCGAACCGGTACACGACCAAGTTCATCGACACGACGCCGGACCTGTTCGAGTTCGCCAAGCGGCAGGACCGGGCGACCAAGATCCTGACCTACATCGCCGACATCACGGTGAACGGCCACCCCGAGACCGCCGGTCGCGCCAAGCCCGCCGCCGACGCCCGAAAAGCCAAGCCCCCGGTTCAGGCGCTGGGCACGTGGCAGGCCGGGACGCGGCAGCTCCTCGATGAGAAAGGCCCCAAGGCCGTCGCAGAGTGGATGAAGGCGCAGACCCGGCTCCTTGTCACCGACACGACGATGCGGGACGGCCACCAGTCGCTGCTCGCCACCCGGATGCGCTCGATCGACATGATCAACGCGGCGCCCGCCTACGCGCAGATGATGCCCGGGCTCTTCTCGGTCGAATGCTGGGGCGGCGCGACCTTCGATGTGGCCTACCGCTTCCTGCAGGAATGCCCCTGGCAGCGGCTGCGCGACATCCGGGCGCGGATGCCCAACATCATGACGCAGATGCTTCTGCGGGCCTCGAACGGGGTGGGCTACACCAACTACCCCGACAACGTGGTGCAGTTCTTCGTGGCCCAGGCCGCCGAGTCCGGCGTGGACGTGTTCCGCGTCTTCGACTCGCTCAACTGGGTCGAGAACATGCGCGTCGCCATGGACGCGGTGATCGAGGCCGAGAAGGTCTGCGAGGCGGCGATCTGCTACACGGGCGACATCCTCGACCCCGACCGCTCGAAGTACGACCTCAAGTACTACGTCGCCATGGCCAAGGAACTGGAGGCGGCCGGCGCCCATGTTCTGGGCCTCAAGGATATGGCGGGGCTCCTCAAGGCGCCCGCCGCGCGTGTCCTCATCAAGGCGCTCAAGGAGGAGGTGGGCATGCCGATCCACTTCCACACCCACGACACCTCGGGCGCGGCGGTGGCGACGATCCTGGCGGCGGCCGACGCCGGCGTGGACGCGGTGGACGCGGCGATGGACGCCTTCTCGGGCGGCACCTCGCAGGCCTGCCTGGGCTCCATCGTCGAGGCGCTGCGCCACACCGACTGCGACACCGGGCTCGACATCGCGGCCATTCGCCGGATCAGCAACTATTGGGAGGCCGTGCGGGCCCAGTACTGCGCCTTCGAGTCGAGCCTTCAGGCTCCTGCCTCCGAGGTCTACCTGCACGAGATGCCGGGCGGGCAGTTCACCAACCTCAAGGCGCAGGCGCGGAGCCTGGGGCTGGAGGAGCGCTGGCACGAGGTCGCCCAAGCCTATGCCGACGCCAACATGATGTTCGGCGACATCGTGAAGGTCACGCCCTCATCCAAGGTGGTGGGCGACATGGCCCTGATGATGGTCGCCCAAGGCCTGACGCGCGCGCAGGTCGAGGACCCGGCGACCGAGGTGGCCTTCCCCGACTCGGTCGTGGACATGCTCAAAGGCAATCTCGGCCAGCCCCCGGGCGGCTGGCCCGAGACGCTGCAGCGCAAGGTGCTCAAGGGCGACGCGCCGATCACGGACCGTCCTGGCGCGCATATGCCGCCGGTGGACATCGAGGCGGTCCGGGCCAAGGCCAGCGCCGACCTGGACGTGCCCCCGCTCGACGACGAGGACCTGAACGGATATCTCATGTATCCCAAGGTCTTCTCAGACTACATGAGCCGCCACAAGGCCTACGGCCCCGTGCGGACCCTGCCGACCAAGACCTTCTTCTACGGCATGGATCAAGGCGAGGAGATCAGCGCCGAGATCGACCCCGGCAAGACGCTGGAGATCCGGCTTCAGGCCGTGGGCGAGACCACGGCCGAGGGCGAGGTCCGCGTCTTCTTCGAACTGAACGGCCAGCCGCGCACGATCCGGGTGCCGAACCGCTCGGCCGCTGCGCTGGCGCAGCGCCGGCCCAAGGCCGAGGTTGGGAACCCGCTCCACGTCGGCGCGCCCATGCCGGGCGTGGTGGCGACGGTCGCGGCCCAGGCGGGCAAGCCCGTGAAGGCGGGCGACCTTCTCCTCACCATCGAGGCGATGAAGATGGAGACGGGCATCCACGCCGACCGCGACGGGACAATCAAGGCTGTCCACGTCCAGCCTGGCGCACAGATCGACGCCAAGGACCTTCTGGTGGAGATCGGCTGACATGGCCCTGCCGGTGACGTCCCTTTATGCGGCGCTGCTGACGACGCTGTTCCTGGGGCTCACCGCGCGGGTCATCTTGTACCGGCGGGGCCGCCGCATCAGCCTCGGCGACGGTGGGGACCCCGAGATGCTGCATCGTCTGCGGGCCCAGGGGAACTGCGCCGAGTACGCACCGCTGGGGATAATGCTTCTGGGGCTGCTGGAACTGGCGGACTGGGGCGCCACGCTCCTGCATGGCCTTGGGTTGATGCTGCTGTCCGGCCGACTCATCCATTCCATGGCTCTCGCCCCCGTCGTGCTCTGGGACCGCTTCGGCCTCTTGGGATGATGCTGACCCTGACCATGCTGGCGCTCGCCGCCCTGGCCTTGCTGGGCTCGGCCCTCGTCTAGGCACGCCAAGGTCAGAAGGGCACGATGGCGATCCCCGTCACCAGGTCGACGGACAACAACGGCCGTGGTTGAGGCGGCGTTGGATCGAGGTCTCGCCGTCCGAGCTGGCGTGCCTCATGGCTTGGTCAGGGTGTCCAGCGGCGCGATTGCTGCCCGCTTCGCCTTCGACACCTGGGACGCCACGCGGCAAGGCATGCGAGGGTGTTCCTGATCGCGCTGCCTAGGCTGCGGCCCAGGCCGCTGGTTCCCTTCGTGGCCCGCATCCGGGCCGGGCGCGCGGGGTCGATCGCCTACCTGTCGGGACAAGGGACCGAAACGTTCCACTTCCTGCTCCATCGAAATATCGAGACCGCGCGACTGGACAATCCTACGGCTCGGCTTCTTTGCACAAACCTTGGCAGGCCTTAACAGAGGGACATTGACGAGGGGCGTCCATGTCTGCTCGGCAGACCGGCCTGCGTGATCTTTATACACGTACGGGTCACTGGCGAGGTCGCTAAGGACGACGTTGCAGAGCCTTGGCCAAAGCTCGGGAAAGCCTGTGCCCTGACCGGCGCCGAGGCCGTCACTTTTGACCACGTAAGATGGCTCCTGACCGAAGGATTGGGTGATCCGATCCGCTACGAAGCCGCTTCAGTCGCTGGCTGCCTACTGCGTGTCAACAGCCAGGCTGCATCCCAGGTGCGGGCGTTGGTTCATGCCTGGCTGCACCTTGAACTGTGGCGTGGCAAGGCCAACCGGCCTGCGCCGGACCTTCAATGTTTTCTGGGACGGCCACCCCGGACGCTAGGCGACCGCACCCACGACCATCGTTCGCTATGGCAGTCGGAACCCCGGCGCGCGTAAGGTCATTGTGCAAACAAGCGCGCCGCTGGGCGGCGCCCGCCCTTGAACGATACGGCGCCACATCATGATCGAGCTGTTCTCGGACCCGGCCGTCTGGGCCTCGTTCCTCACCCTGACGATCCTGGAGATCGTGCTGGGAGTGGACAACGTCATCTTCCTGTCCATCATCTCCCAGCGCCTGCCCGAGCAGCAGCGCGCCCGAGCCCGACTTGTCGGGCTCCTGCTCGCACTCATCATGCGGGTGCTGCTGCTCCTCTCGATTGCCTGGATCATCGGACTGACCGAGCCCTTCGTCACCATCGCGGGATTCGGACTCAGTTGGCGCGACGTGATCCTGATCGGGGGTGGCCTGTTCCTGATCTACAAGGGCGCTAACGAGATCTTTCAGGATGTAGAGGGTAACGGCGGTCACCATGGAACAGATGCTGTCGTCCATGCCTCTTTCGCGGCGGTGATCGCGCAGATCGTCGTTCTCGACCTCGTGTTCTCGCTGGACAGCGTCATCACCGCCGTGGGCATAGCCGACCACATCCCGGTAATGGTCGCCGCCATCGTGATCGCCATCGTCATCATGATGGTCGCGGCGAACCCCATAGCGAACTTCATCGAGAACCATCCCTCGACCAAGATGCTGGCCTTGGCTTTCCTGGTGATGGTGGGCATGGCACTGGTGGCGGATGGCTTCCACTTCCACGTGGAGCGTGGCTTCATCTACGCCGCCATGGTCTTTGCCGGCGGAGTCGAAGGTCTGAACCTCTGGAAGCAGCGGCGACAGCGCCGCCTGGCCGAGGAGGCGGAGCGCGGACAGCCTGCCGCCTGACGACCCGGCGGCAAGCGGGCATTTCTCCCCTTGCAGCGTGATGCAGCGATGAGTAGACACCCCATCACGGAACGGGCGGGCGTAGCTCAGGGGTAGAGCATTACCTTGCCAAGGTAAGGGTCGTGAGTTCGAATCTCATCGCCCGCTCCAGTCTCCGTCGTGATGGGGCGGCCTTCGGGCCGCCCTTTTCGTTTCTGGCGCGTCCCCCAAGATCCTTGCGGAAATGCTTTCGCGACCTCTTGCAGCCCTCCGCGCCTATCGGTAGATACCCTCCCACGGAGCGCGGGCGTAGCTCAGGGGTAGAGCATTACCTTGCCAAGGTAAGGGTCGTGAGTTCGAATCTCATCGCCCGCTCCAATCATCCGGCGTGACAGGGGCGACCTAACGGTCGCCCCTTTCGCATTCAGGCTGCTGCCCGCGCATTGACGTAGACCGCATAGACCGAGGTCGTGGCGGCCAAGAAGAGCCGATTGCCGCGCGGCCCCCCGAAGCAGAGATTCGCCACCCGCTCGGGCACGAGAATCTTGCCGATCAACGTGCCATCGGGGTAGAAGACCTGAACGCCGTCGGCGGCCGAGCACCAGACGTTCCCTCGCGCGTCCACCCGCAGACCGTCCGGGGGACCCGGTTCCACATGGGCGAAGACCCTGCCCTCCCCCAGCCGCCCGTTCTCCATCTCGAAGACCCGCAGCACGGATGGCACCGCATCGTCATGGCTCGACCCGCTCTCGGCGACATAGAGCCGCGACTCGTCCGGCGAGAAGGCCAAGCCATTCGGCTGGACGAAGCCCGTCGCCACTCGCTCGGGCTCTCCGCCACCGGGCGGGATGCGATAGACGGCGTTCTCGTCCTGCTCGGGCACCGACTCGTAGCCCTCGTAGTCCGACAGGATGCCGTAGGTCGGATCGCTGAACCACACGGCCCCGTCGCGCGCCACGACCACGTCATTGGGCGAGTTGAGCCACCGGCCGCCGTAGCTCTCCGCGAGGATCGTCGTCGTGCCGTCGTGCTCGGTGCGGACCACCGAGCGTGTCCCGTGCGAGCAGCTCACCAACCGTCCCTCGCGGTCGCGGGTGTGACCGTTGGTGTAACCGACAGCCGTCCGGAAGGCTGACAGGCCCGTGCCCTCGGTCCAGCGCAGGATGCGGTCGTTGGGGATGTCGCTGAGATAGAGAGCCTGGTGCGCCGGGAACCAGACCGGCCCTTCGGCCCAGCGCAGGCCGGTGCCAAGGTGGTCGAGACGCGCCGAAGGCTGGATCAAGGCGCGGAAACGCGGGTCGCGGATTTCATAGATCGACATGGTCCCTCCGTGAAGACGGAGGGACCTTAGCACTGCGCCGGGACAGCGCGAGCGTCCTAGAGGGAGCCCGCCCCCTGATGGGCCTTCTGCGTCAGCCTGCTCGCGATCTCGTAGAACTCCTCGGGCGCGTAGTCGGGCGTGAAGGCCGAGGGCTGGCCCACGAGGTCGTGGATGCGCCCGCCGTCCGGCATTCCCTCGACCACGACCAGTTCGCCCGGCGGGTCGGTGGGCAGGGCCATCTCGCCTTCCCAGATGCCCCGGATCGCGCTGTAATCCGAGGGCGAGAAGGTATAGAGCCGCCGGTGCGCGCCCTCCTGCAGGTACTTCTGGCATTCCGGTATATTGCCCAGCGGAATGTTGGGCGTGGGCAGCATCTGCTCGATGGCGACGCCGGTCAGCTTCTTGAGCGCCAAGGCATAGGCGTGGGCGTGGACCGAGCCGCGCACGAGCAGGTAACCGCAGACCTCGCGACCCGTGGCGTCGGAGCTGTCCAGCGTCTCGTAGACGCGCAGCTTGTGCAGCCGCGCCCCGCATTCCAGATGGAAGTTGTGGAGGAGGTCGAAGACCACGTTGCCGGTCGTGGTCACGAAGTCCTTGTTCCAGCTCATCCCGTTCGAGTCGATCGGCACCGCCCCGCCGCCGTGCGACAGGAAGCCTGCGGCCAGACGGATGTCCTGCATCTGCCCGAAGGGCCCCTCGCTGATGTCGCCGCCGGTCCCCGAATCGTCCGCCGCCGCGTCCGGCCCGTTGGCCAGCATCGCCACGCCGTTCGAGACCAACTCCACATGCCCCAGCTCCTCGGCGGTGATGGCGGCCACCAGCTCGTAGAAGGGCTTCAGCTTCGACTTGGAGCGGAAGTTGAAGCTCTGGAACATGTAATTTCCGAGCGTGGACATCTCGCCGTACTTGCCGCCCAGAAGCTCCTGGAGGGCGAAGGCGGCGTTGGGGTCCTGCTTCCTGGGGGGTGGCAGCTCGATCTGGAGCTTGTCGACGCGCAGGAACATGGAAGAGCCCTCCTATGTGATGGCTTCGCCGGCAACTAGGCGGACAGGAGAGGCTGGCCAGAGGTCCTTGGACAATGAGCGGCAAACCCGCCCTAGGCGGCAAACGGACGGGAACAGCAGCGGGGGCGCAGCGTTCGTCAGGCTCACGATCCATTGGATGGAGAGACCTATGCCCGCCGCGAATTTGGAGAAACTGTTCCATGACGGCCTTCGCGACGCCTACTACGCCGAGCGAAAGGCCCTGCAGGCTCTCAAGAAGCACGCCCGCGCGGCCCAGCACGCCGAGCTGAAGCAGGCCTTCGAGCAGCACCGCGACGAGACCGAGGGCCAGATCGAGCGCCTTCAGCGCGTGTTCGAGACCATCGGCAAACGCGCCCAAGGCAAGACCTGCGCGGCCATGGACGGCCTTGTCGAGGAAGGCGAGGAGATCATGGAGGAGTACAAGGGCTCCCCTGCGGCCGACGCGGGCCTGCTCGCCGCCGCGCAGGCCATCGAGCACTACGAGATCTGCCGCTACGGCACGCTCGCGTCCTGGGCCAAGCAACTGGGCAACACGGACGCCGAGAACCTCCTGCGCGAGACTCTGGCCGAGGAGGAGAAGACGGACAAGCTCCTGACCGACCTCGCCGAGAGCGTCATCAACGCCGCGGCCGAGCAGCAGGCCGCCTGACGCCCTTTCGGCCGCCCATGGCCGGTCGTAGGCTCCGGACGCCCCCCGACCGGAGCCGCCATGGACCGCCTCGCCGCCGATCGCATGTTCATGGCCGTCATGGAGGCGGGCAGCTTTGCGGCGGCGGCGCAGCGGCTGGGAACCAGTTCGGGCCAGGCCTCCAAGCTGGTGGCCCGGCTGGAGGCCGAGCTGGGCGTGCGGCTCCTGCACCGCACCACGCGGGCGCTTCAGCCGACGGAGGCGGGCCAACTTTATCATGACCGTCTTCGCGGACTGCTGGACGAGCTGGACGCGCTCGATGCCGAGGTGCGCAGCTCTGGAACCGTGCCCAAGGGCCGGCTGCGCGTCTCGGCGCCGCTGACACTGGGCACGCTGCGGCTGGCGCCGCTTCTGGCCCGGTTCGCCGGCGACTTTCCCCAGATCGCGCTGGAGGTCGATTTCACCGATCGTCTGGTCCGGCTCGTCGAGGAAGGCTTCGACATGGCGATCCGCGTCGGGCGCCCCGGCGATTCCACCCTGGTCGCGCGCAAGCTGGCCGAGGCGCGGATCGTGGCCGTGGCCTCGCCCGGCTATCTGGCCGAAAAAGGTCGGCCCGAGAGGCCCGAGGATCTCGCCCGCCATGACTGCATTATCGACACCAACCGACGCGACCCGCATCGCTGGACGTTCGGGGACGGACGTCAGGTAACCGTCGCGGGACGGCTCACCTTCTCGAACGCCTCCGTGTGCCTGGCCGCTGCGGAGGCGGGCTTGGGTATCGCCTATCTTCCCGACTTCGTGGTGACCGAGGCTCTTCGGGCCGGGCACGTGGAACGGTGCCTCGTGGGATGCGAGGAGGCGCCGCATGGGATCTTTGCCATGACGCCCTCTGGCCGCCATCCGGCCGCCAAGGTGCGCGTGTTGATCGAGACCCTGGTTCGTGGCCTGCGCGGCACGTAGGGCCATTCCTTCCCGGGAGGATGGAATGTTCTTCCGCTCCCCTGGATTATCGACGTGGCGGACCTGATGCATATGGAGGTGGCAAGCCCGTCCGGGCAATCTCAATCGAGGACCACGACCATGACCTTCGCCACCGCCACGGCGTCCCGCGCCACCCCGTCCCAAGCCGATCTCGCGGCGTTTCTTCTCCGCGTCGCCATGGGCGTGCTCTTCGTCCTCCACGCCTGGATGAAGATCGCCGTCTTCACGCCATCGGGCACCGCCGGCTACTTCGCCTCCATCGGCCTGCCCGCCGCGCTGGCCTATGTCACCATAGCCGTCGAGCTTCTGGGCGGGCTTGCCCTGATCGCCGGGATGGCGACCCGCTGGGTGTCGCTGCTGCTCGTCCCGGTGATGGTCGGGGCCGCCTATTTCGGCCACGGCTCGGCCGGCTTTTTCTTCTCGAACGCGGGCGGTGGCTGGGAATATCCCGCCTTCTGGACCGTCACCCTCCTCGTGCAGGCCCTGCTGGGCGACGGCGCCTATGCCATAGGCAACCGCGCGGCCCGCTGAGATTCGCCACGTCCTTCTGGGAGATCGTCCATGTCCACCGCCTCCGCTCCACTCGAGATCGGCCGCGTCGCGCTGACCGTGAACGACCTTGCCGCCGTGCAGGGCTTCTATGAGCAGGCCCTCGGTCTTTCGCGTCTGGGCGGGGACGGCGACAACGCTCTCCTCGGCGCGGGCGATCGCGTGCTGCTGGAACTCCGCCAGGATCGCGCCGCCCGACGCTCCTCCCGGCGCGAGGCAGGGCTCTTCCACACGGCGTTCCTCCTGCCCTCGCGCGCCGCGCTGGGGCGATGGCTTCGGCACGCGGCCGAGACCGGCGTGCCCGTCCAGGGCGCCTCCGACCACCTCGTGAGCGAGGCCGTCTACCTGGCCGACCCCGAAGGCAACGGGATCGAGGTCTATGCCGACAAACCGCGTGCGGTTTGGCCGGTGGAGGACGGGGCGATCCGCATGGATACCCTGCCCATGGACGTCACCGGGGTGGCCGGAGCCGCCGATGGACCCTGGAGGGGGGCGCCGGAGGGCACCGTCGTGGGTCATGTCCACCTGCAGGTAGGCGCGGTCCCGGAGGCCGAGGCCTTCTACCACGGGACCCTGGGCTTCGAGATCGTCACCCATTACCCGGGCGCGAGCTTCCTCGGGTCGGGGGGCTACCATCACCATCTGGGCGCGAATGTCTGGAACAGCCGGGGCGCGGCACGCCGGTCCTACCCCTCCACTGGCCTCGCCGATCTCCAGATCCTCGCCGAGCCGGCGGCGCTCGCCCCGATCCTGGGCCGGACCGGCGGGGCCATGAGCCTTGCCGACCCTTGGGGCACCTCGGTGAGCCTGACGGAGAAGGAGGCCTGAATGCTGGTGAACGGCCGCTGGACCGAGGATTGGCAGCCCGTGCAGGCCAAGGACGAGAAGGGCGGCTTCGTCCGGCAGGTGTCGTCCTTCCGCCACTGGGTGACGCCGGACGGCTCGCCCGGTCCGACCGGCCGGGGAGGCTTTCCGGCCGAAGCCGGGCGCTACCACCTCCATGTGGCGCTGATCTGCCCCTGGGCCTCGCGCACCCTGATCGGCCGTGCGCTGAAAGGGCTGGAAAAGGTCATCTCCGTCTCGGTGGTGGAGCCGGAACTCTCCACCCAGGGCTGGCGCTTTCCCGGCGACGGCGACCCGGTGACGGGCGCCGGGTACCTGCACCAGATCTACACGGCCGCTGACCCGGACTTCACCGGGCGGGCGACGGTGCCGGTGCTCTATGACAAGCGGGCCCGGACCATCGTTTCGAACGAGTCGGCCGACATCCTGCGGATGCTGGATTCGGGATTCGGGGAGCTTGCCTCGGGTCCCGACCTCTACCCGGAGGACCTGCGCGCCGAGATCGACGCCCTGAACGACCGAATCTATCCGCGCCTGAACAACGGGGTGTACCGGGCGGGCTTCGCCACCACGCAGGAGGCCTACGAGGAGGCGTTCGCCGAGGTCTTCGCCCAGCTTGATGGACTGGAGGCTCGTCTTGAGGACGGCCGGCGCTTCCTTCTGGGCGACCGGATGACCGAGGCCGACGTGCGGCTGTTCGTGACGCTGGTGCGCTTCGACGCGGCCTATCACGGCCTTTTCAAGTGCAACCTGCGCCGGATCGCGGATTACCCGGCGCTTCAAGGCTACATGCTGCGCGTGCTGGACATGCCGGGCGTGCGCCCCACGGTCAGCCTGGATCACATCAAACGCGGCTACCATTCGATCCGGGCGCTGAACCCGACGGGCATCGTGCCCAAGGGGCCGGAGCTGGCCTGGGCGGGTTGAAATCCCGGACGCGCCCGCCCTGCAGAGGACGAGCGCATTGTGACGATCGGACAGACACCGCGTCGCCATGATCAGGCGCCCCGGATGACCGAGCCCGCCGCGATGATCGTGGTCGGGGCGATGATCCAGATGATCTGGGCCGACGGCGGCCGCACGGCCGCGCCCGTCAGCCCGAGGGTGAGGCCGATCATCAGTCCCACCCGTAGACGGTGGCAGTGGTGCCGGTGGCCAGCACCCGGACTGCGCGGAAGGGCAGGATCTGGCCCGCGGCAACCGCATAGGTCAGGCGCGTGCCGTCGCGGTCCTCGATGGCCAGGTCGCCCGCCGTCTGGCACCAGAGCGCGCGGGGGCGCGGCACGACCGGGGCCGTGTCGGACGGCGTGATCGCCTGATGGCGGTCGGCGGGGCTTTCGAGGCCCCGCTGGTGGTTCTGGAAGTTGTCGGACATGGTTTCCCTCCTGTGAATGAACCCAGGCTAGGGAAAAATCGTAAACGGTTTCTTCGACCACCGAACGGTGGGGGACCGTTTCGCGCAACACCTTGACAGGCGTGCCGAATCAATCGGCGGAGAAGTCGAACTCCATCCGGTGGTCGTAGGTCTGACGCGGCCGCAGGATGCTGGACGGGAAATGCGCGTGGTTGGGCGAGCCGGGAAAGACCTGCGTTTCCAGCGTGAAGCCCGCGAAGCGCTGGAGGGGGCGGCCGCCTTTTCCGATGACCTGCTCGTTCAGGTAGCCGCCCGTGTAAAGCTGCACGCCCGGCTGGTTGGTGAGAAGCCTCATGCGGCGGCCCGAGGCGGGGTCGCGCGCCTCGGCGCAGAGCCGCATCGCCTCGCCCGCCCCGGCCAAGACCCAGTTGTGGTCGTAGCCGCCGCCCGAATCGAACACCCCTTCGCCCACCGCGCCCAGGGCGGCGAAGTCGCGGCCGATGGGCTTGGGGGTGGTGAAGTCGAAGGGGGTGCCCGCGACCGACAGGATTTCGCCCGTGGCCAGCAGCTCGGCGTCGACGGGGGTGTAGAAGGGGGCGTCGAGGCGAAGCTCCTGCCCCAGCACATCCCCCTGCCCCGCCAGGTTGAAGTAGGAATGGTGGACGATGTTGACCGGCGTGGGGGCGCTGGCGCTCGCGGTCATGGTGATGCGGAACGTCCTCTCGTCCGCGAGCTCGTAGGTCGTGACCGCATGGCAGGCGCCGGGGTAGCCCATGTCGCCGTCGGGCGAGATCAGGGACAGGACGGCGCGGGTTTCCGTCGCCTCGTCCAGCCGCCAGTTCGCCCGGTCGAAGCCCGCCCGCCCGCCGTGGAGGTGGTTCGGGCCCTCGTTGACGTCGAGCTGGTGGTCCCGCCCGTCGAGATGGAAGCGGCCGCGCCGGATGCGGTTGGCGTAGCGCCCGGCGGTGGCGCCGAAAAAGGCCTTGCTGGCCTCGTACTCCGCCAGCGTGTCGTGGCCCAGCACGATGTCCGCCGTCCGGCCCTCGCGGTCGGGGACGTGCAGCTCGGTCAGGCGGGCGCCATAGGTGATGAGCCGGGCGCGCAGGGGACCGTTCACCAGGGTCACCGCCTGCACGGGATCGTTCCCGATGCGTCCGTAGTCCTCGACGGCCATGTCCTGCCTCCTTGGATGGGCTCGCGCGACCTTCCGGTCCGGGCGCGGGGCTGTCAACCGGAGGCGAGCGCCTCCTCGGAATGGGTCACGCTGGGAGGCGCCGCGAAATGGGGCGAGACGAGCGCCCGCCATTGCGTGAAGGCCTCCGAGCCGCGGAAGTGGACGGTGTGGTCCTCCAGCGTCGCCCAGTCGACGAGGAGACGGTAGAGGCCGGGCGTCTCGATCACGCGGTGCAGGCGGACGCCCCGGCAGCCGCGCGAGGCCAGGAACAGGGGGATCGCCTCGCGCACGGCGGCCTCGAATTGGGCTTCGTGACCGGGCGTGACGGTCAGCTCGGCGGTTTCCAGGATCATGCGGGCTCCTCCCTGTTCGCTGGGCGAAGGGGTGGCACCCTTCGCGATTCGGGTCCAGTGGGGTCAGCCACGCGTCCAAGGGGTGGGTTCGCGGGCGAAGAAGGCGCGCAGGCCCTCGCGCACCTCCTCGCTCTCCCATCGGGCGACGAGGGCGGCGACGGAGCGCTCGACGGCGTCGGGGACGGGCGGGCGCAGGCTGTGGATCAGGGCCTTGGCGTCCGCGACCGCGCCCGGGGCGCAGGCGAGGAAGGCGGTGGCCTCCTCCTCGACGGCTGCGGCGAGGGCGTCGGGTGAGACGGCGCGGGCGAGAAGCTGGAGCGCGACGGCCTCGGTCGCGTCGAAGCGGCGGGCGGGGAGCATCAGGCGGCGCGCGGCGGGCTCGCCGATCCGCGCGAGGACATAGGGACCGATGGTCGCGGGGATGAGGCCCAGGCGCGTCTCGGTCATGGCGAAGGTCGCGGTGTCGGCGGCGACCGCGATGTCGCAGACCGCGAGAAGCCCTACGCCGCCGCCATAGGCCGGGCCCCGCACCTCGGCGATCAGCGGCTTGGGCAGCGTGTCGAGCGCGTGGAGCATCCCGGCGAGGCGGCGGGCCTCGGCGGCGCGGGTGGGACCGTCGGCCTCGGTCTGGGCGCGCATCCAGCCGAGATCGCCCCCGGCGCAGAAGGTGGGGCCGGTGGAGGCAAGCACGACGACGCGGATGGCGGGGTCCCGGGCGATGCGGTGGGCGGCCTCGGTCAGCGCGTCCATCAGGGGTGCGTCGAGCGCGTTGTGCCGCTCGGGGCGGCTCAGGGTGAGGCGGGCGATGCCGCGAGGGTCGGTCTCAAGCCGGAGCGTCATGGGGGGTCCCGGAGCGAGCGGGCGAGGTCGGTGGCCCGCAGGAGCGCCGCGCGGTCGAGGCCGGTGCGGTGGCCCCGCGCTGTCAGGTGGTCGTGGAGAGATTCGGTCACCACGTTGCCAGCGGCGCCGGGGGCGAAGGGGCAGCCGCCGAGACCCGCGATGGAGGCGTCGAAGATGCGCAAGCCGCGGTCGAAAGCGGCGTCCACATTGTCCAGTGCGCGGCCCGCGGTGTCGTGGAAGTGCCCGGCGAGGCGGTCGGGGGGCAGTTCCTCCAGCACGGCGCGGAGCATGGCGTCGATGCTCTCGGGCATGGCGCGGCCGAGGGTCTCGCCCAAGGCGATCTCCTCGCAGCCCATGTCGCGCAGGGCGGCGGCGATGCGGGCGACCGAGCCGGGCGGGGTCGGGCCGTCGTAGGGGCAGTCGGTGACGGTCGAGACGTAGCCCCGGACAGGGATGGCGATGCGGCGGGCGGCCTCCAGCACCGGGCGGAGGCGGTCGAGGCTCTCCGCGACGGACGCGTTCAGGTTGGCGCGGGCGAAGCCCTCGGAGGCGGCGGTGACGACGGCGATCACGTCGGTGCGCGCGGCCATCGCGGCATCGAAGCCCTTGAGGTTGGGGACCAGTGCCATCAAGCGCGGGCCCAGGCCATGGACCTGCGCCAGGACCTCGGCGCAGTCGGCCATCTGGGGGACCCAGCGGGGGCTCACGAAGGACGCCACCTCGATGCGGCGGAAGCCAGCGGCGGCGAGCGTGTCGATCAGGGCGATCTTCTTGGCCGTCGGGATGATCCGGGCTTCGTTCTGGAGGCCGTCGCGGGGGCCGACCTCGACAATCTCGACGTCAGCCATCGGCGGGCTCCAGGCGGATCAGGGGCGCGCCGGCCTCGACCTGGGCGCCCTCCCCGGCCAGCACCTCGGCCACGATGCCGTCGCGCGAGGCGGTGAGGGCGTGCTCCATCTTCATGGCTTCCACCACGGCGAGGGTGTCGCCGCGCCGCACCTCCTGGCCGGGCGCCACGAAGAGCGCGCGCACGAGTCCCGGCATGGGCGAGAGCGTCACGTCCGCCCCGGCCGCGGCCGTCTCGCGGTCGAGCGGGTCAGGGATCGCGAAGACGTGGGTGCCGAGGGGACCGGCGAAGACGGTGATCCGGTCGGGCTCGGCGAGGAGGTCGAAGTCAGAGGCGCCGACCTGCCAGCGGTCGCCGCGCCGGGTGGCCTCCAGCGTGTGGTCGTCGAGCGTGACGGTGGCGCGGTCGGCCAGGATGGTGACCTGGGCCGTCACCGCCTCGTCCCCCCGGCGCAATGCGACGCGGTGGGTGAGCGGTGTCCAGAAATGGAAGCCGGCGAGCGGGCCCGCGTCGGGATCGGCGGCCGCCAGGGCGGCGAACGCCGTCGCCTCGGGCGGGGGCGAAGCGGCTTGGGTGAGCGTTGGCAGGTCGCGCTCGATCAGGCCGGTGTCGAGGCGGCCCGCGCGGAAGTCCGGCTGCGCCAGAAGCGCGGACAGGAAGGCAAGGTTCGTCGTGCAGCCCGCGACTTGGGTCCCGGCGAGAGCGCGGGCGAGACGGTCGAGCGCGGCCC
Organism: Rubellimicrobium roseum; assembly: GCF_006152145.1. GTDB lineage: Bacteria > Pseudomonadota > Alphaproteobacteria > Rhodobacterales > Rhodobacteraceae > Rubellimicrobium > Rubellimicrobium roseum. The sequence goes on along the minus strand of NZ_VDFV01000003.1, from coordinate 47,581 downwards.
CGCGCGTGGGACCGTGGGCGATGAGCTTGGCGATCATCGGGTCGTACCAGGGGGTGATCGCATCGCCTTCGCGCACGCCGGTCTCGATACGGACGCCCTCGGGGAAGCGGAGCCGTGACAGGCGGCCGGTGGCGGGGAGGAAGCCGGCGGAGACGTCCTCTGCGTAAAGGCGGGCCTCGACGGCGTGGCCGCGGATCGTCAGGTCCTCCTGCTGGAGGGGAAGCGGCTCGCCGGCGGCGACGCGGAGTTGCCATTCCACGAGGTCGAGTCCGGTGATCGCCTCGGTCACGGAATGTTCGACCTGCAGGCGGGTGTTCATCTCCATGAACCAGAAGCGGTCGGCGCGCAGGCCGTCGGAGGCGTCCACGATGAACTCGACGGTGCCCGCCCCGGAGTAGCCGATGGCCTCGGCGGCGCGGACGGCGGCGCTCCCCATCGCCTGCCGCATGTCGTCGGGCATGCCCGGCGCGGGGGCCTCTTCGATGACCTTCTGGTGGCGGCGCTGGAGGGAGCAGTCGCGCTCGAAGAGGTGGACGGCGCGGGTGCCGTCGCCGAAGACCTGCACCTCGATGTGGCGGGGAGTGGCGACGTACTTTTCGATCAGGACGGCGTCGTTGCCGAAGGCATTCTGCGCCTCACGCCGGGCAGCGGCCAGCGCCTCGGGGAAGCGCACGGGGTCGTCCACGCGGCGCATCCCCTTGCCACCGCCGCCCGCGACGGCCTTGATGAGGACGGGATAGCCGATCCGGCCGGCCTCGGCGGCAAGGCGCTCGGGTGATTGGTCCTCGCCGTGGTAGCCGGGGACGACCGGCACCCCGGCCCGCTCCATCAGCGCCTTGGCGGCATCCTTGATGCCCATGGCGCGGATGGCGGCGGCGGAGGGGCCGATGAAGGCGAGGCCCGCCTGGGTCACCGCGTCGGAGAAGTCGGGGTTCTCGGACAGAAAGCCGTAGCCGGGGTGGATGGCCTGCGCGCCCGTGGTCCGAGCTGCGTCCAAAATGGCCCACGCGTTCAGGTAGCTCTCAGCGGCGGGCGAGGGGCCGATCCGCACCGCGCGGTCGGCTAGGGCGACGTGCCGCGAGTCGGCGTCGGCGTCGGAGAAGACGGCGACCGTGTCCACGCCGAGCCGGCGGGCCGTGTCGATGATACGGCAGGCGATCTCCCCCCGGTTGGCGATCAGGATGCGCTGGAACATCGTTTCACATCCGAAACACGCCGAAACGTGTGCTCTCTTGAGGGGCGTTCAGGGCGGCGGACAACGACAGGGCCAGCACCTCGCGCGTCTTCCTTGGGTCGATGACGCCGTCGTCCCAGAGGCGGGCGGAGGCGTAGAGGGGGTGGCTTTGTCGGTCGAACATCTCCTGCGTGGGGCGCTTGAACTCGGCCTCCTCGTCGGGGGACCACTGGCCCCCTGCCCTCTCGATCCCGTCGCGGCGGACGGTGGCGAGGACGCCCGCCGCCTGCTCTCCGCCCATCACGGAGATGCGCGAGTTGGGCCAGGTCCAGAGGAAGCGCGGCGAGTAAGCGCGGCCCGCCATGCCGTAGTTGCCCGCCCCGAAGGAGCCGCCGACGATCAGTGTGACCTTGGGGACGGCGGTGGTGGCGACGGCCGTCACCATCTTGGCGCCGTGGCGGGCGATGCCTTCGTTCTCGTAGCGGCGGCCGACCATGAAGCCGGTGATGTTCTGGAGGAACACGAGGGGGATCTGGCGCTGGGAGCAGAGCTCGATGAAGTGCGCGCCCTTTTGGGCGGACTCGGAGAACAGGACGCCGTTGTTGGCGACGATGCCGACGGGCTGGCCCATGACCTGCGCGAAGCCGGTGACGAGCGTCTCGCCGAAGCGGGCCTTGAACTCGTCGAAGTCGGAGCCGTCGACCACGCGGGCGATCACCTCGCGGATGTCGTACTGCGTGCGGAGGTCGGCGGGGACGATGCCGAGGAGGTCCTCGGGGTCGTGGGCGGGGGGCGTGCCGGCGGGGAGCGGGCGGGCGGACCGGTTGAGGCTGAGGACCGCGCGGCGGGCGAGCGCGAGGGCGTGGAGATCGTCCTCGGCGAGGTAGTCCGCAACGCCGGACAGGCGGGTGTGGACGTCGGCGCCGCCCAAGTCCTCGGCGGAGACGACCTCGCCGGTGGCGGCGCGGACCAGCGGGGGACCGGCGAGGAAGATGGTGCCCTGGTTGCGGACGATGATGCTCACGTCCGACATGGCGGGGACGTAGGCGCCCCCGGCGGTGCAGGAGCCCATGACGGCGGCGATCTGGGGAATGCCCTTCGCGCTCATGCGCGCCTGATTGTAGAAGATGCGGCCGAAGTGGTCGCGGTCGGGAAAGACCTCGTCCTGGTTGGGCAGGTTCGCGCCGCCGCTGTCCACGAGATAGACGCAGGGGAGGTGGCATTCCTCCGCGATCTCCTGCGCGCGGAGGTGCTTCTTGACGGTCATCGGGTAGTAGGTGCCGCCCTTCACGGTGGCGTCGTTGGCGACGACCATGACGTCGAGGCCATGGACGCGGCCCACCCCGGCGATCAGCCCCGCGCCGGGGGCGGCGTTGTCGTACATGCCGTGGGCGGCGGTCGCGCCGATTTCGAGAAACGGGGAGCCTGCGTCGAGGAGGTTGGCGACGCGGTCGCGGGGGAGGAGCTTGCCCCTCGCGACATGGCGTTCGCGGGCCTGGGGACCACCCCCTTGGGCGGCGGCCTCGGCGGCGTCGCGCGCCTGCCGGAGCAGCGCGAGGTGAGCGGCGCGGTTGGCCTTGAAGGTCTCGGAGCCGTGCTGGGCGTGGGTCTTGAGGCGCATTCAGGTCCCGATCAGCTCGCGCCCGATCAGCATGCGCCGGATCTCGCTCGTGCCCGCGCCGATCTCCATGAGCTTGGCGTCGCGGAAGAGGCGGCTGACGGTCGAGTCGTTGAGGAACCCGGCCCCGCCCAGCGCCTGCACGGCCTGATGGGCCTGCACCATGGCCTGCTCGGAGGCGTAGAGCACGCAGGCGGCGGCATCGGCGCGGGTCACGCGGCCCCGGTCGCAGGCGCGCGCGACCTCGTAGGTGTAGGCGCGGGCGGTGTTGAGAGCGACGTGCATGTCCGCGACCTTGGCCTGCATGAGCTGGAAGGACCCGATGGGCTGGCCGAACTGCCGGCGCTCGCGGACGTAAGGCAGCACCTCGTCGAAGCAGGCCTGCATGATGCCGAGGCCGATGCCGGCGAGGACCACGCGTTCGTAGTCCAGGCCGGACATGAGGACGCGGGTGCCGCGGTTGACCTCGCCCAACACGTTCTCGGGCGGCACCGCGCAGTCGGTGAAGACCAGCTCGCCGGTGTTGGAGCCGCGCATGCCGAGCTTGTCGAGGTGCGGCGACTGGACGAAGCCGGGGGTGCCCCGTTCGATCAGGAAGGCGGTGATGCCCTTGGACCCGGCGTCGGGGTCGGTCTTGGCGTAGACGATCGCCACGTCGGCGTCGGGGCCGTTGGTGATCCAGTATTTCGATCCGTTCAGGATGAAGGCGTCGCCCCGGCGCTCGGCGCGGGCCCTCATGCCGACGACGTCGGAGCCCGCGCCGGTTTCGGACATGGCAAGAGCGCCGACCTTGCGGCCCGCCACGAGGTCGGGGAGGAAGCGGGCCTTCTGGTCGGGGCTGCCGTTCAGCGCGAGCTGATTCACGCAAAGGTTGGAATGCGCGCCGTAGGAGAGCGAGACGGAGGCGCTGGCGCGGGCGATCTCCTCGACCGCGACGACGTGGGCGAGGTAGCCCAGCGCCGTGCCGCCGAACTCCTCGGGGACCGTGAGGCCGAGGAGGCCGAGGTCGCCCATCTCGGGCCAAAGCTCGGCTGGGAAGAGGTTCTGCCGGTCGATGCTGGCGGCCATGGGCTTCAGGCGCTCCTGCGCCCAGCGCTGCACAAGGTCCCGCAACGCGCCGAGATCGTCGCCCAGGTCGAAGCGGAGAAGTGGCGCGTTCATTCGGCGGCCATGGCGTGGGTGGTCGTGGGAGGCTGGGCGGGGCGCTCCAGCTCGTCAAGGAGCCGGGCGCGGGACGTGGCAGCGGCCTCCATCACTGCGGCTTTCACGGGGCCGTAACCGCGGATCTGATTGGCGAGATCGAGGAGCGCGAGCACCGTAGGGGCGCTGGCGTCGGTTAGGCGCGCGAGCACCCGGTCCACGTCGGCCTCGTAGTCGCGGATCAGGGCGCGCTCGGCCCGGCGCTCGGCGCTGCGGCCGAAGGGGTCGAGCGGCGTGCCGCGGAGGTGCCTCATGCGGGCGAGCGCCTTGAGGACCGGGAAGATCCGGGGCCCGAACTCGCGCTTGGGCGGGCGTTCGCCGTTCTCGCCAGCCGCGCGCAGGCTCGGCGGAACGAGGTTCAGCGCGATGCTGAAGTCGCCTTCGAAGGCCTCCTCCAGGCCTTGCCGAAACTCGGGGGCGGTCAGCAGGCGGGCGACCTCGTATTCGTCCTTGGGCGCGAGGAGGCGGGCATAGCCGGTGGCGACGGCGCGGGCAATGCGTTCGCGCATCGCGGAATCGGAGAGCCTTTGCGTTCCCTCCTCTACCCGCGCCACCAGGGCGGCGTAGCGGTCGGCGAGCTTGCGGCCCTGATAGACGGTGAGGTGGTCGCGCCGGTGGGCGACGATCTCGGGCACGGTCATCTCGTCCAGCGACGGCCGGTCCGCCTTGGGCCGCTGTGGCAGCCGCGCGGGATCGTGCGCCATGACCCGGCCCCAGGCGAAGGCGTCGAGGTTGGCCTGCACCGCCACGCCGTTGAGACGGATGGCCTGCTCGATGGACGCCAGCGAGACGGGGACGAGGCCCTGCTGCCAGGCGTAACCGAGCATGAGGACGTTGGAGGCGATCTCGTCCCCGGCGACGCCCAGGCCCGCCGCGGTGAAATCGTGAAAATGGCGCGACTTGAGGTGGCCTTGCAGCATTGTCTCGGTGTCGCGCTGCCGGAAGTCGAAGTCGCGGTTGCGCACGAAGTCCGAGACCGGCGTGAGGTGGGTGTTCACCACGCCCGCCGTGCGCTGCGGGTCGCAGAGGACGGCGGCTTCCTTGGAAACCGCCACAACGGTGTCGGCGGCGAGCAGCACGTCCGCGCCGCCCGTGACGATGCGGGGCTCGGTCAGAGTGCGGTCGCCGCGCCCGATGCGGATGTGGCTGAGGACCGCCCCCCCCTTCTGCGCGAGCCCGGCCATGTCGAGCACCATGGGGCTCAGCCCGTCGAGGTGCGCCGCCATCCCGAGGACCGCGCCGATGGTCAGGACGCCCGTGCCGCCGACGCCCGCCACGGCGATGTTCCAAGTGCGGTCCAGGGTCGGCAGGACTGGCGCGGGAAGGTCGGCCGTATCGGGCCCGGCCGCCGCCGCGAGCCGGCGGGGCTGGCCGCCCTTCACGGTCACGAAGGAGGGGCAGAAGCCCTTGAGGCAGGAATAGTCCTTGTTGCACGAGGACTGATTGATGCGCCGCTTGCGACCCATCTCGGTTTCCAGCGGCTCGACGGCCACGCAGTTCGACTGGACCGAGCAGTCGCCGCAGCCCTCGCAGACCTCGGGGCTGATCCAGAGCCGCAAGTCGGGGTCGGGGAGCGTGCCGCGCTTTCGGCGCCGCCGCTTCTCGGCCGCGCAGGTCTGGACATAGACGATGGCGGTGACGCCCGGCAGGTCGCGCAATTCGCGCATCGTGTCGTCGATGGTATCGCGGGGGCGGATCTGCGTGCCGGGGGGCAGGTCGGAGGGATCGTAGGCCTCGGGCGTCTCGGCCAGAAAGCGGATCTCCTGCACGCCCTCGTTGCGGAGCATGTGGGTCAGGCGCTCGGGGGAGAGTTCGCCGTCGACGCGCTGCCCGCCGGTCATGGCGACGGCGTCGTTGTAAAGGAGCTTGTAGGTGATGTTGGTCTTGGCCGCGACCGCCTGCCGGATGGCGAGGATGCCGGAGTGGAAGAAGGTGCCGTCGCCCAGGTTGACGAAGCGGTGCGGCTCGTCGGTGTAGCGGGACAGCGCGGTCCAGGGGACGCCCTCCCCTCCCATGTGGGTGATGGTGTCGGTGCTGCGGTCCATCCACTGGACCATGTAGTGGCAGCCGATGCCCGCCATGGCGGTCGAGCCCTCGACCACGCGCGTCGAGGTGTTGTGCGGGCAGCCCGCGCAATACCAGGGCCGCCGGATCACCGGGGGCTGGTGGCCGGCGATGTCGCGCTCCAGCCGCTCCATGCGCTCGATCCGCTCGGTGATGCGGGCCTTCAGGTCGTCGGGCAGGCCGTTGGCCACCAGCCGGTCCACGATGGCGCGGGCGACCTCGGCCACCGTCAGACCCGCCGAGAGGTGCAGGAAGGGCCGGTCCATGTGGTCGAACTTGCCCACGATCCGCGGCCGCACGTCCGCGCGCCAGTTGAAGAGCTGCTGCTTGATCTGGTGCTCGATGATCTCGCGCCGCTCCTCGACGACCAGCACCTCCTCAAGCCCCATGGAGAAGGCACGGACGCCCTCGGGCTCCAGCGGCCAGGGCATCCGGACCTTGTAGATGCGCACGCCGGCCTGATGCAGCTCGCGCTCGCCCAGGCCCAGCTCGCGCAGCGCCTGGTCCACGTCCTCGTAGGCCTTGCCGGAGGCCACGATGCCGAAGCGGGCGCCGGGCGTGTCGAAGGTGACCTCGTCCACCCGGTTCGCGCGGGCGAAGGCGCGGGCGGCGTAGCCCTTCCATTCCTGGAGGCGCTCGTCCTGCACGAGCGGCGGGTCGGGCCAGCGGATGTTGAGGCCGCCGGGGGGCAGCTCGAAGTCCTCCGGAGTCACGAACTGGCGGGACTCGGGCGCGAGGTCCACGACGGCGGTGGTCTCGACCGTCTCGGAGATCACCTTGAAGCCGACCCAGCAGCCCGAGAAGCGCGACATGGCGATGCCGAGGAGCCCGAGCGGCAGGAACTCATGCACGGAGGATGGGTACAGCACCGGCATGATCGCCGAGATGAAGGCGTGGTCGGACTGGTGCGGGATCGAGGAGGACTTGCAGGTGTGGTCGTCCCCCGCGATGGCGAGGACTCCTCCGTGAGCGGAGGTTCCTGCGGCGTTGGCGTGCTTGAACACGTCGCCCGAGCGGTCCACGCCGGGCCCCTTGCCGTACCAGAGGCCGACGACGCCGTCCTTGGTTGCCCGCTTGGACAGCGGCACCTGCTGGCTGCCCCAGACAGCGGTGGCGGCGAGGTCCTCGTTCAGCCCCGGCTGGAATGTGACGTCCAGCGGGTCGAGAAAGCGCCGGGCCGCGAGAAGCTGCTGGTCGTAGCCGCCCAGCGGCGAGCCGCGGTAGCCCGAGATGAAGGCGGCGGTGTTGAGCCCCGCTGCGCGGTCGCGCCGCATCTGCGTCATGGGCAGGCGAACGAGGGCTTGGATACCGGTCAGGAAGACGCGCCCTTCCGTGGCCGCGTACTTGTCGTCGAGCGACACGCGGGCCGTCATGGGCGCCCCAGAGGCGCCCCGCCCACGGCCGGGCGGCAGCGTCGTGCCATTCCTGTCATCCTCCCCCCGGCCGATGGATCGGCCGACTCCCTGGGAGGGAAACGTCGGGCGCGCGCGGGGGTTCCTGAAGCGGCCAGCCGTGACGTGACGGCACGAGCCGCGCGCCCGCGCCGGTGGGGACCTGCCGGCTAGAGCCCGAGAGCGAGTTCGCGGGCGCCGCGGTGGAGCAGCTCTTCGACATGGGGCGCGAAGCTGCGCCAGACCGAGAGGGTGAAGCGCTCCCCGGCTTCGCGCACCAGCACCGCTTGCACCCCGTCGAACACGGTGCGCGCGCCACGGCCGATTTCGAGGCGGGACAGGTCGCGGGCGATGCCGATGGACAGGAGGTCGAGCACGCCCGGGCCTTCGAGGACGAAGGTCACCTCGCGGTCGGTGACTTCGACCAACGCGTGCGGAAGGGAGCCCGGCAGCGCGGCGCGGATCGCGTCGGCCTCGGCCTCGGGCGCGTCGAGCTGCCATTCGTCGGGACCGAGGCAGAGCGCCTGCCGACCGCCCTCGACGGAGATGCGGCCGATGCGATGCGGCAGGGGCAGGCCGAGCGCGGCCTCCCCCGTCTCCCGGTGCCCGGGCCGCAGGCGGAGCGAGAAGCGCGTGGCCAGCGGACGGACCGCCACGGTCACGGGCGAGCGGGGAAAGGTGTGGATCTGTGCGGTCATGGCGTGCCTCTCAGACCTTGAGCCGTTGGCCTTCGGGATCGACGAAGGCGGTTCCCGTCACCTTGGCCCGCAGGGTGCGGCCCGGCATGGGGATGTGAAGGGTCTGCCCCTCGCGGTCGCGCCCGCCCTCGACCAGCGCCATGGCGATCGAGCGACCCAGCGCCTCGGACCAGTAGGAGGAGGTCACGTGGCCGATCATCGTCATCGGCACGGGCTGGTGGGGGTCGGCCACTATCTGCGCGCCCTCTTCCAGCACCTCCCTGGGGTCCTCGGTCAGAAGGCCCACGAGCTGCTTGCGCCCCTTGGCCACGATGTCGGGCCGCTGGAGCGAGCGCTTGCCCACGAAGTCCTTTTTCTGCTTGCCGATGGCCCAGTCGAGTCCGGCGTCGCCGGGGGTCACGGTGCCGTCGGTATCCTGGCCCACGAGGATGAAGCCCTTCTCGGCCCGCAGGACGTGCATCGTCTCGGTGCCGTAGGCGGTGATCCCGTGGGACTGGCCGGCCTGCCAGAGCTTCTCCCACAACGCGAGGCCGTGGCGGGCGGGGACGTTGATCTCGAAACCCAGCTCACCCGTGAAGGACACCCGGAAGAGCCGCGCCGGGAAGCCCGCGACGGTGCATTCCGCCACCGCCATGTGCGGGAAGGCAGCGTCCGAGAGGTCCAGCCCCTCGACCAGCGGCTCCAGCAGCTTGCGGGCGTTGGGGCCCTGGACGGCGGCCACGGCCCAGGCTTCCGTCGTGGAGGTGAGCCAGACGTCGAGATCGGGCCATTCGGTCTGGAGGTAGTCCTCCATCATGTTCAGGACGCGCGCCGCGCCGCCCGTGGTGGTCGTGACGTGGAACTTGTCTGCTGTGAGGCGCCCGATCACGCCGTCGTCGCGGATGAAGCCGTCCTCGCCCAGCAGGAGGCCGTAGCGGCAGCGGCCCGGCTGCAGCTTGGCCCAGGGGTTGGTGTACATCCGTTCGAGGAAGGTCGCGGCGTCCGGTCCCATGACCTCGATCTTGCCCAGGGTCGAGGCGTCGAAGAGGCCCACGGCCGTCCGCACCGCCCGGCATTCGCGGGCCACGGCGGCGCGCATGTCCTCGGCCCCTTGCGGGAAGTAGCGGGCACGGCGCCAGAGGGCGACGGGCTCGAAGACCGCGCCCCGCGACTCGGCCCAGGCGTCGATGGGCGTCTTGCGCGTGACCTCGAAGTGGCTGCCCCGGTGGTAACCTGCCAAAGCCCCGAAGGTCGTGGGCGCGTAAGGCGGGCGGAAGGTGGTCAGGCCCACCTGCGGCGCTTCCTTGCCCAGCGCGTCGGCTGCGATCATCAGGCCGTTGATGTTGGACAGCTTTCCCTGGTCGGTCGCCATCCCGTTGGTAGTGTAGCGCTTGACGTGCTCGATGGAGCGCATCCCCTCGCGCACGGCGAGGCGGATGTCCTTGGCGGTCACGTCGTTCTGGAAGTCGATGAAGGCCTTTGCCAAGCTCGCGTCGCGGTCGGTGGGCAGTTCCTTGACCACCACGCCGCTGCCCGTGCGGTCGTCCTCGACCGCGAAGGTCCCGACGCCCGCCACGCGGCCCAGGGCCTTGGCCGCCGCCGTGCCCGCCTTGGCGCCGTCCTCCAGCGCCGCCGCGATGCCCCAGAGACCCCGGCCCGCGCCGGCGATCTCGCAGTCCTCTGTCTTGCGGTCGGGCAGGAAGGCCCCGGCCTGCGCGTCCCAGGCCAGCGAGCCCTTGGTGTGCGAGAAGAGGTGGAGCGAGGGCGTCCAGCCGCCGCACATCAGCAGAGCGTCGCAGTCGATGCCGCGCCAGGGGCCGACGCGGTCGCCCCGCACTGGGTTGACCATGACCGAGGCCACGCGGAGCCGCCCGGTCGTGCCGGTGACGGTATGGCTGGCCAGGACCTCGATGCCCAGCGACCGCGCCCGGGCCGCCAGATCCGGCGGGACCTGTGCCCGCACGTCGACGATGGCCGGCACCCTGACCCCCGCCCGCGCGAGGTCGAAGGCCGTATGCCAGGCGCTGTCATGGCTGGTGACGACCACGGCGCGGTCACCGACCTTCACGCCGAAGCGGTGTAGGAAGGTCTGCGCCGCGCCCGCCAGCATCACGCCGGGACGGTCGTTGCCGTCGAACACCAGCGGCTTCTCGATGGCGCCCTGGGCCAGCACGACCTGCCCAGCGCGGACGCGCCAGAGCCGCTCGCGCGGGGCGCCCTCGGGCGGGCTTGCGAGGTGGTCGGTCACGCGCTGGCAGAGGCCAACCATGTTCTGGTGGTAATAGCCGATGGCCGTCGTGCGGGTCATGAGCCGCACGCTCGGCAGGGACCGCAGCTCGGCCAGCGTCGCGGCCAGCCAGTCCCAGGCCCCCTGCCCGTCGATGCGGACGTCGGGCTCGGACAGCAGCGTGCCCCCCATCGCGGACTGCTCGTCCACGAGGACGACCGAGGCGCCCGAGCGCCCGGCCGCCAGCGCGGCGGCGAGGCCCGCCGGGCCCGCGCCCACGACGAGGACCTCGCAATGGAGGTTGCGGCTCGCGTAGAGGTCAGGGTCGGGCTCGGTGGGCGAGCGGCCCAGGCCCGCCGCGGCGCGGATGAAGGGCTCGTAGACCTTGTCCCAGAAGGAGCGCGGCCACATGAAGGTCTTGTAGTAGAAGCCTGCGGGCAGGAAGCGCCCGAAGCGGTCGTTGATCGCACCGATGTCGAATGCGAGGCCGGGCCAGCGGTTCTGGCTTTCGACCCGCAGCTCGTCCCAGATCTCCTGCATGGTCGCGCGGGTGTTGGGCTCGAAGCGGCCCGGCCCCCGCGAGGTCCCCACGAGCGCGTTGGGCTCCTCGGACCCGGCGGAAACGACGCCGCGGGGGCGGTGGTATTTGAAGCTCCGGCCCATCAGGTGGATGCCGTTGGCGAGCAGCGCCGAGGCCACGGTGTCGCCCAGGCAGCCGGTGACGGTGCGGCCGTCGAACGTGAACTGCACCGGGCGGGACTGGTCGACCCGGCCGCGGCCGGGGATGCGGAACGGCTGCGTCATTCGGCGGCCTCCTTGAGGGCGTCGAGGTTCGGGCGCGGCTCGCCCGCGCGGTAGGTCATGGCGAACTTATCGCTCACGGTATCGCGGATCGCGTTGAAGAAGCGCCCGCAGCCGTGGACGTGCCGCCAGCGCTCATAATGGGTGCCGCGCGGGTTCGAGCGGATGAACAGGAAGTCGCGCCATTCCTCGTCCGTGAGCGCCATGGGGTCGGCGGGGCGCGCAATATGCGCCTCGCCCGCGTAGGCGAACTCGGGCTCGGGGAGGGTCTCGTCGCAGTAGGGGCAGTGGATCAGGAGCATGTGGACCTCAGTGCGCGACGGCAGCGGCGGCGGCCTCGTCGATCAGCCGGCCGGTGGTGAAGCGTTCGAGCGTGAAGGGCGCGTTGATTGGGTGTGGCTCGTCCTTGGCAACGGTCCAGGCGAGGAGATGCCCCGCGCCGGGCGTGGCCTTGAATCCGCCCGTCCCCCAGCCGCAGTTGACGTAGAGCCCCTTGACGGGAAGCTTGCCCAGGATGGGCGAGCGGTCGGGCGTCACGTCGACGATGCCGCCCCATTTCCGCAGCATCCGCATCCGCGAGAAGATCGGGAACACCTCGCAGATCGCCGCGACCGTGTGCTCGATCAACGGCAGGCCACCGCGCTGCGAGTAGCTCACGTACTGGTCCGTGCCCGAGCCGATGACCAGCTCGCCCTTGTCGGACTGGCTGATGTAGGCGTGGACGGTGTTGGACATCACCACGCAGGGGAAGATCGGCTTCACGGGTTCGGAGACGAGCGCCTGCAGCGGGTAGCTTTCGAGCGGCATCCGCAGGCCCGCCGACTGGATCACGACCGAGGTGTTCCCGGCGGCCGAGACGGCCACCTTCTTGGCCTTGATGAAGCCCTTGGCGGTGTCCACGCCCTGCACGGCGCCGTCGGGTCCGCGGCGGATGGCGATGACGGGGCAGTTCTGGATGATGTCCACGCCCCGCGCCGCCGCCGCCCGCGCGTAGCCCCAGGCCACGGCGTCGTGCCGCGCCGTGCCGGCCCGCATCTGCAGCGCCGCGCCCATCACCGGGTAGCGCGCGTCCGGCGAGATGTTGAGAGGCGGGCAGAACTCCTTGGCCTGCGCGGGCGAGAGCCAACGGTTGTCCACGCCGTTGAGGCGGTTCGAGTGGATGTGGCGTTGAAAGCTTTGGACGTCGTGGACGTTGTGCGCGAGCATCATGACGCCGCGCTTCGAATACATGACGTTGTAGTTGAGGTCCTGGCTCAGGTCGTCCCACAGGTCGAGGGCGTGGTCGTAGAGCCGCGCGCTTTCGTCATAGAGATAGTTTGAGCGGACGATGGTGGTGTTGCGGCCGGTGTTGCCGCCGCCGAGCCATCCCTTGTCGATCACCGCGACGTTGGTGATCCCGTGCTCCTTGGCAAGGTAGTAGGCCGCGCCGAGCCCGTGCCCGCCCGCGCCGACGATGATCACGTCGTACTCGGCCTTGGGCTGGGCATCGGGCCACTGCTCGCGCCAGTTCTTGTGGCCGGACAGGGCGTTCTTGAGGAGGGCGAAGGCGGAGTAATGGGTCATGCAGGGACTCGCGGTCAGGGCGCGTCAGATGACGGCATGATGACAGAACCGGCGGCCTGGGCCTGTATTATTGCGTCAGAACCGTTGTATGAACGGGACGGCTCCATTGTCCCGTGATCCGCCATGCCCTCTCCTGCCCCCCGCCTGCGCATCGGTTTCATCCTGGCGCCGCGCTTCACGCTCTGCGCCTTCGCCAACTTCGTGGACGTGCTGCGGCTGGCCGCCGACGAGGGCGACCGGTCGCGCCCGATCCTGTGCCAGTGGCGCGTGCTCTCGCCCGGCCCCGACCCCGTGCCGTCGAGCTGCGGCGTCCGCGTCAGCCCTGAGGAGCCGCTGGGCGACCCCAAGCGCTTCGACTACGTGGTGGTGGTGGGCGGTCTCGTGGACGAGATCGAGCGCCTGCACCCTGACCACACCGCGTTCCTGCGCCGCGCGGCCGAGGCGGGCGTGCCGCTGGTGGGGGTCTGCACGGGCACCTTCATCCTGCACCGCGCGGGGCTGATGAACGGCTACAAGGCCTGCGTGAGCTGGTTCCATCACGAGGACTTCCTGCACGAGTTCGACGGTCTCGTGCCCGTGTCGGACCAGATCTTCGTGGTGGACCGCGACCGGCTGTCCTGCTCGGGCGGGGCCTCCTCGGCGCATCTGGCCGCCTTCCTCGTGGATCGCCACATCGGCCCGGCGGCGGCCAGGAAGAGCCTTGCCATCATGATCATCGACGAGGCGATGGGCGCCGAGCGGCCCCAGCCCGGCCTGCCGCTGGAACTGACCACCCCCGACCCGCTGGTGAAGCGCGCCCTTCTCGCCATGCAGCAGTCGATGGAGGCGCCGCTGGGCGTGACGGACCTCGCCACCCGCCTGGGCGTCGGCCGGCGCCGGCTGGAGCGCCACTTCGCCGACGCGCTGGGCGTGACCCCGCGCGAGGCCGACCGGCGAATCCGCCTGGCGCAGGCGCGCCACCTGCTCGCCCGGACAGACCGCTCGGTGGCGCGCATCGCGGCCGAAACCGGCTTCTGCGACGCCTCCCATCTCATCCGTACCTTCCGTGAAGCGGAAGGAACCACCCCCGAGGCTTGGAGGGCGGCTAGGCGGACGATGTCCTGACTGGCGGGCTCGGGCCGCCCCGGCCCGAGAGGCGCTTGCCGTGGTCGTGGACGCGGCAGTTGATCCCTCCAAGTCAGAGATGCTTGTCGCTGCCCTCCCCGGCGCACGGCGTCTGCTCCGTGTCGCGTCGGAAATCCGCCAGCATCGAAAAGGCGCCGAGCGAAGGGACATCCTTGCTCGATCCGGCGGCTCGTGACCGGTGCGATGCCTGACCGGCGCGGTTTCACAGCATCGAAGCTGTCGAGCGCAGCGCCACCTCGGGTTCGGGGACGCCCTGGGTCGTCACCTCGACCACCGCCGCGCCACCCAGGTCGGCGATGCGCTTCGTTCTTTTGACAGGGGCGATCTGCTTGGGCAACTCATCCGACCGCTGGTGCATTGCAACTTGGGCGATGCCCATGAACTCGCCATTGGGAAGTTCGGCGTGCAGAAGATTGCAGACATCTGTAATTGCACGCGATCCGTTTCGCCCCCGGCACGAGGCCGCGCAAGACATGGAACTAATTGCCCTCTGCCCGTCGATGCGGGTGGCGTTCCGCCCGCCAAAGGTGCGCCGCTAAGGCTGGCTGTCTCAGTTCCCGCGCTGACCGTCGTCAAGGTTGTCGCTGATAACCATCCCGTCGACCGCGCAAACCGACGGTGGGACGCTCGCGTCGTAGTCGCTCGCGGATCAGGCCCTTGGTGCCAAGCGCGAGCGTGCCAGCCTGCGCGCCGCACTTGTGGACCGGCGGTGCACGCCGCGTGGCCCGTCCCTTTGCCGAGACTCGGCGCGAACGGGACGACGACGCCCGGTACGGGCCGAGGAAGCGTCACGATCACGCGCCATCGGGACGGGTCGCCCCGTCCCGATCCGGGCTCACCTCAGGCGGCGCCTCATCTCCCGCACCACGCTTTCGCGCACGCGGAACTGGCTTTCGATCATCTCCTGGCGGGAAGCGAAGCGATAGGCCCGGGCAAGGACCTGCTCGGCCGCGCGGATGATGCGCTCGCGGGTTTCTCCACGTCGACGCTCGTCGGACACCTTGTCGTGCTTCATTGGGCTCACTCTCCATGACATGCCCACCCACCGGAATGGCGGGCGAGATCATGCTCAGGAGCGGCGGGACGGATCACGACATGCCTGATCGATAGATCCTGGTCCCGCCCTGCGCAAGCGCCTCGCCCCCGCACGGGTAAGAAAACCGGTCCGAGCGGGCAACATGGAGCCGGCCAAATCTGTGCGGCGCGGCTGGTTGGCCGGCTTAGGCGGTCCGGCGGTGGTCGTGCCTGGCCAGCGCGTCCGGTCGCGAAGGTGGGGTCAATAGCGCAACGCTCGGCCCATTCTAGAGGTGGGCCGGGCGCAAGGACCGCGGCGGCACATTCAAGGTTCTGGCGCGTACATGCTTCGACGACCTCTGTGGGCGCTCTCCTCGCCTCCGTGCTGGACGGCGAACGGCAGCGGGACTGAACCGCTCTGGCTTCCGCGCCGGCCACGCCGGACCTTTTCGTCGGCAAGCGCCGCCGGTCGGATGGCGAAGGCACAGATGGGCCAGATTGTCGTTGTGGGCTTGCCCAAGCGGGTGCCTTCGGCTGGCGGGCGTTGCGCATCCAGGCGTGTGTCCACGTCGACCACTCTGCTGGTGCACGGCTGCGCCTGACCTGTGGCCCCGCGCACGCCTACGGGTAACTGGTTCGCTTCGGGCGCTTCCGTTCTGTGTCGAGGCGGAGGATTACGGGAGAGGGTTCCGCGGGTCGGACGAGTTCCGGTCAACAAGCGTCGTGAAGTCGAAGCCGGTCCCGCTCGGGCGAGGCTTTTCCTCACGGTCCGGGAGTTGGCGGAGCCGCGCCGCGCCTGGAGTTCGACCGGTTGCCCCTTGCGACTTGAAGCCGGACAGGGCTGGCGTGGGGGGCGTCGTGGCTCCCTGGAAAGGCACAAGCCTCAAGGGACCTTACCTTTCATAAGGCTGGGGCAACGCCGGGATGACCTGTCCCGTGCAGTCGCCGAAGCCGATGGTGTAGCCGTCGCCCCTGGCCTCACCTCGGAGCGTCACGGTGTCGTTGTCTTCGATGAAGCGTCGGGCGCCGCCTGCGATGGCGATCGGTTCCTTGCCGCCCCAGGACAGTTCCAGCAGGCTGCCGCGGCTATCCTTGGTCGGGCCCGAGATCGTACCTGAGCCGAGGAGGTCGCCCGTGCGCATCGCGCAGCCCGAGGTGGTGTGGTGCGCGAGCTGCTGGGCGGTGGAGTAGTACATCTCCGCATAGTTGGTGCGGCTGATGACCGTCTCCTCGCCGCCCTCGGGGATGAGGGCCACCTCAAGCGCGATGTCGTAGAGCATGGGCCCAGGCTCCTCCAGGTAGGGTAGGAGCGGCACCTCGCGCGCGGGCGTGGAGGTGCGGAAGGGCTCAAGCGCCGCCTTGGTGACGATCCAGGGCGAGATGGTGGTCGCGGTGGCCTTGGACTGGAAGGGGCCGAGCGGCTGGTACTCCCAGGCCTGGATGTCACGGGCCGACCAGTCGTTGAGCAGCACATAGCCGAAGATCATCGCGTCGGCCTCGGCCACCGTGACGTGCTGGCCGGCTTGCGAGGGCGTGCCCACCACGGCGCCAAGTTCCAGCTCGATGTCGAAGCGGGCCGAGGGCGCGAAGCGAGGCGCGGCGTCATCCGGGCCCTTCACCTGACCCCAGGGCCGACGCACGGGCGTTCCCGAGACGACCACCGACGAGGCGCGGCCGTTGTAGCCGATAGGGAGGTGCAGCCAGTTGGGCGGCAGGGCGTTCTCGGGGCCGCGGAACATGGTGCCCACGTTGGTCGCGTGATGCCGCCCGGCGTAGAAGTCGGTGTACTCCGCCACGCGGAACGGCAGGTGGAGCTGCGCCCCGGCCAAGGGCACCAGATGAGGCCCGACCGAGGCCCGCTCGGGCGCGCCCTCGGCCAGAAGCGCAGTGAGCCGCGCCCGCAGCGCGTCCCACACATCCGATCCCGCCGCCATGATGGCATTCCAGGCGGGCTCGGCCAGGAGCGGGCCACCAGGGAGACGCAGAACTCCCGCCGCCTCCAGCCCCGTGGCGTCGAGGATCATGTCCCCGATCGCCACGCCGCAGCGGGGTGTGCCCCCATGCGCGGAGAACACGCCATAGGGCAGGTTGTTGAGCGGGAACGGGCCCGCGGGATCGTTGGCGGCGTCGAGCCAGGAGCGCAGAAGGGGCAAGGATCTGTCCGGAACGGTGGAAGGGGAGCCACGGTCCGCCTGGTCAGGGGCGGGGCTGGAGCGGCGAGCGGGGATAAAGGACCAGCCCGGACCCCGCCCCCCGACTGACCATCATTTCACGCCCGGCGTGCCGTCGAACTTCTTCTCAAGGCTGTCCCAGCAGTCGAGATAGTCGTCCTGCAAGGGCGCGGACTTGGCTGCCCACTCGGTCAGATGCTGCGGAAAGCGGGTCTCGAACATGAAGGACATGGTCTCATCGAGCTTCTCGGGCTTGAGATCGGCGTTCGATGCGCGCTCGAAGGCGGTCCGGTCGGGGCCGTGGGGGAGCATGCAATTGTGCAGGGACATGCCGCCGGGGACGAAGCCCTTGGGCTTGGCGTCGTAGACGCCGTGGATGTTGCCCATCAACTCGCTCATGACGTTCTTGTGGTACCAGGGCGGGCGGAAGGTGTTCTCGGCCACCATCCAGCGCTCGCGGAACAGCACGAAATCAATGTTGGCGGTCCCCTCCTGCCCCGAGGGTGCGGTGAGCACCGTGAAGATCGACGGATCGGGGTGGTCGAAGAGCACCGCGCCCACGGGACAGTAGGTGCGCAGGTCGTACTTGCAGGGCGCGTAGTTGCCATGCCAGGCCACCACGTCGAGCGGCGAGTGCCCGATCCGCGTCTCGTGGAACTGGCCGCACCACTTGATGACCACTCGGGAGAGCGCGTCCCGGTCCTCGAAGGCCGCCACGGGCGTCTTGAAGTCGCGCCGGTTGGCCATGCAGTTGGCACCGATGGGCCCGCGGCCCGGCAGCTGGAACTTCTGCCCGTAGTTCTCGCACACGAACCCGCGGCACGGCCCGTCCAGCACCTCGACGCGGTAGACGAGGCCGCGCGGCAGGAGGGCGATCTCTTTGGGCTCAAGATCGATGATCCCGAGCTCGGTGCAGAACCGCAGCCGTCCCTCCTGCGGCACGACCAGAAGCTCGCCGTCGGCCGAGAAGAAGTACTCGTCCACCATCGAGGCGGTGACGGTGTAGATGTGGCTCGCCATGCCGGTCTGGGTGTTCACGTCGCCGGCCGTGGTGACGGTGCGCATGCTCGTGATCCAGGACATCGGCTCGCCCGCATGGGGCACCGGGTCCCATCGGTACTGGCCGAGGCTGACGATGTCAGGCAGCACGTGGGGGGCGCTTTTCCAGTGGGGCACGTCGATCCTCTGGAACCGACCCGTGTGCTTGACGGAGGGCCGGATGCGGTAGCACCAGGTCCGCTCGTTCTGGTGGGAGGGCGCCGTGAAGGCCGTGCCCGAGAGCTGCTCGCCGTAAAGGCCGTAGTTGCACTTCTGCGGGCTGTTCATGCCCTGCGGCAGCGCACCCGGCAGGGCCTCCGTCTCGAAGTCATTCCCGAAGCCGGGCATGTAGCCCTCGTGCGGGCCGCTCGTGACCGCCGCACGGATCATGCCCTCGGGCAATCGGTGAGTCGTCATGGGGTCCTCCAAGACACGGCCCGCTTCCGTCATGCCGGTTGCGCTGGATGATCGTTGCATCCGCAACTTAGTCAATCCTAGCGTCGGTCGGAGGTCCACCTTCTCACGAGCGATCGACATGCCCTCCTCCGCGCTCATCGTCCTGCACGACTATTGGCGCTCGTCCTCGGCCTACCGGGTGCGCATCGCCCTGAACCTGCTGGGCCTGCCTTACGAGCGCCGCGCTGTGGACCTGCCCCGGGGCGAGCAGACCGGCCCCGAGAACCTTGCGCGCAACCCGCAGGGACTCGTGCCCACGCTGGAGATCGACGGGCTGCGGCTCACTCAGTCGCTCGCCATCCTCGAATACCTGGACGAGACGCGGCACGCGGGCTTCCTGCCGGTCGACGCTCCTGGCCGGGCACGGGTACGGACGCTGGCGCTGGCCGTCGCGGCCGAGATCCAGCCCGTGTGCAACCTTCGCGTCGCCCACCACGCCGTTCAGGCGTCGCGGGGCGCCATTGCGCAGGAGGCCTGGATGCGCCACTTCATTGCCTTGGGCCTGCAAGGGCTCGAGGCGATGCTGGCCGACGGCTCCACGGGGCGGTTCTGCCACGGCGACCGCATCACCTTGCCCGACATCTGCCTTGTCCCACAGATCTACCATGCGGAACGTTGGGGCGTGGCCTTGGCCGATTATCCCCGGATCGCGGCCATCGGGAGCCGCCTGGCGGAGTTGCCTCCCGTCGTCGTCGCCCACCCCGACCGTATGACGCCCACGGCGTGATCGACGCGCGAGATGGCGCCCAGCCCTGAACGAGACGCGAGGACGACGATGCAGGATGAGAGCGGCCAGCCGCGGAGCTTCGACCTTGAGACCTTCCTTCCCTACCTCTTGAATCAGGCCGCCGAGGCGACGAGCCGGGACTTCCAGGCGATCTATCGCGCCGAACATGACCTGACTCGTACCCAATGGCGCATCATCGCCAATCTGGGCAAGTTCGGGGCCATGACGGCCGCCACGATCTGCCGCATCTCGCACATGGAGAAGACCAAGGTGAGCCGCGCCGTCGCGGCCCTGGAAGCGCGGGGCCTTCTCGCGCGGCGGACCGACGACGTGGACCGGCGCAGCGAGAACCTGACCCTGACCGACCGGGGCCACGAGACGTTCGCCACGCTGGGCCAACGGGCCATCCGCTTCGACCAGGACCTGCGGCGCATTCTCGGCCCCCGCAACGCCGAGAAGCTGGAAGCCATGCTGCAAGACCTGATCCGGCGATGTCAGGCAGACAGGTACGACGAGCGACCACCCGGAACAGGCGGGGGCGTCTGACCCGGGGGCGGCCTGCCGACGGTGACGTTCCCTTCCGTCCCGGCTCTGGCGGCCAGCCAGTGATCTGGTTGCGACGGCGGACTCCGGATCTCACAAAGCAGGCGGCCGCCCGGAAGATCGTCCTTCCATCCGGGGATGGTCCAGCTAGTTCCACCGGAACGACCGTTATGGCTGACCACATCTCGACCCCGAAGGAGATCCCATGACCACGCTCTTCCGCCGCCGCTACACCGTGACGCTCTACACCACCGAGCCCGGTCTCGATCTGCGGGACGAGATCGGGGAGGCTCTCATGGACATCGAGGCCGAAAGCATCATTCGCGGCATCGTCGAGAACCAGGGCGAGGAGGCGCAGGTGTCCGACGAGGAATCGGAGCGGGATCTCGATGCGGCCGAGGTGGGCTTCGCTTCCCTCAGCGAGGAGGAGTACGCAGC
This sequence comes from Rubellimicrobium roseum, assembly GCF_006152145.1. Classification (GTDB taxonomy): domain Bacteria; phylum Pseudomonadota; class Alphaproteobacteria; order Rhodobacterales; family Rhodobacteraceae; genus Rubellimicrobium; species Rubellimicrobium roseum. The sequence continues at coordinate 27,354 of NZ_VDFV01000003.1, read as the reverse complement.
CCTGCAGAAGGAAGACGACTGAGCGTCAGCCTGCGCCTTTGCGGCTTCAAGTTGGACCGCCAGGCCTGGAGGAGCGACGGCTGGTCGTTCCTCTACTTGTCGAATGGCGCCATCTCGGGCCCAGGCATCGGCAGCATCGGGTCACTTGAACGATGGGCGGGCGGGTCGGCGTGCGAGCTTGGCCTGCCAAGACCGACTATCGGCAAGGCTGCCACCAAGAGTTCGTGCCAACTGGCCTGAGCGGGCCGCCTTGTTGCGGCTGCTGGCCACTTCGGTTGCCGTGATCGTGGCGCTTGGTTCGTCCGCAGGTCGTGCAGCGCCACTTTGTTGTCGACTCCGTCGAGGACACAGACCGCATCGGAAGGCATGGTGAGCCGTTACAGGTGTGCTGCCCAGCCAGCACGACCTGGGTCGCGGCCTGCCGCTTCAGAGGCTCGTTCAGGCTGGTCTCGTCCCAGGTGCTATGGGTGCATCTGAGAGGGAACGGGTCGATGACCCCAGCCTCGGGTGTCACGGGCATGCCGTCCTCGCCCGAGATGCCGATCGGGCGTTCTCGGCCCGGGAGACGTGGTTGGATCGGACGCTCTCCCACTCTTCGCCAGCCGCCCATGATCATGCAGGCAACGGATCGCGGTGCCGATTTGCGCTTCTTGGGTCTTGCTGCCGTCGCAGATGCTGTTCCGCATGTCATGCGAAAAGCGCTTATGGGTTATCCCTTCATCAACCATTCGGGCGCGACCAACTGAGGACCCGCGCTGGATCGAGACGATCAAGGGGGCCGGGGTCTGTGAGCGATCCGCAGCCTCCGTCGCAACTGTCGGGTCGACGACGAGACCTGTTGTTCGGATGGGATGGCGCTCGGCCATGTCGCAGGCTAGCCTACTCGGGTCTGGATCCCAGTCGGACGGATGAGCCTTGTGATGGCCCTCTACGGTTACGCCCGCGTGTCCTCGTCCGATCAGGACCCTTCGCTCCAGGAAGCGGAGCTCTGGCGGGCCGGCTGCCAGATCGTGCGCTCGGAAACGCGAACCGGCACCTCGCGGCAGGGCCGGGCCGAGCTCGAATTGCTCCTGCAATTCCTCAGGCCCGGCGACACCCTTGTGGTCACCCGCATCGACCGGCTGGCGCGCTCGCTCAGGGACCTGCAGGACCTCGTCCATGAGCTGAAGCAGAAGGAGGTCACGCTCAGGGCGACCGAGCAGCCCATCGACACCTCCACGGCGGCGGGCAAGGCCTTCCTCGACATGCTGGGAGTCTTTGCCGAGTTCGAGACGAACTTACGGCGCGAGCGGCAGATGGAAGGGATCGCGGCGGCCAAGGCCAAGGGCGTCTACAAGGGACGCAAGCCCAAAATCGACCCTGCCGAGGTGCGGCGGCTCCGCAACGAGGAGAAGCTCTCCCCCTCCGCCATCGCCCGGCAGCTCGGGATCGCCAGGTCGTCGGTGTATCGGTCCCTCTCGGATCCGGGCAGCAAAGGACCCACCAGCGCGTGATGTCAGGTCCGCTCGGACCTCCCGTCCCTGCCAGAGCCGGCGCGGGCATTGGGACAACGGATGCTGGCGGGAGCTTGGCCGCAGATCCAGGCGGCTTGCGGAACCTCTGGACCACGGGCGCATTCCCCCATCGACCGTCTCGCTGAACCTAGGGGCGCGCGGCAGGATGCGAGCCTGAGAGGAGACACCGTGGTTGCAACCTTCGCTCCAGGTCCCCTGCGACCGCTCCATCCCCTACACTCCATCCTTCTCGCCTTCCCGGTCACCTTGTTCCTGAGCGCGCTGGTCAGCGACATCGCCTATTGGCGGACCTTCGAGATCCAGTGGGCCAACTTCGCGGCCTGGCTCAACGCCGGTGGACTGCTCGGCGGCGGCTTCGCGCTGCTCTGGGCGATGGTCAACCTTCTGCGCGGCCGCGCGCACCGCAACGGGCGCGCGGTTCTCTATGCCCTCGTGCTGCTCGCAACCTGGGTGGTCGGTTTCATCAACGCGCTGGTCCACGCCAAGGACGCCTGGGCCACGATGCCCGAGGGCCTCTATCTGTCGGTGGCGGCAACGGCGCTGGCGCTCGCGGCGGCCTGGATAGGCTACTCCGGGCTCCGAGTCAGGGAGATCGGATGATGCGCTCGCTCCTGCTGACCGGGCTTCTGGCCGCCCTGCCCCCGGGCGCCATGGCTCAGTCCTCGCTTTACGGCTCCGACCCGGCCCTGCCCGAGCCGAGCCGCGGCCTGTTGCCGTCCATGGCCGTCCCGAGGCCGGCGCTGTGGGGCGACGATCTTCCCACGGTGCCCGAAGGATACACGGTCACGCCCATCGCCACGGACCTCATGATCCCGCGCCAGATGCTCGTCCTGCCCAACGGGGACATTCTGGTCGCGGAAGGGTCCGGCGGGGGCGCGCCCGCGCTTCGTCCCAAGGACATCGTCGCGGGCTTCATCAAGAGCCTGGGCAAGAGCCCGGTCGAAGGAGGCGATCGGCTGACGCTGCTGCGCGACGCGGATGGCGACGGCGCCTACGAACTCCAGACGGTCTTTGCGGACGGACTCAACGCCCCTTACGGCCTGGCGCTGGTGGACGGGGCGATCTACGTCGCCAACCAGGACGCGGTGGTCCGCTTCGCCTATGAGGACGGGCAAACCGAAGCGAGCGGGGAGCCTGTCACGCTCACGGAGCTGCCGTCGGAGATCAACCATCACTGGACCAAGGCGATGACCGCCAGCGCCGACGGCCGCTTCCTCTACGTCGGCATCGGGTCCAACAGCAACATCACCGAACGGGGCATCGACGCCGAGGAAAACCGGGCCATGATCTGGCAGATCGACGTGGCAACCGGAGCTCACAGGCCCTTTGCCACCGGCTTGCGCAATCCCACCGCCCTCGCCATCCAGCCCGGGACGGGCGACCTTTGGGCTGTCGTCAACGAGCGGGACGAGATCGGCCCCGACCTCGTCCCGGATTACCTGACCACGGTGCAAGAGGGCGGCTTCTATGGGTGGCCCTACAGCTACTGGGGCCAGAACGTGGACCCGCGCGCGCAACCGCAGGACCCCGAGATGGTCGCCTCGGCCCTTGAGCCGGACTATGCCCTGGGGGCGCATGTGGCAGCACTCGGCGTCGCCTTCTCGAACCAGGCCATGGGTGAGGACTTCGCCGAAGGTGTCTTCGTCGGCGAGCACGGCAGCTGGAACCGCAGCGATCCGGTCGGCTACAAGGTGGTCTTCGTTCCGTTCCGCGACGGCGAGCCCGCCGGCGATCCGATCGACGTGGTGACCGGCTTCCTTCTGGACGAGGGCAACACGCGGGGACGGCCTGTGGGCGTGACGGTGGACCCGCGCGGCGCCCTGATCGTGGCTGACGACCTGTCGAACACGATCTGGAGGGTCGCGCCGACCGCGCAGCAGACGGCCTCCGCGTCGGCCGAAGGTCCGTCCGGACCCTGAGATGAGGCTCGTGGGCATCGCAGGTGAGGCACCCTGCCCGTCCGGCGGTCGACCGCCACCTGTTTCGGGACGGTCGCGTTGGCCGGATGCGGATCGCGGGTCACGACATCGACGGCGGGCGCGGATCTGCCTCCATCGACGGAGCGCGCCTTTGGCCCCGAACTCGTGACGGATGACCGAACTCATGACCCATCTGGCCATGTGCGTTGGAGCCCGTTCGCAGGACACGCAACAGCGCCGATCCGCAGGAGAGCGCAGGCGATGATGGCGCGTCGGTCGGTCGATCCGGCCGCGGAGGCACCAGATTCCTCAGCGGTCAACGCTGCAGGTATGCACGGACAATTTTGATAGCCGAACCGCAAGGGCCGTCCAATGAGGCAGCAGGCGGGTGGAAGATCAGGCGCGTCCCGCAGCCTGCGGCCCGGCCCACCGGACGACGGGGAAGCTCACATCGATCTCCCGCGGCGAGGCGATGACGCCTCCCGAGGCGTCAGCCTCGTCGCGGGTCAGGTGATCTGCATCCGGACCTCTGACGACCTCCCGGCGCTGTCCTGCCCCATCCAGAGGCACGAACCCTACGCATCTCCGAGCCGCCACACTGGATGACTTGATGAGCGACGTGGCGTCAGAACGCCTCTTTGTTGCGATACTGTCAACAATCGAGAGTACTGGCACCAAGAACCTGCTCTCTAGAAAGGTGCAGCATGAACAGACCCGTCACCGCCGGACCACTCCTGCGTGGCCTGCCGTCCTTCAGCGAAGTTCCCGTCGCCAGCGATACCCAGGCAACAGACCGCCTGCAGGAAGGCTCCTCCGGTGGAAGCGAAGCATCCATCATCGGCACGGCGGCGATCGCTACGGCACCGGCCCTGGTGATCAACGAGGTGCTGGGCTCCACGACCGGGGACGATGCCGAGTACATCGAATTGCGGGGAACCCCGGGCCAGTCTCTCGCGGGCCTCAGCCTCATCGTCGTAGAAAGCGATGCCATCACCGATAACGGCTCGATTGACAGGCGCTTCGACTTGACCGCTGAGCATGTGGTGGGCGAGAACGGCTATTTCCTGCTGGGCAACAGCCTCGTGAGCAACGTCTATGGCGTCACGCCCAATGCGGTGCTGTCGTCCAACTTCGTCGAGAACTCCAGCTACACGCTCGCGCTGGTCGAGACTCCCACGATCACTGGCACCAGAGTCACGGGCTCGGAGGTCGTGCTCGACTCGGTGGGCGTGTCGGACGGCGAGGGAGCGGCCTCCTTTGCCTTCGGGGCGCCCGTGGTCGGGCCGGACGGCACCTTGCTGCCCGCAGGGGTCGGCCGGGTCGCCGATGGCGTGGATACCGATCAAGCCTCGGACTTCCGCCTCCTTGACTTCAACAACGACCGGGGGGTGAACACCCCAACTGCTGGCGGTGCCATTGGCGGCGAAGTCGTCTACCGCGACGTCAGGATCCACGAGGTCCAGGGCTCGACCGATCTCGCCGACAGCACGCTGGTGGGCGTCGCCGGCGCGGCCGATGCGAGCCCGCTGAACGGGGAGGCCGTGCGTATCCAGGGCATCGTCACCCAACTCCTGCCGGGGCTCGGCGGCTTCTACGTCCAGGAAGAGGACGCGGATGCGGACGCGCAGGCCAGCACCTCCGAGGGCGTATTCGTCGCCTCCTCGCAGGCGGTCGCGGTCGGCGACCTCGTGACCGTCGAGGGCCGGGTGCGCGAGGATGCGGGCGAGACCGAGATCCTGGCTGACGCGGCCACCATCGTCTCCAGCGGCAATCCCCTGCCCGAGGCGGTGACGATCAGCTTTCCCACCGCGACCGTGCTGCAGGACGCGGACGGCGACTACGTCGCCAACCTCGAAGCCTACGAGGGCATGCGCGTCACCGTGCCGGAGGAGCTGACGGTGAGCGAGCTGTTCCAGCTCGACCGCTTCGGCACCATCCGCCTGACCTCCGAGGGTCGGATCGAGACCTACACCCAGACCAACGCGCCCAGCGTCGAAGGCTACCAGCAGTTTCTGAAGGAGGTGGCGTCGCGCTCGCTCGTGGTCGATGACGGGTCCATCGCGCAGAACCCGTCCCCGATCCAAGTGCCGTTCCTCGGCGCCGATGGCATCCTGTCGGCGGGCGACGTGTTCCGCATGGGCGACGGCTACACCGGCCTCACGGGCGTGATCGGCTTTTCTGCGGATCCCACGGGCAGCGAGGAGCCGGAGTACCGCATCCACCAGCCGACCGACGGCACGCTCGTCCAGAACAATCCGCGCCCCGAGGCGCCGGCCGAACTGGGCGGCACCCTGCGCGTCGCGTCCTTCAACGTGCTGAACTACTTCACTACGATTACAGGCGACACCGGGCCGGACGGCACGCAGAACCCGCGCGGGGCGAACAGCTCCGAAGAGTTCGCGCGACAAGAGGCCAAGCTGGTCGCCGCCATCCAGGCGATGAACGCCGACGTGATCGGTCTCACGGAGATCGAGAACGATCCAGCGGGCTCGGTGTCGCTGATGGCCCTGACACAGGCCCTGAATGCGGCCGGCGGCACCTACTCCTATGTCGAGGCCGGTGCGATCGAGGGCGCCACGGGCGGGACGCTCGGAGGCGACGCCATCAAGGTGGGCTTCCTCTACAACACGGAAACGGTGTCGCTGCAGGGCGACTTCGCCCTTCTCGACGAGACGGTCGATCCGCGCTTCCAGACCGAAGGGGTCCAGCGACCGTCAATCGCGCAGACCTTCACCGAGACTGCCACCGGCGAAAGCTTCACCGCGGTCATCAACCACCTCAAGTCCAAGGGCTCGGCCGTCGATGGCGACGTGGATATCGGCGATGGGCAGGGCGCCAGCTCGAACGTGCGGGAGGCTGCGGCCGAGGCGCTGGTCGACTGGCTGGCGACCGATCCGACAGGCACCGGCGAGACGGACGTCCTGATCCTGGGCGACCTAAACTCCTATCGGAGGGAAGACCCGATCACCGCGATCCGCGAAGGCGCGGACGATACGCTGGGCACCGCGGACGACTTCACCGACCTGGGCGAGGTCTACGACCCCGAGAGCCCCAGCTACGTCTTCGACGGCCTGACGGGCACTCTCGACTACGCGCTGGCCAACGAGAGCCTTGCCGCGCAGGTGACGGGCGCCGCCTACTGGAACGCCAACGCCGACGAAGCCGACGCGCTGGACTACAACCTCGACTTCGGACGCGATCCGTCGCTCTACACCAGTGATCCCTATCGCGCCTCGGACCACGATCCGATCGTCGTGGGCCTCGACCTCGGCCTGAATGTGCCTGAGCCAGAGACCTATACGCTGGAGTTGCTCCACCTGTCCGACCAGGAGGGTACGGGGTCCTCGGTGCTCTATGCGCCGAACGCCTCGGCGGTGCTGAACGCGCTTGAGGCGCAGGATCTCGGCGATGACGGCATCGCGGACAACACCCTCCGCCTGTCCTCGGGCGACGCCTTCATCCCCGGCGTGTTCTTCGACGCCTCTCAGGCGGTGTTCGGATCGGGAGGCATCGCGGACATCCAGATCCAGAACGAGCTGGGCTTCGAGGCCATCGCCCTAGGCAACCACGAGTTCGACAAGGGCACTGCCACGCTGGCCGACCTGATCAGCGGCGCGGCGCCAGGCGACTTTGGCGCCCTGACGGGCACGACCCTGGACGGGCAGGACTTTGGCGGCACACTCTTCCCCTACCTGTCCACAAATCTCGACTTCTCGACCGACCCGGACCTCGCGCCTCTCGAGATCGAGGGGGGCCAAGCGCCGGTCGGCAACGTGGTTACATCCTCGACCGTTCTCGAGGAAGGCGGCGAACTGATCGGCGTCGTCGGAGCGACCACTCCGACCCTGGCCCGACTGTCCAGCACAGGCGGCGTCGGAGTTTTCCCGCCCTGGGCGGGCACCCAGCCCACGGCGGCCGAGCTCGACGCGCTGGCCGCGGTGATCCAGGAAGAGGTCGACGTCCTCCTCGCCGCCAATCCGGCGATGAACAAGGTGATCCTCCTCGCGCACATGCAGCAGATCGACATCGAGTTCGCGTTGGCCGAGCGGCTGTCGAACGTCGATGTCATCGTGGCGGGCGGCTCCAACACGCGGCTCCTGGACGAGACTGACGTGCTGATCGACGGCGACAGCGCGCAGGGCCAGTATCCGCGGTTCCTCACCAACGCCGACGGCGGGGTGACGGCGGTCGTCAACACCGACGGCAACTACAAGTATGTGGGCCGTCTGGTGGTCGACTTTGACGAGGAGGGCCGGGTCGTCGCCGACAGCTACGACCCGGAGGTCTCGGGCGCCTACGCCACCGACGCCGCAGGGGTGGCGCGGCTCGGGGCCGAGGAGCTGGTCGATCCCGAGGTGCAGGCCATTGCGGACGCCATCGAGGAGCAGATCGTTGCGACCCAGAGTAACGTCTTCGGGCGCGCGGACGTGTTCCTCAACGGCAACCGCTCGGGGGTGGAGACCGCGACCGACCCCGACGGCGTGAGGACGCAAGAGACCAACCTAGGCAACCTCACCTCGGATGCCAACCTTGCCTATGCGCGCCAGGTCGACGATACGGTGTTGGTCTCGATCAAGAACGGGGGCGGCATCCGCGCCTCGATCGGCGAGACGGTGGTGCCGGCGGGCGGCGACAGCTTCGTGCGCCAGCCCAACGGCGCGATCCTCGACAGCGCGGGGAACCTCGTGAAGCCTGAGGGCGGCATCAGCCAAGCGGACATCGCCGCCGCGCTCGCCTTCAACAACAGTCTCACGCTCGTCACCATCAGCCGTGCCGACTTGGTTGCCATTCTGGAGCATGCGGCGTCCGGGCTGCCGGCCGCGGCCGGCGCTTTCCCCCAGATCTCGGGGCTCCAGTTCAGCTTCGACGCCACGCAGCCGGCGGGCTCGCGCATCGTCAACGCCGCCATCACCGACGGCGAAGGCAACGATCTCGACGTGCTGGTGCGTGACAGCGAGATCGTGGGCGACGCAGGCGCCGGCGTGCGGATCGTCACGCTCGGCTTCCTCGCGGATGGGGGCGACGGTTATCCCTTCCCCGAAGGGGGCGGGGCCGATCGGGTGGATCTGGTGGACCTCGACGGCAACGGCTCGCCCGACGGGACCCGCGACGGCGTGGCGACCTTCGCCGACAACGGCACCGAGCAGGACGCCTTCGCCGAGTACCTCGCGGCCAATCACGCGACCGACGAGACGGCCTATGCCGAGGCGGACACCGGACGCGTGGACGACGAGCGCATCCAGAACCTCGCCTTCCGCGAGGATACGGTCCTCGACGAGCCCGAGTTCGAGTTCATTCTGGGCACGAATGGCCGCGACCGGCTGGAAGGCACCACGGGCGCCGACCTGATCGCCACCCTGGCGGGCAAGTTCGACACCGCACGGGGCAATGCCGGAGCCGATGTGTTCCTGTTCGGGGCCGAGGCGCTGGATGGCCTTCGCGAGCGCGACACGATCCTCGACTACGAGGTGGGCGTCGATGCCATCGCGCTGGGTGAAGGCGTGTCGGTGGCCTCGGTCCGGCAGGCCGGCCGCAACGTGATCGTCTACCTCGACGACCCCGAGGGCGCCGACGACGCGATCTATGTCCGCGGCGACAACGTGACTGCCAACGCGATCACCTTCATCGAAGACTTCCCCCTGGTGGGCGCATAAGCGCCCCCCTTCCCTGCCCTTGCAAAGGATGACCCGGATGAAAGCGCTTCTCGCGGCCGCGACCCTTGTCGGGGCCGGGCTCGCCGGCCTGCCGGCCGCGGCTGTCCCCGTGATCGACATCCCTTCGGCCCAGGCCGTCTTCGTCGCCCAGGGCGGCGCCGGCGATCTCCTCTTCGAGGGCGATGCCATCGCGGAGGGCGCCGGGCCGCTGGGCAATCTCAGGGCCATCTTCGCCCTGAGCTTCGACCTCGCGTCCCCCTACGACACGGCACGGGCCACGCTCGACCTGTCCGACGGCAACGGCCTGGTCCTGGGTGGTCTTGCCTTCTCTATCGGTCGAGGCGAGGACCTCCTCGCTTTGACCTTCGACGACCTCGACGGCCCGGCGGCCAGTATCTTCGGGACGGCATTGACCTTCGAGTTGTTCTTCCTCGACCCGGTCGGGGAGGACCCGCTGGGCGGGCTTGTGGACGGCACGACCTACGACCTCGCCGCCCTTGGGGTCGGGCAAGACGTCCCAGCCCCGATCCCCCTTCCCGGTTCTGGGGTCCTCCTCCTTGCCGCACTCGCCATGGCAACGGGAGTGGGCGTCGGACGTCGATCCCGCGCGGCCTGAAAACCCTAGGAGAGCCGCCGAAGGTCGAGAACGAACCCTTAATAAAATCAACTCGGCGGCCCTTTTCCTTGTTGCCCAACTCCTAGAGGGCGCTCCTGCTGTGGGGCGACCTTCCTTTTCATATCTTGGATGAAGTTTCCTGCTCCTGGGGAAACGGTGCGCACGCGCCCACGGCTTCGGTTCCGTTTAGGTAGGGGCCCGAGCGGACTGCGTCTTAGGCCGGAAGGCCCGATAAGGCACTGGCGACCGTGCCCCGCGGCTGACCACAGGTCCACCGATGCCAGGGGTGGTCAACCGCTCCGTTCCGGGACCTCTCCCGCTTGGGCCTTGTCAGGCCACGAGCGCGGACGCCGCAAGAACATTCGGTTATTCTCAGCACGGTGACTCTGACCTACGGCTGCGCGGAACACTTGATCCACCGGCGGCCTGCCCAGTCGCTGTCACATCCGGTTCAAGTTGCGCAGCCACCTTGACGGCATCTGGACCTTCTGGAGAACGCGATGCGCATGGCCATTCCGTCCGTCCTGATCTTGGCCGTCGCCCTGGGCAGCCCTGCGGCATCACAGCAGAGGGTCGACGCCACCCTGGCAGGTCATTCCAGGTTGCCAGCGGCCACCTTCTCGGCCCCGCCCCCGGACGCTCCGCGCGAGAACTTCCTGAGCGGTCGTTTCCTCGACCCGCTCTCGCGCGTCGACGAGCCCTACAGCGTGCCCCAGCGTACGGGCCTGCCCACGCCGTTCCTGGGCCAGCCGGTGCAGGGGATCTCCGGCTTTGCGCAGGAGCGCCCGGCCACCGGCGGCATCTGGGCCGTGATCGACAACGGCTTCGGCTCCAAGCGCAACTCGCCCGATGCGCTCCTGTCCTTCGTACACCTCGTGCCGGAGTTCGGACTTGGGACCATCAGGGTGGCCAATCGGATCTGGTTGCGCGACCCGGACCAACTCGTGCCCTTCCGCATCGTGCAGGAGGGCACCCAAGCCCGGTATCTGACCGGGGGGGATTTCGATCCGGAATCCATTCAGGTCATCGGCGATCAGGTCTGGATCGGCGACGAATTCGGGCCGTTCCTTCTCTCGGCAACGCTCGATGGCCGCATTACGGGGATCTATTCAACCATCTATGAGGGCCGGATGCTGCGCTCGCCCGACCACCCCTCCGTGGCTCCGGGCACGGCGCCCGGTCCCGCAACTTGGCAGGTGGCCAATTCGGCGGGCTTCGAGGGCCTGGGGCTTGCCCCCGATGGCCAACTTTGGGCAGTGCTCGAACAGCCACTGCGAACGTCGCACGGCGCAACCGAGGATGACGTCCTCCTCTTGCAGTTCGATCCGGTTCAGCGTGCCTGGACGGGCGAGGTCCGACGTCTTGCCCTGACCGAGGGGGCCACGTCCATCGGTGATATCAGCTTCGTGGACGCCAGACATGCTTTGGTGATAGAGCGCGACAACCACCAAGGCGATGCAGCCCGGGCCTGTGCCGAAGTCACCCCGCCCGCCGACGCGGGAAGTTGCTTTCCCGAGCCCGCGCAGGTCAAGCGGGTCACGATGATCGACTTGGGGCAGAGGGATGCCTCCGGCCGCATCGCTCGCTTGGATCAGATCGACCTTCTTGGCCTGTCCGACCCGCAAGGCATCGGGCCGGGACGGATCGGTGATCGCTTCCTGTTCCCGTTCCAGACCATCGAAAGCGTGGTCATGGACGGTCCGGACCACATCCTTGTCGCCAATGACAACAACCTGCCCTTCTCCTCGGGCCGAAGCCCGGACCAGGCCGACGACACCGAGATGATCCGCCTTCATGTGCCCGAACTGCTGGCGCGGTAACGTTCGGGCAGAGAACGACAATGCGCCGTAGTCTGACTGAGGGCCGGTTCGCGGTCAGGCATTAGGCCTTAAAGGCGTCCCGAACACCATAAAGTGCACATTACTGACAAGTCGGGCACCGTTTTCTGGGCGCAATGGTCCCGATCATGGCCCCACCCTTCCCGATACGGCTGGCCGTCCGACCCGTCCGCCGTGCCTTTAAAAAAATCTGCGCCGCGGACGAAGCGCGGGACTCCCCTCACTCTTCGTCATTGATTCCAAGGCTGGCGCGATCCATTTTTTGCGCTGCGTAAGGCGACCGACGTGTCATCGGGCTGTCACGCTGTCGCTCTATCCGGCTCTCACGGCCGACCGGCATCAGCCGACCAACGACACGCCAAGGGGTTCAGTCATGCACATTTTCAACCGCAAGCCGATGAACTGGGACGCGCTCGACGAGCGCAACCGCCCTGCGGCGGAGACGGTGGACTTCGACCGCGTGGTCGAGGCGGCGATCTCGCGCCGGGGCTTTCTGGGCGGCGTGCTGGCCGTGGGCTCGGGGGCGGCGGCGATGGGCCTGCTGAACACCGGCTCGGCCTTGGCGCAGGGCGCGGCGTCCTCGCGCTTCGGCTTCACGCCGATCCCGACCGCGACCGACTTCGAGGTGCATGTTCCCGAAGGCTACACCGCGCAGGTGCTCGTGCGCTGGGGCGACCCGCTCTTTTCGGACGCGCCCGCGTTCGATCCCGCGACCGGGGTCACCGTCGAAGGCCAGCGCCGGGCCGTGGGCGACAACACCGACGGCATGGAGATGTTCGTCCTGAACAACCGCAACATCCTGGCGGTGAACAACGAATACACCAACCTCGACGTCCTGCTGCCCGAGACGGCGGCCCGCATGGCGGCCGAGGCCGAGGCCCGCGCGGCCGCGGCCACGACCGAGGAGGAGAAGGCCGCCGCGATGGACTACGAGGTGGTGCCGGCCTCCCTGGAGGAGGTGCAGAAGGCCCAGGCCGCGCAGGGCGTCACGATCGTCGAGCTTCTCCAGTCCGACGCCGGCGAATGGTCCATCGCGCTCGACAGCGAGTTCAACCGCCGCATCGACCACACCACCCCCATGCGGATCTCGGGCCCGGCCGCGGGCCATGCGCTGCTCCAGACCGCCGCCGATCCGACCGCGCGGGAGGTGCTGGGCACAATGAACAACTGCGGCGCCGGCCGGACGCCCTGGGGCACCTACCTGACCTGCGAGGAGAACTTCAACGGCTACTTCGGCTCGACCGATCCCGAGATCGAGCTGCCCCAGGGCTTCGACCGTTACGGCATCGCCATCGAGTCGGGCTACGCCTACGAAAGGTTCGATCCCCGCTTCGACTTCTCGCAAAACCCGAACGAGCCCAACCGTTTCGGCTACGTGGTCGAGATCGACCCGCTCGACCCCGCCGCCACGCCGGTCAAGCGCACCGCGCTCGGCCGCTTCAAGCACGAGAACGCCGCCGTCACGCTTGCGCCCGACGGGCGCGTGGTCGTCTACCTGGGCGACGACGAGCGCGGCGAGTTCCTCTACAAGTACGTGTCGAACGGCCGCTACGTCCCGGGCCAGAGCACCGACGCGCTGCTCGACGAGGGCCTGCTCCACGTGGCCAGGTTCTTCGAGAACGGGACCGGGCAGTGGATCGCCCTGACGCCCGAGGCGACGGGCATGGACCAGGCCATGATCCACATCCACACCCGCCAGGCGGCCTCGGCTGTGGGCGCCACCACCATGGACCGGCCGGAATGGGTGGCCATCCATCCGCATGCCGTCCAGGCCTACTGCGCGCTGACCAACAACTCGCGCCGGGCGCCGGAGGCGACCAACGCCGGCGGCGACGCCATGGTCCCGGTCCAGGGCGGCCCCAACCCCCGCGCCGAGAACGAGTTCGGCCAGATCGTGCGCTGGTACCCGGCGAACGAGGACCACGCCGACCCGGCCTTCACCTGGGACCTCTACGTCATGGCCGGGAACCCGACGGTCCACGCCGAGGGCGCCTATCGCGGCTCGCCCAACGTGACCGAAGGCAACATGTTCAACTCGCCCGACGGCATGATGTTCGACTCCAAGGGCCTTCTGTGGATCCAGACGGACGGGGACGACAGCAACGAGGGCGACTTCGCCGGCCAGGGCAACAACCAGATGCTGGTGGGCGACCCGGCGACGGGCGAGATCGCGCGCTTCCTCACGGGGCCGAACGGCGCCGAAGTGACCGGCATGGCCTTTTCCGCGGACCGGCGCACGGTGTTCGCGGGCATCCAGCACCCGGGCGGCTCCTGGCCCGACGGCACCGGACTGCCCCGCTCGGCCATCGTGGCGATCCGCCGAACAGACAACACCGTCATCGCCTAAGGCGGGCAAGATCGCGGTTCGGGCGATGAGGGCTTGGGCGCACAGTTCGCGCCCAAGCCTCAGGTGCAGGACAGCCGGGTGCATATTCTGGGCCCGGCGCTTCGCGGACGGCTCACGGCGGTTCCAAACCTCCGGCGTAGCGGACGCGACTCGAGTCCTGGACGGGCAAAACTTCTCTTGTACCCCGGCAGCAGCGTGCCTCTTCCTGAGCCGCATCAGGACGGCGGATTTCAGGACGCGTGGAAGCGTCCCTCCGAGGCCGCCCGGCGACTGGCCTTACGCTCCACCCGTGCGCGGATCGACTGAAGGGAGGTGACAGGCGTGGCCGCAAAGAGAGTGCGCGTATAATCGTGTCGCGGGTCGGCGAAGACCGCCTCGCGCGAGCCGCGCTCCACCACCTCGCCGCGCAGCATGACCATCACCTCGTCAGCGATGTGCCGTACCACCGACAGGTCGTGGCTGATGAAGACGTAGGTCAGCCCGAACTCCTTCTGGAGATCGGCAAGGAGGTTGAGCACCTGCGCCTGCACCGAGAGGTCGAGGGCCGAGACCGGCTCGTCGAGCACCAGGATCGACGGATTGACCATGAGCGCGCGCGCGATCGCGATCCGCTGCCGCTGCCCGCCCGAGAACATGTGGGGGTAGCGATCGAAATGCTCGGGCAGGAGGCCGACCTTCTCCAGCATGGCGCGCGCGCGGTCCCGCCGCTCGGCCGCGGGGAGATCAGTGTTGAGCTCCAGTGGCTCCATCAGCACGTGGCCGACCTTCTGGCGGGGGTTGAGCGACCCGTGCGGGTTCTGGAACACGATCTGCACCCGGGAGCGCAGCTCGCGGGAGGGGCGTCGTCCCGTGATCTCGACCGGCTTGCCCTCGATGAGGAGGGTGCCGGAGGTCGGCGGGTCGATCAGGGTGATGATGCGCGCCAGTGTCGATTTCCCGCAGCCGCTTTCGCCCACGATGGCCAGCGTCTTGCCGCGCGGCACGGCGAAGTCCACGCCGCGGACGGCCTGCACCACCTTCGCTCCGCGGAAGAGCCCGCCGCCCACATGGTAGTCGCGGGTGATGGCCCGCCCTTCGAGGACCGGATCGTCCAGCAACGGGGACGGATGCCGGACCGGATCGCCCCCGGTCGGGCGCCGGCCGGCCTCGTCCGCCCGCACCGTCGCGGGCTCGGCACCTGCGGGCCCGACACCCAGTTGGCGCTCGACGCCCGGCCCGACGCCGCGCGGATCGGTCGTCCCCGGCCCTTCGCCGGGCCGCTCGTCGCGCCCGCTCATGCCGCGCCTCCCGCCAGTTGGTCCATGTAGTCCTTGACCGTGGACAGCCGGCGACCCGTGGCGTTCTCGGGCAGGGCCGACAGCAGCGCCTTGGTGTAGGGGCTCTGCGGCGCCTCAAAGAGGTTCAGCACCGGTGCTTCCTCCATCTTGCGGCCCTGATACTGCACGACGACGCGATCCGCCGTTTCAGCGACCACGCCCATGTCGTGCGTGATCAGGATGAGGGCCATGCCGTGCTTCTCCTGCAAGGTCAGCAGCAGGTCGAGGATCTGCTTCTGGATCGTCACGTCGAGCGCGGTCGTCGGTTCGTCCGCGATCAGGAGGGTCGGGTTGCAGGCGATCGCCATCGCGATCATCACCCGTTGGCACTGCCCGCCCGACAACTGATGCGGGTAGCTGCGAAGTTTGTCCGCCGGATCAGGCAATCCCACGGCGGTCAGCAGCTCGACCGCCCGGGACCGCGCCGCCCGGCCCGTCATCCCGAGATGGAGCCGGAGGACCTCCTCGATCTGGAAGCCGACGGTGTAGCAGGGATTCAGGCTGGCCATTGGCTCCTGGAAGATCATCGTGACTTCGCGCCCGATGATCGCCCGGCGCTCGTCCTCTCCGATCGTCAACAGGTCATGGGGACCGAAGCGCATGACGTCGGCCGTCACCGTGGCCGTGTCGGGCAAAAGGCCCATCACCGCCAGCATGGCGACTGACTTGCCCGAGCCGCTTTCGCCGACGATGGCCAGAACCTCGCCCCTGTCCACGGACAGGTCGATGCCGCGCACGGCGTGGAACGGTCCAGTGGACGTGTCGAAGCTCACGGACAGGTTTCGGATCTCGAGAACGGGGGCCATGCCTCAGCTCCGCTTCAGCTTGGGGTCGAGGGCGTCGCGCAGCCCGTCGCCCATGAGGTTGATCGCCAGCACCGTAATCAGGATGGCGAGGCCCGGGAAGGTCACCACCCACCACGCGCGCAGGATGAACTCGCGCGCCTCGGCGAGCATCGTGCCCCATTCGGGGGTTGGCGGCTGCGCGCCCATCCCGAGGAAGCCCAGCGCCGCCGCGTCGAGGATGGCGTTGGAGAAGGACAGCGTGCCCTGCACGATGAGAGGCGCGAGACAGTTGGGCAGGATCGTGCGGAACATCAGCCGCAGTCGCCCCGCCCCGGCCACCTGCGAGGCGACGACGTATTCGCGGTTCTTCTCGGCCATGACCGCCGCGCGGGTCAGTCGGGCGAAGTGCGGCTGGAGCACCAAGGCGATGGCGATCATCGCGTTCGTGAGGCCCGGCCCCAGGACCGCGACCAGCACGAGCGCCAGCAGCAGCGAGGGGAAGGCCAGGATCACGTCCATGACGCGCATGATCACGGCATCGACCCAGCCGCCGAAGAACCCGGCGATGAGGCCGATCACGATGCCCCCTACCAGCGCGATGGAGACCACGACAGACCCGATGAACAGCGAATAACGCGAGCCGTAGATCAGCCGCGAAAGGATGTCGCGCCCGATGGCGTCGGTGCCCAGCAGGAAGCGCGTGCTACCCCCCTCCTGCCAGAAGGGCGGGACGAGGAACGCGTCGCGGTACTGCATCGAAGGAGCATGAGGCGCGAGCAAGGGGGCCGCCAGGGCCACGAGGATCAGCGCGACCGTGACCCAGAGCCCGATGACCGCGCCGCGGTTCTGGCTGAAGTAGAACCAGAACTCGGCCAGCATCTGGCGGCGGGTGCCGGCAGGCGGCTTGTTGGCGAGGTCGGGTGTCGCGGTCATGCCCGCTTCTCCTTCGGAAGGTCAGACATGGCGGATGCGCGGGTTGATGAGTCCATAGAGCAGGTCCACGATCAGGTTCACAGCCATCACGATGGCCGCCACCATCAGGAGCCCGCCCTGCACGGCCGGGTAGTCGCGCCGGAAGATGGAGTCCACCATCCACTTACCGATGCCCGGCCAGGAGAAGATCGTCTCGGTCAGGATCGCGCCGGCCATGAGCACGCCGATCTGCAGGCCGATGGTGGTGACCACCGGGATCATCGCGTTCCGCAGCGCGTGGATGCCGACCACCCGGCGCCAGGGCAAGCCCTTGGCGCGGGCGGTGCGGACGTAATCCTCGCCCAGCACCTCGAGCATGGCGGACCGCGTCTGCCGCGCGATCACGGCGAGGGGGATGGTCGCCAGCACGATCGTCGGCAGGATCAGGTGCGCCACCGCCGAGCCGAAGGCACCGTCCTGCCCGGACAGAAGGCTGTCGATCAGCATGAAGCCTGTCACCTCGGGGAAGAAGAACAGGAGTGAGATTCGTCCCGAGACCGGGGTCCAGCCCAGGACGCCCGAGAACAGGATGATGAGGAGGAGCCCCCACCAGAAGATCGGCATCGAATACCCGATGAGCGCGGTGCCCATGCTGACCTGGTCGAACCACGATCCGCGCTTGACCGCTGCCAGCACCCCGGCGGGAATGCCGATCAGGGTGGCGAGCAGGATCGCGCAGAGCGCCAGTTCCACGGTGGCGGGGAACAGGGTCAGGAACTCGCTCAGGACCGGGCTCTTGGTCACCAAGGACTCACCGAGGTCGCCCTGAAAGAGCCGGCCCAGGAACTCCAGGTACTGCCGCCACACCGGCTGGTCGTAACCCAATTGCTGCATGAGCTGCTGATAACGCTCGGGCGTGATCCCCCGCTCGCCGGCCATCAGCAGCACCGGATCGCCGGGGAGAACGCGCACGAAGCCGAAGGCGACGATCGTGACGCCGATGAAGGTCGGCACGAGATAAAGCAGCTTACCGAGGATGAAACGTATCATGATCTTAAATCCATAGGGCGCGGCGGTGGTCCGCCGCGCCCGTGTTCAAGGACTGGGCCTTACTCGGCGATGTCCACGCCTTCGAAGTGGTGCGAGCCAAGCGGGCTCATGATGTAGCCCTGCACCCTGTTCGACATCGGCATGAAGACCGTCGAGTGCGCGATGGTGGCCCAGGGCGCCTCTTCCTTGAAGATCGCCTGCGCCTGCCGGTAGAGTTCCGCGCGCTCCTCCTGGTCAGCGGTCGCCTTGGCTTGGTTGATGAGGTCCGAGAACTCCTCGTTGCACCATTGCGCCCGGTTGGCTTCGCCCACGCCGGCGCAGGACAGCAGCACGCCCAGGAAGTTGTCCGGGTCGCCGTTGTCGCCGGTCCAGCCCAGGATCACCGCGCCGTCGCGGTCCTCCGCCGAGGAGCGCTCAAGATACTCGCCCCATTCGTAGGACACGATCTCCACGTCGACGCCGATCGCCGCAAAGTCCTCCTGGATCAGCTCGGCCGTGCGGCGGGCGTTCGGCATGTAGGGCCGCTGAACGGGCATCGCCCAGACCTTCATCGACAGGTCGGTGACGCCGGCCTCCTCGAGCATCTGGCGCGCCGCCTCGGGATCGTAGGCGTCGTCCTGGGTTTCCTCGCTGTAGCTCCACATCGTGGGCGGGATCGGGTTCTTGGCCGTCTCGCCTGTGCCCTGGAACACCGCGTCGATGATCGCCTGCTTGTTCATCGCCATGTTGAGCGCGCGGCGGACCTGCGGGTTGTCGAAGGGCGGCACCTGGGTGTTGTAGGCGAGGTAGGCAACGTTGAGGCCCGGCTGCTCCATCAGGGTCAGGCTCTCGTCGGCGCGGATCGCCTCGATATCAGCCGGCGCCGGATAGGGCATGATGTGGCACTCGCCCGCCTGCAGCTTCTGCAGCCGCACCGCCGGGTCGGTGGTGATCGCGAAGACGAGGTCGTCGATCGGCTGCTGGCCATTCCAGTAGGTCGGGTTGGAGCTGTAGCGGATGACCGCGTCCTGCTGGTAGGCCACGAGCTGGAACGGCCCGGTGCCGACCGGTTGCTGGTTCAGGTCCGACATCCGGCCCTCGGCCTCGAGCTGGTCGGCATATTCCTTGGACATGATCGAGGCGAAGTCCATGGCCAGGTTCGCCAAGAACGGAGCCTCGGGACGGGTCAGGTTGAACCGGACCGTCAGGTCGTCCACCTTCTCGATGCTCTCGATGAGCGAGCCCATGTCCATCGAGTTGAAGTACTCGTAGCTGATCCCGGCGGTGTACTGGTTCCAGGGGTTCGCCGCGTCGCGCTGCCGCTCGAACGAGAAGATCACGTCGTCGGCGGTCATTTCGCGCGTAGGGGTAAACCAGTCGGTGGTGTGGAAGGTCACGCCCGGACGCAGGCGGAAGGTGTACTGCAGCCCGTCCTCGCTGACCTCCCAACTCTCGGCCAAGCCGGGGACCACGTTGGTCGTGCCTTTCTCGAACTCCACGAGGCGGTTGTAGATCGGGCGCGAGGAAGCGTCGAAGGTGGTGCCGGCCGTGTAGGGCGCCGGGTCGAAGCCTTCGGGCGATCCTTCGGAGCAGTAGACCAGCGTCTTGGCCTCTGCCCCTGCCCCCGCAAGGCAGACCGCCGCGGACATCAGCAACTTCGAGTATCCTGTCATGTCGAGATTCCTTCGAGCCGGATGACGAACTGGCGCCATTGAAGGCGCTGCTCAGGAAGATAGCAATCGCCCCTTGGCAGGCAGGGCGCTGAAACAGCCGTCAAGACCGGAGAACATAACGTCATATTCCTGCCAATCTTGCCCGGCATCTCCCATCGCGGAGCGCGCCTACGCCGGACGGGAGCGGAGCGACCAAAAAGTAGCCGACGTGCCTCTTGGCATCCGCTGCGGCTCAGGGTCGTCAGCGACCCTGCGGCGGGCCGGCCCGGTTCGACGAAGGTGTATCGAAATCCGCCTTCGCCGGAACCGGACAGACTCCCCTCAGTACATCGCGGTGGAGAGTGTGATGGAGATGGACGAGTCGGCCTCGAGTCGTGCGCTGCCCCTTGCCAGCAGCCAGCCATCCGCGCGTTCCAGACGCGCAACGATCCGGGTTCCAGAGAGGGGGGTCGAACTGGCCGACGGCGAAAAGGAGAAGTTCATCGCCCTCGATACGCCGTCGCTGCTGACGCGGATGTCCGCTGCTCGATGCCGCGTGCCATCCTCGATGGCCACGCCTTCGAGGGATATCTCGACTTCTCCCTTCGGGATGGGCGCGCCACCCTGGAACTTGATGGTGCCGTTGATCTCGGCCGGCTGTGCGGAGACAGCGCCGGCATGCGCGGCGGTAGCTGCGGCCCCAAGGGCGAGCAGCACGGTGCGGCGATCAACCAAACGACTCATCGGACCTCCACTTGCTGCCGTTGGACCGCGGCCCCGATGCCAGGGAAAGGCAAGGTCCGCCAAGGGAGGGAGAATGAACCGCTCCCTCCCCGGCTCGGCCTAGACGATGTAGAAGTCATCGGCCGAAAGACCCAGACCCGCACTTAGCCGTGCGAACCGGACCGCGTCAGTCTGCCCGGACCCGTCGGCATCATACGACAAGGTTCCGCTGTCGGTGTCGTAGATGATGCGATCGGTCGCATCCTGAGCGACACCCGCCGAACTCCTGCGGAACACGCCGAAGGCGAGGGCACCGTCGTCGTCGCCCAGACCCTCGAAGATCCGCCTGTCGAGAAGGATCATGTCGTCGGCGACATCGAAGTCTCCGATCCGATCGACGTTGCCTCGTCCCAGCGTGGTCGAGAAGCGGAACGAGTCCTCCCCCCGGCCGCCGAGCAGCACGTCGGCTGCCAGCCCGCCATCCAGCAAGTCGCTCCCGCGACCACCGAGGAGCCGATCGGCCCCTGCCGCGCCGGGATTGGCGGGCGGAGGCGGGAACTCGACCGAGACGTTCAGCTCGTAGGTCGAACCTTCCGGCACGGATTCCGACCAGCCGTCGCCCGGCGCCGTCTCGGACCAGCTTCCTTCCACGATGGTGTAGGTTCCGGTTTCCTGCACCACGAAGACCGTGCTGGAATCCCGGTTGGTCGCCGAACCCGGATCGCCGCCGCCGTCGTCGTTCTGGGCGACGATCTCGCCTTCGCTGTTGAGAAGCCTGACCCAGCTGTCGTGGACATTGGGGTCGGCGATCCCGTCGATGTCGATCGTGATGACCGTTCCAGCCGCCAGATCGATCCGGTAGAATCCGCCTTGGCCGTTTCCGGTGGCGTTGACGGTCGTGTGAAGCACGCTCGTCGAGTCGAAGATGTCGGGATCTTCGGTCAGGGAGAAGTTGTCCGAAATGTCCCATGCGGTCGCGATCGAGTTGTTCGTCGCATCCGGCCCCAGCGTGGTGTAGCCGGTGCCCATCCCGGGACGAGGCGGGGCGTCGCCTTCATAGGCGAAATCGCCCAGCAGGGTGTCGTCGCCGCTTTCGCCCACGAGCGAGTCGGAGCCGCCTTGGCCAGTCAGGACATTGGCGGCATCGTTGCCTCGCAGCCGGTCGTCGAAGCCGGAGCCGGCCAGGTTCTCGATCGAGACAAAAGTGTCGTCGCCGACTTGGCCCCGAGCCATGTCGAGCCTGACACCTCGGGCCGCGTCGGCGTAGTCCGCCGTGTCGCGGCCGGCACCGCCGTTCAGCCTGTCGGCACCGCCTCCCCCTGCCAGCGTATCGCTGCCCGATCCACCGTACAATTCATTGGCCCGGGCGCTGCCGATGATGTGGTCATCCGAGAAGGACCCGACGGCGTTCTCGAAGCCGGCAAGGATGTCGTGCCGGATGACCGTGCCGCGTCCCACGATCTGGGCCGGGCCATCGGCGTCGCCTCCACGGGCCGTCCCCTCGGCCAGATCGATCGTGACGCCGCCGGAGCTGCCCGCATACACGACCGTGTCGGAACCGCTGCCGCCATCCATATAGTCTTGGCCGGCACCGCCGATGATCGTGTCGTTGCCGCCTTCGCCATACAGGATGTCGCCGTCGTTACCGCCATCCAGCAGGTCATCGCCACGGCGGCCGTTGAAGTAGTCACCGCCCCCCCGGCCCTGGAAATGATTGGCTGCAGACGTGCCGACGAAGCGGTCGATGCGGTCGTCGGACCCGATGAGGTTCTCGATGCTGAAGAAGGTGTCGCCCGAGCCGGTGCCACCGCTGGCGACATTCGTCTGAAGATTGACGAGCAGCTGGAACGGGCTTTCCTCGCTGTAATCGACCGTGTCGGCGCCCGCGCCGCCTCGGAAGACGTCGATGCCATCCTGGCCTTTCAGAATGTCGTCACCACGTCCGCCGTCCAGAGTGTCGTCACCGGCTCCGCCGAGCAGGGTATCGTTCCCACGCCCGCCATAGAGCGCGTCATTGCCGTCGTCGCTCTCGGTCTGGTCCTCAAGGTCCTCCACGTCGATCGTGTTGTTGATGTCGCGGCTGGCCAGGGTGTCGCGGCCGCCGATGATGCGATCGTCGCCGTCCAGGCCGAAGATCGTGCTGCCCCCCGCGCCACCGTCGAGCGTGTTGCTCCCTTCGTCGCCGATGAGGATATCCTTCAGCGGCCCTCCAGCGCTGGGTGGGCCGTCGTCGCGTTCATCCACAGGCGGCACGGGTGATCCGCCGGCATAGATGATCGTTTCGACATTCGCGATCTGGCCAACGTCCAGTCCCTCGGCCACGACGATGACAGTGTCCGTTCCGCTGTTCGCCCTCTCGCGCACGATGTCGTCCAGGGAGTCGACGAAGTAGGTATCGTCGCCGCCGTTACCGGCCATCCGATCGTCACCCGCACGGCCGTCCAGGACGTTGCGGCCCCTGTTGCCGATCAGGATGTCGTCATGGCGGCTGCCGATGCCGACCTCGATGTGGTACCCGGCTTGGTCGGCGTTGTGCCCTGCAAATATTGCCACGTTGTTGGTGTGGCCGTTGACGCTGGAGAACCGGCCGGCGCGCAGGTCGAGGATCGTGCCGGCTGTGGAGCCGGAGAAGTCGATCGTGTCGGTTCCGCCGGTGTCATGAATGACGAAGCCGATGTCGCGCTGCGGGCCTGACGCCTCCAACTCGTGGCCATAGACCGTGGCATTGAAGCCGTAGACGTCGTCGCCCGTGTTCAAGTTGATCGTCTGGTAGGTCCGCACCCCGCCCTCATCGACGGTCGAGAAGAAGCGGCGGATGATCGCCTCGATATCGGCGATGAGCGGCGTCGAGGCGGACCAGCGGCTGGTTTCGCCGACATCGATCCCATCAAAGTAGGACATGACCGAATACTGCTGGCGGTCATAGATCCAAGTCGCGTTGTTCAGATAGTTGATCTGGACGCCACCAGGACCGCTGTAGTTGTAGAGGCCGGGATGGTTCAAGCCGAACTCGTGCCCGAATTCGTGGACGAAAGAGTCGAACACGTAGCCGCCGATGTCCGTGATGTCCGGCTCGGTGTCGTGGAACCGCTGGCCGATGCTGACGTAGCGGTCGCTCGAATAGGCGCTTCCATCATCGGGCTCGCCTAATTCGGGGCTTACGACCTCCATCCAGTCCGTTTCGCTGTCGAAGGGCGCATCGTCGACGATCTCAAAGTTCAGCGGCGTGACCGAGGACCAAGCCTGCAGGGCGCCGACGGCAGCGGCCTTGTAGTCGGGATGATCATTGAGTTCGTGAAGGTTGATCCTCAGCGGTTCCGCGGCAGTTTCGGGCGTCAGGCTGCGATCCAGTTCCCCCAAGTAGTCGAGAAAGGCCTCGTAATCCTCGCTCTTGCCGTAAGGATTGCCTGGCGTCTGATCATTCACCCACCATTGGGCGCTGGCTTGAATTGACGACGGCATCTTTGGCACTCCCTGTATGGCGACATCGGGCCCACGGGACGGCGCAGCTTCGCTACCACCCGTTCACTCGCATCGCGTGTTTTGGTTCAGCTAACTTCAACTTACGTGATAAAATAGGCGACGCTTCTGACGCGTCCAGAAAGATTTTTTCATTCATTTCATACAGATATACTGAGGTGAATTCATCGGCGGAATCCGGCCGCCTGCGAGACTGGCCTCTCAACGTGTATCACGACCAAGTCACATGATGCTCCGGCCCGCGCTTCTCGACACGCGCATCGACTGCGCCACCGTCGAATGCCTCTACGCTCAGGACTCACAGCCAGAACATGACGGTTGCGGCGAGCGCGATGGCTGAAAGGAACACCTTGGGGCAGCGGTCATAACGCATGGCGACACGGCGCCAGTCTTTCAGCCGGCCAAACATGTTCTCGATCCTGTGCCGGCGCTTGTAGCGTCGTTTGTCGTGCTTGACCGGCTTATCGCGAGAGCTCCGGCCCGGGATGCAGGGCTTGATGCCTTTGTCCTGTAGGGCTTCTCGGAACCAGTCCACGTCATAGCCCTTGTCCGCCAGCAGCCAGTCGGCCTTGGGCAAGCTGCTCAGAAGGGCGAGCGCGCCTGTGTAGTCGCTCACCTGGCCGGCGATCAGGAAAAACCGGATCGGCCGCCCTTCGGCATCGGTGATGGCGTGCAGTTTGGTGTTCAGCCCACCCTTTGCGCGCCCGATGAGCCGACCGCGCCCCCTTTTTGACCCGCAGGCTCGAGGCCGTGCGGCGTGCCTTGAGAAAGGTCGCGTCGATCATGATCGTCTTGGGAACGTCGGCTTCCGCCGCCAGGCCTTCCATCATCCGAGCGAACACGCCCATGCCGCTCCAGCGCTTCCAGCGGCTATAAAGCGTCTTCGTGAGCCGTACTCCGCAGGAGTATCCCGCCAGCGCAACCCATTGCGATTGACGAAGATGATGCCGCTCAACACACGTCGGTCATCCACGCGTGGCCGCCCATGGCTCTTGGGAAAGAAGGGCCGCAGGCGCTCCATCTGATCGTCCGTCAGCCAGTACAGGTTGCTCATCACCACTCCCTCAGACCGGGAGCTTGAATCACACCGGCACAGCGGGAGCGAGCAGATCAATGGTTCCTGAACCTAGCGATTTATCAGGCCTGCGTTCGTCATCCGCCTGCCGAAACGACTTGGTTCGCAGGCCGGAGCCGGGCTGCGACAAGGCAGTTCCCCCAGACGCACCGACGACGCTGCGCGGTGCTTAGGTCTGTCACACGCCAAAGTTCCCTGCTTGGCCTGCTGCCTCAGGAACTGGCCGCAATCCAACTGGATTCTGTCCAGGCGTCGGAAACTACTAGCGACCTAGCCTTGGGCGAAGTAGTAGACCGCTAGCAGCAGCCCGATCGCGACGACCACCACCCGCACAGCAACCTGCGGAACGCGCCGAGCCGTCCAAACGCCCGCATAGCCGCCAAACGCCACGGCCGGGATCATCACGAGCGCTTCAGGCCAGGCCACAACCCCACCGCCGACGAACACGACGATCGCGACGGCCGCGATGATGGCCGCGAACAGGTTCTTCAGGGCGTTCAGACGATGGTAATCGCCGCTCTGGGTCAGACCCAGCGTCGCCAGCATCATTACGCCCATGCCCGCGCCGAAGAAGCCGCCATAGATCGAGGTTAGGAGTTGAAGGACAAGGGCGAACGGTGACGCGCTCTCCTCCTTGCCCGTCCTGACGGTGCCCTTTGGCTTGAGCCAAGGTCCGGCCGCGAAGAGTGCGGTCGCAGCGAGCAGAAGCCAGGGCACCATGGACCGGAAGGAAGGGTTGGATAGCGCGAGCAGGATCAGCGCACCACCCGCTGAACCGATCGCGGACATGACGCCGAGCAGCATCGCGCTCCGCCATATCCGCCTGAGGTCGTGCCAGTAGGCGAGCGTCGATGTGACATAGCCTGGAAACTGCGTGATGGAGGACGTCGCATTGGCGGAGATCGGAGGCAGGCCGACCAACGTCAACGCACCGAAGGTCAGGAACGTGCCGCCGCCCGCGATGGCGTTGACCATGCCCGCAAAGAAGCCCGACAGGCTAAGCAGCGTGATATCGGCTAAGAGCATGATGAGATGACTTGAATCAGCTACTATCTGTCCTGCGCCGGCCGTGGCGCGGCTGCGGTCTGCGGCATCTATGCCGTCAAGGGCGAACATCCACCAGTCTCACGTCGCGCTGCATCGAACCATTTTCGCCCACCTGTGGGTCACCGGCGCCATCATGAAGGCACGAAGTGGCCCATCTGGCCGGCGCAAAGCGCCTGGGTCCTTGCACCGATGACCCTGAATGTGTCGGCGGTCAGACGCGCCGGCCCTTAAATCAATCTCTCGGGCCGATGCCGCAGGCCTCGGCGGCACGACGGCCGGTAAGGGTCGAGCCTCGTTACTGAAGCCAGAGGATGACGGCTGCGGCCAACGCGATGGTGGACAGGAACGGGTCGCCACGGCGGGTGTGGCGCATGGCGATCCCGCGCCAATCTTTGAGGCGGGCGAAGGCGTTCTCGATCCGGCATCGCTTCTTGTCGAGCCGCCGGTTATGGCTGGCGGGGTGGTTTCGTCCACTGCAAGCGGGGATGCAGACCCGGACGTTTCGGGCTTCCAGTTCGTCGCGCAGCCAGTCGGCGTCATAGCCTTTGTCGCCCAGCAGCCTCTTGGCCAGTGGCATCTCGGCCAGAAGCACCAGGGCACCCTTGGCTGTGCGGTCCGTAGACAGCCGGCGCATCCTGCCATCTGAGCCCATTGCGCAGGACGAACAGAATCCCGCTCAGCCCTCGCCGGTCATCGACCCGGGGCTTCGGGAAGTGCGGCCGTAGCCGCTCCACCTGCTCGTTCGTCAACCAGAACTGTCCCGTCATGCCCCCCTCCAAGGTCGGGCCGCCTGAATCAGCTAAGCCGCTGAAAGGCCAGAACCGTTACAGACCCTGAGCCTAGGTCATGACCAGCCTTATAACCATAGTCTCGGGCTCGGTAGACGACTGCCGCCGGCTCTATGCGCCCGTATGGCCTCCGTTCCGGTTATCCCCTGCGGATTCCAAACCTGTATCAGGCTGATCCTTGGCCTCTCTGGCCATGAGGCAGCCTTGGCCTTTTTTCTCCTGAGAGAACGGCGACCCCATTGTCAACGCGTGTCGAGGTGGACCCTCGCTCCAGCGTGAACGTGGGGAAAACGCTTTGCACTTAATGGCGTGCCTCCAGACCAGCGCGACACGACGACGATGTCGTCGTCCAAATTCTCACGCTTGAGCACCCGCAAGATCAAGGGAGCTTCGACGGCATGGCCGTCATCGTTCTTCAGGAAATGTTCGCTACGAAGAAGAGCCGAAGAGTTGTGCGTGGGCGTTGCGAACTTCTTGTTCCACCTGAGACCACTCACGAAGTACTGGGCCTTCTCGGCCGACGCACAAGGTCTGCCCACAACTGCGTATTTGTGCCGCGATCAATGATCACATTGCAGAGATAGTGCATTAGGTTCAGGACCCATTGATCTGCTCGCTCCCGCTGTGACGGTGTGATTCAAGCTCCCGGTCTGAGGGGG
>NZ_VDFV01000041.1 GCF_006152145.1 Rubellimicrobium roseum | reverse complement strand
ATGCTGATCAACACTCTTCAGCGCCCGAGGCTATCTGCGACATGGCTCGGCGGAGCTCCTCCGCCGCGGCCGCGCCCTCGGCGATGCCACTGGCCAGCTCTTCCGTTGCTGCCCCTATGCGCTCCGCGATTCTATCCTGGCGTGCGCGCACCCGATCCCGCGAGCGGGATTGGTCGCGTGAGGGCTGATCCGCCACAGCTGGAACGCGCCCCGGTTCCTGTTCCCTGCTAGGATCCGAGGTTTTCTTGAGCGGCATGCGACTCCTCCGCCGGCTGGATCGACGCTCGCGCTAAATGGGCCTACGTCTCATTCAGACACAAGGGCGAAGTCGCTGCGTAATACGCTGCACCAAACGTTGCGATGTCAGCGCCGGCGTTCGGTTCAGCAACAGAACATCCCCCCGGTCCTGGTGTGGCGGCCGGGCTAGCTGGGTCGATCCGCTCTGGAGCCGCATATCCAACAAGCCCCCGAGGTTATCGCCGCAGGAGCTTTCGGTGGTGGTCGTCGCCCAGGCACAGGGTCAACTGTTGGTGGCTGCGGGGGCTAGATCCCACCGAGAGTTGCCGCCCTCAGATGCAACGAACCCACGCCACTTGGGGTGCGGGGGTTCAGATCTGGTTGCGGGGGCAGGATCGGAACTTTGGCGAACGGCCCGGCTCCGGTTGCGCTCTCGCTGAATGGACGCTCCGGGCGGGAGCCGTGCAGGTCATCTTGTCGCGGCAGCAAGACTGGCCAGGACGAAGTCGGCCCGCTCTGTCACGCTGACCCTGGGCAGGTGAATGACTTCGTAGCCCAGGGCCGGACAGGCGACGAGCAGTCGCTCGTATTCGGCCACCGCCTCATCCATCCCATGGCGCCGCTCGCTGTCAGTCCGGTAGATCCCCGGCCAAGGCGGAGCCATAAACACCCGCTGGTGGTACCTATCAGATGCAAGGCTTTCGACCGCTGGTGTTCCTGTCAGGTGCTCCAGACCCACGGCTGCATCCACGAGACCCCGGTCGAAAAAGGTCCACCCCTCCAGATCTGCTGCCGCTGTATGATCCTGCCGAGCCATCTCAAGCGCCCGACGCGCAAACGCGACCATGTCGATCCAAGGCAGAGCCGAGCCGCCGCTCGCAAGCTCCTCCGCGACGATACGGCGGCCGGGCTCCTCCACCACCCGATGTCCCCGAGCGGCAAGCTCCGCAAGGAGCGTCGACTTGCCGCCACCGGAGCAGCCCGTGAGCAAGACAAGCTGGTGGTGCCCCATGATATTCGCAGTCCTTCATGCTGACATCGGCCAATCTGGCCAACAACGATGCTATTGGATTCACGAGCGCAGTCTCCTCGCGCGGCACCGATTGCGATGGCTGCGGGCAGGAACCGCTTTCTCCGGTTTGTCCGTGCGGGCCGGCCCGGAACAGACATGGGAACGGAGCAAGACCTATGAAGGAGCCGGGATGGGCACGCCCATGCTGCCCGGGATTACCGGACGCGCGACAGGGCCGGGTAAAGGCTATGTGATAGGTTCGCGCGGTGACCTGACGGCCGGCGACGATCACTCATGGTGCCGGCGCTCATCCTCTGGAGCAAGGGAGTTGCGAGAAGAGATCTTGCAGCTGACTGTCGGACTCTTCGCGCTGCGCTGGACCGTTCGCACCCAAGAGACTCTCCTCTTCCGGCGGCGTACGTTCCAGCTGTGCGACAAGGACGCGATTGGAGCGATCCGTGACCCTGAGGCGCCAGGCGGCCGGATCCGGAGGGAGCGCCCGAACCATCGGGGCGTCCTTGCGCTCGATGAAGCCTACACGGATCGAGGTCACCCCATCGTGCCAGACCTCGACCGCGTTCGGATCATGTGGGTTGTTGTCGACGGGGCGCAGGCGAAGGAGATCCCCTGGTACGATGCGCGCGACCAGTTCGGGGCGCTCGACATAGGGCAGACCCACAACGGCCAGATGCGAAGTCAGGAGATCGGCCGATCTGTGGTCCACAGCACGGCGCGTGGCCCGGAGAAGGTCCGGGTTGTCGATGGGCTGGGCTTCGCTCCAGGTCCTTGGGCTCAAAGTGCGCGGCGCGACAAGACGCCCGATCGCCGTCTGCACGTCGGCCGGCATCCCCGCGAGACGCGCGCCATGGGCGAGGTCGAGATCTCGGCTCCTCACCGGCGCGCCCGCGAGATCATTGGCCCAAAGGACAAGGACCTGATCGACGAAGGCGCAGAACGCCGTCTCGAAGACGAGGTTGAAGTCCTCGAGCGCCGGGAGGTGGTGGCGCTGCGCGTAATCCTTGACCGACCAGAGCCCATTGCGACTGACCGTCAGGCCGGCTGGCGCGGCGTGACCCAGGTGAAGGAACGGCGGGCGCTCATAGGCGAGCTCGTCACGGAAGACCTTGAGGTCCATCTCGAAGGCCTCGATGCCGACGATCGGGGAGCCGAAGCCCTCGTCCGGCAGGGCAGCGCTGAGGAAGGGGACCGTCAGAACGGGCGTAGACGCGACGGGGTTTCCGACGCCGAGCGTGCGACGGTAGATCGCGCGCAAGGTGTCAGGCAGGGGCACGCCGCAGTGGAGGAAGACGGCCTCGACGAGATCAAGCTCCTCGTCGGTCGCGCCACGTAGGATGCCGTAGGAGCTCTCCGGGTCGCGGTGCTCGCTGAGAGCCGCGTGGGCACGCAGCAGCCGCTCCAGGGCATCGAGGGCGGCCTTGCGTGTCCGCACGCGAGGCGCGACGGATGCTGCTTCTCCAATGTCGAGATCCATGAGCGCTGAGCTTCGATGCGAGGCCAGTTTGGCCTGTTGATCACCAGCTCCTGATTACCATCGTGACTCTCGTCATGCACCGCTACTCGAAGCCGCAGACCTCGAAAGGAACGAAAGTTCCGGCCCGCCAGACCCAAAGGAGCGGCGGCGGAAAGGGCGCCGCGATCTCGCGGCTGCCCTCAGGCGTCTTCACACGACCTCGGCCCGACACGAGGTCCACATCGCAGGTCTCCCCTGCATCGAGGTCCAGCGGGTCGTACCAGCCATAGCTCACGGCCGTGACGCGCAAATCACCGTCATGGTGAGCGATGGTGATCGTCTCGGACCAGCGATGGCGCCCATAGCCGTCGTTCATGGCAGTGAGGAGGAGCGTGTCCTCAGGGCCGATGTCGAGTTCCGGCCGGCCGGCATCATGGTTGCCCTGCCAGACGACGCCCTCGACCACTCGAACTTTACCTGCCGTCTGCACGACGAGATCAGCCGAGTTCGAAGGGTCTGCGGCTTCGGGGTCCTCAAGGAGCAACGTGTAGAGTTCCTCCACGCCGTCGCCGTCCAAGTCGGCCCGCACGGACGGCCCCGGCTGCTGCGCAAAGGCCGGTGCGGCAAGAACCATGAGGATTGCGCTCAGACGGATCATGGGACCACCCGGCTGTCAAAGCAGATGTTGCCTATGGGAAGGAGCAGTTCTAAGGCACGCCACTCCCAGAGCAGCGGGGCCGAAGGAGCCACAAGCGCGAACGGACCTTTATCGGTTTCGGCGACGCCCTTGCCGGTGGGCAGGTTGAGGTCGCAGTGTCCCAAGGACTCGAAGTCCATCGGGTCGTAGAAGTCGTAGGTGTAACCCGCGACGCTCCAGTCTCCTTGGCGATGGGGGTGGTCAGTGTCATGCGGACGCGGTCCCGTCCCAGCCCCTCGTTCATGGAGGGGAGGAGGACTGAACCGGTCTCGCTGATCCCCAGGCTCGGCCGCTGTCCTGCGACAGGACCGACAAATGCGGAGCCGGGGACGAGCAGCTCCCAGCCCACTCCGACGCCACGAGATCGCCAGTCTCTCACAGAATGTGGGTCTCCTGCACGCCATCACCGTCAAGGCCGGCGTGTATCCCGGTCAGGAGTTCCGGCCCCTGCGCCAAGGCGGGAGAGGCCAATAGGAGGCGACAAAGCGACAAGGCACGCATGAACGGATCCCGAGAACGCCGCAGACTCCTGCGGGTGATGGCAGTCCGGAAGATCCCCTTCCCGCTCTATCTGTCCACGGCGGGAAACCTGACCTACGCCGCGGGCGCCGCTCGGCGGACAGCGAATGGCCTCACACGCGTTCGTCAGGGCTGGAAGGCCGAACACCGTAAGCCGCATAGGCGCTCTGCATCCGCTCCTCCACGCTGCGGTCGGGGAAGAGGCGATAGCTCGGGGCCCAAATCCGCTCCACTCTCTCGATCCGAACGTGAATGGCGTCATGCACCGGGAAGTCGGCGCCGGCTTTCCGCAGGAGGCCTTCCGCCAGCTTCGTGAAGTCTGGAGCATCTCGGGGAATGACGGTCGCCCGACCGATCAGCTTGAAGCCACGCTGCCGGAAGACGTCGATGAAGCTCACGCAGACCTGCGGGTTTCGGGCAATGTTTCGCATGGAGCCCGGCGATGCGATGTTGGCGATCAGGAGCACGTCGTCGCCGTAGGGACAGAAGATCTCCTTGGGCGAGACATTGGGCACCATATCCTGATCCACCGTGGCGAGCCAGCAGAGCACGGCCCGATCGAGGTCCTCCAGCACAGCTCTTGTCAGAAGCGTCCTGGCTGCCCTTGTTGGTTCCGCAACGTGCATTGGCTCGCTATCGTAATCCATCCTTCGACCTCCTTCATCGGCGATGATCTGGTGGCTACGAGATAGTCTCAAGCTTACGTCTCCGGGAGGCCGCCATGCGGGAGCGCGACGCCTCTGTCCTTGTCGTGGGAGCCGGACCCACCGGTCTCGTGCTGGCCCTGGTCCTCGCCCGAATGGGGGTGGCGGTCCGCATCGTGGATCGGAAGCCTGGTCCCTCCCGCGAGTCCCGCGCACTCGGAGTGCGGGCGCGCACGCTGGAACTCTACCGCGCCCTCGGCCTTTCCGACCGGGTGGTGGCTGCGGGGCTCCTCATGAAGGCCGGTGAGGTTTGGGTTGAGGGCCAGCCCCGGGCTGTCCTACCTCTCGGGCGCATGGGCCAGGGGATCAGCCCCTTCCCTTACCTGCTCATCTACCCTCAGGACGCCCATAAGCCCATGTTGATCAGCGCCTTGGCCGAAGTGGGCGTCGAGGTTGACTGGCACACGTCGCTCCTGGGCTTCACGCCGGACGCGGAGGGCGTCACGGCCAGCTTGGAGCGCGACGAGCAGCCCGAAGTGATCCGGACGGATTGGCTCGTGGGGGCTGATGGCGGTCGGAGCACAGTTCGGGAAGGCTTGGGGATCGCCTTCGAGGGCGGCACGGCCGAGGGGCTGTTCTACGTGGCCGACGTGCAGGCTCACCGCCTCGGGGGCACGGCCGTCCTGGGCTTCGGGACCCACCGCTTTGCGGTTCTGTTCCCGCTGCCCGAGGGCCGGGCCCGGTTGATCGGGATGGTGCCGCTAGGCTCAGAGGCGGACGGCCACATCGATTACGAGGATGTGGCACCCGATGCCCGGTGCCTGACAGGGCTTGAGGCCCCGGAGGTGGCCTGGTTCTCGACCTACCATGTCCGCCACAGGGTTGCCGCCCAGTTCCGCCACGGGCGCTGCTTTCTGGCTGGGGATGCGGGGCACGTCCATTCGCCTCTGGGCGGACAGGGCATGAACACCGGCATCGGAGATGCGCTGAACCTCGCTTGGAAGCTCGGGGCGGTTGTGCGGGGCGAGGCGTCAGCCGCGATCCTTGATAGCTACGAGCCCGAGCGGCTGCCCTTCGCGCGAAGGCTTGTGGCCACCACGGATGCCGCCTTCCTGCGGGTCGCGGACGACAGCTGGGTGGGGCGGACCACACGAACGCGCGTCATGCCCGCTGTTCTGGCATTAGTGTCCCGGCTGGGCGTGCTGGGCCCCCTCATGTTCCGCACCATCAGCCAGACGCGGATCTCCTATCGGGACAGTCCCCTCTCTGACGGGCGCTGGGGCCGGCTCGCGGCCGGGGATCGGCTGCCCTGGCTCAAGAGCCAGGACAACCACGCGGTGCTGAACTTCACTTGGCAGGTGCACGTGCACGGGGAGGCCGGGCCTGAAATTCGGGCCTGGGCCGAGGCGCGGGGTCTGCCCCTGCACGTCTGGCCGTGGGACGCGGAGGCCCATGCGGCGGGATTGCGACGCGATGGGGCGGTGCTCGTGCGACCCGACGGACACATCGGCTGCCTGAGCAACCGCACCGCTGCGGCTGCCGTCGAGGCTTACGCCAAGCAGAGGGAGCTGTCGTTCAAGAGCGTATCGAACCGCGCGTCACCGTCCTAGCTTCGAACTTCTGACATGGGCTGTGATGGTGGTTCGAATGTGGTTGCGGGGGCAGGACTTGGACTCTGGCGAACAGCTCGGTTAGGGTTGAGCTCTCGCTGACGTCAATCAAGGCGAGCGCTGTCCAGATCATCTTTCCGCGGCAACAAGGCTGGTCAGGACGAAGTCCTAACCCGCCCTCAACGGCCCTGCACCATGTGCGCGACGCGCTCGATAGCTGTAGCCACCTGTTCCGGCACAGCGTGGTGAACCATGTGTCCTGCTCCGGGGACGATGTGCAGGTAACTGGACGACAGCTCCTGGGCGAGGGCGACCGACTGGTCGTCGTGCCCGATGATACGGTCAGCATCCCCGGCCATGATTTCCACTGGCAGGTGGAGGCCACGATACAGGTCGCGCATGGCGAGGGCGGCTGGAACCATGAACGCTGCTTCCTCAGCCGTGGCGCGAATCTGCGACGGCCGAAGCATGAGCTCCTTGGGGAATTCGGCATCGAAGCGAGCCGGGATCGAATGAGGCGCGAACATCTGCTTGATGGCTGGCCGCAGGATCAGCCGCCCGAATAGTGGTGAGACGGTGTAGCGCAGAACGTCGCCGATCAGCGGCACGGCCGGTGGGGCGAAGATCGGCACATCCAGCCGTGCTGTCGGAAAGTAGTAGCCGGACAGCAGGACGAGGCCACGCAGGGCCGTCGGATCCTGAAGCGCCAGAGCCGTCGCAACCATCGTGCCCCAGGAATGGCCTAGCACGACCGGACGCTCGATGCCGAGTTGCGAGAAGGCTTGGCGAAGGAGGCTGGCCTGTGCGTCAGGCGTCCACAACCGGTCGCGCGACCTCTCGCTGTGCCCGTAGCCGGGTCTGTCGAAGGCGATCACCCGGTGCGACCGGGCGACGAGGTCAAAGAGGCCGCTGGATAGGAAATCCTCAATCGCCGTGTTGTTGCCGTGCAGCAGCACCACCGGCGAGCCCTGTCCCGCCTCCAGATAGTGGAGGCGGATACCCTCAACCTCGACGAACCGGCCCAGCGGTGGGTTCGCCTTCTCGGCTTGGCGAGCCTGATAGATGTTGAACAGCGCCGCGCCTGCCAGGGCCGCTGCCGCGCCGGCGACAACTGTGGTCCCCGCCGACGGCCTGTAGCTGCCAATCTGCCCGGCCGACGTGATGACGCTGCGGGGGCGTGCGCGGGATTGCTGGTCGCTCACTGAGTATCCTTGGAATGCTGTGAAGACGATCAGCGCCTGCCTAGGCGCTACGAGGCCTAACCGTTTCCATCACTACTCGTTCCGAGCCCGTAGGTAGCCCACGGGACGCAGGCGTGATCAGCTGCCGAGAGCGGCATGACGTGCCGGGAACCAGTTCACGCGTTAGTGGAGCCTCCATGGCTGTCCCGGCGGCAGATCTCGTCGAGAAGCTCGTAGCCCGCCTCAGCGAGGAGATCGCGCGCCTGCCCGATGGTGTCAGCATCCCCTCACCCTCAGAACGTGGCCCTCCTGCGAGCAGCCGGCTTCTCGGACGTCGAACTCTCTATTCCGCCCTCACGTTCAAGGGCTGGATCGGCATCAGGGCCTGACTACTGGAGACGATGCGGCTCTTCGATCCCGCTCCCCTTCAAACGTGAAGAGCAGTGACTTGGTCCTTGACAGCAAGCTCTCCCGACCCGCTGTTTAGGAGGAGCTCATCGCCTTCAAGGGACTTCCCGCCATCTTGCTCCCTGGAAGCTCTGGTGTCCTTGGCCGGCGGAAGGCCGAACAGCCGCCCATACTCGCGGGTGAACTGGGGCACGCTTTCGTAGCCGACCTCAAAGGCGGCGCGGCTCGCGGACAGGTTCTCGGTGCGCATAAGGCGGCGCGCTTCCACAAGGCGGAGGTGCTTTTGGAACTGCAAGGGCGAGAGCGAGGTCACGGCGCGGAAGTGCTGATGGAACGACGACGGGCTCATGCCGGCGATGGAGGCTAGGTGCCCGACGCGAATGGGCTGAGTGAACTCGGCCCGCAGCACGGCCACGGCGCGGGCGATGCGGCTCACATGGGCGTCGGGCCGGCCCAGGCGCTGGATGGCTGTCCCATGCCGGCCCGCGAGGAGCCAGTAGTGAAGCTCGCGCAGGAGTTGGCCTTGCAGCACTGGCAGGGAAGCCGGGCGATCGAGCAAGCGCAGGAGCCGCAGGGCCGCGTCCGACACCTCGGCTTCGGTGGGCTCCGACCACAGGGACCGCTGAAGGTAATCTGGCGGGCCGGACACCGAGGTCCGCATCTCCATCGTGAGCTCGGTCAAGGTCGCGAGGTCGAGGTCGATCACCAGAGCCAAATAAGGCTCGGCCACGCTGGCCTTGGTGATCTGGCTTCGTGTCGGCACGTCAGCGCTGATGACGAGCGAGTCGCCCGCGTGCATGACGATGTCCTGATCCCCTAGTGTCACACGTTTGCTGCCTTGGACGACGAGGGCGACCAAGGGATGGAAGATCTCGTACTGGATCTCGGTCGGGGCCGTCGCACGAACCACTGTGAGGCCAGGGATGGGCAGGCGTGCGATCCCGGCCGGGTCGGCATGTGCCTCGACAAAGCGGTGGAGGGCGTCGCGGAGATCGAGGTGCATGGACACGAGTGTAGGCATTGGGACCCGCCTCCGCAAAGGGAAGTCGGAGGAATAGGCAAGAACAATTAAGGATCCGGCAAATTCGGGAGCGTGTCT
Organism: Rubellimicrobium roseum; assembly: GCF_006152145.1. GTDB lineage: Bacteria > Pseudomonadota > Alphaproteobacteria > Rhodobacterales > Rhodobacteraceae > Rubellimicrobium > Rubellimicrobium roseum. The sequence continues at coordinate 25,517 of NZ_VDFV01000041.1, read as the reverse complement.
TCGGCGATGTTGGGTACATCACCTCATCGGAGACACAATCATGACCACCATCACCCTGATCACCGGCGCCGGCCGCGGACTTGGCCGCAACACCGCCCTCAGCATCGCCCGTCGTGGGGGTGACATCATACTCACCTACCGATCGAGCGCGAACGAGGCACAGGCCGTCGTGGCGGAGATTGAGGCGCTGGGCCGCAAGGCGCTCGCCTTCCAACTCGACTCCGGCGACGTCTCGGCCTTTCCGGCCTTTGCCGAGACCCTTCGCACAGTATTGCGCGAGACCTGGGGACGCGACCGGATCGACGCCATCGTCAACAACGCGGGCCACGGCGAGTATGCCATGATCGCGGACACGACGGAGGCGCAGTTCGATAGTCTCTTCGATGTTCATGTCAAAGGCCCGTTCTTCCTAGTGCAGGCGCTGCTGCCGCTCCTCGCCGATGGCGGGCGCATCATCAACATCGGCACGGGCCTGACCCGCGTCTCCTATCCGGGCTTCTCGGCTTATGCCGCCGCCAAGGCTGCAAGCGACATGCTCACCGTCTACATGGCGCGGGAGCTGGGCGCGCGCGGCATCACCGCGAACTCGGTGGCGCCCGGCGCCATCGAGACGGACTTCGGCGGCGGCCTCGTGCGCGACACGCCCGAAGTCAACCGCCAGTTTGCCGGGCTCACCGCACTCGGGCGCGTGGGCGTGCCCGACGACATCGGCCCCATGATCGGGAGCCTTCTCGGCCCGGAGAACCGCTGGGTCACGGGTCAGCGCATCGAAGTCTCGGGCGGCCAGGTGATCTGAGGCGCGAAGCTCGCAGGACTGGCGCGGAGGTCGGCACCGCCGATGCCACCCTCATCCCCAGCAGACCCAACGACACGGCCAGCCCGCCTGGCTGGCCGTGTCATCTCGCGGCAACGCTCAATGCGGCGGCGGTAGGAACTCGGAGTGGAAGCGGGCGGCCAGAGACAGCGCCAGCGCCCGCTTGGCCGTGACCTCCTCGGGCGAAAGCGCCGGGGCGGGCGCGGTGCGCGAGGGCAGCGGGTCACCCACGGTCTCGAAGTACTCCTCCTGGCCGGGGCCCACGCAGAGGCACAAGAACCGGGCCGCCGTCGCGGACGCCACACGGAAGCCGTGCGGGGCGTTGGCTGGGATGTTCAGGCTGTGGCCGGCTTTGAGGCGCATGGTCTCGCCCCGGAAGGTCACCTCCAGCTCGCCCTCAAGGACGTGGAACATCTCCTCAAAGTCGTGGCGATGCGGGGGCGGCCCGGAGTTGGGCGGCACCAGCATGTCGATGAGGGCGTAGGCCCCGCCGGTCTGGCTGCCCGAGAAGAGGATCGTGTAGGTGCCTGGTCCGATGGCGAGGTGCGTGAGACCGGGCCCGTCGGGGTCGACCAGGGTCGCGCCGCGCGACAGGTCGTCGGCGGGGAGTGAGGCAAATGTGGAGGTTGTGTCGGCCATGGTGGCTCCCTGTGCTTGGGGGTTCAGGCAGGGGTGAGATCGGCGATAGCCCTGCTAGTAGAGACGTTGACGAGGATGGTTGTGGGGATCTTCCGAGGAGCTGGTTCCGATGAGTCCAATATCGGTGGATCAACGATGATCCGACAGGCTCGCAATTGGGACGGCGTGTCTCGCCAGCGGGACATGCTGCCAGCAGCCGGATGCTGGTCCAGGCACCGAGGCCGTTCCGCCCTGCCCCGCATTCTGTTAGCCTCGGCCCACACCGTCCCAGCTGTGGAACATCCATGGACTTGCTCGCCCTTGCCGACTTTGCGCTCGTCGCCCGCCATGGCGGTTTCGGCCGGGCGGCGCGCGCTGCTGGTCGTCCCAAGGCGACCCTGTCGCGGAGGGTGGCCGAGCTGGAGGCGAGCCTGGGCCTACGTCTTCTGGAGCGGGGCTCGCAGACGCTCAAGCTGACCGAGGAAGGCCGGGCGCTGTCGGAGCGGGCCGGGCGCCTGCTACTCGAATTGGAGGAGACGGCCTCGGCCATCGCCGCCGGGGGCGAGGCGCCGCGGGGGCGGCTGCGGATCAGCGCCCCCCTCCTGTTCTCTCAGACGGCGATGGGCCGCATCGCCGGCGAGTTCGCCCGCGCCTACCCCGAGGTCCGCTTGGAGGTCACGACCGAGGACCGCCCCGTCGACATGATCGAGGAAGGGTTCGACCTCGTGATCCGGGTCAACCCGGACCCCGATGAGAGCCTCGTGGGCCGGATCTTCCTGCGCGATCGCCTCGTCGTCGTCGCGACCCCGGACCTTGTGCGGCCAGCTGCGGGCCAGCCGGTCCCTGCGGTGGTGCGCTCGGCCGCCGACCGGCAGGCGTGGCAGGTCAGGACTCCCGGGGGGCACAAGACGATTGCCGTCGATCCGGTGGTCGCCCTTTCATCGATGATCATGGTTCGTGATGCGGTGCGGGCGGGCGCAGGGGCCGCACGGCTTCCACTGTCGCTCGTCAGCCACGACCTGGCTCGGGGCACGCTTGCGCACTGGGGCGACGTCGAGGGGCCGGAGATCGCGCTCTGGGCGCTGTACCCGAGCCGGCGCCTGCTGAGCGCCCGCGTCTCGGCTTTCCTCGAGCACCTGAAGGCGGCCTTCCCGCAGGGCACCCCCGACGAGCTGGCCGCCTATGTCGAGCGCTGACGCTCCGGGCGGCCCAGGCGGACCGGCTCGGACAAGCGGCGGTCACCACGCAATCAGCGGCTTCTGGCCAAGGTACGCGTCCGACCCGACCTGATCGACCACGAAGTCGGCCACATCGGCGCGCGCGATCGTACCGCCTTGGAAGCCGCTGAGGTCAAGGAGTGCCCGGACGGCGCCGTGCTTCGGCTTGTCGTTGAGGACGGCCGGCCGGACGATCATCCAGTCGAGCCCGCTTCCGGCGATGATCGCCTCCTGCCGGTCCTTGTCGGCGTAGACCTTGCGCAGCAGCAGCGGCATGAGGACCCGGTCGAACAGCGCGCCGCCGTGCCCCCGGCTGTCGCCGGCCCCCATGCCGGTGATGGCGACGAGCCGCCGCACGCCCTTGCGCCGCATCGCCGTCACTAGGACCTTGGTGGCGGTCGAGAGCGCCGTCACCTCGCGGAAGGGGCTGGCCGGGGTGCCCAGCGCCGAGACGACAGCGTCCACGCCTTCCAGCGCCCGGTCGAGCGCTGCGGGATCGCGCGCGTCGCCTTGGACGATTTCCGCGTCGAGGTCCCTGGCCTTATCGGGCGAGCGCACGAGCGCCACCGGCACGTCGCCCGTCTCGCGCAACCGACGCACGATGGCCCGCCCCGTGCCACCGGTCGCGCCCAGCACCAGGACGCGGCGCGCCCGGGGTGCCTTGGGCGCGAGCCTCTCGGCCAGGAACGTCCCCATCGCGTCGAGCGCCGCCGCGCCCGCTTCCAGCATGGCGAAGCTCGACGGAAAGACGTGGGTCATGCCGTCCCAGACATGCACCTCGGCGTCGAGCCTGGCCGACGCGGCCTGCTGGGCGAAGCGCCGCGCGTCGTCGAGCAGCACCTCGGCGTCGCCGACATGGATGCGGACGGGCGGCAGGGTGGAGAGGTCCATGGGCAGGCTAGGCAGCCGGGGATCATTGGCGCCGTGCGTCCCGAGGTAGAGCGGGACTGCGGCGGCCAGAGCCTGCCGCGACAGGATCGGGTCAGCGTCGGCGCGCGTCGCCATGGACTCGCCCGTCAAGTTCAAGTCGATCCACGGCGACAGCGCGACCAGGCCGGCGAAGGTACCGCGCGGGGCCCCGGCGGCCAGCGCCAGTGCGAGCCCACCCCCGGCCGAGTCGCCTGCAACCGCAATGCGGCTGTAGCCCAAGGCGCGCAGCCCCTCGTGCAGGGCCCGCGCGTCCTCAGGGGCGGCTGGGAACGGCCGCTCGGGGGTCAGCGCGTAATCGGCGATGAACGCGGCGGCCTTCGCGGCCTTGGCGATGTGGCCGACGAAGTGGCGATACGCCCCGGCCGAGCCGATCACGTAGCCGCCTCCGTGCAGATAGAGGAGGACGGAGCCGTCGGTTGCCCCCTGGGGCCGAGCCCACCAGCCCGGCACGCCGCCGACTGTGGCCTGTTCGAAGAGGACGCCTTCGGGCGCCGGCGCCTGGCCAATGATAGCGTCGAAGGCGGGGCGGCTCGCGGGCTCAAAGGAAAGCCGGGGCGCGCCGGCGAGCATCGTGCGCAGGAGGTCCATGGCCTGCGCGTCCGACGGCGAAAGGGGATGGGTGATGGTGAGGTTGGTCATCATGGCCTCCATGTCGCTCATGCACGGAGAACCTACTGTCCCGATATCAGTCCGGTAGACAGTGATCTGAGACGGGCTGTCTCACCCGTGGGTCATTCACAGGCCCATCGTTGCTGATACTGCGCTTCGGTCATTCGATCTGGTTGTTGAGAGATGCGCCCCCGCGCGAACGGTAGCTTCATCCCTTGGGCCTTATAGAGGACCAGCAACCTGAAGTGCGTCGTCCGGGAGATATGCAACTCGTCTTAAATGGGAACCCCCGCCACTATCTGTGACGGGGGTTCGAATGGTTGCGGGGGCAGGATTTGGACTCTGGCGAACGGACCCTTGTTTTTTCTGGACATCGCTGAAGACGGGATCGTCCCGGATCAACGCTCATAAGTTCGACTGGGATGTCTCGCGACTGGAGGATGTCTGATTCACCGGAGCCGTCCTGGCGCGCAGATGAGGCCGACATCGGGACCGAGGACGGAGGCCTCCACTGACGCCACACTGAAGGAAACGCGCCGCGTCACGCCAAATGATGCGGCTCTGTCAGGATCAGCCCTGCTGCTTCGAGCGCGTTGATGGCGACGCGGGTTTCCAGCGCTCGGTCCAGGTCGGCGGGCTCGTCGCCGAGAAGGGTGCGCATCTGGTGAGGACCAAGGCGAGGTCGATGAACCGGGTCCGGGTCGGTGCTGGAGTTCGGGCACGTTATCGACCCGTTGGTGAACCCCACTGGCCAAGGAAGTGAGTCGCAGGACGCGTCCCACCTCGTCATCCCCTCCATGCCGGGCTGGCACATCGGGCGGATCGCCATGGCCTGGATCACGCTCATGGACCGGCTCGGCTACGCTCGCTGGGGTGTGCAGGGCGGCGACTGGGGCGCCAGGGCGGCCCTGACGCTCGGCCAGATGGCCTCGAAGGCCCGGGCCGGGCTGAACTTGAACTTCGTGCCGTTCCAGCCGACGCCGGACGAGCGCCGGATGCTGGAGGACCCGGCCCGCTACGAGCGGGGCTACTCGGCCTACATGAAGCTCCAGGGCACGCGGCCGCAATCCGTGGCCTTGGGGCTGGCGGATTCGCTGGTCGGGCTGGCGTCCTGGATCTACGCGCTGTTCCAGGACGTCTCGGACCGCGGCGGCGAGCCGAGACGGGTCTTCTCCCTCGACGACATGGTCGACGATATTATACTCACTGGCTGCCCAACGCAGGCCCGAGCTCGGCGCGGCTCTACTGGGAAGGCTTTCAGGCCATGCAGGCCGGCGGCATGCCCTACACCCCGGTCCCCACGCCCACCGCGATCAGCATGTTCCGGGGCGAGCAGCTCCGCCTGGCCCGTCGTTGGGTCGAGCGCCGGTTCCAGCGCCTCGTCCACGTCCGCGAAGCGGATCACGGCGGGCAGTTCGCAGCCCTCGAGGCACCGAACGCCTCATTTAGGACGTGCGAGACACCTTCCGCACCCTGCGGTGATGACCACCGGCGATGGCCATGGCCTCAAGGAGCACCGAAAGCATCCGAACGGCGGCACCACTGAGAGACGATCCGGGCCCAGCCGAGCGGGCGGGGGCGCGGGCGGATCGTCGCGCTGGCCTGCCCTCCGCCCCCGCGGACCTCGCCCCTCTGCCACTGACATGGGGTTCTGGCGTCCGGGACGGCCCGCCTGTTCCAGCGCCGTCAAACCCGCCACCGCGGCCGCCTGCCCAAGAAGAAGCACCCAGCCCATGAGGTTGGGCTGGACGAGTCCAAGCAGCGGCAGGGCTACGCTCGCCAGGACCCAGGCCGCGTTTCCAACGACGACGGCGGCGACGCTCCAGGCTGGGATCTCCCGGCGCGAGGCCACCGCCAGGATGAACGCGCCAACCGGCAGCAAGGCGACCCCCGCCCAGCGAAGGAAACCCGGCCCAAGGCCGGTGAACGACCCCAGCGCCGGAGCCAGGGCAGCCAAGCCCACCCCCATGGCAAGGCAGGCTATGCCGTCGAGGCGGAGGATACTGCGAAGGGCGGGGCGTCTCTCGAGCAGTGTCATCCTTGATCTCCTGATCCCGCGGCCCCGGGATGGAGCCGACATGGACCAGACGTGGACCAAGGCCGTGCGCCATGCGATGACCTCGGAGGTCATGGTCAAGCGCTTCCGACCGGCAGAGACTGCCCCCATGACGGACCATCAGCCCAGCTTTGGAGCCTTGCTCCAGTCGTGGCGCCGCCGCCGGCGCTTCAGTCAGCTCGACCTCGCCTCCGAGGCCAGCATCTCCCAGCGCCGTCTGAGCTTCATCGAGACCGGCCGCGCCGCGCCCAGCCGCGAGATGGTGCTGCATCTGGCCGAGCACCTCGACGTGCCCCCGCGTGAACGCAACGCCCTCCTGCTGGCGGCAGGCTTCGCGCCGTTGCTACAGGAGCGGAGGCTCGACCACCCTGACTTTGCGGCCGCCCGGCGAGCCATCGATGCGATTCTCGCGGGCCATGCCCCGAATCCGGCGCTCGCGGTAGATCGGCACTGAACGCTGGTCGCGGCGAACGAAGGCGTGGCGCCCCTGCTTGCCGGAGTGGCGCCGTCGCTGCTCGGTCCCGGTGCGAACGTCCTGCGGATCAGCCTGCATCCCCAGGGGCTCGCGCCACGCCTCCGCAACTTCCGCGACTGGCGCCGCCACGTTCTGGCCCGGCTGGCCCGGCAGATCGACGCCGTACCCGACCCGGCGCTGGTGGCGCTTCTCGATGAATTGCAAGGCTACCCCGTCCCGCCCCACGCTCGTCCGCCAACGCCGTCGCCCGACCTCTACGGGGGACTGGCGGTGCCCCTGGAACTGGCGGCAGGGGACGGCGACCGGCTCCTCCGCTTCATCTCCACCACCACGGTGTTCGGCACGGCGCTGGACATCGGCCTGTCCGAGCTCGCCATCGAGTCGTTCTTCCCAGCCGATGCCGAGACGGCGAGGGCTCTGGCCGAACTGGCCAGGTCGGCGAGGACAGTTGCAGGCTCCTCCTGGCCCCACCCGGGGTCGGGCGGATCCACCTGAGAACAGGACCGATGGATCGGGCCCGCGCGGTCGGACCGATGGTCCGCCAGCGACTGCCCCCGGGTCCCTCCTCCGGAGCAGTCCTCGCGCCTGTCCAGCCGGCCATCCTGCCCCTCCGGACGACGAGCGGGCAGCGGGGTTGGCGGCGCTCCGGGCGGTCGAGCCCAGCCCCGTCCCCGTCAGGAGCCAACGATCCCCCGGCACGGCTGGCTGCGAAACTCCGACCGCGAGCGGGGCCGAGCCCGGCCTTTCTTGCAGTCCCGTCAACCGGGACGGGCCTGACCGGTGAACACCGCCAGTTGCGCGGCGAAGGCCCGCTGGTAGGCAGGCCGCGCCTGGCCTCGGGCGACATAGGCGGCGAGAGGCCGGTATTCGTCCAGAAGGCCCGATGCACCCAGCCTGAGCAGGACGTGCACCATCAGGAGGTCCCCGGCGCTGAACGCGCCGTCGAGCCACTCGGCCCCGCCAAGGCGGGCGGACAGCTCGCCCAGCCGCGTGCGGATGCGGTCCTCGACCAAGGGCAGGCGCGCCTCGGCCCAGGGCTTGTCGTGCTCCAGGAGCTTGGCCGTCGCGAGGTCCAAGATCGGCGGCTCGACCGTGCTGAGCGCGGCGAACATGAAGGCGACCGCCCGGGCGCGGGCGTCGGGGTCGTCAGGCAGCAGGCCCGGATGACGCTGAGCTATGTGGAGCACGATGGCCCCCGTCTCGAACAGGACGAGGTCGCCGTCCTCGTAGGTCGGGATCTGCCCGAAGGGATGGAGCGCCCGATGCGAAGGCTCCTTCATCTCGCGGAACGAGACCAAGCGCACCTCGTAGGGCTGGCCCACCTCCTCGAGCGCCCAGCGGACGCGCATGTCGCGCGCGAGACCGCGGCCGCGGTCGGGCGACTGCGCGAAGGCCGTGACAACAGGGATCATGAATGCGCGCCGTCCGCGGGCATCATGCCGTCGCCGGCGTTCATCGGCTCCGGCCGTCGGAACGCCCGCGCCAGTCGCTCCAGCGCGCCGGTGTCCCCCTCGACCTTCAGCGACCCGTCTGCCGTCGCAGCCTCGATGGGCTTGCCCGCATAGAGCACGGGCAGCAGCGCGTTCTGGTCGCCGGCGACGAGGCAGTCCGGAACGGGGTTGCACCCGGGCTCCACGGCGAGCCGGCCATCCCGGACGCAGACGGCGAAGTCGCCGTCGGGCAGGCGCAGGTCCACCGCGACGTCCAGGTCCTTGGCCCTGTCGGCGTCGAACATGCTGCCCAGGCTCAGCATGGCCGCGGCTGCGCTGAGCCGGTGCTCGAAGCGCAGGTGCGGCGAACGAGAGGCCCAGCTCCCCATCACTCGCAGCGGCTCTCTGAAGGCCAGCCCCCAAGGGGTCAGAGCATACGCCTTGCCCCGCGCCGGCCGGGGAAGGTCGACCTGCCGCAGGAGGCCGGCCTCCTCCAGCCCGATCAGGCGTTGGGTCAGCACGTTGGTGGCGATGCCGGGCAGGTCCTGCTTGAGATCGGTGAAGCGCTTGGGCCCGAACATCAGTTCCCGCACGATCAGAAGGGCCCAGCGCTCGCCCACTAGGTCGAGCGCCTGAGCAAAGGCGCAGCCGTCGTCGTAGCTCCGCTTGCGGTCCATCGGCAGCCTCCAGCTTCTCAGTTTCTTTTTGCAATCTAATACTTGCAACATAGTACTAATAGGCGCAGCCTGCAAGCACAGCCCGACTCACCCTCGCCCCAGGAGGCTCGCATGACCGCCCATACCACCGCCCCCGCCCAGCCGCAGATGATCTTCGTGAACCTCCCCTCGACCGACATCGCCCGTGCCCGCGCCTTCTATGCCGGCCTGGGCTTCCCCTTCGACGAGCGGTTCTGCAATTCGGACAGCCTCATGGTGGGCGTGTCAGACACCATCCACCTGATGATCCTCGACCGCGAGAAGTTCGCGTCCTTCTCGCCCTGCCCGGTGGCGCCCGGGGGCACCGTGGGCGCGCTGGTCTGCCTGTCCCAGCCCTCTGCCGCATCCGTGGACGCGTTCGTCACCCGCGCCCTCGTCCATGGCGGCAGGGACAACAACAAGACCCAGGAGGCGGGCGACTTCATGTACGGACGCTCCGTCTGCGATCCCGACGGCAACGTTCTCGAGATCATGTGGATGGACGTGGACCGTGCCCTGAAGGCCTGGGGCATGGCGGCGTGATCAGGCATCGGACCAGATCCCGAAACGCCCCGCCCTCCCCCTTCGCATCCACCCCCTCCCCCCAGGAGTCGACGATGATCCGTTTCGCCACCTTCGTCGGAGCTTTGCTGACGACGACCGCCCTCCATGCCCAGCCCGCGGGGCAGACCGTCGAGGTCAACGGCATGCAGATGTACTATGAGGTCTCGGGCCAAGGTGATCCGATCGTGGTCCTGCACGGCGCCTACATGAACATCCCCGCAATGGGCGCCATCATCCCCCGGCTTGCCGAGACCCACCGGGTCTATGCCGTCGAGATGCAGGGCCACGGCCGCACCAACGACATTGATCGCCCGATCACCTATGAGAACCTCGCCGACGACGTGGCGGCCTTCATGGACGCGGTGGGGCTCGAGACGGCGGACGTCTTCGGCTACTCCATGGGCGCGGCGGCCGGCCTCCAGCTCGCCATCCGCCACCCCGGGAAGGTGGACCAACTCGTGGCGGCCTCGGTGAGCTACGACGAAAGCGGCTGGCAGCCCGAGATGGTGGCGATGATCCCGCAGATGAGCCCTGAGATGTTCGTGGGCTCACCCATGGAGACATCCTTCCGCGAGCTATCGCCCAACCCCGACGGCTTCCGCGGCTTCGTCGAGAAACTCATCGCGCTCGAGCACGAGCCCCAGCACTGGGAGGAGGACGTGCGCAACCTTCGAGCGCCGGTCCTTCTCATCGCCGGCGACGCCGACGTCGTCACCCTCGAGCACACGGTGGCCATGTTCCGCCTCCTGGGTGGTGGCGCCATGGGCGACATGGGCAACCCCCTGCCCGCTTCCCGGCTCGCCGTCCTCCCGGCGACGTCGCACACCGCAGTCATCGGGCAGACCGACCTCCTGATGGGCTTCGTCGAACCCTTCCTGCGAGGCGAGACGCCGAAGGGGATGTTCGAATGAGCCAGAGTGGAGGCACCGGCCGAGGCGGCACGGGCGACCGCATGGTCCTCAGCCCACATCCTTCAGGACCCGCGCCAGTGCCGCCGCGTCCTGCCCCACAAGCTCGGCTTGCACCCTGGCGTGCTCCTCGCGCCAGAGCGGCACGGCTTGGGCCACGAGGTCGCGCCCCGTCTCGGTGAGCCTGGGGCGGCGGACGCGAGCGTCGGCCTCGTCCGCCTGAAGCGCGACCAGGCCCCTTTTCTCCAGCGGCTTGACGGCAGCCGTCATCGTGGTTGCGTCCATGCCCAAGAACTCGGCCAGCTCGCCCAGGCGCGGTCGCCATTGCCCGCTCAAGGCCACCAGCATCGAGAACTGCCCATTGGTCAGGCCCAGGGGCGCGAAGAGCCGGTCGAACCTTCGGGCCAGGCGCCGCGCCGCCCGCTGCGTGGCCAGGCAGAGACACTGGTCGCGGATTTCGTGAACGGTCTCGATGAGAACACTTGCAGAACACATGTTACCTTGATACCAAAGCATCGACACCACAACAACATCCGCAGGTCTGGGCGACCAGCGACCTGCTGTCGCAGGAGGCGTTCGCATGTCGGATTCACCGTATCGTTGGGTGATCGTGGCCGCTGGAGGCCTGATGGGTTGCGTCGCCATGGGATCGCTCTTTTCCCTCCCCGTGCTCCTCACGCCCATGGCCGAAGCCACGGGATGGTCGCGGACCGGCATCTCCATGGCGATGACCGTCGGCTTTTTGGCCATGGCGGTCACCTCGATGGTCTGGGGCTCGCTGTCGGACCGGTTCGGCGCCCGGCCGGTGGTCCTCGCGGGAGCTAGCCTCTTCGCACTCAGTTTATGGCTTGCGGGCCGCGCGCCCACACTGCCGTTGTTCCAACTCAGCTTCGGTGTTCTGGCCGGCGGCGCGGTCGCGGCCTTCTTCGCCCCCATGATGGCCACGGTCATGGGCTGGTTCACCACCCAGCGCGGGCTGGCGGTCTCCCTTGTCTCGGCCGGGATGGGATTGGCTCCGGTCACCATGTCCCCGCTCGCGGCGCGGCTGGCCGAGGCCTACGACTGGCGCACCGTGCTGTCGATCCTGGCGGTGCTGGTCGCGGTGACGACCCTACCCCTCGCGCTGCTTCTGCGCCGACCGCCGGCGCAGGCCGCCACGCTGGATGGGACCGCCGACGCGCCGAGCGAAGGAATGACCGTGCGCGAAGCCGTGACCTCGCCGCCCTTCATCGTCCTCGTGCTCACCAACTTCTTTTGCTGCGCCACGCATTCGGGCCCGATCTTCCACACCGTGAGCTATGCCCAGATCTGCGGGATCTCGGCCCTGGCCGCCGTCTCGATCTACTCGGTCGAGGGAATTGCAGGCATGGGCGGCCGCCTGGGCTTCGGCCTTTTGGGCGACCGCTTCGGGGCCAAGCGCGTCTTGGTGGCGGGGCTGCTGGCCCAGGCCATCGGCGCGCTGGGCTTCTTCTTCGCCACCAACCTCATGCACTTCTACCTCGTCGCCGCCACCTTTGGCTTCATCTACGCGGGCGTCATGCCGCTCTATGCCGTGCTGATCCGCGAGAACTTCCCCATGCACATCCTGGGCACGATCATGGGGGGCACTGGGATGGCGGGCGGGCTCGGCATGGCGACGGGGCCGGTCCTGGGCGGCTGGATCTTCGACACGACCGGGGGCTACGGCGCGCTCTACGTCACCAGCTTCGGCCTGGGCCTAGGCGCTTTCCTGATCGCCATGACCTTCAGGCCGTTCCCGAAGGCGACAGTTGCCGCACAGCCGCAATCCGCCTGAGGCTGGCCGTTCCTGACGACCTCGGCATGCCCCGATGAACACAGCCTTGGCCCGCATCAACCCACCGACTTGACGCTCAAGGAGAATGACCATGCCCGACGACTTCACCCTTGAGCCAGCCGAGGCGCTGGCCGCCCGCAACCCGATCCGGCAGCTCGGGGAGTCGAATGAGTACCGGGCCGCACGTCAGCGGCTGCTGGTGCGCGAGTATGAGCTTCGTCGCCAGATCGAGAGCATCGCCGCCGAGCGGCGCGGGCTGCCAGCCGGAGCGGTGGTGACCAAGGACTACCGCTTCGATGGCGAGGACGGCGAGGTGAGCCTCGCCGACCTCTTCGGCGGTCACGACGCGGTCTTCGTCTACAGTTACATGTTCGGACCGCAGCGCAAGAACCCCTGCCCGATGTGCACGGGCCTGATGAACGCCCTTGCCCTGCGGGTCCCCGCCATCCGAGAGAATCTGGGCATCGCCTTCGTGGCCCGATCGCCGCTGCTACGACTGGTCGAGGCCAAACGCGAGCTCGGCATGCCCGACCTGCCGGTCTACAGCGATGTCTCGGGCGACTATACCCGCGACTGGGTCCACCCCGAGGATGCCGACATTCCAGGAGCCAACGTCTTCCGCAAGGATGGCGATCTCATCCGTCACTTCTACTCCTCCGAGATGACCGAAAGCGATCCGGGCCAGGACCCCCGCGACCCTCCCGAGTTCGATCCGCTCTGGCACGTCCTCGACATAAGCCCGGCGGGGCGGCGGTCGGATTGGTATCCTTCGCTCAACTGGGCCGGGCGGCGCTGAACCGAGCGGTCGTAAAAGGCCAGACGAACACAGTAGAGCGCAAACAGCTTCAGCGACTTAGTTGAACAGGGAGATCCATCATGGCCTACATCGACGGCTTCGTGGCCGCGGTATCCACCGCCAACAAGGCGCTTCACCGCGATCACGCCGCCCGGATGGCGGAGATCATGAAGCGCTATGGCGCCACGCGGTGCGTGGAGACCTGGGGCGACGACGTGCCCGAAGGGCAGGTCACCTCCTTCAGCATGGCCGTCCAGCGCAAAGCCGATGAGGCGGTCGTCTTCTCCTGGGTGTGGTGGCCGGACAAGGCGACCCGCGATGACGCGTAGAAGCGGATGATGGACGACCAGCAGATGCAGGCAGAGGAGATGCCCTTCGACGGCAAGCGGATGATCTACGGCGGCTTCGAGGTGCTGGTCGAGGCTTAGGCCGCGGCTGCCATTGAGACGTGACGATAGGCGCAAGGTTGTGGCACGGCACTGATCGGCATGTGCCATTCGCCACCAACAGCAGGAGCGCCGAGCAGTTCGGCGCGGACAGTGGAGCAAGAAGCAATGACCACCCCCAAGAACACGATCTGCCTGTGGTACGACAAGGACGCCGAAGCGGCGGCCACCTTCTACGCCCGGACCTTTCCCGACAGCTCGGTCCGCGCCGTCCACCGCGCGCCCGGCGACTTTCCGGGCGGCAAGGCCGGGGATGTCCTCACGGTCGAGTTCACCGTCGTCGGCATCCCGTGCCTCGGCCTCAACGGCGGGCCGGCGTTCCCCCACACCGAAGCCTTCTCGTTCCAGGTCGCGACGGACGACCAGGAGGAGACCGACCGCTACTGGGACGCCATCGTGGGGAACGGCGGTGCGGAGAGCGCCTGCGGCTGGTGCAAGGACCGCTGGGGCGTGAACTGGCAGATCACGCCGCGCGTGTTGACCGAGGCCTTGGCCGCCGGCGGCGACGAGGCCAAGCGCGCGTTCGCCGCCATGATGAGCATGCGCAAGATCGACGTGGCCGCGATCAAGGCGGCCCGGCGAGGCTGAGGGTGGGGCCGACCTGGTGCTGACGTGCGGAAGCTCGGAGCGGCACCTAATCCCGTCCTGCTTCCGTCGCCTTCCTCAACGACCGCCTGAGCACCGCTGGACCCGCCGGGAAAGACCGGTCACCAACATGGGAAAGCCGACATGCGGACCTTCTACAACGTCCTTGTCAACAACCTTGTGGCCAACATCACGAACTTCACGGTGTGGTTCGCCATCACCTTCTGGGTATTCCTGGAGACCCACTCGGTGTTCGCGACGGGCATGATCGCGGGCATCTACCTGGTGCTGACGGCCGGGTTCGGCATCTGGCTCGGCTCCATCGTCGATCACAACTCCAAGAAGGCGGCGATGCTGGCCTCCAGTGCGGTCTCTGCGACGTTCTATGCGATCAGTCTCGCCATGGTGCTGCTGGAACCACAGGACGCCTTCACCGATCCTTACAGCCTGTATCTGTGGTCCTTCATCCTGACGGTCATGCTGGGGGTCATTGCCGGCAACCTTCGCTCCATCGCCCTGCCGACCCTGGTCACCATCCTCATTCCCGAGGATCGCCGTGACAGGGCCAACGGGCTCGTGGGCATGGTCACGGGGATTGGCTTTCTCACCACCTCAGTGATCTCGGGGTTCCTCGTGGCCTACACCGGCATGCTGGGTGTCCTGGTATTGGCGCTGGCGACGACCCTGTTGGCAATCCTCCACCTCAGCCTGATCCGGATCGACGAGGGCCGGGCGGAGCCATCGGCAGATGCACCCAAAGAGCCCAGAAGCGTCGACATCGCCGGCACGATCCAAGTGATCGCCGCGGTGCCGGGCCTCTTCGCGCTGATCTTCTTCGCCTGCTTCAACAACTTTTTGGGAGGCGTGTTTATGGCGCTCCTGGATGCCTATGGCCTGTCGCTCGTCTCCGTGGAGGTGTGGGGCCTCATGTTCGGTGGGCTGTCGACCGCCTTCATCCTGAGCGGGCTCATCATCTCCAAGACCGGCTTGGGAAAGAACCCCATTCGGACCCTGCTGCTGGTGAACGTCATGACGTGGTCCGTCTGCTGCGTCTTCACCATCCAGCCCTCGATCTGGCTGCTGGCGGCGGGGTGCTTCGTATGGATGCTCTTGGGACCTTATGCCGAAGCGGCGGAGCAGACGACGCTGCAAAAGGTGGTCCCGCTGGAACGGCAAGGACGAGTCTTCGGCTTTGCGCAGTCAGTGGAGCAATCCGCCTCGCCGGTCACAGCCTTTCTGATCGGGCCGCTGACGCAGTTCATCGTCATCCCGTTCATGACGGACGGGGCCGGAGCGGACGCCATCGGTGGCTGGTTCGGCACCGGGCCGGACCGCGGCATCGCGCTGGTGTTCACGGTGGCCGGACTGATCGGGCTCTTGGTGACGATCTTGGCGTTCAACTCGCGCTACTACAGGCAGTTGTCGGACGCCTATGCGAGCGGCGCGACTGGGGACGACGGCGTGCGCGGCGGGATCGTGTCGAGCGGCGCCTGACGGGCGGCCGCTGGCGTGCCGGTTTCGCCGGCAAAGGAGCTATGCGGATGGCCACGGAGCCAGAGGGGGTGTGGCCGCGGACGGAGACTTCTCGGCCGAGGTCACCCTGAGGCCACCCTCCGGACGACAAGGGCGCCGCCCCAGACGGAACCGGGCCTGTCGTTCAGACGCAAGGAAAGCTGGTTGTGGAGGACGCAACCCCCGAAGTATACGGTGCCCGTAACGATAGAACCCCCGTCACTTGCTGTGACGGGGTTCGAATCTGGTTGCGGGGTCAGGATTTGGACTATGGCGAACAGCCGTTTAGTCCAGCCACCATGTCAGCGAAATGTCGGCCGAGCGGGTGGTCGGGGTCGGCTAGGGCCAGGACGATGCTCATATGATCGAGGCCAGGCTCGACTCGCAGGTTCGCGTCCAGTCCCTGCGACTTCAGAAGATCGCTCAGTTGCTGGCCGTGGTCGTGGAACGGACGCGTTTCCTCCGCGCCGACGACCAGTGTTCGCCGCGGACCCGGAAGTTGGGCGGAAGTTATCGGCGTCCAAGCTGCGGCCTCCTCGGGCGTCATTCCTGCCTCCTCTTTCAAGAAGCTGTCAGGGATCTCGGATAGGTCGTAGATGCCGCTCACAAGAAGCAGTCCAGCGACCTCCGGAAGACGCGGCTGGCTCTCCTGCGGCCCCTTGGCAGCAAGGTAGGAGGCGAGGTGCGCCCCCGCTGAATGGCCGCTGACCGTGAACCGGCCCGAGTCGGCCCCAAATCCTAGAGCATTCTCCTGTAGCCAGAGCGCCGCGCGTCGGACCTGCCCAACCAGCGTGGCGAGCCGCGCACCGGGCAGGAGATCGTACTCGACGAGGGCCGCGATCCCGCCCGCTTTCAGCACCGGCTCGGCGACGAGGCGGTAGTTGGCTTTCTCTCCCGATCTCCAGTAGCCGCCATGAACGAATAAGTGGAGCGGCGCGTCCGGGGAGACCCGGTCGGGGAAGATCAGGTCGAGTGTCTCGCGAGGGCCCGGCCCGTAGGCGATGTCAGTCCGAAGAGTCGCCCGTTGGGTCACGGCTTCGCTGCGCGAGGCGAACTCGGCCGCGATCGCGTCGAAGTCCGGAACGTAATCCCGAATGCGGTAGGGGTCCTGCCTGTCCATCCCAGCCTCTCACCCGACCCGCATACTTCAGATGTCGACGGCGTAGTACTTGGCTTCCATGAACTCGAGGATGCCGGTCGTGCCGCCCTCCCGCCCGAGACCGCTCTGCTTGGCTCCGCCAAACGGGGCAGCGGGGTCGGACATGAGACCACGGTTCAGGGCGACCATGCCGCTTTCCAGCGCCCGGCCCACCCGGAAGGCGCGCTGGAGGTCGGACGTGTAGACATAAGCAGCAAGGCCATATTCGGTGTCGTTGGCCAGCCGAATGGCCTCGGCTTCGTCGGAGAAGCGATAGACCGCGGCGACCGGGCCGAAGATCTCCTCGCGCGCCATCGCGGCGCTGGCAAGGACGTTGTCGAGGACCGTCGGCGCATAGAAGTTACCTGCCCCGTCCAGCGCAGCCCCGCCGGTCCGAACCCGCGCGCCGCGCGCCACCGCATCCGCGACCAGCCCTTCTATCTTTGCCACCGCCTTCGCGGTGATCATCGGACCGCACTGCGTGGCGGGGTCGGTGCCGGCGCCCACCCGAAGGGCGGCCATCCGCTCGGTCAGACCCGCCACGAAGGCGTCGTGGATACCATCCTGCACGTAGAAGCGGTTGGCGGCGGTGCAGGCCTCGCCCGCGTTGCGCATCTTCGCCACCATGGCGCCGTCCAGGGCGGCCGGAAGGTCGGCGTCATCGAAGACAAGGAACGGGGCGTTCCCTCCGAGTTCCATCGAGCAGCTCACGACGGACTTGGCCGCCTCGGCGAGCAGGAGGCGCCCAACGGGAGTCGAGCCCGTGAAGGACAGCTTCCGCACCCGCGGGTCGGCCAAGATCGCGGACACCACCGCTCCCGGCTGCGAGGTGGTCAGGACGTTGACCACGCCCGGCGGCACGCCGGCCTCCTCGCCCAGCCGCGCCATGGCAAAGGCGGTCAGCGGCGTCTCGCTGGCCGGCTTCAGGATCACCGTGCAACCGGCCGCGAGCGCCGGGCCGATCTTGCGCGTCGCCATCGCGGCTGGGAAGTTCCACGGTGTGATCAGAAGTGATACGCCAATCGGCTCGTGATCCACGAGGATACGGTGCGCGCCCGAAGGGGCAGTCCGGAACTCGCCCGGGATGCGCGTCGCCTCCTCGGCGTACCACCGGAAGAACTCGGCAGCGTAAGCCACCTCGCCGCGCGCGTCCGCCAGGGCCTTGCCGTTCTCGAGAGAGATGAGCACCGCCAGTTCCTCGGCGCGTTCGGTCATCAGCGCCCACCAGCGGCGCAGGATCTCGGAGCGCTGCCGCGGCGGCGTCGCGCGCCAGCCGGCGGCGGCGGCCGCGGCGGCCTCCACGGCGGCGAGCCCGACCTCGACCGGCGCGTCCGGCACCTCGGCCAGAACGGCGCCCGTGGACGGATTCGTTACCGGAATGCCGCCTCCCGGCAACCAGCGGCCGCCGATGTACTGACCCTCGGAATGGAGGGCAGGATTGGAGAAGTCCGGGTTCATGTTGAGGACGGATGCGAGGGTCATGACTGGGCTTTCCTGGGCATCAGTGGACGAGAGCCCGGTCGCCCGCATAGGCGGCGGCGACGAGGCGGCGCATGTCGGTCCGGTCGATCGGACGGGGGTTGTTCTGGATGAGGCGCTCGATCCCGCAGGACTGGTCGGCGACCCAGTCGATCCGGTCCTCCTCGAGCCCCAGCGCCTTGAGCGAGCCCGGGATGCCGAGGCGCGCGAAGAGGGCGGCGATGGCCGGAATCACCTCGGCCGCCCCGCCGGCCAGGCCGATGGCCGCCGCGATCTCCTCGAGCTCGGGCGCGATGGCGGGGCGGTTCCATTCCATCACGTAAGGCATAAGACAGGCGACACCCGTGCCATGGGCGGTGTGGGTCGTGGCGCCGATGGGGTACTGGATGGCATGGGCCGCCGCCGTCCCCGCCACGCCGAACGCGAGCCCCGCGAAGGTGGCGCCCATCATGACCTTCTCGCGCGCCACGCGGTCCGACCCGTCGGTGCAGGCCGCCTCCAGCCCCTGCCAAAGTAGCGCGATGGCCTGGAGTGCCAACCGGTCGGACATCGCGTTCTTGCCGACGAAGACCCGCTCGGTCGCCAGGTGGCGCGTGACGGGCCGGCGCACGGCCGTGAAGGCCTCAATGGCGTGGGTCATGGCGTCGGCCCCGGCGATGGCGGTGAGGCCCGGCGGGCAGGTCAGCGTCAGCTCGGGGTCGCAGATTGCGGCCACGGGGATGAGGTGCGGGCTCGAGATCCCCACCTTGAGGCTGCGCTCGCTGTCGGACAGGACGGCCACGGGCGTAACCTCGGAGCCGGTCCCGGCGGTGGTGGGCAGGGCGATCAGCGGCAGGATCGGCCCGGGGACCTTCATCTCGCCGTAGTAGTCCTGCGGCCGTCCGCCATGCGTGAGCAGGAGGGCCACGCACTTCGCGAGGTCGAGGCAGGACCCGCCCCCCACCCCGATCACGAGGTCGGGTGCGAAGGGCCGCGCGGCCTCGGCGCAGGCGAGCGCGGAGTCCACTGGCACGTCCGGCAGCGCGCCGGGCTCCACCCGGACCTCGAGACCTTCGCGGCGCAGGTCCTCGACCAGCTCCAGAAAGGCCGGATCGGCCGCAAGGCGCGCATCCGTCACGACGAGCGCCCGCCGCCCGAGCCTGCGCGCGACAGCCGACAGGGCATGCCGCTGCCCGTATCCAAACAGCAGCTCCCGAGGCGCCCTGATCGTTCCGAAAAGATCCATTCGTTCCTCGCGAAGGTTGGGTCAGGCCATCGCGGCCCGGACCCCGTTGAGTTGCGCCACAAGGGCGTCGGGCAGGTCGATGCCGTCGCGGAGCGCGGCGGCCCGGCGGGCGCGCATGCCGTCGCCGGGAGTCGCGACCGGGCGCCCCGGGTCGGCCGGGCGCGAGGCGCGCAAAAGGTCCAGATACTCCGCGAGCCCGCAGGCCTCGGCCGCCGCGCCGCGCGGATCGATCAGGAGGAGCAGGTCCCCCTTGTTGGCGACATGGGTGTCGTCCAGCGTGCCCCGAACCTCCGGAGCGAGGTCGGAGCCCGCGAGGAGCGCCACCATCAACTCCACCGCCAGCCCGAGCCCATAGCCCTTCGCGCCACCGAAGGGCGCGAGCGCGCCCTGCTTGGCCGCCTCGGCGTCCGTGGTGGGCCGGCCCTGCGCGTCGACGGCCCAGCCCGCCTCGAGCGGCTCGCCCCGCAGCGCGCGGGCATGGATCCGCCCCATGGAAACCTGGCTGGTGGCGAGGTCGAGCACGAAGGGATCGGCCCCGGTCGGGATGCCGATGGCGATGGGGTTGGTCCCCAGCATGGCGCGAGTGCCGCCGAAGGGATGCACGAGCGCCTCGCTCGTGCAGAGCACGACGCCCACGAACCCGCGCTCGGCGGCCTGCTCGGCGTAGTAGGCCAGCATGCCGATGT
Source organism: Rubellimicrobium roseum (assembly GCF_006152145.1). GTDB lineage: Bacteria > Pseudomonadota > Alphaproteobacteria > Rhodobacterales > Rhodobacteraceae > Rubellimicrobium > Rubellimicrobium roseum. The sequence continues at coordinate 5,539 of NZ_VDFV01000041.1, read as the reverse complement.
GGTTGGCGTTGCGGATCGCGGCGACGGCGATCCCGGTCTCGGCGGCCTTTGGAGCGAGCGCCTCGAGCGCCGCCATCACCACGACCGGGCCGAGCCCGCGCTCGCCGTCCACCGCCAGGAAGCCGGGGCGGCGCCAGTCCTGGTGACCCGTGGCCGTCGGATGCGCCAGCCCCTTCTCGAGCCGCGACAGCAGCCGGGGGAGACGCTGGAGGCCATGGGAGGGCAGCCCCCGCAGCTCGGCCTCGATGAGCACCGTGGCCTGGAGAGCCGCGGCTTCAGGCGGCACGCCGTGCCGGACGAGCAGGTCGCCGGCCAGCTTCCGAAGATCCTGCTCCGAGAAGTTCACGCCAGCCTCGCCTCCGGATCCTATACGATATTATATTTGACATGAGAGAAGCTATCTGGCAGGACTGCGGCTGTGTCAAGCCGGATGGGGGCTCGGATGGGGATCACGGCGGAACGGGAAGGCAAGGCGCCCCCGCTGCGTCCATCCAGCATCGTGGATAGCGTCTACACCGCCATCTACGAGCAGCTCATGGCGCTCCACATCGCGCCGGGCGCCCGCATCACCATCGACGGCTTGGCGCGCGAGCTGGACGTCTCGCAGACGCCCGTCCGCGAGGCCCTGAGCCGGCTCGAGCGCGAGGGGCTGGTCCGAAAGGCGCACCTGATCGGTTACAGCGCCGCGCCACAGCTGACGCGCAAGCAGTTCGACGACCTTTACAGCTTCCGCCTGCTGATCGAGCCCGAGGGCGCCCGCCTGGCCGTCCGCAACATGACCGCTGAGGGATTGGCGGAACTGGAGGCGCGCGCCGCCCGGATGCGCCACGACGGCACGGCGCCGGACCGCAGCAGCCGCTACTCGAGCTTCGCCCGGGCTGACGCGGACTTCCACGACCTGATCCTTCGTATCGGCGGGAACGAGGTCATCCGCAGCACGCTGGCCAGCCAGCACGTCCACCTGCACATCTTCCGCCTCATGTTCCACAGCCGCGTCACGCAGGAAGCGCTGAAGGAGCATGACCGCCTCATGGCCGCCTTCCGGGACGGGGACGGTCCGGACGCCGCAGCCGCCATGCACGAGCACATCGAGCGGTCGCGCGACCGCCTCCTCGCGGCGTTCGACTGACCATGACGGTCCCCCGCCCCATGCCGAGCCTGGACAAGCCCCGCGAAGCGCCGCCGACGCTGCGCGCGGAGGATCTCGGCAAGACCTATGGCCCGATCACCGTGCTGTCCGGGGTCACGCTCGACATCCGCGCCGGCGAGGTCCACGCCATCATCGGCGAGAACGGGGCCGGTAAGTCCACCCTGATGAAGCTCCTCTCCGGCCATGTGCGCCCGAGCGCGGGCCGCCTCGTCATGGACGGGCAGCCGGTGGCCTTCGAGGATGCCGTGGCGGCCGAGACGGCGGGGATCGCGCTCGTCCATCAGGAGATCCTGCTCGCGGCCGACCTGACCGTCGCCGAGAACCTGTTCCTGGGGCGCGAGATCACGCGCGGCCTGACGGTCGACGACCGCGCGATGAACCGCCGCGCGGCCGAGGTCCTGGCCTCGATCGGCGCAGCCGCGCGCCCGGGCGACCTCGTCCGCGACCTGCCGCTCGCGCAGCGCCAGCTCGTGCAGATCGCCCGCGCCCTTCTGGACCCCCGCAAGCTCGTCATCCTCGACGAGCCGACCGCCGTGCTCGCCAACGCCGAGGTCGAGGCGCTCATGGACATCGTGCGGCGGCTGCGCGAGGCGGGCGTGGCCGTGCTCTACATCTCCCACCGGCTCGAGGAGGTCGAGGCGCTGGCCGACCGCATCACCGTCCTGCGCGACGGCCAGATGATCGGCACCTACCCCGCCGCAAGCCTTACCCAGCGCGCCATGGCCGAGCTGATGGTCGGGCGGGAGCTTGCGATGCTCTACCCGCCCAAGCGCCCGGCGCCGACCGGGGCACCACTGCTCGAGGTGACTGGGCTTTCTGTCGGCCACGGCGCACAGGCGGGCTCCTTCGAGGTCCGGCCGGGCGAGGTCCTGGGCATCGGCGGCATGATCGGATCGGGCCGGACGGAGCTCTTCGAAGGCCTCATGGGCCTGCGCCCCGCCCGCGCCGACCGCGTTGTGCTGAACGGGCGTCCCATCGGCCGCCGCTCGGTCGCCGCGTGGCGCGACGCCGGCCTGGTGTACCTCACCGAGGACCGCAAGGGCCGCGGCCTGCTGCTCGAGCAGCGCCTCGCGCCGAACCTGACGCTGCTCGCGCTCGACCAGGTGCATCGCTCCTTCGTCCTCGACCGCTCCGGCGAGGCGGCCGCCCTAGATGTGGCGGTGCGCGACTACGACATTCGGGTGCGGACCGTCCATCTCGACGCGGGCCAGCTCTCCGGCGGCAACCAACAGAAGCTCCTGCTGGCTAAGGTCATGATGAGCTACCCGTCGGTGGTGATCATCGATGAGCCGACGCGTGGCATCGACATCGGCAACAAGAGCCAGATCTACGACTTCATCGACAGGCTGGTGCGGGCCGGAAAGGCCTGCATCGTCATCTCGTCCGAGCTGCCGGAACTGGTGGGCCTTTCTGATCGCGTGCTGGTGATGCGCGGCGGGCGGCTCGTGGCCGAGTTCACGGGCGAGGAGATCACGGACGCGAACGTGGTCTACGCCGCGGCCGGCGGCCGGAACGACACCTGAGGGAGGACGACGCATGAGCATCACCAGCGCCCAGGTGGCCGCCCGGGACCGAAGCTGGCCCATTCGCTGGAGCGACGCGGGGCCCTTCATCGCCTTGGCCGTCATCCTCGTGCTGGGTGCCCTCGTGAACCCGAGCTTCCTGTCCGAGACGAACGTGCTGAACGTCGTCACGCGCAGCGCCTTCGTGGCGATCATCGCGATCGGCGCCACCTTCGTCATCTCCTCGGGCGGGCTCGACTTGTCGGTGGGCTCGATGATGGCGTTCGTGACCGGCATCATGATCATGATCATGAACGCGCTGGCGCCCTCGCTCGGCAGCGGGGCCATCCTCGTCGGCGGCGCGGCCGCTCTGGTGGTGGGCGCGCTCTGCGGCGCCGCGAACGGGCTGATCGTGACCGTCGGGCGCATCGAGCCCTTCATCGTCACGCTGGGCACGATGGGCATCTTCCGCGCGCTGATCACCTTCATGACCGACGGCGGCTCGCTCCCCATCGACCGCGGCCTGCGCGACGCCTACCGCCCGGTTTACTTCGGCAGCGTCCTGGGCGTCCCGATCCCAATCCTCATCAGCTTGGTCGTGATCCTTCTGGGTGCGTTCCTCCTGTATCGCACCAAGTACGGGCGGCGCTGCGCCGCGGTCGGCGCCAACCCCGAGGTGGCCCGCTTCTCGGGCGTCCCCGTGGCGCGGGTGCAGACCTTGGCTTACGTGATCCAAGGCCTCTGTGTCGCCGTGGCCGCGATCTGCTACGTCCCGCGCCTTGGCGCCGCGACCCCCACCACCGGCCAGCTCTGGGAGCTTCAGGTCATCACCGCCGTTGTGATCGGCGGCACCGCGCTGCGCGGTGGCAAGGGCCGCATCTGGGGCACCGTCGCCGGGGCCCTGATCCTTGAGGCCATCGCGAACCTCATGGTCCTGTCCGACCTCGTGTCCGAATACCTCGTCGCTGCCGTGCAGGGGGTCATTATCATCGTGGCCATGCTGGTCCACCGCTTCACCAAATAGCTGCGGCAGAGAAACGCGGCTCAAATTCCAGAGGAGGAGAAGACATGAACACCTTTGCGAGGACGGCCGGCCTGTCCGCAGCCCTTGCGGCCCTGATCGCCACCGCCGCCACGGCCCAGGATGGCAAGACGGTCATCGCCGTCTCGATCCCCGCCGCGACCCACGGCTGGACCGGCGGTGTCGTGTACCACGCCGAGCAGGCGGAGCAGGAGATCGAGGCCGCCTTCCCGGACATCGACGTCGTCCTGAAGACCTCGCCCTCCGCGACAGCGCAGGTCTCGGCCCTCGAGGACCTGACCGCGAGCCAGGAGATCGCCGCGCTGGTGATCCTGCCCTTCACCTCCGAGGAGCTGACGGGGCCGGTCGAGCAGGTCAAGGCGGGCGGCACCTTCATCACGGTGGTGGACCGCGGCCTGACCGATCCCTCGATCCAGGACCTCTACGTCGCGGGCAACAACATCGCCGTGGGCGCGAACACCGCCGAGTACCTGGCGGAGCAGCTCGGCGGCGAAGGCGAGATCGTGGTCCTGCGCGGCATCCCGACCGTCATCGACGACGAGCGCATCCAGGGCTTCACCGAGGTGATCGACGGCACGAACATCAAGATCCTCGACATCCAGTACGCCAACTGGAACCAGGATGAGGCCTTCACCCTGATGCAGGACTACCTCGCCAAGTACCCGCATATCGACGCGGTCTGGGCCAACGACGACGACATGCTCCTGGGCGTCCTTGAGGCGATCGAGCAGTCCGGCCGCACCGAGATCCGCTATGCGCTGGGCGGGAACGGCATGAAGGACATCATCGAGAAGGTGATGGCCAACGATCCGGTCACCCCCATCTCGACCCCCTACCCGCCCTCGATGATCAAGACCGCGATCTACATGACCGCCGCCCAGTTCCACGGCCAGGCGCCGGTCCGCGGCACCGTGCTGCTCGACGCGCCTCTCATCACGCCGGAGAACGCGGAGCAGTTCTACTTCCCCGATTCCCCGTTCTGATCTCGACCTGCCCAGACGAAACTGGCCCCGCCGCGACCCGGCGGGCGCCCCCTGAACGAAAAGCGAAGGAGAAACCTATGCCCGGCAAATCGATCCTGATGCTCTGCGGCGAGTTCACCGAGGAATACGAAATCTTCGTGTTCCAGCAGGGGATGGAGGCCGTGGGCCACACCGTCCACGTCGTATGCCCCGACAAGGCCGCGGGCGACGTGATCGCGACCTCGCTGCACGACTTCGAGGGCCACCAGACCTACACCGAGAAGCCCGGCCACAACGCCCTCATCAACAAGACGTTCGCCGAGGTCGTCCCGGCCGAGTACGACGCCGTCTACTGCGCCGGGGGCCGCGGGCCCGAGTACATCCGCACCGACCCGCGGGTGCAGGACATGGTGCGCCACTTCCACGAGAGCGGCAAGCCGATCTTCACGATCTGCCACGGCGTCCAGATCCTTATGGCCGTGGACGGCGTCCTGACCGGCCGCAAGGTCGCGGGCCTGGGTGCCTGCGCGCCGGAGGTGCGGCTGGCGGGCGGTACCTACATCGACCTGTCCCCGACCGAGGCCTACGTGGACGGCAACATGGTCTCGGCCAAGGGCTGGACCGCTCTCGCGGCCTTCATGCGTGAATGCCTGAACGTGTTGGGCACGAAGATCATCCATACCGAGGACCAAACCTTCTCACCGAGCTCGCGGGAACGGCTGCCCGCCTGAGACCGGGAAACGTCGGCTCGTATGTCTGACATCAGCTGATGTCAGGCAGCTTCCGCCCCGAGCCGCGATTTGCAGCCCTCTTAGGCTCAGGACTCGCTATCGCAGCCAGAAGATGACGGCGGCTGCGAGCGCGATGGCCGACAGGAACAGGT
>NZ_VDFV01000040.1 GCF_006152145.1 Rubellimicrobium roseum | reverse complement strand
AACCCCTGTCCGCACCCCGCCAGATCAACCATCCGATGTGGCCCAGACCGAAGCGTCACCGCCGTCCGTCCAGTGACGCGCTATCTACGGAGTGTCACCGCAGTCCGCAAGAGCCAAATACATGAATTGCATATGACCCAGCGGCAATGCCGGTCCGGACACGTTCGGACCCGAGGCGCTGTCAGGTGAGGTGATAGTTGCGCGGCAGGATCGGCGGGGGCGCCGGCCGGCCCAGATGCGAGGCGAGGCTGATCTCGGCGGCGCGGCAGATCGCGTCGAGGGGCAGCGCGTTCACGTGGTCCCCGAAAGGTTGGCTGAGCTCCTCGGACACTTCGGCCAGCCCGAGGAAGACATAGGCGGCCACCCCCACGAAGAGCGGAGTGAGCCAGCCCGCCGGCCCGATCAGCGCCAGGGGCAGCAGAAGGCAGTAGAGATAAGTCGTCCGATAGATCAGCAACGAATAGACATAGGGCAGCGGTGTTCCGGCGATCCTCTCGCATCCGGCCTGCTGAAGCGCCATGCTCGACAACCGTGCGCTCAGCGTCCGCGCCCCGAAGCCGTCGATCCGGCCCCGCTCCAGCGCCGCGGCGATCAGGCGACCTAGCCGGTCCAGCGCCGCATCCGGCGGGTTGGCGACGTCGAGCAGGTCGTTGGCCTGCGCCCGGACCTCGGGGTCGTGCTCCTGCCGCCGCAGGCTCCCCTTGAGCAGGTGCAGGAAGACCAGCGCTACTTCCAGCATCTCGCGGCGCGGCGCCTCGTCGCGAACGAAGATCTCCGCCTCGCGCGCGAGGTTGCGCAGATCGGACAGAAGCCCGCCCCAGAGCCGCCGCGCTTCCCACCAGCGGTCGTAGGCGGCATTATTGCGAAAGCCGAGGAACAGCGACAACGCAATTCCGAAGACGGTGAATGGGGCCGCCTCCACCTCGGGCAGCGGGTGGAAGCGCTGCTCGATCCAGACGGCAGCCGCGGCGATCGCCATGAGGGAGAGGAGCGGCGCCGCGATGTGCGTGAGCACCGATCCTCGCAGCGCAAAGGCCAGTTCCCAGATCCGCGGCTTGTTGCGAACGATCATGGCCCCGGTCCCCGCGCGCGCCGACGGATCACGCCACCCCCCTACCCCGTAGCCAGTCCTCGACGATCCGGCGGTGGCGCGCCCCGTCATAGCTCGGGAAGTGGCCGCCATGGACGACGCGCACCGGCAAATCGAGCAGCCGCCGCATCGAGGCCACGTAGTCGGTCGCGTCAGCGTGGTAGGTGTCCTCGATCAGCGGCCCGTCATAGACGATGTCGCCCGAGAACAGCGTTCCCGTTGCCGCCTCCCACAGCGCGATGCCACCCGGTGAATGCCCCGGCGTGTGGATCACCTCCAGCCGCCGGTCGCCCAGGTCCAAGGTGTCGCCATGGTCCAAGAGCTGCGTCGCCGGCGCGGCCTTCACCTGATAGAGCGCCGAAGAATAGGGCTCTGGCGGGAGCCGGTCGAAGATTTCGTCGGTCACGTAGGGATCTGCGAGCGTCGCGACCCGCGTGGGCTCGGCCAGGATCTTGGCTTCGTGCGCGTGGACGGCGCGATTCTCGAACTCGTGATGCGCGCCCATGTGGTCGAAATGCGTGTGGCTGGCCACAGCCAGCAGTGGCTTCTCCGTCACCAGCGGCACCCATTCGCGCAGCGGCACCACGCCCATGCCGCTGTCGACCAAGAGGTCGCGGTCGCGTCCTCGAATGTGCCACATGTTGCAGCGATAGAACTCCTTGATCCAAGGCTCCGAGATCAGAGTAATTCCGTCGTCCTTGCGCTCCAGCGCATACCACTCCTCTGGCCGGGCGCGGATCACGGCGACCCCTCCGGAAAAATGGACAGTTCCTGCGAGTCGACCGAGAGACGCACCACGGGCTCCGGCGCTTGGGCGGGCGGGAAATGAGCGACGAGTCGCAGGTCGGGTGCGCGCTCGGGCACCAGATGGGCCCGGAAATGCGTGCCGAAGAAGGCCGTGTCCTCTACCTGCGCGGGTCCGAGATCCCAGTCGCCGGCCCCGTCCCACAGTGCCTCGGGCCGCAGGCACACAGTCAGCCGGGGCGCGCTCCCCGGCACGGCGACAGGCAGCACGCCCAGTCGCGTCTCGATCCCATTGGGGCCGCGTCGGGCCGGGATGCGGTTCATCTCGCCCATGAAACCGGCAGTGAAGAGGCTGGCCGGACGACGGTAAACCCGGTCGGGCGGGCCCTGGTCCTCGATCCTCCCGGCGTTCATCACCACGATCCGGTCGGCGATGGCCATGGCCTCCTCTTGGTCGTGTGTGACGTGAACGAAGGTCGTTCCCACCCGCCGCTGGATCGCTTTGAGCTCGTCCTGCATCACGCGGCGCAGCTTCAGGTCCAGCGCCCCCAGCGGCTCGTCGAGGAGCAGCACATCGGGCTCCACCGCCAGGGCGCGCGCGAGCGCCACGCGCTGCCGCTGTCCGCCCGACACCTCGTGCGGTCGCTTGCCCCCGGCCCTCTCCAGCCCCACGAGCGCGAGCTGCCGCTCGGCCATCTGGTGCCGAGTCGCCTTGGCGACCCCGGCCATGCGCAACCCGAAGCCCACGTTGTCCCGCAGGGTCATGTGCGGGAACAGCGCGTAGTCCTGGAACACCGTTGTGGTCGGCCGCTTCGCAGGCGGCAAGGCGGTCACGTCTCTCCCGTCGATCAGCACCCGCCCCTCGTCGGGTCGCAGGAAGCCGCCCAGGATCGACAGCAGCGTGGTCTTGCCGCAGCCCGAGGGACCCAGCAGCACGACATATTCCCCCGCCGCGATCTCCAGCCCGATGTCGCGCAGCACCCGCTGCGGCCCGAAGCTGTGGCCCACGCGATCCAGCGCGACCGGCGCGGTCATGCCCGCCGCCTCGCCAGCACGAGGATCTCCAGCGCGACCACGACAGCAACGGAGGCAAGGAAGACGAGGCTTCCGATGGCGTTGAGGCGCGGCGAAAGGCCGGACCGCAGGAGGTTCCAGATTTCCACAGGCAGGGTCACGTCGAAGCGGGTGAGAAGGAAACCGATGATGAACTCGTCCCAGGACAGCGTCACAGACAGGAAGAAGGCCGCAAGCAGCGCCGGTCGCAGCATCGGTACGGTCACGAGCCAAAGGACCTGCGCCTGGTTCGCGCCCAGGTCGCGGGCCGCGCGCTCGGCGTTCCGCTGCTGGTCGCCCATGGCGGAATAAAGGATGGCAAAGCAGAGCGGCAGGTTGATGACCACGTGCCCGATCCCGGCTGTCCAGAGCGACAGTCCGATGCCCAGCCGGTTGAGCCCGATCAGCAGCCCTAGGCCCACAATCAGCGTGCTGACCGCGAGCGGCAGGACCAGCAGTGCCCGTACCAGCGCCGCCCCCGGCAGCACGTGACGGGCAAGCCCGTAGGCCGCGAGAAACCCCAGCGCGCAGGCCAGAGCCGAGGAGCCAACGGCAACCAGGGCCGAGTTCCCCAACGCTGCCATCAGGTCGCGGTCGCCCAAGACATCGGCGTACCATCGGAAGGAGACTCCTTGGAACGGCGGCACCGGCAACCGCCCGTCCTGGAGCGAGAACAGCACAAGCACCGCCACGGGCAGAAGGATGAAGCCATAGGCCGTCAGCAGATACAGCCATCCGAGCCAGCGCATCATGTGCGGTCGAGCCTCAGCCAGCGCGACGACAGGAGATAGGCCACCGTCACCAGCCCCATCAGCACTACCGACAGAGCCGAGGCCAGTGGAAAGTCCGCCCGACGCCCGAGCTGCACCATGATGACCTGTGGCAGCGCCAACTCGTTGTTGCCGCCCAGGATCTGCGGCGTAATATAGTCGCCGATGCACAGGACGAAGGACAGGAACGCTCCCGTCACGATTCCGGGCAGGGTGAGCGGCAGGATCACGTGGCGGAAGGTCTGCCAGCCGCTCGCGCCCAGATCCTGCGCCGCCCGCGCGTAATTGCGGGGAAGCTGCACGAGGTTCGCGTAGATCGTCAGCGTCAGCAGCATCGTGAAGAAGTGGACGAAACCCGTCACCGTGGCGAAACGGGTATTCGCCAGCGTCAGCGGCTCTGTGACCAGACCCAGCCCCATGAGCGCCTTGTTCACGACGCCCTGCTTGGACAGCACGAGAAGCCAAGCGTAGGACCGAACCACGTAGGAGGTCCAGAACGGCAGCAGCGCGAGCAGGAGCGCGAGCCTCTGCCAGCGCGGGGGCACCTGGAAGGCCAGGATCGCCGCCAGTGGATAGGCCAGCAGCACCGAAACCGCCGTGACCGTCAGCGTGATCTCCAGCGAGACCCGCACCGCCTGCCCGATAGCGGGCTCGGCCAGCTTGGCATAGTTGCCCCAGTCGAGACCCCAGACCAGCTCGCGCCCGTCGAGCCGCGCGAAGCTCATGGCCGCCATCACACCCAAGGGCACGAGGAAGAAGGCCACCGTCCAGAGCAGGGCCGGGGCCACGAAGCCCCAGCCCCTTGCGCCCTCGCTCATCGCTGGAGCATCTCGAGCCACAGGTCCTGCATCTGCGTGTCCAGATCGGCGTCCGGCGCCGGATAGAGCTGGGCGCGCGATAGGTATTGCTCCTGCTCGTCCCAGCGAAGGACGGCCTTCTGCTCGTCGGTCAGGTGTTCGCCTGCCATCCGGTTCGCCGGCATCCCCCAGTAGCAGGAGGAGGTCGCCAGTCTCGCCTGCCCTTCGGGGCTGACGATGTACTTCACGAACTCCAGCGCAAGATCCTTGTTCTGGCTCCCCTCCAGAACGCCGATGCTCTGCGCCCAGAGCACCGCGCCCTGGTCGGGGATCGTCCAGGTCATCTCCGGCTGCTCGGCGGCCAGAACCGCCGTCAGGAACTCGCCCCCGCCGATGACGATGTCGACCTCGCCCGTGGCCAGAGCCGTCTGGCTCGCCACCACCTCGCCCACCGTGGCGGCCCGCTCCTTCATGGCAAAGAGCATCTCGCGCAGCGCCGGCAGGTCGTCCGCAGCCAGATCGGCCGTCTGCATCCCCAGGCTCACCGCCGCGAGCCCCATGACCGGCAGGTAATAATCGTAGATGGCGATCCGGCCCGCGTATTCGTCGGTCAGGATCGTGCCGAGGCTCTGCATGTCCTCGGCATCCACCTCGGCCGAGTTGAAGGAAATCGTGTTGTAGCCGAACTTCTCGGTCACGGCGTAGACCTTGCCGTCGCGCGTGGTGCTCGCCTCCATCAGCACCTGCGGGAAGAAATCCGCGGTGGGCAACTGGTCGACGGGCAGCTCGGCCATGAGCCCCGCCTCCACCACGCGCGGAACGTCGATGGCGTCGATCACCAGCACGTCCCAGTCGCCCGGCTGCGACTGTTCCAGCGTCGCCAGCGCCGCCCCCGAACCTTCGTACTCCCGCAGGTTGACCCGGACACCATGGGCCTGCTCGAAAGGCTCGACCAATGCGGGGTCCGCGTGGTCGCACCAGACGAGCGCATTGAGCTCCTGCGCGAGCGCCGCCCCGGGCAACGCCGCCACTGCGGCGGCGGACAGGCAGGCACGGCTCCAAGGCGTCATCGTCGATCTCCCCTTATGGTCCCGCACGGCAGCGGTCACTCGTCTGACCGCGATGGTTGAGATGGCTCAGATTTGAAGTCAATTCCAAAAGGCTCGCTTGTGGAGGAGGCATCCTGTCGGCGGCCCTGACACAAGCCCTCCGCGACGGCTTCCATGCGGTCCGCAAGGACGAGGTGGCCGAGGGCGCCGCCGTGTCGCTCGCGACGATCCACAATGACGTCGGCACCAAGGGCGACCTGCTGATGACCGCCGTCGCTTTGGAAGAGGAGGCCCGCGCCGCGGGCTGTGCGATCGTCGTTGATCCTATGCGCGACCCCGCGACCACCCTCCATTCGCTCACCTGCAGATACTGTGACCACTGGCTCGGGTACCGGGCCAAGGAAATGCGGCGGTCGGCTGCGGCGCTCTTCGTCGCGAGATTCCATCCCATCGACGGAGGCCGATGGGCCGAGATCGACGCGCGCCTCTCCCATCAGGTGGCCCGGCTTGTGGCTCGGGGTTTCGGGTAGGCGGCGTCGCGGGACCTGCGGCACCCTGTCAGCTTTGCTGACCTATCCAGACGAAGCTATGGGACGGCCTTTGACGCAAGGACAAGCTGCCCTCATGCCTCTCCGCCTGCATAACCCGACCAACGACTCCCATATCGAGGATCTGGAGGCCCGCCTGGCCGACCACCTGCGCCGCACACCGATCAACCCGTGGAACCCCGGCTGCCGGTCGGCGCAGGTCCGTGCCCTGACCGATGTCGTGAGGGCCATGGATCGCGGCTTCGTCTCGCCCGAGCTCGCCGCCCGCCTTTATGCCGATGTCCGAATCGATGGGTTCTGCTTTGATCGCTGGCTGGACGAGATGCGGGACGAGGGCGTCTATGTGGACGTCACGCAGCGTCTGGCGGCCTAATACGTCGTCCCGGACAAGCCACGACGGGCCTTCGTGCAACGCTCGGGGCACGTCCTGACGCGCCGGCATGACTCCTAGGGCCGTCCTCGGCAGGATGGTGACAGATCGGTCATCGCCGCCAGAGCACGGAGTCCCCATGCAGCCAGACGCCCTCGACCTTTTCGGGACCCCGGAACCCCCGGCCGAGCGTCGCCGTCTCTCCGCAGGCCCTCTGTCGGCGGTGCTGGAGGCCGGGCAGCTCCGCGACCTGCGCTGGCATGGGACCGAAGTCCTGCGCGGGATCGCCTACCTTCTGCGCGACGCGTCCTGGGGCACGCTGCCCGTGGCCCTCTCCGATTTACGCCTGCACGAGGACGCCGACGGCTTCAGCGTACATTATGTCGCGCAAGCCGATTCTCCCGCCGGCCGTCTCTCCTACCGCGCCCGGATCGAGGGCCGTGCCGATGGCACGCTGGCCTTCGAGGCGACCGCCACGGCCGGTACGGACTTCCTGACCAACCGCACGGGCTTCGTGGTCCTGCATGGCGACGACGTGGCGGGACAGCCCCTGCGCGTGGGCCACGGCGACGGCGGGTCAGAGGAGACCACATTCCCCCGGCGGATCAGCCCGGACCAGCCGGCCATCGACATCGTGTCGCTCGCGCACGAGCCCGCGCCTGGCGTCACCGCCGAAGTCCGCTTCGACGGCGGCATCTGGGAGATGGAGGACCAGCGCAACTGGTCCGACGCCTCCTTCAAGACCTATGTCCGTCCTTTGGCTTGGCCACGCCCCTACATGATCCCGGCGGGGACGGAGGAGGTCCAGCGGGTGACGCTGCGCCTGACGGGCCGACCCTCCGCGACCGCCGCCGCCTCCGCCACGGTTCCAGCCGGGCGCACCACGGTGCCGCCCCTGCACCTCCGGTTAGCCGAGGACCGCCCCATCCCCGATCGCCTGCCTCGGCCCGGCCTGGCGCGCGGGCTTATCCTGCGGATGCGGGTGGACCGGCCGGACGCAGCGCGGCTGGCCGCCGCCGCCGCGCTGGCCGGGCGCGAGGGCATGTCGCTCGCCGTCGAGGCGATCTTTCCGCAGAGGCACCCCGAAACCGAGGCGGCGGCGTGTCTCACAGCGATGGAGGGCCACCCCGTCACCGAACTGCTCGTCGCCGCCGCGCGGGATCTCGTGACCCACCCCTCGGGCACCCTCCCCGAGGATGAGGTGCCTCTCGATCCGACGCTGGCTGCGCTGCGGCGGGGCTTCGGGGGGCGGATCGGGGCGGGCGTCCCCGCCTTCTTCCCCGAGTTCAACCGCAACCCGCCGCCTCCGGCCGATTTCGCCTTTTTCGGGGTCACGCCTCTTGTCCATGCCGCCGACGATGTCTCGGTCATGGAAACGCTGCGCGTCCTGCCCGCGATCATGGACAGCGCCGCCGCGCTGGTGCCGGGGGTCGGCCTCTGGCCGGGCCCGCTCGCACTCGCGCCGACGGTCAACCCCTACGGCCCCGGCCTGACCCCGACGGATGGGACGACCCGCACCTGCCTCGCCGAGCGCGACCCACGCCACCGCGCCCTTTTTGGCGCCGCGCATCTTGTCGGCGCGCTGGCGGGCACCCTGCCCTGGGCCGAGGCCTTGGCACCGCTCCACGCGACCGGCCCCACTGGCCTGTGCGACGAAGATGGAGCCCCCCTGCCGCTGGCCTTCATACAGGCCGAGGTGGCGGCCGCCGAGGGGGCCCGGCTTCGCCCCGCACCCACTGAGCCGGGGCTGGCCGGCCTCGCTTGGGAGCGGGACGGAACGCACACGGTGCTTCTGGCGAATACCAGCGCCGAGCCCGTGGAGATCGCCCGACCCGAAGGGATAGCCACCGCCGCCCGGCTGGCGCCCGGCCCTAGGGGGTGGGAGCCCTTTAACCTCCCCGCCTCCGGCCTCTTGGTCCCCGCCTATGCCACGCTTCGCCTGACCGGAGACGCGCAGCCGGCCTGACGATCCGGCTCAGCCCCCCTTGGCGACCGCCCAGACGTCCAGCGACCGGCGGATCGCCTCGCGGATCGTCGGCAGCGGCAGCGGCTCGGCCATCCGCACCGGATCGCCTCGGCCCGGACGGTGCAGCCGCAGCGGCAGCTCGACCGCGACCGGCAGGCCCGGCGCGAGCCGACCCATGGCCCCGGCCACCGCGCGCCAATCCACCATTCCCTCACCAAGTGGCACGAAGCGCCAGTCGGGCCCGTCCTCGGCGAAGTCCTTGAGATGGGCGTGAACCGCGGCGGGCAGCGCGGCCGAAAGGCCGGGCTCCAGCCCTCCGGCATAGGTGCAGAGATTGCCCACGTCGACGTTCAGCCGCAGCCGATCCGAGCCCAGCGCCGCGACCAGCGCCGCCCCTTGCTCGCCCAGCCCGATCAGGTCGTCGCGTCCATGCCCTGGATTCTCCAGCGCCAGCACGATCCCGGCGACCTCCAGCCGCGGCACCGCCCCGGCCAGCCGATCGAGGATCACCCCGCGCGCCACCGCCGGCCCCGCGTTGGTGATGAGGATGCGCGCCCCGAGCCCCGCCGCGAAGTCGATGCGCCGGGCGAGCATCGCCGCCGCATCCCCGTCCGACAGGTCCATGTGCGCCGACACCGCCCGGACGCCCAGCCCGCGATCACGCAGCGCCCGGCCCAGCCGCTCGGCGGCGGACTCCGAAAAGGAGTCCTCGTCGAAGGCGGTGTAGCCCCGGATATAGGCGGGCTCGACGGCGGCCACGCCAAGTTCGGCCAGTTCATCGAGCGCCACCTCCATCGAGTGGCCGTCGAAGGCGGCGGTCGAGACGGCCGGCGTCACCCCCGGGCGATCAGCTCGGAGGCTTCCTTGACCTTGGCCGGGCTCAGCGCCACGCGCCAGTCGTCCCGCAGCACCACGCCCTTGGCAAAGCGCATGAGCCGCAGCGCCGCATCCGAGGGCACCTTGGGCGAATAGCCGAACCACATGGAGGTCTCGACGTTGATGTGGCCGATCAGGAAGTCGAAGGCCGCCTCGCGCGGGATGCCGTACTTCTCGACGCATTCGTCCATGGCCTCGACCATGGTGTCGATGAAGGCCATGGCGACCATCTCCGACAGGCCTGGCTCCAGGATGGCGAGCTGCTCCAGCGTCACGCGGTGGGTGCGCAGGATGGGCGACCACATCGCCTCGCAGATGGCGCGGCCCACGTCGTAGTGTTCCTCCGGGCCCTGCATGAGCGCGCAGACGATGGCCTGCGGCGCCACGCCCCCGTGCACGTCAGCCCGCTGGTCAGGGTCGGTGATGTGGTGGGCATAGAGCGGCGGGTGGCAGGGATGCCCCACGAAGTAGGTGATGTCCGCCCGCTCGGGCAGCACGCCCGCGTAGGGCGCGGCCGCGTCGAGGATGATGACCACCGTGCCTTGGTCGAGCTGCGGTACGATCTCTCGCGCCACTTGCGCGATGGCCGAGTCCGGGATCGCCAGCACCACCGCCTCGGCGCCCTTCAGCGCCGCGTCGCGGTCCATCGCCTCGATCCCGGCGCCGCGCAGCCGCTCGATCCCGGCCTCGCCGATCTCCACCGCGCGCAGGTCGTAGCCCGCGTCGCGGATCTTGCGGGTCACGCGGAACCCCATCTTCCCGCCCGCGCCCAGAACGGCCACCGTCTTCGTCATGCTGTCCTCCCTCATGGCCGTCGCGCCACAACTCGTCATACCAGTAGAAGCGGCAGGGTCGCTGGTCAATCCCGCGCCGCAGGCCTGGCTCGCTGGTATCATGAGTGGCTCGCTTTCAGCGCGACCTTGGGCTAGGGTCCGCGCATGGAGACGAGCATGACCCCGGACGCCGAGCCCATCCGCCGCCGCAAGCTCTCCGACGAGGTGCGCGAGCGCCTCCTCGCCCAGATCAACGAAGGTGACCTGCGACCCGGCGATCCCCTTCCGTCCGAGCGCGAGCTGATGGCCCGCTACGGCGTGGGCCGCCCGGCGATCCGCGAGGCGATGCAGCAGCTCGCCTCCCTGGGCCTGATCGTGGTGCGCCACGGTGACCGCCCGCGCCTCGCCGCGCCCCGGCTCGACCTTCTGGCCGAGCAGCTCGCCCTGACCATGCGCCACGTGCTCACGCACGACGACACGATCCTCGCGCAACTCAAGGAGGCGAGGATCGTCATCGAAACCGGAACGGCGCGCCTCGCGGCCCAGATGAGGACTTCCGCCGATCTCGAACACCTTCGCGACCTCCTTGCACGCCAGCTTCTCGCGCGGCACGACCCGGCGGAGTTCATGCGCCGCGACGGCGACTTCCATGCGGCCTTGGCCGGGATCAGCGGCAACGTCGTGCTGTCCTCGGTCGTGCGGGCGGTCTTCGACTGGATGGCACGCTTCCACAGCCGCGCGGTTCACAGCTCGGGCCTCGAACGCCTCACCCTTGACGAGCACGAGGCCATCGTCGCGGCCGTGGCCGCGGGCGATCCTGAGCGCGCGGCCCGCGCCATGCAGGACCACCTGACGCGGGCCAACGCCCTCTATCGGCAGGCCAGCGTAGCGGACAACTAGCACGCTCATCATACCAGTTGCTTTGCCGGGCGACCGGCTCCATCATCGCGACGACTCAGGGAGGGATGCGTTGACCGAGGGTGCAAGCGCGGCGGGCCCGTTCACGGGCTGCCTGATCGGGGCGGGCTTCTTTGCCCGGAACCACATGCAGGCCTGGCGCGACCTCGGGCCCGAGGGGGTGCGGATCGCGGGCGTCTGCGACCTCGACGAGGGCCGCGCCCGCACCATGGCCGAGGAGTTCGGCGCCCGGGCCTTCACCGATCCCGCCGCGATGCTCGCGGCGCTGCGACCCGACTTCGTCGACATCGCCACGACGCCTCCCTCGCACCGAGCGCTCGTCGAACTCTGCGCTCCGCAGGTCCGGCTGGTGATCTGCCAGAAGCCCATCGCCGACACGCCGAACGACGCCCGCGCCATGGTGGACGCATGCGATCGCGCGGGCGCAGCCTTCGTCATCCACGAGAACTTCCGCTGGCAGCGCCCCTTCGTGCGGATGCAGGAACTTCTCCTCGCGGGCGCCATCGGCATGCCGCGCTTCCTGCGCCTCAACTTCCGCCACGGCTGGGACGTCTACGCCGGCCAGCCCTATCTCGCCACCGTTCCGCGCCTCGCGATCATGGACATCGGCGTCCACCTTTTCGACCTCGTCCGCCTCTTCCTCGGCGAGGCCCGTGCCATCACCTGCGAGACCCAGAAGCGCAACCCGCGCGTGGAAGGCGAGGATGCCTTCACCGCTCTCACCGCCCATGACGGCGCGGTGGGCGTCACGGACGCGTCCTTCCATTCGACGCTCCGGCCCGAGCCCTTCCCCCAGACGCTCGCCGTGCTGGAGGGCGACCGGGGCACGCTGGAGTTGCGGGAAGGCTACCGCCTCGTGATCCACGACGAGACCGGCCGGCGCGAGGAGGACGTGGAGCCTCCCGTGCCCGCCTGGGGCGAGAAGCCCTGGCACGTCGTGCAGGACTCGGTCCTGGCCTTCCAGCGGCACGTCGTTGCGGTCCTTCGGGGACAGGCCACGCCGCAACCTTCGGGCGCCGACAACCTGCGGACGCTGGCGCTCTGCCTCGCCGCCTACCGATCCGCCGAGATCGGCGCCCGCGTGAGCCCATGACCGACCGCATCGAAGCCGACTACCTGATCGAGACCGCCGAGGACCCGTCGAAGGCCGCCCAGGTCATGGCCGGGGAGCAGTCCTCGGGCACCTTCGTCTCCGTCCCCGGCGAGGACGCGCCCGGCGTCCGCGTCGCCCGCGCTCGCGTCGAGCGCTTGGAGGTGGTGGGCGAAGCCGAGCGCCCCTCGCTGCCGGGCGCCACACCGGGTCGGCCCGTTCTGGCGCGCGCAACCCTTTCCTGGCCGCTGTCGAACATGGGCCCGTCGCTGCCCAACCTGCAGGCCACGGTGGCGGGCAACCTTTTCGAACTGCGCGCCTTCTCCGGCCTCAAGCTCCTCGATCTCCGCCTTCCCCGTGCCTTCGCCGACAGGAACCCCGGCCCGCGCTGGGGAATCAAGGGCACCCGCCGCCTGACCGGGGTCGCCGCCGGCCCGCTGATCGGCACGATCATCAAGCCGTCCGTGGGCCTTTCGCCCGAGGAGACCGCTGACCTCGTGCGCACGCTGGTCGAGGCCGGGATCGACTTCATCAAGGACGACGAGCTTCAGGCCGACGGCCCCCACTGCCCCTTCCCCGACCGCGTCCGCGCCGTGATGCGGGTGATCCGCGACCACGCCGACCGCACGGGCAAGAAGGTGATGTTCGCCTTCAACCTGACCGGCGAGGTCGACGAGATGCGCGCCCGCCACGACCTCGTGCTGGCCGAGGGCGGCACAGCGGTCATGGCATCGATGCACTCCGTGGGGCTCACGGGGATGCTGGCGCTCGCCCGGCACACGCAACTGCCAATCCACGCCCACCGCAACGGCTGGGGCTCGGTTGGGCGGCACCCGAACCACGGGATCTCCTACGTCGCTTGGTCCAAGCTCTGGCGGCTCGCCGGCGCGGACCACCTCCATGTCAACGGCCTCGCCAACAAGTTCTGCGAGGACGACGAGAGCGTGATAGCCTCGGCGCGATCCCTTCTCACGCCGCTCTGGGAAGACGCACCGATGGTGACGATGCCCGTCTTCTCCTCCGGCCAGACGATCCGGCAGGCGGCGGGCACCTGGGCGGCGCTGGGCACCGACGACCTGATCCACGCGGCCGGAGGCGGCATCCTCGCCCATCCCCAAGGCCCGAAAGCCGGGGTCGAGAGCCTGCGCGAGGCTTGGGCCGCCGCCAAGGCGGGCGAGGATATTGCAAACCACGCCGCGCACAGCCCGGCGCTTGCCGGCGCGCTGGAGGCCTACAGGTGAGCCTCCCGACCGGCCCGCTGGTCGCCTGGCTGGGCGACGACTTCACCGGCGGCGCGGCCGTGGCCGAGACGCTGGCCTTCGCGGGCCTTCCGGCCGTGATGTTCCTGGAGCCGCCCACGCCCGCGATGCTGGCGCGCTTCGCGGGCCTTCGCGCCATCGGCATCGCCAGCACCGCGCGGGCCGAAAGCCCCGACTGGATGGACCGGCACCTGCCCGACCTCTACGCCGCCCTCGTTGCCACCGGCGCCCCGGTCATCCACTACAAGGCCTGCTCCACCATGGACAGCGCGCCGCACGTGGGCTCGCTCGGCCGCGCGCTGGAACACGGGCTCGCGTCCACCGGAGAGACCTGCGCGCCGATCCTTTTCGCCTCGCCCGAGATGGGCCGCTACCAGGCCTTCGGGCAACTGTTCGCAGCCGGGCCCGGCGGCATCCATCGCATCGACCGGCACCCCGTCATGGCGCGCCATCCCGTGACGCCGATGAGCGAGGCCGACATCGCCCGCCACCTGGGCGCCCAGACCAGTCTGCCGCTCGCCGCGCTGATGCGTCCCGACCTGGGCGTCGAGAGCTTCGACCGGCTCGCGGCCGGGGGCGCCCGCGGCGTCGCCGTCGACTGCACCGGCCCCGACGACCTCGCCCTCGTGGGGCGCATCATCTGGAGCCGCCGCTTCAGCCTGGGCTCCCAAGGCATCGAATCCGCTCTGATCGCCCACTTCCGCGCCCAGGGCTCGCTTCCCGAGGAGCCGCCGCGCCCCCTGCCCTCGCCCGTGAACCGCATCGCCGTCGTGTCGGGCTCCGCCTCCGTCGTCACCGCCCGCCAGATCGCCTGGGCCGAGGAGCGAGGATGGCCCGTGATCCGGCTCGACACGCCCGCGCTGTTCGGCCCGGACGGCCCAGCCGCTATCGCCTCCGCTACGGATGTCGCGCTCGCCGCGCTGGACCGGGGCCGAAATCCCATCGTCGCCGCCCTGCGTGGTCCCGACGACCCCGCGCTGGCCGCCACCCGCGCCGCTATCGCCGCCACTGGCCTTTCGCCCGCGCAGGGCGAGGCCCGCATCGGCGAGGCGCTGGGCACCATCCTGTCCGCGCTCATGGACACGTGCCTGTCCCGCGCGCTCGTCGCGGGCGGCGACACCTCGGGCCGCGTGACCCGCGCGCTGGGGGTCCTCGCGCTCGAACCCCTCGCCTGGATCGCCCACGGCGCCTCGCTGATGCGGGGCACCCGCGCCAAAGACAGCATCGAGATCATTCTCAAGGGCGGCCAGATGGGCCCCGAGGACCTGTTTGCCCGCGCCCTCGGCGCGCGGCCCGACACCGGGAAAGAGGGCGAAGCCCTGTCCCGTTCCTTCGCCACCAACCTCCAGGGAGGAGACAAAGACCATGAGGAGCACGTTCCTTAGCGCGCTGGGCGCGACCGCCTTCGCCACTCTCCTGGGCACCGGAGCCCAGGCCGCCACCATCTGCTTCGCCTTCCAGGACCTGGAGACCGAGTTCTGGGTCGCCGGCCACAAGGCCATTACCACCACCCTCACCGAGGCCGGCCACACCGTCATCGAGCGCAACGCCAACGAGGACGCCAACCGGCAACTGGAGCAGGTCAACGACTGCATCGCGCAGGGGGTGGATGGGATCATCATCATCCCGCAGGACGGCGAGAGCGCCGTGACCATCGTCCAGACGGCGCAGGACAACGACGTGCCCATCGCCGTCTTCAACCGGCCGCCCTCGGACCTGTCCAAGGGCATCGTCGTGGTGGCCGACAACGCCACCATCGCCGAGCAGGCGGTCGACTTCGTCGCGCAGGAGGCGATGGCGAGGATCACCGACCGTCCGATCCAGCCGCTCATCATCGTGGGCGACCTGGGCGACCCCAACGCGGTCGGCCGCAAGGACGGCTTCTACGCCGCCCTCCAGAAGTACGGCGACAAGTTCGCGACTCCCATCGAGGTCGCCTCGGAGTGGGACGCCGCGACCGCGCTCGCCAACCTCGAGGCCGCCGTCACCGCCAACCCGAACATCGACCTGATCTTCACCTCGTCGGACTTCCTCTTCCCCACCATCCGCTCGGTGCTGGAGCCCCGCGGCAAGTGGGTCCCCCGCGACCAGGAGGGCCATGTCCTGATGGCGGGCCTCGACGGCGATGCCACCGCCTGCCAGCTCATCAAGGACGGCTTCGTGGACGCGACCGGCGTACAGGACCTGTACTTCGAGGCCGAAAGCGCCATGAACGCCATCCTGGCCGCCATCGAGGCGGGCGAAACCCAGCCCAATCAGGTGATCGAGGACCCGGGCTTCGCCCTGACCTCGGCCAACCTCGGGGAGCGCGAGATGGACATGTGGGGCTGCGTGCTCCTGTCCGAGGGCTTCCTGAACAACTGAAGCGAAGCCGGGGGCGAGATCGCCCCCGGCCACCTGCCCGGAGGGCTCCTCGTGACGGCCATGCTCACCCAGCCTGTTCCCGCGACCCCGGCGGCGCGTCCCCTGCGACGGACGCTCGCCCGCGCGCTGCTGTCGGACTGGTTCGTCCTCTGGCTCACGCTCGCCTATTTCCTCATCCTCCTGCCCGTCCTGCCGACGCTCGGGACGCCCGCCAACCTCGCGAACCTCCTGTCGAACGCCTGGCCGCTGCTCGTCGTCGCCCTCGGCCAGACCTTCGTCATGACGATCGGCGGCATCGACCTGAGCCAGGGCGCCGTCATCGGCCTCACCTCCACGCTGGGCGCCGCCCTCATCGCCACCGCAGGTCCGCCCGAGGTCCTGTCCAAGGCCCCCATCTGGGGCCTCCTGATCTTCGAGGATGGAGGGGTGCTCGCCGGGCAGCTCTGGCTGGGCCTCCTCGCCATGCTGCTCGCCGGGGCGCTTGTGGGCCTCGTGAACGGCACGCTGGTCGCCTGGCTCGACATGCCCGCCTTCATGGTGACGCTCGTGTCGCTCATCACCGTCGGCGCCTTCGCCATCTGGCTCACGCAATCGGAGAACATCCGCAACCTGCCCGACTCCTACGTCGCGCTCGGCAAGGGCGAGATCGTGTCCGTCTACATCGGCCCCAAGGAGGAGCCGCAGATCCCCCGGCGACAGGTGCACGAACTCGTCACCTATGCCGCGCTCGTCGCCGTCACGCTCGCCGTCGCGCTTCACCTCCTCCTGGAGCGCACCGCCTTCGGCCGGCAGGTGCTCGCGGTGGGCGCCAACCGCCGCGCGGCCGAGATCGCGGGCGTGCCCGTGCGACGCATCATCGTCCTCGTCTTCGTCCTTTCCTCCCTCTGTGCCACCGTGGGCGCGGTGCTCTACTCCGCGCGGCTGGAGGCCGGCCGCCCCACGCTGGGCGAAGGCACCTTCCTCCTCGACGTGATCGGCGCGACGGTGATCGGCGGCACGTCGCTCTTCGGCGGCAAGGGCAAGGTGCTCTGGACCGTCTTCGGCGTCCTGTTTTTTGTGCTCCTCTCGAACTCGCTCAACCTCATGAACCTCTCGACCTTCCACATCGACATGGTGAAGGGCGGCGTGATCCTCGCGGCCGCGCTCCTCGACGTGGCGCGCACCCGGCTCCTGCGGGGGATGGCATGACAGCGCTCCTCCGCTTCGAAGGCCTGGGCAAGGACTGGTTCGGCGTGCCCGCCGTCCGCGACCTGTCGCTCGACATCCCCGAGGGGCGGGTCCTGGGTCTGATCGGCGAAAACGGCGCCGGCAAGTCGACGCTGATGAACATGATCGGCGGCATCACCGCGCCCACGCACGGCCGGATGCTCTGGCGCGGGCAGCCTTACGCGCCCGCCTCGGCCGCCGACGCCCGCGCCGCCGGCATCGCCTTCATCCATCAGGAGCTGAACCTCTTCACCAATCTCACGGTGGCCGAGAACCTGTTCATCGACGGCTTCCCCCGCCGTCCCGGACTCCTGCGCCCCTTCATCGACCGTCGCGCCATGCGCGACCGCGCGGCCGAGGTCCTGGCCCGCCTCGCCCTCGACCTGCCACCCGAACGGACGCTCGACTCGCTTTCCCCCGGCGAGCGCCAACTCGTGGAGATCGCCCGCGCGCTCCATCACGACGCCGCGCTCATCATCTTCGACGAGCCCACGACCTCCCTCACCCCGCGCGAGACCGACCGGCTGTTCCAGGCCATCGAGGGGCTGCGCGCCGCCGGCAAGACGGTCATCTACATCTCCCACATCCTCGCCGACGTGCAGCGCCTCTCGGACGGCATCGCCGTGCTTCGCGACGGCCGCCTCGTGGGCGAAGGACCGGTGGCCGATTTCGACATCCCCCGAATGATCCGCACCATGATCGGCCGCGACCTCGCCGCGGTCTACCCGTCCCGCACCGCTCCCCCGCGCGGCCGCCCCGTTCTGGAGGTTCAGGGCCTCTCCGCCCCCGGCGTGATCGAGGACGTGTCGCTGACCGTGCGCGAGGGCGAGATCCTGGGCCTCTTCGGCCTGATGGGCTCGGGCCGCAGCGAACTCGCGCGCATCCTGATGGGCCTCGACCCCGCCATGCGGGGCGACGCGCGGCTCCTCGGCCATCCCCTGAGGGGCGGCCCGCGCGACCGCATCCGCCAGGGCCTCGCCTTCGTGACCGAGAACCGGCGCGAGGAAGGGTTGATGATGGACGCGAGCATCCGCGACAACCTCACCCTTCCCGCCATTGAACGCCTGCGCGGCCCCTTGGGCCTCGACGCCGACCGCATCGCCGACACCGCCCAGGCGCTGCGAGAGACGGTGCGCCTCAAGGCTCAGGACCTCGCCCGGCAGCCGGTCCGGTCGCTCTCGGGCGGCAACCAGCAGAAGGTGGTGATCGGCAAGTGGCTCCCGACCGAGCCAAGGCTGTTCATCCTCGACGAGCCCACGCGCGGCGTCGACGTGGGCGCCCGATCCGAGATCTACGGCCTCATGGATCGCCTCGCCGCCGAAGGCGCGGGCCTTCTGGTCATCTCATCCGAACTGGACGAGCTCATGGGCCTTTGCGACCGCATCTCCGTCATGAGCCGGGGCGAAGTCGTCGCCACCTTCGACCGCGCCCGGTTCGACGAGCGCCGGATCATCGCTAGCGCCTTCCGGCAGGCCGAAGGAGATGCCGCATGACCTCGACTCAAGGCGCTCTCGACGTCGCGACGCGCATGGGGGCGGTGCTGATGCTGGTGGCCATCGTTCTGGTCTTCGGTGTCCTGACACCCGGCTTCCTCGCCCCCGATAGCCTCGCCAACACCGTCAAGCAGTCGAGCTTCATCGGCATCGCGGCCGTGGGCATGGTCTTCGTGCTGCTGACGGCCGGGATCGACCTGTCGGTGGGCTCGGTGATGTTTCTGGGCTCGCTGGTGGCCGGCCTCGTGATGCGCGACGCGGGCGCGGGGGTGGGACTCGCCCTCCTGGCCTGCCTTGCGACCGGAGCGATCCTCGGCGCGATCAACGCGGTCCTGATCGTGGGCCTGCGCGTGATCCCCTTCATCGTGACGCTCTCGACACTCTTCCTCTATCGCGGCTTCGGCACCTGGCTGACCGAGTCGCGCCAGCTCGACTTCCCGGACGAGGTCCGCAGCTTCGGTCTGGCCTCGGTCGGGGGCATCCCCGTGCCGATCCTGATCTTCGCCGCCGTCGCGCTCTTGGCCCATGTGATCCTGCGCCACACCGCCTTCGGCCGGCATGTCTACGCCTTCGGGAACGACCCCTTGGCCGCCGCCAAGGCAGGCCTGCCTGTCCGCCGCATCCAGGCCACGGTCTACGTCGTCTCCGGCACGCTCGCCGCGCTCGCCGGCTTCGTGCTCATCTCCCAGATCGGCCGGCTCGACGCGGGCTTTGGCGAGGGGCGCGAGTTCGACGTGATCGCCGCCGCCGTCCTGGGGGGCGCCTCGCTCTTCGGCGGCATCGGCGGCGCGGGCAGCGCGGTGCTGGGGGCGCTCACCATCCAGGCGGTCAAGGCCGGACTCGTCTTTTCGGGGGTGAACCTCTACCTCCAGCCGCTCCTCCAGGGCGCGGTGATCCTGCTCGCCGTCTTCCTCGACGGCCTGCGCGAGGCGCGGCTCCGGTCGCTCCGCCGCCGGGTCATCCGCCCCCGCACGGCCTGACTGGCCGGTCAGCCCATGCGGACTTGGCCGCAGATCCCTTCGGTGAGGCGCAGGCTGAAGACCGGCATCCCGTCCGGGCCGTAGTGGTGCTCCATGACCGTCGCGCCCGCCTCGACCAATCGGTGGAAGATCCGGTCGTCGCAGCGCTCGCGCAGCAGGGCCCGGAACTCGCTGTCGCTGGGCTGGACGATGGGCCGCGCCGAGCCGACGGCCTGATTCCAGACCCGGCCCGCGGCGTTGGCGCGCAGCAGCGTCAGGCCTCCGCCGAGGTCGCGAGGGGCATGCACCTCGCCGTCAAGGCGCCGCAGCGTCTCCTCGACCCCCGAACCCTGACCGCTCAGCGGCCAGACGATGGCCAGCGACACTAGCAGCGCCGCGCCCCAGCCGAACGTGGCCCGCAGCCCGGGGCTTCGCAGGGAAGCCGCTCCTTCCTTCCTCGCCAAGACGGCCGCCTCCCTTCCAGCAAGCGACCGCGTCCAAGTCGAGGCCGCCTATACGCCCCATTTCTGCCATTATCTGTCCATACTGTCGACATGTTCGAACGGCGCTCGGAGTCTGGCCCGACGCCCGGCTCGTTCCCTCGCCGGGGCCCGCCCTGCGGCGAGATGGCCTAGGCGCGGGGCGAAACTGGGCCGCCCCTTCGGACGTTGCGAAACGACCCCGACTCCCTGCCGGCAGGGCGGCGACGCGTCCCGCCCGACGGCCCGAGCCCCGAGGACGTTCGATGCCCATCCCCAGCCCGACCGGACAACCCGCGCCGCGCCGCCCGTCCCCGCGCCCCGCCGACGTCTTCCTTCTCGCCGGAGCGATCACTCTCCTGGCCGGTTCGGCGAATGCCCACGTCAAATGGTTCGCGCCCTACATCGTGGGCGCCTCGCCGCAGCCCATCGGCCTGACCCTGACCGATCCCTGGTTCTGGGCCGCCATCGGCCTCGTGCTCGTCTTCTTCCTCGCCACACGCGCCTTGGAGCGGACGCAGGCCGGCGAGACGCTCCTGCTGGGCATGGACCGCCTGTCCCGCCCGATCTGGCCCCGCGCCGACGACTTCTTCCGGGTGGCCATCGGAACCTTCTTCGTGGCGATCTTCGCGGTGGGCGGCGTCTATCTCACGCCCGACCTCGCCACCCCGGCCGAATGGGTCTCCTGGTTCCAGCTCCTCATCGCCGCCGGGGTCTTCTGGCGCCGGACCATGCCGCTGTCGGCGCTGGGCATTCTCATCCTTTGGGTGATCGCGCTGCGCGACTACGACTTCTTTCACCTGCTCGACTATCTCGCGCTCGGCATCGGCGTCGCGGGGTACATGGCTCTCTATGCGTCCCGCAATCCCGACTGGCACCGCCACCGCTTCGAGGTCCTGCGCTGGGGCGTGGCCATCGCGCTCATGTGGTCGAGCCTCGAGAAGTTCGCCTATCCCGAATGGTTCTATCCCCTCGTCGAGGAGAAGCCCTTCCTCACCTTCGGCCTGCCGCGTGACGTGTTCATTCCCATGGCCGGCGTGGCCGAGTTCACCATGGGCTTCGGCCTCCTCTGGACGCCCCTCGTCCGCCGGCTCTCCTCCATCGCGCTCCTCGTGATCTTCCTGTCGGCGGTCTGGCCCTTCGGGCGCGTGGACATGCTGGGCCACGCGCTCATCATGGCCACCATCCTCGTCATCGCCGCCGACCCCGAGCGCGAGGTCCACTTCATCCCCCGCATCCGGGGGGCGCTGGCCGGCGTCCCGCTCGGCCTCGCCACCGCCCTCGTGGTCTTCGTCACCGCCTACTGGGGCACGCACCGGACGATCTACGGGCCGGACGGCGCGCCCGGCCCGGCCACCGCAGACCTGGCGACCCACTCCCACAACCCCGAGGAACCGCATGGTCCCATGGCCGCCGGGGGCATCGGCGCCCCCCGCGCCAACGGTCCCATCCTGTCGGACGACGGCGCCGCCGCCGCAGCCGACACGGTGCTGACGCCGACCACCGCGACGCCCTGAGTCTCAGCCCTGCCCCGCCGCGACGGCCCCCGCGCGGGGCCGCTCCCCGCAGGGCGGCGCGACCGACCCCCGAAGTACCAGCGGGCAGTCGATTTTGACCTGCGGATGGCGCGACCGCGAATCCGGCCGCGTCATCATCCGGTGCAGCTCCTCGACCGCGTGCCGGGCCATGTCGGCGTGCGGCAGCTCCATGGTCGTCAGCGCCGGACGCAGGTCGGCCGCGAAGCTCTCGTTGTCGAAGCCGATCACCGACAGGTCCTCGGGGATGCGCAGGCCCATCCCACGCGCGGCGTCGTAGACCCCCGCCGCCGTCCGGTCGCAAAAGCAGAAGGCAGCGGTCGGCGGATCGGCCAGCCCCATGATCCGCCGCAGCGCCGCGTAGCCCCCCGACATCCGCCATCCCTCCTTCGCCACGAGCTGGGGGTCCGCCGGCAGGTCCCGCATGGCGAGAGCCCGGCGATAGCCCTTCAGCCGCTCGCGCGCGGACTCCAGGCTGTCCTCGCCCCCGATGAAGGCGATGCGCCGGTGCCCCGCATCCGCCAGCGCCAGCGTCGCGGTCAGGCCCGCCGCCAGATCCCCCGGCACGACACTGGGGAACGGGCTGCGGGGCGCGTGGCAGTTCAGGAGCACCGTGGGCCAGTCCGCCAGCCGCTCGGGCGGCGCGACCTCCTGCGTCACGAGCCGCGCGTAGATGACCCCCCGCACGCCCACGGCCCGGAGATGGTCGAGTGCAGCCGCCTCCAGTCCCGGGTCCCCCGCCGTGGGCATCACCATCATCAGGAGCCCCGCCTCGTTCGCCGCCTCGGACAGGCCCTCGATCAGCCCCGCGACGTGGGGCGTGGACGTGACCTCGTTGATGAGCATGGCCACGAGCGGCCGGCGCTCCACCGCCCGCGCGCCCCGGTGATAGCCCAGCTCGCGCGCCTTGGCGATCACCGCCGCCCGCGTCGCCGCCGAGATGCGGGTGCCGGGCGCGTCGTTCAGGACCAGCGACACGGTGGCCTGCGACACGCCGCAGGCCAGGGCGATGTCGCTCATGGTGGGCTTGCTGGACACCTTCCGCCTCCTAGCTGCTGGGCGGGAGGCTTACACCACCCAGCCCAGCGGACAACAGATCGCCCTTGATCGTCCCACCGGCTTTAGTCATAAACAAGCAAAATTATAACTTGGCTTTATCAGGGCCCAGAGGGAGGAGATGGCATGGCGGATGTCGCCTTGCGCGGGGTGTCCAAGTCCTACGGCAACGTGGACGTGATCCACGACGTGTCGCTCGACGTGGAGCAGGGCGAGTTCGTGGTCTTCGTGGGGCCCTCGGGCTGCGGCAAGTCCACGCTTCTGCGGATGATCGCAGGGCTCGAGGAGGTGACCCAGGGCGACGTCCTGATCGGGGGCGCCCGCGTCAACGACACGGCGGCCCGCGACCGCGGCGTGGCGATGGTGTTTCAGAACTACGCGCTCTATCCGCACATGTCGGTGCGAGAGAACATGGCCTTCGGCCTGCGCAACATCGGCACCCCACGCACCGAGATCGACAGCCGCATCGCCAAGGCGGCCGAGATCCTCCAGCTCGACAGCTATCTCGACCGCAAGCCGCGCGCCATGTCCGGCGGCCAGCGCCAGCGCGTCGCCATCGGCCGTGCCATCGTGCGCGAACCCGATGTCTTCCTCTTCGACGAGCCGCTCTCGAACCTCGACGCCGCCCTGCGCGTCCAGATGCGGACCGAGATCGCGCGCATCCACCACCGGCTCGGCGCCACGATGATTTACGTGACCCACGACCAGACCGAGGCCATGACCATGGCCGACCGCATCGTGGTCCTGCGCGCGGGCGTCATCGAGCAGGTGGGCGCCCCCCTCGACCTCTACGAGCGGCCCGCCAACCTGTTCGTCGCGGGCTTCCTAGGAAGCCCCAAGATGAACTTTCTGCCCGGCCGGATCACCGCCGCCCAGGGGCCCGAGGTGCAGGTCGAGGTCGCGGGCGGCGTCCGCCTCCCGGCCCGGGTCCGTCCCGGCTCAGCCGCGGCGGGCGACACCGTCACCCTGGGCCTGCGCCCCGAGATGCTGCAGGTCCACCCGGACGGCCCCCTGCGCGGCCATGTGGACGTGGTCGAGCAACTCGGCCACGTCCAGCTCGTCTATGCGACGCTTCCCGACCGGACCGCCATCGTGGCCGAGCTGCGCGACCGCCGCCCGCCCGCCGTGGGCACCGACATCCCCCTGGCGCCCGGCCCAGGCCTCCGCCACGTCTTCGACGCCCAGGGCCTCGCCATCACCCTCCCCGAGGAGGTCCCGGCATGACCGCCTCGCCCCAGGCCCGCAGCGTCCCCTTGGCCGAGCCACGCACCCGGGCTCCGCGCCACCGCGTTCGCCGGCGCGACTGGCTGACGGCGCTCCTCTTCCTCGCGCCCTTCATGGCCGTCTACCTGGTCCTGCTCGTCTACCCGCTGTTCCTGGGCATCTGGATCAGCTTTCGCGACTGGGACCTGATGGGCGGCGACTACGGCTGGGTCGGCACGCTCAACTACCAGGACCTCTGGACCGACCGGAACTTCTGGGCGGCCGCCCGCAACACGCTCTGGTTCGTCGCCCTGACCGTCCCGTCGATGACGCTCATCGCCCTCCTCCTCGCGCTGGCCGTGCACGGGCCGGGGCGCATCCGGGCGATCTGCCGGTCGGTGTTCTTCCTGTCCTCGGTCTTCTCGGTGACCGTGGTCACGCTAGTCTGGGCGATGGTCCTCTCGCCGGACCGGGGCCTGATCGCGCCCGTGGTCCAGTTCCTCGGCGGCACCCCCGTGAACTTCCTGGGCAGCCCCACCTGGGCCATGCCCGCCATCGTCGTCACCACCCTCTGGTGGGGCGTGGGCCTTCCCATGGCGCTCTTCCTCGCCGCCCTCGGCTCCATCCCCAAGGAGCTCTACGAGGCCGCCGAGCTCGACCATGCCTCGCGCTGGTCGGTGTTCTGGCGGATCACGCTGCCTTCGATCCGGCACACGCTGATCCTCGTCGTCGTGCTCCAGATCGTCGGGCAGTTCCAGATCTTCGGCCAGCCTTTCCTGATGACGCAGGGCGGCCCCGCCAACTCCACCCGCACCCTGGTCCAGTACATCTACGAGACCTCGTTCCGCGACTGGCTCGTGGGCTACGGCGCGGCCATGGCGATGGTGCTCTTCGTGCTGATGATGCTCTTCTCGATGCTCCAGCTCTGGCTGGGCCGCCAGGGGGACGACCGATGACCGCCGCGCGCTCGGGCTGGGCCCTCTGGGGCGACCGCCTCCTCCTCGCCGTCACCGTCCTCGTGGCGATCCTGTGGCTCCTGCCGGTGATCTGGGTCGTGGCGATGTCGCTCAAGCCCAATGCGGTGCTCCAGCAGTCCACCTGGGGCTTCATCCCCATGCCGTTCACGCTCGAGAACTACGCCAACCTCCTCCAGCTCGCGACCGTGCCGCGGTGGCTCGTCAACAGCCTGATCGTGGCCGTCGGCATGACGCTCCTGGTGCTGGTGGTGTCCTCCCTCGCGGGCTACGCCTTCGCCCGCCTCCAATTCCCGTTCAAGCGCGCGATCTTCGTGTTGATGATCGCGGGCCTCATGATCCCCGAGCAGGCGGTCTTCCTGCCGCTCCACCAGATGTTCGCGTCCTGGGGCATCCACAACACCCACGCCGCGCTGATGATGCCGCGCGTCGCCGTCCCCATCGGCGTCTTCCTGATGATGCAGTTCTTCCGCGCCGTCCCGCGCGAGCTGGAGGAGGCGGCCGAGCTCGACCACGCCTCGCGCTTCACGATCTTCTGGCGGATCATGCTGCCGCTCTCGGTCCCGGCGCTGACCACGCTCGGCCTCTTCACCTTCATTCACGCCTGGAACGACTTCCTGTGGCCGCTCGTCTCGGCGACCGACGCCGACATGTACACCGTCACGGTGGGCCTCGCCTCGATCCAGGGCAACTTCGCCTTCACCGAGGGGCTGGGCTCGGTCATGGCCTCGGCGGTCTTCGCCAGCCTGCCCATCGTGCTCCTGTTCCTGATCTTCCAGCGCTTCATCGTGGCGGGCGTCGCCATGAGCGCCGGCAAGTGACCGACCGCCCCCGTCACGGGGGCCAATACGAACCGCATCGACACGGAGGATAAGATGCACCGTTCCAAGGCCCTCGCGGCCCTCGCCCTGACCACAGCCCTGACCACGGGCGGCGCAGCCGGCGCGGCCGAGATCCAGCTCATGCGCTTCTTCGGCGACTGCCAGAATGACTACGGCAGCGTCAACGACGCGTCCGAAGCCAACGGCGAATGCGGGATCATCACCGCTCTCGTGAACGAGTTCAACGCGACCAACCAAGGCGGCCATACCGTCACCGTCCAGACCGCCGAATGGGGCGCCTACTACGACCTGCTGACCGCGACCTTCCAGACGGGCAACATCCCCGACGTGGCGGTCATGCATTCCTCCGTCATGCCCGACTTCGTGAGCCGCGACCTCCTCACCCCGCTCGGCCCCCTCTTCCAGGAGGCCGGCATCGACACCGCCGATTTCGTCCCCGCCGCCCTTCAGAACGCGAGCGCCAACGACGAGGTCTACGCCCTGCCCTTCGACCTGCACGCGCTCCTGTTCCACATCAACGTGGACCTGATGGAGCAGGCGGGCTTCGTGAACGAGGACGGCACGGTTCGACTTCCCACCTCGCCCGAAGAGTTCATCGAGATGGGCAAGCAGTTCGAGGAGGCCACGGGCCAGAACTTCATCGCCGTCGAATCGCAGTCGGCCGAAGGCATGATGGTGCGCTTCTTCAACTCGCTCGTCTGGCAGCAGGGCTCGACCACGCTCGCCGACGACGGCACCAGCGCCAACCTCAACGGGCCCGAGGCGCTGGCCGCCGCGACCTTCATCAAGCAGATCTACGACGAGGGCCTCGCCGATCCCGGCCTCGACTACCCGGGCGCCGAGCAGGCCTTCCTGAACGGCCAGGCCGGCATCATCATCAACGGCACCTGGGTCGTGGACAGCTACAACGCCCAGGCCGAAGGCGGCAGCGTCCCGCTGCAGAACTACGTCGCCACCAACGTCCCCGCCCTGATGGGCGAGGAGGCGGTCTGGGCCGACAGCCACATGTGGGTGATCCCCAGGGACGAATCCCGCGCGCCCGAGGAGCAGGAGGCCGCCGTCGCCTTCCTGACCTTCCTGAACGACAACAACTTCGAATGGTCGCGGACGGGCCACCTGTCCGTGCGTCAGTCGGTCATCGACAGCCCCGAGTTCGCGGCCCTGCCGCATCGCGCGAATATCTCGAACACATCGCAGATCGCCCGCGCCGTGCCGACCACGCAGAACCAGCGCTCGATCTACAACGCGATCATGTCCGACTTCAACGCCATGTGGCTGACCGGGGCCGAGCCGCAGGCCGCCCTCGACTCGGCCCAGTCCCAGGTCGAGCGCATCCTGCGCCGCGCCAATCGCGGGGGCTGACCCCTCCCCCCGCGACGCCGGCTCCGGGGATCCTCCCCACCCCGGGGCCGGCACCCTGCGCGACACCCTCGGGGGGTGTTGCGCGAATCCCGGACCACCGCGCGGTGGTGTGAGAATCCGTTAACCTCTCGCTGGCACAACGGAAGCACGAACCCGCGCCCGCCCTCCCAAGGACCGCCGATGAACGTTGCGACCACCATTCCCCTCTCCGCCGCGACCGCTCTCCGGGGCGACCTGTCCCTCGACGGCACCTGGGAGTTCCGGCACGAATCCGATGCGGCCTGGCGCGAGGCTCCGGTCCCCGCTCCCTGGCAGGTCCTCCCCGGCCTGCACTGGAGCTTCGGCCGCGCCACCTACCGCCGCCGCTTCGCCCTGCCCCAGGGCTGGCGCGACCGCGAGGTGGCGCTCCACTTCGGCGCGGTCAGCGAGGTGGCCACCGTCCGCGTCAACGGCCGCGAGATCGGCCGCCACGAAGGCGGCTATCTTCCCTTCGAGCTGGTGATCCCCCCCGATCTCCTGGAGGAGGACAACCTCCTGGAGGTCGAGGCCGTCCTCCCCGACGCCCACGACCACGAGCCGGGCCTGAACTTCGCCGAGGTCCCCCACGGCAAGCAGAGCTGGTACGGCCCGCAGGGCGGCATCTGGCAGTCCGTCCGCCTTGTGGCGCGCCACGCCACCCACATCCGCGCCCTGCGCCTCGACCCCCACTGGCCCGATGGGCGGCTGGAGATGCGCCTGACACTCTCGCAGGCTGTCCAGGGCATGGTCGCCATCGAGGTGCTCGACTCCTCGGGCCACGCCCTCCACAGCGAGACGCTGCACCTCGACGCCGACCGCCTGACCCACGCGGTGACGCTCCCGCGGGTCGAGCCCTGGTCCCCCGACAGCCCCGCCCTCTACACCTTCCGCGCCACGCTGCGTGCGGGCGACGAGGCCCTGGACTCCTGCGAGGAGCGCTTCGGATTCCGCCGCTTCGAGGCGAGGGACGGCATCTTCTACCTCAATGACCAGCCCCTCTACATGCGCGGCGCGCTGGACCAGGACTACTACCCCGACGGCTTCGGCACGCCTCCGTCGCTGGAGCTTCTGGAGGACCAGGTCCGCAAGGCCAAGGCCATGGGCCTCAACCTCCTGCGCTGCCACATCAAGGTTCCCGACCCCCGCTACTACGAGGTCGCCGACCGGCTGGGGATGCTCATCTGGACCGAGATCCCCAACGTCGAGACCTTCACGCCCTCCAGCGCCCCGCGGCTGCGCGCGACGATGGAAGGCATCCTCGCCCGCGACCGCAACCACCCGTCCATCGTCATCTGGACCCTCATCAACGAGGACTGGGGCACCCGCCTGCGCGAGGTGGGCGAGCAGCGCCGCTGGCTCGTGGACCTCTTCGACTGGCTCAAGGCCGAGGACCCGCTGCGCCTCGTCGTCGACAACTCGGCCTGCTTCCCGAACTACCACGTCAAGACCGACATCAACGACTTCCACTACTACCGCACCGCGCTCGACCGGCGCGAGGAATGGGAGGCGCTGAGCCGCGAGTTCGCCGGCGCCGCCGACTGGACCTTCTCCCACCAGCCCGAGGCGGAGTGGACGAAGAAGGAGCCTCTCGTCGTCTCCGAGTTCGGCGTCTGGGGCCTGCCCGATCCCGCGAACCTCAAGGAGGACGGCAAGGAGCCGTGGTGGATGCCTTACGGGGCCACCTGGGCGGTCGGCGTCGCGCTTCCCACCGGCATCGAGGCGCGCTTCCATGAGCTGGGCCTCGACCAGGTCTTCGGCAGCTTCACCCAATTCATCGAAAAGGTGCAGTGGCACCAGTTCATGAACCTCAAGTACGAGATCGAGGACATCCGCTCCCACGCGCCCATCGCCGGCTACGTCGTGACCGAGTTCACCGACGTCCACTGGGAGGGCAACGGCCTGATGGACATGGCCCGGAACCCCCGCGTCTTCGCCAAGGCGCTTTCGCACGTGAACGCCGACGTCGTGATCGCGCCGGGCCTGCGCCACCACGCCGCCCGCTCGGGGCAGGAGATCCATCTCGACCTCAAGGTCGCCACCGGAGGCGAGACCCTGCCCGACGGCGCCCGTCTCGAATGGCGCCTGAACGGCGAGAACGGCACCGTCGCCCTGCCCATGACCGCCCCGATGGAGGTCACGGGCGCGACCCTCGCGCTGCACACTCCCCGGGTCGAGCGGGCCGAGATGGCCGCCCTGGAGTTCCGCCTCCTCGCCCCCGACGGCCGCCTCATCTCCGAGAACCGCGAGGCTCTGGCCCTCTATCCCGAGCGCGCCGCCCCCGCTCGCCAGGTCCGCTTCCGCACCGACCGCCCGCTGGTGGGCGAGCGCCTGCTGGTCCTGGGCCACCGCGAGGTCGAGGCCGAGGACGCCGAGCTCTTCGTCACCGACACGCTCGACGGACCCCGCGTCGAGGCGATCCACGCCGGGGCGCACTACCTCCAGATCGTCGAGCATGGGCAGCGCCGGCTGCGGGACGACACCTCGCCGCGCGACGGGCCGATGACCGTGCAGATCGAGGACGCCCCCGGCGGCACCCGCTCCGAGCCCTATTTCAGTTTTCCGGGCTACGCGCTTCAGAACCGCCACAACACGATCTGGCGCGGCGACTGGGTGGGCAACTTCCCCTGGCTCCGCCGCGACGGCGTCTTCGCCCACCTCCCCGGCGGGCCGCTCCTCGACCTCAGCTTCTCGCGCGTGATCCCGCACCAGGTGCTCACTCATCAACGATCCTGGGAGTTCCGGGGCCGCGTTCATGCCGGGACGGTCGTGGGCTGGGTGCACCGCCCCGCGGCCTTCGTGATCGAGAAGCGGCTCGGGCGTGGCAAGCTCGTCATTTCCACCTTCCGGCTGATGCGCGATGCCTTCGACGCCGACCCGACCGCCACCGCGCTCTGGGACGGGCTCATCGACCTGGCGCTCCGACCTTGACGCAGTTGCATCGACAGGACGAAGCGAACCTGACTAGCTTGGCGTTGCCGGTTCTCCCCGGCCGCGCCACCCAAGGACCCCGAATGCCCGGCCCCTTCTCTTTCCTCACCGCCACCGAGATCCTCTTCGGTCGAGGCCAGGCCGCCCAGGCCCCTGCTCGGATCGCCGCCCTCGGGCGCCGCGTCCTCCTCGTCCACGGTGCGAACGCCTCGCGGAGCGAGTGGCTGGTCGACGCTCTGACCGCCTCGGACTGTCCCGTCACCCGCTTCGCCGTCCCGCGCGAGCCCGACATGGCGCTGATCGAGGAAGGGGTCGCGACCGCGCGCGAGGCAGTGACCGAGGTCATCGTGGCCCTTGGCGGCGGGGCGGCGATGGACGCCGGCAAGGCCATCGCGGCCATGGTCCCCGCGACGCGGCCGCTCCTCGACCATCTGGAAGTCGTGGGCCGGGGCCTGCCGCTCGACCATCCGCCCCTGCCTTTCCTGGCGCTGCCCACGACCGCCGGCACCGGGGCCGAGGTCACCCGCAACGCCGTGATCGGCGTGCCCGAGCATCGCCGCAAGGTGAGCCTGCGCGATCCCCGGATGCTGCCCCGCCTCGCGCTGGTCGACCCGGCCCTGACGGACGGCTGCCCACGCGCGACGACGCTGGCCTCGGGCCTCGACGCGATCACGCAGGTCATCGAGCCTTTCACCTCGACGCGGGCCAACGCCTTCACCGACGCGCTCTGCCGCGATGCGATCCCGCGCGGCCTGCAGGCGCTGCGGCGGCTGATGGACGGCGAGGACGCCCAGGCCCGCGACGAGATGGCTTGGGTGAGCCTTTGCGGCGGCCTCGCTCTGGCCAACGCGGGGCTTGGGGCGGTGCATGGGCTGGCCGGGCCGCTGGGCGGCCTGTCAGGCGCGGCGCATGGGGCGATCTGCGGGGCGTTGCTCCCTCACGTGCTGGTCGCCAACCGCAGGGCCGTCATCGATCCGGCCTTGTCCGACCGGCTCGACGTCGTGGGCCAATGGATCGGCGAGGCCTTCGGCACAGGGCCCGACATCGCCGAGGCCGCTGATCGGCTGCACGCCTGGTCGCGCGCAATCGGCCTTCCCGGGCTGACCTCTCTCGGCATCGGCGCTCAGGACCGGCAGGCAGCCGCCGAGGCGGCAGGAACCTCATCCTCCATGAAGGCCAACCCTGCCCCACTCTCGGTCGCGGATCTGGAGGCCGTGCTTGCCGCCGCCGCCTGATGCGTCCCGCTCAGCCCCGACCGGCCGTCGCCAGCGCCAGTCCCTCGGCCACGGCCGTGAAGGCGGCCGTTTCCACGGGGCGAGCCGTCGGAAACAGGTCGGCCATCGCGCGCCGGACGGGGCGAAGAAGGCTCGACCCGCCCACGTGCACGACATGTGTGATCGCGTCTGGCGGCACGTTGGCGCGCTCCACAGCGCGCCGTGCCCCTTCGCCGATAGCCGCCGCAAAGGCTTCGAGATCCCGCTCCAGCCGATCGGCCGGCAGCGGCACGGCCAATCCACGCTCGACCAGACCAAGGTCGATCCGGCCACCACCCTCGTTCGCTCCGATCTTCCCCGCCTCGACCGCGAAGGCCAGATCGAAACCCAACCCCGATTCCAGCACCGCATGAAGCCGCGCCAGCCGTTCGGGCCGCTCGGCCAGCCGCCTCATCCGCGCCGCGTCCCGCGCCATCTCGGGCGTTTGAAGGAATCCAATCCGCTCCCAGGTGGCGAGGTCGTGAAACGGCGCCACCGGCACGTCGTGGAGCGCCCCGCCGATCTCGGCCCGCAGCCGGGTGCCCAGGCCCAGCAGCGGCATGGCATGGGCGAGGCTCAGGGTCCGGTCGGCGTCCGTGCCCCCGATCCGGACACCCTCGCTGGCCAGCACGGTCCTACGGCCTCCCTCGGCCGAAAAGACCGTGAAATCCGAGGTGCCCCCGCCGATGTCGACCACGAGGCCAAGCCCGTCCGCAACGCCGCAGGCCCAGGCCGCGGCCTCCGGCTCGGTGAGCCAGTCCACTTCCTCGAATCCGGCCAGCCGGTAGGCGTCGGCGAGGTCGAGGGCGGCCTGCGCGTCCCGCTCGGGCTCGGACTGGAAGACGACCGGCCGGCCGGCCAGCACGCGGACCAGCCCTTCGCCCGCCTCGGCCTCGGCGCGGGCGCGCAGGCGGGCCAGCACCTCGCCCACCAACTCCACGAGCGTCATGCGCCGGTTAAGGAACTGCCGTGTCTCGCGCATGAGCGGCGTGCCGAGGACGCGCTTGATCGCACGCAGGAACCGGCCCTCGCGCCCTTCCACCAGCGCCTCGACGGCTGCCGAGCCGAAGAGCATCTGCCGCGTGCCCGCGTCGAGGAAGATCGCGGTCGGCACCGACAGGCGGCCGGGCTCCAGCTCGATCAGGCGCGGGTGGTCTCCGTCCAGGATGGCCACCGAGGTGTTCGAGGTTCCGAAGTCCACGCCCAGCCAGCGCGCCATGTTCCGTCCTCCGATCAGAAAGGGGCTGCGGGTAACCGGACGGCGCGACCGGGTCAAGCCGCCGGGACAGGCTCAGAGTGCCGTGATCGCATCCCCCGATCGGATCGGCCCCGGTTCGATCACCCGCGCCGTGATGCCGCCATGGCCACGCACGGCGTTGTAGCCGCCGGGACCCAGCTCTTCCTCCATGCGCGAGCAGGGATGGCATTCACCCGTGTGCTCCAGCACCGCCCCGCCCAAGCGAAAGCGCCGTTCCTTGAGCGCGAGGAGATTGATGCCCTGCGTCACCACGTTGCGCCGAAGCCGCGCGGGCTCGACCTGCTCCAGCCCCAGGTGGCTCGCTATGGCGGCCAGATGCTCGGCCTGGATCAGCGTGACCTGACGAGGCCCATTATCGCGGGACCCGTAACGATCGCCGGCGAGGCCCTGGCCCACCTGGGCCAGCGCTTCCTCGACCGTCAGGACCGCCGACCGGCGCGCCGGTCGCAGGCCGATCCAGAGGACCCGACCCGGGCGCATTGGCGCGGCAAGGAGAGCGGCAAGGCGG
The DNA here is from genome assembly GCF_006152145.1 of Rubellimicrobium roseum. Lineage (GTDB taxonomy): Bacteria > Pseudomonadota > Alphaproteobacteria > Rhodobacterales > Rhodobacteraceae > Rubellimicrobium > Rubellimicrobium roseum. Next base: position 4,714 of record NZ_VDFV01000040.1, on the reverse strand, counting down.
GATTGGGGGTTGAGCATCCGTCCTCGGGGTCGGAAGGGCTATGTGCGCCAAAGCTAGCGGCAGAAAGCCGCATCGCCCAGCCACCGGCCGGTCCCCTTGAACAAGGCCCCTGGCTGAGACAGTCTACCTCGTCCGTGACAGGCCAGGACCATGATCGCCGAATACGCTATTCCGCTCTCGCTCGTGATGATCGCGCCGATCCTGCTGCGACTCGCCTTGGTGTTTCTGGTGCCTTGGCGCCTGATCCTGCGCCTATCGCTAGCCGGGGGCGGGATCGCTGCGCTCCTGCACTGGGGCTGGCCCGCCCTCGGGTAGAAAGCGGGCCGCGGCGCACCCGCGCGGCTCGATCTGCCTTAGTGCACGAGGGACCGCGCAACGCCGTTCACGATCATTTCGCTGGGCAGCCCGATCCGGCCGAGCAGCGCCAGGAACGGCTTGGGGTCGAGTTCCTCGACGTTCACCATCGTCCGCACGTCCCACTCGCCCGAGGCGACCAGCATCGCCGCCGCGACGGCCGGCACGCCGGCCGTGTAGGAGATGGCTTGGGAGCCGACCTCCTCGTAGGCGGCCTTGTGGTCGGCCACATTGAACAGGAGGACTTCCTTCTCCTCGCCGCTTTTCGTGCCGCGCACGAAGGTGCCGATGCAGGTCTTGCCTTCGTAGGACGGCGCGAGCGAGGCCGGGTCGGGCAGCACCGCCTTGACCACCTTGAGCGGCACGACCTCCAGGCCCTCGGCCGTCCGCACCGGCTGCTCCGACAGAAGGCCCAGGTTCTTCAGCACCGTGAAAACGTTGATGTAGTGGTCGCCGAAGCCCATCCAAAAGCGCACGTCGGCGTCCGGATAGTTGCGGGACAGCGAATGCACCTCGTCGTGGCCGGTCAGGTAGGCCTTCTGACGGCCCACCACCGGCATGTCCCATTCGCGGCCGACCTCGAACATCCGGTTCGACCGCCAAGCGCGGTCCTGCCAACTGTAGACGGCGCCGGTGAACTCGCGGAAGTTGATCTCCGGATCAAAGTTCGTCGAGAACCAGCGGTCGTGCTTGCCCGCGTTGATATCGACGATGTCGATGGAGCGGACGGTGTCGAGGTGCTCGTCCGCCGCAAGGCGCGCATAGGCGTTCACGACGCCCGGGTCGAAGCCCACCCCCAGGATCGCCGTGACCCCGGCCTCGGCGCAGCGCTCGCGCCGCTTCCACTCGTAGTTGCCGTACCAGGGCGGCGTCTCGCAGATCTTGGCGGGGTCCTCGTGAATTGCCGTGTCGAGATAGGCCGCACCGGTTTGCAGGCAGGCCTCCAAGACGCTCATGTTCACAAAGGACGAGGCGACGTTGATGACAATATGCGCGCCGGTCTCGCGGATGAGGCGGGCCACCGCCCCGGGGTCCATCGCGTCGACGGCATGGGCACGGATGGCGTCCACGGCCTCATCGCCCTGCTTGTCGCGGACACTGGCAAGGATGGCCTCGCACTTGGCCATCGAGCGCGAGGCGATGTGAATGTCGCCGAAGGCGTCGCGGTTCTGGGCGCATTTATGCGCCACCACATGAGCGACCCCGCCCGCGCCGACGATGAGGAGGTTCTTCTTCATGCAGGTCTTCCCGTCCTTGATCACTTAGGAAAGGGCCGCGACGAAGTCGTCGTAGCCGAAGTCGCGCACCAGGCGCACCGAACCGTCCAGTTCGCGCAGGGCGATGGCGGGCATTTTCACGCCATTGAACCAGTTCTTCTTGACCATCGTGTAACCGCCCGCATTGGCGATCGAGAGACGGTCGCCCGGCCGCAAGGGCGCGGGAAAGCGCGATTCGCCGAAGATGTCGCCCGCGAGGCACGACTTCCCGCAGACCATCCATTCGTGGTCGCCCCTATCGGGCAGGATGCTGGCCCTCTCGCGGTAAATGAGCAGGTCGAGCATGTGCGCCTCGACCGAGGAGTCGACGATGGCGATGTCCTTGCCGTTCCTCAGCGTGTCGAGGACCGTCACCTCGAGCGTCGTGGAACCCGTGATCGCCGCCTCGCCCGGCTCCAGGTAGACTTGCACCTCGTGCTCGCCCGCAAAGCGACGGAGCCGCTCGGCCAGCCGCTCCAGCGGGTAGCCTTCGCCCGTGAAGTGGATGCCGCCGCCCAGGCTCACCCAGTCCATGCGCCGGATCAGGTGACCGAAGCGCTGTTCGATGTGCGACAGCATCCGGTCGAAGCGGTCGAAGTCGGCGTTCTCGCAGTTGTTGTGGAACATCAGCCCCGAGAAGCGGTCGGCCACCCGCTCGATGGCGGCCGGGTCGCTCTCACCCAAGCGCGAGAAGGGACGCGCCGGGTCGGCGAGGTCGAAGGACGAGCTGCTGATCCCAGGATTGGCGCGCAGGCCCACGACATGGGATGCGGCCCGATCGCCGAAGCGGTCGAGCTGGCCCACGGAGTTGAAGATCACTTTGTCCGAGTTGACTAAGACCTCATCGAACTCGTCGTCGGACCAGGCAACGGAATAGGCATGGGTCTCCTTGCCGAACTTGTCGTGCCCGAGCTTGACCTCGAAGAGCGATGATGAGGTTGTGCCGTCCATGTGCTCGCGCATGAGGTCGAAGACCGACCAAGCCGCGAAACACTTGAGAGCGAGGAGCGACTTGGCGCCCGAGATGTCGCGAAGGCGGGCGATCGTTTCAAGGTTCGACAGGAGCCTGCCTTTGTCGATCAGATAGTAAGGCGTTTGCATGATGGAGCTTTCGGCCGGCCTCGGATCAGGAGCGCGGCCGAATAGCAGGGGTGAGAGCCGACCTCAATCGGCTTCGGGCGCTCAGAGGCCGAAGCGCAGCAACAGGTGCAAGGGCCGATCAGGAGATTGCTGGACTGGCAGCCAAGGCGGCAACAATCGGAACAATCTGCGGAAACCGCGCGAGGGACTCCGTATCTATATCGACACGGAGACCGACCGAGGACTCGCGGGAATGACGCCCTGGCTCCTCCTATATCGACCGGAATGGCGTGTGCTCTACTCGATGGATCACTGGTTCGGCCGAAGCTGACCGCAGCGCCGACATCTACCCTGCAGGACGATGGACATCACCTTTCTGGGATGCTTGTCGCGGGCTTGGGTTCCCCAGCCGGGCGGGGCATAGGGCTTGCGGATCACTTGGCCAAGGAGCCGCCCCATGCCCATCGATGTTCCGCGCACCTTGCGTTCTGCCGACGACATCGTCGGTGCAGGACTGGCGACGGCCGAGCACCTGCCAGAGCTTGAGGCCGTGGCGGCGCGATACGCCGTTGCCATTACGCCCGCGATGACCGAACTGATCGTGCCGGGCGATGCCGATGACCCGATCGGCCGACAGTTCATCCCTGAGGCGGCCGAGCTCGATGGAAGCCCGGAAGAGAGTGCCGATCCTATTGGCGACGACGAGCATAGTCCGGTCCCAGGGATCGTGCATCGCTACCCGGACCGGGTCCTGCTCAAGCCACTCCATGCTTGTCCGGTCTACTGCCGCTTCTGCTTTCGCCGCGAGATGGTGGGTCCCAGCGGCCTGGGATCGTTGAGCCAGATTGAGACGGAGGCGGCGTTGGCCTATATCAAGAGCCATCCCGAGATCTGGGAAGTGGTCGTCACAGGCGGCGATCCCCTAATCCTGTCGCCCCGTCGACTTCGGGACCTCATGAAGAGCCTCGGCCAGATCGATCATGTGCGGGTGATCCGCTTTCACACGAGGGTTCCCGTCGTCGCGCCCGATCTCGTGAGCGAAGAATTGGTCGCAGCCCTCCGCGTCGAACCAAGCCGGGCCGTCTTCGTGGTTCTTCATGCCAACCACGCCCGCGAGTTGACGCCTGCCGCACGCGACGCCTGCGGCCGGCTTGTCGATGCGGGTATTCCGATGCTGAGCCAGTCCGTCCTGCTGCGGGGGGTGAACGATGAACCGACGGCGCTCGATGCGCTCCTGCGCGCCCTCGTAGAGGCGCGTATCAAGCCCTACTATCTGCACCATCCCGATCTGGCGCTGGGCACAGGTCATTTCCGCCTATCCCTGTCGCGGGGACAGGATCTGATGCGGAACCTGCGCGGCCGGATCTCGGGACTGTGCCAACCGACCTATGTTCTCGACCTTCCGGGCGGCTACGGAAAAGTGCCTGTAGGGCCATGCTACGTCAAACAGGTGGACGGCGCGGCGGACGCGACCGGGCGTTGCCGCATCGAGGATCCGTCGGGGCGGCTTCATGACTACCCCGACCGGCGCGGCTAGATGTCAGACCAAGCAGAGCTAAATTCAGCTGACGCATCAACATTTTGCATTCTGACGATAGGCGTCTCGTACCGACAGCCGTCGATTGAGAAAGATTCAATCCAGCGTTTCAGCTGTTCTTGGGCAATGATGACTGCGAGGTAGGCGGATCTATGGACCTTGCACGCTGTTACAGCGTCAAAATCGACCACCTGCGCCAACCACACCTGCCGGTATCAGGCAAGCGCATCAGATCCTGTCGGATCACTCGGCAATTGCTACGCAATCGCCGCTGGCGATGTCCCTGAGACAGAATAAGCTCTGCCGCGCCACCCGTCACGTTCGCTGGCGTTCGATATCGAAACACATGTTCGCCACCAAGGTTTTTCCGGAACGGAGCGCTCTGTTGCATGAGGCGGTTGAGGTTTGGACTTGTCCTTGTTCTGGACGGGCCTCTGCCATGGCCTCTGCGGCGGGTGTGCCGCGGGCTGGAGCCGGTCAGGGCGGC
>NZ_VDFV01000039.1 GCF_006152145.1 Rubellimicrobium roseum | reverse complement strand
TGCGCTTCGCCATCCGCGAAGGCGGCCGCACCGTCGGCGCCGGCGTGGTGTCCAAGATCATCGCCTGATCCTCGCTTGACTTCGTTGAGGGCGCGCGCTAGACGCGCGCCCTCAGCATTTACGATTGTACGTGCCGACCGGTCCGACGTGGCCCGGCAATTCCGCCGGTTCACCTCTCGACCGTTATTGAGCCCGAAAGGCAGATCCATGGCCGCCCAGAGCCAGACCATCCGCATTCGCCTGAAGGCGTTCGACTACCGCGTGCTGGATGCCAGCACTGCCGAGATCGTGTCGACCGCCAAGCGCACCGGCGCCAACGTCCGCGGCCCCATCCCGCTTCCGAACAAGATCGAGAAGTTCACGGTGCTGCGCGGCCCCCACATCGACAAGAAGTCCCGCGACCAGTTCGAGATCCGCACCCACAAGCGGCTCCTGGACATCGTGGATCCCACCCCGCAGACCGTGGACGCGCTGATGAAGCTCGACCTCGCCGCGGGCGTGGACGTCGAGATCAAGGTCTGAGGTGGCTGACATGCTTCGTTCGGGCATCATCGCAAAGAAGGTGGGCATGACCCGCCTCTTCCTGGAAGACGGCAAGCAGGTTCCTGTGACCGTTCTCCAGCTCGACAACGTTCAGGTTGTGGCCCAGCGCACGGTCGAGACGGATGGCTACTCCGCCGTCCAGCTCGGCGCCGGCGCCGCCAAGGCCACCCGCACCTCCCAACCGATGCGCGGCCACTTCGCCAAGGCCGGCGTCGAGCCCAAGCGCAAGATCGTCGAGTTCCGGGTCGATCCCGCGAACCTGATCGGCGTGGGCGAGGAGATCATCGCGGCCCACTACTTCCCCGGCCAGTACGTCGACGTGTCCGGCACGTCGATCGGCAAGGGCTTCGCCGGTGCCATGAAGCGGCACAACTTCGGCGGCCTCCGGGCCTCGCACGGCGTGTCGGTCTCGCACCGCTCGCACGGCTCGACCGGCCAGTGCCAGGACCCCGGCAAGGTGTTCAAGGGCAAGAAGATGGCCGGTCACATGGGGACCACCCGCGTGACCACGCAGAACCTGCAGGTCGTCCGCATCGACACCGACCGGGGCCTCGTGATGGTCAAGGGCGCCGTGCCGGGCAACAAGGGCGGCTGGGTCACCGTCAAGGACGCGGTCAAGAAGCCCGCGCCCGAGAACCTGATCTTCCCGGCCGCGCTGCGCTCGGCCGAGCGTGAGGCCAAGCGCCTCGCCGAGGAGGCCGCCGCCCAGGCCGCCGCCGAGGCGGAAGCCGCCGCGCGCGCCGCCGCCGAAGCCGAGCAGGCCGCCATCGAGGCCGCCGAAGCCGCGGCTGCCAACGAAGCTCCGGCCGGCGACGACGCCGCCGCCCAAGAGGGGAGCAAGGACTGATGCAGGCCCAAGCCATCACGCTCACCGGCGAGCAGTCGGGCACCGTGGAGCTGGACGACGCGATCTTCGGCCTCGAGCCGCGCGCCGACATCCTGCACCGCGTCGTGCGCTGGCAGCGCGCCCGCCAGCAGCAGGGGACCCACTCCACCCTGGGCCGGTCCGAGGTCAGCTACTCGACCAAGAAGATCTACCGCCAGAAAGGCACCGGTGGCGCCCGCCACGGGGACAAGGGCGCGCCGATCTTCCGTCACGGCGGCATCTACAAGGGCCCCAAGCCCCGCAGCCACGCCCATGACCTCAACAAGAAATTCCGCAAGCTCGGCCTGATGCACGCCCTGTCCGCCAAGGCCCGCGCCGGCGAACTGGTCGTGGTCGAGAACCTGGACCTGGCCGAGGCCAAGACCCGGGTGCTGGCCAAGCAGGTCGAGTCGCTGGGCTGGAAGCGCGCCCTGGTGATCGACGCGGCCGTGAACGAGGGCTTTGCCCGCGCCGCGCGCAACATCGAGACCCTGGACGTGCTGCCGGCCATCGGCGCCAACGTCTACGACATCCTGCGCCGTGACACGCTCGTGCTCACGCGCGCCGGGGTCGAAGCCCTGGAGGCCCGCCTGAAATGACCGCGACCCCCGCGCAGTACGACGTGATCCGTCGTCCGATCATCACCGAGAAGGCCACGCTCGCGTCGGAAGCGAACGCGGTCGTCTTCGAGGTGTCGGCCGACGCCACCAAGCCGCTGATCAAGGAAGCGGTCGAGGCGCTCTTCGGCGTCAAGGTCAAGGCGGTGAACACCGTCGTGACCAAGGGCAAGAACAAGCGCTTCCGGGGCCGCCCCGGGACGCGCAACGACGTCAAGAAGGCCTATGTGACCCTCGAAGAGGGCCACGCCATTGACGTGACCACCGGTCTCGCGTAAGGGACCCCACCACTGACCGGCCCCGGGCAACACCTGGGGCCTCGTCTTTGGAAGAGTCGGGGACCTTCGGGGCCCTATCCATCACGGACGGACCGGCAACGGTTCGCCAAGCAGACGGAAGACAGAAAGCATGGCACTCAAGTCGTACAAGCCGACGACGCCTGGCCAGCGTGGGCTGGTTCTGATCGACCGTTCGGAGCTCTGGAAGGGGCGCCCCGTCAAGGCGCTCACCGAAGGTCTGCACAAGACCGGCGGCCGGAACAACACCGGGCGGATCACGATGTGGCACAAGGGTGGCGGCGCCAAGCGCCTCTACCGCGTCGTCGATTTCAAGCGTCGCAAGTTCGACGTTCCCGCGACCGTGGAGCGGATCGAGTACGATCCCAACCGGACCGCGTTCATCGCCCTCATCCGCTACAATGACGGCGAGCAGGCCTACATCCTCGCGCCGCAGCGCCTCGCGGTGGGTGACACCGTCGTCGCCGGCACCAAGGTCGACGTGAAGCCCGGCAACGCGATGCCCTTCTCGGGCATGCCGATCGGCACGATCGTCCACAACGTCGAGATGAAGGCCGGCAAGGGTGGCCAGATCGCCCGCGCCGCCGGCACCTACGCCCAGTTCGTCGGCCGCGACGGCGGCTACGCGCAGATCCGCCTGTCCTCGGGCGAGCTCCGCGCGGTGCGCCAGGAATGCATGGCCACGATCGGTGCGGTGTCGAACCCCGACAACTCGAACCAGAACATGGGCAAGGCCGGCCGGAACCGCCATCTCGGCATTCGCCCGACCGTTCGCGGCGTTTCCATGAACCCCATCGACCACCCGCATGGTGGTGGTGAGGGCCGGACCTCCGGTGGCCGTCACCCCGTGACGCCCTGGGGCAAGGGCACCAAGGGCAACCGCACCCGCAACCCGAACAAGGCGTCCGCGAAGCTCATCCTTCGTTCGCGCCACGCGAAGAAAGGCCGCTGATCCATGTCGCGTTCCGTCTGGAAGGGCCCCTTCGTCGATGCTTACGTCCTCAAGAAGGCCGAAGCTTCGCGGGGGTCGAGCCGCAACGAGGTCATCAAGATCTGGTCGCGCCGCTCCACCATCCTGCCCCAGTTCGTGGGGCTCACCTTCGGCGTCTACAATGGCAAGAAGCATATCCCGGTGAACGTCACCGAGGACATGATTGGCCAGAAGTTCGGTGAGTACTCGCCGACGCGGACCTACTACGGCCACGCCGCCGACAAGAAAGCCAAGAGGAAGTAAGCCATGGGTCAGGACAAGAATCCGCGCCGCGTGGCGGAGAACGAGGCGCAGGCGATCGCGCGCATGCTGCGCACCTCGCCCCAGAAGCTCAACCTCGTGGCCGCCCTCATTCGCGGCAAGAAGGTCGAGAAGGCGCTGGCCGATCTCACCTTCTCGCACAAGCGCATCGCCGGCGACGTCAAGAAGTGCCTTCAGTCGGCCATCGCCAATGCCGAGAACAACCATAACCTCGACGTCGACAGCCTGGTCGTCGCCGAGGCCTCGGTCGGCAAGAACCTGGTGATGAAGCGCGGCCGTCCGCGGGCGCGTGGTCGCTTCGGCCGCATCGTCAAGCCGTTCTCGCAACTCACCATCACCGTGCGTCAGATCGACGCCGTCCAGGGGGAGCAAGCCTGATGGGCAACAAGGTCAACCCCGTCGGCATGCGCCTTCAGGTCAACCGGACCTGGGACAGCCGCTGGTTCGCCAACTCGAAGGACTTCGGCGACCTCCTGCTTGAGGACATCCGCATCAAGGATTTCATCAAGAAGGAAGCCAAGGCGGCCGGCATCAGCCGCGTGATCATCGAGCGTCCGCACCGCAAGTGCCGCGTCACGATCCACGCCGCGCGTCCGGGCGTCATCATCGGCAAGAAGGGCGCTGACATCGAGACGCTGCGCAAGAAAGTCGCGCAGCTGACGAAGTCGGAGCTGCACCTCAACATCGTCGAGGTCCGCAAGCCCGAGCTGGATTCGGCCCTGGTCGGCGAGAGCATCGCCCAGCAGCTCGAACGCCGGGTGTCGTTCCGCCGCGCGATGAAGCGCGCTGTGCAGAACGCCATGCGCATGGGTGCCCTGGGCATCCGGGTGAACGTGTCGGGCCGCCTGGGCGGCGCCGAGATCGCCCGGACCGAGTGGTACCGCGAGGGCCGCGTGCCCCTGCACACCCTGCGCGCCGACATCGACTACGCGCTGTCCGAGGCCGAGACGCCCTACGGGATCATCGGGATCAAGGTCTGGATCTTCAAGGGCGAGATCATGGAGCACGATCCGCAGGCGCGCGACCGCAAGGCCGCCGAGCTGCAGGACACCGCCGTTCCGCGTGGCGCCCGTCCCGAGCGCCGCGACCGCGACCGCGACCGGTAAGGAGTAGAGACAAATGCTTCAACCGAAGCGCACCAAGTTCCGCAAGCTCCACAAGGGTCGCATCCACGGCGACGCCAAGGGCGGCTCGGACCTCAACTTCGGCACCTACGGCCTCAAGGCCACGGAGCCCGAGCGCGTCACCGCGCGTCAGATTGAGGCCGCCCGTCGCGCCCTGACCCGTCACATGAAGCGTCAGGGCCGCGTGTGGATCCGCGTGTTCCCCGACGTGCCGGTGACCTCCAAGCCCATCGAGGTCCGCATGGGCAAGGGCAAGGGCTCGGTCGACTACTGGGCCTGCCGCGTGAAGCCCGGCCGCGTGATGTTCGAGGTGGACGGCGTCCCCGAGGAGATCGCGCGCGAGGCCCTGCGCCTGGCCGCGATGAAGCTGCCGGTCAAGACGCGCACCATCGTCCGCGAGGACTGGTAAGCCGTTCGCCCGCGCGGCCTGCGCGGGCGAGGCATGGACAGGGAGGACCCCGGCCGAACCCGGCCGGGGTTCTTGCATTCCGGAGGGGCGGGGACGGCGGCCGGGACGAACAGACGCAGGGGCGCGAATAATGCTTGCCTCGGCGTCGATCCGGCTGTAGGAGGCCCCCTCATCCCCTCCACCGGGACTCAGGGTGACCTAGCCCATAGGGCTCGGGGCTCTCCGGTGATGTTGAAGAAAGGACGAACGATGGCGACGAACGCCAAGGACCTTCGCGGGCAGACGCCCGACCAGCTTCGCGATCGCCTCGCGAACCTCAAGAAAGAGAGCTTCAACCTTCGCTTCCAGCAAGCGACGGGCCAGCTCGAGAACACCGCGCGGATGCGCGCCGCCCGCCGGGAGGCCGCCCGCGTCATGACCCTTCTCAACGAAAAGGCGGCCCAGGCCGCGCAAGAGGCCTGAGCTCCATGCCCAAGCGCATCCTTCAGGGCGTCGTGACCTCGGACAAGAACGACAAGACCGTGACCGTTCTCGTCGAGCGTCGCTTCACCCACCCGGTCCTGAAAAAGACCATCCGCATGTCCAAGAAGTACCGGGCCCACGACGAGAACAACACATTCAAGGCGGGCGACACGGTTCGCATCATCGAATGCGCGCCGAGGTCCGCGTCGAAGCGCTGGGAAGTCCTTCTGGCCGAACAGGCTTGAAGTCCCTCGAAACGAAACCCTGGGGACACGGGCGTAAGCCCCCCCACAGGTCGGGAGAAACCACATGATCCAGATGCAGACCAATCTGGATGTCGCTGACAACTCCGGCGCCCGCCGGGTTCAGTGCATCAAGGTCCTGGGCGGCTCGCACCGGCGCTATGCGTCGGTGGGCGACATCATCGTCGTCTCCGTCAAGGAAGCGATTCCGCGCGGTCGCGTGAAGAAGGGGGACGTCCGCAAGGCCGTCGTCGTTCGCACCGCCAAGGAAGTGCGCCGCGAGGATGGCACCACCATCCGCTTCGACCGCAACGCCGCCGTCATCCTGAACAACCAGGGCGAGCCGGTCGGCACCCGTATCTTCGGGCCGGTCGTGCGCGAGCTGCGCGCCAAGAACTTCATGAAGATCATCTCGCTCGCGCCGGAGGTGCTCTGATGGCCGCCAAGATCCGCAAGGGTGACCGCGTCGTCGTGCTTGCCGGCAAGGACAAGGGCAAGACCGGCGAAGTCGAAGCCGTCATGCCCAAGGAAGGCCGCGCCGTCGTCGGCGGCGTCAACATGGCCATCCGCCATGTGAAGCAGTCGCAGACGAACCAGGGCGGCCGCCAGCCCAAGGCGATGCCGATCGACCTGTCGAACCTCGCTCTGATGGATGCGAACGGCAAGGCCACGCGCGTGGGCTTCCGCATCCAGGACGACGGGACCAAGGTCCGCTACGCCAAGACCACGGGGGACGTGATCTGATGCTCGACGCTGCCACCTATACCCCGCGTCTGAAGGCGGTCTACAAGGACCGCATCCGCGCCGCGCTCAAGGAAGAGTTCGGCTACAAGAACGACATGATGATCCCGAAGCTCGAGAAGATCGTGCTGAACATCGGGGCCGGTTCGGAAGCCGTTCGCGACTCGAAGAAGGTCAAGTCCGCCCAGGACGACCTGTCGACGATCGCCGGCCAGCGCGCCGTCGTCACCAAGGCCAAGAAGTCGATCGCCGGCTTCCGGGTCCGCGAGGAGATGCCGCTCGGCACCAAGGTCACGCTCCGCGGCGACCGGATGTACGAGTTCCTCGACCGTCTCATTAACGTCGCGATGCCTCGCATCCGCGACTTCCGGGGCGTGTCGGGCAAGTCCTTCGACGGGCGCGGCAACTACGCGACCGGCCTCAAGGAGCACATCGTGTTCCCCGAGATCAACTTCGACAAGGTCGACGAGGTCTGGGGCATGGACATCGTGATCTGCACGACGGCGAAGACCGACGCGGAAGCGAAGGCGCTGCTGAAGCACTTCAACATGCCGTTCAACAGCTGAGCCGCGGGAGAGATTAAGCCATGGCCAAGAAATCCATGATCGAACGCGACAAGAAGCGCCAGCGGATGGTGGACCAGTACGCCGCCAAGCGCGCCGCTCTCAAGGCTGTCGCGAACGACAAGAACGCCTCCGTGGAAGAGCGCTTCAAGGCGACGCTCGCGCTAGCCGAACTGCCGCGCAACTCCTCGGCCACCCGGGTGCGGAACCGCTGCCAGCTCACTGGCCGGCCGCGCGCCTATTACCGCAAGCTGAAGATCAGCCGGATCATGCTGCGCGAGCTGGGCTCGAACGGTGAGATCCCCGGTCTGGTGAAGTCGAGCTGGTAAGGAGGTCACGATGAACGATCCTATCGGCGATATGCTGACCCGCATCCGCAACGCCCAGGCGCGCGGCAAGAATGCGGTCCTGACCCCCGCCTCCAAGCTCCGGGCCCGCGTGCTCGACGTGCTTCAGGCCGAGGGCTACATCCGCGGCTACGAGCCGGTCACCAACGCGGCCGGCCACCCCGAGCTGCGCATCGAGCTCAAGTACTACGAGGGCACCCCGGTCATCCGCGAGATCAAGCGGGTCTCCAAGCCGGGCCGCCGCGTCTACTCGGGCGTCAAGGATCTGCCCTCGGTCCGCCAGGGCCTGGGCGTGTCCATCGTCTCGACGCCCAAGGGCGTGATGTCCGACGCGCATGCACGCGCTGCCAATATTGGCGGCGAAGTGCTCTGCACCGTGTTCTGAGGAGGCTTCCATGTCTCGTATCGGCAAGAAGCCCGTTCCGCTTCCGGCTGGCGTGACCGCCAGCATCAGCGGCCAGACCATCGAGGTGAAGGGTCCCAAGGGCACCCTGAGCTTCAAGGCGACGGACGACGTCACCCTCGCGCAGGAGGACGGGGCCGTCCGCGTCACCCCGCGCGGCCTGTCCAAGCGCGCCCGCCAGCAGTGGGGGATGTCGCGTTCCATGGTCGAGAACTTGGTCACCGGCGTGTCGGCCGGGTTCAGGAAGGAGCTCAACATCACCGGCGTGGGCTACCGCGCCACGATGCAGGGCAACTCGCTCAAGCTCGCGCTGGGCTACAGCCATGACGTGACCTACGAGCCGCCGGCGGGGATCAAGATCACCACGCCGTCCGCCCGTAACGACGTCATCGTCGTGGAAGGGATCGACCCGCAGCAGGTGGGCCAGGTCGCGGCCGAGATCCGCGAATGGCGCGCGCCCGAGCCCTACAAGGGCAAGGGCATCCGCTACAAGGACGAGTTCATCTTCCGCAAGGAAGGCAAGAAGAAGTAAGGAACGCACATCATGGCCAGCACGAAGCTCGAGCTGTTCCAGAAGCGCCGGATGCGCGTTCGGAACAAGCTCAAGGCGGTCAACGGCGGGAAGCTCCGGCTTTCCGTCCACCGCTCCAGCAAGAACATCTCGGTCCAGCTCATCGACGATGCCCGTGGCGTGACGCTTGCGTCCGCCTCGACGCTCGAGAAGGAACTGGGCCTGGTGGGCAAGAACAACGTCGAGGCCGCGGCCAAGATCGGCGCGACGATCGCCGAGCGCGCCAAGGCCGCCGGCGTGACCGAGGCCTACTTCGACCGGGGCGGCTTCCTGTTCCACGGGAAGATCAAGGCCCTGGCCGATGCCGCCCGCGAGAACGGCCTGACGTTCTGAGGATCGGCCGCCCATCCGTGGGCGGCTAGCAGACAGCAGGGCGGGCCGGTGGCCTGCCCTCGATGACCTGGGTCGAAGGACACCGCGGTCGGACAACGCGGCGCGACGCGCCACTCTGAGAAGGAAGGCCTTATGGCTGAACGTGAACAACGCCGCGATCGTCGGGACCGCGAGGATGCGGCCCCCGAGTTCGCCGATCGCCTCGTCGCGATCAACCGGGTGTCCAAGACCGTGAAGGGGGGCAAGCGCTTCGGCTTCGCCGCTCTCGTGGTGGTGGGCGACCAGAAGGGCCGTGTGGGCTTCGGGAAGGGCAAGGCCAAGGAAGTGCCGGAAGCCATCCGCAAGGCCACCGAGCAGGCCAAGCGCAGCATGATCCGCGTCCCCCTGCGGGAAGGCCGGACCCTGCACCATGACATCGAAGGGCGCCACGGTGCCGGCCGCGTCGTGATGCGCACCGCCGTCGCCGGTACCGGCATCATCGCCGGTGGTCCGATGCGGGCCGTGTTCGAGATGCTGGGGCTGCAGGACGTCGTGTCCAAGTCTCTGGGCTCGACCAACCCCTACAACATGATCCGCGCGACCATGGACGGCCTGATGAAGGAAGCGTCCCCCCGGTCGGTGGCGCAGCGTCGCGGCAAGAAGGTGGCGGAGATCCTCCGCACGCCCGAAGCCGAGACCCAGGCGGTGGAGGCCTGATCCCATGGCTAAGACCATTGTCGTTAAGCAGATCGCCTCGCCCTCGCGCCGGCCGGACGTGCAGCGCCAGACCCTGATCGGGCTGGGGCTGAACAAGATGCACAAGACCCGTGAGCTCGAGGACACTCCCTCGGTCCGCGGCATGGTGAACGCGATCCCGCACCTCGTGAAGATCATCGAGGAGCGGGGCGAGTAATCTCGCGCCGTCATCGGTACACTTTGGCACCCCGGCCTTGCGGCCGGGGTGTTTTCGTTCCGGGGTCCTGGCGCGGGCTGCGGTCCCGCGTTGCGGCCCCGGGACGCTTGCGCGGGCGGGGCAGGGGGGATATAGGCCGCCGGTGGTCCGGGCTCTCCGGGCCTTGATTCTTGATGATGCCGTGTTGGCCCCCTCCGTCGCTGGCGGGGCCGTTCCGGCCAGAGGAGAAGCGACATGAAGCTGCACGAACTCCGCGACAATCCGGGCGCGGCCAAGAAGAAGGTCCGCGTCGGCCGTGGCCCCGGCTCGGGCATCGGCAAGACCGCCGGCCGCGGGATCAAGGGCCAGACGTCCCGTTCGGGCGTGGCGCTCGGGGGCTACGAAGGCGGCCAGATGCCGCTCTACATGCGCCTGCCCAAGCGGGGCTTCAACAAGCCCAACCGCAAGGAGTACGCCGTGGTGAACCTGGGCCTGATCCAGAAGTTCATCGACGCGGGCAAGATCGACGTCGCCCAGCCCATCACCGAGGAGGTCCTGGTGGCCTCGGGTGTGATGCGCCGCTCGCGCGACGGCGTCCGCGTTCTGGCCAAGGGCGAGATTACGTCCAAGGTGACGATCCAGGTGACGGGCGCCTCGTCGGGTGCGGTCGCCGCGGTCGAGGCGGCCGGCGGCACGCTGACGGTTGCCAAGGCGGCCGAGGCGGCTCCGGCGGACACCGCCGCGTGAGGCGGGGCTTCGGCCCCGTTTCCCCCAGCGTCCATCTCGGATAAGGTCCCTACGCGCCGCCGCCGGAACCCCGGTCGGCGGCGCTGTGCTTCACGGAGAAAGCCATGGCATCGGCCGCGGAACAGATGGCCTCGAACATGAGCTGGGCGGCCTTCGGCAAGGCCACCGAGCTCAAGCAGCGTATCCTTTTCACGATCGGCCTGCTGATCGTCTACCGGCTGGGGACGTACATCCCGGTGCCCGGGATCGACGGCGCGGCGCTGCGCAACTTCATGGAGGATGCCGGCGCCGGGATCGGCGGCATCCTGTCGATGTTCACCGGCGGCGCGCTGAGCCGCATGGGCATCTTCGCCCTTGGCATCATGCCCTATATCTCGGCCTCCATCATCATCCAGCTCGTCGCCTCGATGTACGAGCCGTGGAAGAACCTGAAGAAGGAAGGCGAGCAGGGCCGCAAGAAGCTGAACCAGTACACGCGCTACTTCACGGTGCTGCTGGCGACCTTCCAGGCCTACGGCATGGCGGTGTCGCTCGAGGCCGGGGACCTGGCGCATGATCCGGGCCTGTTCTTCCGCGCCGCCTGCGTCATCACGCTAGTCGGCGGCACGATGTTCCTCATGTGGATCGGCGAGCAGATCACTGCGCGCGGGATCGGCAACGGCATCTCGCTCATCATCTTCGTCGGCATCATCGCCGAGGTGCCGGCGGCGCTGGCGCAGTTCCTGAGCCAGGGGCGCACCGGGGCGATCAGCCCGCTGGTGATCCTGCTCATCATCGTGATGGTGATCGTCACCTTCGCCTTCGTGGTCTTCATGGAGCGGGCGCTCCGCAAGATCCACATCCAGTACCCGCGCCGTCAGGTCGGCATGAAGGTCTATGACGGCGGTTCCTCGCACCTGCCGATCAAGGTGAACCCGGCGGGCGTGATCCCGGCGATCTTTGCCTCGGCGCTCCTGCTGCTGCCCTCGACGATCGCGACCTTCTCGCACTCGACCTCGGGTCCGATCATGTCGACCTTCCTGGCCTACTTCGGGCCGGGGCAGCCGCTCTACCTGCTGTTCTTCACCGGCATGATCGTGTTCTTCACGTACTTCTATACCCACGAGGTCGCCTTCAAGGTCGACGACGTGGCCGAGAACCTGAAGAACCAGAACGGCTTCGTGCCCGGCATCCGGCCCGGCAAGCGGACGGCGGAGTACCTCAAGTACGTCGTGGACCGGCTGCTGGTCCTGGGCTCGGCCTACCTGGCGCTCGTGTGCCTCCTGCCCGAGATCCTGCGGGCGCAGCTGGCGGTGCCGTTTTACTTCGGTGGCACATCCGTTCTCATCATCGTGTCGGTGGGCATGGACACGATCCAGCAAATCCAGTCTCATCTTCTCGCGCATCAGTACGAGGGGCTGATCGAGCGGTCGCAGTTGCGCGGGCGCGGCAAGCCCCGGGGTCCCCGCACGGGCGGGCCGGCCCGTCGCTGAGCGCCGGACAGGAAAGACCAGGGGAGCGCGTCGCCGTCATGAACATCATCCTTCTCGGGCCGCCGGGGGCCGGCAAAGGGACGCAGGCCCGCCTGCTGGTCGAGGAGCGCGGCATGGTCCAGCTCTCCACCGGCGACATGCTGCGCGAGGCCCGGCAATCGGGGACCGACATGGGCCGGCGCGTTGCCGAGGTGATGGACAAGGGCCATCTCGTCACCGACGAGATCGTGATCGGCCTGATCCGCGAGAAGATCGAGGCCGGTGCCACGGGCTCCGGCATCATCTTCGACGGCTTTCCCCGGACGCTGGCGCAGGCCGACGCGCTCGAGGCGTTGCTGCGCGAGCAGGGGATGCGGCTCGACCGGGCCATCGAGATGCAGGTGGACGACGAGGTGCTGGTGGACCGGGTGTCGGGCCGGTCGACCTGCGCGACCTGCGGCGAGGTCTACCACGACCGCACCAAGCCCGTGCCGGAGGACGGCCACTGCACGGTCTGCGGCGGGAGCAAGTTCAACCGGCGCGCCGACGACAACGCCGAGAGCCTCAAGACCCGGCTCCTGGCCTATTACAAGCAGACCTCGCCGTTGATCGGCTACTATCACTGCAAGGGCATCTTGGCCGCGGTCGACGGGCTGCGGGACGTCCCGCAGGTCGCGAGCGAGATCGCGCGGCTCTTGGGCGACCACGCGGTGTCGGAAACCGCTTGACCTCCTAGGACGATGCCCTTAAGACGCCCCATCCCAGCCGGGAACAGCCGGACGTGGGCCTGCCTGCCTTGGCCCATGACCTGACCGCCTCCGAAAGGCGCCCTCGCTGTCCGGGGGCGGTGTTGTGAAAAAAGGCTCCGGCACCACGGAGTCGCAACGAAAGGACCACCCACGTGGCACGTATTGCCGGGGTCAACATCCCGACCAAGAAGAGGGTTCCGATCGCCCTCACCTACATCCACGGCATCGGCCCCGCGACCGCGGACGAGATCGTCAAGTCCCTGGGCATCGACGCGAGCCGCCGGGTCGACTCGCTGACCGACGCCGAGATCCTTGCGATCCGCGAGCACATCGACGCCAACCATGTCGTCGAAGGTGACCTGCGCCGCGAGACGACCATGAACATCAAGCGGCTGATGGACCTCGGCTGCTACCGTGGGCTGCGCCACCGCCGGAACCTGCCGGTCCGCGGCCAGCGCACCCACACGAACGCCCGTACCCGCAAGGGCCCGGCCAAGCCGATCGCCGGCAAGAAGAAGTAAGGGGATAGGCTGACATGGCTCGTGATACCCGCCGGGGCGGCAAGAAGAAGGTTTCGAAGAACATCGCGGCGGGCGTGGCCCACGTGAACTCTTCGTTCAACAACACCAAGATCCTGATCTCGGACGTTCAGGGCAACGCCATCGCCTGGTCGTCGGCCGGCACGATGGGCTTCAAGGGGTCGCGCAAGTCGACGCCATATGCCGCCCAGATGGCTGCCGAGGACGCCGGCCGCAAGGCGCAGGAGCATGGCGTCAAGACCCTCGAGGTCGAGGTGCAGGGTCCGGGCTCGGGCCGCGAGTCGGCGCTGCGGGCCCTCGCGGCGGTGGGCTTCGCCATCACCTCGATCCGCGACGTGACGCCCATCGCGCACAACGGCTGCCGCCCGCCGAAGCGCCGCCGCGTCTGACGCCGCACCATAGCCTTGGGCGGGGCTGCGCGTTCGCGCGGCCCCGCTTCGCCGTTTTCAAGTCAACCTCGGGAGTGGAGCCTTGTTGGACATGAAGGGCACCGCGCGAATGGAGGGACGCATGATCCACAAGAACTGGTCCGAGCTCATCAAGCCGCAGCAGCTTGAGGTCCGGCCCGGCAACGATCCGCAGCGCCAGGCGACCCTGGTCGCCGAGCCGCTGGAGCGGGGCTTCGGCCTGACGCTCGGCAACGCGCTGCGCCGGGTGCTGCTGAGCTCGCTGCAGGGTGGCGCGATCGTGTCGGTCCAGATCGACGGCGTGCTGCACGAGTTCTCGTCGGTCGCGGGCGTCCGCGAGGACGTGACCGACATCGTGCTGAACCTCAAGGGCGTGTCGATCAAGATGGACGTGGACGGGCCCAAGCGGCTGACCGTCCAAGCCAAAGGCCCGGGCGCGGTGACGGCCGGCGACATCTCCGAATCCGCCGGCATCGAAATCCTGAACAAGGACCACGTGATCTGCCATCTCGACGAGGGCGCGTCGCTCTACATGGAGCTGACGGTCGCCACCGGAAAGGGCTACGTCTCGGCCGACAAGAACAAGCCCGAGGACGCGCCGATCGGTCTGATCCCGATCGATGCGATCTACTCGCCGGTCAAGAAGGTCAGCTACGACGTCCAGCCCACCCGCGAAGGGCAGGTTCTGGACTACGACAAGCTGACCATGCGGATTGAGACCGACGGCTCCATCACGCCGGACGACGCGGTGGCCTATGCCGCGCGCATCCTGCAGGACCAGCTGTCGATCTTCCTCAACTTCGAGGAGCCCGAGTCGGCCTCGGCCGGCGCGCTGGAGGATGGGCTGGAGTTCAACCCGCTCCTGCTCAAGAAGGTGGACGAGCTGGAGTTGTCGGTCCGTTCGGCCAACTGTCTTAAGAACGACAACATCGTCTACATCGGCGACCTCATCCAGAAGACCGAGGCCGAGATGCTGCGAACGCCCAACTTCGGGCGGAAGTCGCTCAACGAGATCAAGGAAGTGCTCTCGGGCATGGGCCTGCACCTCGGCATGGAAGTCGAGGACTGGCCGCCGGAGAACATCGAGGAACTGGCCAAGAAGTACGAGGACCAGTTCTGAGACTGGCGGGAAGGCCCCGCGCCGCCACGGCGCGGGCCATCCTCCTGCCGACGCCGGGCGTCCTGCCCCAATAAGGTGAGCGGTCCATGCGACAGGTCCGCCGGACAAAGCACAATCATAAGGAACCCACATCATGCGTCATGGCGCAGGCTACCGGAAGCTCAACCGCACCCACGAGCATCGCAAGGCGATGTTCGCGAACATGGCGGGCTCGCTGATCGAGCACGAGCAGATCAAGACCACGCTCCCCAAGGCCAAGGACCTGAAGCGGGTCATCGACAAGCTCATCACGCTGGGCAAGCGCGGCGACCTGCACGCCCGCCGCCAGGCCGCGGCGGCGCTGAAGCAGGACATGCATGTCCAGAAGCTCTTCGCGGTGCTCGGGCCCCGCTACCAGGAGCGTCAGGGCGGCTACTGCCGCGTGCTGAAGGCGGGCTTCCGCTACGGGGACATGGCGCCCATGGCGATCATCGAGCTCGTGGACCGCGACCGTGACGCGAAGGGCGCCGCCGACCGCGCCTACCTCGCCGCGCAGGAAGAGCTCGCCGACGCGGAGTGATCCGCCGTCACTGCTGGAAGATCCAAGGTCCTGTCCTCTGCGGACAGGGCCTTTTTCGTTCGGCGGGCCTGTCGAAGCCGCCGGTCCGGGGCTAGACTCCTCATATGACCGATCTTTTCGACCTCATGCCGCCGGAGAACGGCCCCACGCCGGGTGCGCCCCGCCCGCTGGCCGACCGCCTGCGCCCGCAGCGCCTGTCCGAGGTGATCGGGCAGGAGCATCTTCTCGGGCCCGAAGGACCCATCGGTGCGATGCTCGGGTCGGGGTCGCTGTCGTCCGTCATCCTCTGGGGACCGCCCGGGGTGGGCAAGACGACCGTCGCCCGGCTCCTGGCCGAGGAGACGGAGATGCATTTCGAGCAGATCAGCGCGATCTTCACCGGCGTGCCCGAGCTGCGGAAGGTCTTCGAGGCGGCGCGGCTGCGACGGCGGCAAGGAAGGGGGACGCTTCTTTTCGTGGACGAGATCCACCGCTTCAACCGCGCGCAGCAGGACGGCTTCCTGCCGCACATGGAAGATGGGACCCTGGTCCTAGTGGGCGCCACGACCGAGAACCCGTCCTTCGAGTTGAACGCGGCGCTCCTGAGCCGCGCGCAGGTGCTGACGCTGAACAGGCTGACGCTCGCGGACCTGGAGCGGCTGACTCAGCGGGCCGAGAGGGAGCTGGGACGCAAGCTGCCGCTCGATGGGCCCGCGCGGGACGCACTCCTGGAGATGGCGGACGGGGACGGGCGGGCGCTCCTCAACCTGATCGAGCAGGTGGCGTCCTGGCGGGTGCCGGGGCCGCTCGACACCGGCGCGCTGGCCAGCCGCCTGCGGCGGCGGGCGGCCAACTACGACAAGAGCGGGGACGGGCACTACAACCTGATCTCGGCGCTGCACAAGTCGGTGCGCGGCTCGGACCCCGATGCGGCGCTCTACTGGTTCGCACGGATGCTGGAGGGGGGGGAGGATCCCCGCTTCCTCGCCCGCCGCATCACGCGGATGGCGGTGGAGGACATCGGCCTCGCGGACCCGCAGGCGCAGGGTCTCTGCATCGAGGCCTGGGAAACCTACGAGCGACTGGGCAGCCCCGAGGGCGAACTGGCGCTGGCGCAAGCGGTGGTCTACCTCGCGCTGGCGCCGAAATCGAACGCCGTCTACACCGCCTACAAGGCCGCGCGCGAGGCGGCGCGCAAGACCGGCTCGGCCCCGCCGCCCAAGCACATCCTGAACGCGCCCACGCGGATGATGAAGGATCAGGGCTTCGGGGCGGGATACCAGTACGACCACGACGCCGAGGATGCCTTCTCGGGGCAGGACTACTTCCCGGAAGGCATGAAGCGCCCCGTCTACTACGTCCCCGCCGATCGGGGCTTCGAGCGGGAACTGAGGAAGCGCACGGACTTCTTCGCCGGGCTGCGCGCCAAGCGGCGCAACGAGGAGCGCTGAGGAACCCCGGCGGGCGTCCTGCGTGTTGACACCGGAGCCCCGGACCCCAAGAAGGCCCGCATGATACACACACTTCTCCTCGTCGCCCTGGGCGGCGCGCTTGGCTCCTCGGCGCGGGCACTGGTGGGGATGGCCCTGCCATTCCCCTGGGCCACCCTGGCCGTCAACGTCGCGGGCGGGCTCATGATGGGCTGGCTCTTCGCGCTCCTGGGGGCCGGGACGGCACTGGGCGCTCTCCTGCTGACCGGGGTGCTCGGCGGCTTCACCACCTTCTCGGCCTTCTCGCTCGACACTCTGCGGCTCGTCGAGACGGGGCGGATGGCGCAGGCGGGGCTCTATGTCCTGGCCTCGGTCGGTCTGTCCCTTCTGGCCTGCCGGGCCGGGCTGTGGATCGGGAGGCTCGCATGAGCGGCGTGCAACTGCTGCCCGTGGTGGAGGGGGAGGGCGACCAGCGGCTCGATCGCTGGCTGCGCAAGCGCTTTCCGCACCTGACGCAGGGCGCCATCGAGAAGATGTGCCGCAAGGGCGAGTTGCGCGTGGACGGCGGGCGCGTGACCTCGGCCACGCGGGTTGTCGAGGGGCAGATCGTGCGCATTCCGCCGCTGCCGGACGTGGACCAGCCCGCGCCGCCGCCCTCGCGGCTCGCCAAGGGCGACGAGGCGATGATCCAGGCGGCGGTGATGTGGAAGGACGAGCACATCATCGCGCTCAACAAGCCACCGGGGCTGCCCTCGCAGGGCGGCTCGGGGCAGGGGGAGCGGCACGTCGACGGCCTGAGCCCGGCGCTCATGTTCGGCTACAAGGATCGGCCGAAGCTCGTGCACCGGCTCGACAAGGACACCTCGGGCGTCCTGCTGCTC
Organism: Rubellimicrobium roseum; assembly: GCF_006152145.1. GTDB lineage: Bacteria > Pseudomonadota > Alphaproteobacteria > Rhodobacterales > Rhodobacteraceae > Rubellimicrobium > Rubellimicrobium roseum. The sequence goes on along the minus strand of NZ_VDFV01000039.1, from coordinate 20,237 downwards.
GCGCGCACCGACCGGGTGGCGCGGGCGCTGTCCGAGGCGCTGCGGCACCGGAACGTGCGCAAGATCTACTGGGCCGCCGTCGCGGGTGTGCCCACTCCGCGGGCGGGCACGATCAAGTTCGGGCTCGTGAAGGAGGGCGGGCGCGGCGACGAGAAGATGCGCGCCATCCACCCGCGCGAGGTCGAGGCAACCCCCGGCGCCAAGCGCGCGGTGACGCAGTTCATGACCGTCGAGAATGCGGGCGGGCGGCTGTCCTGGGTCGCGATGCAGCCGGTGACCGGCCGGACGCACCAGCTTCGCGCCCACATGGCCGAGCTGGGCCACCCGATCCTGGGCGACGGCAAGTACGGCGGCAGCGCGCAGGAGAACCTGGGCGACGGCTGGGGCGCCGGCATGGGCGGGGACCTGAGCCGCAAGCTGCACCTGCACGCCCGCACCCTCATCATCGAGCATCCGATCACCAAGGCCATGCTGACCCTGACCGCGCCCCTGCCCCCGCACATGAAGGCCACCTGGGATTACCTGGGCTGGGACCAGCGGGAGGCCCCGCTCGATCCGTTCGAGGACTTCGAATGAGCGGCTGGACCCCCAAGCGGTTCTGGACCGCCGTGGCCGTCGCCCCCGAGGGCGAGGGCTTTGCGGTGACGCTGGACGGCCGCCCCGTGCGCACGCCCGCCAAGGCGCGGCTCCTGGTCCCGACCCGCGCCTTCGCCGAGGAGGTCGCGCGCGAATGGGACGCGCAGGAAGGCGAGCTGAACCCGGCGATCATGCCTGCCACGCGGCTTGCCAACGCCGCGCTCGACAAGGTCGCGGCGCAACGGGCCGAGGTGGTGGAGATGCTCGCCTCCTACGGCGCCTCGGATCTCTTGTGCTACCGCGCCGAGGCGCCGGAGCGGCTGGTCGAGCGACAGAGGACGGCCTGGGACCCGCTGCTCGCCTGGAGCGCCGAGGCGCTGGGCGCGGACTTGGCCACGGGCAGCGGCGTCATGCCGGTGCAGCAGGCGCCGGGCGACCTCCAGAGGCTGCGCGAGCCTTTGGAGCAGATGGACGTCTTCGAACTGGCGGCGATCCACGATCTGGTGGCGCTGTCGGGCTCGCTGGTCCTGGCGCTCGCGGTGGCGCAGGGGCGGCTTTCGGCCGAGGAGGCCTGGCGGCTGTCGCGCGTGGACGAGGACTTCCAGATCGAGGAATGGGGCGAGGACGAGGAGGCGGCCGAGGCGGCTGCCCGGCGGAGAGGCGACTTCCTGAACGCCGCGCGCTTCCACGCCCAGCTCACGCCCCGACGCCCACGGATGTGACGCCACGGAATCGGGCAGGTCGTGCGCCGGAAACGGACCGTCCTGTTCGCTTGCCGTGATGAAGCGCTTGACCGGATCGAATATCCGCCGACAAGTTAAGGCATTCGGGGCCAAGCCCCGCCCTTCGCCGGTCCCTCCGGGGGAGGGCCACCAAGAACGCGCGCGACGACCTCGCCGCGCGCCACAACGGGAAGGACGACCCATGAAGAGATCCGTGGTCCTTGGCACGCTGGCGCTGGCCGGTCTCGCCGGGGCGGCGCAGGCGGCGACGCTCGACGACGTGAAGGCGCGCGACGCGCTGAACTGCGGCGTGAACCCGGGCCTGACCGGCTTCGCCGCGCCCAATGCAGAGGGCGTGTGGGAAGGCTTCGACGTCGACGTCTGCCGTGCCGTGGCCGCCGCCGTCCTGGGCGACGCGACCAAGGTCAACTACGTGCCGCTGTCAGGCGAGACGCGCTTCACGGCCTTGGCCGCGGGCGAGGTGGATCTGCTGGCGCGCAACTCCACCTGGACCTTCTCCCGCGACACCGACCTCAACCTCGACTTCGCCGGGGTCAACTACTACGACGGCCAAGGCTTCCTTGTGCCCAGCGCGCTGGGCGTGACATCGGCCACGGAACTGGACGGCGCCACCGTCTGCATCCAGACCGGCACCACGACCGAGCTGAACCTCGCGGACTTCTTCCGCGTCAACAATATCAGCTACACGCCCGTGCCGATCGCCAACGACGCCGAAGGACGGCAGCAGTACCTTGCGGGGGCCTGCGACACCTACACGACGGACGCCTCGGGCCTCGCCTCGGTGCGCACCACCTTCGAGAACCCCGAAGAGCATGTCATCCTGCCCGAGATCATCTCCAAGGAGCCGCTCGGGCCGGCCGTGCGCCATGGCGACAACGACTGGGCCGACATCGCGCGCTGGACGCTGAATGCGCTGATCGTGGCCGAGGAGCTGGGCGTCACCTCGGCGAACGTGGCCGAGATGGCCGCCGCCCCGACCGAGAACCCCGAGATCAATCGCCTCCTCGGCACCGAGGGCGAGATGGGCGCGATGATCGGGCTCGACAACCAGTGGGCGGTGCGTGCCATCGAGGCCACCGGCAACTACGGCGAGATCTTCGAGCGGCATCTGGGCGAGTCGACCCCGATCGGGCTGGCGCGCGGGCTCAACGCGCAGTGGACGAACGGCGGCCTTCTCTACGCGCCCCCCTTCCGCTGACACCTGAAGGAGGCGCCCCAGCGGGCGCCTCCGCCACATCCGAAGGCCGGGACAAAGGATCACGCCCCGCATGACCATCGCCGCCGAGCCGCCGCGACAGGGTTTCCGACCGAGCCAGCTCCTACAGGACTCCCGATACCGGGGCCTGACCATCCAGGTGATCGCGCTCGCGCTCCTTCTCGCGCTCATCGCCTTCCTCGTCCGCAACCTCGTCGTGAACCTCGCCGCGCTGGGCAAGGACTTCGACTTCGGCTTCCTGGGCAATCGCGCCGGCTACGACATCAACCAGGCGCTGATCCCCTACACCAACAACGACTCCCACGCCCGCGCCGCACTGGTGGGCATTCTCAACACGCTGCTGGTGGCGGCGCTGGGCTGCGTCACCGCCACGGTCGTGGGCGTGCTGGCGGGCGTGCTGCGGCTGTCCAAGAACTGGCTCGTGGGCCGTCTCATGACGGTCTATGTGGAGGCCTTCCGCAACGTGCCGCTCCTGCTGTGGATCGTGCTCGTCTACGCGGTCCTGAGCGAGTCGACCCCCGCCCCCGCCGCCTTCCGGGGCGAGGACGCTCAGGCCTCCAGGCTCTTCGGGCTGATCGCCTTCACCAATCGCGGCACCTACATCCCCTGGCCGGTCTGGGGCGAGGGCGCCGGGGTGCTGGGGATCGTGCTGCTCCTGTCCATCGCCGCCGCCATCGGTTGGCGCATCTACGCCCGCCGGCGGCAGGAGGCGACGGGTCGGCCCCTGCCGGTGCTCTGGGTCACGCTCGCCATCCTGGTGCTGCCCTTTCTCGTGGTCTTCGTGCTGCTGGGGGCCCCGGTCACGCTGGACGTGCCCACGGTGCGCGAGACGGGGATCGCCCGGTTCGACGGCGGGGTGAACGTGCTGAACTCGCTCGTCGCGCTCTGGATCGCGCTCGCGCTCTACACCGGCGCCTTCATCGCCGAGATCGTGCGCGCGGGCATCCTCTCCGTCTCCAAGGGGCAGACCGAGGCCGCCTTCGCGCTGGGCCTGCGGCCCGGGCGGACGATGCGGCTCGTGATCCTGCCGCAGGCGCTGCGCGTGATCGTGCCGCCGCTCATCTCGCAGTACCTCAATCTCACCAAGAACACCTCGCTCGCGGTGGCGGTGGGCTACGCCGACGTGCGCGCGACGCTGGGCGGCGTGACCATGAACCAGACGGGGCGCGAACTGGAAAGCATCCTTCTCCTCGGGCTCTTCTACCTGATCGTGAGCCTCATCATCTCGGGCGTATTGAACGTCTACAACCAACGCATCGCCCTCAAGGAGCGCTGATGTCCGATCTGCACTCCCAGACCGTCGCCTATTCGCGCGACACGATGCTGCCCCCGGTGCCGCCTCCGCGGCGCGAGGCGGGGGCGGTGCGCTGGCTGCGCGAGAACCTGTTCTCGGGGCCGCTCAACATCATTCTCACGATCCTGGCGATCTGGGTTCTCTGGCTCGCGCTGCGCGACGTCCTGCCCTGGGCCTGGCGTGGCATCTGGAACGCGGGCAGCATCAGCGAATGCCGCACGATCCGGGACCAGCTCTACGGCGAAGGCACCTCGGCCGCCTGCTGGGCGGTGATCCGGGCGCGCTGGCAGCAGCTCGTCTTCGGCTTCTACCCGGCCTCGGAGCTCTGGCGGCCGCCGCTGGCGCTGGTCGTGTTCCTTCTGGCCGTGCTGCCGATTCTCTTCGCGGACCTGCCCCGGCGGCTCCTGTGGCTGACCGCCGCCGCGCCTTTCCTGATCGTCTGGCTGCTCTGGGGCGGCCCGATCTGGGGACCCGTCGCCGTGGCGCTGGGCTTCGGGTTGGGATGGCTGGCCTGGAGGATCGTGGCGCGGGCGGGCGGTCCGCTGCTGGGCGCGGTCGCTGCCATCCTGGTGCCGGTCCTGTACTGGATCTTCGTCGACGCGCCTTTGACCGCCGCGCTGGCCCGCATTCTGCCCATCGGGCTCACGCCCGTCCGGTCGTCCGACTTCGGCGGCTTCACCCTCTCCATCGTCATCGGCCTGTCGGGCATCACGCTGTCGCTGCCGCTGGGCATCCTCTTGGCCCTGGCCCGGCGGTCCGAGATGTTCATCATCTCCAAGGTTGCCGTGATCTACATCGAGGTGATCCGTGGCGTGCCGCTGATCGTCTGGCTTCTCGTGGCGCAGGTGCTCCTGAACTACTTCCTGCCCAGCGGCACCAACTTCGACATCCTGCTCCGGGTCATCATCATGGTGACGCTCTTCTCCTCGGCCTACATCGCCGAGGTGATCCGGGGCGGGCTCGCTGCACTGCCGCGCGGGCAGTACGAGGCCGCCGATGCGTTGGGCCTGGGCTACTGGCAGGCCATGCAACTCATCGTTCTGCCGCAGGCGCTCAAGATCTCCATCCCCGGAATCGTCAACAGCTTCATAGGCCTGTTCAAGGACACGACGCTGGTCTCGATCATCTCGCTTTTCGATCCGATGCGGATGTCGTCGACCATCCGTGCCACGACCGAATGGGGGGGCATCTACTGGGAGCTCTACATCTTCGTGGCGGCGGTGTTCTTCGTCTTCTGCTTCGCCATGTCCCGCTATTCCATGTGGCTCGAGCAGCGGCTCGAGCGCAGCCACCGCTAGGAGCCTGCCCATGACCGACGCCGCGCTCGCCTCCGCCCCGCCTGTCTCGGACGAGGTCGCCGTCCAGATCACCGGCATGAACAAATGGTACGGCCAGTTCCACGTGCTGCGCGATATCAACCTGACCGTCACGCGCGGCGAGCGGATCGTGATCTGTGGGCCCTCGGGCTCGGGCAAGTCGACGCTGATCCGCTGCATCAACCGGCTGGAGGAGCACCAGTCCGGCCACATCGTCGTCGACGGGACGGAGCTGACCTCGAACCTGCGCAACATCGACAAGGTGCGCTCCGAGGTCGGGATGGTGTTCCAGCACTTCAATTTGTTCCCGCACCTGACGGTGCTGGAGAACTGCACGCTCGCGCCTATGTGGGTCCGCAAGATTCCCAAGCGCGAGGCCGAAGCGACGGCCATGGAATTTCTCGAGAAGGTCCGCATCCCCGAGCAGGCGGGCAAGTATCCCGGCCAGCTCTCGGGCGGGCAGCAGCAACGAGTGGCCATCGCCCGCTCGCTCTGCATGCGGCCCAAGATCATGCTCTTCGACGAGCCGACCTCGGCGCTGGACCCCGAGATGATCAAGGAGGTGCTCGACACCATGATCGAGCTGGCGCGCGAGGGCATGACCATGCTCTGCGTGACCCACGAGATGGGCTTCGCGCAGGCGGTGGCGAACCGCGTGATCTTCATGGACCAGGGCCAGATCGTGGAGCAGAACACGCCCCGCGAGTTCTTCAACAACCCGAGATCCGATCGCACCAAGCTCTTCCTGAGCCAGATCCTGGGGCACTAGGTCCCGTCGAGGAGGTCGGGCCCGCGCTCGAAGGCCCCCGCCGCGTTGTGGGCGAGGCGGATGGGTTCGGGCAGGCGGAACCTGGGCGAGCAGCGCATCACCAGGTCGATGGCCGAAGGCAGGTCGATCAGGTGGCCGGGCGAGACGAAGACCGGGTTCGTCCCCGCACGGGTCCGCAGCGCGGCGCCGATCACCTCTCCCTTGTCCATCAGCGGCGCCCAGGCGCCCTTCTCAGGCGGCACCGGCTCGTGGCGCCCCGTCAGCCGCGTCTTGGCGCTGCCCACGGTCGGCCGGCTGAGCCAGAGGCCCATGTGGCTCGCGATGCCGATGCGGCGGGGATGGGCGATGCCGTTGCCGTCGAAGAGGAACAGGTCGGGCTCGGTCGTCAGGCTCTCGAAGGCCTCCTCCAGCACCGGCCCCTCGCGGAAGGACAGGAGCCCCGGCACATAGGGGAACGGCGTGGGGCGCATCGCCCGGGCGACATCGACGACGCGGAAGTCGGGAAAGCTCGCCACGACCACGGCCGCCTGCGAGACGTTCTCCTTCACGCTCACGTCCACCCCGGCGATCAGCCGCAGGCCCGCGAGGTCGAAGGGCCGGTCGGCCACGACCTCGGCGCGCAGCTCCTGCTGGAGCGCGACGGCTTCGGACGGCGTGAGATCCCAACGGTGGCGATGATCGAGACGCATGGGCCGGAGCCTAGCGCGACGGCGCGTTCAGCCCAGGTCGGCGGGGATGGCGAAGGCCCGCACGTCGCCCCGGCCTTCGCTGATGGCGAACCAGCTTTCGGCCTCGAAGGCGAGCGCAGCCACCGAGGCCGTCGGATAGTCCTCCCAGCGGGGATGATCCGGGGCGCGCCGGGCCAGCCGCGCCGCCAGCGCCCCGATGCCGGGATTGTGCCCGACAAGCGCGACCGTGTCGCTGCGCGCCTCCTCCAGCACGGCGAGCATCGCCTCGGGCGTGGCGTGGTAGAGCTCGCGCCGGAAGGAGGCGGGGGGAGAGGAGGGCCATTCCGGCTGCATCAGCTCCAACGTCTCGCGCGTGCGCCGGGCGTCCGAGCAGAGCACCTCGGCGGGCGCGAGTCCCTGCTCAACGATCCAGCGTCCCATGCGCGGAGCGTCGCGACGGCCCCGGTTGTTCAGGGGCCGCTCATGGTCGGGAAGCCCCGGGTCGCCCCAGTCGGACTTGGCGTGGCGGATGAGCAGGAGCCGCAGGGTCATGGCCGGTGGAACGCCTTCATGTGGAACGCCGACTGGGCAAGCTCGCGGCGGCCCGCCTCTACTGGGCAGGCGCGGCGCACGCGGCAACCCTGCAGGCAATCCGCTCTCTTGTCGAGGAAGGCGTGGCAGGCCGGCACGTCGTAGCCCGCTTCCGTGAGCGCCCCCACCGGGCAGGCCCGGCGGCAGGGCGCGTCGCAGGCGTCGCAGGGACGCGCGGCGGCGGGGGGCGGCGCCTCCTCCTCCAGCGCTACCGCGCCCCGATAGGAGATCCAGAGACCCGCCGTGTCATGGACGAGGAGCCCGACCGGCGAAGGCCAGGCCCGGCCCGAGCGCCGGGCCCAGTCGGTGAAGGGGCGCCAGGGTGGGCCACCGAAGGGGAAGGCCGCCTTGGAGCCGATCGCGCAGGCCAAGCGCCCGATCACCCGTCGCGACCAGCGGTCCAGCGGGTCGGGCCGTCCGTCCCCGGCCTCGGGCGAGGCGGCGAAGATCGGCCAGAATCTCGGCTCGTCCGGCGACAGGAGCGCCACCGAACGGAAGCGAGCAGGCAGGCCGTCCTCGGGCCGCAGGGGCGCGAGGCCCGAGACGAAGAGACCCTGCGCTTCCGCCGCCTCGGCCAGCGCCTGCTGGCTCACCGCCGCTTGGGCCAGCTTTCGGGCGCGGTGCCGCGGATGATGGTGCCCGCGCCATGGTCGGTGAAGAGCTCCACCAACGCCGCGTTGGGCAGCCGTCCGTCGAGGATCACCACCGCCTTGACGCCCTGCTCGATGGCGGAGAGCGCCGTCTCGACCTTTGGAATCATGCCGCCCTTGATAGTGCCGGCCCCGATCATGTCGCGCGCGCGCTCGGAGGAGAGCTGGTTCACCACCTCGCCGGTCTCGTCCTTGACGCCCGCGACGTCCGTGAGCAGCAGCAGCCGGTCGGCCTGCAGCGCCCCGGCGATGGCCCCGGCAGCGGTGTCGCCGTTGACGTTGAAGGTCTCGTTCTCGGCCATGCCGGTCGCCACGGGGGCCACCACGGGGATGATCCCCGCCTCGTAGAGGTCGCGCAGCACCTGCACGTTCATCTCGACGGGGCGTCCGACGAATCCGAGTTCCGGGTCGTCCGCCTCGCAGACCATGAGGTCGTCGTCCTTGCCCGACAGCCCCACCGCGCGCCCGCCCGCGTCGTTGATCGCCTGCACGATGCGCTTGTTGACAAGGCCCGACAGGATCATCTCCACCACCTCGACGGTGGCCTTGTCGGTCACGCGCTTGCCGCGCACGAAGCTCGATTCGATGCCCAGCTTGTCCAGCATGGCGTTGATCATCGGTCCGCCGCCATGCACGACCACCGGGTGGATGCCCACCATGCGCAGCAGCACCATGTCCGAGGCGAACTGCGCCATGGCTGAGTCGTCGCCCATGGCGTTGCCGCCGAACTTCACCACGACCACGGCGTCGGAATATTTCTGAAGGTAGGGGAGGGCCTCGCTCAGCGTGCGGGCGGTGGCGATCCAGTCGCGCTTCATGAGGGTCCTTTCGTCAGGCGATGCCGGCGATGATGGCCCGGAGCGTGGCGATCCCCTCGCCGGTCTCGGACGAGGTCACCACGAGTTCGGGATAGGCTGCCGGGTGCTTCTGCAGCGCGCCGCGGACCTGTTCAAGGACCTTGGCCCGGTCGCGCGGCCCGATCTTGTCGACCTTGGTCAGCACGGCCTGGAAGGTCACGGCCGACTTGTCGAGAAGGGTCAGAATCTCTTCGTCCACGGCCTTCACGCCGTGGCGCGCGTCGATCAGCACGAAGGCGCGGCGCAGGGTCTGGCGCCCCTGGAGGAATGATTTCAGGAGAGCCTGCCACTTCGCCACCACCGCGACCGGCGCCTCGGCGTAGCCGTAGCCGGGCAGGTCCACGAGATAATGGCTTTCGCCCAGCGTGAAGTAGTTGACCTCTTGGGTCCGCCCCGGCGTGTTAGAGGCGCGGGCCAGGCTCTTGCGTCCGGTGAGCGCGTTGATGAGCGAGGACTTGCCCACGTTGGACCGGCCGGCGAAGCAGACCTCCGCCCGGTCGGCGGGGGGCAGGCCGCTCATGGCGACCACGCCCTTCAGGAAATCCACAGGACCCGCGAAGAGGAGCCGCCCTGTTTCCAGGGCGGCTTCGTCGGGCATCTCGGCCTCGGGAAAGGGCAGGGCCATCACTTGCCCTTGCGCGGCGGCTCGGAGGAGGCGGGCTTGGGCGTCCTCCTCAGGCTCTCGCGGATGTTGCCGAAGATGTCGGGCTTGGAGCCGTGGCTCCGCATGATGATGTACTGCTGGGCGAACGTGATGAGGTTGTTCGCGATCCAGTAGAGCACGAGGCCCGATGCGAAGCTGCCCAGCATGAACATGAAGATCCAGGGCATCCACGCGAAGACCGCCTTCTGCGCCGGGTCGGTGGGCTGCGGGTTCAGCTTCTGCTGGAGCCACATCGAGATGCCGAGGCAGATCGGCAGCACGCCCAGCGCGAAGAGGTGCAGGAAGGTGCCGGGCTCGGGCGAGCCCCAAGGCAGCAGCCCGAAGAGGTTGATGATCGAGGACGGGTCGGGCGCCGAAAGGTCGCGGATCCAGCCGATCCAGGGCGCGTGGCGCAGCTCGAGGGTGACGAAGATCACCTTGTAGAGCGAGAAGAAGATCGGGATCTGGATCAGGATCGGCAGGCACCCGGAAGCCGGGTTCACCTTGTTGTCCTTGTAGAGCTTCATCATGCCTTGCTGGAGCGCCATCCGGTCGTCGCCGACCTTCTCCTTGAGCTTCTCCATCTCGGGCTGCAGCTCGCGCATGCGCGCCATCGAGGCGTAGGACTTCCATGCGAGCGGCAGCACCAGGGCCTTGATGACCAGCGTCAGGCCGATGATCGCCCAGCCCATGTTGCCGATCAACTCGTGCAAGTGGTGCAGCAGCCAGAACATCGGCTTGGTGAGGAAGAAGAACCAGCCCCAGTCGATCGAGTCGATGAAGCGGTCGATGCCCAGGTCGTTCTGGTAGGCGCGGATGGTTTCCCATTCCTTGGCGCCGGCGAAGACCATGGTGCCGTAAGTCAGGCTCGCCCCCGGGGCGACGGTCTGGGCGTCCTTGCGGGCGAGCGTCTGGTAGGTTTCGCTGCCCGGAAGGTAGCGCGCGACCGAGCGGAAGTCGGTGCCCGGCTCGGGGATGATGGTGGTCATCCAGTACTTGTCGGTGAAGCCCACCCAGCCATTCTCGGAGACCGGGACCACCTCCTGGCGCGAGCCGTCCTCGGCCGGGTCCAGGTCGACCAGGTCGGGGTAGTCGATCTCCTGCAGCTCGCCGTCCGACATCCGGACGACGCCCTCGTGCAGGATGAAGTTGGCCGGCGTCTCCTCGCGCCCGTCGCGGGCGATGAAGGCGTAGGGCGACAGCGTGACGGCCGCCTCGCCGCTGTTGGCGACGGTGTCGGTGACGGTGAACATAAACTTCTCGTCCACTGCGATCTCGCGCGTGAAGACGAGGCCCTGGCTGTTGTCCCAGGTGAGCGTCACCGGCGCTTCGGGCGTCAGCGTGGCCACGAGATCGGTCGTGGCGGCCTCGCCGTCGGCGGCCGCCTCGGGTTCGGGGGCTGGCGCCGGGGCGCCCGAGGCCAGCGTCCAGACCGTGTCGGGACCGGGCACGGCATCCGCGGCGACGCCTTCGCCCGCGGTCCAGCCGTTGACGACGTAGTAGGGGAACTCCGAGCCAGCCGGCGTCAGGAGCTGCACCAGCTCGGGGCTGTCGAGCGTCACGCGATAGCCCTTGAGCGACAGGTCGTCGAGGCGCGCGCCCTGCAGCGACAGGGAGCCGGTGACGGAAGGCGTGTCGATGGCCACGCGCGCGGCCTCCGTCACGGCGCCCGCGCCTTCCTCGGCGATGTCCGCGTCGACCGCTCCGGCCTCGCCCGCGTCGGGGGCGGCAACGGCTTCGGGTACCTCCCGTGCCGTCACCGCCTCGGGGTCGGGCGAGGGCGCCTGCTCGGGCGGCGGAAAGATGATGAACCATACCAGGATGACGAGGAAGCTGAGTGCCGTCGCCAGGAGGAGGTTCTTGTTCTGGTCGTCCATGGGAGCGTCCCCGCCGCAAGATATCCGGCTGCTTCAAGACCCGAGTGCGCCAAAGGTCAAGCGCTTTTCCCTGCGCGGCAAGGCCGCAGGGTCGGGTCGGGCGGTCCCTGGGGCGCCTCCCCCCGCGTGAAGCTGCGGCCCTTACGGGCCGGCAGGCTCAACCAACCCGTCGGAGCACCTGCGCCTCCGCCGCCCCGCGCGAGGCAATCCAGCCGATCGTTTCAACGAAGGGCATGGGCCGCGCGATCCCGAAACCCTGTAGATGCCCGCAGCCCAGTTGTTCGAGCATCGCGCGTTCTTCCGGCGTCTCCACGCCTTCGGCCAAGGTGTCGATCCCGAGCCGGTCGGCCATGGTCAGGATGGCCGCCACCATGCGCTGCTGCTCGGGGTCCTCGTCGATGCGGGTGACGAAGCTGCGGTCGATCTTGATGCGTTCGATGGAGAGGCGCCGAATGGACGTGATCGAGGCATGGCCTGTCCCGAAGTCGTCCAGGTCGAGGCAGCAGCCCAGCCGCGCGAGCCCCGCGAGATTGCGGACCACCATGTCGTCCGAGCGCGAGGCGACCACCGTCTCGAGCACCTCGACCACGAGCCGGTCCGGGGTCAGGTCGAAGCGGTCGAGCTCCCACCCGATCCGGTCGAGGAGACGCGGGTCGCAGAGCTCCGCGCTGGAGAAGTTGACGCCGACCCGGGGGACATGGAGGCCCTGCGACTCCCAGTCGCGCAGGGCCGTCAGTGCTTCCCGCAGCATCACCTCGCCCAGCCGGATCATCTGGCCAGCCTGTTCGATGGCCGGGAGGAACTCGGCCGGTGGAATCAGGCCGCGGATGGGATGCTGCCAGCGCGCCAGCGTCTCGAAGCCCGTGAGCGTGCCATCCCGCGCCGAAAGCTGCGGCTGGAAATGCCCCCGGATCTCGCCGCGCTCGAAGGCGTGCGCCACCTCCTGCACCAGCGCTCCGCGCGTCTCCACGCGGGCGCGCATCGCCTCGGAGTAGCTGCGGATGGCGGCCGGGCCGCTGCGCTGCGCCTCGATCAGGGCGACGGTGGCGGCGCGAAGCAGCGCCTCGCCCGTGGGGGAGGGCAGGCGCCGGGGCAGCGCGAGCCCGAGGGACAAGGTCGGCTGCAGGTTCGCGTCCCCCAGGGCCACCGGCTCGGACAGGGTGCGCTGGACGCGCCCGGCCATCTGCAGGGCCGCCTCCAGGTCCAGGTCTCCCGCCGGCTCCAGCGCGACCGCGAACGCCGGACCCTCCAATCGGGCGGGCGTCCCAGCGCCCAGCAGGGCCTGGCCCAGCCGGTCCTCTGTCACGCGCAGGAGCGTCTCGATGGCGGCACGGTCGTGCTCGGCCTCGATCTGCCGAAAGCGGTCGATCTCGATCACCAGGGCGGCCGTCGGGGCGCCGCGCCGCAGGGCGACGTCGAGCGCCGCCACGACATCGGTGCGCAGGGCGAGCTTGGTCCGCCCCGCCGCGAAGTCCGGCAGCGCGACCCGTGGCGCGATGGCCTTGGCGGCCGCCCAGGCCAGAAGCAGCGCCGCCACCCCCAAAGATCCCCCCAGCGCGAAGGCCCCCGGGCCGAGGATCGCCAGTGGCCCTGCCCCGGTCCGCCGGCACGAGCGGAGCATCTGCATGTTCATTCGGGCGGCCAGCGACATCGTTCCCCTCGTGCCGGACCGGATGGGACAGGCGAATCCGTCCGCGGCCAGCACGCGGAGGTTGTCACCGAAAGGTGACCATCCCGTTAACGCAGGCGAGGGACCTCCGGGATGTCCGGTTCGGGCCCGCTCTCGGCCAAGGGCGCGAGCCCGACGAAATCGAAGAGATCGGGGTCCAGGAGATGCGAGGGCCGCACCTGCGTCAACGCCCGGAACATCTTCTGCCGACGGCCGGGAACCTTGCGCTCCCACTCGTCGAGCAGCGCCTTGACCTGCATCCGCTGCAGGCCCTCCTGGCTGCCGCAGAGGTCGCAGGGGATGACGGGATAGGCCATCGCGCGGGCGAAGCGGTCGCAGTCGGCCTCGGCCACATGGGCCAGCGGGCGCAGCACCAGAAGGTCGCCCTCCTCGTTGCGCAGCTTGGGCGGCATCGTCGCCAGCCGGCCGCCGTGAAAGAGGTTGAGGAAGAAGGTCTCCAGGATGTCGTCGCGGTGATGCCCCAGCACGACGGCTTGGCAGCCCTCCTCGCGGGCGATGCGGTACAGGTTGCCCCGCCGCAGCCGCGAGCAGAGCGAGCAGTAGGTCTTGCCCTGCGGGATCTTGGCGGTGACGACGGAATAGGTGTCTTGGTACTCGATCCGGTGGGGCACCTTCATGCGGGACAGGAACTCGGGCAGGACGGTTGCCGGAAAGCCCGGCTGCCCCTGGTCGAGGTTGCAGGCCAGAAGCTCCACGGGCAGCAGGCCGCGCCACTGCAACTCGTGCAGGATGGCGAGCAGCGTATAGCTGTCCTTGCCGCCCGACAGGCAGACGAGCCAGCGCGCGCCCGGCGTCACCATGCCGTAGGCGTCGATGGCCTCGCGCACGTCCTGCACGAGGCGCTTGCGCAGCTTGCGGAACTCGGTCGTCTTCGGGGCTCCGAAGAAGAGCGGATGGATGTCGTCGGGCGCGTCGGTGTCGTCCAGCATGGGGCCGACCTAGCCGCTTTGGCGCCCTGCGCCAAGGGGAGGGACCGCCGCAGCCCGGCCCGTCAGTCCGGGACGTTGTCGATGCCCGAGCCGCCCCAGGGATGGCAGCGCGCGATGCGCCGCAGCGCGAGCCAGCCGCCCCGAGCCGCGCCGTGCCGCTCCAGCGCCTCCAACGCATAGGCCGAGCAGGTGGGGTGATACCGGCAGTTCCGGCCCAGAAGGGGCGACAGGACGAGCCGATAGGCCCGGACAGGCATCGCCAGAAGACGGGCCGCCGGTGTCACGCCGGGTCCGCGGGGCCACGATGCACGCGAGCGAGGGCACGCGAGAGATCGGCCAGAAGCTGGGCGAACGGCAGGGCGGCGGTGGCCTCGGGGCGGCCGATCAGGACATAGTCCCAGCCTTCACGGCCCTCGGCCGGCAGGACGGCGCGCGCCACCTCGCGCAGCCGGCGCTTGGCGCGGTTGCGGGCGACGGCGTTGCCCACCTTCTTGGAGCAGGTGAAGCCTACCCGTAGGCCTTCGGCCTCGCCCTCGGCGCGGCGGCGCGCCTGAAGAGTGAAGCCGGGCGTCGAGGCGCGCGCGGCACTGGCGGCGCGCAGGAAGTCCGCGCGCCGGGCCAAGACCTGCGCGGGGCCGATCAGGCGCAGAGGACCTTGCGGCCGCGGGCGCGGCGGCGGTTCAGGACCGCGCGGCCGCCCTTGGTGGCCATGCGGGCGCGGAAGCCGTGACGGGCCTTGCGGACGCGGTTCGAGGGTTGGAAGGTGCGTTTCATGTCGCGAACTCCTGCGATGGCAGCGCGCGACAGGGCCTCGGGGACCCGCGCGCAATAATTGAAGCCCGGCTCATAGTGGCCGGGCCTGCGGCTGTCAACGCGCCGCATGGCAATTCGCGGACCCACTTCCCATCTGTCGGGTTATGTCCGCACGGCATACACGAATCCGCGAGCGTTCCGCGAGGGAGCGCCAGGTGGGGGGCCCGGAATGCTGAACTCGCTGTCAGGGCGCTTCCTGATGCTGACGGCGGCCTTCGTCCTGTTGGCGGAGGTTCTTATTTTCGTGCCTTCCGTGGCCCGGTCCCGCGTGAACTACCTCGAGCTGCGGCTGGAGGCGGCGCAGATCGCCTCGCTGGCCAAGCTCGCCGCCGATTCGCTGGACGAGCCGGTCGAGCAGGAGCTCCTGCGCAACGCGGGCGTCTACAACGTGGTGCTGCGCCGCGACGAGGTGCGCCAGCTTGCGCTCTCCTCGCCCATCCCCGAGCCGATCCATGCCACCTACGACCTGCGCGACCGATCGGCCGCCACGCTGATCCGCGACGCGCTGGCGACGCTGGCCGATTCGCAGGACCGCATCATCCGCGTGATCGGCAGCCCCGTGCAGCAGGGGGGCGAGCTGATCGAGATCACGCTCGACCAGCAGCCGCTGCGCCGGGCCATGATCGAGGACGGGCTGCGGGTGCTGGCGCTCTCGGCCGTCATCACCATCCTGACGGCGGCGCTTTTGTTCCTGGCGGTGCGCGTGCTGATGGTGCGTCCCATCGCCCGCGTGGTGGGCCACATGCGCGCCTATGCCGAGGCGCCCGAGGACGCGCGCCGCATCATCGTCCCGGACGCCTCGGTGACCGAGCTGCGCGAGGCCGAGGAGGCGCTCCAGTCGTTACAGACGCAGCTCACGGGCGCACTGCGGCAGCGGGCACGGCTGGCGCAGCTGGGCAGCGCCGTCGCCAAGATCAGCCACGACCTGCGCAACATCCTGGCCTCGGCACAGCTTTTCGCTGACCGGCTGGAGGAGACCGAGGACCCGCACGTGCGGCGGATGGGGCCCAAGATCGTGGCGTCGCTCTCGCGCGCGATCTCGCTCTGCGAGGCGACCCTCGCCTTCGGCCGCGTCGAGGAGCCGCCGCCGCGGCTGACGCGCGTGCCGCTCGCGGCCATCGTGTCCGAGATCGTGGACGGCGAGAGGCTCGCGGCCGGCGAGTCCGACATCTCCTTCTCCGAGGACATCCCGGCGGGCCTCACCGTGCGGGCCGACGGCGAGCAGCTCTACCGCGTGATCCTGAACCTCGTACGCAACGCGCGCCAGGCCATCGCCGCCAGCGGCAAGGCCGGCGAGATCGGCCTTTCGGCCGAGGAGGACGACGAGGCCTGGTGGATCTTCGTGGCCGATACCGGCCCGGGCCTGCCCCCCAAGGCGCGCGAGCATCTGTTCCAGGCCTTCCAGGGCGGCGCCAGCAAGGGCGGCACGGGCCTGGGCCTCGCCATCGCGGCCGAGATCGTGCGCGGGCATGGCGGGCGGCTCGAGCTGCGCCGGTCGGACGCGCAGGGGACGGAGTTCGCCATCCGCTTGCCCAAGGAGAACGCCCAGCTCGCGCCCCTGCCGCCCTTGGAAGGAGAGCGGGAGGCGGACAACACGCCCGGTTCCCCACGCGGCGCCGAGGCCGCCGAATAGGCGGACCCGACGGCAAGAACGGAAATCTGCGGGAAGGCCCTTGCCACGCCCGGTGGGCAACGGTAGATGAGCCTCACTCTGCCGCGCGCTGGTAGCTCAGTTGGATAGAGTACTTGACTACGAATCAAGGGGTCGGGGGTTCGAATCCTCCCCAGCGCGCCAGAGTTTCCTAAGAAGTGTTTGCTCACGTTAGACTTTTATCGGTCCCGTGTGTGGGCTTCCCCCTAGGCTTCCCCCATAATTGAAGGCGTATGGCGCTGGTACTGGCTGCGCCGTCGATCGTCAGCCGACGTCGCTCTAGGCAGGCGTTCGCGACAGCCGGTTCGAGCCACCCGTGCTCGCGCTTTTCCTCATGCCTCGGGTTGATGGTTTCGAATGCGGGTCCCATGGGACTCTGCGAAAGCCTTCGTGAACTCGGCGCCGAAAAGCAGGATCAGGGAGGAGTAGTAGATCCAAAGCAGGATCGTGAAGAAAGATGCCGCCGCCCCATAGCTTGAGGCGATGCCGCTCTGGCCGATGTAGATGCCGATCAGGACCTTGCCCACCGTGAAGAGGAGTGCGGTGACGAGCGCCCCGATCGCCACGTCCCGCCAGGTCAGCGCCACGTTCGGCAGCACCCGGAAGATCATCGCGAAGAGCGCCGCGGCGATGGCGAAGGAGACGAGGCGGTTGAGCCAGCCCAGAAGCGTGATCGCCTGTGTGAAACGCCCCTCGAGATAAGTTCGTCCCGCCGCCAGGCCGGCGTCGATCGCGAGCGAAACCAAGAGCAGGAAGCCCACGCCCACGACGACACCCAGGCTCAGGACGCGGGTGCGCAGGACGCCCCGGAGCCCCGTCGCGGCGGGCGGCACCTTCCAGATCAGGTTGAGGTCGTCCTGCAGCTCGCCAATGGCGCCGGTGGCGACTACCAAGAAGATGAGAAGGCCCACGGTGGTGCCGAGGATGCCCGAGCCTAGATCGCCGGCGTTGGCAATGAGTGCCTCCACGGCTTGGGCCGCCTCCTGGCCCAGCGCCCCGGTGAGCTCGCCCACCAATGCGCCCTGCGCGGCCTCCCGCCCGAAGACCAGGCCTGCCACGCTGATCGCTACAAGGAGCATCGGCGCCATCGAGAAGAGCATAAAGTAGGAGATGGAGCCCCCGAGGCTCATGGCCCGGTCGTTCCACCAGCCAAGAGCCGCAACCCGGAACAGACGGGGCAAGTCGAGGACGAGGTTCATGTATCTCTTTCGTGTGGCAACCCGGGACGACCCTTCGGATCAGCACCTAAAGCCTTGGCGTGATGCGGCCAGCACGGGGAACCGCGAGTCCGACACGCCCCCAGGCGCCTCATCTTACTATGGGCTTGAAATAGGAGCTGAACGCTCCGAAACTGTTCAGGGCGAATTCTCTATCCCGAGATCGTTGGCGCGGCCCTCCTTGGCACGAGCTTCGCACCGCCAAGATCTTCTCGCCACGCACGCATTCGGGCGTAGACTTGGCCGCCGAGTTTCTACTTGCGATGCGTTTTGGCTCTTCGGCTTTGTCGACGTGGTCCAATGGGCGAGATCGCTGACCCGCCCCGGCCCGGGCTACCCTTACTCTGACACGACCTCGTCGTTCTCTTCGACCAGTTCCGGGCCGCTTGGAAGATCCTTGTGGCAGTGGACCGGACCGTGGAAGCCTTTGCTCATGCCATTGAGCAGTCGCGACTTTCCTTTCTAGTCACCATCATCTGAGACTTGAAGCTCTGAACGGTCAGCCCTGTGTTGTCGGATCGACAAAGAAGATATGGTCGTTGATCCGGATGACCTGATCCATGGCCTCATTCCACTCGGGGTCCACAGCTGGCGTGTGGTAGTGGTCGGCCAAGCCGACCATGGCACTTGGTCCATGATCGAGGGCCTCTTGGGCCATCTCCAAGGCGATGGACCAGGCCTCGTCTTTAGGGATGGTCGGATAGCTGCCGTCCTCCGAGAAGAAGGAGAACTGGACGGGAACCACGACCTCGCACGGGCTGGCGCCCCAGCGCTTGGGCTCTCGCGTCCGGTTGAGGATCACCGAGGCCACGGCGAGTTGGCCTTCGAGCGGCTGGTTGCGCGCCTCGTGATAGACCGCGACAGCGATGCATAGGAGATCGGTGGCGCCGGCGAGCTGTTCGGGCGGGTCGGGGACGAGGAGATCGGCGGGCCGAAGCATCGGGCCGAATGTCGGGTCGCCCACACGTGCGACCAGAGGACCTTTGGCCCAGAAGCGGCGGGGTTGCGGGCGGAGGGCCGGTTCGTCGGGCCGCGCCACGGGCCTGACCTGCGGATGACGGACCGGCACAGCCTGGGGCGGGACTAGGCTCACGACGGAGGAGACCTTGTCTGCCCTATGTCGCTGGAGCGGGTGCCGATCTGATGGACGAGAGGTGTCGTGGGTCGGCGCCGCGGATTCTAGAACCGAAGCCTCTGGGGGCGAGCTGATCGTCACGAGGGCAAGACTGATCAGCGCCATGCTGAGGGCGGCGACAAGGGACAGGGTTTGGGCCATGGCAAGCCTCCGGTTCCGGTTGAACCCGCCTCCTGCCCTCGGTTGTTCTTGGACCCGCGCGTCGAGGAGCGAGGGTCGTCACGCATCGGCGTATCAGCCCGACAGCCGCACCGTCGCCGCACAGCGGACGAGCGATGCCTGGGGCCGAATAAATGACGTATCGCGGGACATTCGACTGGCCCGTCTTGCGGGTCACTCCAGCTCTGATCGTTGCGGAACAGCAACAGACGCAGTCCTCCGCTCTTTGCGTCAGAGCAGTGGTGTGCCCGCGGAGAGCAGCATCGCGGCGACCGCTACCATCGGCCACCAAGCCATGGTGAGGCGACGGTGATGGGTATTCTGCCGCACCGGGCGAGTTGGAAGCACAGGACGGAGCATTCTTGGCAAACCCTTGTGCTTGGCCAAGAGTTCCGGGCCGGACAGTCGCGGCCGATACTCGGCGAAGATGACCTGAGGTTTACCAGAAGCCGTCGGCAGCGTGGGAAGGTCAGGAGATGAGCGCGGCGGTTCTGCCCGGTTCGCGGGAACCCCTATCCACTGCTGAACTAGACGCTCACCGGCGGGCCACGCCAGATCCAGACGGGCACGTGGCAACCCGCCGAAGTCGCTCATGTCAGTCTATTCCGTTCGAAGAGACTAGGCATGGAACCTCCCGTCTGCGCATCCACAACTCACACGATAGTGATTCGGTTTCCAGCGAACCTAGGGGAGATTGAACGAACGCTTCACGGACCTGTCCATCTCGACCTAGATCTCTCCTCTGGTTTCAGCGGAAGTCCCGGGGCCTGAGCCGGATCGCCTTGGGCGAGACATCGGAAGTGCTGTCACACCCCCTCGGGGCAGATCGCGCGGCTGTGTTGGCTCTGTGCATATCGCTGTAACCTGACTTGTTGGCCGGCTCACCTCTAAGCCCGCCCGCATCCCGTTTGCCCAAGCTGTCCAAGAGGTCGGACATGTCATGCAACCGGCGCGCGACGATGTGGACCACCTCGCCCTCGCGCTGCACCTGGCCCTCGACCCCGAGCAGGCGAGCGCCCAGCACAATTCGTCGGCTTGCCTCGAAGAGTTGCGGCCAGATCACCAAGTTGGCCACGCCGGTCTCGTCCTCGAGGGTGATGAAGAGCACGCCCTTTGCCGAGCCCGGCTTCTGGCG
This sequence comes from Rubellimicrobium roseum, assembly GCF_006152145.1. Taxonomy (GTDB): domain Bacteria; phylum Pseudomonadota; class Alphaproteobacteria; order Rhodobacterales; family Rhodobacteraceae; genus Rubellimicrobium; species Rubellimicrobium roseum. The sequence goes on along the minus strand of NZ_VDFV01000039.1, from coordinate 308 downwards.
CACCAGCACGATCCCGGCCAGGCGCACGGGGCTCCGGTCGCGCCGGGCGGTGGCCTCCGCGCAGGTGAGGAGGCGCCAGCGTCGAAGGTCCTCGCGCAGGAACGCGAGCGGGTGAGCCCGCAAGGTCAGTCCCACATGCCCGTAGTCCTCGACGACCTCCCGCCCGGCCGTCATGGGCCGGAGTGCCACTGGCGGCTCGACGATCTCGGGGGCGTAGGCCATGGAGCCGGCATCGTCGTCTTCATCCACCTTTCGCGCCTGAGCGGCCGCGAAGAGCGGCAGCGGCTCGTCCCCGAGCGCCCGGACCG
>NZ_VDFV01000038.1 GCF_006152145.1 Rubellimicrobium roseum | reverse complement strand
TACGCCTGACGCTCAGCCGTGGTCTCTAGGAGCGTTGTTGATCCGAAAAGGTTTATAGGTCCTGACCGTAGGTCCAGACGTCCTTCGGAACATTCGCATCGGCCTGTTGTTGCCTCAGAGCGCCGGCTCCCGGTGTGGAGGGCTTGCTGTGGACATGCGCGACATCATCGTGATCGGCGGGTCCTCGGGCGCGACCGCTCCGCTCAAATCCATCCTGGGAACGCTGCCATCCGACCTGCCGGCGGCCGTGTTCGTGGTGCTCCACATCCCGGCGCGCAGCCTCGGGATCCTGACCACGGTCACCCAGGCCGCGAGTCACCTCCCGGTACGGCCCGCCGAGGACGGCATGAGAATCGAACCCGGGCATATCTACCTGGGCGTGCCCGACCGGCACCTGCTGCTCGCGGACGGGCACATCCGCCTGGGACGCGGCCCCCGCGAGAACATGGCCAGGCCCGCGATCGACCCCCTGTTCCGCTCGGCCGCCGTGTCCTACGGGCCTCGCGTGGTTGGCGTGCTCCTGAGCGGGCTTCTGAACGACGGAGCGGCGGGGCTGTCGGCCATCAAGCGCTGCGGCGGGCTCGCGCTCGTGCAGGACCCGCGGGACGCCATCGCCGCCGAGATGCCCCTGGCCGGGCTTCAGGCGGTCACGGCCGACCTGATCAGTCCTTCGGATCGGATCGGTGACGTTCTGTCGGACCTCACGCGCGAGCCTGCCGGGCCCTACGTAATCATTCCGCCCGAGATCCAGCTCGAGGTGGACATCGCCGCCGGCGAGCGGATCGACAGCGGCGTCCTGCGCCGCATCGCCGATCCTGCGCCGCTCATCTGCCCGGATTGCGGGGGCGTCATGTCCCAGGTGCGCGAGCCCGGGCCCTTGCGCTTTCGTTGCCAGGTCGGCCACGCCAAGACCGCCGAGGTCCTGGCCTCCGAGCAGGAGAACGCCGTGGACGAGGCGCTCCGGGTGGCGCTGCGGGTCATCGAGGAGCGGGCCGAGCTGGTCTCCCGCATGGCCGAGGACGGGCGCTCCACCGGCCGCCGCGCCGTGGCCGAGATGTATGAGGAGCGCGCCGAGGAGTATCGCCGCTACGCGGACACCATCCGTCGCGCGGTGCTGATGTCCATGGGTCGCGCGGAGCCCCGGGAGAACGAGGGCGGGCAGGACCAGGTTGACTAGCTTCGGCGTCTGGCGGCTTGGCCAAAGGGCTCCCGCCTTGGTGGAACTTGGGGCGAGAGGCATCTACGGTCAGCCTGCTGAGGCCATCTCTGGGCATGGTGCGAAGGGCAGATGAACATGTCCCAGAATGGGGATGACGAACCCAAGGTTCCTGAGCCCGTCCTCGTGGCCCTGACCGCATCGGGGGCGAAGACTCATTCCCTGGAGGTGCTGCTGACCCGCCTTGCCCTACGCGAGGACGCCGCGCTGGTCATGGTGCTCCAGCAGCGCGAGGCTTCGGACGAGTCCGCGCTCCGCAAGGCAGCCGAAGCAGGCGGTCACGAGCTGACCGAGATCTCGGACGGCGCCCGGGTCGAGCCCGGTCGGACCTACCTGCCGCCATCGGGCGTTCTCGCGACGGTGGAGGGGGGCCGTTTCCGGACCCAGTCGACCAATCAGGTTCCCACCCAGCAGGGCCTGATCGACAGCTTCCTCGTCTCGCTCGCTCGCGAGTGGGGTCGACGGGCCATCGCCGTCGCGCTCGACGGCACTAATGGCGACGGCACGCTGGGCGTGCAGGAGGTCAAGGCGGCGGGCGGCCTGGTTCTGGCCGAGGCGACGGCCGAGTCCGAGGAGGGCGCGCTGGCACAGAGCAACGAGCCCGCCGCGCTCGCCGACGCTGTGCTGCCCATTGACGAGATCACCCCCCGGCTGCAGGCCCTGCTGGAGGAGCTGTTCGAGGCCCCCCGGGCGGGCGCCGCCCCCTTGTCCCCCGACGCCCCCGAGGCCCGGGAGGCGCTGACCGCCATCGCCGGCCTCCTGCGCCAGAAGACCGGCCACGACTTCCACGGCTACAAGCGGGGCACGTTCCTGCGCCGGGTGCAGCAGCGGATGCAGGCGCTGACGCTGGAAAGCCTGCCCGCCTACGTCGAGACCCTGCGGACAAGTTCCACGGAAGCGCAGGACCTCTTCAACGACCTCCTGATCGGCGTGACCGAGTTCTTCCGCGACACGCGGGAATGGGAGCTGCTGGAGCGGCAGGTCGTCCCCAGGCTCTTCGAGGGCAAGGGGTCCCACGACGCCCTGCGGGTCTGGGTGGTGGGCTGCTCGACGGGCGAGGAGGCCTACAGTCTCGCAATCCTTCTGGCCGAGGCCCGGACGCGGCTCGACGATCCGCCAACGATCCAGATCTTCGCCTCCGACCTCGACGGACGCGCGCTCGCGGCGGCGCGCGCCGGGCGCTACACCGACCGCATCGCGGACCAGATGACGCCCGAGCGCCTGGGCCGCTGGTTCCTGAAGGAGGGCGACACCTACTGCGTCACCAAGGAGCTGCGGGAGATGTGCGTCTTCTCCCAGCACAGCCTCATCAAGGACGCGCCCTTCTCGCGCCTCGACCTCGTCTCCTGCCGCAACCTCCTCATCTACCTCGACGCCGAGCTTCAGGAGCAGGTGATCCCGCTCTTCCACTTCGCGCTGAGGCCCGGCGGGTTCCTGTTCCTGGGCAACTCGGAGAACGTGTCGCGCCATCAGAGCCTCTTCGCCCCTGTCGAGTCGCGCTCGCGCATTTTCCACAGTCTCAACGGTGACAGCCGACCGCTCGTCAACTTTCCGTTCACGCCAACGGACCGTCGCCTCCCGACGCAGGTGCAGCACCCAGGTTCGCCTCCTCCTGCCGAGCCTGATCGGTTGGAGACCACCGATCTCACCCGCTGGGCCGAGCGCGAGGCCGAGCACTACGCCCCGGCTTACGTGATCGTGGACGCGGCCCACAACGTGCTGCACTTCTCGGGCAACATGGGCCGCTACCTCGCGCCCTCCCGTGGTGCGGCTTCGCTCAACCTTCACCAGCTCATCCACCCGGGCCTGCGGCTCGACCTCCGCACGGCGCTCGGCCGCGCTGCGGAGGAGGGCCAGACCGCGACGCTGGGTGGACTGGAGTTCGGCGCCGACGGACACCGCCTCGCCGTCGTTCTGGTCGTCAAGCCGCGCCAGACGGCGGCGAATGATCCGGCTGGCTTCCTCGTGCTCTTCAAGGAAGCGGTTCTGCGTCCTGAGAACGTGAGGTCCGGCTCCGTCGAGCCGAGCGCGGACCAGGGCGAGCACGTCCAGCGGCTCGAGGACGAGCTGCGCCTGACCCGCGACCGGCTCCAGAGCACCATCGAGGAACTGGAGACCACGAACGAGGAGCTAAAGTCCTCCAACGAGGAATACCAGTCGCTCAACGAAGAGCTGCAAAGCGCCAACGAGGAGCTCGAGACCTCGAAGGAGGAGCTCCAGTCGATGAACGAGGAGCTGACCACCGTCAACGGCGAGCTTGGCCACCGCGTACAGGAGCTGGGTCACGCCAACAGCGACCTCAAGAACTTTCTCGAATCCACCCAGATCGCGACCCTGTTCCTCGACAACGATCTGCGGGTGACGAACTTCACCCCGGCCAGCACCGACCTGTTTCACCTCATCGGCTCCGACGAGGGCCGGCCCATCACGCACATCAAGGCGCGCATCCGGTACGAGGAGATCGAGAGCGACGCCCGACGTGTGCTGCGCACCCTAGCGCCGGTCGAGCGCGAGGTCGGCGACCCCGCAACGGCTTTCCGCTACGCCGTCCGCGTGCTGCCCTATCGCTCGACCGATAACGTCATCGCTGGAGTGGTGGTCACCTTCGTGGACGTCACCGCGAGCCGGCAGGCGGAAGAACTCCTGCGCGCGAGCAAGGAACGGCAGGCGTTCCTGCTCAGGCTCAGCGATGCCTTGCGGGCGGAGTCGGACGCGGATGCCCTGGCGAACCGCGCCCTCCGGATGCTCTCGGACGAGTTGCGGCTCGACCGGTGCTACGTCGGGGTCTATCGGCTCAATGAGGACCGCGGCGAGTTTCCCTATCAGGTCGGCAACGACCGCGTCCCGCCGCTGCCCGACAAGGTCCGCCTGTCCGACTTCCCCGATGCGCTTCGGGTTGCATTCCACCGGACCCTGGTGATCGACGACGTTGCGAAGGCCGAGGGCCTGACCGATACGGACAGGCGGAACCTCTCGGGCCTTGGCCTGCGGGCGATCGTGGCCGCAAGCCTGCGCCGGGGCGAGAAGACCCCGCTCTGGTCCATCGTCGCGGTCTCGGCGGACCCCCGGCGCTGGACGCAGGGCGAGACCGCGCTGATCGAGGAGGTCGTGGAACGGACCTGGGCGGCCATCGAGCGCTCCCGCACCGAAGCGGCCCTGCGCGAGAGCGAGGAGCGCTTCCGAGCCATCGTGGAGACGGCGCAGGACCATGCCATCTTCACCTTGGACCCGCAGGGCCGGATCGAGACCTGGCCGGCAGGCGCCCAGGAGCTCTTCGGCTGGTCGGCCGAGGAGGCGATGGGCGAACTGGTCGACATCACCTTCACCGCCGAGGATCAGGAGAAGGGCGAGCCCGAGAAGGAGCGTCGGGAGGCCCGGGAGAACGGCCATGCGCCCGACGTCCGCTGGCACAAGCGCAAGGATGGCGCCCGCATCTTCATCGACGGCGTGACGCGTCCGCTTCCAGGGCCTGATGGGCAGATCCGAGGCTTCCTCAAGGTGGGTCAGGACGTCACCGAACGACGCGCCACGGCGGACCGGCTCCAGATCCTTGTGCAGGAACTCCAGCACCGCACCCGCAACCTGCTGGCCGTCGTCTCCGCCATCTCCGAGCGAACCGCGGCCGGTGCCGACTCGCTCGATGACTACCTTGCGCGCTTCCGAGCCCGCCTGAACGCGCTGGGTCGGGTCAATGCCCTGCTCTCGCGCCTCGAGGCTCGGGACCGGATCACCTTCGACCAATTGATCCTGGCCGAGCTTCAGGCCCATGGCGTGGTCGATAGCGAGGGAAAGGGCGAGCAGGTCCAGCTGCGCGGGCCCAAGGGCGTGCGCCTGCGCTCGAGCACGGTGCAGACCTTCGCGCTCGCCCTGCACGAGCTGGCGACCAACGCGCTCAAGTATGGAGCGCTCTCGCGACCCGATGGACATCTCGACGTGACCTGGGACCTGACGTCTCCAACCGGGGAGCACCGCCTTCGCGTGGACTGGCGAGAGGACGGTGTGCCACTTGACCTCAGCCCTGCCGGCGGCCCGCCGCCCGGCGGCTACGGCCGCCGGCTGATCGAACGCGCTCTCCCTCACCAGCTCGGGGCCGAAACCACATACGAGTTGCGACCCGAGGGGGTCCGTTGCACCATCACGGTGCCTGTCTCGTCGACAGGGGGGGAAAGCGATGCTTCACTCGACGCCGTCGTCGCTCCGCGGCCGTAGGATCCTGGTGGTCGAGGATGACTTCGTGGTGGCCGACGACTTCCGCTGCGCCCTCGAGCAGGACGGGGCCGAGGTGGTGGGACCTGTATCGAACGTCGCTCAGGCCTTGGCCCTCCTGCCCGGAGCTCCACCTCTCGATGCGGCCATCCTCGACATCAACCTGGGCGGCCTGATGGTCTATCCGGTGGCCGACGTCTTGCGTCAGCATGGAATCCCTTTCGTGTTCGTCAGCGGCTACGACCACGAGGAGGTGCCGGACAGCTACGCGGACGTGCCCTACTGCGAAAAGCCGCTGGACGTGCGCCGGTGCGTCCGAGAGTTGCTGACGTAGGCTGTGCAGCGAAGCTCGGCTCGGCCCGCCTGACATCAGCGTGGCAGGGGTTGGCGAAACCGACCATGGTACGGCGGTGAGACCCACTCCTGTCGTTGAGTGCCTCAGATGTGCGGCCACCTCGCTCAACTACGACATCGCCGACAGCATCTACGTTCGAGCGGCTGGCAGCGCCTTTGCATCTAACACGACCGCGGCGGCACGGCGTTCGAGGCGGCCCTGTCCGGCCCGCGTCTCGGCCCGTCTCGCGGGATCGTTCAGGTTACACCCGCGCAGACGAGGCGCCACAGCTCCGCCCGAAGCAGGCCGCGCGGCCCGTGGCTGTCCACCATCACCACCGCCCAGCCGGCCCCGTTGAGCAGGTCGGCCGGCGCAACGAGGTTGTCTTTGGGGCCGTCGCCGTCCGGGCGGCACACCCGGTAGCCGGGGCGCAGCAGGTCCGACAACTCCTGCGGGTGCGCTCCCTCCTGGAGACGCCCAATTAGGCCGCCAGCGTGCTCGCCCCCGCCACGCCCATATCAGGGCGAGCCGGCCCCGGGCGGTCACCGGCCCGGCTCCTCGCCGGTCGCGGGGGACGGTGCCTTGGGGTCGGGGCAGGCGGCCGCAGGCTCCGGGTCCTCGGCCGTCCCGGGCCCGTGGCTCGGCGGACGACGTGCTCGGCGAAGGTGCTGGCCGAGGCGACGAAGAGGCCGATCCCGAACAGGATCAGGAAGACCGTGAAGACCTTTCCGAGATCCGTCCTCGGGACCAGGTCGCCGAAGCCCACGGTCGCCATCGTCACCACCGAGAAATAGGCGGCGTCGAGCAGGCGCCAGCCCTCGACCAGATGGTAGAAGGCCGTGGCCAGCAGCACGACCGTCATCGTCAGGCTGAGCAGCACCCGGATCGCGGGGTCCCGGACCGCGGAGCCCAGACCGTGGACGAGATCGAGGACGGAGCGCCAGAGGGCCAAGGTTCGCGTCCGCCGTCCCCGCCGGATGCCGGTCATGGCCCCCGGCGCAGCCGAAGGACGATGAGGCCGAGCGAAAGGCCCACGCCCGTCAGGTGCAGGCCCAGCGTCAGCCCCAGCACCCACAGCGCGGCCACGGGCATGCTGGCCCAAAGCCAGAGCGAAAGCGTCACCCCCAGAACGCCACTGGCCAGCACCCAGCCCCAGTCGGCCATCGGGCGGAGTGTCAGGGCCAGCACGATCTTCGACAGGCCCTCCATCATCAGGAAGACGATGAGGAGGGTCCCGAACAGGACGATGCCTTGGCCCACGTTGTTGAGAAGCAGGACGCCCAGAAGGAGGCCAAGAACCATCGAGACGAACTGGAGCCAGAAATGGGGAAGGCGACGACCGCCGATCAGGCCCAGCCCCTGGGTGAGGCCGCTGAGGATCAGGAGCCAGCCCGTCACGATGATGAAGGCCGCAGAGGAGAAGACCGGGATCAGCATCGCCACGATCCCGGAGGCCACCAGAAGGGCGGCGCCGAGCAGGTAGAGCCCGGAATGCCGGCGGAGGTCGTCGCGGACGGCCTCGCTGTAGGCCGCCGCCGCCGCGTCGAGACTGATGGTCATGCGGTCTCCTTTCGAGTCGTTGCAGGATCGGGGACGGTGGACGCGCGCCGGCGGGCACCACTCCGCACTCCATCCAGCCGGAGCGCCCGATCGGGCGGGCGGCGTCGACAGGTTAGCAGGGCCAACGGCGCCGCGCTGCGGCTCATCTGCCCAAAATGGGCCGCCGCCGCCGTCCGGAGGCGGACCGCGCGCGATGGGTGGCGGGGGCGCAGGAATGGGACCGTCTCGTTCCGGTCAGGCACAGAGCGCCCATTTTGGGCACCCGGCCGGCAAAACAGCGTCCGAAACGGGAGCAAGCGTGATATGGTGCCGACGATGATCCGCCGGAGGTCCGGATGACCCAGCACGCCGTACTGCCGCCAGGACGCCGGCCCGGTCCCTCCGCCGAGCCGCTTCGGGTTGAGGCCGTCCAGGAAAGGTTCGAGAATGCCTATCACCGGACCCAGTACGAGTTCGTCCAGTTCTTCACCGAGCACCTTGTAGACTGCGCGCGCAGCTTCGACCAGGATTTCGACCAGATGCTTGTGATGGCGGTGCTGGGGCAGCGCCGCCTGGAAGGGGCGCTCGGCGGCCTGCCGGCCGATCCGCCCGAGCTGGACCGGGTCTGCATGACGGCCTCGCGGATCGCGGACGTCACGGGCCTCCCGCGCGAGACCGTCCGGCGCAAGCTCCTGGCGCTCAAGGCCCGGGGCTGGATCGAGAACGATCCGCAGCGCGGCTGGTACATCGCAAGCTCGGGGGACCGGGTCCCGGCGCGGGACGCCTTCGGGGAGTTCGCAAAGCGCTTCAGCAAGCGCCTGGCGAAGCTCCATGTCCGGCTGTCCCACATCGTGCAGGACGGCCCGGGCGGCTGACGCCGGGCCGCGTCAGGCCCCGCCCAGGGTCGCGCGGAGCCGGACGAACAGCCGCGTCAGCCGCCGGCGCATCCGGCGCTCGAGCTCGTCGAGGCGGTCGTTCCCCGGGCTGTGCCCGACGTCGCCGGCGAGGGCCCATCCCTTGCTGGCGTCGCTCAGGACGAGACCCTTGGCCTCCAGCAGCTTCAGCTTGCGCCGTACCGTCTCGCGCGGGAGCCCGACCGCGTCGGAGAGCCGGAGCGCCGGCATCCAGACCATCTCGGACGCCTTGTCCCGGTCGATCTGCGCCATGTGATGGGCGCCGACGAAGCGCTGCCAGAGCAGCGCCAGGATCAGGGCCTGCTCCAGGTCGCCGTCGAAGACCTGGCAGCAGTCGGACAGGTGGTCGGCCAGGAACTGGGCGAGGTGGTACTGAACGGCGGGGATCTCATGCTCGGAGGCGGTCAGGGCCATCCCGACGGGGTCCGCCCCCGGCGCGGCTTCGGCGTCGGGGGCGGGACGGCCCCCGGACGGGTCATGCCCCTGGACCATCCCGGAATGGCGTTCAGGATCCCGCATGAATCGGCGACCTCAGAAGACCGGACATGAAAATCTCCACGCCCAGCGCGACCTGCAGGACGCCGAAGACCGACCCCAGCAGGAGCAGCGGGCCCATGCCGATGCGCCGCATGAACCACTGCGCGCCGAGCATGGCGAGAAGGTTCATGGCCAGGATCGCCGCCGTGAGCGCCAGGATCGTCAGGCGATCGTCGGCCGAGCGGAAGAAGACCGAAAAGATGATGAGGATTGCGACCCCGACGGGCGTGACGATCCCAGGGATGGCGATCGGGGTCAGTGCCCGCATCGGCAGGGAGGCCGGTTGGGCGGTGGAGGCGGCCGGTGCGGGTGTGGCACCCAAGAGATTGAGCAGGGCCGTCACCGCCAGGATGCCCCCGGCAGCCATGATGAGCGACGAAGGCGTGGTTCCGACCCGTCCCATGGCCGAGGCCCCGACGAAGACCGCAAGCAGGATCGCCACCGCGGCGATGCCGACCGCCCAGAGCGCGATCGCGCGTCGCTCAGCTTCTGTTTGGCCCGCCGTCGCCCCCGCAAAGCGAGGGATCAGGCCGATCGGCCCCATCAGCATGAAGAGCAGGAAGGCCAGCCGCGTGATCGGCAGAGCGTCGTCCATGGCTAGCCTCCTTTGCGTCGCGCCCCGGCGCCGGCCGGAGCGCGGATCGTCGGTCTGGTCAGTAGGTCGTGAAGCCGCCGTCCGTGGCGTAGTTCGCGCCCGTCAGATTCGAGCTTTCGGGCGAGAGGAGGAACAGCATCACGGCCACCTGCTCGGCCGCCGTGGAGCCACGCTGCTTCTGGTCGCTGAGTTCCGCGAGGCTTCTGATCTTGGCCATGCCGATGCCGGTGTCACGAAATCCCGTCTGGGCGCGCTGGCTCAGGAGGGCAAAGGCCCGCTCGACCATTGGTGTCAGCGTCGTGCCCATGCAGACCGAGTTCACGCGAATGCCGAAGGGCGCGTAGTCGATGGCCGCGTTCTTGGTCAGGCCGTTCACCGCGTGCTTGGAGGCGACATAGGAGGGCGTGCCGCCGAAGCCGCGCAGGCCGGTGACGGAGGCCACGTTCACGATCGAGCCGCCCCGGCCCTGCGCCAGGAACTGCCGGAGCTCGTGGCGCATCGAGTAGAAGGTGCCGGTGGCGTTGACCCGCATCACGACGTGCCAGTAGTCGTCCGACGCCTCGTGGATGGGGTTCAGCGTAAGGCTCGCCTGCGTCGCGTAGTCGATCTCGTCGCCCGGGAAGATCGCGTCCATGACGCCGGCGTTGTTGAGCGCCACGTCGAGCCCGCCGTAGGTGTCGGCGGCCACGCGCACCATCTCGGCGCAGACGGCGTCCTCGGAGATGTCGCCGGCGACGAAGGTGGCGGCGCCGCCCTCGGCCGCGATGCCGTCGATGACGGCCCGGCCCTCGTCCTCGAGCCAGTCGACGCCGACGACGTTCGCGCCCTCGCGGGCCAGCCGGACCGCGGCGAGCCGGCCCATCCCCCGCGCGCAGCCGGTGACGATCGCCGTCTTGCCGGCGAAGCGGCCGGGGATGAAGTAGTCGTCGGGCACGCGCACGATGTTCTGGCGGTTGGGGAAGGCCTCGTCCGGCGGGTTCCAGGGCTCGGTGTAGGGGCCGAGCTGCGGCGCCTCGGCCGCCTGTGCCTCGGCCGTTTCGGTCGTGGCCGCGACGGTGGTGACGGCCGCGGCCGACAGGCCGAGCCCCTTCAGGACGTCTCTGCGTTCCATGGTGGTGTTCCCCTGTTCAGGATGGGTCAAAAGGCGTAGCGGACGAAAACCATCGCGCTCCACCAGTCCTTCTCGGTGCCGTCGAGCGCCTCGGAGACGGCGTTGCCGGGCACCGTGTAGGCGACGTGCCCGTGGACGTAGACGTTGCGGCTGACGAACCATTTCGCGGTGAGGTTCGCCTCGTAGCCGTATTCGTCGTCGCCCAGGAAAGAGAGCGCGGGGTTGCCGCCGATGTTGGTCTCGCTGTCGGCGTAGAAGGCCCAGAGCTGCGGCACGAGCTCGACCCGCGGCGCCACGCGGAAGCGGGCCTGGACGCGGTGAGCGATGACGTTGCTGTCCTGGACCACCTTGAAGTGGTTGGCCCCCTGCACCCACTGCTCGCCGTTGCCGCCCGAAAGCAGCGGGTCCCAGCGCTCGTAGGTCCCGGTGTCGGCGTCGTCGCCCGAGAAGTAGGACAGGCGGTAGCTCACCGAGGGCGACCAGCGCGCCTGCGGCCAGTCGTAGCCGACCTCGGCATAGGCCGCGCGGGCGTCCATGTCGAAGTTGCGATTGGTCTGCCGCGCGACCTCGCCGCCGAAGAAGAAGCCCTGCTGCCCTTGCGGCTGCGGCCGGTAGGTGAAGCGGGCGTCGATCACCTCCAGCCCTTCGCGGGTACCGATGATCGTGCCGGTCGGGCCGAAATAGTTCTGGGAGGACTCGGGCACCGTAAGGTAGCTCGCGCCCAGGAACAGGCCGGGGGCCGGCTCGGCCTCCAGGTTGACCCCGACGATCCGGGTGTCGGTGTCGAGCGGCGGCAGCTCGTCGGGATCGACGTAGAAGGCCTCGAACTTCAGGTCGTTCCAGGCGACCTGGCCCAGCACCAGCAGGTCCGCCGACCAGCGCGCGTTGGCCTGGAGCGCCGCGCGCTCTTGCCCGTTGGCGGCGGTGTTGGCGATCAGGAACGCGTTGGCGAGCTCGAACCTCTGCCGGCCCACGGTGAAGTTGAAGGCGAGGCGGTCGCCCCGGGCCGTCGTCCGCCCGGTCACGAAGCCCAGGTAGGCGTCCTCGACCCCGGTGTAGCGGCGGTCACGGTCAGTGAAGAGCTCCTGCCCGTTGGACACGGAGGTGATCGCCGACAGGCCGCCGTAGACGTAGAACGCGTCCGTGACCGGCGTGATGCCGTAAAGCCCGTAATGAAGGTAGCCCTCGATCCAGGGGTCGAAGCCCTCGCCGGCGGGCTCGCCTTCGACCAGCGGGTTCCCCGCGAGCATGAGGTCGGGGCGGCCGTACCAGGCGTTGGTGTTGGAATAGAACAAGGCCAGCGCGTCGAGCCGGTAGCGCAGCACCGTGCCGCCCCGGTCGTAGAGCGTGGGCAGGTCCGCCCGGTCCCAGGTCAGGAAGTAGCCCCGGCCATCGTCGGCGCGCTCCACGTCCGCGATCTCGACCGTGAAGGTGACGTCCACGCCGCCCGCCGCTCCGGGCGTCACGGCGTGCTCGATGTTGCCCACCTCGCGGTTGCGGCGCGCGACGCCCTCGGCGAAGCCGATCCGGTCCTCCGCGTAGCGCTGCCCCGGGAACAGTTCCAGCGCGCGGCGGACCGTGTCCTCGACCCGCCGGTTGACGGCGTCGTCGCGGCTGGGGTTGGCGATCTCGATACTCACGCTCTCGATGACCCGGTCCTGGTAGGGGTCGGTGGAGGCGAAGCCCTGGGCGTGCAGGAGCGTCGGCGCCGCCCCGGCCGCGGCCAGGAGCGCGGACAGCGCCGCCGTGCGCGCCAAGCCGCCAGCGCGCGCCATGGTCGATCCGATCATCTCGGCTCTCCAGAGTCTGATGTGTGCTGCGTCGGGTCCGAGCCCGACCTCGCACCCACCCTATCACCGGGGAGTGCCCGCTTGGACGGCCTCCCTGCCCAAACTGGGCAGCCGCCGGCGCATCGGGCGGCCCGCGCCGCGCCGGACCGTGATATGCGGGGGCGACGGGCACCGCCGGCGGGACCGACCCATGCGCCCGGTGCGGAGGGATGGAGGCTGGGACGCATGTCCATCGCAGGGGAGCCTTCCGGTCGGCGGACCGGTCGTGAGCGGGGGCCGGCCATGCCGGAGCGCGGCGTCCGGTCGTTTCTGCAGGAGCGGGTGTCCGCGACTGGCCTCGTGCTGGCGGGGACGTTCTTCGCCTTGTCGCTCACGCCGTCGCTGATGCCGCGGGATCCGGTCGTGCAGGGCGTCCTGGGCGGGGTCGTCGCGGCTGTCGGCTACGAGGTGGCGAACCTCGTCCGTTCGGTCTGGCGCTGGCTCGGCCTGCCGGACCTGTTGCGGCCCCGGCCGCGCCCGGCGCTCCGCGTCGGGCTGGCGCTGGCGCTGGCCTGCGCCGCCGTCGGGCTCTGGCTCGCGCCCGGCTGGCAGGACGCCACGCGCCGGGTCGTCGGCCTGCCGCCGGTCGAGGATTTCCATCGGGCGCTGATCGCCGGGGTGGCGCTGCCGCTGTTCCTGCTGGTCTGGGGGGCGGGGCGGATCGTCGGGGTGCTCGGGCGGCGGCTGAGCCGCTGGGGCCGACGATACCTGCCGCCCCGGATCGCGGCCGTCGGGGCCATCGTGCTCGTCGCGGCCCTCGTCAGCGTCCTGGTGAACGGCGTGCTCCTTCGGGCGGCCCTCGGCGCCGCCGACGCCTCCTTCGCGGCCGCCGACGTCTTCCTTGACCCCGAGCAGCCAGCCCCGGTTGATCCGGAGCGCACCGGCGGTGCGGCCTCGCTACTGAGGTGGGAGGACCTGGGCCGCTGGGGGCGCGACTTCGTCCACCGCACGCCGACGGCCGCGCAACTCGCGTCCCTCACCGGGCGCCCCGCGACCGAGCCGATCCGGGTCTACGTGGGCCGCCGCTCCGCCGAAACTGCCGAAGAACGCGCCCGCCTCGCCGTGGCCGAGCTGGTCCGCGTGGGCGGGTTCGACAAGGGAACCCTGGTGGTCGCGATCCCGCCGGGGACCGGCTGGATGGACCCCGGCGCCCACGACACGGTCGAGGCCATGCTCGACGGCGACGTGGCGACGCTGGGGGTCCAGTATTCCTACCTCACCAGTGTCCTGTCGCTCTGGGTCGCGCCTGAATACGGGCTGGAGCAGGGGGCCGCCCTCTTCGACGCGGTCTATGAGGAATGGCGGAGCCGCCCGCCGGAGGAGCGTCCCCGGCTCTACGTCTTCGGCTTGAGCCAGGGGGCGCTGAACTCCCAGGCGGGGTTTCCCCTCCTCGACATGCTGGCCGATCCCATCGACGGCGCGCTCTGGGCGGGCTCCCCGTTCCTGAGCCCCCTCTGGCAGCGGGTGCGCGACGGCCGCGACCCGGAGAGCCCCGTCTGGCGGCCGCGCTACGGCAACGGCTCGCTGATACGGGTCATGAGCCAGGAGGGCTTCGACCCCGAGCCCGCCGATCCCTGGGGGCCTCTCCGGATCGTGCTGCTGAACTATCCCAGCGACGCCATCGTACATTTCACCCCGGTCTCGGCCCTGCGGCGGCCCGCCTTCCTCGCGGGTCCGCGCGCGCCTGACGTCTCGCCCGAGCTTCGCTGGTTCCCCGTGGTGACCATGTTCCAGATGGCGCTCGACATGGTGGTGGCCCTGCAGGTGCCGGGCCACGGCCACTACTACGTGGCCGAGGACTACATCGACGCCTGGGCCGCGCTGGTCGATCCCCCGGACTGGACACCCGCAAGGCGCGACGCCCTGGCGGCGGCGTTTCGCGACCGGGAGGCGTTCTGAAGGCGGCTGCCCTGCCCGGAATGGGCACCCCCGGCCTGCCTTCGCTGGCATCCCCGCTCCATGCTTCCGGGGACCGCTGGTGCGGCGAGGCGCGAGGGAGGAGTCGATGGAACGACGCGACGTGTTGAAGGGAGCGGCCTTGGCCGCCGGAGCGCTGGGGGCGACGCTCACACCGGCGCAGGCCCAGGAGGGGGCCACGGCCGCCGAGGGACCGGCGCGAAGGGGCGTCGGCATCCGCGACATTGCCCCCGTCGATCCGGCCTACTTCGCCGCCGGACGGCTCGCCGGGAAGACGCTGATCGTGACGGGCTGCGCGCGCGGGATGGGCGCCGCCGCCGCCCTCCGCGCCGCGCGCGAGGGTGCGAACGTGGTGGGCGTGGACTGGCTTCCCGACCTAGGCGCCCAGGTGATCGAGCAGATCCGTCGCGAGGGCGGTCAGGCCGTCTTCGTCGAGGGCGACATCGCCGAAGAGGACACCTGCACGCGGATGGTCGCCGCGGCGGTGGACAACTTCGGCCGGCTCGACATGGCGCTGAACAACGCGGGCGTGATGGACGCCGTCCATTCGGGCGAGCCGGTGGACTACGGGACGCAGAAAGCCCTAGTCTTCGCGCCGCTGCACGAATCGACCGACGCCTATTGGGAAGGCGTGATCCGCACCAACGTCGTCGGCACCTACCGCTGCCTGCGGGCCGAGCTGAAGCAGATGGTGGCGCAGGGGACCGGCGGCTCGATCGTTAACGTGGGCTCGATCGCGGGGATGGCGGGGCTCGCGGGGAACCCGGCCTACGTGACGACGAAGCACGCCGTGAACGGGCTGACCAAGAACGCCGCCGTAGACTACGCCCCCTACGGCATCCGCTTGAACTCGGTCAACATGGCCGCCACCGACACGCCGATGATCGCGCGGGCCGGCGCCCTCGTGGCGGCGTCCATGCAGGGTCAGACCGGCCCCGCCATGGGCGGCATCAAGACCGCCAGCCTCCTCGCCTACGCCGACAGCCATCGCCGGCCGGCCACCGTGGCCGAGCAGGTGTCGATGATGCTGTTCCTCCTGTCGGACGAGGCCTCGAACTTCACCGGGGGCATCCTTGCGACCGACGGCGGCTGGACCACCTATTGAATCGCGGCCAGCCGCCCCGGCAGATCCCGTCCGGGGTGGGCGGCGGCGCCCCGCCTTGGACGCGGGGGCCGGTCCGAGAGCCCGACACGTCCTCGATCCCATCGACCGGCTGTCCGAGGTAACCTTCGGGTTGCTCATGGCCCTAACCTTCACTGGCACCATGAGCGTCGCCACGGCCAACGGCGAGGACGTCCGGAGCGTGCTCTGGGCGGCGCTCGGCTGCAACATCGCCTGGGGGATCGTGGACGGAACCATCCACGTCTTGACCTCGGTGACGGAGAGGGCGCGCACGCGCGCCCGACGCTTGGCGATCCGGCGGGCAGGGGACGGGGAGGCGCTGGCGCGGCTGCGGGCGCTGCTGCCCGAGGGGTCAGGCCAGGCGCTGGACGACGGCCAACTCCGGACCCTGCTCGACTGGCTGCGGGCCGAGCCCGAGCCCGACGGGCCCGAGCGGATCACGCCTGACGACCTCCGCGCCGCGGTGGCGATCTTCGCCCTGGTCGTGATCGCGACGATGCCGCCGGTCGTTCCCTTCCGGCTGATCGACGACCTGCACGGCGCCATGCGGCTGTCCAACGCCATCGCGCTCGCCATGCTGTTTGCGATCGGCTGGAGCCTCGACCGCCAGATCGGGCCCGGCACCCTGCGGATGCGGATCGCGACGCCGCTCATCGGCAGCGTCCTCGTGATCGTGACGATCGCGCTCGGCGGCTGAGACGGACGGGCAGGGCCTGCCCAATCCGGGCGGCTCCGGCCTTGACCGCGACGCCTGCGGTCGGGCACCGCGGACAGGGGGACGCCAGCGCGCGATCCGCCCTTTGGAACCTGCCCCCGAACCTGCCGAGGTGCCTATGGCCCAGGTCCCCGAAGCGCCAGCCGGCGACCGGCTCGCCTGGACCCGGGACGGCCTGCTCGTTGCGGCGCTCGGACTGTCGGGGCTGTACCTGTTCCGCGATTTCCTGATCCCCCTGGCCTTCGCGCTGCTGCTCGTCGTCCTTCTGTCCTCGCTCGCCGACTGGCTGCGCGCCCGCCGGCCGTTCGGCCGCGCCGTGCCCGCCTGGGCCGCGCACGCCCTGTCCTTCGCCGTTCTGCTCCTCGGGGGGCTGGCGTTCACGAGCATCGTCGGGGCGCAGCTCTCCGGTCTGGCGGCAGCCCTGCCGCACTACGCCGTCCGCCTGGAGCAGTGGGCCAGCCCCGGCGACGCCGGATGGGCCGGGCCCGTGCTGGCCGGGCTGCGGGACCTCCTGGGCCGGACCGATGTCGCGGGCCTCGTCCTCCGGCTCGTCCAGGACGCGACCGGGCTCCTGCTCACGCTCCTCTACGTCCCGTTCCTCCTCCTCGAACGCCACCCCATGCGGGCCAAGATCGAGGCCGCCGCCGGCCCGGACGGCTCGGGCGCCAAGGTGATCGAGGTCGCCGCGCGGGCCTCGGCCTCCATCAAGCGCTATCTTGGCGTGAAGACATTCGTCTCGGTCCTGACGGCTCTGGCGAGCTACGCCGTCATGAAGCCCCTCGGGCTCGACTTCGCCGAGACCTGGGCGGTCCTGACCTTCGCCCTGAACTTCATCCCTTCCATCGGCTCCGTCCTGGCCGTCGCTCTGGCCTCGGCCATGGCGGTCGTGCAGTTCGGCGAGCCCGCGCCCGTCCTCGTTCTCCTGCTGGGCCTCGGGACGGTCCAGATGGTCTTGGGCAATGTCGTGGAGCCGGCCCTGATGGGACGCTCCCTGAACCTGTCGCCCTTGATGGTGATCCTGTCGCTGACGGCTTGGACCGGCATCTGGGGCCTGCCGGGCGCGCTCCTGAGCGTGCCGTTCACCGTCTGCATCCTCCTCGTTCTGGCCGAACTGCGGGGCGGCCGGTGGATCGCCGTGCTGCTGTCGATGGACGGGCGGGTCTGAGCCCGCCCAGACTGGGCAGAGGCCGGATTGCCTTCCAGTCTCCAAGTCCAACGGGGTCGGGATATGTTGGCCGGAGGACGCGTCATGACCCTGATCTTTCGGCTGTACTCGTTTCTGGGCTTCCTGACACTTGCAGGGTGTGTGGGAGCCTCCCGTCCCTTGCCTTCCCCGACCGTGGGAGGAAGCAATCCGGCCGGCTCCGCCGTCTGCGACTCTGGCGCGCTCGGTCGCGAATACGTGGGGCGTGACGCGTCCGCGCTGTCGAACGTGATCTTCGACAGCCCGGTTCGCATCCTTCGACCCGGCGATCCCGTCGCCACGGACCTCGTCCCCAACCGCGTCAACTTCGAGCTCGACGACCGGGGCACCGTGGCTCGGGTCACCTGCGGATGACGCGATCGGGCCGTCCGCCGCTCGCCGGGGCCGGCCTGGCCCGCCGCCGCGCGGCGGCGCGCGCGGTTCTGGCTGCCATGGCTCTCCTGACGCTCCCCGGTCCGGCCGCGTGGCCTGCGGGGGCCGAGGCACTGCCGCCCGCCACGGTCTGCGGCCTGCGCCTGCCGGCCACATTTACCGGCACGCTGCCCTGCGCCGACTGCTTGGGGATCCGCACGCATCTCGACCTGTGGCCGACCGACTGAAGCTTCGCCCTGCGGCGCGACTGGGTAGGCGGCCGCGTGCCCCTGACCGAGAGCGTGCTTGGGCGCTGGCCAGTCGATCCGTCGCGAGGCGTCCTGGTCCTCGAAGGGCTGGAGGACGGCCCCGCCTAATGGGCAATCACGGGCCCTGACTCGCTCCGTGCTCTCGGGCCCGACAGGCGCCAAGCCGCGTCGGGCCTGCCCCACAACCTCGCCGGCGGGCCGCTTGACCCCGGCGACCTCGATCTGACCATCCGGGGCCTCGTCACCTTTGTCGCCGGCGCGGCCCGGATCGTGGACTGCCGCCGCGGTCAGGACCTGCCCATCGCCATTGAGGCTGGCTTTGCCGCGCTCGAGGCAGCCTGCCTGTCCGCCCGGACCGGGGGCCCCCGTCCTCGTCGACGTCGCCGGCCGGATCGAGGCCCGCCCCGCGACGAACGGTCCGGCGCGCCGCATGCGCGCCGACCGCTCTCCACCTCGGTCTTCCTCACCCACTCGTTCAGGGTCCTCGCCCCAAAGCCGGTCTATGCGGAGATGGACATGAGGGCCGCCCAGTTGGAGCCATGCTGACCTTCATCGTCCAGCCCCACAAGTCGAGCATGCTCGCGCACCTCGGGGGCCTACGTAGTGGTCGTCTTGCTCATGAACCCCAGCCTGCTCAGGAGTTGAAGCCTTGGGCAGGCCCTCCACATCGGGACCGCTCATGGCTCCACCTGCCCGCGTGGTGGAAAGGGGATGACCGAGCGGCCAGCCTGGGCGACGAGCCAGCCAGCCAGGGCCCGGATCGCGGGATCGTCGCGCTTCGCCTCGCGCAGGTGCAGCCGGTAGGTCCGGCGGCCCGTCAGGCGGACCGGATCGGCGGCGATAAGGCTTCCGTTGGCGATCGGTCGCGCGGCCAGGAACTCGGGCACGAGCGCCATGCCAAGGCCGGCGACGGCGAGGGCAAGAGCGAGCAAGTCATGCGAGCAGCGGACGATCCCGCGGCGAAGAATCTCGTCCTCGGAGCGACCAGTCTCCCGGCAGAAGAGACGCCAGTCTTCGCCCAGTCCCTCGGTCCCTTCGCGGTCGGTGGTCACGACGCAGCGCTGACCGCGCGAGCCCCTTCCCGCTGGGCCGCCGGCTGTGACGGCAACAAGGGGCTCGTCGAACAGATCGATGGCGATATGCCCCGATGCCGGCGGCGCGGTCGTGACCAAGACATCCGGGACCGCCTCCGCGTCGGACGGCGCCCCGGCGCAGAGACGGAGCTCAAGCTGGATCCTCGGATGGTCCTGCACGAAGGCCGGAAGCCGCGGCGGCAGCCAGGCCTGCCCAAACGCCGGCTCGACTCCGAGACGAAGGCTCTGCGGCCGGGACGCGGCGCCTTGCGGGGCGAGGGCTTCCAGGTCGGCAAAGGTGGTGCCGATCCTCTCGAAAAGCCGCCGCCCGGTCGCGGTCAGGACGATGCCTCGGCCGCGCCTGACCACGAGTTCCTCGCCCAGCGTGGCGGCCAATTCGCGCAACTGGTGGCTGACGGCGCTTGCGGAAACCCCCAGCTCGGTCGCTGCCTTGGCTACGGAGCCGTGGCGCGCGACGGCCTCGAAACAGTGGAGGCTGCGGAAGAGGCGCGGTCCGTAGAAAGGTGGCCGGCTGGTCATGGGAGGTCGTCCCCACGGCTGCTTTCGTCTGTCGCCGTTCGGCCTGCCGGTCCGGGTGGAAGGCAGGCCGACAATCCGCCGTCAGCCGCCGAAGATCACCGCATCTGGAATCAGGACGCTCTGGTCGCCGATGTAGATGAAGTAATTGTCGTCTTGGCGGGTCGCCTCGAAGGCCATGTCCCCGTCGGCCTCGGAGCGGTCGAAGCCCACGGGGCGGCCGCCTTCGTAGCGGACGGCGCGGACGGTCCCGTCCGGCATGGTGATCTGGACCGTGCCCGAGCCGTTGCCCTCGCGCCAGACGCCGAAGTCGCAGCCGAGCCGCTCCGCTCCGGGCCCGGCGAAGCAATCGATGATCCCGGTCGCCGCGAAGCCCGTGACTGGATCGACCGCGTCCTCGCCGTCAGGGTTGCCCGTCGGGATCATGTCGGGAAGCTGCGTGGCGGAGCCTTCCTCGACATAGCCGCTCTCGCCCAGGAAGTCGCCGGCGGCCCAGCCCTCGATGCCGCTGTCGCCCATGGTCACGACCTGACACCAGCGGCGGCCCTCGTTCATGCGGCAGCCGAGGTTGCGAAGGATGAGCCCGGGCTCGGCCCGGAAGACGACCGCGGCACCCGTGGAGGGTTGGGACCGAAGGTTGAGCATCCCCGAACTGCGGACCTCCCAGAAGTCCGGCCCGCCTTCGAGCCCGTCGGCGTAGTCCCCTTCGACCGGCTCCGCCCAGGAGCCGTCGGGCGGGATCGCGATGTCGAGCGTGTAGCGCGCGGCCTCGCCCCGGCGGGCGGCGCTGCGGACGAGGAAGACCGAGACGGTATAGGTGCCCGAGGCGGGGAGCACCCCTTCCCAGCGGTTGATCTCGGGCTGCAACTCGCCGATGGCCAGGGCCTCGTCACCGGGGCCGCGCCCGGGCGCATAGAGGTTGAAGTAGACGGCCGTGCTGTCGGAGGAGAGCACGACGCTCATCACTTGCCCGGCCTGCGCGCCAACGAGGTAGGAGACCGACTCCCGGCCCGTGACCTCGTCGGAGATGCTGGTCCCTGTGGCGCCGGCGGCGAAGCGGACCTGCTCGGTGCGGATCTCCTGCGCTTGTATGGCCACGGCGGTCAGTGCGAGGCTCGCTGCGACGAGAAGAGTGCGGATGGCGGACATTGAGGTCTCCTGTGCTGGAAGCGCCCGCGGCGGCCGCCGCGGGGCAGGACGGCGTGGCTGCGCCCCACCGCCGGGGCAGACCCGCGTCAGAGGAAGCCTTCGGAGGGTCCCACGTACTCGACGCCGAAGACGTTGCCCGCCGAATCGGCGTTGCAGCGCCAGGGAGCCCGGTCGGGGCCGACGCCGACGCTCACGCTGGTGGCCGCCTGCGAGAACTCGGAGCCGAGAAGGATCACGTCGCCGTTGTTCGTCTCACGCGAGATGGCGGCGAGGCAGGCCTGCTCGGCGGCCGAGGGAATGCCTGCTTCGGCTTCCTCGAGGTCCTCCAAGTCGACGCAAGCCGAGAGGGAAAGCGAGGCGAAGGCGAGGGCGGCGAGGGGGAGGAGCTTGAACGTCATGATGGGGGGTCCTGTCCTGAAGGGTCGGCACCTCGAAGGTGCCCGTCGGGTGGGGGTCTCTGCAGCGCGTCCCGCCCCGGAGAGCGGGAGCCTGTCCGTCCGGCGTGTCACTCGCCGTCGGACAGCATCTCGGTCGCGCACATCCCGTTCGCGCCGCCGGGGGCGGTATAGCTCACCATGGCCCCCGTCTCGTCGAAGGTGACGTCGTACTCGACGCCTTCGTAGAAGACCGCCCAGAAGGTGTCGCTCGGCCGGTCGACCGAGGCGGCGTCGCCGTTGACGATGATGTCGCCGTCCTCCTCGGAGGAGATGAACGCTCCGTTCGGGCACTCGGCTGTAAAGAGCGGAGTGTTGGCCTGCGCCGCGCAGGCTGCCACGAGGGCGAGGGCGAGGGGCGGGAGGATCTTGCGCATCTGGAACTCCTGTGTACGGGTCTTCCGCCTTGGCTTCAGGGTCCGCCGGGCGGCGCGTGCGGGGCGCCCCCGACGGTCAACGCCCGGCGCGGCCCTGGATCGGCAGTCCGCCTGACGTCTCCCCGCCAGTCTCCACACGGCCGGTCAGGCGACAATTGAGCAGATCGGGTGACTCCTGAGGCCGGCTCAAGGATCGCCGAGAGGGACCCGGCCTCGGGTCGCCTACGAGGCGACGGCCCGGCGCGCAGGGTCTTTGGTGTAAGCTTTCCTCGCCTCGGCCTGCGCCCAGCGGGCGAAGGTGCGGATGGCCTCGTCCGACCTGCGCGCGACCTTGAAGGCCAGCCGGTAGGTTCGGCCGGAGGGCTGACGGGATCGGTCGAAGTAAGCGAGGCTTCCGTTGCCGATCCCTTCGGCAGCAAGAAAGTCAGGGACCAGGGCGACCCCCATGCCGGCACGCGCGAGCTCGAGCGCAAGAATGTAGTGGGTGCAGCGGACGAAACCGCCCTTGCTGATCTCGGCGAATGGCAGCCCGGTTCGCCGGCAGTAATCGTGCCAGTCCTGTCCCACCTCGCCCTCGGCGAGGTCCGTGGTGATGAGCTGCGGCAGAGCCAAGCCCGTCGCCGCGAACCGGCGGGGCGACTGGACGGCCACCAGCATCTCCTCGAAGAGCTCGATCGAATGGAAGCCCGGCTTGATGGGCTGCGCCGTCACGATGGCGTCGGCGACTGAATGGGTCTGCTCCGGGTCGTGAGAGTAGAGCCGAAGCTCGAGTTCCAGTCGGGGGTTCGCCTCGGCGAAGCCCGGGAGCCGGGGAGCCAGCCACGCAGGCCCGAAGCTCGAGCATACGGCGAGGCGCAGGACCCGCGGGCGGCCGCCCACGACCTCGGCGACCATCGTGTCGAGTCCCGAGAACGTCGCGCCGAGGCCCTCGAAGAGCCGCAGGCCGGCCTCCGTCAGGACGATGCCACGCCCCTGCTTGACGAGGAGTTCCTCCCCCAGAGCGGCGGACAGGTCGCGGAGTTGGTGGCTGACCGCGCTGGCGGACACGCCCGTCTCTTCCGCGGCAAGGGACACCGACCCGAGTCGCGCCACAGCCTCGAAGTAATGCAGCCCCCGGAACAGCCGGGGACCCCGAAGCGAAATTTCCGAGCCCAAGGCGAGCGCTCCTTTCCGTTGCGGAAGTCTGCTCCGGTCCGGCGCGAACCGCAACGGGTCGTCATCGTGAGGCACAAGGCTAAGGAATAGGAAGTGGCGGCGATGACCACCTGCGGTGTCGCTGACGGTGGCCCTCCGCCTGAGATGTGGTCCTTGCTGACACGGGCTTTCGGGCCTGTTGGCGGGCAAATGAGGGCTCCGGACGGCGAGCAGGCCGAAGGTCCCGCGACCGCAATCGAGGGCCGGCTCCGGCGCGACGATAAAACTTGCGTCCGCCGGCGGCCGGAGCGTCGGACCCGCTTTCGGCCCCCGGCGGGAGGAGTTCCCGCCGGCTCGAACTCACCGACGCGGTCATGCACGGACGCCCGGCGCTCCGGGTCAGCCGGACGCGCCGGTCGACGGAGGTCCTCGATCCACGGGCGGAGCCGCTCCTGCCTCGAGTTCGCGGCCCGGGTGGCGCGGGACCGGAAGGAGGGCCATCGCCCTCAGGCCCCGGGAAGGCGCAGTTGCATAAAGCCATCCGCTTCTGCCGCTGGCCCTGCTTGAACGATCAACGTTGTCCCAGTCCAGACGCTCGATGGGCCGCAGCTTCATGTATCAACTCCAAGCTCCCCTAGGATGGGAAGTCGAAGCTCATCTCCTGCCGCCGCCTATACAGGGAGACCCGCAACGGCCGGTGCCAGCCGCCGTCTTCGCGCCTTCAAAGCCGAATTCCACTCCCGTCGGAGTGTTTGTCCTGAGCAAAGGAGCGCACCTCCAAGCCCGTTAGCTTGTGGCGGAGTAGGCCACCAACATTCATCCGTCACTCCACGAGCATCGTGAAAACTTGAAAACAAAAGGGAGAGAATGAGGAGCCTCGCAAAGGAGGGCATCAGCCCCTTCGTGGGTTGAGGCGGAAGCCGAAGCTGATTGAGATCTGGAGACGGGGGAAGCTGCGTTCCACCGTCGCCGAATGCTCAAGAATCTCTCATGTCCATTCCACGACGGAGTTAGCCGGCGCGAGGCTGACAACCCGTTGCCCGAACAGGGGCCGAAGCAGCCGGTCGGCCCTACAACGGCCCGCATCTGACCATGGCCGGTCGCGCGACCCCGCGAAAGGCCGACCGCTTCCGGCCTCCACCCCCTCACTTTTGGATCAGGCGGGGCAGGGTGCCCTCGCGAACGGACTGTCGAGAGAGGACTCGGACACCGCCTTGGCCGCGGCGACCACGCAAAGCGGGCTATGGAAGGCTGCACGTCGTCCTCGTGCGCTCTCGACATGGCTCGCCCGCGGCATCCGCTCGTTGGCCCGCGCCGGGGAGCCGTGATCACCCCATGGTCGTCCACCTGCCGCCCGCCCTGCAGTCGGTTGGTCAGAGGTCTCTCGATGGTCGCTCAGTCGGCATGGGTTGTCCGAGCGGATGGGCCATGGTCCCGCCCGTCGTCGCCTCCGACCGCGCCGGGCCAGCAGGCGTCCTGTCAGGTTCCCCGCCCAGGGCCCGACCTCGTGGGGCTTGTCTGACCTGGTCGACGCCACCGGCTGAACTCCGCGATGCAGGTGGAGCGTCTGTTCGCCTGGGCCACGTCCGTTGACCCATATTCGGGCTCGGTGGGAACCTTCACGCATGATAGCTTGCTGCACGGGGCCAGCCATCTGGCCGATGTGTTGCAGGGAGGCAAGCCATGGCACGGACGGCCGCAGAGATGGTGGCGGAGGCCAAGAGCAAGGTGCGAACCATCACGCCGGAAGAGGTCTCGCGGATGGACAACGTACTCGTGGTGGATGTGCGCGACGCCCCGGAGGTCGCGGCCAGCGGCAAGGTTCCGGGAGCGGTGCACGTGCCCAGGGGCATGCTGGAGTTCCGCGCCGATCCCACGAGTCCCTACCACGACAAGAACTTCGACCCCGCGAGGCCGGTGGTGCTCTACTGCGCCTCCGGGGGCCGCTCAGCTCTGGCCGGGGCCATGCTTCAGGAGATGGGCTACACGGATGTCCGCAACATGGGCGGCTTCAAGGAATGGTCCGAAAAAGGCCTGCCGATCGAGACATAGCGTCGAGTGCACATTTCTGGATCAGCAGCAGAGGCACCAGCCAACTGTCCAAACCGTACTTTCTAATTCATCAATACTTCAAAGCCAAGTGGCGGAGAGACAGGGATTCGAACCCTGGGAAGGCTTGCACCCTCAACGGTTTTCGAGACCGCCCCGTTCGACCGCTCCGGCATCTCTCCGCGGCCGACGCCCGATCTAGACGGGACCGCGGATGGGCGCAACCCCCCATCGCGCCTGACGTGGCGCCGGGTGACAATGCGGGGAGCGTCCGGCTCCTTTCTTGGCGCGTCCGGCGGCGGCGCCTATCTTGCGCTCCAGACCGGCCGCGCCGCGGCCCTGCAGCGGAGCCCGCCCCATGTTCCTTCGCCACGCCAGCGTCCTCGTCCTGGCCGCCGCGCCCGCCCTGGCCCAGACTCCGGCGACCCAGCCCAACCCGGCCTCCGTCCCCGAGGACGTGCGCGCGGTCTATGACGGGCTTCTCCTGCCGGGCGTGCTCGACGTCATGGCGCAGGAAGGGGCGCGGCACGGAGAGCTCTTGGCCGAGTCGATCTTCGGAGAGGGTCCGGTTCCCGAGCGCTGGACCGAGATCGTGTCCTCGCTCTACGACCCCGCCCACATGGAGGCCGAGGTCCTCGCCTCGCTGTCCGACGGCCTGGCCGGAGAGGACACGGCGGCGATGCGCGCCTTCATCGAGTCCCCCTCCGGCCGGCTGATGACCTCGCTGGAACTGTCCGCGCGCGAGGCGATGCTGGACGAGGATGTCGAGCAGCAAGCCAAGGAGGCGGCGGCCGTCGCCATGGCGGACGAGCTGCCGCGCCTCGACCTGATCCGGCGCTACGCCGAGGCCAACGACCTGGTCGAGACGAACGTCGCCGGGACGATGAACAGCAACTACGCCTACATGATGGGCCTGATGGACGGCGGCGCGCTGCGCGGCGAGATGACCGAGGGCGACGTCCTGACCCAGGTCTGGTCGCAGGAGCCGCAGGTCCGCGCCGACACGACCGAGTGGGTCTATTCCTTCCTGCTCATGGCCTATGGCCCCGCCTCGGACGCCGACATCGAGTCGCTGATCGCCTTCTCCGAGACGGAGCCGGGGCAGGCGCTTAATCGGGCGGTGTTCGACGCCTTCGACGAGCGGCTGCAGGAGGTCTCGCGGGGGCTGGGCTATGCCGCCGCCCGCTACATGACGACCGAGGAGCTCTAGGCCTCAGCCGCCATACAGCATCAGGGCGGCCACCAGCGCCCCCGGATTCGCCTCGTAGAGGCCCAGGTCCCCCCGAAGCTGGAGAAGCCGCGCGGGCCGGTCCTGCGGCGGCACCCCGGCCGCATCGAAGGCGGCGCCGATCGACGGCCCGCCCCCGGCCTCGATCTCGTCGAGCAGGCCCGGATAGGCCGACTTCACGGCCACCTCGACGGCGCCCCGCCGCTGCGCCTCGGCGGGATCGACCAGCGCGCCGACGTTCAGGCCCTGCGCGCAGGCTCCCACCGTCAGGAGCGCCGAAAGGGCGAGGAACCGGATCATGAGTGGACCTCCGATTGGGTTGACTTGGGGGGCAGATGCGCAGATAAGCCGCCATCCCGGCAAGCGGATTCGCCTGTGGGGGTGCGTGGCCTTGGCCGCGCGCGATGTCAACGGACGCCCCCAGCGGGGCGCGCTGTCCGAAGGCGGGGCCCGAGCGGCCCCACAACGCCCCGGAACGGGGGGCCGCAGGGCGCGGAGAGGAAAGGAAGACCGATGTTCGCGGTTCTCAAGACCGGCGGCAAGCAGTACCGGGTCCAGCAGGGCGACGTGCTGCGCGTCGAAAAGCTCGCCGCCGAGGCGGGCGAGACGATCCAGTTCAACGAAGTCCTGATCGTGGGCGACCAGATCGGCGCGCCGCTCGTGTCGGGCGCGGCCGTGCAGGCCACCGTGATCGACCAGATCAAGGGCGAGAAGGTCATCCACTTCGTCCGCCGTCGCCGCAAGCACTCGTCCAAGCGGACCAAGGGCCACCGCCAGCAACTCACGCTGGTCCGCGTGACCGAGATCCTGGCCACCGGCGCCGACGCCACCGGCGTCAAGGCCGCCATCGGCGCCTCGACCCGTCCGGCCGCCGTTCAAGCCTAAGGAGATCCACCCATGGCACACAAGAAAGCTGGCGGGTCCTCCCGCAACGGGCGCGACAGCGCCGGCCGCCGTCTCGGCGTCAAGAAGTACGGTGGCGAGATCGTCATCCCCGGCAACATCATCGTGCGCCAGCGCGGGACCAAGATCTGGCCCGGCACCGGCGTCGGCATGGGGACCGACCACACGATCTTCGCCGTGGCCGAAGGCCAGGTGAGCTTCCGCAAGGGCCTCCAGGGCCGGACCTTCGTGTCCGTGACCCCCGTCGCGCAAGCGGCCGAGTAAGGCGCCCAGACCTGATCGGGAACGGGGACCGGCGCCGCCGGTCCCCGTTTCTTTTTCGCGCGCCCCCGGGCCATCACGGGATGCGGAGCCGTCCGTTCATCCCCACATGGGTTCACGAAACCGCCTTGTTTCGACGGTAGGGGTGCCAGATGTTGCCGGATCCTGTCCGGCTGTCGGTGTCGGGGAGGACGCCTGCATGCTTGAATCCGTCGTGAGAACGACGACCGCCGATGGGGCCTTGCCGGTGATCGCCGCAGGCCGCTTCGTGCTCCGCCCGCCCTGCAAGTCCGATGCCGGCCTGATCGCCCACTACGCGGGCGACAAGCGCGTGGCCTGCAACACCCGCCTGATCCCCCATCCCTATCCGCCCGGCGCCGCCGAGGCGCTGATCGCCCGCGCCGCCGTGCCCGGCCGGACCGAGGACATCTGGGTCCTCGACGGCACCGCCCAAGGCCTGGGCGAGGTGCTGGGACTTCTCCATCTCACGCGCATGGACCGCCGGCAGAGCGAGATCAGCTTCTGGATCGCCCCGGCCTTCTGGAACACCGGCTTCGCCTCCGAGGCGGTCGGCGCGCTCATCGCCGCCAACCCCCACGACGATGAAACCATCGTGGCCGAGGTCTTTCAGGACAATCCCGGCTCGGCCCGGGTCCTGACAAACAACGGCTTCGAGTATCTGGGCGACGCCGAGTCCTTCTCGGTCGCCCGCGGAGTCGTGGTCCCGACCTGGACTTACGCGATGGCTATCAAGCGCTGAGCCCGTCGCGGCTCCAGCCCAGGCAGCCGGCCGGCAGGCCGGCCCCGCCGACGACCCAGGCTCCGCGCCCATAGAGATTCCAACGACGGGCCGGATCGATGTCGACCACAACCACGTCGAGGTCCGGCCCCGCCCAGACGATCCGCGCCCCCAGCGCTGCAAGGTCCGCCTCGATGCGGCGCGGGTCCTGCCCGGGACCGAAGACCGCGACCGTCAGCGGCGTCTCGGCGGGCCGCAGCGCCCAGCCGCCCAGGCCCACCGCCAACAGCGCCAGCGCGGCCAGCATCGGGCCGCCCCGCCCGGGAGGCGCCCCGCCACGTCTCGCCAGTGCCCAGCCCAGCGCCATCGGCGCGAGCCCGAAGACCCCGAGCCAGAGCAGGTCCCAGGCCAGCGGATACGCCGCGTCCACCCGGATGCGATGGATGCCCAGCATCCAGTGGGACAGGACCGAATCGACCAGGTGCCAGCCGCCGAAGCCCAGGAGCAGCAGCCCCCCGAGCCTCGCCCCCGTCGGCATCGCGCCCCGGCGGCCCGCGCGCCACATCCCCCAGAGCCCCAGCGCGGCCAGCCCGTACATCAGCGCATGGAACAGCCCGTCCCAGAGCACCTGCCGGCCCATGTCGCCCGCGCCCGGCACGAGGCTCAGGAGATGGTGCCATTGCAGGATCTGATGCAGCAGGATGCCATCGAAGAACCCGCCCAGGGCGAATCCCAGCACCCCGGCCCAGATCGATCCGCTCCATGGACGGCTCGTCGGCATGGTCTCCGAACGCTCGGCCCCGCCCGGCGTTCCCGAGCGGCCGGGGTGTTGCGCGAAACGGGGGAGGACCGTTCGGTGGTCGAAGAATCCGTTAACCTTTGAATGCGATTCTTGTCTCCATCGCCGACACGCTCGCGCTTGAGCGGGACCGGCGGTTCCGCTATCCCCTGCGCCCTGATGAAAGGCGGCCCAACATGAAGTTTCTCGATCTGGCGAAGGTCTATGTGCGCTCCGGCGCGGGCGGCAACGGCTGCGTGTCCTTCCGGCGCGAGAAGTTCGTCGAATACGGCGGGCCCGATGGCGGCGACGGCGGCAAGGGCGGCGACGTGATCGTCGAGGCCGTCGAGGGGCTGAACACCCTGATCGACTTCCGCTACCAGCAGCACTTCTTCGCCAGGAACGGCAAGGGCGGGCAGGGCAGCCAAAGGACCGGCGCCGACGGCGACGACATCCTCCTGCGCGTCCCCGTGGGGACCGAGATCATCGACGAGGACGAGGAGACCGTCATCGCCGACCTCACCGCGCCCGGCCAGCGGGTCGTGATCGCGGCCGGCGGCAACGGCGGCTGGGGCAACATGCGCTTCACCTCCGCGACGAACCGCGCGCCCCGCCGCGCCAACGCCGGGCAGGAGGGGGTCGAGCGGACGATCTGGCTCCGCCTCAAGCTCATCGCCGACGCAGGGCTCCTGGGGATGCCCAACGCCGGCAAGTCGACCTTCCTCGCCGCGACCTCCAACGCACGGCCCAAGATCGCCGACTATCCCTTCACCACGCTGGTGCCCAACCTCGGCGTGGTCGAGGTCGACGGAGCCGAGTTCGTCATCGCCGACATTCCCGGCCTGATCGAGGGCGCCTCCGAAGGCCGCGGCCTGGGCGACCAGTTCCTGGGCCACGTGGAGCGGTGCAAGGTCCTGCTGCACCTCATCGACGGCACCAGCGAGGATGTGGCGAGCGACTGCGAGATCATCGTGGGCGAGCTGGAGGAATACGGCGGCGACCTCGCGGACAAGCCCCGCATTACCGTGCTCAACAAGATCGACGCGCTGTCCGAGGAGGAGCGAGAAGAGAAGCTCGCGGCCCTCGAAGAGGTCGCCGAGGGGCCCGTCATGATGATGTCGGGCGCGACCAGGCTGGGCGTGACGGAGGTTCTCCGCGCGCTGCGCGCCGTCATCGAGGAGGCCCGCGCCGAGGACCGGCGCGACGTCGAGGAGGAGAACAAGCCGTGGCAGCCCTGACCTCGTCCCTGGCGACGGTCCGCCGCCTGGTCGTCAAGATCGGCTCGGCGCTCCTCGTGGATCGTGAGACCGGCCTGCGGGTGGACTGGCTCCAGAGCCTCGCGGCCGACGTGGCCCGCCTGCGGGCGCGCGGCACGCAGGTCATCCTTGTCTCGTCCGGCTCCATCGCGCTCGGCCGCGGCGTGCTGGCCCTGCCTCAGGGAGGCCTTCCGCTCGAACAGTCGCAGGCCGCCGCCGCCGTGGGCCAGATCCGCCTGGCGCGCGCCTACGAGGAGGTTCTCGCGCCCCACGGCATCGTCACCGGACAGATCCTTGTCACGCTGGAGGACTCCACCGACCGGCGCCGTTATCTGAACTCGCGCGCGACGATGGAAACGATGCTGTCGCTGGGCGTGGTCCCCATCGTCAACGAGAACGACACGGTCGCCACCGACGAGATCCGCTACGGCGACAACGACCGGCTCGCGGCGCAGGTCGCGGTCACGGTCGGGGCCGACGCGCTGGTCCTCCTGTCCGACGTCGACGGTTTCTACAGCGGCAACCCGCATATCGACCCGACCGCCCGTCGCTTCGAGACCGTCGAGCGGATCACGCCCGAGATCGAAGCCATGGCCGGCGAGGGCGTCTCCGGCCTGTCCAAGGGCGGAATGATCACCAAGCTCATGGCCGCCAAGGTCGCGACCGAGGCCGGATGCACCATGGCCATCACCTTGGGATCGCCCCTGAACCCCTTGTCCGAGCTGGAGAACGGGGCGAACGCCACCTGGTTCCTCGCCCAGACGGACCCCCATGCCGCCCGCAAGCGCTGGATCGCCGCGATGAAGCCCAAGGGCGAGCTGCGCGTCGACGCCGGCGCAGCCCGCGCGCTCACCGAAGGCAAGAGCCTGCTGCCGGCCGGCATCGTCGGCGTGCAGGGACGGTTCGGGCGCGGCGACCCGGTGGCGATCCTGTCCTCCGAAGGCTGCCGCCTCGGCCTCGGGCTCACCCGCTACACCGCCGAGGAAGCGCGCGCGCTTACGGGGCGCAAGAGCGCGGACATCGAGGCGATCCTGGGCTACAAAGGGCGCGCGGCCCTCATCCATCGCGACGACATGGTGCTTTGAATGCTCGACCAGACCGACATCCCCGCCCTAATGGACGACATGGGCCGCCGCGCCCGCGCCGCCGCGCAGGTGCTCGCCACCGCAGGGTCCGAACGCAAGTACGCCGCCCTGATCTCCGCCGCGCACGCCATGGAGGCGAGGGCCCAGGAGATCATGGACGCCAACGCCGAGGACCTCGTCTACGCCGAGGCGCGCGGACTGTCGCCCGCGATGATCGACCGGCTGATCCTCGATACTCGCCGCATCCGCGCCATGGCCGATGGCCTGCGCAACGTGGCGGCGCAGCGCGACCCGGTCGGGCGGGTGCTTGCCGAATGGGACGTGCCTTCGGGTCTTCATATCCAGCGGGTCAGCACGCCCTTGGGCGTGATCGGCGTGATCTACGAATCCCGCCCGAACGTGACTGCCGACGCCGGCGCGCTCTGTCTGCAAGCCGGCAACGCCGTCATCCTGCGGGGCGGCTCCGAAAGCCTCCACTCCTCCGCTGCGATCCACGCCTGCCTTGCCCAGGGTCTCCGAGAGGCGGGGCTGCCCGAGGACTCCATCCAGATCGTGCCGACGCGCGACCGCGCGATGGTCACGGCGATGCTCCAGGCCGTCCAGCACATCGACGTGATCGTGCCCAGGGGGGGCAAGGGTCTCGTGGGTCTTGTACAAGCCGAGGCGCGGGTGCCGGTCTTCGCCCATCTGGAAGGGATCTGCCACGTCTACGCCGACCGGGACGCCGACCTGGAAAAGGCGCGGCGCGTGGTGCTGAACGCCAAGACGCGGCGCACGGGCATCTGCGGCGCGGCCGAATGCCTGCTGATCGACTGGCGCTTCTACACCGAACACGGGCCGGTGCTGATCGAGGACCTGCTGAAGGCTGGGGTCGAGGTGCGGACCGAGGGCGAGCTGCTGAAGGTGCCAGGCACCGTCAAGGCCGCTCCCGACGACTTCGGCCGAGAGTTCCTCGACATGATCATCGCCGCCAAGCTCGTGGATGGCGTGGACGAAGCCATCGCGCACATCCGCGCCCATGGCTCGGGCCATACCGAGGCGATCCTGACCGAGAACGACGCTACGGCCGAGCAGTTCTTTCATCGGCTCGACAGCGCCATCCTGATGCGCAACGCCTCGACGCAGTTCGCGGATGGTGGCGAGTTCGGCATGGGTGCCGAAATCGGCATCGCGACGGGCAAGCTTCACGCCCGCGGCCCCGTAGGGGCGGACCAACTCACGAGTTTCAAGTACCTCGTGACGGGCGATGGAACGGTGAGGGCCTGAGAAAGACTGGCAGACGTCCAGCTTGGATGGGCTCGTGGGTGCGGCTACGGACCAGGGAGGCGGGACAGGGCGCGACGCGGCGAGCGGGCGGCCCCGACCGCCGCCCCAGGACCAGGGTTGAACCCTTGTCATGCCGTTGTAGCCCATCAATCAGTCGTTACGTGGGCTTCGGTCACGTGTTGCAACTCTACACCCGACGAAGCAATGGACTTTGTCGTCCGGATTGAGCCCGGAACACCAGGCACTTGTCTCTCCAGACCCAGAGATCACTGCGATGAGGGGATGTGCGGCGTTGCATTCACCCAGCGGACGACTCGGCCCGGCTGACAGGGAACGCCTGTATCGATCATTGATCTAACAACGATTTTGCATCCCAAAGGTTCGCTTAGAGAGGCTTTAGGTGAAACAATCCGCATCAAGCGTTGTCGTTGACGCAAGTTGTGGCGGAAGGTAGCTTCAAGGAGGGCGGGAGTTTCATATTCGGTTCTATATTGTGGCGCGGATCGGGCTTTCGATCCGGGGGGAGGTCCAATGTCCAGTTCGAAGTTCTTCGGAATCATCGGCAGCGGCCATTATGCCGGCCTGGTTCGGGTTCTCGGAACGAAACGCAGTGACGTCATCTCGGTGACGGAAGGCGGGCAGGCGCTGTTCGGCTTGGCCGGTCACGACGTTCTATCGAGTGCATTCAATCGAACTGCCCTGATCGGCGGCGCCGGCGACGACCGGCTCGTGGTCGATCTCGACATCCTAGACGAGGAGTTTGCAGGTATCGAGCCGATCCGGACCAAGGTGGACGGTGGGTCCGGTAATGACTCGATCTTGCTCGGCGTCGAGGTTCTGGCCTGGGACGCCTCCATCACAACGTCCGTCTTTGGCGGCTCTGGGTCCGACATGATAGAGATCTCGGCCGTGTCGAATGCGGTAGGCGACAGCGTGGTCACGAATATCGTCTTCGGCGGCAGCGGCGGTGACATCATTTCGGCCGTTGCCGTTGGCGGCGACTTCTCCGGAATAGCAAGCACCGCTGTCAATGAGATAAATGGGGATTCAGGCGACGATCGCATCACCGCCTCGGCGGTCGTGTTCTCCAACGCGAGCGAGTTGGCGCGCAATTCCATTGACGGTGGGGCAGGGAACGACTTCCTCGTTGCCAGTACCCAGACTGATTCCAACGTGGGCGCTCCTGTCGGCGTCAACATCCTGTACGGAGGCAGCGGTGACGACGAGATAGCGTCGGACCACTCGACCGACGGCGAGAACTGGAACACAACTCTGACTTCCGATCTGTGGGGTGGCAGCGGCGATGACGCCATGTCGGCGACAGTGATGGCTGAGGCCGAGAGTGTCGTCACGGCCAAGAACCTCTTGGACGGCGGCTCGGGGCGGGACGTTATGACAGCCACGATGCGGGCCGTGGCTGGGGCGACCGCAACCGGCGAAAACTATCTGAATGGTGGCCAGGGCCACGACGTCATGACCGCTCGTGTAGTCGCCGGCCTTTCACTCGGCGACGAAACCTCAGGTGCGACCGCGTCCAACCGCCTGCATGGAGGGAGCGGTCATGACGTCCTGACTGCGTTCGCCGATGCCAACGCCTACATTGTGGATTTCGTAGGTGCTGGCCTCGCCCGCAACCAACTTGACGGAGGCGACGGCCATGACCGACTCGAGGCGACGATTGCAAACGGTAGCGGCGGAGCGAGCGAACTTCATGGGGGCTCGGGTCGTGACACGCTCATCGCGATGGGTGGCTGGGGCAACATCCTGGACGGTGGGGCCGGGGACGATGAGCTCACGGGGGGTGACGGTCAAGACGAGCTATGGGGCGGTACAGGCCATGATAGCCTGACCGGCGGGGCCGGGGTCGATGCCTTCGTCTTCGGCAAGGGCAGCGGACGTGATAGAATAACCGATTTCGAGGTCGGGGTGGATGCTATCCGCATCGTGTCGGGCGCTTCGGATCTGTCCCATCTGACGATCAGCGCCAGGGGCTCCGACACTATGATCCAGTTCGCGAAAGTGTCGATTGTCCTGACGAACACGAGCGCCTCGCTGATCGACAGCGGCGACTTTGTGTTCGTCTAGGCCGCTCTTACAGGTGAGGTGGTGACCGGCCCGGGCCTCGAACAGTCAGGACCGGGCCATAGCGACGGCTGAGGCCGGAAATGGCGCGACCGATGAGAGCCGGCACGCCGTCAGGTGGCCTCGCGCTCCGCCCAGCCCGCAAAGGTCCGCTCCAGCGTCACGACGGCGTAGTAGAGCACGATGCCGAGCGCGGCGAGGGCGATAAGGACTGCGAACATCAATGGATAGTCGCCGTTGGTCGCCCCCGACTGGAAGAGCGCGCCCAAGCCCTTGCCATGGGGCGACACGATCTCCACCAGATTGGTGCCGATGAAGGCCAGCGTGACCGCGACCTTCAGGGCTCCGAAGAACTCGGGCAGGGTCTTGGGAAGCGCGATCTTCCGGAAGATCGTGACGCGTGAAGCTCCCAACGCGCGAAGGATGTCGCGATACTCGGGCTCGAGGGTGGACAGGCCTATGCCGACCGACACCGCGATGGGGAAGAACGAGATCAGGAAGGCCATGAGCACGGTGTTGAAGTCATGCTGCCCGATGAACAGGAGCGAGACCACGGGAACCAGCGTCGCCTTGGGTACCGCGTTGAAGCCCACGAGCAGGGGATAGAGCGCGTCCCGGGCAACGCGCGAGAAGCCCATGACCATGCCGAGCAGCGTGCCAACGACGACGGCGATGGCCAGCCCGGCCACGGTGCGCCAAAGCGTCTGCCATCCGCCGAGCAGGAACAGTTCCCAGAACCGGCCATAGGCGGCGGGCAGGTCCGAGGGCGAGGCCATGACGTAGTTGGGCCAGCCATTCCACCAGACCAGCGCCTCCCAGAGCGCAAGGAACGCCAGGATCGCGAGGACGGGCACCCCGATGCGGCGGAGCATCAATGCGCCCCTCCGGCCCGGCCCTGGGCGATGCGGATCTCGTCACGCAGGGTATGCAGCATTTCAACCGCCGCCGGCGTGTAGAGGACATCGATGGTGCGGTCGGCGGGTAGGTCGACGCGCAGCACCCGCTGGGTCCGCGCCGGACGGCCCGACAGGACGATCACTTGGTCGCCCAGGAACACGCTTTCGCGCAGGTCATGGGTGATGAGGACGCAGGTGAAGGGCTCCTTGGCCCGGAGGTCGCGCATGGTCTGCCACAGATCTTCGCGCGTGAAGTTGTCAAGCGCGCCGAAGGGTTCGTCCATGATGAGCACCTCGGGCTTGTGGACGATGGCCCGGCAGAGCGAGGCGCGTTGGCGCATCCCGCCTGAAAGTTCCGAGGGTTTCTTGCCCTCGAAGCCGGACAGGCCCACGAGCGCCAGGAGTTCCTCGGCCCTGGTGACCCGCTGGGCGCGCGGCATCCGGGGCGCCACGATCTCCAGCGGCAGGAGGACGTTGTCGAGGATGGTCCGCCATTCCAGCAGGACCGGGTTCTGGAATGCCATGCCGACCGTCTTGCGGGGCGAGCGCACCCGCTCGCCATGAAGCCAGACTTCTCCTCGGTCGGGGGTCATCAGCCCGGCGATGAGACGCGTCAGCGTGGACTTGCCGCAGCCCGAGGGGCCTACCACGGCGGCAAAGGTGCCTTCGGGAACGCCGATCTCAAGGTTGTCGAGGACGGGCAGCGGACCCGAAGGGGTTCGGTAGGCGTGGGTGACGCCCTTGATGTCGATGAGGTTCATGGGCGCGGGCCTGGGAAAGGGGCGGAGCCGCGACGGGCCCCGCGCCGAGTCATTGCAGCATCAGACCGTCGGCCGGCAGGTACTGCGGATCGAAGTAGAGGCTCGCATCGGGCTCGTTGGCGAACTCGTAGACCGACTTCGTCTGCTCGATGGCCTCGGCCATCCGCGCCGGGTCGATGCCGCCCAGACCGTTCTCCTGAACCCAGGGGGTCAGGACGTTCGCGTCGATGGCGAGCTGCAGGCGACGCTGCTCCAACGCGGGGTCGGCGGCCGGGTTGCGTGCCACCAAGGCCTGCACGGCGGCTTCTGGGTTGGCAATGGCGTCTTTCCAGCCGTCTGCCACAGCGCCCAGGAAGGCCGTCAACAGCTCGGGGTTCGCTTCGGCCCAATCGGTATTAGCGATGATGGCGTTGCCGTATAGCGCGACCCCATGGTCGGCCATCAGCAGCACGGTGAGGTCGTCCGCTGGGACGCCCAGCCGCTCGGCATTGAGCGAGGACGTGAAGGAAAAGCCGGTGATCGCCTGCACCTGCCCGTCGGCCAGCATGGGCTCGCGCACGGGGAAGCCCACCGGGTTGACGGTGATCTGGGCCATGTCGAGCCCGTTCTCGGCGGCGAAGATGGGGAACTGCGACCACGCGCCGTCCGGGGGCGGGGCGCCCAGCGTCTTGCCGGTCAGGTCGGCGGGCTCATTGACGCCCAGCGACTTGCGGCCAACAACGGCGAAGGGTGGCTTGTCATAGATCATCATGACGGCCGTCACGGGGGCTCCGGGGTTCTGGTCAAGGAAGCGCATCAGCGAATTGATGTCGGCGAAGCCCACCGGAAAGGCGCCGGTGGCGACCTTGGGAATGGCGTCGAGCGAGCCGTTGCCTTCGCTGATCTCGACCTCCAACCCGGCCCCGGTGAAATGACCGTTGTCGATGGACAGGAAGTAGGGGGCGGCCGGGCCCTCGAACTTCCAGTCGAGCGCGAAGGGGACCGCGGTCTGCGCTGCAGCCGCGCCGCCCAGCATGATCGACCCCGCAACGGCGGCGATGAAGTTATGGAACATTCTGGACTCCCCTGAGGTCCCGTGACGCGTTGAGAGCGTGTGTCCCGCCGAGGAGCAGGACGGGAGTCCTGACAGAACCGCAGCGGACCGAAGCTGGCAGTAATGTCGAATCCTTGAGCACATCAGAACGGTTTGCAAGATTATTGGGCGCCAGAGAGTCCTGATCATTCAGGGACCAAGAGATTTTCCGGCGTCGATGGCCGGAGCCAGCCCGATCCTTCGTGCTATGCTCCGGCAAGCCAACCGTTCCGATCCGTCAGAGGAGACGACACATGCCCGATCCCGTATTCTCCTGGCGCGTGCTGACCTCGGCCGCGTGTGTCCTGATGTCGCCTCTGAGCCTTGCGGACCTTCGCGCGCAGGGAACGGTGTCCGAACTGGCACCGGTGCCGGAGGCGGCCACGGGGCGCACCTTTCGCGCCGCGGGGCAGGCCACGACCCAGATGGTGGCCGCCGCCAACCCGCTCGCCGCCCAAGCCGGGCTGGATGTTCTGCGAGCCGGAGGCAGCGCTGTCGATGCGGCCATCGCCGTCCAACTCGTGCTCAACCTCGTGGAACCCCAGAGCTCCGGGATCGGGGGTGGTGCCTTCCTGCTGCACTGGGACGCCGACCGGCGCGACCTTGTCACGCTCGACGGGCGCGAGACCGCGCCTTCCGCCGCTACGCCAGACCGCTTCCTCGGCCTTGACGGACAGTCCATGGATTTCATGCAGGCGGTCGTGGGCGGTCGCTCGGTCGGAGTTCCGGGAACGGTCCGGCTACTCGAAGAGGCTCACGTGCGCTGGGGGCGGCTGCCCTGGGAGCGGCTTTTCGAGCCCGCAGTTCGGCTGGCTGAGGATGGTTTCGCGATCTCTCCGCGCTTGGCAGGACTTCTCGCTCAAGAGGAGTTCCTCGATGACGATCCGGCCGCGCGCGCCTACTTCTACGAGGCGGATGGGACCCCGAAAGCAGCGGGCGCCCGGCTCCGCAATCCTGCCTTCGCCGCGACCCTGCGCCGCATCGCAGACGAGGGGGCAGGGGCCTTTTACTCAGGTGCTATCGCCGAGGACATCGTGGGCACCGTCGGCGGGCATGCCGCGAACCCGGGTGACATGACCATTTCGGACCTCGCCGCTTACCGCGTCGTGGAGCGCCCGCCCGTCTGTGGTGAGTACCGAGTCTACAAGATCTGCGGCATGGGACCGCCTTCCTCAGGCGCGGTGGCCATCCAGCAGGTCCTCGCGATCATCGAGCCCGTCGACATGGCCGCCCTCGGACCGGGGCCCGAAGCAGTCCATTGGTTCTCCGAGGCCGGGCGCTTGGCCTTTGCCGACCGCGCTCAATACGTTGCCGATCCGGACTTCGTCGGCGTTCCGCTGCGCGGGCTCTTGGACGAGAGTTACCTTCGCGACCGCGGCGCGCTCGTCGATCCTGACCGCACGATGGGCGCGGCGGAAGCGGGCGATCCGCCGTTCCAGCAAGGGATGCCGCTCGCGCCTTCGGACGGGATCGAGAACGGCACGAGCCACATCTCGGTCGTGGACCGCGACGGCAACGCGGTGTCCATGACCACGACCATCGAATCCGCATTTGGCGCTCGGATCATGACCCAAAGTGGCTTCCTGCTGAACAACGAACTGACCGACTTCGCGTTCGCGCCGGACGACGATGGGCGGCCCGTGGCGAACCGGGTCGAGCCCGGCAAGCGCCCGCGCAGCTCCATGGCGCCGACGATCGTGTTCGACGCCTTCGACCGGGTCTATGTCGTCACGGGCTCTCCGGGCGGCAGCCAGATTATCAACTTCGTAGCCAAGACGTTGGTGGGCATTCTAGACTGGTCCCTCGACCCGCAGGAGGCTGTCGACCTGCCCAACTTCGGCTCTCGCAACGGCCCGACCGAGCTGGAGGCGGGGACCGAGGCTGAGCGCTGGGCGGCGGCGCTCGAAGCCATGGGGCACGAGGTCAGCATCTCGGATATGACCTCCGGGATTCAGGCGATCGTCGTCAGCCCGGCCGGCCTGATCGGTGGCGCCGACAGCCGTCGCGAGGGCGTGGCGATTGGAGATTGACAAAGGGGCATGCTCGCGCCGCCGTCTCGCAAGGTGGCGGCCGTCGGTCGTCTCATGGCCTCGACTGTCGGGCCGCTGCCTTGGCAGCTTCCGCACGGACTCTACGAGCAGGATCGGATTGGGGATCGTGCTACCCGTGAAACGCGAGGAAGCCGGTCATCAGGGTCGCAGTGAACGGGACATCGGGCCCGCTATGGTTGCGAAGAGGTCTGATGTAAGCGAGCGGGACCGCTTACGCTCAGGACTCATAGCCAGAACATGACGGTTGCGGCCAAGGCGATGGCCGAGAGAAAGACCTTGGG
>NZ_VDFV01000037.1 GCF_006152145.1 Rubellimicrobium roseum | reverse complement strand
CGTGCTTAGGGCTATGCCTAAGCCTCCATGGTTATGCCCAGGTGTCCGGTCGAAACAGGGGCCAGTTCACCTCCCTTGCGGGTCGTCGCAGAGCCACTTTGGCACACCGATGCCGTCGGGGGGCGGTCACACCATCAACGCTCATGGCGGGCGACAGGCAGCCCGGACTGGCTTCGGTAAGTGGGGGGACAAGAGTCAACTTGCCCAGAAGAGTCCGACCTCGTCAGTACATCAGTCAAGCAGGACGGCGGAGCGGACGAGACTGGCGTCGAACCTTCTCTTGGGCGGGACTCGTTTGCACACTCACCCAACGAAGGACGAATGCGAAGCTCCACGGGCGACCGAATGTTCACGGGGCTGGCTCGCAAGCAATAGAACAGGCTGCGCTTGGTCATACACTGAGGTCACCGAGGAGCGGATGGCAGGATCCTGCGGGAGCAGAAAGCTGACATGTCGACCGCAGCGGTCTGCCGCCGCCACAGGAACAGCAGCAGGCTAGAAGCCACTCCCTCACGCCAGCTTGGCGTACGGAATGTGGAGGCGCTTATCGAGGAAGATCTGCCCAAGATGCGATCCGGCCGCTGACGGGCGCCTTCATCAAGGCCACGCCGCAACCGGTGAGATGGGTCGTTGCCTTGTCTGTCTCCTTCATGCCGAGCCGCGTCGCTCCTGGCTGGTCCGTCCGCATGCTTTCTCAGCCCATAACCTTGGTACCGAGCCCATGACCCTCGCCGGCCGCCTTCTTGTTCTTGGCATCCCGCAGCTCGTCCACCGACCGTACATCGAGCCGCGCGGCACCAGCCCACTCGCGGGTTCGAACCTTCGGGTTCTTCAGGCGCTCGCGCGCTTCGGCGATGGCGTGGACGTACTGGGGCAGCCACTTCTCCTGCGCCACCACCATCTCGTCCACCATCTGCCAGACCTCCTCGGGGTTCAGGATCGCCCCCACGAGCGGGTCATGCAGCACGGCCTGCTTGAGCAGGTCGAGGTCGCCGGTCATCGCCGCCTCCACGCTCATCCGCTGGACGCTGACCGACACGTTGCAGGTGGCGGCGCAGGCCAGCGGCAGCGTGATCCCCTCGACCATGTTGATCCCGAAGCGGTCCACGAACCCGGGCGATTCGATGATGCAGTCAGCGGGCAGGTTGGTGATCGTGCCGCCGTTCTTGACGTTGAAGTGCCCGCGATAGACGCGCCCCGTCTCCAGCGCCTCGAGGATGTGCGACGCGTGCTCGTCGGTGCGCTCGTAGTCCGACAGCGGCTTGCCCGCCTCTTCAAGAAACACCGGGAAATCCGTCTCGAACCAGTTGCGGTTCTCGGTCGTGTAGCGGAAATACCCGCCCGTCTCGCCATGGATCCAGTCGTCCATGGAGATCCACCGCGTGATCTCCTCGGGCCGCTTGCGGTACCAGGGCAGGTATTCGGACAGGTGCCCGTTCGACTCGGTCGAATAATAGCCGAAGCGCTTGAGCACATCGATCCGCACCTTCTCCTGCTCGGAGAAGACCGGATGCCGCTCGAAGGCGGCGATCATCTCGTCCTTGCCGATCCTCCGTCCCTTGTGGCGCAGGTCGACGTACCAGGTCTGGTGGTTGATGCCGGAGCAGACGATGTCCAGCTCCTCCATGGGCACGCGCAGCGCCCGCGCGATCTGCCTGTGGCCGTTCTGCACGCCGTGGCACAGGCCTACGGTCCGCACCTTGCCATGGTCGATAGCCGCCCAGGTCATCATCGCCATGGGGTTGGCGTAGTTGAGGAGCAGCGCGTCCGTCTCCGCCACCTCGCGGATATCGCGGCAGAACTCCATCATCGCCGGGATGCCGCGCTGGCCATAGAGGATGCCGCCCGCGCAGATCGTGTCGCCCACGCACTGGTCCACGCCGTACTTGAGCGGGATGCGGATGTCGTCGGCGAAGGCTTCCAGCCCCCCGATCCGCACCACGTTCATCACATAGCGCGCGCCCTCCAGCGCCGCGCGACGGTCGGTGGTGGCGGTGACCTTCGCTGGAAGCCCGTTCACCTCGACGATGCGCCGGATGATCTGCGCGATCATGTCGAGGTTGTGCGCGTTGATGTCCGTCAGAGCGAACTCCACGTCCTCGAACTCGGGCACCTTGAGCAGGTCCGAGACGAGCTTCTTCGTGAAGCCGACGCTGCCCGCGCCGATGATGCAGATCTTGAAGGTCATGCCGCCAATTCCTTGTGAAGGGACTCGAGCCAGGCGCGGTGCGGCAGGCATCTCTCGGCCGCTCGGAAATACTCCGCGACAAGGCTCGCATGGGTTTCGCGCGCCTTCTGGCGCAGCTTCGGGTCGCGGGCCATCTCGGCGCGCGCGAGGTCCTGGTTCAGGAGGCCGAGCCCGTTGAGCACGGGCACGTAAAGTTGCTCCTGCACATGGGCGAGGCCGAGCGGGAACGGCTCGAAGTCCTCGCGCGACGGGAACTTGCGCGACCACTTCTCCAGCCGCTCCGTCACCACGGGCGGATGGGAGGCGGTCACGTCCCGCCAGTAGGCCGTGTCGCGCCGCTCGCTCACATAATGGAGCCGCACGAAATCGCGGAAGTCGTCCACCTGCCGCGCGGCGGTGGCGTTGTAGCGTGCCTTGCCTCCCGGCTGACCGAGCCATTCCGTCAGGCAGATGAGCTGCCCGATGGTTCCGTGGATCGAGGTCGCCTCCAATGGCTCCAGGAACGAGGACGCGAGGCCCACGGCCACGACGTTGCCGACCCAGACATCCCGCTGCCGCCCGGGGTTGATGCGGATGTCGCCGCGTGGCTCGATGGGGTGCCCCAGCGTCCGCTCGATCTCGGCCTGCGCTTCCTCGGGGGTGATGTAGGCGTCGCAGTAGACATAGCCGCAGCCGAAGCGCCCCTGGGTGGGAATCTGCCACATCCAGCCGTGGCCCTGCGCCCAAGCCCCGGTCACGGGGTCGATCTCCTCCCCGTCCTTCAGGTCCAGCCAGAAGGGCAGCGCCCGATTGTTGGGGAGCATGTCCGAGAAGCTGATCCAGTCGAACGGCATCTCGGACACAAGCCTGCGCCGGAAGCCCGAGGCATCGATGAACAGGTCGCCCTCGATGCGCAGCCCGCCTTCCAGATGCAGGGCGACGATCCCCTCGCCGCCCTTTTCGACCCCCGTCACCTGATCGTCGATATGCCGGATGCCACGGGCCTTCTTCCGCAGCCACTGGCCCACCAGCGCCTGGTCGAAGTGGAAGGCGTGATGGAACGGCCCCGCCGGCACCCGCCTCCCGTCCACCTCCGCGAAGGGCCCGCGCCTCTTCCAGATCAGGTGCTGGAAGAGGTGCGCCTCCTGCACCGGCTTGCCTGCCGCGACCGCATAGCAGTCGAGAGGAATGCCCGGCGCCACGAGATGGGGGTCGTCGATCGGCCCGTCGTAATGGTGCCCGAGCCTCCGCCAGTCCCGGTGCCGGATGCCGAACTTGATCGTGGCCCCGGTCTCCCGAAGGAACTCCTCCTCGTCGAGCCCGAAGCGCCGCAGCATCTGGCGGAAGACGGCCGTCGAGCCCTCCCCCACCCCGATGACCCCGATCTTGGAGGACTCGATGACGGTCACGGAGGTGCCGGGGGACTTCTTACCCGCCACGTCCGACAGCATCATCGCGGCGAGCCAGCCCGCCGTGCCGCCGCCCACGACGACGATCCGTTCCGGCCAGCCCGCCGCTGCCATCACGAGGCCTTCCGGCGCGGTTCGGGCCGGGCCCATTCCGGCGTGAACTCGCCGTGCGCGTCCAGCAGGTCGTCCACCAGCGACCAGATCTGCTCGAGGTCCAGCTCCGCCCCGGTGTGCGGGTCGAGCATCGCGGCGTGATAGATGTGCTCGCGGTTCTCGGTCATGAGCGCGGCGACCGTCAGCTCCTGCACGTTGATGTTGGTGCGCTGGAGCGCGATGAGCTGGGGCGGAATGTCCTGCACCGTCGTCGGCTGAAGGCCGTTGTCGTCCACGAGAATCGGCACCTCGACCGCGCAGCCGTCGGGCAGTTGCGGGATGAAGCCGCGATTGCGGATGTTGCCGTAGATCACCGACGGCTCGCCCGTGACCACCGAGTTTACGATGGCCGAGGCATATTCGTGCGACGGCTTCACCACGATCTTCTCGGCGTCGCGATACTCCTGCGCTTGCTTGTCCCACCGCGCGATCTGCTCCACGCAGCGCTTGGGGTACTCGTCCAGCGGGATGCCGAACTTCTCGATCAGGTCGGGGCGGTCGCGCTTGATGAACCAGGGCGTGTACTCGGCGAAGTGCTCCGACGACTCGGTCACGAAGTAGCCCAGCCGCATCAGCATCTCATAGCGCACCTTGTTGGGGCAGCGCGGGTTCCACGACGAGGGCTTGGGGAAGCGGCCGTCCCGGTAGCCCTGCCGCAGCGCCGGATAAAGGTCCACGTAGGACCCGTCGGGCTGGCGGTGCTCGAAGTTCAGGTAGAACGACATGTGGTTGATGCCGCCCGCCCGGTAGCGG
This sequence comes from Rubellimicrobium roseum, assembly GCF_006152145.1. GTDB lineage: Bacteria > Pseudomonadota > Alphaproteobacteria > Rhodobacterales > Rhodobacteraceae > Rubellimicrobium > Rubellimicrobium roseum. The sequence continues at coordinate 34,902 of NZ_VDFV01000037.1, read as the reverse complement.
ATCTCCTCGATCGGGATGTCGAGGTCGCGCGCCAGCTCCTCAGCCGTGCCCTGCACCGAATGGCACAGGCCCACCTGCCGGATCTCCGGGAACTTCGCCCCGATCGCCCAGGTGTTGATCGCCATGGGGTTCACGTACTGGAGCATGATGGCCCGGGGGCAGACTTCCATCATGTCCGCGCAGATCGACCACAGGTGCGGCACCGTCCGCAGCCCCCGCATGATCCCGCCCACGCCCAGCGTGTCGGCTATGGTCTGGCGCAGGCCGAACCGCTTGGGCACCTCGAAGTCCGTCACCGTCGCGGGCTCGTAGCCGCCGATCTGGAAGCTGACGACCACGAAGTCCGCGCCCTCCAGCGCACGGCGCTGGTCGGTGTAGGTCTCGACCCTGGCCCGCCCGCCCAGGGTCTGCGCGAGCTTGCCCACGACGACCTCGGACTCCTCCAGCCGCCTGGGGTTGATGTCCATCAGGCGGATCGTGGCGCCCTTCAGCGCCTCTCGATGCAGGAGGTCGCCCGCGATGTTCTTGGTGAAGACGGTGCTACCCGCCCCGATGAAGGTGATGACGGTCATGGAAATCCTCGCAATCAGGCCGCGATCTCGAACGCCGCGCGCACGAGCCGCTTGGTGTAGTCGGTCTTGGGGTCGACCAGGACCTGGTCCACAGGCCCCTCCTCGACGATCTTGCCGTGCTGCATCACCATCACGCGGTGGCACAGCGCCCGCACGACCTTGAGATCGTGCGAGATGAACAGGTAGCTCAGCCCCTTCTCGCGCTGGAGCTTGCGCAGGAGCTCGATGATCTGCGCCTGCACCGACAGGTCGAGCGCCGAGGTGGGCTCGTCGAGCAGGATGAACTCGGGCTCGAGCGCGATGGCCCGCGCGATGGCGATCCGCTGCCGCTGCCCGCCCGAGAACTCGTGCGGAAAGCGGTGGCTGATGGTGTCGGGCAGCCCGGCGTCGCGGAGCGCCTGCTGCACCCGTTCGAACCGCTCCCGCGAGGTCCGGCCGATGCCGTTCACCACCAACCCTTCCTCAATGATCTGGCGAACCGACAGGCGCGGGTTCATGGACGCGAAGGGGTCCTGGAACACGATCTGCATCCGGGACCGGTAAGGCCGCATCGCCTTGCGGTCCTTGTCCTCGATCCGGTCGCCTGCGAAGGTGATCCGCCCGCCGTCGTTCCTGATGAGCCGGATCAGGGCCTGCCCGAAGGTGGTCTTGCCGCTCCCCGACTCGCCCACAAGGCCCAGCGTCTCGCCCCGCTTCAGGTCCAGCGACAGGTCGTCCACCGCGACGAGCGGATGATAGCTGCCCTTGAAGAAGCCCCCGCGGCGCAGCATGAAGGCGACCCGCACCCTCTCGCCCTTCAGCACCGTCTCGGGGTGGACCTGCGCGGGGTCGGCCTGCCCTCGGGGCTCCGATGCTAGGAGGCGCCGGGTGTAGGGGTGCTCGGGCGCGGTGAAGATCTGCTCGGTCGGACCGGATTCGCGGATCTCGCCGTGCTGCATCACATGCACATGGTCCGCAAACTGCCGCACCACCGTCAGGTCGTGGGTGATGAGGATGACCCCCATCCCGTACTTCGTCTTCAGGTCGTCGATCAGGTGTAGGATCTGCGCCTGCACCGTGACGTCGAGCGCCGTCGTGGGCTCATCGGCGATCAGCACATCGGGCCGGTTGGCCAGCGCCATTGCGATCATCACGCGCTGCCGCTGCCCGCCCGAAAGCTGGTGCGGATACTGGTTCACCCGCGCCGCCGGATCGGGGATCTGCACTTCTTCCAAAAGCTCGATGGCCCGCGCCCAGGCGGCCCTGCGGGTCATCCTCTGGTGCAGGATCAGCCCTTCGCTGATCTGCGCCCCGATCGTGTAGACCGGGTTCAGCGAGGACATCGGCTCTTGGAAGATCATGGAGATGCGGTTGCCCCGCAGCCGCCGCATCTCGCGATCCGACAGATGCGCCATGTCCTTTCCGGCATACAGGATGCGCGTCCGGTCGGACACGGTCGCCCGCTTGCTGAGGAGCCGCATGACGGCCCGCGCCGTCACCGACTTGCCCGACCCGGATTCGCCCACCAGCGCGGTGGTCTTGCCGGGCCAGACGGCGAAGGACACGTCGCGCACGGCCTCCACGGTGCCGCCCTCGACCTTGAAGGTGACGGCGACGTTGCGGGCGTCGATCAGGGGGCCTTGGATAGGGGTCATCTCGGTCATGGGTCCGGCCTCAGTAGGGGTCGATGGCATCGCGAAGGCCGTCGCCCAGGGCGTTGAAGGCGAAGACGGTGAGGAGCACGAAGCCCACGGGGCTCAGGATCCAGGGATAGGAACCGATCACGGAAAAGGTCCCCGCGTCCTGGAGCATGAGCCCCCAGGAGATCAGCGGCGGCTTCACCGCGAAGCCCAGGAAGCCCAGGAAGGATTCGAGGAGCACGATGGTGGGGATCCCCAGCGTGATCGAGACGATGATGTGGCTCATCACGTTGGGCAGGATGTGCCGGGTGATGATCCGCCCGTCCGAGGCCCCCACCGCCAGCGCCGCCCGGACATAGTCCACCTGTCGCAGCGCCATGGTCTTGGACCGCACCTCGCGCGAGAGTTGCGCCCAGCCCAGCGCCACGATCACCACGACGACGAAGGTCAGGAAGACCCCCGACGGCGCCGTGACCGGGATCAGCGTGGCGAGCGTGAGGTAGAGAGGCAGTTGCGGGAAGGCGAGGATGATCTCCACGAACCGTTGAAACCACGCGTCGAAGCGCCCGCCGATATAGCCCGAGGCGATCCCCGCCAGCGTGCCGATGATGGTGATGAGCGCGATCGAGACCAGGGCCAGCGTCAGCGAGATCCGGCTCCCCACCACCCCGCGCGAGAAGATGTCGCGCCCCAGCGTGTCGGTGCCTAGCAGATGGAAGGGCGAGCCGTCCGCGACCCCGAAGAGGTGCCGGCTCATGCGGATGCCCAGGAAGCTGTACTCCCAGCCCGGCGCGAAGAGCACGATGGGCCGCGGGTTCTCGAAATCCGGCCCCACGATGGGCTGGAAGGTGACGGGATCGAACTCGTCCGTCTCCACGACGGGGAAGACGACCGGCAGGAACCGCCAGCCCGCCTCGGGCCCGTCGCCCGGGACGTACCACGAGACCTTGTCCGGCGGGGCGAAGGACACGTTGCGCGCCTTCGGGTCCACCGGGCTCACGAAGTCGGCAAAGATCGCCACGAGGATGAGGAGCGTCACGAGGACGAGCCCCAGCATCCCCGGCACGGACCTCCGGAGCCGGCGCCAGACCAGGGCGCCATAGCTCTGGCTGCGGGTCGAGACGGTCGAGGCGCGGCTGTCCAGGACCTCCGGCCCGAGGTCGCCGGCCGGCGCCTCCACGGCGGCCGTGCCGGGTCCGGCGGCGGGCAGCAGCGTGGCGCGGGGGTCGCGCGGGGCCGTGGGGTCGGCGGCGCCGGCGCGGCGCGGCGGCAGGCTGGAACCTGTAGCGTCGGTCATGCCGTGGCTCCCACTCGGATGCGCGGATCGAGCAGCGCGAGCGCCAGGTCCGCGATGATGTTGCCGATGATGAGCGTCGCCCCCAGCACGAGGAGCAGCGTCGCCGTGACGTACACGTCCCCGATGCCCATGGAGCCCACGATGGCTGGCCCCACGGTGGCGAGGGAGAAGACGATGGCCACCTCGATCTCGCCGGTCAGCATGTAGGGCAGCACGACGCCCTGGTAGGCCACGAGGGGGTGGAGCGCGTTCGGGACGGCGTGGCGCATGATGACGCGCCCTTCGCTCAGGCCCTTGGCGCGGGCCGTTTCCACGTATTGCGCGTTCAGCGTGTCGAGCAGGTTCGCCCGCATCACCCGCATGTTGTAGGCCAGCCCCCCCAGGGTCGCGATGAAGACCACCGGCCAGACGTGCTGGATCAGGTTCCAAAGCTTGGCCCAGTTGAAGTCGAAGGGCCCGAGCCAGTAGGGCTGCCCGCCGTAGCGGCTCGAATAGAAGCTGCCCAGCTCCTGCACGTTCAGCCGGAAGGCCAGCACGTAGAGGATGATGAGCGCGAGCAGGAAGCGCGGGATCGTCATGCCCAGGAAGGCCAGGAACGACAGGGCCGTGTCCACCCAGGAATACTGCCGCGTCGCGGCCAGGATGCCGAAGCCGATGCCCAGGAGGCTCGCGAGGAAGTGGCAGACCAGCGCCAGCATGATCGTGCGCGGCAGCCTCTCGGCCACCACGTCCGCCACGGGCTTGTTGTAGAAGTAGGAGAAGCCGAAGTCGCCTCGGGTGACGATCCCGGTGATCCAGCGGACGTACTGGAGGGCCAGCGGGTCGTTGAGGCCGTGCCGCTCGCGGTACTCCTCGGCGGCGGCCTCGGCGGCGGCCACCGAGGCGCCCCCCTGCGAGATCATGTTGGACTTGATGAAGTCGCCGAAGTCACCCGGCGGCGCCTGGATGATCGCGAAGGTGATCACGCTCATGACGAAGAGGACGGGGATGGCCTGGAGCAGGCGGAAGGAAAGGAATCGGAGCATGGGGCCTGTCCTTCAGGAGCGGCCGGGGGCGGAGGCATCCTCCGCCGGCGGGTGGGGATGGGGGCGGCCCGAGAGCCGCTCGCCGGAGATCACGAGGCGGTCGCCGGCCCCGCGCTGCCGGGCGCGCCGGGCAGCGTGTCGGGGTGCAGTTCGTGGTCCTGCTGCCGGTCCTCGGGGACGAAGACCCGCTCGCGCATGATGTTGTCCTCGGCCCAGTTGAACTGGAAGATCGGCGCCCCGGGCGGGATGTTGGCGAAGCGCTTGTTGACGACCAGCGCGCCCGGGTAGTTCACCAGCCCGACGCCATAAAGGTTCTCGGTGTAGAGCCGCTGGTACTGCTTCATCAGCTCGGTCCGCTCGGCGGGATCGCGGCTCGCGATGAAGCGGTTCACGACGTCCACCATCTCCTGCTCCCACGGCAGAAGGTCGAGCTCGCCCGCCTCGTTCGCGCGGTGGTTCCACGAGGTCGTGGGCCCCGTCGGCGCGAGCTGGGTGGTGTTCTGCACGACCGTGATGATCTCGGTCGGGTTGCGGAACACCTGCCAGTCCCAGGTCCCCGCGTCGCGCGTGGCGTCGCGGTCGTTGCCCGAAAGCTGGTTCAACGCGACCTGGATGCCGGCCTCCTCGAGCATGGCCACCACGCCCGACGCAAGGTTCTTGTCGGTCTCGTAGTCGCCGTTCACGAGCAGGGTGATCTGCACGTCGGCGCCGCCCAGCACCTCGGCCGGGTGGTTCAGGAAGCCGTTCCCGTCGGTGTCGGTCAGGCCCGCCGCCTCGAAATGCGCCTTCGCGCTCTCGAGGGAGTAGGGGTAGAAGACCGTCGACGCCTCGTCATAGTAGGCCGTCCCTGGATAGAGGCCGCCCGCGTACTGCGCGATGAAGGGCCCCTTCACGAGGCTTTCGCCCAGCCGCTGCCGGTCGATGGCCTGGGTCACGCCCATGCGGAAGTGCTCGTTCCGGTTCAGATCGCGGATGGCCTGGGCGCGCGCGTCGGGCGCGCCCCAGCCGTTGCCCGAAAGGTTCGGATAAAGCGAGTAGCCGATGATACGCGGCCCGAACTCCAGCCGCGCGGGCGCCTCGGGATCGGCCGAGCGCCGCAGCGACTCGACGAAGTTCTCGGCCTGCTCGAGGTTCGAGAAGTCGCCCGTCCCCGCCACCGCCTGCACGTCGCGGTCCGCCCAGGTGCTCAGGCGGTAGTGCATCTCGTCGAGGTAGGGCAGCTGGTTCCCCTCGGAGTCCACCTTCCAGTAGTAGGGGTTGCGCCGCATCACCACGATGTCGTCGGGCCGGTACTCCACCGGCACCCAGGCCCCCATCACCGGGAAATTCATGTAGTCGGGCGGGAAGGCGTTGCGGAACGCCTCATAGGACTGGCCGCCATGGGCCGGGTGCTGGGGCTTGAGGACATGGCTCGGCCCCGGGCAGAAGGTCCCATAGGCCATCGCGTAAAGCACCTGCTCCGGGAAGGCCGTCGCGAAGTTGAACCGGAACTGGTAGGGCCCCAGCACCTCGAGCGTCGTGCCCACGCCGAAGGTCTCGGGGCTCGCGCCGTTGAGCGGCGTCACCTCGGGGTCCACGACCGCGTCGTTCCAGTAGAACTCGATGTCCTCGGTATCGAAGGGGTCGCCGTCGGACCACTTCGCGCCCTCGATCAGGTTGACCGTGAGGGACATCCCGTCCTCGGACCATTCCCAGGACCGCGCGAGGTTCGGCAGCGGCTGCAGGTCCTCCGGGTTCACCTGGAACAGCGGGCCGGTCCGGGTCAGGCATTCGTAAAGGCCGATGTCGATGCCGCCCCAGCCCTGGCTCTGGCCGCCGACGTAGTTCCAACCTTCGGGGCGGCCGCCGATCACATGGCGCATCACGTCGCCATAGACGCCGATCCCGTCGGGCATGTTGCCCGCCTCGTAGACCAGCGGCTCGGCCGGCAGGCGCTCGGCGACGGGGGGCAGCTTGCCCGCCTCGACGAAGGCCGTCACGAACTCCGGCTCATGATATTCGGGCAGGGCGCGGTAGGTGTAGATCTCGTCGCGATTGACGAAGACGGGCTCGCCCTGCGCGGCGAACTCGGGCGGCGCGGGCGGCGTCGTGGGTTCGACGACCTGCGCCCAAAGGGCCACGGGCGCAACACCCATCAGCAGCGCAGCCGTCATGGCGCGCGATTGCGGTCTCATCGGTCTATGTCCTCCCCTCGGACCCGGTGCGGGCCCGGCCTGGCTGTTCCCGGATGGCAAGGACCGGCGCGCTTGCCGGCGCCTCACCTCCCGTCCGGGCCGTTCTCCGCGTCCCTTTGTCAGGGCTTCGCGATAAGGGAAGGATGGACCTCGGGCCTGCTTCGGAGCAATACCGGAAAGGTCATTTTCTAGTCCGGAATCCCAAGGTCCTTATGCCCGCCCCCACGCCCCGGCCCGAACGCCGCTTTTACGCCGAGGACCGCGCAATCGGCCGATTCGGGATGCGCCTCTTCGAGCCGCGCCTGATGCCGACCCCCCATTGGCACGGGCACGTCGAGGGCAACGTGCTGACGGGCGGCTCGATGACCTACCGGGTCGAGGACCAGGAGATCGAGATTCCGCCCGGCCGCCTCGTTCTCTTCTGGGCCAACATCCCCCACCAGCTCGTCCGGCTCTCTCCCACCGGCGAGGAGCCGCTCCGCCTCGCCAACATCTATCTACCGCTCGACGTGTTCCTGTTCATGCCGCACATCGCCCGGCTCCAGGTGGTGCTGCTGTCGGGCGGCATGGTCATTCTCGACCCCGACCTCCTGCCTGCGGGCCAGGTGGAGGCCTGGTATCGCGACTACCGCTCCGGCCAGCCCGAGCGGCGCGAGATCCTTTACATGGAGCTAAACGCCCTTCTGCGCCGTTCCCTGCTCCAGCCGCTCGACACGCTGCGCGTGCCCATGGGCAACCCGGAGGGGGCCGAGCATCCCCAGCGCACGCGCGTGGCCCATGTGGTGACGATGCTCCGCTTCATCCTGGAGAACCTGGCCCAGCCCATGACCAACGCCGACGTGGCGCGCGTCACCGGCCTGCACGAGACCTACGCGCTCTCGCTCTTCACCCAGGTGGTCCGGATGCCGATGCGGCGCTTCATCATTCGGATGCGCCTGCTGCGCGCCAGGGCGCTCCTTCTCGAGAGCAACGCCACCGTGGCCTCGGTGGCGGCTCAGGCGGGCTTTCCCTCGCTCAGCCAGTTCTACGACCACTTCGTCCGTGCCTACGGTGTGACACCTCAGGCCTTGCGCCACAACCGGAGCTGATCACCCAGACGCCGGGCCGTTCAGGTCGATGCCGCCGTCGGATAGCTGTCCAGGACGGCAAGCGCGATCGGTCTGGCTGCGCTGGCGAAGGCGATGACGCCGCCGAGCCGAAAGGTCGGCTTGGTTGTCAGGGCGAAAGTACCGAAAGGCGCCGCGATGGGTCATGCCGGTTAGGGTCGCTGGCCCTGCCCTCGCTCAGGCCGCATCGCTCTGACAGCACAGGGTGCAAGAAGCAAGTCTGGCCCCGTCCTCACGCGAACTTACGTGTCAGGTCATGCGGCGCCATCGGAACGCTGTCCCAAGAAGAAGTCGATCCCAGTCTGCGCCACGTCGCGATCCTGCGCCGGCGTGCCAGAGGAGACGCCAATACCTCCGACCACGACACCGTCGACAGTCACAGGAAGACCACCGCCTATGACCATCAGCCGCCCCCCGATGGCACTGGCGATGCCATAAGCCGGAGCGCCCGGCTGGCTCGCCTCGCCATACTCGTGCGTGGCCTTGCGCGCTGCGCTGGCCGTGAAGGCCTTGTCGATGGCGATGGTGATGGAGGTCACCTTGCCGCCGTCCATCCGTTCGAAGGCGACGAGCTGGCCGCTTTCATCGGTGACTGCGATGCACATGGGAACGCCGATCGTTGCAGCGCGCGCCGCTGCACCTTCAATCAGATGTCGCGCATCCGCGACATCGAGCCGGGTCACTGTCATCATCGTCGATTCTCTCTCTTGCTGTCGAAGCACCAGACCTTGAGAGCCTGGTCCGAACACGTCACCGGGCGTCCATGACGACCACCTCGTGGCCGACGACCCGATCGATCGAGATGGTCAGGTTCGTGCCATCCACAGCGAGCGACGGCTGGCCTTGGGAGACACGCAGTCGCACGCCGGAGCCGGTCAGACGGCTTGCATCGATCTTGACCTCGACGGGCCCGATGGGGATCACGTGATCCTGTCGGCCAGGAACAGGGGCCGTGACGATGCGGCTCGTCAGATGCACGATCCAGCGCCCCTCCTGAGCATAGGCCGTGGCCGCAACCAGGCCGCCGGGCGCGCTGACCTCCACTGGAGGACTCCCGTGAAGGGCCCAACGTACGGCGTTGGACAGGACCTGGGCATGCTCGAACGCGCCCTCACGGGCATAGCAGCGGTCCAAGTCGGCCAGGATGAACGCAAGGCGCGAGCCGTTTGGACCTTCGCGAACGGTGATGGCCGGGATCTCCGTCCGCCGCGTCCGCATCCATGACGTCTCGGGTGGGTAGATCGGGAACTCGGGGATGAAGGTGGCCAAGACCGAGGTGTCCGGCCCAGCGCGCATGGAAGGGAGAAGGCCGCCGAACGGCAGCGTGTCGGTGTCGTCCAAGCCGTCCAGGATGGGATGACGCGGAAGGACCTCGGAAGGCGCTTCCTCGTCCCGGGGACCATAGACGTCGTGGCGCCGCTCGGGGGCCAAGCGCAGGTAGGAGTGGCGCAACGGGATCTCGATGCTGGGGTCCGGCGTGGTATCGGCCCCCAGAGCCTCGCCGTCGGGCACGAGGCCGAAGAGGTCGGACAGGGCGGGTATCTGGCGCCACTGGCCCTGGCCATCCCTCCTGCCGGTCTCGCCGGTGGCGATCAGCGATCCTCCGGCTGCGACGTAATCCCTGAGCGCCGCCTCCGTCTCCCGGTCAATCACCACGAGGTTGGGCAGGACGAGGACGTCGAACCGTCCCTTCGCCCGGGCGATGTCCTTCGCTTCGACCGGCAGCCAGTCGAGCCCGGCGCGTGACAGCGCCCGCACCATCCCGCGATAGGGATCGAGGGTGCGCTGCTCCGGGCGGTCGCGGCCATGCAGGTCGTGGTTGGCCTGGCTCCAGACGACGCCGATCCGGGCCAGCGGCGTCCGGTTCACGAGAATGTCCCGGTTCGCCTCGTGCCAGCGGAAGATCGGCTCGGCCGTCCGGTACTGCCGGCGGTCCTCGTGCGCGGCGCCGATGTGGTGCCACCAGGGCTGGATGCCGCCGGCGAAGGCCGCCTGGGTCCAGAGCTGCACCTCTGCCGCCGGCATCGAGGACAGCCGGAAGGCCGGAGAGCCGAGCTGGTACTGCGGCGTGCTTTCAGGGATGAGCTTGTCCCATCCCAAGAGTTCGTGGAGCCGCTTGCCGGCCTCGGTGTTCTGCTCGAAGCCGTCCTCGGGCGTCCGCCGCTGGTGGTCCAGCATCACGATCTCGGAGCGGGCCAGGATCTCCCTCAGGTCGATGAACCGGTTGCAGTTGTTGAGGACCTCGCCCGAGAGCATCCCCATCCAGCGGCAGTCCGGCCCGCCCGCCTCCATCGTGACGGCGTTGTTGAAGTCCCAGAGCTCGGTCCGCCTGCGGTAGTTCCAGGCCACCCAGGCGCGGTACGCCTCGTCGTCCCAGTCCTCGCGTTGGGGGAGGTCATGGCCCTCGGCCGCGAAGCGCTGGCGGCAGTTGAGGCAGTGGCAGATCTTGGTCCGGGGCAGCCCGGCCCAAGAGTTGTCGGCAAATCCATCCGGGCTGGAACGCGCGATGATCTCGCGCATCACCTGGGGCAGGTGATCGGAGTAGTAGGGCGAGTTGATGCAGGTGACGAACTTGTCGGCCTGCATATAGGGCTGCCCTTCCGCGTCGACGCAGATCCAGTCGGGATGCGCCTCATAGAGCTCCCGGACGACCCGGTTGGAATCCATCCGCGCGATGACGGCCAGGTTCTCCTCGCGGGCGGCGGCCACAATCTCCCCATAAAGGTCGCGCCCGTCGAGGGTTTCGGCCTGATGATGGAACGGGATCTCGCTCGGGTAGTAGGCGACGATGCCGCCCGCGTTGGCGATGACGCCCTGGATGCGGGTGCGACGCCAGTGCTCCCGCCAGAAAGCGCCGTCGTACCGGGTCGGGTCGATCTCGGTCAGGTTGGTCTGGGCCCAGCGCAGCGTCGTGCGATACCAGGGAGCATGGTCCATGGGAAATTCCTTGTGGGTAAGATCGGGCCTGCGTCGGCGGCGCTCAGGCCGCGTCGCCGAGGGGGATCGGGTTCGGTCGCGCGAAGTGGCAGGCGGCCAGCTGGCCGGGAGCGACCTGCGCGAGGGGCGGCCGGTCCCGGCGGCAGATCTCCTGCGCGATGGGGCACCGGGTATGGAACGAGCATCCGGGCGGGATGTTCGACGGGCTCGGGACGTCGCCCTTCAGGATGATGCGGCGCGAGACCGTGTCGACCTCCGGCTCGGGAGCCGCCGACAATAGAGCCTGCGTGTAGGGGTGCTGGGGCGCGTCGTAGATCTGGCGCTTGGGGCCGACCTCCACGATCCGTCCCAGGTACATGACCGCGACGCGGTCGGCGATGTGGCGCACGACGGCCAGGTCATGGGCGATGAACAGGTAGGAAAAGCCCGCGTCGCGTTGCAGGTCCTGCATCAGGTTGATGATCTGCGCCTGGATCGAGACGTCCAGCGCCGAGACGGGCTCGTCCGCGACGATGAACGACGGGTTCACGGCGATCGCGCGGGCGATGCCGACCCGCTGCCGCTGCCCCCCCGAGAACTGCCGGGGCAGACGATCCATGTAGGCGGGCGGCAGGCCCACCTGATCGAGAAGCTGGGCCACCCGGTCACGGCGGGCCTGCCGTCCGCGGGCCAGCCCGAAGATCTCGAGCGGTTCCCCGATGATCTGCCCGATGGTGCGCCGGGGCGAGAGAGAGCCGAAGGGGTCTTGGAAGATGATCTGCATGCGCTGGCGCATCATGCGCATCTCGGCCGAGGACAGCCGGGTCACGTCCTGCCCATCGAACCGGATCGTGCCATCCGTCGGATCGATCAGCCGCAGGAGCAGGCGCCCCAGCGTGCTCTTGCCGCAGCCGGACTCGCCCACGAGAGCCAGGGTCTCGCCGGCCTCCACGTCGAAGGTGACGCCGTCCACGGCTCGCACCTGATCGGAAGCGCCCCTGAACCAGCCGCCGGTGGCGCCGAAGGTCTTGCCGAGGTTCTCGGCCCGGATCAGCGCCGTCATGCCGCGGCTCCCGCCTGGGCGACGCCTTCGGCGGCCGCGGTGACCCAGCAGGCGGCCGATTGCGACGAACCGAAACGGAACATGGGAGGCATCTCCTCGGCACAGCGGGACACGGAAAGCTCGCAGCGGTCGCGGAACGGACAGCCCTGACGGACCGATCCGGCGGGCGGCACGGACCCTGGGATCTGGTAAAGGCGCTCGGCCTCGTGGTTGCGCCGCGGGACGCTGCGGAGGAGCCCCCGGGTGTACGGATGCTGCGGGCGCGTCAGGATGGTGCGGATGTCCGCTTCCTCCACGACCCGGCCGGCGTACATGACGATCACCCGCTCGCACACGTCCGCGATGACGCCCAGGTCGTGCGAAATCAGCAGGATCGCCATGCCGAGCTCGCGGCGGACCTTCTTCATCAGGTCAAGGACCTGCGCCTGGATGGTCACGTCGAGGGCGGTCGTGGGCTCGTCGGCGATCAGGAGCTTGGGCGCGCAGGCCACGGCCATCGCGATCATGACGCGCTGCCGCATGCCGCCCGAGAACTGGTGCGGATAGGCCCCCAGCCGGCCCTCGGCGTTCGGGATGCCGACGAGGTGCAGCATCTCGATGGTGCGGTCGCGCCGGGCGGTGCGGTCGCGCCACCCATGCAGCAGCAGCGCCTCGCCGATCTGGTCGCCGATGGTCATCAGCGGGTTCAGCGAGGACATGGGCTCTTGGAAGATCATCGCGATGTCGCGGCCGCGGATTTCCGGCAGGGCGGACGCGGGAAGGTCCAGAAGGTTGCGCCCTTCGAGCTCGATGCGTCCCTGGACCACGCGCCCGCCGATCAGCCGCATGATCGCCAGCGAGGTGACGGACTTCCCGGACCCGCTCTCCCCGACGAGGCCCACGCTTTCGCCCTTGGCGACCGAGAAGCCCACCCCCTCGACGACCCGGATCGGCTTCTTCGGGGGGCCGAACTCGATGGTGACATCGGTCAGCCGCAGAAGATCTTGGCTCATCTCGACGCCTCCGGGTCCAGGGCATCGCGGACCGCGTCCCCGATGAGGTTGAAGGCCAGCACCACCAGCGTGATGAGGGTGCCCGCGCCGATGATCGGCCAAGGCGAGCCGAACAAGTTGTTCAGCCCATCGCGGATGATGTTGCCCCAGGACGGGTTCGGTGGCTGGGTCCCGATCCCGAGGAAGCTCAGCGAGGCTTCGAGGCGGATTGCCGAGGCGATCCAGAGGGTGGTCAAGACCACGATCGGCGCGGCGATGTTGGGCACCACATGGCGCAGGATGATCATGGGCGTCCGAAGCCCGACGGCCACCGCCGCCTCGATGTAGGGCTCCTGCTTGACGGCGAGGGTCGAGGCGCGGGCCACGCGCGCGAACCCAGGCGTGAAGGCCACCGTCAGGACCGCCACGACGTTCCAGAAGCCACCCCCCAGGACCGCGGCGATGAGGATCGCCAGCAGCAGCTCGGGAAAGGCCAGGAGGAGGTCGATGACCCGGCTGATGATGCGGTCGGCAATGCCGCCGAAGTAGCCGGCGATCACGCCCAAGGAGGTTCCGAGGATCGCAGCGAGAACCGGAGAGACGAACCCGAAGATGAGCGAGTTGCGGGAACCATAGATAAGGCGCGAGAGCACGTCGCGCCCGAACTGGTCGGTGCCCACGGGATGGACCGCCGAGGGCGGTTTGTTGACGTCGAGGATGCTCTGGGCCAGCGGATCGTGCGGAGCGATCCATGGGGCCAGCACAGCCACGAGGACGAACAGGATCACGATGATGAGCGCGAATATGGTCGCCGGTCGATCGAGGATGACGCGGCGAAGCGTCGTGAACGCCGAGGGCTGCGGTCGCAGCTGAAGCGCGGGATCGATGGAAGCAGTCATGACACGCGGATCCGGGGATCGACCAGGACGTAGACGAGGTCCATGGCGAGGTTGATGGCGACCACGAAGAGGGCGAAGACCACGATGCCCCCCTGGATGACGGCATAGTCGCGCTCGGCGATGGCGGAGATCAGGAGCTTGCCCAGGCCGGGCCGATTGAAGACGAGCTCGATGGCCACCGACCCCGACAGGGCGGTGAGCGTGGTGAGGCCCAGGCCCGTCGTCAGCGGCAGCAGCGCGTTCCGGAGCCCGTGGCGGTAGATCACCCGGGGCTCGCGCGCGCCCTTGGCCCGGGCGGTGCGGATGTAGTCCCGCCCCATCACCTCGAGCAGGGCGGTCCGCGTGAGGCGGCCGAGGAAGGCCGCCTTGATGAAGGCCAGGGTCAGGGCCGGCAGGAAGACGTGATGCATTCGGTCGAGGAACCCCTCCCCTCCCCCGTTGATGGGGAACCAGCCGAGGTTCAGCGAGAAGACGATCAGAAGCAGGGCCCCCAGGTAGAAGTCGGGCACGGCATAGCCGATGAGCGAGAAGCCTCGCATCGCGGAGTCGGGCGCCCGGTTCGGGTTCGTCGCCGCCCAGACCCCGAACGGGACGCCGATGACGACGCCCAGAAGGACGGACGCGATGGTCAGCTCGATCGTGTAGGGAAGGTTGTAGGCGATGAGTCCGAGGACGTCCCGACCGTTCATCATCGACACGCCGAAGTCGAGCGTGAGCGAGCTGACGACGAAGGTCAGGTACTGCTGCCACAGCGGCGCGTTGAGACCCATCTTCTCCCGGAAGGCCTCGCGCTGCTCCGGCGTGGCGAAGTCGCCCAGCGCGGCGACGGCGGGATCCCCGGGCAGGATCCGCATCGCGACGAACACCAGGGTCAGGACGAGCAGGACGGTCGGTATCGCGTCGAGGAGTCTGACGACGATGTAGCGGGTCATGGCTGCATCTCCCGTTGCATGACGCCAGGCCCCGTCAGGCCTGCATCACCACATGGTAGGGCTGGTTCGCCAGATCGCCCGCGAGCCCGGGCACAAGGACGGGCGCGCCCGAGACCGTGGCGTTGGCGAAGAGCTGGAGATGGAACGGCGTGTCGAGGTAGTCTCCCGGAATGACGGCGATGTAGCCGTTGCCGTCGGCCCGCATGGGATCGGCCCGCCACCGCTTGGACTGGTCCACGACGCGGTACCGGAGCACCGGCGCCGCATCCGACGGGCCGGAGTAGCGGATGGTGAGGTCCTCGCCCCTGAGGAAGGTCTCGGGAACTTCCAGCCCGCCGGCTGCCGTGACGGGGCGGCGCGCCTCGATGGCCGCCGCCGCCCGTTCCGCCTCGGGCGAGAGGGCCAGGCTCTCCGTCCGCCCCCCGCCCCGGAGCGATTGAAGATCGAGGAGCTCGTTGCGCATCTCGGCCTGGCGCGACTGCCAGGAGCCGCGCAGCCAGCCCTGGGGCCCATAGGTGAGGTCGTCGTGATAGACGTCGCGCGACAGGTCGGCGATGCGATCCCACGCCATGGTGGAGCGGCGGGCGTGATCGAGCACCCGGTCGAAGAGCGCCGAGGCCTTGGTGGCGACGAAGAGCTCCGCCCAGACGGCGGCGCGATAGCGTTCCGCGAAGAAGCGGGCCAGACCGGCGCAGATCTCCACGTCGATGAGGATGCGCTGCGTCTCGGGCCGCAGGTAGTCCCGGGCATCCTTGGCGGAGACGAGGGCCTGCTCGCAGCTCCGGGCGAGGTCGGTCAGCCAGTCGGCCACGTCGAGGGGGGTGTAGCGGTGCTCCGACTGCCCGGCGAGAAGCTTCTCGACCCATTCGCGGGCGGTCGCGAAAAGTTCGGAGTCGAAGGTGGGCGCGTTGCCGAAGCGAACGGGCGCCGGCATGTCGAAGGTGTAGTTCAGCCGCCCCATGCCGTCGATCAGGGCGAGGTTGGAGTAGACCTCGGGCCAGTAATGGTTGTTCGAAGCCGAGGGGCCGTGGGTCAGCGACACCAGGGGAAGCACCCGGCTCGCGCTGGCGAGGCCCTTCTCGCAGGCTTCGGCGGCATCGCCGCAATGCCGGCGCAGGTGCCGCTGCCAGCCATCGGCCGGCCCGTCCGGGGCATAGAGGCCGCGCCCCCAGACCCGATACTGGTACAGGTACTTCTCCCAATCGCGCCGGGGCGCCAGCCCCTCCTGCTGATAGTTGAAGCGCTGGCCCGGCACGCCGGTGCCCATGCGGCCCTTGAAGCTCAGCGGCTCGCACCACTCGACCCCGTCGCTCCCGGCGAACATCGAGAGGCGTCCGTAGCCCCCCGCCAGGGCCGGATCGCCCCACAGCAGGATGCGCTGCGTCCCCGCCCAGATGCGGTACAGGACCGAGTAATCCTTGTCCTTCCGAAGAAGGTCGCCGTAGCTGTAGCGCAGGAACTTGCGCGACCCTTCGGAAAGCTGCTCGCGTTCGCTGCGGGCCTGCTCGGGCGGATATTCCTTTTCACGGATCGAGGACTGGTGGTAGGCCAGCCCCATGTGTTCGGCCATGTACTTGGGCGAGGCCGTGAAGGGCATGCCGGAGCGGCGGGCCAGCTCCAGCGTGGTGTGGTCCAGGCCCTTGCCGTGCATGTCGATCTCGATGGGTCGCCCGGCATCCGCGACGCCTGCGAAGGCCGCCTCCCAGAAGCCGTACTCGCCCTCGGCGATGCCGCCCTCGACGTGGACGCGGAAGGTCAGCCCGGTGATCTCCGGCACCTCGGCCAGGAGCCGGGTGATGGCGGCCCGGCAGTAAGGCGCGAGGTTGGCCTTGGTGACGCCCTCGACGGTATAGTTCGCGTTCGGGACGTCGTCGAAGTCGTAGCGCTGCGTCCAGAGCGCCAGTTGGAAGTCGAGCCCGCGCCGGGCCGCCTCCCGCCCGATGAACCTGAGGGTCTCCAGATTGCGGTCGCGCTCCTCATCCGGGAGCTCGGGCACGCGCACGTCGTGGCCGTCGATGGCCAGGAGGAACGGATAAGGGAAGTAGAAGTAGACGTCCCGGATCCAGGCGTTGTGATAGGGGTAGTTGTAGCCCATCCCCAGGGTCAGGCTGAAGCGGTTGAACCGGTTCGTGGCCAACATGGTCAGGTAGTCGCGCCAGCCGTCCCGGTCGTGGAACCACCCCAGGTCCTCGGACTCGGAGCAGAAGAGGCGGGCGATGGACCGGATCCGGGCAGAGGGCCGCTCGACGAGCGGGAACGGCCCGGCGAAGGGATCGTCCCCCTCGGCGTGCCGGGCGCGGTCCGCAAGCTCGGTCAGGGCATAGACCAGCCCGCGCGCGTCGTGGCCCCAGACCGAGATCGCCTCCTCGCTCCGCCAGATCGCGAAGGCCTCGGGCGCGTCCGGGCATTCGACGGGGGCGCCGGTGCCGTCCGCGACTAGCCTGATCGGGAGGCCGGCGCTCGACTGGCGATCCTGGAAGGCCCGGCGCAGATTCTCGCAGGCCCAGGCAGGGGCGCCGGCGACGGCGAGTCCGGCGGGGTCGTCGATCCGGAGATCCGGTTGGTGGGGCATGGGCGAGCGGTCCTGATCACGTTTCCAGAGGAAGCGCGGGCGCGGTGGTTGCGGAGTCTCGGCGCGCCCGCGCCGAAGTGGGCCGGCCTCAGCTGGCGAAGCTGGCCTTCGTCAGCCGCCAGTGGGCGTAGCCGGACTCGACCTCGTAGCCGAGATCGACCTCGGCGGCCCGAACCATCATGTAGCCGTTGGTGACGATCGGCAGGAGCGGCAGATCCGTCAGGATCTTGACCTCCATGTCGCGGACCAGTTCGAGCCGCTTCTCAAGGTCCGGCTCCGCCATGGTCGCCGCCAGCATCTCGTCGATGCCGGGGATGACGACACCGTAGCGGGAGAAGTTGGGCCCGCCCGAGGAGTCAGGCTTCACCTCGGACGTGGCGGCGAGCTGCTCGGAGATGGCTTGCGTCGGCACCGGGGGATAGGCCGCCGAGCGCTGATAGACGGTGTTCGTGCCTGTGGCCTGGTCCGCATGGAAGGCCGTGTGGTCCCGGAGCTCGAGCTCCATCTCCACACCACCTTCCCTCAGGAGCTGCTGGATCATCAGCATGATCGAGGAATAGTCCTCGCGTTGCGAGGTGTAGGCCTTGAAGGAGAACCCGTCCGGGTGGCCCGCCTCGGCGAGCAGCTCCTTCGCCTTCTCGACATTCCGCTCGTAGCGGATCTCCTCCGGGATCGTCTCGGCCGTGAAGCCGCCAGGGAAGGAGGGCGGGTTCATGCCCCATGTCCGCTGGCCGAAGGGCGCCATGGCTTCGGCGATCTGGCCGCGGTCGATCAGGTAGGCGATGGCCTGCCGGACCCGCTGATCGTCGAACGGTGGCGTCGCAAGGCTGAAGGAGATGGTGAAGAAGGAACCGGGCGAGGCCACGTCGAAATGGAGGCCGGGCGACTGCGACTGGATCGATGGAACCCACCCGGGCGCGCGCACGCCCTCCATCATGTGGATGTCGCCGGACATGAGGGCCAGGGTGCGGGCCGTCGTGTCGGCGATGTACATGGTCTGAAGGTTGGGTATGACCGGGGCCTCGCCCCAGTAGTCCGGGTTCGCCGTCAGGAGGACGCCCTGGCTCGGATCCTCCGCGACGCTCTCGAGCTGATAGGGCCCGGTGCCGATCGGATCGCGCTCGAACGCCTCGGAGCCCTTTTCGTCATAGGCCTTCTTCGAGATGATCGAGGCCGAATGGTGCAACAGCGTGCCCATGATGAACAGCGGATCCGGCAGCTTGAGCTGCAACGTCACGGTGTCGGGCGCATCGGCCGTCACGCTCTCCAGGTTCTCGTAAAGGGCCGACCGCACGCCCAGCTCTTCGGGATTGAGCAGGCGGTCGAAGCTGAACTTGACGTCCTCTGACGTGAGCGGCCCGTATCCCTTGTGGAACTGGACGTCCGGCCTCAGCTTGAACGTCCAGGTGCGGCTGTCCTCGCTGACCGTCCAGCTCTCGGCGAGGCTCGGCTGGACCTCGTCCACGCTCTCGGGGAAGCGGCCGAGCGGGATGTCCACCAGCGTGTCGAACATGTGGATGATCGCCCATTCGTCGGCGCCCTGAATGGAGCGGGCCGGGTCCAGCGTCCGGAAGCCGCGGGCCGAGAGAGCGATCCGCAGGGTATCCGAGCCTTGGGCGATGGCTCTCCCGGCGAATGATGAAGATAGTCCGAACGCGGCAAGGACCGCTCCCGACCTTCCGACGAAGGCCCGACGAGTAAGCGTCATCGATTTTCCTCCCTTGGGTGCCGCCCCTCCTCCGGGTCGGCTTCGCGCATCGTGGCCGGCCTTTGCACCGGACCCGATTCGTTTCTTGGTAGCGCTGTCATCTGAAATGGTAGCGCTGTCATATCTGGTTGGTCAACAATAAAGGCTCATGCTACCAACTGGACGTGGCAGACGGGATGTCAGGACGTGAGCAGCACGAGAGCAGACAAACGACCGACCCTCACGGACGTTGCCCGGATGGCGCATTGCAGCCCGATCACAGCCTCACGAGCCATCAACACTCCCGGCGTCGTGTCCGCCGACCTTCGCGAGCGGGTCATGGCCGCCGTCGAGCGGCTCGGCTATCGTCCGAACCTGAACGCACGAGCCCTGGCGTCGACCCGGACGCATGTGGTCGGCGTCATCGTGCCGTCGCTCGCCCAGCACATCTTCAGCGATGTCCTCCGGGGCGTGTACGACGCCGTGCAGCCCACGTCCCTGCGCGTTCACCTGGGCAACACCCATTACGACCCGGCGGAGGAGGAGCGCCTCATCGGCGAGTTCCTGAGGCACAAGCCGGCTGCGATGATCGTCTCGGGCGTCGATCAAAGCCCTCTGGCGCGCAGCATGCTGGCCGATGCAGGTTGTCCGGTCGTCCAGATCATGGACCTTACCCCCGATCCCATCGACCGAGTCGTCGGCTTCTCGCATGTGGAAGCCGGATACAAGATGACCCGCCATCTCATCGACCAAGGCTACCGACGCATCGGTTACATGTTCCTGGTCGGCTGGATGAACACCAGGTCCGCAGGACGCCTGCAAGGTTGGCAGCAAGCTCTCGAGGAAGCGGGCCTGTTCGACCCTTCCCTTCTGGTGACCCAGGCGGACTTGGGTCAGGATGGTGAGCAGCGCCATCACCGTGGCGAGGTGGTCACCCCTCTCCATGCCCGCGCAGCGCTTCGGAAGCTTCTTGATCTCAGTCCGAAGGTCGATGCGGTGTTCTGCAACAACGACCCCTTAGCGCTAGGAGTGCTGTTCGAGGCCATCGCCCAGGGATTGCGGGTGCCCGAGAGCCTTGGAATTGCCGGCTTCAACGACAGCTACATGATAATGGGCGCGCATCCCAGTCTCACGAGCCTTCGTACACCGCGCTACGAGATCGGGCTCCGCGCTGTTGAAGAGGCGCTTGCCGCCATGCAAGGTCAGCCCAACTCCGAGCCAATCGTCGATCTTGGAACGGAGGTATCCTTCCGCAAGAGCACGGATCGTTTAGGCCGGCTGCCTGTCGAGGAACCAGCGCTTGGATAGGTCCGGATGAAAGGCGGATTGCTCCGGCGCATCTCGAACCCCGCCAAGGGTGAGGTCGAGAGTTCGAGTGTGTCTCGCAGCACCATCCCACCTCCTTGCCCCCGCCACATGCGACTCAGGCCGACCCGGAGCGGTCCGCTTGCGTGTCAGATCGATCCGTCCACCTGGGTATACAACGGAGCGGGCGCCAGACCTAGCTGACGCCCGCCGCACGGTGACATAGGCGCAGGGTTCGATTCCGTCAGTTACGGAAGCGGACCTCCTGCATCGCGACGACCTCGCCCTCCACCGAGAGGACAGCCAGACCCTTGTCGGCGGAGTGCCCCATCAAGGGGACCCTGACATCGGTGTTTATGCCATGGCGCAGGGCTCTGGAGCCGAGCAGGACGCCCTGTTTTCCGGTCTGGAGGCTGTAGACCTCGATCCTTCCGGGACCGTCGGTTCTGATCGTCTGGAACACTGCGGTGTGATTGCGGTCCTGCACGTTCGAGAGCGAAAAGTGGTTCTCGGCGGATGCGACCGGCGCGGACCCAACCAGGGCCGCGGCGGCCAGGACGAGTAACTTGTTCATGATAACCCCCTCTCCATGAGGTGCACTGGTCCTCGTCACCCTCAGGGTTTCGGACCGCCGCCAGCCTGCCACGCCCGTCCGCGGCACGCATTGATGGTCATCAAGAGAAGAGGCGCGAAAGCGTCCTCCGTTCGTGCTAGAGTTGTCCCATGTAGGTGGTTCTGCTCGTGCCCGGGAGGGCCTCCGAGCGTGTGGGTTGCAAGGAGGCCGGATGATGCGGGGCACCACATCCCATGCCGGTCAGGGTATCGACCCCTTCGTCCCCGCCGGCGGGTACCTGTCGCTCCTGCTGGAAACCTTCTCGGCCGAGAGCAGGGCACGGCTGGACGGAATGGCCCGTGTCCGGACCGTGCCCGCCAAGACCGTTCTGGTGCGCGAGGGAGAGCGGCCGAACGAGATAGGCTTCGTGCTGAGCGGCATCCTGGCCCTGACCAGATTCCTCCCGAGCGGCCGAGCGCAGATCAGCGGCTTGCTGGCGCCAACCGACATGTATGGGCGGATCTTCAGCGGTCGCTCCCGGCACCATGTCGAGTCACTGTCCGAGGCGCGCCTGATCTGCTTCGACCGAGCGCACTTCGAGGCTCTTGTGGCCAAGGACGCGGAGGTGGAACGTGTCCTGCTGACCCACGTCCTCGACGAGCTGGACATAGCTCGCGAGTGGGTCCTCCTGCTCAACGGCTCCAAGGTCATCGAGCGAGTGGCCTCGTTCCTCATCCTGCTGATGAGTCGGCACGGAGGCGGGCTCCCGGACGCACGAGCCCCCATGACGCTTCAGGTGCCGCTCTCCCGCGAGGACCTGGCCTCCTACCTGGGCACTCGCCCGGAGACCCTCAGTCGGGCGTTCCATGAACTGGCCGACAAGGGCATCATCCACATCACCGACCCATACAGGTTCGACGTCGTCAACCTTCCGGCGCTCATCAAGGTGTCCGGGCGCGACTTTGCCCCCGACGGAGGTGACTAACGGCACCTTCCGATCCGGTTGCGGCCGATGTAGGCGCATCGGAAAAGGACGAAGGCTCCGTGGATGGCGAGGCGGTGGAAGCGGTTGAGCCGGGCCAGCCTGCGCCCGACCACCCGCCAGTAGCGGTCCCGTCGTTCGTTGTAGCGGCATCGCAGAAGAGAGAGCGCCCCGTTCGGTTCGCATCGGGTAATGTGCCGGCTCGCCCGATGGGGGACTTCTATGGCCTTAGCCCACATTGAACGCTCATAGCTGAGAATTCCGAAACGGGCTCAGGCCGTCCACGGCGGTGCGATGGGCGAGCGCCGGCAATGGGCCGAGCCTTGGCCCACGAGTCAGCCACCGACAGACAGCATCTGTCGTCGTGATTGCCAGCACCGGTCGGTGCACCTCATCCGTGCGCTCCGCCATCTCGGATTGAAGGCCCAGAACGGACCCGATTGTCTGCTGGCCCCCTCGCCTTCCACCGGCTCGCGCGCACGGTCCAGGTCCACTCGAACCATCGGCCGACCAAGAACCTTCAGGACGTCGCGTGGGTGGCTGTCAGCGAGGCCCGGAGCTTCAGCATCAGCGCCCGGAGCCTGTGCCGCTCCGTCAACCGTCAACGTCAAGGACGCGCAGGTAGTCGAACCGCGCCATGAAGTCCCCTGGCCCGCCCATTGAGGCAAGGCCGATTTGCGCCTCCGGCCCGAGATCGTGGGTCCAGGTCGAGCCCTGCACCCATCTCTCGCCATCCCGGCTCGTATAGGCGGTATAGCTTTCACCCTCCCCGATCCGGCTCACCGCCAGGCGCAGCCAGGTCCACTCCCCGCCCGGCGGCCCCGCCACGCTGCTGCCGTAGTGGGGGAAGCCCTCCGGCACCGGCGCCATCTCTCGGGCGAACTCCGTCTGGCGCGTTTCCCAGATCGAGACCACCACCAGCTTGAGGTAGTTGTCGTCGTCCCCGCGCACGACCAGTCCGGCCTGCACGTAGTTGTGGCAGCAGCCGTCGGCCGGAACGTCCAGGGCCACCCTGGTCTCCAGCACGTAGTCGCCGGCCGGCGCTTCCCTCAGGAGCAGAGGAGCATCGTCGCGATCTCCGTAAAGGTCCGTGTCCGTGGTCCCAAGGCCGAGACTGCCCCCTTCCAGGCCGATCTCCTCCTCTGGCGACTCGCGCACCCAAGCCCACCCGCTCGCCAGCGCCGGTCCGTTGAACTCGTCCAAAACGCCGGCGATCCGGGCACCGCCCGGCGGTCCCCCCGCGCGGTCGACCTGGGCCTCTTTCGCGCCAGCCTGACCGGCCTGGACGACGGGAGCCGGGCGGGGCTCCGTCGATGGCCCTCCGATCACGACGGGCCAGCCTTCGACCCAGTCCAGACGGTCAAGCAGGACGGGCCGCCTCGTGAAGCCCACTTCGCCAGCGAAGTAGGGGTCGGCCTCTTCGATGGCGTGATACAGTGTCCACCACTGGCCTGCCCGATCCTGGAGCACCGTGTTGTGCCCGGGCCCCACCCAGCCGTTGCCGTTCTGCGTCAGCACGGGCGTGCCGCCGACCCGCGCGTCGAGCAGCGATGCGCCGTCACGGTCAAGGAAAGGACCCGTCGGGCTGGTCGCGCGACCGACGAACACCGAATAGCCGGTCTGCGGGCCGTTGCAGCAGTTGGAGGCCGAGACGAAAAGCCAGTAGGCGTCGTCGTGGTGGATGACCTCGGCTCCTTCGTAGCGGTTCGGGATCGCCACTGGCCGGGCTGTGGCGGGGTCAGCGTTCAACACCCCGTCGGGAGCGACGGCGAGTTCACGCACCTCGATGCCGCCATGGTAGCTGCCGTAATACAGGAAGTGCCGTCCGTCGGGTGTGGCGATCACCTCCGGATCGTAGGTCCACAGAAAGTCGCATCCCGGCGCGCTGCGGCGGGGCTCGACAAGGGGTTCGGATGAGGGCTCCCAAGGGCCGAACGGGCTGTCGGAGACGGCGTAGCCGATCGCCCCGTCGGTGGCGCAGCCCGGCTCGCCCCCCGCTTGCTCGATGACGTCCGTGACCCCGAAGAGCAGGTAGTATCGATCACCGATCACCTCCGCCTCGGGCGCCCACAGCAGCGCAGAGGGTGCAGCCCAGGCCGGCGGCGCAGGGGTGTCCGTCTCCGCATCGCGATCGAAGGCGTCGCCCCGGTAGGTCCAGCCGACCAGATCATCGGACTGGAACATGGGCAGGAGGCGAAAGCGGAGGTCGCCGGTCGCGTCGCGGTCCTCGCCCGAGAGCGGATCGGTCGTGCAGTACATGACCCAGCCCGCATCCTGCCCCAGCTCTTCGATAACCGACGGATCAGCGCAGCTGTCGACCGACGTGCCGTTCGCCTCGACTGGCAGCGGATTCGAGAAGGTCGCGGGACTCCGGTCCGGGTCGGCCTGCCCCAGCACGGGTGCAGTGCCTGTCACCCATCCGAGGAGGGCCCCCAGGAGCCAACGACCTGCAAGGCGCATACCGACGTCCTCCCTGAACCTTGGTCCGATCTGCAAGGCGCTCTGGGAGCCTAGCGTCCGAGGCGAAAGCGGCAACCGGACACAACTCCAGATTGGGAAGTACATCGCCTGCCCCTCGCCCCCTGCCGAGGGCAAAATCCGCCTGATGGAGCTGACCTCCACAAGGGCGATCTCTCCTCATCCGCCATCTTGCGTGCCGCACGAGGCCAGGCAGCATGGACCGGATGTCAACGTCGGCCCGGTTTCGTGCGGCTCGACGCGGCCCCCGACCCAGCTACAACTTAGCCCGGACGGAGACGACAGGCTGGCCAACAGGCCTGACCCGTCCGGGAGGAGGATACATGTTCAACGCAACGCTGGGCCGTTCCGCGGCTCTCTCAACGGTGCGGCCCTGCCGAGCCCTGACGTTCGTCACGATCGCTGCCCTGTTTGGAATGCAGCCCTTTCTGGCGGCCGCCCAAGAGGCCACGACCGGGTCCGGGAACCAAGCGACCAACCCCGAGACCGGAGTCGAGGCGACCGGCGCGGACCAGACGACCGGCGCCGAACAACAGGAACCGATCTCCGCCGAAGCAGGTGGTGGTGCGAGGACCGGCAACTGGATCGACACCTGGACAGCGAGCCCGCAGCAGGACTGGGGGGACGACTTCTTCGCGGCGGCCGGCATTCCCCGCTCGCTTCGCGATCAGACGATCCGGCAGGTCGCGCGGGTGAGCCAGGGTGGTGACCGAATCCGGATCGAGTTCTCCAACGAGTATGGCGAGCACCCGCTGGTGATCGGCGAGGCGCATGTGGCTCTGGCTGGCGAGGACGGGGCCATCGAGACCGGCTCCAGCAGAGCCCTCACGTTCGGCGGCGAGCCCAGCATCGTCGTGCCCCCCGGCGCGCCGGTCTGGAGCGATCCCGTCGATCTCGCCGTGGAGGATCTCGGAAGCGTTGCCGTCAGCCTCTACCTGCCCGAGGTCGCGCCCACCACGACCTGGCACAACGATGCCCGGCAGACCGCCTACATCGGCGCCGGCAACGTCGCGGACGACGATGCATTCGAAGTCACGCAGACCTTTCCGTCTCGTATATGGCTCAGCGGCATCGCGATCGACGCCTCGCCCGAGACGCGCTCCATCGTGCTCTTCGGCGACTCGATCACGGACGGCGACGGGTCCACGCTGGATGCCGACAACCGCTACCCGGATCAGTTGGCCGAGCGGATCATCCCCACGGGAGCCGAGGTGACGATCCTGAACGAGGGCATCTCGGGCGCCCGCGTGCTGCGTGACCGCATGGGCGAGAACGCCCTGGCCCGCTTCGACCGCGACGTGCTGAGCCATCCGGGCGTCGACACCGTGGTGCTGATGATGGGGATCAACGACATCGGCTGGCCTGACAGCGCGCTCGTGCCCGAAGGCGAGCCCGCTCCGACGGCCGAACAGGTCATCCAGGGCTACCAGCAACTCATAGATCGCGCCCATGCCCATGACCTGAGGATCATCGGCGCGACGCTCACGCCCTTCAACAACGCCTTCGAGGGCGGACCGCTCGAAGGCTACTACAACGAGGAGAAGGAAGCGAAGCGGCAAGCCGTCAACGAGTGGATCCGCACGAGCGGCGCCTTCGACGGCGTGATCGACTTCGACAAGGTGGTGGAGGACCCGCAGAACCCGGGCCGCATCCAGGCCCAGTTCGACAAGGGCGACCACCTGCATCCCAACGACGCGGGCTACGAGGCCATGGCCCAGTCCATCGATCTTGGATTGCTGGGCGTGAGCCAGTGACCTGAGAAGGCCTCCGGCAGGGCCACGACAGCGGCAGGGACAACTGCCGCTGTTTTCATTCCTTCCGCTGGTGACGAGGGCGTCGAGGCCGGCTCACTCCGACCGGAGCGTGTCACCGCCCCCTCACGCCCTGCACAAAGTGGATGCCCCGGCCAGCGCCCGACGGACCCAGGGTCACGGCCAAGGCCGCTGGCACGAGGGTTTCGCAGCCCCTTCCGCCGAGCGAGTGGGGGCGGTCACGGCAACACCGTCCAGACACGCGATCCCTCGGCGCCTTCGCCTGTGACCCGAGGAGATCGCTGGACCGAGCAGGCTACTCCACCATCGCCTGATAGATCAGGGCACGGAGCTTGCCATGGTCGTCGACGTCCATCGTGTCTTCGCCGAGCTGGGTGAAGTAGGTCACCACCATGCCCTCTTCCGGGTCGACCCAGTAGGTGGAGTGATATGCCCCTCCCCAACCGAACTCCCCCTCGTTGACCGGGTAGCCAAGTGTTCCCGGGTCGAGCGCAACCTGGAAGCCGTAGCTGAACCCCGCGCCCGGGCTGAACTCGATGCCGCCCAGGTGGTCGGTCGTCATCAGGGTCACCGTCATGGGCGACAGGATGCGCTCCCCGTCTGGCGCGAGGCCGCCTTGCCGCAGCATCTCGAGAAAGGCGGCGTAGTCGTGCGCCGTCGACACCAGCCCCGCACCACCCGAAAAGGTGACGTTGGGCCCCTGCCCTACGACGTAGTCGCCCTGGTCCCACATCGCGCCGGCCTCGCCTGCCGGAGTCAGGCCGTTCTCGGTCATGTCGTAGACCGTGGCGAGCCGGTCCGCCTTGGCCTGGGGCAGGAAGAAGTGCGTGTCGGTCATTCCGATCGGATCGAAGAAACGGCTCTGGAAGAACTCGTCCAGCGGCTGGCCCGACACGACCTCGATCAGCGCACCGAGGATGTCGGTGTTGCTGCCGTAGAGGTATTCCGTGCCAGGCTGGGCGATCATCGGCAGGTCGGCCATCCGTCGGACGATCTCGCGGATCGGCTCCTCGTCGCTGGCGAAGTACCAGCCGGTGATCTCCGCCTCCTGCCAGGCGTCGTCGGTCAGCCCGTTGAGCCAGGCGCCGTAGGGAATGCCCGAGGTATGGGTCAGCAGGTCGCGGATGGTGATCGGCCGCTTGGCCGGCACCTCGTAGTAGCCGCCCTCCTCGTTCGCGACGGCGACCGTCGTCTCCATCCATTCCGGCATGTACTTGCCCACCGGATCGTCGAGGAGCAGCTTGCCTTCCTCCTGGAGAAGCAGGACACCGGCCGATGTGATGGCCTTGGTCTGGGAGGCGATGCGGAAGATCGTGTCCATGGCCATCGGCGTCCGGGACTCAATGTTCTGGTGACCGAACGCTCTCTGATAAGCGATCTGGCCATCCTTGGCGACGAGGATCACCATGCCGGGCAGGACGCCATCATCGACATAGCCCTGCATCACCTCCGTCAGGCGATCGAGCCGCTCCGCAGACACGCCAAGCTGCGCCGGCGGGGCTTCCGCCCAGTGATCGGCATGAGTGCCGGATGCCAGAAGCATCGAGAACGCAGTTGTGGCGAGAAGCTGTTTCGAGATCGGAATGAAAGGCATTGTCCGGCGTCCTTGCTGACATTTCCTTCGTGCCGTCGCCTTTTTCGCGAAGGCCGGCGCTCATCACCCTGTAGGATTGCGTAGCCACCGTAAACGCTCAATCTGCACGTGTTCCCTTCGAACGGGGGTGCCTGTTCCAGCGCGCCAGGCTTCGGGTGACCACCGATCCCGCCCTGCGACCGTCCGGAGGCGTGGGGAACGTCAGGCCCGCAGTGACATCCCGCCTTTGAAGCCCGATCCTGCCAGGAGTTCACTGGAGAGTTCCGGCGCGCAAGGAAAGCTGGCAGTCGAGCAGGAACAGAGGCCCGGAGCCACCTTCAGACCGGCAAGGCGGCCGACCGCGCCGAACCGGCGCCGCCAAAGATCCGAACTGATCGCGACGCGGCATCCAGAACCAACCGCAAAGCCACGCCGCCTCGATGCATATTTACAGCAGACCCGCAACCCGCCGGTCGGTCCGCTGCCGGGCCACTTGGACCGCGTCCCTGATCCTCAGGCCTTGATGTCCTCTCCCATCGGCTCCGGACTCCGGAACGCCTGCGCGAGGCGCTCCAGCGCCGTTGCATCTCCCTCGATCGTCATCGCCCCACCCGCCACCGCCTCTGCCACGGGCTGGCCCGCATACAGCACGGGCAGGAGCGCATTCTGATCCCCCCTGACCACCGCGTCGGGATCGGGGTGGCGCCCCGGCTCGACCGAGAGTCGACCCGCCTCGACCCGCACTGCGAAATCCCCGTCCGGCAGGCGCAGGTCCACGGCGACGCGCAGGTTCCCTGCTTTCGCCGGCTCGAACATGCTGCCCAAGGACAGCATGGCCGCCGCCGCACTGAGCGGCCGGTCAAGGCGCAGGAGCGGCGACCTCGAGGCCCAGGCTCCCATGACCCGCAAAGGCTCGCGGAAGGCTTGGCCCCAGGGGGTCAGCGCATAGGCCTTGCCGCGCGCGGGCCGGGGCAGGTCGACCTGCCGGACGATCCCTGCTGCCTCCAGCCCGGCCAGGCGCTGGGTCAGCACGTTCGTGGCGATGCCGGTCAGGCTTTCCTTCAGGTCCGTGAAGCGCCTGGGCCCGAACATGAGCTCGCGCATGACGAGAAGCGCCCAGCGCTCGCCGACGAGGTCCAGCGCCTGGGCAAAGGCGCAACCGTCGTCGTAGCTCCGTTTGCGGTCCATGGACGACCTCCAGCCATTTTAATTGCATATTGCAACTTAGTGATTGCAATATGAGACAACATGGCGCAGCCTGCAAGCACGATCTCGACCCGCCTCGAATCCACAGGAGCCCGTCATGACCGCAGCCATCCCGCCCCAGATGATCTTCGTGAACCTGCCCTCGATCGATATCGCCCGCGCCCGCGCCTTCTATGCGGGCTTGGGCTTCGCCTTCGACGAACGGTTCTGCGGACCCGATACCCTCATGGTGAGCGTGTCCGATGCCATCCACCTCATGATCCTGGACCGCGAAAGATTCGCAGGCTTCTCACCCCGCCCCGTGGCGCCCGAAGGCACGGTCGGCGCGCTCGTGTGCCTGTCCCGGACCTCGGCCGCCGAGGTGGACGCCTTCGTGGAGCGCGCCCTCGCCCATGGGGGCACCGACAACGACAACACGCAGGAGATGGGCGACTTCATGTACGGCCGCTCCGTCTCGGACCCCGACGGCAACGTCCTCGAGATCATGTGGA
The DNA here is from genome assembly GCF_006152145.1 of Rubellimicrobium roseum. GTDB lineage: Bacteria > Pseudomonadota > Alphaproteobacteria > Rhodobacterales > Rhodobacteraceae > Rubellimicrobium > Rubellimicrobium roseum. Next base: position 5,709 of record NZ_VDFV01000037.1, on the reverse strand, counting down.
TGGATGTCGAACGCGCCATGAAGGCCTGGGGCGTGGCCGCCTGACACGATCGTGCTCCCTCGATCCGCCGCCCGAGGGAGGCGCCCCACCGACAAACGTCCTTCTTCACGGAGATGATCGATGATCCGAAGCACCCTTGCCGCAGTCCTGCTGACCACCCCGGCCACGCTGGCTCGAGCCGAGATCGCGGAGGTCAACGGCCTGCGGATGTACTACGAGGTCTCAGGCGAGGGCGAGCCGCTGATCGTGCTGCACGGCGCCTACATGAACATCCCTGCCATGGGCCCGATCATCCCCATGCTGGCCGAGACGCACCAGGTCTATGCCGTCGAGATGCAGGGACACGGGCGTACCAACGACATCGACCGGCCCATCACCTACGAGGCGCTCGCCGATGACGTCGCGGCCTTCCTGGAGGCGGTGGACCTCGGGCGGGCCGATGTGTTCGGCTATTCCATGGGAGCCGGCGTGGGGCTGCAACTCGCCATCCGCCACCCCGAGAAGGTGGACCAGCTTGCGTTGGCTTCCATCTCCTACGACGAGAGCGGTTGGCAGCCGGAGATGGTGGCCATGATCCCGCAGATGACGCCCGAGATGTTCGCGGGCACGCCCATGGAGGCCTCGTTTCGCGAGATGTCGCCCAACCCGGAGGGCTTCCGCGCCTTTGCGGAGCGCATGATCGCGCTCGAGCACGAGCCCATGAACTGGGACGAGGACGTTCGGAACCTTCAGGCGCCTGTCCTCCTGATGGTGGGCGACGCCGACGTGGTCACGCTGGAGCACGCCGTGGCCATGCTGCGCCGTCTGGGCGGAGGCGACATGGGCGACATGGGCCAGCCCCTCCCCGCCTCGCGTCTGGCCGTGCTGCCCGCCACCTCGCACACGGCGGTCATGAGCCAGCCTGAGCTCCTGCACATGCTGATCGAGCCGTTTCTGCAGGGCGAGACTCCCAAGGGCATGTTCGACTGAGAGTTACCGCTCGCCAGAGAAGCCGGGGACTGCCTTGGCCGCGCGCCATGCGACTTCAGGAGGACACGATGACCACCCCCAAGAACACGATCTGCCTGTGGTACGACAAGGACGCCGAAGCGGCGGCCAGCTTCTACGCCGAGACCTTCCCCGACAGCTCGGTCCGCGCCGTCCATCGCGCGCCCAGCGACTTTCCGTCCGGCAAGGCCGGTGATGTCCTCACCGTCGAGTTTACGGTGCTGGGGATCCCCTGCCTCGGCCTCAACGGGGGGCCGGTCTTCCCGCACACGGAGGCGTTCTCCTTCCAGGTCGCGACGGAGGACCAGGAGGAGACCGACCGCTACTGGAACGCCATCGTCGGCAACGGCGGCCAAGAGAGCGCCTGCGGCTGGTGCAAGGACCGCTGGGGCGTGAACTGGCAGATCACGCCGCGCGTGCTGACCGAGGCCCTGGCCTTGGGTGGGCAGGAGGCGAAGCGCGCCTTCGAGGCCATGATGACCATGCGCAAGATCGACGTCGCCGCGATCGAGGCGGCCCGGCGGGGATAAGGATCAGCGCTTCCTGCAACCGCCAGAGGTCTTGAACCATCGAATAACCTTCCAGTCGGTCCGAAATGGCCGGCCCAGGACGGGGCCGAGGAGTCCGGTGAGCGATCCGTCGAAGACACGGGGGCAATCATAACCTGTCTTTGACAGCCCTCGGGCTTCGTGGAACGTAGCGGGATGTTCACGGACCAGACCCGCAACCTGTCCCTCACGGCCGAGCTGAATTCGTTCATCCGAACGCAGGTCGCCTCCGGCCGGCACCGGACCGCCGGCGAGGCCGTTCGCGCCGGCTTGCGCCGGCTGCAACGGCAGCATGGCCGAGACGAGCGACGGACGAGCGCCTTCGCAAAGGATCAGCATCATGCACGGTAGCGTCGGCGCCGGGACGGGCCTCGGCTTCCTCGCAGATGGTGGCCGGATGGGCGCGTTGATGCGGGCCCATGACTGGTCCACATCACCCCTGGGCCACCCCGAGACCTGGCCGCAGTCGTTGCGCTCGGTGGTGGGCCTGCTCCTCGGCTCGCGCTTTCCGATGTTCGTGGCTTGGGGGGAGGAGTTGGGCTTCCTCTACAATGACGCCTATGCCGAGACCCTCGGGGCCAAGCACCCCCATGCTCTGGGCGCGCGCTTCCGCGACATCTGGTCCGAGATCTGGCCCGACATCGCCCCCCTGATCGACGCGGCCTTGGCCGGCGAGGCCACCTACCGTGAGGACCTGCCGCTCCTCATGAACCGCAAGGGCTTCGACGAGCAGACCTGGTTCACGTTCTCCTACTCGCCCGTGCGCGACACGCATGGGCGTGTGGCAGGCATGTTCTGCGTTTGCACCGAAACGACCCGGCAGGTGCTCGCTGACCGGCAGCAGGCCTTCTGGCTGGGGTTCGAGGAGCGGCTGCGGGGCCTGAGCAGCCCCCGTGCCATCATGTCGGCGGCCGTCGAGGCGCTCGGTCGACATCTGGGAGCCATCCGGGCGGGCTACAGTGAGGTGCAGGACGACGACGAGACCATCCTGTGCGAGGCCTGCTACGCCGACGGCGTCGAGCCGATCCTGGGCCGGTTCTCGCTGGCGGAGTTCGGCTCCGACAGCATCATGCGCCAGCGGAAGGGACGGACCGAGATCTGCGCCGACGTTCAGGCCGACCCGGGACAGGTTCAGGCGACCTGGGCCGCGATCGAGACCCGGTCCTATGTATCGGTGCCGCTCGTCCGCGACGGCCGCTTCACGGCTTCCTTCTATGTCAACTTCCGCGAGGTCCGTAACTGGTCGCCAGAGGAGGTGGCGCTGATCGAGGAGGTCGCCGCACGCACCTGGGACGCCGTCGAGCGCGCGAAGGCCGAAACGGCGTTGCGGGAGAGCGAGGAGCGCCTCGCCCGGGAACGGGCCGTGCTGGCGACTCTGGTCGAGCATCTGCCGGTGGGGGTCATCGTCGTGGACCGGGACGCGCAGCCCTTGATGCACAACTCGGCCTACGGCCAGATCGTGCCCGAAGCTGTCATCCCGTCACGCCTCCCCGCCGCGCAGGAGCGGTGGATCGGATACGACGAACAGGGCCAGCGGATCCGACCCAACATGTACCCCGGCGCACGGGCGCTCCGCGGCGAACTGGTCCGGGATGCCGAATACCTCCACCAGGCGCCGGGCGGCCGAGAGACCTGGACCCGCGTGAGCGGGGTCCCGTTGCGCGATGCAGCCGGGCAGGTCATCGGCGCGCTGTGCGTCGTGGTCGACATCGATGCCTACAAGCGCGTCGAAGCGGCGCTGCGCGACCTGAACGAGACCCTGGAGGAGCGCGTCGCCGATGCCCTCGCCGCGCGCCAGGTGCTCGCCGACGTGGTGGAGAGCACCAAGGCCGCCGTCCTGGCCTGCGACCTCGATTATCGTATCCTGGCCATCAACAGGGCCAACGCCGCCGAGCTCGAGCGGGTCTACGGCAGACGGCCCAAGCTCGGGGACCACCTTCTCGACCTGATCGCCGATCTGCCGGAGCATCAGGCGCAGGTGGCCAGGAACTGGGATCGCGCGCTGGCCGGCGAGGAGTTCATGATCGTCGAGGAGTTCGGCGATGCCGCCCACGAGCGGGTGAGCTACGAGGTCCGCTTCAACGTGTTGCGCGACCGGAATGGCAACCGGGTCGGGGCCTTCCAGACGGCCTACGACGTCTCCGATCGGGTTCGGGCCCAAGAGGCGCTTGAGGCCGCCCAGGAAGCCCTGCGCCAGGCGCAGAAGATGGAGGCGGTGGGCCAACTCACGGGCGGCGTGGCCCACGACTTCAACAACCTCCTGACCGTCATCCGCTCCTCGGCCGGCCTTCTGCGCCGGCCCGACCTCGCGGATGAACGGCGGCGCATCTACCTGGACGCGATCTCGGACACGGTGGACCGGGCCGCCAAGCTCACGGGGCAGCTTCTGGCCTTTGCACGTCGCCAGGCGCTCAAGCCCGAGGTGTTCGACGCGTCCGAACGGGTGCAGGCGCTCAACGACATGCTTCGCACGATCCTGGGCGGGAGGATCCAGGTCGTGACCGAGGTCAGCCCCGAGCGTTGCCTCGTCGAGGCCGATGTCGGCCAGTTCGAAACCGCGCTGGTCAACATGGCGGTGAACGCCCGCGACGCGATGGACGGCGAAGGCAGGCTGACGGTCCGGGTCGAGCGCGTGTCCGCTGTGCCGGCCGATGGGGAGCGAAGCGGCCAGACCGGGGCGTTCGTCACCATGTCCATCACGGACACGGGCGCCGGCATCCCGCCCGAGCATCTTTCTCGCATCTTCGAGCCCTTCTTCACGACCAAGGACGTGGGCAAGGGCACCGGCCTCGGCCTGTCGCAGGTCTACGGCTTCGCCAAGCAGTCTGGTGGCGACCTGCGGGTGACGAGTCAGCTCGGGCGCGGCACCAGCTTCACCTTGTACCTGCCGCAGGTCGAGCATGGGGAGGTCACAGGTCCGGCCGAGACCCGCCGGGCTGACGCGGCCGAGCAGGGCCAGGGCCGCCGGATCCTGGTGGTCGAGGACAACACGGAGGTTGGCACCTTCTCGACGCAGCTTCTCCAGGATCTTGGCTACGAGACCACCTGGGCCGTGAATGCCGAAGAGGCACTGGCTCGCCTGGCCGAGAACGGTGGCGGCTTCGACGTCGTGTTCTCCGATGTGGTCATGCCCGGGATGAGTGGCATGGAGCTCGGGCATGAGATCCGACGCCGCTACCCTGGCCTCCCGATCGTGCTCACGTCAGGCTACAGCGAGGTGCTGGCCGACGAGGGCCGGCACGGGTTCGAGCTGCTCCAGAAACCCTATGCGGTCGAGGACCTGTCGCGCGTGCTGCGCCGTGTCTCTGCGGGCCGAATCTCATGAGGATCGCAAAGCCGGTCGGTGTCGTCAGAGCAGGCGAGGCTCGTCGGACAGGAGGTGGAGGGGTGCGCCCCCGCGCCGGGCGAGTCCTGCAACCGTCGCACCGATCCGGCGCAGCCATCGCCGGCATTCAGGTGGGCTCCAGGGCGCTGGGACACATCTCCTCGACCCAATGCACGATCGATCGCGTCAGGTCCGGCGCGAGCGCGCCGTTGTCAGCACCTGCGCCCCGAGCTCGCGAAAGAGACCCACGGTCGCCGCGCCCGCGCCCCTCGTGCCGGAGGTGACGAGCGCACGCTTGCCAGCCAGGGAAAGGAAGCCCTGCATCACCCGATCTCCAGCCGGGCGATGCGGTCGTCCGCGAGCGTGAAGGCGAAGGTCAGCGTCGCCGGGCTTCCGGGGAACTGTCCGGTGACACGGGCGCGCACCACGGTCCGGCCGTCCGTGGCGGTCGCGTCGAGTGGTTCGGCCACATGCCGGTACTTGGCCTTGGCGGCCCGCCACCAGGCACCGATGGCCTCGGATCCCGAATGTTCCGCCCCTTCGTCCTTGACGGTGGCGTCCTGCGAGAAGGCCGCCTCGACCGTGGATACGTCGTTGCGCGTCTCGGCCTCGAAGAAGGCGTCGATAGCTGGAGGAAGTTGCATCTTCGGACTCCGTTGCTGGAATGGTCGGCCGTGCGGCGGTCAGTCGTCCCTGGGATCGCGGGGCGGGCCGAGTGGACGCTGGTCAGGCGGCCTGCCGCGTCTCGGCCTGGCGGGCCTGTTTCAGGACCTTCGCGTACCAGGCGACCTGGTCGAGCATGTCCTTGGCCGACCCTCCGAGAACGCCTTCGATGGCCTCCATGGGTTC
>NZ_VDFV01000036.1 GCF_006152145.1 Rubellimicrobium roseum | reverse complement strand
GGGCTCTGCTAATCGGCCGCGAGCCAGCCGCTTACCCCAGCCTGTCCTCGGTCAGAGTTTGCAACGGAGCCCCTGAACCGGCGCCCGTTGCCGCCTTGGAGCGTTCACTGCCCCTGGCCGAGCGAGTAGCCAGGCACGCCGTCGAAGCTGTAGAGGTGCTCGGTCTTGATGAAGTCCACTCCGGCGTGGTGGACGCGGCCCAGGAGCTCGAGCACCATAGGCTTGTTGAACTGCGCCCCCCCTTTGGCCAGGAAGCGGCAGCGCCAGTGGTCGGTGCAGAAGGTTTCGGGCAGGCCGCCGGGCCAGACCTTGACGCCGCGGTTGGTGATCATCGAGAGTTCGTAGCGCCCGTTAGCCGCGCCTTGCATCTTGGCGGCCAGCGCATCCACACCTTGGGTCGAGTGGACGAACACGTCCACGCCCACGAGCACCTTCTCGGTGGGCTTGCGCGGCGACGGCGCGCGCGCCGGGACCGGCGGGTTGCCCACGTAGGACACGGGCCTGAGCACCTGCGGCATCTGACCGAGCCGCGCGATCACCGCGTCGGCGAAGGCCTGGGTGCCGAGCCTCTCGCGCGAGGCGCCCTCGCGGAAGATGTCCTTGGTGTGGAGCCCCTCCTCGACCGTACGGAGCCAGGCGTTGTGGACGCGCTCGGCCACCTCGGGCTGGCCCACATGGACCATCATCATCACGCCCGCGAGCAGGAGGCCCGAAGGGTTCGCCGTGTCCATCCCCGCATGCCGCGGGGCCGAGCCGTGGATCGCCTCGAACATGGCCACGTGCTCGCCGATGTTGGCCGAGGCGCCCAGGCCCACGCTGCCCGTGATCTGCGCCGCCACGTCCGACAGGATGTCGCCGTAAAGGTTGGGCATCACCACCACGTCGAAGGCCTCGGGGCTGTCGGCGAGCTTGGCCGCGCCGATGTCCACGATCCAGTGCTCGTTCGCGATGTCGGGGTATTCGGCCGCCACCTCGTCGAAGACCTTGTGGAACAGGCCGTCGGTCAGCTTCATGATGTTGTCCTTGGTGAAGCAGGTGACCTTCTTGCGGCCGTGCGCGCGCGCATAGTCGAAGGCGTAGCGGACGATCTTCTCGCAGCCGGGGCGCGAGATGAGCTTGAGGCACTGGTAGACGTCGTCGGTCTGGCGGTGCTCGATGCCGGCGTAGAGGTCCTCCTCGTTCTCGCGCACGATGACCACGTCCATGCCGGGATGGCGCGTGGCGATGGCCGGTGCGTAGGAGGCGCAGGGTCGCACGTTGGCGTAAAGGCCCAGCGTCTTGCGCACCGTGACGTTCAGGCTCTTGAAGCCGCCCCCCTGGGGTGTCGTGATGGGCGCCTTGTAGAAGACGCGCGTGCGCCGCAGGCTGTCCCAGGATCCAGGCTCGATCCCGGCACTGTGGCCGGCAAGGTAGACCTTCTCGCCGAGTTCCACCTCCTCGATATCGAGTCGGGCGCCGGCGGCCTGGAGCACCCGGAGGCTGGCCTTCATGATCTCGGGCCCGATGCCGTCGCCGCGGGCGACCGTGATGCGGGCTGCGCGGTTGGCGCCGTCCGCCGTCAACGCTCGGGTATCGTGAAGCTGTACGTTCATGGCTGGCCTCCCTGTTGCCGTGCTTGACTTGGGGACTCGACCAAGATTGGCGAAATTGATAATGAAAAGAGCAACGATTTCGGAGATCAATGGATGGCGGTTCCCTCGACGGTCGATCCCGAGCTCCTGCGCGCCTTCGTGGCGGTGGTGGAGTGCGGCGGCTTCAGCCAGGCCGCGGGGCGGCTGCTACGTGGACAGTCGGCTGTGTCCCTCCAGATCAAGCGGCTGGAGGAGTGCCTTGGTGTGCGGCTGCTCGAGCGCAGCTCGCGGCGAGTGCAGCCGACGCCCGAGGGCGAGTTGATCCTTGGGCGGGCGCGGCGCATCTTGAGCCTCCACGAGGAGCTGATCGCGCGGGCACGAGAGCCCGAGCTGTCGGGCGTGGTGCGCCTGGGCGCGCCCGAGGACTTCGCCACGACGCGCCTGCCGCGGCTCCTGTCGAGCTTCGTGCGGGCGCACCCGCGCGTGGCGCTGGAGGTTACCTGCGAGCTGACGCTGGATCTGCTCGCGCGGTTCGACGCAGGCGGGCTGGACATCGCGCTGGTGAAGCGCGAACCGACCTTCGGCCTGGAGGGCACGCGGGTCTGGCGGGAGCAGTTGGTTTGGGTCACCGGGGACAAGGCGGTCGTCGATACCGGCGGGCCCCTGCCCTTGGTCTGCTCGCCCATTCCCTGCGTCTACCGGGGACGGGCGACGGCGGCGCTCGACGCGCAGGGGCGGCCTTGGCGGGTGGTCTACAGTTGCGGCTCGCTGGCCGGGTCACACGCGGCCGTACGGGCAGGGCTGGGGGTGACGGTGCTGCCCAAGGACATGGTGCCCGTGGACCTGACGATCCTTGATGAGGCGGTCCTGGGCCTGCCGTTGCTCAAGGACACGGAGATCGCGTTGGTCTCAGCCCCCACGCTTGCTCTCACGGCTGAGCGGTTGCGAGACTTCATCATCCGGGAGCTAGAGCATGGAGGCCCGCGGACCTGACGGGCAGGACCGCGGGCCGGCCGTGACGCGCCCTCCCTTGCGCGCCAAGGCCCGGGCCCCGCTGGGCGGGTGCCCGACTGGGGCGCCGCTACACGGCAAGCACCCGGACGATCTCTTCGAGCTGGAGGATCGCCCGCTTCATGTAGAACCCCTGGAGCACCAAGTGGTTGGCGAAGATGCTGTCCTCACCCGCGCCATTCATCACGATCATAGGCTGCAGTTGTCCGGCATACTCGAGGCTCTGCATGGCCTGCGCCCACAACGCGCTGACCCCCCGCTCCTCGATGACGCCCGCGAAGTCCTCGCCCAGTGCCTCAAGCATCAGCGAGTAAGCGTAGACCATGCCCATGTTGAGGTAGAAGACGTCGTCCACGCGGGTGTCGAAGAACGAGACGTCAGCGCGCTGGTACTCGCGCTCGATCATCGCCGTGCGCGAGCCGAGGTCAGCGGCGACACGCGCCAGCGTGACTGAGAGCGCGTCGGCACGCCGTTCGAAGACCGCTTGGCCGGCCGCCACACGCGCGTCGTAGGCGAGGAGCGCCCGCACCGCCTCACGGTACTGCGCTTCGCTGGAGACGGTGGGCAGCCACGTCTTGCGGAAGTCGAAGATCCACACGTCGCCGGGGAACTGCAGGAGCCCCGTCGCGCGCTCCAGGTCGGGGTCGGCGCTGGAGGATCCCCGGGCGCGGCCGATCTGGTCGAAGAACTGGAACGAGACCTGCGCCGTGGCCCGTAGGATGCCCTGCTGGAAGTTCATCGCGTTGTCGAGGAAGGCGTCGGGACCAAGGGGGTCGTTCACCGTCCATTCGTGGACATTGACCTCGCGGTCCACTAGGCCGGCCGCCATGGCGACCGCCGCGCTGCCACCCTCGACGGCGACGGGCGCGACGAAATCGGGGTCGTTGTCGATCCGGTGCGAGAGCAGGCCCAGGAGACCGAAGTACAGCATCGCCAGCGTGGCGAGAAGCAAAAGAGTGCGCTGCGCCACCGCAACCGGTCGGCCACGAAACCACCAGCGCAGCGGCATGAGGAGGTAGCGTCTTGGCGCGGCTCTGGGCGGCGGCTCGGCCGGGCCGACTGACTGGATGACCATGGGAAGCGTCATGGTGTCTCACCTCGGGAGGGTTCAGGGACGCAGGGCGCACACCCTTGCAAACGCGCCAACGGCCTTCTTCATCCATGTCAGGGCCACGGGGATGAAAGCGCCACGGTGCGCGTATGTGATCGGAGAAAGCCCAGGAGGTGGAGCAAGCCGATGGCCAAGCCCGACGTCGTGGACCAGTTGCCCGAGCACGTAGCGAGCTTGCGGCGCTATGCGCTGGTACTGACTCGGAACCGCGAAGACGCCGAGGATCTCGTGCAGGAGTGCCTCGTGCGAGCCATCGCCGCGGCCGACACCTGGCGGCCCGGAAGCGATCTGCGCGTTTGGCTGTTCCGCATCCTGCACAACCTGCACGTCAGCGGGCTTCGCAAGCAGAAGGTCAGGCGAGAAGCGACGCTGGTGCTGCCCGAGGCTGCCGACGGCGGGCAGCACGCGAGGCTTGAACTCCAGCAGACTCTGCGTGCGCTCGATACCCTACCTGAGGAGCAGCGTCAGCCGATCATCTTGGTGGCGCTTCAGGACATGAGCTATGCCGACGCCGCAGCCTCGCTCGACGTGCCAATCGGCACCTTCATGTCTCGCCTGGGGCGGGGACGGGCCGCGATGCGCCGAATTGTGAACGGGTTAGCGAACGCCAAGAAGATCCGGCTAGTGGCGTGAGGGAGCATACGACGATGGACAGGACCCATTCGATGGACATCGACGAGGCGGACCTTGTCTTGAACGCTTACCTGGACGGAGAGCTCGGGCCCGAGGAGGCCGCAGAGATGGAGATGCGCCTCCTTGCGGAACCCGAGGCTCTTGCCGAGTTCGAGGCTTACCGTAGCCACCGGGACCTCCTGCGCGAGGCCGCGCGCCTGCCGGCGACCGAGCCGGCGAACCTTCAGACCGAGGCCCTGACCCGCGAGTTGAGCCAGCGGCTCCGGAGGGTGCTGCGAGAGCCGACGGCGACCGGTGCAGCCACGCCGATCTGGGATCAGTTGCTCGCGCCCATGCGTGCGGCCGCTGTCGTGCTCCTCGTGGTCGGCAGTGCGGCGGGAGGCTGGATCGGCCACGTGTACGTGGCCGGAGGCGTCGGTGAGCTGCCGGGCTACGTTCAGGAGGCCGTCGGCGCCCACCAAGTCTTCGCCGTCGACGCGATCCGGCCGGTCGAGTTCCCGGCCCCAGCGAGCGAGGAAGCCTTGGCCTGGGTCTCGGCCAAGCTTGGGCAGAACTTGGTGATCCCCAACCTCGAGCCCCTAGGCGTTGAATTCGTCGGCACCCGACTGCTCGGCACCAAGGAGGGGCCGCTCGCCCAATTCCTTTACGAGGACCGAGCCGGGCAGCGCTTGTCGGTCACGATCGCTCCGCATCCGGCCGATCAACCCGTCGAGGAGTTCCAGACCGCTGGCGTGGCGTTGGTGGACGGCGTCGTGGGCTACTGGCGCGACCTCAAGCTTGACTACGCTGTCGTGGCTGAGGCCCGAGACGTTCCTCTCGAGGCGATCGCGACCGAAGTCAGGCGCTCACTCTCCTTTTAGCCGCCTAGCCCGGCAGCCCGTTGACCGCCATCGAGCCGCTGTTCCATCCAGCGGGGCGAAGGGTGTCGGTCGGCGGGTCATTCCGACCGGCCTGGCAGGCTGTTCTCCGGGTCGAGCATCGCCACAGGGGTCCGCTGCCGCCTAGCGGCTCGACCGAAGGCCTGCCCCCTCCCCGCCGCAGAATTCGCTCCGTGCCGGGATTAAGGTCGGCTCCCACGCGTCCTGTCATGTGATGGCGGGCGCATCAGCGACCCGCTCAGCAGCCAGAAGGAGCCGCAGGTGGTCGACACCCACTGGACAATCCGGGACCATTCAGGATGGCTCGCGGTGCTCAAGGCGCGCGCACCGGGGATCCTCCCGACGCATGACCTCGGCGTCGTAGCCCAGTCCGCACGCCGCCTCGGCCGCAGGGGCTTCGCCGCCAGGCGCGGCCGAGGCGGCGAGCTGCAGTCCCTGGTCCGCCACGGTCTGCACGAGGCAGCCCAAGCCGCGGGCGAGCTGGCCCGGATCAGCCGGGCTCGCGCCACACAGGCCGTTGCCGCAACCCGTGCCGAGCTTCCCGGAGCACCGGCGCGGCTTCTGTCAGGCGCCGCGCGCGCCATTGATGCGGCGGGCTTCAGCCCCGTGCGCCGCCTCCTGTCCCAGCACCCCGGTCTCGCCTTCGCGGTCGGGATGCCGCTCCTCATCTCGTCGCTCTTCCTCGGCTTCTGGAAGGGCGAGAGCGCGTTCATCCTTGCCCTCTGGTGCGCGGCGGTGAGCTTGGTGTTCGCCAATCACGCCTTGCGCGACCCGACCGAAGGGGACGCGGACCCTGCCACCCCCTCAGCAAAGGAGTCTCCTGCATGAACACCCCTCTTGCCGACCGCCGCCTGCCTGGGGTCGTGCTCCTAGCGGCGGCGATCCTCCTTCTCCTCAGCCCGCTGCTCTTGGGAGTCGGCGGCTACGGCGCCGCAAGCGCCTACGTCCTCGGCGCGCTCGGCGCTTCGCTCGGAGCCAAGCTCCTGTTCTTCCCGTCCCCTTCGGACGGCTGGCTGGCTGCCGTCGCTGGGGCTCTCGTGATCCTGACGCCCGGGATCGCAGGCTTCGCCGCCGATCGCGAGGCGCTTGGGTCGCACGCCACCCTTGGCCTCGTGGTCCTCTTGGCCGGCATCTGGACGATCCGAAACAGGCGCCTGGGCAACGCGGCGACCGACTCGGACAGGTCCCGAGCCGCCCGGAACGGCAACGACGGCGCGCTCAACACCTGACAGCGCTCAAGGGTCGCGTCCTATCACGGTGGACTTGGAGAGCCGGGCTCCTCCGGCAGTCACGCTGGCCGCGGAGATAAGCACTCTGGCTCAACGCGAACCCTCCTTCTTTCCCGGTGTCCGAGCCTTGCAGTCACGCTCGTGATGCCGGTGCTGATCTCGTCGCTCTTTGCTCGCCTTCTGGAGCGGCGTGAACGCGACGAACTTGGGCTTCTGGTGCGTAACGATCAGCCTAATCCTCGCTGACCCAACTTTGTGCGAGATGCTCAGGGACGACGCGGGTTCCGACAACCTGCCATCAAGGGAGATCTCAACATGAAGAAGCTTCTGCTCGACCCTCGCATGCCTGGGGCACTCGCCCTTGGAGCTGCGGTGCCCCTGCTGCTCAGCCCACCCGTCCTGGGGTTCGCCGACACGGCGGCCACGAGCGCCTTCGTCCTCGCGGCGCTCATCGCCGTGATTGGCGCCAGGACCTTCGCCCGCCCTGCGGCCTGGGAGGGCTGGATCATCGCGGCCGTTGGCTTGATGACCTTCGCCATGCCTTGGATCATGGGCTTCGGAGCTGTCGCCATGGCGGTCTTGGCGCACAAGGCGGTGGGCGTGGTCCTGCTAGCGGCGGGTGCCCTGGCGCTCTGGGAGGGACGTCGCACCGACAAGGACGCGAACGCAGGCATCGGGCCTACCCCCTATGAAGGCAAGGGCAGCGCCGACGTCGGTTAGGTGCTCAGGGGCGTTCCTCCGCTCGTAATCCTGGATCACGGGATCGGGAGACGCATGTAATTGAGCGTGAGGTTTGGACGTCAGCATCGATCAGCACCCATGGTCGATGCTCTTGGGCCACACGGTTTCGATGGACCTGTGCCCAGGCTTGGATGTCCAGACTTCGGCATCGGCAGGACACCCTGATCGATGCCTTCGGGTTGCACGGTAGCAATGGACGTGTGACTCGGCGTGGGGTCCGGGCCCCTCTGGCAGCCAAGAGGCTGCGATGTCGGACCCCATCCATTCGACCGCCTAGAGCGGCGCAATGAGAGGGGTCTTCAATGCTGCACCAGCAAACAATCGTTTCTGCCCGGGAGGTCAAGCCTCAGCTCGAACTGGAGCGGCCGCAAGAAAAAGCTCCGGCAGAGACAAGAGACACGAAGGACCGGCTTCGCGGCCTCATGGGCCGGCTCCTCAAAGCCCTCTTCCGCGTCGAAGTCCACGGCCTCGAGAACTACCATCAGGCCGGGCCGCGCTTCATCATTGTCGCGAACCACGTGTCCTATCTCGACGCGCCCCTCTTGGCGACGCTGCTGCCCGAGTTGCCGACCTTCGCCATCTCCAAGAACGTTGCCCGGCGCTGGTGGGTCCGGCCCTGGCTGCGCCTCGTGCGGACCATCGGCGTGGACTTCGGCAGTCCCATGAGCTTCAAGCACATGATCCACGAGGTCCGGCAAGGCCGGCCATGCATGATCTTCCCCGAGGGCCGGCTCACGCAGACGGGCGGGCTCATGAAGATCTACGGGGGTCCCGCCTTCGTGGCCGACAAGACCCTGGCCAACGTGCTGCCCATCCATATCGAGGGCGTGCAGCACAGTCTGTTCAGCGCCCTAGGCGGGGTCCTGCGCCGCCGCGTGCTGCCCAAGGTGACGATCACGGTCGGCGCGCCGCGCCGGCTGAACCTGGACGGGCCGGGGCGTGGTCGAGACCGCCACCGCCGCGGCAGCGCGCAGATCGGTGACATGCTGGCGGAGCTTTCCGTCCAGGCGCGGCCGCGCAACCAGACGCTGTTCGAGGCGATGCTCGCGGCCCGCGCCGCACATGGCGGACGGCAGGCGAGGATCGAGGACCTGGACTGGGACCCGATCTGCTATGATCGCCTGGTGCTCGGCTCGGTGATCCTGGGCCGGAAGCTTGCTGAGCGAACCCGGCTCGGCGAGAGGGTGGGGATCCTGCTGCCCAATGCGGTGGGCTGCGTGGTGACCTTCTTCGCGCTCCAGGCCGTCGGCCGGGTGCCGGCCATGCTGAACTTCAGCGCCGGCAGCGCAGGGGTACTGGGCGCCTGCCGCCTGGCGGGGGTGCGGCTCGTACTGACCTCCCGGCGCTTCGTGGAGAAGGGCAAGCTCGAGGCGACGGTGGCCGAGCTCGGGCAGGCCGTCGAGGTGGTCTACCTCGAGGACCTCCGCGCCTCGGTCGATCGGCGCGCCAAGCTCCGGGGGCTGTGGGACGCCGGTCGTGCCCATCGGATGCACGCCCTGCACCGGCCTCTGCCCAAGGATCCAGCGGCAATCCTGTTCACCTCGGGCACCGAGGGGGCACCCAAGGGCGTGGCGCTGAGCCACGACAACATCCTCGCGAACTGCGCGCAGGTGCGGGCGCGGATCGACTTCACGCCGCGCGACAAGGTGTTCAACGCCCTGCCGATGTTCCACTCCTTCGGCCTGACGGCGGGGATGGTGCTGCCGGTGATCTCGGGCGTGCCGCTGTTCCTGTATCCCTCGCCGCTCCACTACCGGACCATCCCCGAGGCGCTCTACTGGACGCGCTCGACGATCCTGTTCGGGGCCGACACGTTCCTCGCGGGCTACGGCAAGCACGCGCACCCCTACGACATGTCGTCGTTGCGCTATGTCTTCGCGGGAGCCGAGAGGCTCCGACCCGATACGCGGGCGCTCTGGGCCGAGAGGTTCGGCATCCGCATCCTCGAGGGCTACGGCGCGACCGAGACGGCGCCGGTGCTGGCGCTCAACACGCCGATGCATCACGAGCCGGGCTCCGTCGGGCGGCTCCTGCCGGGGATCCAGTGGCGGGTCGTGCCTGTCCCAGGCGTCACCGCGGCCGGCGTTCTGCACGTAAAAGGGCCCAACGTCATGCTGGGCTATGTCCAGCCCGAGACGCCTGGCCGGTTCCTGGCTCCGCCTGACGGCTGGTACGACACCGGCGACGTCGTCGATATCAACCCGCAGGGCTTCGTGACCATCCGCGACCGCGTCAAGCGCTTCGCCAAGGTCGCAGGCGAGATGGTGGCCTTGGGCGCGGTCGAGGAACTCGCGGCCCGGCTTTGGCCCGAGGATCGGCACGCCGCCGCGGCCCTGCCCGACGGGCAGAGGGGCGAGCGCGTCATCCTGCTGACCACCGCCGCGGACGCCACGCGGCCGGCACTAGCTAGGGCGGTGCGGGAGCATGGGCTGTCCGATCTCGTGGTGCCGCGAACCGTCGCGACCGTGCCGGAGGTACCGCTGCTGCCCACCGGCAAGGTAGACCACCGCGCCGTTCGGGCGCTGGCCGAGAGCAAGGGGAGGGAGCTGGCGTGAACGACGTGAGCCTTCACCGTGATCCCGCGGCGCGTGGGCCCTGGCATACGCTGGAGGCCGACGAGGCGCTGGCTGCGCAGGGCAGCGACGGCGTGAAGGGCCTGTCCTCCGCCCGCGCCACCGACCGCCTGCGGCAAGCGGGACCCAACGAGGTCCAAGACGGCGGCGAGCGCACCGTCTGGCACATCCTCTGGGAGCAGGTGTCCTCCGTGCTGATCCTGATCCTCGTCTTCGCAGGCGGTCTAGCCGCGGTGCTGGGCAAGCAGGTCGACGCGATCGCCATCGCCGCAATCGTGCTCCTGTTCGTGGTTCTGGGGGTGGCACAGGAGTACCGCGCCCAGCGTGCCGTCGCCGCGCTCAAGCAGATGTCCTCGCCCCAAGTCCGCGTGGTGCGCGACGGCCGGGCGCAGGACGTCTCTTCGCGCGAGCTCGTGCCAGGCGACTTGGTGATCCTGGAAGCGGGCAACGTCGTGCCAGCCGACTGCCGCGTGATCGAGAGCCTCTCGCTCCGGGTGCAAGAGGCAGCGCTCACAGGAGAGTCTGAAACCGTCGAGAAGACGGAGGCGGCGCTGATCCGGAGCAACCTGACGGTCGGCGACCGGCTCAACATGGTGTTCCTAGGCACGGCCGTGACCTTTGGGCGCGGCCGGGCGCTGGTGGTCGAGACGGGGATGCGGACCGAGCTCGGCCGCATCGCCTCCATGATCCGCTCGGTGCGCCACGAGCCGACTCCGCTCCAGCGCCGGCTCGACCGGCTAGGCAAGGTGCTGGCAGTCGTCGCAGTCGCCATTGCAGCGGTCGTCGCCATCGCGGGCTGGATGCGAGGCGAGGACGTGTCGCTGGTGCTGCTCACCGGCGTGAGCTTGGCTGTGGCTATTGTGCCTGAGGGGCTACCGGCGGTGTTGACCTTCACGCTTGCGCGGGGCGGACAGCGGATGCTCCGGCGCAAGGCGCTGATCCGCAAGCTCCCAGCGGTCGAGACACTGGGCTCGGTCACGGTCATCTGCTCGGACAAGACCGGCACCCTTACTCAGAACCGCATAACGGCGACACAGCTCGCGACCGCCAGCGGGTGGCATGACCTTCGAGGGCGCGTCGAAGGCGATGAGCCAGATCTACTTCTTATGGGGGCGGCCCTGTGCAACGACGCCGATCTGCGGGACGGCAAGGCGGTGGGCGACCCCACGGAGGCCGCGCTTCTCGTGGCAGCGGCGGGCCACCGCTTGGAGAAGGCGCGGCTGGAGAAAATCTTGCCGCGCGAGGCAGAGATCGCTTTCGACAGCACCCGCAAGAGGATGACCACCGTCCACCGAGTCGAGCCCGGGGGACGAGTCTTCCTGGGATTGGACGTCGATGCGCTCTTCCTGACGGTCACCAAGGGTGCCGCCGACGCACTCCTGCCGCTCTGCTCGGGGGTCCTTCAGGGCAACCGCATCGTGGCCATGGATGATGCGGCGCGACAGCGGATGATCGATGCCAACGACGGCTTCGGCCTCCAGGGAATGCGCGTGCTGGCGCTTGCGATCCGACCGCTGGACGCGCTCCCTGAGCGGCTGATGCCCGAGGCGCTCGAGCGAGACTTGGTGCTTGTGGGGCTCGTGGCCATGATCGATCCGCCGCGGGCCGAAGCGGCCGAAGCGGTCGCGGTCTGCGCCCGGGCGGGCATCCGGCCCGTGATGATCACCGGCGACCATCACCTCACCGCGCGCAAGATTGCCGCCGATCTGGGCATCTGCCGCGAGGGAGATCGGGTGGTCACGGGGATCGAGATCGAGCGCATGTCCCCGGCCGAGCTCGAGGCCATCGTGGACGAGGTGGCAGTCTTTGCCCGAGTCTCGCCCGAGCACAAGCTCCGGATCGTGGAGGCGCTCCAGCGGCGCGGGCACGTCGTCGCGATGACCGGCGACGGTGTGAACGACGCCCCCGCGCTTAAGCGCGCCGACATCGGCGTGGCAATGGGCTCGGGGACGGACGTGGCTAAGGAGGCCGCGGACATGGTTCTCCTCGACGACAACTTCGCCACCATCGTGGCGGCGGTCGAGGAAGGCCGCGTAGTGTACGACAACGTCCGCCGCTTCATCCAGTTCTCGGTGGCGGGCAACATCGGCAAGGTGCTCACGGTGGCGGTGCCGCCCTTCCTCGGGCTGCCGCTCCTGCTCGCGCCGGTGCAGATCCTGTTCTCCAACCTCCTGACCGACGGCCTCCTGGGCCTAGGCCTGGGAACGGAGAAGGCGGAGAAGGGGAACATGGAGCGCCCGCCCTACCGGCCACAGGAGGGCGTGTTCAGCCGCGGCGTGGGGCTGCATGTCGCCTGGCTCGGTGCGCTCATCGGAGCCATCACCATCGGTGCGGGATGGTGGGCCTGGAGCCTGGCCATGGCGGACGGGCTGCTCACGCCGGTCGAGACTCTCTACATCTCGACGTTGGTGTTCTCCACGCTGGCGATCCTGCAGATTGGCCGCGTGCTGGCCGCCCGGTCCTTCCGGCAGTCGGCCTTCGCCCTCGGCCCCTTCGGCAACCCGACGCTGCTCGCGATGATCGCTGTGGCGCTGGTGGCGCAGCTGGTGGTGGTTTACTGGCCGGGAGCGCAGCCCTTCTTCCACACCACCGACATCGGCCTGACGGGCCTCCTGATTGGCGTGGCGGCGGCTGTCACAGTGCTTCTGGCGACCGAGGTGGAGAAGGGGTTGCGCCGCCGCGCCGAGGACGACCCCGCGCAGGAGCCCGGGACGGGGAGGCTGGCGTCCCAGCGCCCGGCGGCTCGGCTGCAGGATACCTGAGCCCTTGGGCCGGGCGGGGCACTCGCCCGCCCTGGTCGGGACCGCCCTGCGGCCCGGGCGCCCGCGCCGACCCCGGGCCGCGACATCGAACCGCGTCCCAGGCCCCCGGCCCCCGGGGCAGCCCGATGGGCCGGGCCGTCCCCACGATCCATAGGAGCCCTGACAATGACGAAGCACCAGATTATCACGGCCGCCAAGGACGCCCCCGCCCCGGAGGCCGCCGAGGCCCGGCCCAAGGCTGTGCGCGCGGGGTCGCGGACCCGGCCGGGGGACTATCGCACAATCGCCGTGCACCTGAGGGCCTGCGGGAACCGATCCGAGCACATCGAGGTCGCCATGCGGCTGGCCCACACCTTCCAGGCGAGCCTCACGGGTGCCCTTACGCTGAGGGGCGTTTCGGTGCCCCAGGCGTTCTGCCGCCCTGAGGCCCTCCCCGCCGACCGCCTGGAGCGGGCGGGCAGGCTGGCGGCCGAGGCGGAGAGCCGCTTCCGGGAGGCCGCCTTGGCGCGGCGCCTCCCCGTAGGCTTCTTCGACGCCGAGGGCGACGCGGCCGAGATCCTGAGCTATGTCGGACGGCTCCATGACCTTCTGGTGGTGGAGCAGACGGACCTTGGCCGTGACGAGATCGGTCACGTCGTGCCCGAGCACTGCGTCGCGGGCACGGGCCGGCCGGTGCTGGTCGTGCCGTTCCGTGGAACCTTATCCCTCGGTGGGGCGGCATGTGCTCGTGGCTTGGAACGGTTCACGCGAGACCACCCTGGCCGTGCAGCATGCCTTGCCCTTCATCCGCCGCGCAGAGCGGGTTACGCTGCTCGAGGGCACAGGTAAGGAGCGCTTCCCCTCGGTGACCCGATGGCCGCTGGTCAGCATGGAGGGCTACCTCATGACGCAGGCGGAACGGATCCGAAAGATCATTCTGCCCGGCTCGGAGGGGGACGCGGGTGCGGCGATCCTCCGCGCGGCGGCGCAGTCGGGGGCCGATCTGGTAGTGATGGGCGCCTATGGTCGATCCTGGCTGGCCGAATGGGTCCTGGGCGGGGCCACCCGGCACGTGCTCCGCCACGCCTGCGTGCCCCTGCTCATGGCCAGCTGACCGGCACAGGGCGCAGGCCGAATAGGCTCGCGGACGCCGCGGCCATCAGCTCGACAGCAGGCTCGCGAGCAGCAGGGCCGCCAAGGCGGCGCTCGCGACGGCCCCGACCGCCCAGATATGGGCTCCGCGCTCCAGCGCCGCGAGTTCGGCGCCCCTCGCAAGAGCCGTCCGGAGGAGGTCTCGCCGGGGCGTCCGCCCAGCCGCGGTGGGGGCTGCGGCCGGGGGCCGGCGCCAGCCGGCCGCCCCGGCGCCGAAGGCGAGCAGGTCGCCCGCCGGCACCAAGGGCGTGGGCGAGGAGCCCAGAAACCAGGACAATCCCAAGCCTAGAGCGACGCCGACGCCCAGGGGCCAGAGGCTGTCGACGATGGTAGGGGCCGTGAGGCTGGAGGCTAGCCCCTCGGCTGCGGGGGCCCAAGCCCAGACGGCGAGAGCCGAAAGCAGCACGCTCGCCAGCCAGGGCGCGAGGGTCCCCGGCTTCTCCTCGCCGGACCTGCCCCCCATCAGGGCAAGAAAGCGGACGAGGAGGAGGGCGGTCGCGGCGCTGCTCACTGATAGGAACGGATCGAGCCAAGCCGGCCCGAGGCCGAGATCCTTGACGGCGGCCTTGGCCACGGCGCCGCTCGTCAGCGGCAGGCCTATCAGGGCGGCCGCCGGCAGGCCGAGGCCGATCATCCGCAGCCAGCGCCCCAGGCCGGCGGCGGAGCCCGGGGCCAGAGCCGTCCCCAGGAACAGCGCCGCCTTGGCGAAGCCATGGTGGAGCGTGAACAGGAGGGCCGCCGCCACCGCCGAGCCGGCGAGCGCCGGATCGGGTGCGGACAGGGCGAGACCCAGGCCGATGGCGATCAGCCCCATCTGGCTGATGCTGGAATAGGCGAGGAGCGCCTTGGGGTTGGTCTGGAGAACGCCGACGGCGACCCCGTAGAGGGCGCTGGCCGCCCCGAGCAGGATCAGGCCCTCCCCCGCCCCTGGCAGCCCCGGCAGGGGCAGGAAGCGCAGCGCGCCCAGGAGGCCCACCTTGATCATCGCGCCGCTCAGGACCGCGCTCGCCGGGACGGGCGCGGCGGGATGTGCGAGCGGCAGCCAGACATGGAGCGGCACGAGCCCCGCCTTGATCCCGAAGCCCAAGGACAGCAGCGCCAGGGCGAGGCCGGGGATGGCCGCCCGCCCCGGCTCGAAGGGCGCGCCCGCGGCGGCGACGGCGAGCACGAGGCCCGAGAAGAGGGCAAGCTCCCCCAGCACCACGAGGACGATGTAGACCCGGCCGGCGCGCAGCGACCCCGGCGTCCCGTCATGGACCACGAGGCCGTAGGACGCGAAGCTCATCAGCGCGAAGGCCGCGTAGAAGCTCAGGGCATCCTGCGCGACGGCGGTGCCCAGGTTGCCCGCCATGGCAAGCAGCAGGAGCGCGGCAAAGCGCCCCCGGCGGGGGTCCAGGCGCAGGTAGAAGAACGCGTGCCAAGACCCGAGAAACCACAGGCAGGCGAACAGCGCCAGGAAGACGCGGCCGACGCCGTCGAGGCCCAGGCGCGAGTCGAGGAGCAACCAGGGGATGCGGACACCCACGTCGCCCTCGATGAGCAGGGCCGCGGCCAAGGCGGGTAGCGGAGCCAGCACGGCCAGCGCAGGGAGCCAGGCCCGCAGCCCCCGGAACGCCCCGAGCGTGCCGAGGAGCAGGGGAAGAAGCGGCACCAGCAGCACCAGCCAAGTCGCCGTTCCCGCGCTCACTGGATCAGCCCTCCCGGCAGGCCGGGGATCTCCCCGGTGGCGATGAACCGCGCCCAGCCCAGCGGGCTGATGGGGGCGCTGGCGAGGAGGCCCGCGGCGGCGACCAGAAGGCCGGTCGCGAGCGGGGGAAGAAGAAGCATCCAGGGAGCCTCGAGCCGAGCGCCGGGGGGCGGCGCCGGCCAGGGCTCCGGGGGCTCGCGGAACCAGGCGCGGTGCAGGATGGGCAGGAAGTACGCCGCGTTGAGGGCGCTGCTGCCCAGCAGCACGGCGACCACCCAGGGCGCCCCAGCGTCGAGGCCGCCCGCGGCGAGGTACCACTTGCTCACGAAGCCCGCGAGCGGCGGCACGCCGATCATCCCCAGCGCCGCCACCGTGAAGGCCCCCATGGTCCAGGGCAGGCGCCGGCCTACGCCGTCGAGCCCGCTCACCTTGTAGACGTGGAGGGTCTCGGCGATGTTGCCCGCGCACATGAACATGGTGATCTTCATCAGCCCCTGGTGGATCAGGTGCATGAGCCCGCCGATGGCGGCGAGCGGGCTGAAGAGCGCGGTGCCGAGGACGACGTAGGAGACCTGGCTCACCGTCGAGAAGGCGAGCCGCTTCTTGAGGTCGTCCTGCCCCAGGGCGCGAACCGAGCCGTAGAGGATCGTGAAGGCCGCCAGGGCCGCGAGCGGGGTGGCGACGCCGAGCCGGGTGGCCAGCTCGATGCCGTAGATCTCGTGGACGACCCGGATGATGCCGAAGGCTCCGGCCTTGACCACCGCGACCGCATGGAGCAGCGCGCTCACCGGGGCGGGGGCGACCATGGCGATGGGGAGCCAGCCGTGGACCGGCACCATGGCGGCCTTGACCGCGAGCCCGCCCACGAGGAGCAGGAAAATGGCGACCAGCGTCGCCCCGTCTAGCGTCGTTCCGGCGAGCACCCCTTGGGGCACGAAGTCGAGCGTCCCCGCCGCCGCCCAGAGCCAGGCCGTCCCCGCCAGCACCAGCACGCCGCCCCCCAGCGTATAGGCGAGGTAGATGCGTCCCGCGCGACGGGCCTCCGGGGTCTCGCGGTGGACCACGAGCGGGTAGGTTGCAATGGTCAGGAGCTCGTAGAAGAGGAGAAAGGTGAGGAGGTTCCCTGCCATGGCGATGCCGATGGTGGAGGCCACGCAAAGGCTGAAGAAGCCGAAGAAGCGGCTGCGGTTCGGCGCGCCATCGAGGTAGCCCACGGCATAGATCGTGGTCAGCAGCCACAGGGCCGAGGACAGGGACACGAAGAGCACGGCCAGCGGATCGGCCCGGAGCACGAGGTCGATCCCCGGCACGAAGGGCAGGCGCGCCTCGTAGGCCGCGCCCCGGAAGCCCACCCGCCACGCGAGCCAGGCCACCAGCGCGAGCTTCAGCGTCGCCGCGCCGAGGTTGAGGAGCGTGCGCGTCCGGACCCGCTCCTCGGGCAGGGAGAAGATGATCGGGCTCACGAGGAGAGAGGTCCCGAGGATCGCGAGCGGCAGCCAGGCCTCCGTCATCCGCCGGCCCCCACCTGCAGCACCATGAGGGGCCAGGTCGCGACGAGGCCCAGGAGGATCGCCACGGCCGCGAGGGCGAAGGGCACGAGGTCGATCAGCCGCGCCGTGATCCCGGGGGGCGGCGCCTCGGCCTCGACGGGGTCGTCGGGCTGGGCCGCGAAGAAGCGCACCAGGACGCGGAACATCGCGGTCGCCGAGAGCAGCGTCCCCGCCATGATCACCGCCGTCCAGAGCGTGAAGCCACCTTCGAGGCTCGCTTGGAGCAGGAGCCACTTGCCGACGAAGCCGCCGCTGGGCGGCAGGCCGATCAGGCTGATGGCGGCCAGCGCCAGCGTGAGCTGCGTCGACCGGGGCAGCTTCGCCGAGCTGGTGAGCGCGCGGATGCGGTCGTGCCCGAGCCGGTCCTGCACGATCTGGCAGCACAGGAACATGGCCGACTTGGCGAAAGCATGGGCCAGCGCCAGCATCGCCACGCCTTGCCATGCAAGCCCCCGCTCGGTTCCGTCGAGCGGGAGGGCCAGGAACAGGTAGCCCACCTGAGCCACGGTCGAGTAGGCGACCAGGAGCTTCAGCCGCTCGGCCAGGACGGCCTGGAGCGAGCCCCAGAGGATCGCGCCGGCGCCGAGCAGGCCGAGGAGCAGTCCCGCGGCCTCGGTCGCGAGGCCCGTGGGCCCGAAAAGGTCGAACCACAGGCGCAGCACGAGGTAGACGCTGGCCTTCACGACCAGGGCCGAGAGGAGCGCGCTCGCCGAGGCGGCGGCGTTCCCGTGGGCGGGGGGCAGCCAGAAGTGGAGGGGAAACAGCGCCGACTTGAGCGCGAGCCCCGCGAGCATGACCGTCATGGCGAGCTGCGCGACCGGCTCGGGGCGCAGCAGGGATTGGGCGGTGCCGATGTCGAGCACCCCGTACCGGGCGTAGAGCAGCGCCACGCCCAGAAGGTAGAGGAGGGAGGCCAGGAAGCCCACGAGGAGGTAGCGCATCGCGGCCGTGAAGGCCTCGGGCTTGCCGGACAGCGCCGTCAGGCCCACGGCGGCAAGGCTCACGATCTCCAGCGTGACGTAGAGATTGAACTGGTCGGCCGACAGGTAGAGCGCGTTGAGCCCACCCAGGAGCAGGAGCCAGAGCGGCCAGAAGGCCCAGGGCGCGGCCGTCCCCTGCCGGGCCGGGGGCAGCTCGCTCGCCATCGTGCGCAGCGCCTGCGCCGCCACGCCCAGGCCCACGAGCCCGGTCATCGCCAGCATGAGCGCCGCCAGGCCATCCGCCTTGAGCGCGATGCCGAGAGGCACGGCCCAGCCGCCGATGGACTGCTGGTAGGGCGCGCCACCGGCGACCTGCAGGAGCAGCATCACCGAGGACAGCGCCACCCCCGTCGTCGCGGCGAAGCCGATGCGGTCGGCCTGGCGCTCCGCCACGAAGGCCAGGGCCGCGCCGAGGAGCGGCAGGAGGACCGTGAGGACGGCCCAGTCGGGCGCCGGAAGCGCGTCAGACATCCTCGGACCGACCACCCGAGGCGTGGACCCGCCGCGCGAGCGCGAGCGCGAGGCCCGTCGCGCTGACCGCGACGACGATGCCGGTGAGCACGAGGGCGTGCGGCACCGGGTCGGGCGGCGCGTCGGGGCCGCGATAGCCCAGGGCGACCAGGATGACGAACAGGCCGGTGCCCAGAAGGTTCACGGCGATGATGCGCCGCAGCAGGTCCTGCGCCACGATCAGGTGGTAGAGCGACAGGCTGAAGAGACCGGCGCCGACCAAGGCATGCCAGAGTGCTGCGGTCATGGATCCGCTCCGTCGCGGGAGGCCGGACGCCCGCCCTGGAACAGCACCATGAGCGTCAGGGCGATGCTGACCGTGAGCGCCGCCTCGATTAGCAGGATCAGGTTCTTGGCCTGCGCGGGGGGGTACTCGAGAAGGGCCGCGCCCCGCAGGCTCACCCCGACCGCCACCGCGATGAACACGGCGAGCCCCATGACCAGGGCGGCGCGCAGCCAGGCCCGGTCCGCCTGCCCTGGGGCATCCGGAACCCCCGCCAGGAGCAGGAACAGGAACGCGGCCGACAGCGCGGCCCCGGCCTGGAAGGCACCCCCTGGCGCGAAGGAGCCGAGCCACAGGAGGTATCCCGCCAGGATGCAGAGGAACGGCACGAGCAGACGCAGGAGCGCGAGGAACAGGGGATCGTCCCTGAGCGGTGTCAGCGCGGGCGCGCGCGGGCTCAGCATCCAGACGCCCACCACCGCGACCAGCAGCACCGCCACCTCGAGCAGCGTGTCGTAGGCGCGGAAGTTGAGCAGCACCGCCGTGACGGGATTGGTCACGCCGCTCTCGGGCAGGCGCTCGAAGACGGGTCCCGCAAGGCTCGGCCGTGCGCCCCAATCCACCAGAGACAAGGCCCAGGCGAGCGCGGCGAACGTTCCGAGCGCGAGGGCCGCGGCAAGCGCCCGGATCGGCCGGGGGGCGTTTCCGTCCGAGGGGGGCAGCATCGGCCGCATCCGCAGCAGCAGGCCGCCCGTGAGCGCCGCGCCGATGGACGCCTCGGCCAGGGCCACGTCGGGCGCGCGCAGGCGCACCCAGAGGAGGGCCACGACACCGCCAAAGGTGACGAACAGCATCAGCATCCGCGCCTGGTCGCGGGTGCCGAGCGTCGCCGCTGCGAGGCCCAGGGTAAGGAGGCCCAGCACAAGGTCCAGAGCCGAGATCAGGAGGCCGCTCATGGCGGCGGGCTCCTGGAGTTGGAGCCACGGCGCGCATGCCGGGCCACGAGGTATCCGGAGGTCGCGCTTCCCAGGAGCACCACGATCCAGACCAGGAGGATCTTGAGCGCGATCCAGAGGCTGTCGGCCAGCACGATCGCGCCCAGGGCGATCAGCCCGAGGCCGAGGTTGTCCGCCTTGGTGAGTGCATGGAGCCTGGTGAAGACGTCCGGAAAGCGCAGCAGCCCCACCGTGCCGCCAAGGAAGAAGAAGGCCCCCGACCCGAAGAGCGTGGCCGCCACGATCTCGGCCCAGCTCATCGCCGGTCCTCCCGCGCATTGGCATAGGTGGCGACGAAGACCGCGGTGGTCACGCCGGCCAGCGTCGCGAAGACCAGCGCAAGGTCGACGAGACGCGGCATGGCGAGCGCCTCCGACATGAGCAGGGCCAAGGCGGTCAAGTTGCTGCCGAGCAGCTGGAGCCCCAGCATCCGGTCGGCGTCCGTGGGCCCGATCGCCACGCGCACGAGACTGCCGCCCATGAGAAGGACGAGGACGACCGCGACGCCGAGGGCAATGGCGGTCATTGCAGCTCCAACCCGAATAGCCGAGCCACCCGCCGTTCGAGGTCCTCGATCCCCTCCCGCGGGGCGGCGCCGGCATCCACGGCGTGCACGACGACCTGGTCCCCGTCCAGCTCGGCGCTCAGGGTGCCCGGGAGAAGGGTGATGGCGTCGAAGAACAGGACCCGCGCGGCGCCGGGTGGCAGGCGAGTCCGGTAGGACAGGAAAGCGGGAGCAATGGGCAGGCTGGGGCGGAGCGCCCGCAGGGCCACGTCCCAGCTGCCGAGCAGCGACTGCCCCAGAAAGAAGGGGGCGAAGCGAAGGACACCAAGGGGTGAGCGCACCCAGTTCGTCGATGGCGGCAGGAGGCAGGCGAGCCAGGCACCCAGAAGGATGGAAGGAACCCCGACGATCCAGCTTCCAGGGTCGACCTCGTTGAGCACGACCCACAGCGCCGCGAGGATCAGCGCCACGACTGTGAAGCGAGCGGCCCCGAACCTCCGGCCGGCGCCCACGGGGGTTCCGGAGAGGGGAGGCTGGGCGGGCACAATTGTTTCCATCCTGCACGACCATAGACTGCCCGTTTCGGTTGGGCAAGGACTTGAACGGGAGGTGGCGGTACTTAGATGCCGGCTATGGGGTCCGGGCCCCTCTGGCGGTGATGCCACCGCGATGTCGGACTCCTCCGGAGGTCAGCCGTGCGATCGGCTCAGTCGAGGAGGCTTCGACATGCTGCCATGCAGCTTGGTATCTGCTGAGCCTGTTGCACCGACGGAGAGCACCCGCTGCCGAGTGGTCTACGCAAGCCAATCCGCGCCTTCGGAACGCGATCCGTTCCGGGCCCGGTCTGCTACGCCGTCCGGACCGGGCCTGCGGGCGCAATCTCACGACATGGAAGGAAAGGACTGAACCATGGCGCTCGCGCTGTCGCTGATGGGTGGACTGGTCCTCCTGGTCCTGGGAGCCGAGCTGCTGGTGCGCGGCGCCGTCCGCTTGGCGGAACGGCTGGGCGTGTCCGCGCTCCTCATCGGCCTGACGGTTGTGGGCTTCGGCACCTCCACGCCCGAACTCGTGACCAGCGTGCAGGCCGCGCTTGTGGACTCACCGGGGATCGCTGTGGGCAACATCGTCGGCTCCAACATCTTCAACATCCTGGTGATCCTGGGCGTGGCGGCGATGATCTACCCGCTGACCGTGTCCTCGACCGCGCTGCGCCGTGACGGCGTGCTGGTCATCGCCACGGCGCTGCTTCTGGTCGTGGTGGGCTGGACTTGGATGCTGGACCGCCCTGTGGGCGCCCTGCTGCTCGGACTTCTTGCAGCCTACCTTTTCTTCGCCTGGCGTCAGGAGCGGGTGGCTGCCGGCGGGCATACAGCGGCCTTCGAGAAGGCTGAGGCACTTGAGGGCCTCGACCCGGGCACGACGCCCGGTGCCGACGGCTCACGGAGCGCCCTCGGATGGGCTCTACCCTTGCTCATGGCCCTGGGCGGCCTGGGGCTGCTGGTGCTGGGCGCCCGCTTCTTCGTAGGGGCCTCGATCGACCTCGCGCGGCTCCTGGGGGTGAGCGAAACGGTGATCGGCCTGACCATCGTGGCCGCCGGCACCTCCATGCCCGAGCTCGCCACCTCGGCCATCGCGGCGGTTCGGCGCCAGTCGGACGTGGCGGTAGGCAACATCCTGGGATCCAACATCTACAACATCCTGGGGATCGGCGGCGTGACCGCGCTCATTGCGCCTACGCCCGTGCCGCCCGAGATCGCCGGCTTTGACAGTCTGGTGATGATCGGCGTCTCTGTCCTGCTTCTGCTCCTTCTCTGGACCGGGCGGAGGCTCACGCGCGGCGAAGGCGCGCTGCTCCTAGGCGGCTACGTCCTTTATGTCTGGGCCATCTGGCCACATTAATGCCAGCCATCGGCGAGCATTCTAAGGACACGGCGTCGCACCCCTTCGGCTCGCTCTTGCTGTAAGGAACATACCTTCCCACCTCCCTGGGCGACGGGGGTCCGGGCCCCTCTGGCGGGGACCGCCCCGCGATGTCGGACCTTCATTCGGCGCCGCCGGATGAGGGTGGCGCCCCTGAGAGGGAGACGCCCAAGTGCTGGAGGATCCGGTCCTTCTGGCCCGCATGCAGTTCGCGGCCAACATCACGTTCCACATCCTGTTCCCGACCATCACCATCGCGCTCGCGTGGATGCTGCTGTTCATGAAGTGGCGCTTCTCGCGGACGGGCGACGGGGCGTGGATGGAGCTTTACCGCTTCTGGACCAAGGTCTTCGCGCTGACCTTCTCGCTCGGCGTCGTGTCGGGCATCGTGATGAGCTTCCAGTTCGGCACCAACTGGCCGGGCTTCATGAACACGGTGGGCAACATCGCGGGGCCGCTCCTCGCCTACGAGATCATGACGGCGTTCTTCCTCGAGGCGGTGTTCATCGGGGTGATGCTGTTCGGGCATGGACGCATCCCGAACTGGGCGCACACGGCGGCGACCGCGCTGGTGGCGGTCGGGACCACCATGTCGGCGTTCTGGATCATGGTGCTGTCGTCGTGGATGCACACGCCCGCGGGCTTCGAGATGCGCGACGGGGTGGCCCATGCGACGGACTGGTGGGCCATCGTGTTCAACCCCTCCATGCCGGTGCGGCTGTCGCACATGCTCCTGGCCTCGGGCCTGACGGCGGCGTTCCTGGTGGCGGGGCTGTCGGCGTGGCGGTGGCTGCGGGGCGACCGGGCGCCCGCGGTGCGGCTGGGGCTGCGGACGGGCATCATCGCGGGGGCGCTGCTGATCCCGGTGCAGATCGTCGTGGGCGACGTCCACGGGCTCAACACGCTGGAGCACCAGCCGGCCAAGGTCGCGGCCATCGAGGCCAACTGGGAGACGCAGGCGGCGGTGCCGCTGGTGCTGTTCGCGCTGCCCGACGAGGAGGCGCGGGAGAACCGGTTCGAGATCGGCATCCCCTATGGGGCGTCGCTGATCCTCAAGCACGACCCGCAGGGCGTGGTGCCGGGACTCAACGACTTCCGGGGCGAGCATCCGCCGGTGGCGCCGGTGTTCTGGTCGTTCCGGGTCATGGTGGGCGTGGGGATGCTCATGCTCGCGGTCTCCTGGCTCGCCGCCTGGCAGCTCTGGCGGCGGGGCGAGCCCTCGCCGCTGGTGACGCGGGCGCTCGTCGCGATGACCTTCTCGGGCTGGGTCGCCACGGTGGCGGGCTGGTACGTGACCGAGATCGGGCGGCAGCCCTGGCTCGTGTACGGGGTGCTGACGACGCGCGAGGCGGCGTCGGACGTGCCGGCGGCGATGATCGCCACGACCTTCGTGGGCTACATGGTGGTCTACACGCTCCTGCTCGGGGCCTATGTGGGGACGCTCTACTACCTGGCCGGCAAGGGCCGGCGCGCGGACGTGACCGCGGAGGGCCCGGGCGCGGTGCCCGAGGCGGGCGAGGCGGCGGCCGAGGCGGCGCTGGGCCGCCCGGCGCAGGCGTGAGGAGAGGGTGATGGAGCTGTTCGGACTTGCCCCCGCGACCTGGCTGCCGGTGGTCTTCGCCGGTCTGATGGGGCTTGCGATCCTGATGTACGTGGTGCTCGACGGCTACGACCTGGGGGTGGGGCTCCTCCTCGGGGGCGCGCGGGACGAGGGGGAGCGGGATGCGATGATCGCCTCCATCGGCCCGTTCTGGGATGCCAACGAGACGTGGCTGGTGCTGGCCACGGGCTTGCTGCTGGTGGCCTTTCCCCTCGCGCATGGGGAGATCCTGACCGCGCTCTACCTCCCCGTGGCGCTGATGCTGGTGGGGCTGGTGGCGCGGGGGGTGGCGTTCAAGTTCCGCACCAAGATGGCGCCGGGCTCCAAGCTGTCCTGGGACCGGGCGTTCCTGGGCGGCTCGCTCCTCGCCGCGCTGGCGCAGGGGTGGATGCTGGGGTCCTACATCCTGGGGTTCCGGGGCGGCTGGGACGCGCATCTGTTCGCGGCCGTGACCGCGCTGGGGCTGGCGGCGGCCTATGGGTTCATCGGGGCGTGCTGGCTGCTTCTCAAGGCCGAGGGCGAGCTGCAGCGGAGGGCGGCCGTCTGGGCGCGGGGGGCGCTCCTCTTCGCGGGGCTGGGGCTCGTCGCGGTGTCGGTGGCGACGCCGCTGGTGAGCGAGCGGGTGTTCGACAAGTGGTTCAGCTTGCCGAACGTCGTCCTGCTGGCGCCGATCCCGGTCGTGACGGGGCTGCTGCTGGCGGGGCTCTGGGTGGCGCTGGCGCGCTATCCGCGCCCCGGCGACCGCTGGGCCTGGGTGCCCTTCGCGGGCGCGGTGGCGGTGTTCGGGCTGGCGTTCCAGGGGCTCGCGTTCTCGTTCTACCCGTATGTGGTGCCGGGGAGCCTGACGATCTGGGACGCCGCCGCGGCGCCCGAGAGCCTGGGCGTGATCCTTGTGGGGAGCGTGTTCGTGCTGCCGATGATCCTGGCCTACACGGCGTTCAGCTACTGGGTGTTCCGGGGGAAGCTGGGAGAGCTGCGTTATGAGTGAGAGTTGGGTTGGGAACATGGCCGGAGTGTTGGTCGCGCTCGACCTCATGATCGGAGCGGCGGCCCTGGCGTCGGCCTGGTTCTGGTGGGCTGCGAGCCGGCATCGGGTCCGCCGCATCAGCCGCCACGAGGCGCTGGACGCGGCCGATATCAACCGGCTGGTAACCGCTCTTAATCGCTCCCAAATCCTGAACTCGCGCGCGGCGCTGGCCACCGCCTGCGCGGCGCTGGCTGCGACTATACGAATAGCACTCGACGTAGTGTTGCAGCTGTAGGCGCAGCCGGGCGACCTGATCGCTGCCAGCCACCGCTCCAACTTCGGCGCAGGCAAGCCCAACTCGCAGGTCTATCTCGCGGCCACGCTGGAGGCGGCGGTCTGGGTCGCTGAGACCGCACAGGGTTCCGGTCGCGAGGGGCTCTACGTCGTGGGACTCACAATTTCCATCGAGGGCGATCCTAACCCCACGGACAAGAATTTTCCTGGCAACCCCATGGGGTCCTTCCGCTCCCGTGAGCCGCTCCGCGTCGTGGCTGGGGTCGCAGTATAGCAAGGCCACGCGCCGGAGCAGCTGCAGCAAATGCTGGACTTCGTCGAGCGCATGAGGGTTCAAGGCGTCGAGGCGCTGGATTGAGGCACAGGTGCGGGACGGCCGACGCGCTGCTGGCGCAGCTGAGCAGCCACAATGGCGAGCACGCTTATGGTAGCGGGATTGCACGGAAAAAGATGGGCCGCCAAGAATGAGAGCTGATCCTGAGACAGCCCGATGAGCGGGAACGACGCTCGTCGCTGGGCAATCCCTTCCGATGCCAAGGCACCGAAAGGGATCGGCTGGAGCGTGGGCTGCTTCAGTCTCGTCAAGTCTGTGTCCAACCCCTGCCGAAGACCTTGACCGCCTTCCCGAGACGAGCCTGCACTCCTTCAGCCGAAGAGGTCGAGCTGCCGGAGCTTGCTGGATCGGTTGCGCTCGCACCCTGGGATCACGAGTTGCTCGCCCTCAGGCGTCAGTTCCGAGCGAAACCTGACGCCGGAGGGAGCACCCGCCTCGGCAGGTGGGTCCACCTCGTCTAGTCCCCAATGGGCCTGTTCGTACTCCGCCGTGTCCCGCACGCCGCCCGCATCGTGGTGGTTGGCGAGCGCCGTGAGGCGGCCATAAAGGGCTGTCTCGCACACGGGACCCTCGCAGCACTGATTGTGCAGGCAGTCGAGCGACTTGACGATCACGGCCAGGGCGAGGTCGCGCGGGGTCCAGGCGTAGCTTGCAACGGCGGCAAGGTTCGCTTCGTGCTCGGCGTGCTCCTCTGGCGTGCCGGTGTCGAGGTCGTAGCGCCAGCGCACGGCCTCGGCGTTCATGGCCCAAAGCGCGCGGCCGAGATCCGTCGCGGCCTCCAGGCTCAGGGGGCCACCCTCGGCGATAAAGGCCGCTACGGCCGCGTCGATGGTGACGCGAGTGACGAAGAAGGTGGACATGGCCACTCCTCCTGAGGTTGAGTTGATCAGGGACAGCGAAGCTCGGCCTTCGCCCGCCCGAGCGGGCGGAGGCCGGACCCGAGGGCTAGACGAGGCCCATGCGGCGCGGCCAAGTGGGGTGGCCGTGCGGGCAGGCACCGTCGGGCTCCACCTCGCAGCCGTCCGTGGCCGGGCAGGCGCCGTCGAAGAGCATGTCCCAGAACTCCTCCTCCGAGGGCTTCTCGGTGGTGGGCTCCGGGTAGAGCAGGCTGGTTTCCTCGTCGTGGGTGATGTCTCTCGTGAGGCCTTGGGGGAAGTCGCGCGCTTGCATGGCTCGGCTCCAGTCGAAGAAGGGTGGCAGGGGAAGGAGGCCGCTCACGCGGCCGCCTCCTCGACGGGCTCGGCCGCGCCGGTCGGGCCGGCGCATTTCCCTTCGGCCTCGGCCTCCACCGCAACGGCGTCGCCGCAGCGCTCGCGGATGAGGTCTACCGCCTTTTGCGCCTCGGATGCGGCGCGGAAGATCACGCGCTTGTCGTCGCGCAGAGCCTTCAACCAACCCTCAATGTAAGCCGCGGATTGATCGATGGCGGGCGTGAGCCCCAGCGTGGCGAGGAGCAGGCACTGCCCGACCTCGGCCACCAGTTCCTCGAAGGCGTAGGCCTCGCGGTCGCGGCAACGCGCGAGACGGTCCAGGCGCGACTCGTGCCCCGTCCAGTGGACCCCTTCATGCCCGAGGGTGGCGTAGTAGCCCTCCGTGTCGTGGAAGGTGGCCACCGGGGGCATGTGGATGACGTCACGCGCCGGGTGGTAGTAGGCACGGGGGTCGGGCGTGGTCTCGACCGTGGCCCCGAGCCGGGCGAAATAGGTCTCCAGGCTGGCGTCGGCCTTGGTGCCAAGGTCCCGCGCCGGGTCGGGCTTTCGGGCGAAGCTCTCGGGCAGGCCGTCCACCTGGCCCGCGTTGAACACGCGGTAGGCCTTCAGGTAAGGCCGCCGCTGCGCCCTGCCCTCCTCGCCCTCGCGGACCCCCTGGCCTGCCTCGTCCTCCCTCTCCTTCTCCACCACCCCGTACTTCACCACCAGCGTGGAGCGCTCGCCCCTGCGGACCTGCCCGCCCAGTTCTTGGGCCTGGCGGTAGGTCATCCAGAACGGAGAGGCGTAGCCCTTCTCGGAGGCTTCCAGCCACAGCATCAGGACGTTGATGCCGCGGTAGGCCTCGCCGGTGGCGCGCAAGGGGAATGGGCAGCCGCTTCCGCCGGTCCAAGGCTTGCGCCAGGGGGGCGTGCCCGCTTCGATGGCCGCGATGATGCGCTCGCTGATCTCGCGCTCGGGGTCGAACGGGCGAGTGGCGCCCCAGGTGGTCTGGGCCTCTTGGATTGTCTTCGTCTGGCGTGCCATGCCGGCCTCCGTGTGGTGGGTGGCGGCTTGGGGTCTGGTGCCCTTTGTCCGCCTTTGGGCGGAGCCGGTCCGGTCTGACTGTCCGAACACGCACCCCGCGTGTTTCGGACGGCAGAGCGGGGCGGGCGCAGCCCGGCCCGCGGCCCCGGCCGGGGCTGTCAGGGGGGCGCAGGGGCCCGGTGGTGCGGCCCGCAGGCGAAGCCGAGGACACGGCGGGCCCCGCAGCCGACGCCGCGCAGGCGGCGGCGCTTGCCCCTTGACGGACCCGGGTGGGGATGCGTGGCGGACCCACTCAGGGGACGGGTCGTCGCGGCGTCCAGAGCGCCAGCGGCGGGGGCAGCGGCCATGCCGCCCTTGAGGCCGGGCCGGAGCCTGCTCCGGGCCGGGCTCACCGCTGCCCTGTGCTGTCCTTCAGGGCCTTCCCTTGCCGTCCCACCTGGAGGCGTCCCGCACCGATCGCAGCCAGCGGGGCGCCCCCCCACTGCCCCCCCCACGGCGCCCCCTCCGCAGCGGCCGTCGGCAGCCGTCAAGCGTTGCCAGCCAGTCGCCAGCCTGCACCCTTCGACCTTCAGCCTTCGACCTTTCGGCTTCGACCTTGTCCCCGCGGCCTTCGCTCCTCCGGCGGCGGCCAACGCGGGGTGGTGCGCGACCTGCGGCCGGAGCTTGGCCCGCTTGGCCGGCCGGGTCGGCCCGCGTCAGGGATCGTCACCCGCAGGGGCGGAGACGGGCCGGCCCAGAGGGACGGCGCGGCTCCGGCGCAGGACGGTCCGGGGAGCCCGCAGGCGCAGCCCCGGGACCAGCCGAAGCTAGAGCCCGGCCCGAAGGGAGACGCCAAAAACACGCCCGTCCGGCACCTGACGCTGATGCACTTGCCCGATCGCCTCGGGGTCGCTCACGCTGCACCACGACGCTCGAGTTGGACGGCGTAGCCACGGGAGGACGAGGCGGGGGATGGATGGGGAGGCTGATGGACCGCAGGCGAGTGATGGGGGCTTAAGCGCTCCTCATCCAGTGGAGGCGACGGCGGCTGGCCGAAGATCTCTCGCCTCGAACGACGGCGCCGCACCACAGGCGGGATCTTCGCTCAGGTTGGGACCGCTGCGCCGCCATGTCCCCTCCAAGCTGGCCGGGACGAAGGTGCCGGCGAAGTACCGAGACCCTGCGAACGCGGCGAACGTCTGGTCCGGTCGGGGCCGCTCGCCGCGCTGGTACGAGGAGGCGCTTCGCGCGGGCACGCCGCCGGAGGCCATGCTCATCCACGACGACTGAGGTGTCGACGACAGCCTCGAGTTGATCTCGCAGCTGGCGGTGGTTGGAGGCGCGATGGCTGAGCGACGAGAGGTCGCGCCCCTCAAGATGGCTGCAGGGCTCCAGCGCCCGAGCTCGACCGCTTCGCCTGTGCCGGCCCGGGCGGGTTCCCGTCGCGCCGATATCCCTCGCCAACGCCCCGCATCCGTCGCGGAGCACGGCGGGATGCCTTGGGGCCAAGCTCCTCCGTCCGGGATCGTCCCTCCGTGCCCACTGGAGCCCTGAATGGGTCATGGTTGGGCCCGCTCCACCAGCCCGATCAGACTCCCCGCGAGGTTCAGCTTCCCCGTCATCGCCAGGCGCGCAAAGCTCCTGAGCGCCCCCCCTGGGCTTCGGATGGGGCGCACGGGGTCGAACCGCCGGGCGTCGATCACCAGGACCGAGAGGGCGGCGGCGAGGTCCCCCATGGCCTCCGAGGCCTCGTCCCAGGCGCTCGCGTTGATGCCCAGGTCGGGCAGGATCATCAGCGCCGCGCGGATGAAGTCGAGCTCGTTCGGGAGGATTCGCGCGCCCTTCACCCCGTCGAGGTAGAGCCGCATGTCCTCAGAGCAGGCCGCGTAGAGGCGG
The DNA here is from genome assembly GCF_006152145.1 of Rubellimicrobium roseum. Lineage (GTDB taxonomy): Bacteria > Pseudomonadota > Alphaproteobacteria > Rhodobacterales > Rhodobacteraceae > Rubellimicrobium > Rubellimicrobium roseum. The sequence continues at coordinate 10,689 of NZ_VDFV01000036.1, read as the reverse complement.
CGTGGCGTGAAGGTCTCCAACCAGTGGGGCTTGTGCCCGCGCTGGAAATCGCGAGCCTTTGGTTCTCTGCCTTCTTCGGCGCCGACAGGCGCCGCGACCAAGGACGCGTCAGCCGGCTTGCCGGCTGGCTTTGGTCTGTCGGAGGAGCCGACACAAGATTCAGCATGGTTTTCCGTTGTATCTTGTAGAGATCGGCGGAAGTCCTGTTCCGACACGCCGGAAGAATCTGCACGACGATCGAGGGCCGCCAGTCCCTTCTCCACAGCCTCATCGAGCTGGCTGAGAAGGGCATCGAGCGCCGGGCCGTCCATCCCGTCATAGCGCCGAGGCAGGGCCGCGTAGAGGGCGAGGAGCTCGGTGGCCATGGGCGCGGTGGGGGCGACCTCCAGGAGCCGCTCCACCGACCGCTTGAGCACGCGCCGCGCGGCGGAGCACTGGCGCTTGAGGCCCAGGGTGCGGAGGCGCTCGGCGTCGTCGGCCGCCGCCCGTTCGAGAAGCGCAGGCACGAGCGCCACCAGGGGGGCAAGGCTCAGGCCCTGGACGACCTGGCCGCCGGCGAAGCGGCCGCGGCTGCCGTCGGCGCCCGTCGTCTTCCGCAGGAGCCCGGCCCGCTCGAGCGTGGCCTCGTGGTAGCGCACGGCGCGCGGGGTGAGACCGAGGCGCTCAGCCAGGGCGGTCTGGGTGGCGTGGCAGACAGGGTCGGCGGTGGGGTCCGTCCAGTCGGACGGGCGCGTGCACTGCACGAACACGAGCAGGGTCAGGGCACAAGCGTCCGAGAGTCGGTAGACGCGACGGATGGTGGGCAGGAGGCGCTCCACGTCGCTGCGCTGCAAGCCTTTGGGCAGCACGGGGTGGTCAGCCTCCCCACGGGGGGGGCGAGCAAGTCGAAGCATGGTCCTCGTTCTCCAAGGTAGGTTGGAGCGGGAGGCGCCGGGCAAGCCTCGGCCGATCGCGCAAACGCGGTTTTCAGCTTGATCTTGTCGGGGAAGGGCTCTAGGACTCGCTCTAGGTCTTTAGGTTGAGCTGACAGAACTGCGAATTCTGTTGGTCGTCACACGAACCCCCCCGCCGGGTCCCCCGCGCGGGGGTTTCCTTTTCTGGGTCTTCTCTGATCTCCTCCTGAGTCCTTTGATTGTCACCGCAGAGTTACACGTCAGCGTGATCCCACACAAACCCTCGATGCCGGGATAGGTGCACCCTCGGGCCTGACACCTTGCGCCTCAGAGCGCGCTCCTCTGGGCGCCTCCTGTCGCCCGGCCCGGCCGAAACTCTGCAACTTTATATGATCGTCAGATTTGGCGCCGTCCACCTCCGATTGAGCAGTCATCGTGGCTGGGTCTTGCGTTCCAAGGCGGATCGGCCTGTCGGTGGCAACGCGGCGTTGGGGACGAACCACAAGGTCATGACTGTGCCGGCTACCTGCTCACGTCCGTCGAGTCGCGCCGGAGTGCCGCTTTTCCCTTTTCTTCCTTGGTCCTATGACTCAGACTCGCTTCCATGCCGATCGCGCCTGAGAACCGTTGGCTCTACCCCATCGACTGGCCGGAGCTGTCTCGCCTGATCCGCTTCGGCCGCGCCAAGGGCCGCTGCGAGCGCTGCGGGCGACCGCACGGGAGGGACGTCGTCCACCTGGGTGACGGCTCCGGCACCTGGTGGGACGAGGACCAGGGGCGCTGGCGCGACGGCCGCGGCCGCCGGGTCCGCGGTTTGCCGCCGCCTTCGGTGATTGAGGCCCGCGAGCCCGCGCTCGCAGGGCTCGGCCCTGTGCCCGTCCTTCCCGTGACGGCCGTCGTGCTGGCGAGCTGTCACCTCGGCCACGACCCAGGGAAGAACGGGCCGCGCGATCTCGCCGCGCTTTGCCAGCGTTGCCACATGCTCCACGACGCCTCGGAGCACCGCCGGACGCGGTGGCGCAAGGCACATGAGCCGCGTGCGCGAGGCGACCTCTTCCGAGCGGGCCGGTAGGCCCGGCGCCCATTCGCCCTGCGGGCATGCGATTGGGTGCCGACCGGGGGGTCGGGCACCCGTCCGACACGTGCGGCTGAGCCCCGCCCGGACAACCCGGGCGGGGCAGGGGGCGAGGAGGTCAGTCCTCGCGCCGGTCGCTCTGGCGCGACCAGATGAGCCGGTGGGTCGTGCCGTCCTCGTCGGCGACGAGGTTGGCGTAGACGGGGGCAGCGAAGGAGGGGTCGTCGAGCTTGAGGGCCAGGTAATCGCGCCCAGCCTGCGAGCGCTTGGTCCAGGCGGCGCCGATCTCGGCCGACCCGACGAAGACCCGGTGGGAGGGGGCCGCGTCGCTGGCGCGGGTCTCGGCGGGCACGATGCGGACCTTCTTGGCCTGGACGCTGAGTGTGATGATGTCGCCGAGGTAGTCGTCGCCGACGGTCTTGAAGGTGCCGATGGCCGCCATGGGGTGTCTCCTTGATCCTGATCCTCGAGCCCGCGACCGCCGCGGCCTCGATGGGGATCGCACGGCCGGAGGCGACCCGCGGCGCACCCTGCAGGGGCCTGACGGCAAAGGAGGGCTTTGTTGCCTCGCGAGGAATGCGCGCACGCGCAAGGGAAGAAAGCCTGACGCCGCCGTTGCGCCATGAGGTCGAGGCGTAGCCGTCCTTCGGCCAGATCAGCCCATCGACGAGGCCGTGCGGGTCGCGGGTGACGGGGCAGGGCGCGTCGAGGAGAACCGATGGCCACCACCGGCACTTCGGGGACAGGTGCACCAGTCATTGGCGGATCATCACCCGTGGGGCAGGGCAGGGACCGCAGGGTGCGGGCTGACACGTCGAGGTTAAGCGACAGCGCGCTCAGCCACCACGGCTTCGTCAGGCAGGCCAGGAGCAGGGCCACCCGACCGTCGCCCCGGGCTCGAATTGCCTCGCGCTCAAGCTCGGCGTCCCAGGCGTCTTCTCCGGCCTTCCACCTCCCGCAAGGCCTAGGACGGCGCGACGCATCGGCTGACCTGGTCGCGTTGGGGCGATCGCGTAGAGGGCAGGGATCCCCACGATGCCTTGGTAAGGTCGTCTGGGCGGGGCTCAGTTCGAGGTGATCAGGCGGCGCATGGAGGTCTCGAGGCACAAGTCCCCGGCCCAGTCCAGCCACGGCAGAGCGCGCAAGACGTTGCGGCGCAGCATGCGTTCCGGACAGGATGCCCATCCGAGGTATCCGCACCCGCGGTCGCGCGGCAAGTCAGCGACGCCCCCTTGATCTCCATTGCAAAAATGATATGTCTCTGCCCGTGGCATGGACGGTCGAGCTCCTGGACGAGGACGTCCTCACCGCGCTCTCGGCGCTGGCCCCCGACATCCGTGCAAGCTTCGAGCGCATCGTCCACCTGATCGAGGCGCACGGGCTGGAGCGGATGCGCGAGCCCTACGTGAAGCACCTCGAAGGGTCGGTGTGGGAGATGCGGATGCGGGGCAAGGATGGCATCGCCCGGGCCGCCTACGTCACCGCCACCGGCCGCCGGGTGGTCGTGGTGCACGTCTTCGCCAAGAAGACCCAGAAGACGCCCCGGCGGGAGATCGAGACGGCCTTGAGGCGGGCCAAGGAGGTCACATGACGCGCACTATGATCCCGGCTGCCGAGGCCTTCGCCGAATGGCGCAAGGACCCCGAATACGTCGCCGCCTACGAGGCGCTGGAGGAGGAGTTCACCCTGGCGGACGCGCTGATCCGCGCGCGCTCCGAGGCCGACATGACCCAGGAGCAGGTGGCCCGTGCCATGGGCACGACGCAGGCCGCGGTGGCCCGGCTGGAGAGCGGGCGGGCCATGCCGTCCACTCGGACCCTCCAGCGCTTCGCGGAGGCCACGGGAACGCGCCTGCGCATCCGCTTCGAGCGGGAGGGCGAAGATGCCCAAGCCCACTAGGACAGTCGACGCCACGTCGTCGACGCTGGGAAAGACGCATGGCGAAGCCATGGCCGACAGCGCCCAGCGGCACGCCATCGACTTGCGCCTCGGCCGGTGCCTCTTCACGCTCGATGATGGTTGCTACGGCGCCTTCGTGCAGGCACTGGACCACCTACCGGAGCCAGGCCCGAGGCTGCGCGCGCGCTCCTGAGCCGCACGCCAGCATGGGGACGCAAGAGGCGTGCATGCCGGCGGAGCTAGTTGCAAAGAGCCGTCATCCAAACATTGCTCAGGAATGCAGGCCTGACGCGTCGCCTTGCCAAGACCTGCGACGGTGCCCAGGCTTACGATCTCAAGATAAGCCATTGATATAATTGTCATAAGATAGATTATGCGACAAGCGAAGCAGCATTGGCTCAAGCTGACGGTCGTCCGTGCAGCCGAGACGCGAGTATTAATTCCCCTGCCCGACTTAGCCGCGCCTTCTTGGCCTTCTCTTGTTTTCGGGCTTGTCGTGCTTCCGCCGATAGGCCGCAATGAAGTCGGGATCCTGGCAGATGCAATTGGCCGCAGCAGTCGGCGCAGGCTTCAAGACTCGTATCCCCAGCCGACGTCCAAGGGGGCGCATCATGTCCAACACGGTCGTCGTCTTCAGCGGCGAAGCTCGAAGGCCTCCTGCCTCCGCCACCAGGTTCGCGGCCAACATGACCCCGGCCATGGCGGACTGAAAGGCGAGCGGTACCTCGACTGGTCCACGCCCGGCCTGCGGCTGAATGACCTGCGCTCCACAGACGGCCTTAGCATAGAACTGTCGAAGCGGCTCCCCCGAGAAGCCCAGAAGGCTCGCGGGTTCGAGCCCCAGGCGTGCCGCCGCATCCCGCACGAATGTCTCGCCCACCGCTTGTCCGTTGACCAGTCGCTCACGAAGATCGAGCAGCACGGGCTGTTCCAACGGAAGGGCCAGCGCGCGAGCGATGACCTCATCCTCGTTGGAGACAGCTCCCTGGGGCAGATATAGGCAGGCCAGGCAGGCCTCGTCCCCAAGAAAGCCATGTTGCGAAACGCCCAGGTCTCCCGCCTGGGTCCAAGCATTGAGGATGCGAGCCGGCAGGGACGCCTGCACCGCAATCCGGTCCTTTGCGGTATCCAGAGCTGTCACCACCCTGGCCATGGGCCGGTGCCCCTGCCCGGCAATGTACTCAGCCCACCTCTGGTGGAACGGCACCGGCACCAACGATGTCCTACCGGCCAGAAGCGCCTCGCGGGCGATCTCGACTTTGACACGCCCCACGTCCGACTGACGCGCGAGGACGTATCGCTGCAGGTTCGAGAGATCGACCACCTCATGGTCGACCAGATGCAACGCCCCCGTCAGGTGCGGCATCCGAGCTAGGGCCCAAATCACCCCGTTCCCGATCGCCCCAAGGCCAGCCAGGTGGGTGAGCCCAAGGTCCACATCCGGCGCATCGTCGCCCTGAGTGGCCGCAGCACCTGTCGAGAAGTCGAGGAGCGAAAGTCGCGCGTCGGCGTCCAGACCTGCCGATGCCGGGAGGAGATCGGCGAAGATGGAACGAAAGACGTTTGCCGCGCCCAGGCAGGCCGCGGCGCCGGCTCCGAACGGGAGAGCGGTCCCTCCTACGCCAACTGGACCCCTGGTGGAGACCTTAGCCAGCCAGCCTTCCGACCCTCCGTAGATCGTTGGAGGACCCTCGCGTGCAGGTGATCCGCCAAAGATCAGACGTACCGTGCTCTCGCCGGCGGGCGCCGTCTCCAGGTCGTGGTTGATCGACAGCGCAAGGGTAATCAGCTCGCCCGCAAGTGCCTCGGCTCCTTTGTCCAACGGTGTCAGGCGAATAGTCGGATATAGGCGCGCCAAGAGGCGAACCGCGAGATCCAGGCCCGCACGCCCCTCGGCGGCACCTGCTGCCAATCCGTCAAAGGCCAGCTCGACGATATGCGCTTCGAGCCGGGCCCGGAGCTCGGCAGGGTTGCTGCCTTGGAGCACCTGCACGGCACTCAAGAGCGAGCGATCGAAGAAGTTGGCCAGGGCCATGTTTCAGCTCGTGATCTGGAGTGTGCGGGCGAGCTCAGTTGGAGGCAGCTCTCGCCAATACGGCTCTGACGAGAACTGCCACCAAGGTCTCACGGACAGGCGGTAGGCCGCACAGTCATCGGGCCGGAACGGACGGACTGCGAAGTCCGGCACCACGATGGACAAGGACCCGAGAGCTGTAGCGATGGCGTACCGATCATCTGTATCGCTGTGGTAGGCCTCAGTCGGGTGACTATGGATCTGCGCGACCAATCGGAGCCGAGCACGATGCAGCATCATGTTGATGCGATGGAGCTCCGGCCCGGGAACCGAGACGGCCAGACCATGCTCGGTCCGATGGCCCTGCTGCTGTGGGATGACGACAGAACGCACCTGGAACTGAGCGCCTTGCGCCTGCCCCGCCCAGAGCGCCATCCCCTCAAGACCTGCGGAGCCGGCTGCTCGAAGATGGCCTTGCGTCTCTTCAATTATCGAGACTGGTACGAGCACCCTTTCGATCGTCGTCAGACTGACACTCATACGGGATAGACGCCCTGCTGAAGGCCAATGGTCATGTCGACTCGCATCCCCCTGATCGACTCCGATCCATAGGTGGAGATCTTGTCCACAAGGAAGTAGAGTCCCCCCTCCCCCTTGCCGCGATGCAGGAGCCAACTGTCTCCGCTGTGAGCAGGATGCTCATGGTACTCCCGCACGCCCGGAAGGCACAGGAACGCCGGACGGCCTGGGTGCCCCTGGATCATCTGCTGGACCGTTCCATCGGGAAGAGCGCGGCCGAAGGGGACGCCTACCTGTTCCAGCGTGAGTGGCTGTCCGGTGAACGGATCGACAAACATGACTGATGGCGCCCACAGGTCGTAGTTGGTGAAGTCGATCCTGGCGCAGACCGCAATCGACACAGGCCGACAGTGTGGCGTGGCGAATGCGATCTGCACGACCGGAAACTCTGCGGACATTACCCACCAACCGCGTTGCCGGTGCATAGCCTCCAGACGGCGGAACTGCTCCAGCTCGCGCTCGAACTTTGTCCGCGAGACCGCCGGATCGACGACCTGCTCAGTCACCCGGCGACCCCGGCCTTCAAGGCGAGCGAAAGCAGGTCACCGTCGTTGAAGCCATAGGAGGCAACAGTCCGGCTCAGGTCGAGCTCCTCACCGTCCTCTTTGCGCAGAACCCAGTCGGCGACGGGACGCCCCAGGTTCTCGCTCTTCTTCAGGGCGATTTCCGCGACCTCAAGGAGGGTGTCCTCAAGCTTCGCCTTCACCGTCACCTCGGTGCTGCTGACCACGAGCGTGAGGTCGACCTTCTTGTCGCCTCCGTCCCCGTGATCATCTCCCTTCTTATGGTTGCTCTTGTCGCTCATCACCTCAAGCTCCTCAGACCGCCCCGATTGGGCATAGAAACTAGATGGGTTGCTTTAGGCGACGGGTCAAGTGACTGTACAGATCAAAACGGAGGAGACCATGGACGAGGATCGCGGGCCCCTGCGCTGGAACGTCGAGCGCCGGCTGAACTTCATCGAGCTGCGCCTTTACTGGGAGGGCCGCATCAATCGACCTGACCTGGTCCGCTTCTTCGGCATCAGCGTGCCGCAAGCTTCCCAGGACCTCGCCCGCTATGATCAGATCGCGCCTAACAACCTGCTCTATGACAAGACCGCCAAGACCTATGTGGCAGGACCTGATTTCAGGCCAGTCCTCATCAAGCCTTCAGCCGAAGCCTATTTCGCGCAATTGCGCTCACTGGCGAGTGGAGGGCTTGGACCTGGAGACTCTTGGATCGGTCGACCTCCCACCTTCGCGAGGGTTCCTCGACTTCAGCGGCACTATGATCCCGAAGTATTGCGGAGGCTCGTTCGTTGCATCCGGGAAAAAGAGGAGCTTGAGGTAAATTACCTATCCTTTTCCGAGGACAAGACGGCCCGACGTGTTATTGCACCTCATGCACTTGGCTTCGATGGGCAGCGATGGCACGTACGTGCATTCTGCTTTCGCGCATTCAGTTTCCGCGATTTCGTCATCAGCCGACTGAGCGAGCTCGGCAAGGAGTACAAAACAAGAGCGAGTGCATCGTGGGATCTGGAATGGACCGAGCCGATAGAGATGCAACTTGCGGCAAACCCGCGTCTTCCACCGAAGATGCGATCGGCGATAGAGGCCGATTACGGCATGCAGCGCGGTTCGGTTCTCGTCCGGACGAGCGTTTGCTCGTCCTACTATCTTGAAAGCCAGCTCAACCTCGATCTCGACGCAGATAGCATAGCGCCGAAACGCTTGCAGCTGGTGCTTCTAAATCGCGGTGAGGTTGCCGAGCGTCGAGCTGAAATACGGCGACGTATGGAGGATCTGATCCGGGACGCGGCGCCTGGCATCGCTGCTTGACCGACCTCGTCCGCTACCAAGGCAACCTTCGGCAGTTCCAGGCACGACGCTTGCTGAAAGGCGAACCGCATGACTATCGTCCGCTTGATGTGGGAGGTGCCCCGATGCGATTTGTTGCCCTGGACGTCGAGACGGCCAATGCTGACATGGCATCGATCTGCTCCCTCGGAGCCGCCGTCTTCGAGAACGGCCAGCTTGTCTCCGAGTGGTACTCGCTGATCAATCCCGAGGACTACTTCGACCCGCTCAACATCTCCATCCACGGCATCTGCGAAAAGGACGTCCAAGGGGCGCCGACGTTCGAGGAGGTGACTGATGAGCTGCACCGCCATATCGGTGAGCAGATCGTTGTCACTCACACGCACTTCGATCGGGTCGCCATTCACCAGGCTGCCTCTCGGTACGCCCTGCCCTCCCCCACCTGCCGCTGGCTCGACTCCTCGCAGGTTGCTCGACGGACCTGGGCGGACTGCGCCCGCAGCGGCTACGGGCTGTCCAAGCTCTGCAGCCGGATCGGCTACACCTTCGCTCATCACAACGCCCTCGAGGACGCCAAGGCCTGCGGCCATGTCCTGCTCGCCGCCATGCGGGACGGGGGTCTTGACCTCGAGAGCGCGCTTCTCCGCGTGCGGCGGCCAATCGACCTGTCTTTCGCTGGGCCGATCACGCGAGAGGGAAACCCGGACGGAGCGCTGGCCGGCGAAGTGCTGGTCTTCACGGGCGCGCTTGCGATCCCGCGCCGCGAGGCTGCCGATCTCGCGGCCTCGGTCGGGTGCGAGGTGGCTGTAGGGGTCACAAGGCAAACGACGGTGCTCGTTGTTGGAGATATGGATGTCCAGAAGCTGGCCGGTCACCAGAAGAGTTCGAAGCACCGCAAGGCTGAGGACCTGATCGCCGCTGGAGTGGCCATCCGCATCATCCGGGAGACTGACTTCCGGGAGCTTGTCATGCAGGGGTGACTCGCGTCCGGAGCAGGGGGTGACAAGCCACTGCACCAAGCAGCAGGGGCTGACCTACGTTGGGCCGCACTCAACTTCTGGCACAGATCCGTCCGGAGTGCCGGCCAACCTCGTGGGGAACTGACTCGCATTCCGGGCGCTAGGGACGTAGTCTCCACACGAGTTGGACGCGAAACGACTCTGGGCCAAGGATGGCAGGCGAGTGGCAACGACTATCAAGAAGCAAACGACTCCAAAGAGGCAGCGGACGAAGAACCTGAAGGTCCGCTTCGGGGACGTCACCGTGTCGAGTGAGAAGCCCCCGACCGAGATGGTGACGGTCAACGTCAAGCGCAGTCGTGAGGTCCTCCAGAGGTTCGTGGACAACGTGTCCAAGCCCGGTGTCACACTGCGGATTAAGAAGTCGACCCCCCAGTACTCGGTCGCCGAGGATGATCCTGACGTCTTCGTTCGTCTGATGGACCAGCGCGTCGAGCGTGGGCGGTTCGTGAATGGATCGTTCGTCCTAATCGAATGAGACTACTCGACAACGCCGTTGACGAGGTCTTGAGGGCGCAGGAAGAAACGGAGAAGCCGCTGGCCATCATCGTGGCCGGGCACAATGGCTCTGGCAAGTCCACGATGTGGAACAAGCGGCTGTCCAATCGCCTCCAGATCCCCCTCATCAACGCAGATCGAATGATGCTTTCGATCTTGCCCGAGCCGAACAGCCAGGGCGCCCTGGTGGAGTGGGCGCAAACGTTACGCGACACCGACGAGAGCTGGATGAAGGTAGCCCAGAGCGGCGTTCAGGCGTTCGTTGGCCACGCCATGGTCGCCCAGGTCCCGTTTGCGATGGAGACGGTCTTTTCCCACTGGCGACCTCGGCCGGATGGCACGTTCGAATCGAAGATCGACGACATCCGCAATCTGCAGGAAGCCGGGTACTTCGTACTGTTGCTCTTCGTCGGTCTGGCCAATGCCGGGCTGTCAGTCCTTCGGGTGCAGACGCGCGTGGCGGAGAACGGTCACGACGTACCACCGGACAAGCTCCTGCAGAGATTCCCTCGCACCCAAGCGGCCATCCGGCAGGCTTCGTCGGTTGCGGACGCCACCATCTTCACGGACAATAGCCGTGGTCCCAAGGAGGCGTTCACCGTCTGCCGGGTGCAACTCGGTACGAGAGAGGTATTCGACCTTCGAAGTGGGCCGGACCTGCCCCTCGCGCCAGGCATTGCGCAGTGGATGGAGATCGTCTGTCCAAGAGAGCAGTAGTGGCTGCCGATCACGGCCCTTCGACGACGACCGAGCCGATCGGAGAACACAATGCTTGTTACGCGACTGGCAGCCGAAGCTGCGTTCCGTTGTGAACATAATTTAGGTTATGCGACTTTGACCTGTAGGCGCAAAGTAGAACTGTCTCATCTGGGCAAAGTAGAACTGTCACCCTTCCCGGGCCGGATAGTGG
>NZ_VDFV01000035.1 GCF_006152145.1 Rubellimicrobium roseum | reverse complement strand
CGCCTCCCGTTTGGCAACCTTGAATCACTCGCCGACCAGCTAGGGAATCCTCAAACGTCAACAAGCCCTAGCACGGATCGGCGGGTTCCGCAGCGTCACTCACGCGCGCGCAAGACGCGGGCGGGGCGCACGGCAAGAGGTCGGAGCGCGAAGAGAAGCCCCGTGAGGAGCGTGGCCAGCGTGCCGCCGCCGATGATGGCCAGCGCGTTGGGCCAGACGACCTGGAAATCGCCGTCCATCACGAAGGTCATCACCGCCCAGGCTCCGAGGAGCCCCGCGCCGAGCGCCACGATCCCGGCGGCAAGGCCCAGGAGAGCGGCGCGGAGCGCGAAGCTGCGCAGGATCAGCGGGCGTTGCGCGCCGAGGGTCTTGAGGATCGCGGCCTCCCAGGCGCGGGCGCGTTCGCCCGCCGCCGCCGCGCCCAGGAGGACGAGGAAGCCCGTGGCGAGCGTCGCCAGAGCCGCCACGCGGATGGCGGAGGCCACGCCCTCGATGATGCGCTGCGCCTCGTCCACGGCGTCGCGGATGCGGATGGCGGTGATGTTCGGATAGGCCTCGGCCAGCTCGCGCAGGAGGGGGGCTTCGGCCTCCTCGGTGGCGTAGATGGTGGCGATCCAGCTATGGGGCGCGCCCTGCAGCGCCGAGGGGTTGAAGGACAAGATGAAGCCGATGCCAGCGCTCCGGAAATCGACCTCGCGGAAGCTGGCGATGGACGCCTCGATGTCGCGGCCCAGCACGTTCACGGTGATCGTGTCGCCAAGCTGGAGGCCGAGTTCGCCCCCTTCCTCGGCGGCGACCGAGACGAGGGGCGGGCCCTGGTAGTCCTCGGGCCACCACTCGCCGGCCGTGATCGTTGTGCCGGGTGGCGGGGTGGCCGAATAGGTGATGCCGCGATCGCCCTGCAGGACCCAGTGCCCGCCCGCATATTCCTCGGCCGGGACGCCGTTGATGCGGGAGATCAGGCCGCGGAGCATGGGCGCGGCCTCGACCCGCTCCACGCCCCCGTTGGCATCGAGGCGCTGGCGCAGGCTCTCGATCTGGTCAGGCTGGATGTCCACGACGAAGTAGGAGGGCGCGACCTCCGGCAGGTCGCCGGTGATGGCGCGGCGCAGGTTGCCGTCGATCTGGCCCACGGTGGCCAGCACCGAGAGGCCGAGGCCGAGGGACAGGACCACGGGCAAGGCCTCGCCGCCCCGGCTGCCGATGGAGCCGAGCGCGAGGCGCAGCGCCGGGCGGCCCCGCGCGCGGCCCGACAGGCGGCGGGCGAGGTGACGCGCGATGGTCGCGGCCAGCACGAGAAGAAGGAGCGCCCCCGCGATGCCCGCGGCGGTCCAGAGGGTCAGGCCCACGTTGCCCTGGAAGAGCGAGGCCGTGGCGAGCAGGACCGCGAGGACAAGGGCCGTGGCGAGGAGGTAGGGCAGGCGGGGCAGGCGCGGACCCCCTGCCAGCGCGTCGCGGAACAGGGTGGCCGCGCGGACATCGCCCGCCCGCGCCAGCGGCCAGAGCGTGAACAGGAGCATGGCGAGGATGCCGTAGAGTGCGGCCTCGCCCAGCGGCACCCAGTAGAGGGCGAAGACGGCGGGGACGGGAAGCTGCGCCTCGATCCAGGGGGCGAGGAGGAGGGGGAGGCCCGCGCCGAGGGCGAGGCCCAGCGCGACGCCCACGAGGCCCAGAGCGCCGACCTGGAGGAAGTAGCTGGCGAAGATCGTGGCGCGGGAGGCGCCGAGCGTGCGGAGGGTGGCGATGACCTCGGCCTTGGCCGAGAGATAGGCGCCCACAGCGGCCGAGACGCCGACGCCGCCCACGGCGAGGCCCGAGAGCCCGACGAGGACGAGGAAGCGGCCCAGGCGCTCCACCACCTCCTGGGTGCCGCCCGCGCCGTCGCGCGCGTCGCGCCAGCGCATCCCCTGGTCCTGCCAGAGGGACTCGGCCTCCTGCGCCAGCGCGTCGAGGTCGGCGGTCGGGGGCAGGTCGAGGCGGTAGAGCGTGTTGAAGAGCGTGCCTTCGGCGAGAAGGCCGGAGTCGGCCAACGCGGAGGTGCGCACGATGGTCTTGGGGCCGAGACCGAAGCCGGCCGTCGAGTTGTCTGGGAAGCGCGCGAGGATCGCCGTGAGGGTGAAGTCCTGCGCGCCGAGGCGCACCGTGTCGCCCACCGCGAGCGCGAGGCGGTCCGCGAGCACGCGCTCCATGACGAGGCCGGGGAGGGTGCCGCCGTCGAGGGCCTGCGACAGGGGCATGGGCGGGTCCAACTCGACCTCGCCGATCAGCGGATAGAGGTCGTCAACTGCCTTGACTTGCGTGAGGGCGCGCTCGGCGCGGCCCTCGGGGTCCGCGACGGCGAGGGAGCGGAAGTCCACGACTTCGGAGACGCGGGTGCCGGTGGCCTCCAGCCAAGCGCGCTCTTCGGGGGTGGCGAAGCGGTAGGTCAGCTCGGCCTCGGCGTCGCCGCCGAGGAGGCGGGCGCCTTCCCGCTCCAGCCCCGTCTCGATGGCCGTGCGGACCGAGCCCACGGCGGCGATGGCTGCGACGCCGAGCATGAGGCAGAGAAGGAAGATGCGGAAGCCGCGCAGGCCGCCCTTGAGGCCGCCGCGCAGCTCGCGCCAGGCGAGGCGGGCGGCGGTCATTCGGCGGCCTCGGCCCGGCGGGAGTCATCAAGGCGACCGTCACGCAGGCGGATCACCCGGTCGCAGCGGCGGGCGAGCCGTTCGTCGTGCGTCACGAGGACCAGCGTCGCGCCCGCCTGCTCGGACAGGCCGAAGAGGAGGTCGACGATCGCGCGGCCGTTCGATTCGTCGAGGTTGCCCGTGGGCTCGTCGGCGAGCAGGAGGCGCGGGCGGCCTACCAAGGCGCGGGCAAGGGCCACGCGCTGCTGCTCGCCCCCTGACATCTGCGCGGGGTAGTGGTCGGCGCGCTGCGACAGGCCCACGGCATCGAGTTGCGCCCGCGCGCGGGGAAAGGCGTCGCGGCTCCCCGCCAGCTCCAGCGGGGTCGCCACGTTCTCCAGCGCGGTCATCGTCGGGATCAGGTGGAAACTCTGGAACACCACGCCCATGTTGTCGCGGCGGAAGCGGGCGAGGGCATCCTCGTCCATCCGCGTGAGGTCCTGGCCCAGAGCCCGGACCTCGCCCCCGGTGGCGCGTTCGAGCCCGCCCATGAGCATGAGGAGAGACGACTTGCCCGAGCCCGACGGCCCCACGAGCCCCACGCTTTCGCCCGCCGCTATCTCCAGCGTGATGCCGCGCAGGATGTCCACGAGGCCGGCGTTGCCGCGCAGCGTGAGCCGCACGTCGGTGAGCGACAGGGCGGGGTCGGGCATGGAAGCTCCTTTCGCGGTCCGCTTGGCATATGGGGGCCTGCGCCGCATCCGCAACCTGATGCTCTCAATGCTGCTCGCTTCGCCCGCGCTCGCGCAGGAGCCGGTGACGGTGGTGGCGCTGGGCGACAGCCTGACGGCGGGTTACGGGCTGGCGCAGGAGGACGGGTTCGTGGCGCGGCTCCAGGCTTGGCTGGACGAGGCCAGCGCGGGGATCGCGGTGCAGAACGCGGGCGTGTCGGGCGACACCACGGCGGGGGGGCTGTCGCGCGTGGACTGGTCGCTGGGCGAGGACGCGGACGCGCTGATCGTGCAGCTCGGGGGCAACGACTTCCTGCGGGGGATCGACCCGGAAGTGAGCCGGGCGAACCTGCGGGCCATCCTGGAGGCGGCGCGGGCGCGCGACTTGCCGGTGCTGCTGGTGGGGATCGACGCGAGCGGACAATACGGGCCGGACTACGAGCAGGCCTTCGACGCGATGTATCCCGATCTCGCGGCCGAGTTCGAGACGCTCGTGGAGCCCGATTTCTTCGCCGCCCTGCGTGCGGGGGGCAACCTGGCCGCGGCGCAGCGGGAGTTTATGCAGCCTGACGGCATCCACCCGAACGCGGCGGGCGTGGAGCGGATCGTCGACCGGCTGGGGCCGCGTGTGGTGGAACTGGCCGAACAGGCCGGAGCCTAGAAGGGCGAGCGCTCCCAGGCGAGGAGGTCGCCGTAGGTCATGACGGGGCGCAGCGGCCCGTCGTCGGCGGCCACGTAGGCGGGGTCCTGCGGCAGGCAGCCCCGCCCGCAGAGCTGGCGCACGGTCATCGTGTCAGTGTCCACGTGCCAGAGCCGGCCCCCCGGCGTGGCGATGTAGCCGTCGATGTCGTCGGCGGCGTCGGTGGCCACGTCCTGCGTGGTGGGCCATTCGGAGGCGTAGTAGGGGCTGTAGGTCGAATGCGTGTGGAACGAGGCCACCACGCGCATCCCCGACGGGATCGTGGGCAGGGGGCAGGAGGCCTCGGTCCCGGCCATGACGGGGGTGGTCATCCAGCGGTCGACGGGGTCGAGCCCGATGTAGCCGCAGAACTCACGGTTCTGGGCGAAGGAGCGCTGCTGGAGGTCGGACAGGATCGCCGTGACATAGGCGCGTTCGATCCCCGTGGCGGTGGATTCGACGACCGGGGGGCGCTGGGCGCGGGGCGAGGTCGCCAGCACGCGGCCGGGACCTTCGTAGGTGCCGCGCGGGCCGGTGGGGGCGGGCGGCGGAGGGGGGGCGCAGGCGGCAAGGGCCGCCAGCGCCAGCGTCGAGAGCGCGGCGAGGCGCGTGAGGAGCGCCCCGCGCGTCAGGGCGTCAGGCCAGCGACAGGTTGACGGCCGACTCGCGGCCATCGCGGCCGTTCTCGATGTCGAACTGGACCTTCTGGTTGTCCTTGAGGCCGGTGAGGCCCGACCGCTCGACAGCGGAGATGTGAACGAACACGTCCTTCTTGCCGCCTTCGGGGGCGATGAAGCCGTAACCCTTGGTGGTGTTGAACCATTTGACGGTGCCAGTGGGCATCCCAGTCTCCATTAGTAACATTCCGCTCGCGGGATGCAGCGGACCGGCTCGTCAGCGCTTATCGATGCCCTGGGCCGTAACGGAGACAGTGGTCGATGGAGGTAACGTCGCAATGACGACGATGACAGCGCCGCTGATTCGTTGCAAGAGTTTCGTTGAGGCGAACGGGCCGGGTCGCGCCCAAGGGTACCCCGGCCCGTCGCTGTCGCTGTCCCTCGTGCCGGCCTTTGGCCGTGCTTTCAGGTGCAACCATGACGCGAGAAAAGCGGCAACAGAAGGGCGACGCCACGCCGAGGCCGGGGCCATTGCGCGGCACGGGCCGGAATCGTGGCTTGAGGTCGTGACGGGAAGGATTGGGACGGGCTGGCGCGGTCGCGCGGTCCCCTGAGAAAGTGGCGCCGGGAGCCCAAGGGGGAAGATCGGGTGCTGCGCGGAACCGCGGTGTGCCGTCGGCAGGCGCCGATGCCGCAAGCCTCAGAGGGGGTGTCGGGCCTCGGCCAGGGCGGTAGGTTGGTCCTGCGGGTCGCCGCCCCGGTCTGTCGCGCCTCCCATCGCGACAGACCGGGGCGGGACTCAGGCTAGGCCGCGGGGCAGCAGGCTTTCGATGGAGATCGCGCGGGACGGGGCGCGCAGCCGGGCGAGCATCAGAAGCGCCGCCGCCGAGGCCGTTCCGCCGAAGGTCCATACCCCGAGAGCCACGAGCCAACCGGATCCGAGGAGCAGCACGACCGCCGCCTCCACGAAGCCCAGGATCGTCGCCAGCAGCACGAAACCCATCGCTCATCCTCCCGTGTTATTAACTACTCCAGTTCAGACCTCGAATGCGTCTTTTATGTGGTTTATTCCTGTCCCGATCGGGGAGATGTGGCAAAGGGAACGGAAAGCTGACCCAATCGGTCCGGCGGCGTGGCCTTGGCAAGCCGGTTCGGCGGACGCACCGCGACGGCCGGGCGCGGCGACCAGTTGGCGGCAAGGCTAGGGACCTGCGGCCGTTCCGTCCATCGATCATGGGAGAGGGGGTGCGTCCGGCGCGGCCCTGTGGCCGGGGGGACGCAGGGGGCCCGAAGGCTGGGCGGCCGCCGTGGGGCGGCCGGCCCGTCGTCAGCTCAGGCGAGCTGGAGGTTGGTCGCCGATTCGCGGCCGTCGCGGCCGGATTCGATGTCGAAGGTGACCTTCTGGTTGTCCTTGAGGCCCGTCAGGCCCGCCCGCTCGACGGCGGAGATGTGGACGAACACGTCCTTCTTGCCGCCATCGGGGGCGATGAAGCCGAAGCCCTTGGTGGCGTTGAACCATTTCACGGTGCCGGTGGCCATCGTGATGTCTCCT
The DNA here is from genome assembly GCF_006152145.1 of Rubellimicrobium roseum. GTDB lineage: Bacteria > Pseudomonadota > Alphaproteobacteria > Rhodobacterales > Rhodobacteraceae > Rubellimicrobium > Rubellimicrobium roseum. The sequence continues at coordinate 33,942 of NZ_VDFV01000035.1, read as the reverse complement.
GTCAGATCGCTGCCCGCAGCGTGCGGCAGCCCGGCTCGGTCAGTGTCGCAACGAAGAAACTGAAGCCGCAGAGGGAGACAGTGATCGAAGGAGAGTAACGTTCGCCTTCCGAATATGGCCCTCAAGAGGCCATATTGCAAGGGCAGGGGGCGAAGAAGATCGGAGCGACGGGGAAAATCCCATCCTTGCCCGGGACTTGCGCGATTTCAGATCCTGTCCCCTCGCAAGGCCGGTCACGCGGGCCATTTCGAGGCATGAGGCGCGGCGGCCCCCGGAGGCGCCGGGCCGAGGATTCCGAACCAGTGCGAGGGCCCCCGATGGACACGACCAAGACCGACGCCACGACGACCCGACCCGCCGCAAGCTCGTCCAAGACCCGTCTGGCGACGACGCGCACCCCGGCCGAGGTTCGCGCCGCCGAGACGACGCGCGTCGCCCGCGAGATGACGGACGCGCAGACCGAGAAGCGGAATGCCCAGGTCGCGAAGCTGCGCGAGGCGCGGATGGCGAAGGAGGCCGAGGAGGCCAATGCGGCGGCCATCGCGGCGGCGCTGGAGCCGAAGAAGAAGGCGAAGGCGCGGAAGAAGGCGTGAGGGGGCGCCCATTCGATCCGGATTAAAGGTGCTATCTTCACGCTGAGTGAAAGAAACGTCGCTAGCATTGCTCCGTGTCGCGCTTCGCTCATAGGCTTTTTGCCGAGATGCGACGTTCCAGTCATATGGGGCGTGGCGGTTCTGAGAACGTTATATCAGGAACGCGGAAAAGCTGGCCGCCTGCGTCCTGTGCTGCTGGCTCGATCCTGTCAAGCATGGGCTGGTCGCCAAGCCGGAAGGGTGACTATACCCTTCCTTTCAGCGGAGAGACCCGTATGGTGTGTGGTTTTCGGCGCCACCAGGGTTCACGCACTGGAGACGGTCTGAGCTTCTCTACTCCGTTGATGAGGTCGAACGCAGACGTTTATTTAAGAACCGTCTTTAGGCGATATCATATCAGCTTCCAGTCTCGTTCGATCCGGGCAAGCTCGTCTAGAATGTCGATCCGAAAACCGGTGTCGTCTGCATCATCTCTGCCAGGAGGCGTAAACTTAATCATGCGGCCGCTCTCTAGGTTCTTAACAAGTTCAGGCTTCAAATATGATCGAAGCCGTGAATATTCCGACGTCGTTGTAAATTGACGCGACGACCCAGCAGATAACTTTGTGCGAGCAGCCGCAATAAGTTCTATCCTAGAGCAGCGAATTGACTTTCGTTCTTCAACGCCCCAGTTTGCCCAGGGAGCGGCCAAGCTGGCCGCTCCCCCAGTCAGAAGCCCAGTGATTGCAGCAACGCTAATTGCTGTCCAATCCACCCCTCACCTCACGAACTTCTTGAACTTCGGCCGCTTCGGCTCCAGCGCGTCGACGCCGAGGCGGCGCTTCTTGTCCTCCTCGTAGGCGGTGAAGTCGCCCTGGAAGAACTCCACGTGCGCGTCGCCCTCGAAGGCCAGGATGTGCGTGCAGATGCGGTCGAGAAAGAAGCGGTCGTGCGAGATCACCACCGCGCAGCCCGCGAAGTCCATCAGCGCGTCCTCGAGCGCCCGCAGCGTCTCCACGTCGAGGTCGTTGGTCGGCTCGTCGAGGAGGAGGACGTTGCCGCCGGACTTGAGGAGCTTGGCCATGTGGACGCGGTTGCGCTCGCCCCCGGAGAGGATGCCCACCTTCTTCTGCTGGTCGGTGCCCTTGAAGTTGAAGGCCCCGCAATAGACGCGGCTGTTCACCGTGGCGTCGCCCAGCGCGATGATCTCGGCCCCGCCGGAGATCTCCTCCCAGACGTTGTGGTCGGGGTTGAGCGCGTCGCGGCTCTGGTCCACGTAGGCGAGCTTGACCGTGTCGCCGAATTCCACGGTGCCCTCGTCGGGCTGCTCCTGGCCCGTCAGCATCCGGAAGAGCGTCGTCTTGCCCGCGCCGTTGGGGCCGATGACGCCCACGATGGCGCCCGGCGGGATCGAGAAACTCAGGTCCTCGATCAGGAGCTTGTCGCCCATGTGCTTCTTGAGGTTCTCGACCTCGATCACCTTGCCCCCCAGGCGCGGGCCGTTGGGGATGATGATCTGCGCGGTGGCGATGCGCTCCTTCTCGGAGGTGTTGGCCATCTCGTTGTACTTGTTGATCCGCGCCTTCTGCTTGGCCTGCCGGGCCTTGGCGCCCTGGCGAATCCATTCCAGCTCGCGCTCGAGCGTCTTCTGCTTGGCCTTGTCCTCGCGGGCCTCCTGCAGGAGGCGCTTGGCCTTCTGCTCGAGCCAGGCGGAGTAGTTGCCCTCGTAGGGGACGCCGCGGCCGCGGTCGAGCTCCAGGATCCAGGTGGTGATGTCGTCGAGGAAGTAACGGTCGTGGGTCACGCAGAGGATCGTGCCCTTGTACTCGATCAGGTGGTTCTGGAGCCAGGCGATGGTCTCGGCGTCGAGGTGGTTGGTGGGCTCGTCGAGGAGCAGCATGTCGGGGGCTTCGAGGAGAAGCTTGCAGAGCGCCACGCGGCGCCGCTCGCCGCCCGAGAGCGAGGTCACGTCGGCGTCGTCCGGCGGGCAGCGCAGCGCCTCCATGGCGATGTCTACGCGCGCGTCGAGGTCCCACAGGCCCTCGGCGTCGATCTGGTCCTGGAGGCGCGCCATCTCGTCGGCGGTCTCGTCGGAGTAGTCCATCGCGAGCTCGTTGTAGCGGTCGAGGACCGCCTGCTTGGCCTTGACCCCCTCCATCACGTTGCCGCGGACGTTGAGCTGGTCGTCGAGCCAGGGCTCCTGCGACAGGTAGCCGACCTTGGCGCCCTCGGCGGCCCAGGCCTCGCCCTGGAAGTCCTTGTCGATGCCCGCCATGATCCGCAAGAGCGAGGATTTGCCCGCGCCGTTGACGCCCACGACGCCGATCTTCACGCCGGGGAGGAAGTTGAGGCGGATGTTCTCGAAAACCTTCTTGCCGCCCGGATAGGTCTTGGAGACCTGGTCCATGTGGTAGACATACTGGTAGCTGGCCATGGGGGCGCTCCTGGGGTCTGGCGTTTCCGGATTTGGCCCCCTCCTTATCCAAGCCCCCGCTCCGGGACAACCGGCGCGGCCCCCCTTCGCGGCTGGAACCCGGTGATGCTCGCGCGGGTTCACCGGAAGGTCCTGGGGGAGCGCGCGCATGGCCGAGAGGCTGACCGACAAGGTCGAGGACGACGTCGAGGAGCAGCAGCTCGAGGTCGCCGAGGACAGCCATGTGGAGCTTCGGAGCATCCGGCGCTACCTGATGATGTCCTTCCTGCTGGCGCTGTTCACGGCGGTCTACTTCGCGCGCGACGTGCTGCTGCCCATCGTGCTGGCCGTCGTGCTGACGCTGACGATGCTGCCGGTGATCCGCTGGGGCGAGCGGCTGCGGATCCCGCCGCCGGTGACCTCGGTCGCGCTGATGGTCGTCCTGGCTCTGGCCCTGGTGATCGGGGGCTATTTCCTGTCGGGACCGGTCCAGACCATGGTGGCCGACGTGCCGCTCATGATGGATGAGATCCAGGCGAAGCTCGCGGGCCTCCTGGACCGCTGGCGCGACATCGCCGAGCAGGCCGGGGCGGTGACGGGCGAGGAGACTGGCGCCGTGGTCGATGCCGACGGCGACGGCGTGGCCAACGAGCAGGTCGTGGCCGTGGTCGAGGAGGACCAGACGGGCGGTGTCGTGGGCTACGTGGCCTCGAGCCTCGCTTCGGCGGGGGGCGCGGTGGGGGCGGCGCTGGTGCTGGCGGCCTTCCTGCTCGCCTCGGGCGACTTCTATCACCGGCGCATCGTCGAGGCGGCGCCGCGGCTCAAGGACAAGAAGAAGGCCCTGACCATCATCCGCGACGTGGAGCGGCAGATCTCACGTTACCTGGGCTCCATCACGCTCATCAACCTGCTGCTGGGCATGTCGATCGGGCTGGCGACCTGGGCGCTCGGGATGCCGATGGCGGTGCTCTGGGGCATGCTGGGGTTCCTGCTCAACTACATCCCCTTCGTGGGCAATATCCTGACCGTCGGGCTGGTCGGGGCGGTGGCGCTGGTGACCTACGACAGTCTCTGGGCGGCGGCGCTGCCCCCCGTGGCGGTGATCGCGCTGTCGGCGCTGGAAAGCCAGATCGTGACGCCGGTGATCGTGGGGCGGCGGCTGGAACTGAACCAGGTGAGCCAGCTCATCATGGTGGCCTTCTGGACCTGGCTCTGGGGCGTGCCGGGAGCGATCCTGGCGGTGCCCTTCCTGGTGGTGGTCAAGGCGGTCTGCGACAACGTGGAAAGCCTTCAGATCCTGGGCAGCTTCCTGTCGGGCGACCCTGCGACCAAGCCCGACGAGGTGCCCAACAAGGCCACCACCGGCCCGGCGCTGGAAAGCGCCCCGTTCCGCACCCAGGCCGAGGCGCGGCACGAGAGCCCGCCGACCGTTGCGCCGGGCGAGGAGCGCGTGACGCCGCTTTTGGCCGAGTAGCCCCAGCTGCGGAAGGCTGGACGTCGGCGCGGGGCTGTGGCCATCTCGCGCCGACGTGAGGAGGACGCCGCCAATGACCTATCGCCCGCGCGAGGACCGCTATTCCCGCATGATCTACAACCGCTGCGGCCGGTCCGGGCTGAAGCTGCCCGCGATCTCGCTGGGGCTGTGGCACAACTTCGGGCATGACACGCCCCATCAGGTGAAGCGCGACATCCTGCGCACGGCCTTCGACTGCGGGATCACGCATTTCGACCTGGCCAACAACTACGGTCCGCCGCCCGGCAGCGCCGAGGAGGCCTTCGGCGAGATCCTGCGGACGGATTTCGCGGGACTGCGCGACCAGCTCGTCATCTCGTCCAAGGCCGGGTACCTGATGTGGGAGGGGCCCTATGGGGAATGGGGCAGCCGCAAGAGCCTCATCGCCTCCTGCGACCAGTCGCTCAAGCGAATGGGGCTCGACTACGTCGACATCTTCTATTCGCACCGCTTCGACCCCGACACGCCCCTGGAGGAGACCATGGGCGCGCTCGATCAGATCGTGCGGTCGGGGAAGGCGCTGTACGTGGGCCTGTCCAGCTACAACAGCCAGCGCACGCGCGAGGCGGTGGCGATCCTGAAGGACCTCGGCACGCCGCTCCTCATCCACCAGCCCAGCTACAACATGCTGAACCGCTGGGTGGAGCGGGACGGGCTCAAGGACGCGCTGGCCGAGCTGGGCGTGGGCTCCATCGCCTTCACGCCGCTCGCGCAGGGGATGCTGACGGCCAAGTACCTCAACGGCATGCCCGAGGACAGCCGGGCCATGCAGGGCAAGAGCCTCAACCCGAAGATGCTGGCGCCGGGTGTGATCGAGAACCTGCGCAACCTCGACGCCATTGCGCAGCGGCGCGGGCAGACGCTGGCGCAGATGGCGCTGGCCTGGGTGCTGCGCGGCGGCGGCATCACCTCGGCGCTGATCGGCGCGTCGCGGCCCTCTCAGGTCGAGGACTGCGCGAAGGCGGTGGAGAACCTCGATTTCACGCCCGAGGAGCTGGCCGAGATCGACCGCTTCGCGCGCGAGGAGGACGTGAACCTGTGGGCGAGATCCTCCGAGACGGTGATGTGAGGTGATCCGCAATCCCGTCCTGCCGGGCTTCAACCCGGACCCGTCCTTCTGCCGCGTGGGCGAGGACTACTATCTCGCGACCTCGACCTTCGAGTGGTACCCGGGGGTGCAGATCCACCATTCGCGCGACCTGGTGAACTGGCGGCTGGTCGCAAGGCCGCTGAACCGGGCGGCGCTGCTGGACATGCGGGGGGACCCGGATTCCTGCGGCATCTGGGCCCCGGCGCTGTCCCACGACGGCGAGCGCTTCTGGCTGGTCTACACGGACGTGAAGCGCCTGGACGGCAGCTTCAAGGACGCGCGCAACTACGTCACCTGCTGCGACACGGTGGAGGGTGAATGGCGTGACCCTTGGTTCGTGAACGCTTCGGGTTTCGACCCATCGCTGTTCCACGACGCGGACGGGCGGAAGTGGTTCGTGCAGATGCGTTGGAACCACCGGGGGGCAGGGTCGGGCTGCAACCTGGCGAACGACCGGTTCGACGGCATCCTGCTGCAGGAATGGTCGCCCGAGCGGGGGCTGGTGGGCGAGGTCACGAACATCTTCGCCGGGACCGACCGGGGGCTGACGGAGGCGCCGCATCTCTTCAAGCGGGAGGGGTGGTACTACCTCACCACCGCCGAGGGGGGCACGGGCTACGACCACGCCGTGACCATGGCGCGGGCGCGCGAGATCCGCGGGCCCTACGAGGTTCATCCCGGGAAGCACGTCATCACCACCAAGGGGGTGGACGGGCCGATCCAGCGGACGGGGCACGGGCAATACGTCGAGACCCACTGGGGGCGGCACTACCATTCGTTCCTGATGGGGCGGCCCATCGCGGGGCCGGACGGGACGGGGCGCTTCTGTCCGCTGGGCCGCGAGACGGGCTTGGAGGAGGTCGTCTGGCGCGACGGCTGGCTCTGGCTGGCCGGAGGTGGGACCGTGCCGCGCGTCGAGGTGCCCAGCCCGGTCGAGGCCGAGCCCGCGCCGCCCGTGCCGGTGATGCGGGAGCAATGGGACGCGCTGCCGCCCGAGTTCCAGTGGCTGCGCACGCCGCAGCCCGAGCGCATTTTCCGCTGCGAGGGCGACGCGCTGGTGTTGATCGGGCGGGAGTCGCTGGGAAGCTGGTTCGAGCAGGCGCTGGTCGCGCGGCGGCAGGAGCATCACGCCTACGACGTCGAGACGTCGGTGGAGTTCGATCCCGCATCCTACCAGCAGGCGGCGGGGCTCGTGACCTACTACAACCGGCACAAGTGCCATGCGCTCTGGCTCACGCAGGAGGGCGGGGGACCGGCGCTGGTGGTGGCGAGCTGCCCCGGCGACTGGCCGGAAGGTCGACTGTCCTATCCGGCCGAGCCCGTGCCGGTCGGGCCGGGGCCGGTGGAGATGCGCGTCGAGGTCCGCGGGGCCACGCAGCGGTTCCTCTGGCGGCAGGGCGGGGGCGACTGGACCTCGATCGGGCCCGATCTGGACGCGGCCGTGATCTCGGACGAGGGCGGGCGGGGCGAGCATGGCTCCTTCACTGGCGCCTTCGTGGGGATGTTCGCCATGGACCTGACGGGGCAGGGGCGCGAGGCCCGCTTCGCCCGCTTCGGCTACTGGCCGGGAGAATGAGATGAGAAGCGAGCTTTGCATTCACGACCTGGGGACAGGCGAGACTTCCATCCTGCTCACGCATGAGGGAATCATCGAGGCGCCGAACTGGCATCCCGATGGGTTCCTCCTCGTGAACGGCGACCGGCGGCTCTTTCGCGTGCCTCTCGATGCGCCACGGCTGGAGCCGGTGCACACGGGCTCGGTCGGGGGGCTCAACAACGATCACGGGATCTCGCCCGACGGGCAGACGCTGGCCATATCGGCGCATGACTCGAACCGGAAGTCCTGCATCTACCTGATGCCGCTCGAGGGCGGGGAGCCCCGGCTGGTGACGGCCGAAGTGCCGTCCTGGTGGCACGGATGGTCGCCGGACGGGGGGCGGCTCGCCTATGTCGGCGTGCGGCGCGAGGGCGGACCAGTCTCGCTCTACACCTGCGCTCTGGACGGGTCGGACGAGGTCTGCCTGGCCGACGACTTCGACCACATCGACGGGCCGGACTACACGCCGGACGGCCGGTGGATCTGGTTCAACGGGGAGAAGGACGGCCACGTGGACCTGTGGCGCATCCGGCCCGACGGATCGGGGCGCGAGCGGATGACGGACGGCGACACCGTGGACTGGTTCCCGCATCCCTCGCCGGACGGGGCTCAGGTGCTCTACCTCGCCTACCCGCCGGGGACCAAGGGACATCCGGCCAACCTCGACGTGGCCCTGCGGTTGATGCCGGCCGACGGGGGCGAGGGTCGCGAGGTGGTGCGGCTCTTCGGCGGGCAGGGGACGATCAACGTGCCTTGCTGGGCGCCCGACTCCCGCCGCTTCGCCTTCATGCGGTTCGTGCCCTGATGGGACCGGGCGCGCCCTTCGCAGGTCCCGGGCAGGTCGTGGGGCTTCTGGGGGGATCGTTCGACCCGCCCCACGAGGGCCATGTGCGCATCAGCGACGAGGCGATGCGGCGGCTGGGGCTCGACTGGGTCTGGTGGCTGGTGAGCCCGGGCAACCCGCTCAAGGCGCGCGGGCCCGCGCCGCTCGGGAAGCGCATCGCGGCGGCGCGGGCGCTGGTGCGCAATCCCCGCGTGAAGGTCACTGATCTGGAGGCGCGGCTGGGCACGCGCTTCACCGCCGAGACGCTGGCGCGGCTGCGGGCGCGGTATCCACAGGTCACCTTCGTCTGGATCATGGGGTCGGACAACCTTGCCCAGTTCCATCGCTGGCGCGACTGGCGGCGGATCATGGGCACGGTGCCGGTCGCGGTGATGGCCCGGCCCGGGGCGCGGCTCCGGGCCCGCTTCGCGCCCGCCGCCCGCGCCTTCCGTCCGGCCCAGCTCAACGAGCGCGACGCGCGGCAGCTGAAGCGGCGCGCGCCCCCGGCCTGGGTGGCGCTGGACCATGCGCTGAGCCCGCTGTCCTCGACGGCGATCCGGGCCCGGGGCGGCTGGTCCGGCTGACGCGGGCTTGACCGGCCGGGCCTTGCGGGCGCCGGGCGCGCGACTAGGGTCCGGCCGGAATCGGTTCGGAGGCAGGCATGGGCAGGGAATGGACGCGGCGGGGGTTGCTGGCGGGAGGCGTCTCGGCGCTGGCCGGGATGGCCTGGGCGCAGGCGCCGCTGGTGCGCCCCCAGGCCCGGCCCGCGCCCGAGCCCATCCAGCCCCCGTCGGGGAGGCGGCCCGAGGCGCGGGTGGAGCTCGACGCGCTCGTCCGCGCGGCGGGGATGGACGGAAAGGTCTCGGTCGCGCTGGTCGACGTGGACGACGGGACGCTGGTCGCCGCCCATGACGCCGGGACGATGCGGCCCCCGGCCTCGGTCGCCAAGGCGCTGACGGCGCTCTATGCGCTGGACGCCCTGGGCGGGGAGCACCGCTTCGCGACCCGGCTTCTCGCCACGGCGCCGGTGGTGGACGGGCGGATCGAGGGGGACCTGATCCTCGCGGGGGGCGGGGACCCGACGCTGTCCACCGACCGGCTGGCGGAGCTCGCCATGCAGCTCGCGGCGGCGGGGGTGCGCGAGGTGGGGGCCTTCCGCGTCTGGGGCGGGGCGCTGCCGGAGATCCGCGAAATCTCGGCCGAGCAGATGCCGCATCTCGACTACAACCCGTCCGTGTCGGGGCTGAACCTCAACTTCAACCGCGTCTGGTTCGGCTGGGAGCGCGCGGGCGAGGAGTACCGGGTGCGGATGGAGGCGCTGGGCGACGACCACCGCCCCGACGTGACCATCGCGCAGATGCGCGTCGCCGACCGCTCCCTCCCCGTCTACACCTACACCGCGGCGGGCGAGGCCGATCTCTGGACCGTGGCGCGGGGGCAGCTCGGGGACGGCGGGAGCCGCTGGCTGCCGGTGCGCAGCCCCGCCGTCTATGCCGGGCAGGCCTTCCTGCGGCTGGCGAACGAGCAGGGGATCGCGCTGCCCGCGCCGCGCCGGATCGCGGCGCTGCCCGAGGGCACGGTCGAGATCGCGCGGATCGAGAGCGCCCCCCTGTCCGAGATCCTGCGGGAGATGCTCCTGCATTCCACCAACCTGACGGCCGAGGTCGTGGGCTTGGCGGCCAGCCGGGCGCGGGGGCTGTCGCCCGCGACCTTGGCCGAGTCGGCCGACGCCATGAACCGCTGGCTGCGCGGCGCCACGGGCGCGCAAACCCGGCTCCTGGACCATTCGGGGCTGGGGAGCGGGAGCCGGGTCGCGGCCTCCGAGATGGCGCTCGCGCTCGCCTCGCGCGGGGTGATGGAGCGGCTGCGGCCCCTTCTCAAGGACATCCCGCTCACCGGGGCGAATGGCGAGGCGCTGCCGCTGCCCCCGGCCCTGGTGCGGGCCAAGACGGGGACGCTGAACTTCGTCTCCGCGCTCGCGGGGTATGCGCGGGCGCAGGCGGGGGGCGATCTGGTCTTCGCCTACTTCTCGGCCGACCTGGAGGCGCGGGCGGCCGCCGACGCGGACGACGAGATCCCGGCCGGGAGCCGCGACTTCCTGCAACGGTCGCGCCGGCTCCAGCAGGAGTTGCTGCAGCGCTGGGGACTCCTGACCGTGTGAGGCGGCGTCCGGCGCGGGCCGGAGCGGTGGCAGGGGGCGGTCGCGCCGGTGCTCGGGCGGGAGCATGGCGTCGAGGGCCGCGCGGCGCGCCCAGGCGGGCAGCAGGGGGCGGGCGGGCGCGGCGGGGGCGTCGAACCAGTCCAGCGAGAGATAGGCGGCGGTGAAGCCGTCCATCTCCTGCGCGACCCCGGTGGCCAGCGCCTTGTCCGTGCAGGGGGAGGCGGCGAGCGCGAGGGCGCGGAGGAAGGCGCCGGCGGCGAGCGCGCGGGCGTCGGCGCGGCCCGCGCTCAGGGCGTCGAGATGGGCGTGCAGGCGGTGGAGAGGCTGGCGCCGGGCGAAAGGCAGGCGCAGGGGGTCGCGGAGGGCGGTGTCGGGGTCCATGGGCGGGCTCGCGTGGGGCGGTGTCCGGCCCAGGATGCGCGCCAGGGGTTAACGATTTCTGACAGTACCGAACGGTCCCCCGCCGGTTCGCGCAACACCTTGGGCGGCGTGGCGCAAGGGTGGGCGTGGCCCCCGGAACCCGGTTCCGGAGGCCGGTCGCCGTCAGAGGAGGACGTCGCCCTGCCCCAGGGACGAGACGCCGTCCAGCATGATCTGGAAGTCGGCCTTGGCGTCGCCCGTCACGTCGGCGTGGAGGACGACGTCGTCGCCGGCCTTGGTCCACCAGACCGCGTTCTTGGCCGCCGTCTGGTTGTGCCAGGCGAAGGCGTCGTCCGGGTCGGTGCCCCCGCGGGCGTCGATGTCGCGCAGGTCGATGTCGTCGGCCTTGGTGGTGAAGTTCTGGATGACGTCGCGGGCGGTGCCGGTGCCGCTGTCGGACCGGGAGTTGAAATCGAAGGTGTCCGCGGCCGAGTCGGTGCCGCCGATCAGGACGTCCTTGCCCGCCGCGCCCACGAGGAGGTCCTTGCCCTTGCCGGCCATGAGCCGGTCCGCGCCCGCGCCGCCGAACAGCTTGTCGTCGCCCGCGTCGCCGAAGAGACGGTCGGAGCCGCCCTTGCCGTTCATCACGTCGTTGCCGCCGAAGCCGCGCGCGAGGTCGGCGGAGGAGGACAGGTCGAACCGGTCGGCGCCCGACAGCTCGCGGCCCAGGAGCGCGCGCAGCTGGTCGGTCTGACCGAAGGCCGACATGAACAGATCCATCAGGGGGACGGAGAGGCCTTCGAAGCCGGTGTTGGCGTTCGAGCCGTCGCCCGTGACCGGCCCGGCGAGCGCCCTGACGGTACCCTCGACGATCGGGTTGTCCTCGTATTCCCCTTCATCGATGAACAGGAGGTCGTCGCCGGCGATGGTGACGGTGCCGCCGTAGTAGGTGAAGTCGTAGCGGCTGTCATAGGTGACGCCGTGGACCGTGGTGGGGAAGTCGAAACGCCGCTCCACCCCGTTGGCATCGTGATCCTCGATGAACGCGGCCAGGTTGTACTTGTCGAAATTGAAGGCGCTGTTCGCCCAGACCTTTGCCATCGTGACCTCCGCGATTGAGTGGCCCTGCGGAGATCGGGGAACCCCATGGCGAGATCGTGGTTGCGCCGGGGCGTTTCAGGGAAGAAGTGTTATCAAATAGTTAACGGGTTGGGCAGCGCGTCCTTACACCCGCTGGTAGCGCGCCCGCGCCCCCCGCTCGATGGCGGCGGCGTGGAGGCGGTCGAGGGACAGCTCCTCGCGGATGGCGTCGAGCATCTCGGCCTCGGGGCCGGTGATGCGGCCATCGGCGGCGGCCACGTCGCAGGCGAAGGCGTAGGCCGTCTCCCACAGCCGCTCGGGCAGGTAGCGGCGCACCATCTCGAACAGGCGGTCGAGCCCGTCCTCGCGGTCCATGATGCCCATGACCAGGGGGCCCATCTCCTGCAGGCGCGCGCCGTCGTAGTCGGCGAAGGCGGGCAGGTTCTCCACGAGGTTGGAGATCTGCACCAGCTCGGCCGTGCGCACGGTGCCGTCGGCGGCGGACACGGCGAGCATGAGGGCCACGAGGGCGTCCTGCGGGGAAAGGATGGTCGTCTCGGGCATGGCGGCTCTTCCTTGGGATGGGGCCAGCTTTATTGACGGGGCAAGGGCCCCGCAATAGGGAGGCCCCCGGTCCATCCCCAAGGAAAGGCGCGCACCATGGCATCCCTTCGCGACGCGGCGATGACGTCGAAGGCCTGGCCCTTCGAGGAGGCCCGCGCCCTGCTGAAACGGGTGGAGAAGGGACCCGCGAAGGACCATGTGCTGTTCGAGACGGGCTACGGGCCGTCGGGGCTGCCGCATATCGGCACCTTCGGGGAGGTGCTGCGCACGACGATGATCCGGCGGGCCTTCGAGGTGATCTCGGACAGGCCGACGCGGCTCGTGGTGTTCTCGGACGACCTCGACGGGATGCGGAAGGTGCCGGACAACGTGCCCAACGCCGAGATGCTGCGGCTGCACCTCCAGCAGCCGCTGACCACGGTGCCGGACCCGTTCGGGACGCACGAGAGCTTCGGGCACCACAACAACGCCATGCTGCGGCGGTTCCTGGACACGTTCGGGTTCCAGTACGAGTTCGTCTCGGCCACCGACTTCTACCGGTCGGGGCAGTTCGACGACACGCTGCGGCTGGCGGCCGAGCGCTATGACGCGATCATGGCGATCATGCTGAAGTCGCTGCGCGAGGAGCGGCAGCAGACCTATTCCTGCTTCCTGCCGATCCATCCGGAGACGGGGCGGGTGCTCTATGTGCCGCTGAAGGAAGTGAACGCCCAGGACGGGACGATCACGTTCGACGACGGCTCGGGGCGGGAGTGGACGCTGCCGGTGACGGGCGGGCACGTGAAGCTGCAGTGGAAGCCCGACTTTGGCGCGCGCTGGGCGGCGCTGGGCGTGGACTTCGAGATGTACGGGAAGGACCACAGCACTAACACGCCGATCTATGACGGCATCTGCGAGGTGCTGGGGGGACGTGCGCCCAACCACATGGTCTACGAGCTGTTCTTGGACGAGGAGGGGGGCAAGATCTCCAAGTCCAAGGGCAACGGGCTGACCATCGACGAGTGGCTGGACTACGCGGCGACCGAGTCGCTGTCCTACTTCATGTTCCAGAAGCCCAAGACGGCGAAGCGGCTGCACTGGGACGTGATCCCGAAGAACGTGGACGAGTACCACCAGTCCCTGCGCGGCTATCCCACGCAGACGCCCGAGCAGCAGTTGTCCAACGCGGTGTGGCACATCCATGGGGGCCAGCCGCCCGCGTCGGACATGGTGGTGCCCTTCGCGATGCTCCTGAACCTCGCCAGCGTGGCGGGGGCCGAGGACAGGGCGGCGCTGTGGAAGTACCTGCGCCGCTACGCCCCCGAGGCGAGCCCCGAGACGCATCCGGGGCTGGACGCGGCCGCCGGATATGCCGTGCGCTACTTCCAGAACCACGTGAAGCCCACGCGCCAGTTCCGCGCGCCCACCGACAGGGAGCGGGCGGCGATGGAGGATCTGGCGGCGCGGCTGCGGGCCCACGCGGGCGAGCAGGACCCCGAGGCCTTGCAGACGGTCGTCTACGCGGTAGGCAACGAGCACGGGTTCCAGCCGCTGCGCGACTGGTTCAAGGCGCTCTACGAGGTGCTGCTGGGGGCGGCCGAGGGGCCGCGCTTCGGTGGCTTCGTCGCGCTCTACGGGGTCGACGAGACGGTGCGGCTGATCGAGGAGCGGCTCGCGGCGGCGGGCTGAGGCCGGCGGCCCGGCCATCGTCCCACCTGCGGGTTCTGGCCGAGGCCGTTCCCGGGGCTGGCGGGCCGGTTCCGACCGGGATAAGAGCCGGTGGGTGATCGCGCTCCGGGCCAGGAGCGCGGCGATTGCAAGGGTCGCCGGGGCGTGAGCGTGGGCTGTCGTGGCCGGTGCCACCCGCGCGATGAGCCCCGCCCGCCGCCCGGACCGGCGGTGGAGGGCGGCGGCGCGGCTATCGCGAGGACGCGGATGACGGGCCGGGTGGAGCCGGTCGCCGGGACGTGGTCGGGCTCAGCGGGGCCCGTGCGCCGGGTGAGAGGCAGAACCCCGGGAGAGACCGCCTGAGGGGCACGGGCGGCGGTGTGGCGTCACCAGTCCGCAGAGCCCCTATGAATCCACCCCTTACACCTGCCAACGACGACGCCACGCCGGGAATCCTACGTCATTGTTGACGCAGCGTAAACAATCAAGCCTCGGGGGCGTGTCGGTTTGGACGGGTTCCGAGGCCTTCGGCCGGGGCGTGGCGGATCAGGCCGGGTCGTGCCGGCGACGCCACCAGACGCTCCAGCGCGCGGTCAGCGCGTCGGCCTTTCCGGCCAGAAGCCGCCGGCCCTGCGGCACGGCCCGCGCCATCAGCTCGGCGTGCCGCAGCGTGGCGAGATCCTGGGCCTCGGACCGGAGGGCGGGCGGCAGGGAGGCGGCCTCGATCCGGTCGCGGAACACCGCGAGGTCGTTCACGAGGCCCAGCCATTCGCCCAGGTCGTCGGCGGCGGCGATGTGGGGCTCCATCATCGCGGGCCAGATGGGCTTGAGGAGACGCGCCTGGTACCAGTGGTCCTTGACGCGCTTCCTCCATTCGTGGAGCGCGTCTGGATCGGGATTCTCGCGCGCGGCGGCCATGGCGCGGCGCGCGGCCGTCCAGGTGGCCTGGAGGCCGGGCTCGATGGCGTCCCAGCCCTCGCGCCGGAGGTGCCAGCCCTCGGTCCGCAGCACGAGCGCATCCATCGTGGCGGCGAAGGGGGGCAGGAGGTCCTCGGCCGCGCGGGCGTCGTGATGGGCGGCCGCCTCGCGGAAGGGGGCGAGGAGAGCCTCGCGCCGGTCCTCGGGCAGGCCCGCGCTCAGGCCTTCGGCGGTGGAGAGCTGCACGGCGGCGTCGCGCAGCCCCGACAGGCCCCGCCCCGCGTCCCGCAGCACCGCGTTCTCGGCCGCCGCGTCGGCGAAGACCGGGCGGACGAGGCGCAGCAGGCCCCGGAGCTTCTTGACGCTCTTGCGCATCTCGTGGACGCGCGGGCCCAGGTCGCCCGTGGCGCGCACCATCCCGAGGGCGTGGCGGGCCTCCTCCTGCGCGACGCGGCGGAGCGCGGCCTCCACGCTCGCGTCCTCGGGGGTGATCGCATAGGGCATGGTTCGCTTCCTCTTTCTTCGTGGCGAAACTTATCGGCGCGCTGTTCCGTATCTTGCAAGGGAGAACCCCGACCGGAGGACCGATGCCATGCGCCTTCTGCCCACCCTGTGCCTGATCGCCCTGCCGCTGGCCGCGCCGGCGCAGGACGACGCCGACCGCGCCGCCATCGCGGAGGTGATCCGCGACCAGCTTTCGGATTTCAACGCCCGCGACGTGCCCGGCGCCTGGGAGCACGCGAGCCCGACGATCCAGGAGATCTTCGAGAGCCCCGAGAATTTCGGCCGCATGGTCGAGCAGGGCTATCCGATGGTCTGGACGAACTCGGAGGCGCGGTTCCTGGAGCTGCGCGAGGAGTCGGGCGCGCTGCGGCAGACCGTGCTGGTCGAGGACGCCGAGGGGCGCGGCTGGCTGCTGGACTACGAGATGGTCGAGCTGCCCGAGGGCTGGCGGATCAATGGCGTGATCGTGCTGCCCGCGCCCGAGCTCGCCGCTTGACTGTGGCTTTTCGGCGGGGATTTCCGCCGAATGCCGTCATGCTGCGATGCAGCGCTCGCCATGGGAGAATCGGGGCGGCATAGTGCGGGCATGGACGCCCCGGATGCCCTGACCCTGCCGCGACCCATGTCCCAGCCCCCCCGGGCGCGGGGCGAAGTCGTCGTCTCGGCCAAGGTCGCGGGGGGCGTGACGCGGCTGGGGGACCTGCGCCAGCAGGGCTCGCTCAAGGCCCTGTTCCCGCGGGGGGCGGGGCCGGCGCTGGACGTGGTGACGCTCAACACCGCCGGGGGGCTGACCTCGGGCGACGCGATGCGGCTGACGGCCACGGCCCGGGCGGGGGCGCAAATGCGGCTGACCACGCAGGCGGCCGAGCGGGCCTATCGCGCGGCGGGCGATCCCCCCGCGCGGGTCGAGTCGCGGCTGGTCGCCGAGGACGGCGCGCGGATCGACTGGTTGCCGCAGGAGACGATCCTGTTCGACGGGGCGCGGCTGGAGCGGAAGCTGGTCATGGACCTTGCCCCCACGGCGACGGCGCTGCTGGTGGAGCCCCTGCTGTTCGGGCGGCTCGCGCGCGGCGAGCAGGTGCGCGAGGGGCGGCTCCTGGACCGATGGGAGGTGCGGCGCGACGGGCGGCTCGTCTTCGCGGACGCGCTGCGGCTGGGCGGCGACATGGCGGCGACGCTGGACCGGCCGGGCGTGGGCGGCGGGGCGCGGGCGGTGGCCTCGGTCCTGTTCGCGGGCGCGGCGGCCGAGGCGCATCTGGATGCCGCGCGTGCCCTTTTGGCGGGCAGCGGCGGCGCGTCGCTCATCGCGGAGGGGGTGCTGTTCGCGCGACTCATGGCCCCGGACGGCTATGCCTTGCGCGCAGCTCTGGTGCCCCTCATCTGTCGCCTGACGGGCGCGGCCCTTCCGAAGGTATGGACACTCTAGAATGCAGCTCACCCCCCGCGAGAAGGACAAGCTTCTCATCTCCATGGCCGCCGAGGTGGCGCGCAAGCGCCTGTCGCGCGGTGTCAGGCTGAACCACCCCGAGGCCATCGCGTTGATCACCGATGCCGTGGTCGAAGGGGCGCGCGACGGGCGCAGCGTCGCCGACATGATGGAGGCGGGGGCGCAGGTCGTCACCCGCGAGCAGGTCATGGAGGGCGTGGCCGAGATGATTCCCGAGGTCCAGGTCGAGGCCACCTTTCCCGACGGCACGAAGCTCGTGACCGTCCACAACCCGATCCGCTGAGGAGTCCGCGCGATGATCCCCGGAGAGATCGTGACCGCCGAGGGCGACCTGGAGCTGAACGCGGGGCGCGAGGCCATCGTGCTGATGGTCGCCAACACCGGCGACCGGCCCGTGCAGGTGGGCTCGCACTACCACTTCGCCGAGACCAACGCGGCGCTGGACTTCGACCGCGACGCGGCGCGCGGGCGCCGGCTCGACATCGCGGCGGGAACGGCGGTGCGCTTCGAGCCCGGACAGCGGCGCGAGGTGCGGCTGATCCCGCTGTCGGGCGACCGGGTGGTGCATGGCTTCAACGGCCGCGTCGGAGGCCCCCTGTGAGGGGGCTCTGGGCGCTTCTGGCCGTGGCGGGCTCGCCGCTGGCCGCGCAGGGGCTGGATTGCAGCCGCGCGGTCACGCAGGCCGACATGACCGAATGCGCCCAGGCCGACTTCGTGGCCGCGGACGAGGAACTGAATGCCGCCTATGCGGTGGCGATGGACACGGCGCGGCGCATCGGTCCGCGGGGCGAGGAAACGCTGCGCGCGGCGCAGCGGGCCTGGATCGCCTTTCGCGACGCCGCCTGCGAGGCGGAGGCCGTGCTGTGGGAAGGGGGGTCGGCCCAGCCGATGATCCGGTCCGGGTGCCTGAGGGAGCTGACGGCGCAACGGACGGAAGACCTGAGGGCCTATGCGGAGAGATGAGATGAACACGTATCAGACCTGGAAATCCGCCGTCGACTTCTGGGCGGCGATGGCGCAGGCGCCGGCCGTGGTGACCTTGCGGATGATGGACATGAACCGCCGGCGCGCGGTCCGGCGGGCCGAGCCCATGGCGCGGGCCTTCGAGCCGCCCGTCGCGGTGGTGACGGCGACGGTCGTGCCTTTCGCGCGCGCCGAGGCGCCCGCGCCGGTCGAGCCGGTCGCGGTCATTCCGGTCGAGGCCGCCGCGCCGCCGGTCGTCGAGACCACCGTGCCGCCGGTCGAGCCCTTGGAGGCGACCGAAGACCAGGCGCTGGCCGCCGAGCCTGTGGAGCCGACCGAAGCCCTGGCGCCGGCCGCAGAGCCCGCGACGGCCTTGACGGAGGAGCCCGAGGCGGCCCCGGCCGAACATATCCCGGCCGAGATCCTGTCGGAGGCGAGCCCGGCCGCGATCCTCGCGGCGATCGAGCCCGAGCCCGAGGCGGCCCCCTCGGTCGAGCCGCCGGCCCCGGCCGAGCCCGCCGAGCCCCTCGCCGTGCTGGCCGAGGCGGCGCCCGCGGGGCTGGTCGAGGCGGCGATGCTGCCGATCCTCGAACAGGCCGAGGCGCCCGCCCCGGCCGAGATCGCCGCGGCGGCCAAGTCGGTTTCGGCCCGTCCGGGCCGCCGCCTGCCGCCGTCGCGCCGGAACGGGCGCCCGAAGTCGGCGTCCTGACCGGGACGCCCCCTCCTTTCGGGGGCTCGTTCGGGACCTGACGGACGCGCGCCGCGTTGGAACGGAACATGGCCCAGGTGAGTGAGGGAAGCCGACGATGAACCCGTTCCAACCGTGGCGGTCCGCCTTCGACTTCTGGGCCATGATGGCGCAGGCGCAGACGGTGATCGCGCTGCGCACCATGGGCATGATGGGCGTCCTGCCGGCGGCGGCGGGCGAGAACGCCACCATGTTCTCGGAGAAGGGTCCGGCCTTCGCGGAGGCCGCGATGGCGGCGGGCGTGGCGGCGCTGCAGGGGCGCAGCCCGGACCAGATCGCGCAGGCGGCCATCCGGCCCATCGCCCGGCGCACCGGCTCGAACGTCCGGCGGCTGACCAAGCCCCGCCGCTGATCCGGCTTGACGCAGGGGCGCCGGGCGCGCTTCGCTGCGGCCATGCGCCCGAGGAGGCGCGGCAGCCGGAGAGAGCGGAACCATGTGCCATGCCTGCGTGATGGAGAACGTGAAGCGGTCGATGCTGTCGCGGCGCCACCTGTTCACCGGCGCGGCGGCGCTGGGGGCGGCGTCGGTTGCCTCGGGGCTGGTGTCGGCCCGGCCGGCGCTGGCGCAGGCCACGGGCCGGATCGTGGACCTGACGCACACCTTCGACGAGGTCTTCCCGACCTTCGACGGCCAGCCCGGCCTTGCCAAGGAATGGGCGGTGACGATCGACCAGGGCTACCAGCTCTGGAAGCTGACCATCATGGAGCATTCGGGCACCCATATCGACGCGCCGCTCCACTTCAGCGCCGACGGGGCGAGCGTGGACCAGTTGCCGGTCGAGCAGCTTTTGGCGCCGCTCTGCATCGTGGACATCACGGAGAAGGCGGCGCAGGACCCCAACGCCACCGTGGACCCCGAGGACATCGAGGCCTGGATCAGCGCGAACGGCGAGATTCCGGCGGGAGCCTGCGTGGCCATGCGCTCGGGCTGGGCGGCCAAGGTGGGCACGCCTTCGTTCCGCACCAACGCCGAGGGCGCCTTTGCCTTCCCCGGCTTCTCGCAGGCGGCGACGGACCTGCTGGCCGAGCGGGGGGCCGCCTCGATCGGGGTGGACACGCTGAGCCTCGATCCCGGCAACTCGGCGGATTTCGCGGTGCACAATTCCTGGCTGCCGGGCGGGCGCTTCGGGATCGAGAACCTCGCGGGGCTCGACGGGCTGCCGGCGACCGGGGCCACGATCTTCATCGGCGCGCCCAAGCACGCGCAGGGCACCGGCGGGCCCGCCCGCGTGCTGGCGATGCTCTGATGGGGACGGTCCCGCTGCTGGGCGACGAGGAGGCCGCCCCGGAGGCGCGGGCGGTCTTCGACGACCTGAGGGCCAAGCGCCAGACGGACTACGTCAACAACTTCTGGCGGGCTCTGGCGCACGATCCCGCGCAGCTTCGCGAGGTCTGGGACCGGGCGCAGGCGGTGATGGGGCCGGGGGCGCTCGACCCCTTGGTGAAGGAACTGGTCTATGTCGCGGTGTCCACGGTGAACGGATGCGCCTATTGCGTCCATTCCCACACGGCGGCGGCGCGGTCCAAGGGCATGACGCCCGAGATGCACGCAGAGCTCTTGCGGGTGATCGCGCTGGCGATGCAGACCAACGCTCTCGCTACCGCGCTGGGGGTCGAGGTGGACGAGCGCTTCCGCGCCTGAGGGGCGTTCGCGCGGTGCCCGGAAAACGGGCATTCCGCGCCGGGGATGGGCATATGGCCCCGGCGTCCCGGGCGCGAGGCGTGGCGGGGCTTGGCAACCGGGGTGGGGCGGGTGTCACTCGGCCCGCACGCGCCCCCGAGGAGTCCTTCATGCCCGTCACCATCTCGCGCCGCGACTATGCCGCCATGTTCGGGCCCACGGTGGGCGACCGCGTGCGGCTGGCGGACACGGAGTTGTGGATCGAGGTGGAGCGGGACCTGACCACCTATGGCGAGGAAGTGAAGTTCGGGGGCGGCAAGGTCATCCGCGACGGCATGGGCCAGTCGCAGCGGACGCGCGCCGAAGGGGCGGTGGATACCGTCATCACCAACGCCCTGATCCTCGACTGGACGGGGATCTATAAGGCCGACGTGGGGCTCAAGGACGGGCGCATCCACAAGATCGGCAAGGCGGGCAACCCGGACACCCAGCCGGGCGTGGACATCGTCGTGGGGCCGGGGACCGAGGCCATCGCGGGCGAGGGGCGCATCCTCACCGCCGGGGGGATCGACAGCCACATCCACTTCATCTGCCCGCAGCAGGTCGAGGACGCGCTGCATTCGGGGCTGACCACGATGATCGGCGGCGGGACGGGGCCCGCGCATGGGACGCTCGCCACCACCTGCACGCCGGGGCCCTGGCACTTGGGGCGGATGATGATGGCGGCCGACGCCTTTCCGATGAACCTGATGTTCGCGGGGAAGGGCAACGCCTCGCTGCCCGGCGGGCTGGAGGAGCAGGTGCTGGCGGGGGCCGCCTGCCTCAAGCTGCACGAGGACTGGGGGACGACGCCCAAGGCCATCGACACCTGCCTGACCGTCGCGGACGCGCTGGACGTGCAGGTGATGATCCACACCGACACGCTGAACGAGTCGGGGTTCGTGGAGGACACCGTGCGGGCGCTGGGCGGGCGCACGATCCACGCCTTCCACACCGAGGGCGCGGGCGGAGGCCACGCGCCCGACATCATCCGAATCTGCGGGGAGGAGTATGTGCTCCCTGCGTCCACGAACCCGACGCGGCCCTTCACGGTGAACACGGTGGACGAGCATCTCGACATGCTCATGGTCTGCCACCACCTCGACAAGTCGATCCCCGAGGACGTGGCCTTTGCCGAGAGCCGCATCCGGCGCGAGACCATCGCGGCCGAGGACATCCTGCACGACATGGGGGCGTTCAGCATCATCGCTTCGGACAGCCAAGCCATGGGGCGGGTGGGCGAGGTCATCACCCGGACCTGGCAGACGGCGCACAAGATGAAGGTGCAGCGCGGGCGGCTGGCCGAGGAGACGGGGGCGAACGACAACCACCGCGCCCGCCGCTACGTGGCCAAGTACACGATCAACCCGGCCATCGCGCATGGGATCGCGCATGAGGTGGGGTCGGTGGAGGAGGGCAAGCGCGCGGACCTCGTGCTCTGGTCGCCTGCCTTCTTCGGCGTGAAGCCCGAGATGGTGCTGATCGGCGGCACAATCGTCAGCGCGCAGATGGGCGATCCGAACGCGTCCATTCCCACGCCGCAGCCGGTCTACAGCCGTCCCATGTGGGGCGCCTACGGGCGCAGCGTGGAGCGCAGCGCGGTGACCTTCGTGAGCGCGGTGGCGCATGACGCGGGCATCGGTCGGACGCTGGGGCTGGCCAAGGACACGGTGGCCGTCAGGCACACGCGGGACCTGCGGAAGGGGGACCTCAAGCTCAACTGCGCGCTGCCGAAGGTCGAGGTGAATCCCGAGACCTACGAAGTGCGGGCGGACGGCGAACTTCTCACCTGCGAGCCGCTGGACCGCCTGCCCATGGCGCAGCGCTACTTCCTGTTCTGAGGCGGAACATGCCCGCTTTTCAGGCTTTCGCGCCCGAGGTTGCATTCCCTGCATGGCGGGCCTGCTCAACTGTCGGTGGTATGCCGCGATGCAGCATCCCATATTGCGGTCACGGAAGGCTCTCTTCCAGACCCAAGGATTGCCACCATGGCCATGATCGCCGACACCCACCACCGCAACCTTCGCGACACGATCGCCGCGCCGTTCCAGGCGGTCGTCTCGTTCCTGACGCTTCTGGCCGAAGCGAACCCGCGCCTCGCGGCCGTCGAGCGGCTGAACCGGCTGTCGGACGAGGATCTGGCCGCCCGCGGCACCTCGCGCGAGGACGAGATCCGGCGCATCTTCGGCATCCGCGCCTCGATCTGACGACATGGACGGGGCGCGGCCGATGAGCGCCCCGCTCCTGCGCGCGACCGCGGTCCGCCGCGCCCATGACGGGCCGGTGGACGACCGCGTGACGCTCGCCTACGAGGACCGGCTGATCCGGCGGAAGCGGATCGTGACCGACGGCGGCCTCGCGCTTCTGGTGGACCTGCCCGCCACGACCGGCCTTGATGACGGCGACGCTCTGGAGGTCGAGGACGGACGGTGGATCGCCGTCCGCGCCGCCGTCGAGCCGCTGCTGGAGGTCCGGGGCGACCTTGCCCGGCTGGCCTGGCACATCGGCAACCGCCACGCCCCCGCGCGGATCGAGCCCGACCGGCTGCTGGTCCGCCGCGACCGCGTGATGGCGCGGATGCTGGAAGGGCTCGGGGCGACGCTTCGCGAGATCGACGGCCCCTTCGTTCCCGAGGGTGGCGCCTATGGCGAGGGTCGCGTCCTGGGGCATTCGCACGGACCCGGCGAGGGTCTGGGGCATCTGGCGCATGACCCCGACCTCTGAGCCGGAGGCCGCCGCGCTCTCGCCCCTGCAACTGTTGACGCTGGCGCGCTGGCTATCGCCCGCTTTCCCGACCGGCGCCTTCGCCTGGAGCCATGGGCTCGAACAGGCCGTGGGCGACGGGACCGTGCGGGATGCCGGCACCCTGGAGGACTGGCTGGATGCGGTGCTGCGGCACGGAGCGGGGCGGACGGACGCCATCCTGATCGGGGCCGCGCATCGGGCCAAGGAGGCGGACCTGCCGGCGCTGGCCGAACTGGCCACCGCGCTCGCGCCGTCGCGCGAAAGGCGGGCCGAGGCGGCGCAGCAGGGCGCGGCCTTTGCCACGACGCTGCGGGCGCTGCATGGCTGGGACCTGCCGGACGCTCCCTTTCCGGTGACGCTGGGCCGCGCGGCGCGGCTCGGGGGGCTGCCCGCGCGGCCCGTGGCCGAGATGGCCTTGCAGGGCTTCGTCACCACGCTGACGCAGGCGGCGCAGCGGCTCATGCCGCTTGGGCAGACGGCGGCGCAGGGGGTGATCCTGCGGCTCGCGCCCCCTTGCGCGGCGGTCGCCGCCGAGGGCATGGGGCTGTCCCCGGACGACATCGGCTCCTGCGCGCTGGCCGTGGACCTGTGCTCCATGCGGCACGAGGGGCTGGAGCCCCGGATCTTCCGTTCCTGAAGGACCTTGACCCCATGCGCGACTCTCCCCACGGCCCCCTCAAGATCGGCATCGGCGGCCCCGTGGGCGCGGGCAAGACGACGCTGACCGCGAGCCTTGCCCGCGCGCTGAAGGACGAGCTGTCGCTCGCCGTCATCACCAACGACATCTACACGCAGGAGGACGCCGAGGCGCTGATGCGGATGCAGATCCTGCCCGCCGACCGGGTGATGGGGGTGGAGACGGGGGGCTGCCCGCATACGGCGATCCGCGAGGACGCCTCGATCAATCTCGCCGCCGTGGCCGAGCTGCGGGCGCGGCACCCGGACCTGCAGCTCGTGCTGATCGAGTCGGGCGGGGACAACCTGTCGGCCACCTTCTCGCCGGAGCTCGCGGACCTGACCGTCTATGTCATCGACGTGGCGGCGGGCGAGGAGATCCCGCGCAAGGGCGGTCCCGCCATCACGCGGTCGGACCTGCTGGTCATCAACAAGACCGACCTTGCCCCTCATGTGGGCGCCTCCTTGGAGGTCATGGAGCGCGACGCCCGGCGGATGCGGGGCGAACGGCCGTTCCTCTTCACCGCGCTGCGCCACGGGCGGGGGCTCGACGCGGTGGTGGCGCATCTGCGCGAGATGGGGGGCCTCTAGCCCCTCACCACTCAGTCGAGGCGAGCGGATCGGGCTCGGCGCCCAGCGCCTCGCCGCGTGCCGCCGCGAAGGCGTCCGAGCCCAGGAAGTCGAGAGCGAGCGCCGCGCCGGAGGCGGTCGTGGCGTCGAAGCTCTGCCCTTCGGGCGTGGTGAGGAAGGCCTCGATGGCCGTCAGAGTGCCGCGCGTCCAAGTGCCTTCGGCGGGGCCGTCGAGCAGGCCCGCCTCCTGCAGGTTGCGCTGCAGATCGGCCCGCGCCTCCCGCTCCAGGTCCATGAAGGCCCAGGAGAGCGGCGTGTCGAAGGGCGCCATGGCGTCGGGCGAGGCGCCTTCGCCGGCCGCGTCGGAGGAGGCCAGCTCGGCCCCGGCGATGGCCGCGTCGAGGTCGCCGGGGGCGATCTCGACGCGCGCCAGATCCCGGTCGCGGCGAGGGCGCAGGGGCGGGACCGGAGCGGACTCGGGCGGGGCCGCGGCGTCGAGGGACAGGGGCGCCTGGGCCGCGAGCGGAAGATCGGGCGGCTCGGCCGCCGGAGTGACCTCCGGCTCCGCGAGGCCCGCAAGCTCGGTGGCCGAGCGGCCGCGCTGGTCGAAGACCTCGGTGGAGACGAGAAGCCGTTCGGCGATGCAGTCGGTGTCGCCCTCGCAGGCCTGCCGTCGGATCAGGAGCTCGTCGGCGATGCGCCGCGCCTCGCGCGCGCCGATGCGCTCCACGAGGTCGAGGTAGGCGTCGTACATCCGCCGCTCGAGGCGGACGAGCCCGGGATCGGCGCAGATGGCGATCTCGGTGCGGGTGCCGGCGTCGCGGCAGTCGAAGGACGGCCCCTCCTGCGCGAGCCCGGTGGCGGGCCAGAGCGCGAGGGGCAGGAGAACGGACAGGGTGGCGCGGCGCATGGGGGACCCCCTTTCAGGAGGATCAACGCCGGCCCCGGCCCGCCGTTCCGGACCCCGGGAAACGGCCGGGCCGGCCCCGCGGCGACGGAGCCGGCCCGGGCCGCGCGACGGGGGATTCAGATGCTCAGGCCGCTCTCGATGCGCTTGACCTGCATCCGGGCCATGCCGAGGTTCGCCGCCTTCTTGTCGAGCGCGACGTAGAGGAACACGCCCGGCGCCTTTTCCAGCGGCCGGATCATGTGGAGCTGCTTGCCCATGGTGATGAGGATGTCCTCGATCTGGTCGGCCATGCCGAGCAGCTCCATGGCCTGCAGCTTGGCCTTGACCACCTGCGTGTTGAGCGCGGCGGCGGCCTCCATGTCCAGCTTGCCGCCGCCTTCGGAGGCGAGCATGAGGCCCGATTCGCTGTCCACGAGGCAGGCTCCGATGAACCCGGCGATGTCGGCCGTGGCCGCGATGTTGGTCGACATTGATGTTGTCCTTTGCTGGGACCGTCCGCCTGGGGGGGGGAGAGGCGGGACGGCCGGTGCGGGAGGGGGGCGTTCAGGACAGGGGGCGCGGGGGGCCGCGCCGCCGGTCACATCTTCAGGTTGCTCTCGATCTTGGTGACCTGCATCCGGGCCATGCCGAGGTTCGCGGACTTCTTGTCGAGCGCGACGTAGAGAAAGACCGAGGGCGACTTCTCCAGGGGGCGGATGAAGTGGAGCTGGCTGTGCATGGTGATGAGGATGTCCTCGATGTGGTCCTCGAGCTGGAGAACCTCGATCACCTCGTGCTCGGCCTTGACCACCTGCGTGTAGAGCGCGGCGGCGGCCTCCATGTCGATCCGGCCGTCACCTTCGGCCGCGAGCAGCAGGCCCGAGTCGCTGTCCACGAGGCAGGAGCCCACGAAGCCCGCGATGAAGGCCGTGCCGGCGATGTCGGTGGACATCAGGCCGGTGCGCTGGAGGGCGTCGCTGTGCGACGACGGCACGCCCGGCGCCGGCGCCGCGTGGTCGGCCTCGGGCAGGGCGGGCGCCATCGTCGGCTGCACGGGAGGCGCCGACTTGGGCCGGTCCGACAGCACGTCGCCGGGGGTCGTCCACAGGACGCCGCCCGGCGGGCCGAACCCGCCCTGGTCCTCCTCGGGCTCCTCGTAGGCGGGCTTCTTGTCGCCCCCGAGTCCCAGCCTTTGGAACAGCTTCATTTGTCGATCCCCCTCCCGTTCAAGGCCGCCCCGGGTCAGGCGGCCTGGTCTTGCTCGATGCTCTCCGTGGGCGTCGGGCCCAGAGTCGCGGATAGTTGACCATCGCGCGACAATTCGAAGAGAAGTTGGTCAATCATGGCCACAACCGGGTCATTCTGCGAAACTTCCGAGGCGCGGGCCACGATGTCGCGCCAGATGCGGACGGCGTTCGGCAGCGTCTCGACCGGCGCGCGCGGGGGCGGCGCCTCGGCCATGGCCGCCAGGACGGCCTGGACGGGGTCGGGCTCCGCCTCGGCCAGCGGCAGGGCAGCGGGCTGTGCCGGGACGACGGACGCGACCGGCGCGGTCGCCACCGAGGTCACGGGGATCACCGGGACCTCGGGAACGTTGTCCGGCGCGACCGATGCCTCGGTGGCAGGCTCGGGCTCGGGCTCGGGCGTCGGGTCTGGCTCGGCGGGGAGGGAGACCAGCGGCTGGTCTTCCTCGTCCTCGATCCAGAGCGAGCGCGCGGCGGGGCGCTCGGCCCGCACGGGCGCGGCCGGGGCGGGGGCCGGCTCGGGCTGGCCGAAGAGCCGCAGCAGCGCGGCGGGCACGCCGGCCTCGGGCTCGGGCGCCACCTGGGGCACGGGGGCCGGCTCGGGCGCGAGGACGGGCTCGGCCAAGGGATGCTCGGGCCCGGTGGACACGTAGCGGTCGAGCAGGTCGAGCCGCTCGGCCGACACGCCCTTGAGGCCCGCCTCGATGCGGCGGTCGAGCTCGCGCCCGCCGCTGTGGTCCCAGACCGACATGTCGCCCGTGGTGCGGAACAGCTCCTGCCCGCGCACGGCGTCGACCGAGGACAGCATCACCAGGCCGCCGAACAGGCCGAGGGTTTCCCGCATCAGGCGGCGCATGACCTTCTCGCGGTCGTTGGGCCCGGCGAGCTTGTCGGCGCGCGTCACGACCAGCACGCTCTTGTCGCGCAGGCGCGTGGGCAGCGACAGCCAGGTGGAGCGCTCCGTCTCGCGCCAGGCCTGGGTGGCGGTGGTGCACCACAGGATGAAGTTCGACTGGCCCACGGCGAAGCGCCAGGAGTCCTCGGCCAGGTTGGGGTCCGAGATGCCGGGCGTGTCGATGATGTCGCAGCGTTCCAGCATCGGCGAGGGCGTGAAGACCCGCACGCAACGCGCCGCCATCGGCACGCCTCGGAAGTCCCCGAAGGGCAGGGGATGGCGCCGGCCGTCACGGTCGATCCAGTAGGCGCGCTGCTCCTCGCCGTGGCTGAACCACACGGGCGGCAGCTCGGTCGCCGTGACCTTGGTGGGCAGGACGTCCTCGCCGATCAGCAGGTTCAGCAGGGTCGACTTGCCCGAGCTGAACTCGCCCATGAGGCCGATGCGGGGCTTGGCCCGGGCCCAGTGGGAAAGCCGGGCCAGACGCTCGTCCGAGACGTGGCGGGGATGATCGCTTCTGGGCATTCCGGTCCCTCCTCTGGGGGTCGTCAGGCGGACGCCGCGCGCAGGTCGGCGTCGAGAAGCGCGGCGGCGGCCTCGAGCTGCTTGCGCAGCTCGGCGTAGCGGTCGGCGCCCACGGCCGAGCGCAGGCCCGCCTGGGTCACGCCGCCGGCCTTGGCGATGCCGGTCAGCGTCTGCGCGTGCTCGTCCAGGAACTCCTGGAGGGCGCGGCGCAGCGCGGCCTCGACCACGGCGACCTGCTGCTCCTCGATCTCGGCGACGATGGTCTGCGCCTCGTTGGCGATGAGCGTGCGGTATTCGGCGGCGAAGGCCTGGGCGCCACGGCGCAGCTTGATCCAGCGCTTCCACCAGCCGCCCTGAAGATCGACGACGATGGTCTTGCCGATGGCCACGGGGGCCGGGATCTGCGGCACCATGGGAGGCTCGAGCCGCAGCGTGCGGCCGGGCTCGCCCAGGAGGCCGTGGTAGACGCCGGTCATCTCGTCGGCGGCGCGGCCCAGGACGCGCTGGGCCACGGCGCGGATCGACCGCGCGAAGCCCATGTAGGCGGCGCGGAGCTGCACCCGCAGGCGCATGGGGTCGCATTCCCACTGGCCTTCGATGCCGTAGACCTCGATGTGGCGGATCATCGCCGCGACGGTGGTCTCGACGAACTGCTCGGAGGCGGCGCCCAGGCGGGCGCGCAGCTCGGCCAGGATCTCCTGGCTGTCCTGGTGCAGCTCGGCCTGGAGGCTGGCCACGATCGCCTTGACGCGGCCCTGCACCTCGGCCTCGGACAGGTTGACCCGGTCGATGCCGCCCGTGGGGCCGCCTTCGCCCAGTATGCTGGCGTAGGACTGCGAGACGACGTTCTTGAGGTCGCGCCGCACCTTCTGCATCAGCCGGTGGGGCGAGCCCTCGGCCACCCGGTCGCCGATGGCGCGGATGAGCGCGGGCATCCCCGAGAGGTGCCAGATCGATTCGCAGGGGTCGGTCGCCTCGCGCGGGACGTTCGCCACGCGCGCCCAGTCGAGGAGCGCGGCTTGGCCCGCCTCGGGCAGGTCGCCCGGACGGCCCGTCAACGCCGCCTCGGCCCACTTGGCCGAGCCGAAGACGATGTCGGTCACGCTGCCGATGCCGTGGCGCTGGAGCGTGGCGTTGAGCGAGGCGCGGATCTCCTCCACCTGCTCGGCGGGGCGTTCCAGCTCGTCGATGCGGTTGACGAAGATGATGAGCTGGCGGCGGTCCAGCGTGGACAGCAGCCGGATCAGCGCGAGGTCCACGGTGTTGAGCGCTTGCGCGGCGGACAGCACCATGATGCAGAGTTCGGAGTTCCGGACGCAGCGGAGCGTGATCTGCTCGCGCATCAGGAAGGGGTCGTTCACGCCGGGCGTGTCCTGGAGCGAGAACGGGAAGGGATACTGCGGCAGGCTCATGTAAAGGTCGGCCGCGCGCGTCAGGTCGGCGAAGCGGCCCTGCTTGGAGAATTCCGCGTCGATGGCGTCGGGGTCGCCCATGCAGACGTAGCGCTCGATGAGCTGGGTGTCGGCGCGGTCGTAGTTGTGGGTCTGGCCCAGCAGCAGCTCGAAGTTGCGGCCCAGGCGCTCCTGCGACTTGCGGCGCACGTCGAGGAGCTGCGCCTCGATCCGCTCCATCTCGTCCGAGGCGCCGGCGCGCTTGGCCATCTCGCCCAGGCGGCCGCCGCCGCGCATCAGGCGTTCCCATTCGTCGCGCTCGAAGAACTGGAACGACGCCTTGATGTTGCCCCGGGGGGCGGGCTTGTTGACGTGGACGGTGGTCACGACCGAGGTCCAGGGGTTCACGTCCGAAGGCAGGAAGCCCGGATGCCCCGTGAGCACGTTGATGACCGAGGTCTTGCCGGCCTTGACCTGCCCCACGACGGTGATGGTCGCCGAGTGCGCCTTCAGCTCGCCCTCGAGCGCGCGCAGCTTGTCGCGCGACCGGTCGTCGGCGGCCGACAGGAGGCCCGAGATGACGTCCGCGAGGGAGTTCTTCTCGTCCTTGAGGTCGGTCAGGCGGTCGGTTCCGATGCCGAGGAGCTGGCCGGTGATGGCGCTGGCGGGCTGCCCGGTCTGGAACCCGTTCTTGGAGGCGAGGTCGTTCATGGGGTCAAGCCTTTGTCAGAGAAGCCGTCAGGAAGAGCGATGCGCGAGCGCAGGATGGGCGCGGCGGGGCCGCCGTCGCGGGCGGGCCGGCGCGTCGCGCGACCCGTCCGCGGGGGCGGCGGGCGCTCCCTGCGCCGGGGTGGTTCGGCCTTGCGTCCAGCACGTCTGTCGTCTCCTCGGTTGCGGCCGGCCGGGATCGTGGGGCGGCCGGGGCGGATCGGTCCGGCGAGGGGCAAGCCCGAAGCGGAACCGGTGCGACCAAAATGAGCGGGAACCTTGCAAGGCGTTTGTCGTGAATCGTGTTTTTTTGAGGCGGGATGGCCAATCCGCCGCCGGAATCGTGGATTGGGCCCGCAGGGCGAACGATGAACGTTCGCTCCGGCGCGCCGCGGGGCCCGGGATCAAGCCACAACAGATGCATTGACGCAAGGCGTCGGCTTGGACTTGAGTGGCTTCAGGCGGGGCTGGGGTCGGGGATGAACGTGCGGCTGCCTTTCACCGAACTCCATGTCCGCGAGGTTGGGGTCGAATCGTCGGCCTTGGCGATGCTCGACGCGCTGCCCGAGATCGTCTTCGTGACCGATCCCGGGGGGCCCACCGTCTTCGTCAACGCCCATTACCGGGGCTACACCGGGCTGCCGGCCGACGTGCTCCTGGACGGGGGCTGGGCCGAGGTGGTGCATCCCGAGGACCGCCCGGCCACTTCCGCCGCCTGGCGCGCGGCCCTGGCCGAGGGGCGCCCCGTGGAGGTCGAGTACCGCCTGCGCCGCGCCGACGGGGTCTTTCGCTGGTTCAAGGGCCGCGCCGCGCCGCATCGCGACGGGGCCGGCGCGATCCGCGCCTGGGTGGGCACCTGCACCGACGTCCACGACCTCAAGACCGCCGAGGCCGCCGCGCGGGAAGCCGAGGCCTGGCTGCGGCTGGCGCAGGAGGCCTCGGGGGTGGGGACCTTCGCCTGGACCCCCGCCACGAGCGAGATGCGCTGGTCGGCCGAGTGCAAGGCCATCTTCGGCCTGCCGCCCGAGGCGGAGATGAGCGACGAGCTGTTCATGTCGCGCATCCACCCCGACGACCGCGCGCTGGTGCTCGAGGCGGTGGAGCGGGCCTTCGATCCCGAGGGCGAGGGCCGCTACCGCAGCGAGTACCGCGCGCTCTGGCCTGACGGGACGGTGCGCTGGGTGGACGCGCGGGGGCGCGTGACCTTCGCCCCGGGGCCGGGCGCGCGGACGGGCGTGCGCTTCATCGGCACGGTCCTCGACATCACCGAGGCCAAGCGCGTCGAGGCCGGGCTCGCCCAGGCGGTCGAGATGAAGGACGCGCTGCTCTACGAGCTCAACCACCGCGTGAAGAACAATCTCCAGGTCGTGGCCGGCCTTCTGGCCATGCAGGCGGGGCGGAGCGACAGCCCCGAGGTGCGCCGCCAGCTCGTCGAGGCGCAGGCGCGCGTCGAGGTGGTGGGCGCCATCCACCGCAGCCTCTACGCCTCGGGGGCGCATGGGGCGGTGGACATCCCGGCCTTCCTGCTGCGCCTGGCCGAGGACACGGTGAGCGCGCAGGGGGACGGGCGCGTGGCGCTGGAGGTCGCGGCGCGCTGCGAGGCGGTGCTGCCGCTCGCCCAGGCGCTTCCGCTCGCGCTCATCGTGAGCGAGCTTCTCATCAACGCGGTCAAGTACGCCGTTCCCGAAGGCCGGAGCGGGACCGTCCGCCTGGGCCTGGACCGGCGCGGCGACCGGCTGCGGGTCGAGATCGCCGACGACGGACCCGGCCTGCCCGAAGGCTTCGACCCCCGCCGGTCGGGGGGGCTGGGCATGCGGATCGTGGCCGCGCTGGTGGGGCAGCTCGACAGCCGGCTGGAGATCGGCCCCCCGGGCCGGGGGGCCGTCTTCGCGCTGGAAGTGCCGCTGCCTCCGTCGGACTAGGCCGCGCCGTCCCGCGGCGCAGGTCCTTTCGGCCGCGACCCGCGGGGGGTGGGGCGACTGAACGGCACGACGTTGGCCGCCGGGGCCTGGCGCGTCTCGCAGAGGGCGCAGATCTCCCTCATCAGTTCTTTGAACAGGTCCTGCGAATCCATCCGTCCCTCATCTCGTTGTTGGCGTGCAGGAGATCACGGCCGGGTAAATATTACCTTACCGGCCCGACGGGGCCGCGCGGCCTTCCATCGCGGGGCAGCATCGGGAAGAGCGGGCGGCGGGCGGCTCATCCGAAGATCCCCTGCACGAACCAGCGGGGCGTCCCGCCCCGGCCGTCGTCGGGCAGCCCTTCGCGGTAGAGCCAGAAGCGCCGCCCCTCGTGGTCCTCGACGCGGTAGTAGTCGCGCAGGCGCGTGCCGGGCCGGTCGCGCCACCATTCGGGAGAGATCCGCTCCGGCCCGGCGAAGCGGGTCACCCGGTGGGTCACGCGCCGCCAGGTGAACTGCGCGGGTGGGCCCTCGGGCAAGGCGTAAAGGACGCGCACCTCCTCGGGCGGGTCGAAGAGGCGGAGCGGGCGCCGCGCGTGCGGTACCGGCGGCTGGGGCGGGGCGGGGCCCAGCGCGGGCACCCAGACCTCGCGCCTCTCGGGGATGTGGCTCTCGTGGAAGGCGGGGCGGGCCAGCGCGTGGGGGCCGAAGCGGGCCGAGATCCGGTCGACGAGGCGGGCCAGGTCCTCGCCTTCGTCACGGCGCGCGTCGAGGCCCGCCTGACGCGAGGGCAGCGGCTCGGCCACCGTCGCGCCCAGCGTCACGTGATCGAAGCCGAAGCCGAAGCCGGGGTCGAGCCGGTCGAGCCGCCCGTCGAAGAGCCGCGCGAGGTGGGCGGGATCGCGCGTGGCGCGGGCCGTCGCCGCCTCGGCCGCCGAGACCGCGCCGTCGCTGCGGAACACCGTGAGCGCGATCCGCCGCGCGCCGAAGCCC
This sequence comes from Rubellimicrobium roseum, assembly GCF_006152145.1. Lineage (GTDB taxonomy): Bacteria > Pseudomonadota > Alphaproteobacteria > Rhodobacterales > Rhodobacteraceae > Rubellimicrobium > Rubellimicrobium roseum. The sequence continues at coordinate 1,347 of NZ_VDFV01000035.1, read as the reverse complement.
TTGGCCGCCAGCATGGCGCAAAGCTCGGCGGCCAGCGCGGGCAGGAGCGGCGTGGGATCGAGCACCGGCTCGGACAGGGTGGCGCGGGCGAGGAAGCGTGGCGGATCCTCGGGGCAGGGCAGCGGCTCGGGCCGGCGGCCCAGCATCTGGTCGAGACGAAGGAGAGGATTCCGCTCGGGCGTCGTGCGGGCGAAGCGGCGGGCGAGGGGGGCGCGGGGAATGGCGGCCAGCGCGCCCACGGTGGCCAGGCCCAGTCGCCGCAGCAGGAGAGCGGTGTCGGCGTCGATCCGCAGCGCCGGGACCGGCAGGGGCGCCACGCGCTCCGCCAGACGCTCGGGCGCGCAGGTTTCGCGGCCCGCGCCGAAGCGGGCGAGCGCCCAGGCCGCGCCGCGGGTCGGCGCGATGGCCGTGGACGCCGAAAGCCCCAGGCCGGCGAGGCGGGCCTCCATCTCCTCCAGGAGCGCGGGCTCCCCGCCCCAGAGATGGGTGGAGCCCGTCACGTCCATCGCGATCCCGTCGGTCCCGTCCGGCGTGGTCCAGGGGCACCAGCGGCGGCACCAGAGCGCGAGGTCGAGAAGCGCCGCCTCGTCGCCCGCCGGATCGGCCTCCTGCGCCAGGAGGTCGGGGCAGACCGCGCGGGCGTCGACCAGGCGCCCCCCGCGATGGATGCCGGCGGCCTCGGCGGCGGGGGTGGCGGCGTGGATGAAGAAGCCATGCGGGCCGTCGATGATGAGCGCGAAGGGGTGGTCGGGCGGCGGCGCGGCGTTCCGGCGGGCCAGGAGACGGAACCGCCGCTCCACCGCAAGGCGGGGCAGGTGGAGGGCGAGGAGGCGCCGCTCCTCCGGGGGCGGCTCCGGGGTCCCGGTCGGGGGGCCGTCCGTGCCGGCGGAGGTCGGGCGGCCCGGCGCCCCGGCCAGGCCGGGGACGGCGGACCCGGACGGAGCGGGCGCCATGGCGCGCGACGGGAAGCGGAGGACCCGGGCTGTCATCAGAACCTCCGGGCAACCTGTTCCCAGCCTTCGGCAGGCTCCGGCTCGGCCACGGACATGGAGTGCCGGAAGGCCAGCCTCCGACCGTCCGGCTGCGCCACCCAGGTCCCCGGCTTCCGCCCCTGGGCGCGGAAGAGTTCGGCCTGCCAGAGGGGCGGCCCCGGCGCGCGCCCGTCGTCGGGATCGGGCGGCGAGGGCAGGGCGGCGATGCGCCAGCGCTCGCGCGCGGCGCTGAGGTCGGGCCGGGCGGCGCGGCGCAGGAGCCAGGCGGGCACCCCGCCCTGTTCGGCGCGCAGGGCCAGCCGCTTGGTGGCGGTGAAGTCGAGCGCCGGGGGATCGCCCCAGACCTCGCCCACCA
>NZ_VDFV01000034.1 GCF_006152145.1 Rubellimicrobium roseum | reverse complement strand
GACGGCACGATCCAGTACACGCCCAAGGCCAACTACTTCGGCGACGACAGCTTCACCTACACGCTGAACGGTGGCGCGACCGCCACGGTCAACGTCACCGTGACCCCGGTCAATGATGCGCCGGTGGCGGTGAACGGGACCAAGACAGGCGACGAGGACACAACGATCAGCGGCTCGGTCTCCGCGACCGATGTCGAGAACACTTCCCTCACTTACAGCCTAGTCAACAATGTCGATCCCGCAAAGGGCATCGTTAAGCTCAACTCGGACGGTAGCTACAGCTTCACGCCAGTGAAGGATTTCTTCGGCGAGGTCAGCTTCACCTACAAGGCCAATGACGGCATCGCGGATAGCAATGTCGCAACCATGACGCTCACGGTGAACCCCGTCAATGACGCGCCGGTGGCTGTCAATGACAGCTCTGCCGTGGATGAAGATCAGACCGTCATCCTAGACGTGCTTAGTAACGACTCAGATGTGGATGGCGACGCTCTTACTATCGTGGACGCCAAAGCGACATCGGGCACCGTCGTGGTCGCGCCGGTGGAAGGCAAGATGTACCTTTCATATACGGCCTCGTCGGATGCCTATGATAAGTTGGCTACCGGGGCGTCCCTCCAGGACACGATCACCTACAAGGTGTCCGATGGCAAAGGCGGCTTCTCGACGGCCACGGCGACCGTCAAGGTCACGGGTGTGAACGACGGCGTCGCAATTGTTGGAACCAACCAAGCTGACACCATCAACGGACTGCTGACTTCAACTGGCAAGGACCGTGACGAAACCATTGAGGGTCTCAATGCCAACGATGCGCTTTCCGGCAAAGGTGGCGCTGACCGTCTCATTGGTGGAAATGGCGATGATAAGCTCTTCGGCGACACCGGCTGGGACGAACTCTACGGCGACAACGGCAATGACTTCCTCGACGGAGGTCTTGGTCTCGACTTCCTAGACGGCGGCTTGGGCGACGATCGGCTTACTGGCGGAGCAGATGCTGACACGTTCCACTTCACCAAGGCGAACGGAAACGACACCATTACTGACTTCCAGGTAGGCCTCGACAAGCTCCAGTTTGCGACCGGAGTTTCGATCAAGGGCAGGAGCCTGGTCGACACGGACGGGAACGGCAGCATGGATGCCACGCGCCTGCTTCTCTCAACTGGTACTGTCACGCTTAATGGTGTCATGGAGGCTGAGTGGGGGCTTCTGGCATAATCCTCTGGCGTAAGAAATACTGCTGATCAGAAACGAAGGGGGCCCGGAGCCCCCTGCTCTTCCGGCCTCTAGATGTTCTAGGATCGAACGGCGCTCTCAGCTCTCGTGATTATTTAGCGGAAGCCGGACTCTGGTGTGACCGCGGTGCGTGGCAGGACCTTAGATGCAAGGAGCTCTTCAGCTGCACAAGAAGGGATCGGCGCAGAACTGATGGCATTCCGTGGTTTGGATGTGATGAAAACGTTCGGATACTGTTGGCACAGTCAGGACGAGGTGGCGAGTACGCCAAAGCCCGGCTGGGGGGCTCCAGAGCCGCCAGTTCAACGCTCGATGGCTACCCGGCTCCGACTTCGCCAACAGTGTCGGTTCGTATGCTGGACATAAAGGGAGCGGCCAAGGACGTGGGTCACGCTGTCGATCTCATCCTGTGATCGTATCGGTGACCATCCACGAGTTTCGCTGAGGACTTGCGATCTACCTTGTGGCGGCTACTCCCTCAGGTCGGACCGGTGCGGCGCCGCTCCGCCCTGCAAGGAGCCCGGAATGTATCAGGAGCGCTTTCGACTGGACGGCGAGACGGCCGTCATCACCGGTGGGGGGCGCGGCATCGGGCTTTGCTGCGCCGAGGCCCTGGGCGAGGCCGGAGCCCGCGTCGTCCTGATCGAGGCCGAGGAGGCCGCGACCCAGGAAGCGGTCCGCTCGCTGACGGGCCAAGGCATCGAGGTCCATGCCTTCGGGGGCGATGTGACCCGCTCCGAACGCATGGAGCAGATTGCCGACGAACTGGCAGCGCGCGGTATGGCCGCGACGATCCTCGTCAACAACGCCGGCATCGGCCAGAGCGGCGTCGCCTGCGAGGACGTCACCGATGCCGACTGGCTCCGGATGATGGATGTCAACGTCAACGGCGTGTTCTGGTGCTCGCGCGCCTTCGGGCGGCACATGATCCGGGCGCGCCGGGGCTCCGTTGTCAATCTGGGCTCCATGTCGGGGACCATCGCCAACCGCCCGCAGCCGCAGACGCCCTACAACGTCTCCAAGGCGGCCGTGCATCACCTGACCCGCTCCATGGCGGCCGAATGGGCGGCTCACGGTGTCCGCGTCAACGCCGTCGCGCCCACCTACATCGAGACCCCGATGGTGCTGGCCAACCCACTCAATCAGGACCGCATCCCGATCTGGCTGAACGACACCCCCATGGGCCGCATGGGCCAGGCGCCCGAGGTGGCCGCCGCCGTCCTCTTCCTGGCGTCGGATGCCGCGAGCCTCATGACTGGCGCCGTCGTACCGGTGGATGGCGGCTACACCTGTTGGTGAGGGATGATGTATCCCCGCTCGGAAAACGACCGTTATCCGGCAGGTCAGGACTACGGCCGCTGAGGCGCTTGCAGTCTGCTCGGAAACCCGTTCCGGTTGCTGTGTACGGAAACAGGGTGCCAATGTGTGTTTCCGAGCGGCTCAGGCCGGTGCCAGGTGCGTGGACCGGGTAGGATGAGGGAGGGATCGGGATGGCTGACGTGGTGCTGGGCTACATGCGGGTGTCCAAGGCGGACGGCAGCCAGACGCTGGACCTGCAGCGCGACGCCCTCCTCGCGGCCGGGGTGGAGCCCGGACGCCTGTACGAGGACCTGGCCTCGGGGCGTCACGACGCCCGCCCCGGGCTCCTGGCCTGCCTCAAGGCGCTCCAGCCCGGCAACACGCTGGTCGTGTGGAAGCTCGACCGGCTCGGGCGCGACCTCAAGCACCTGGTGACCACCGTGGACGACCTGCGCACCTGCGGCGTAGGCCTCAAGGTCCCCGGAGTTATCACGGCCTTCGCAGCAGGATCCACTCGGTCCCTGGCGTCTGCCAGCCGTCCTTGACCATGGGACGCCGGGCCGCCTCAACGAAGCCGTTCCGTCCGAAGAAGCTGAGCGAGCGGCGGTCGTGGTCGGCCACGATGGTGCTCATGCCCTCGGGGCCGCGGAAGCGCTCTGCAAACCGGAGGAGCCGCGTGCCGATCCCCTGGCCTCGAAATCCCTCGGCGACGGTCAGGGTCTTGATGTAGGCACTGTCGGAGGCCTGAAGTTCCAGCTCGACGAAGGGCACCCACAGAGGCGACATGATCGTGGCCTCCAGTTGCTCGGGCGTTTCCGCGAGCTGGTGGACGATGACGGCACCGACGCGCTCGTTCCAGATCTCCGCAATCCAAGCCATGCGCCAGGACACCGGCGTGTCGTCGCTCTGGACCCGCCGCAATCCGACTTCCCAGGGGTCCGCACCTGGCAAAGCCAGAGAGGACCAGATGTGAAACGGCATTCCTCCATCGGCCTCGTTGACCATCGGCACCAAGAAGGGCGCGTCCTCGATCTGCGCAGGACGCAACTGCAGGTCCATGAAGCCCTCCCACAGGATCCGGGAGCTGCAGCCAAGCTATCAGAGTTCGGCCCTGCCGCCCACGGGTTCGTAGGAGTGGCTTTGAGGTTCCTCCGCATCCTTCTGTCGACTACCTCCCCAAGGGGGAGGTTCTGCGTCGGCGTGTTCGCTGCTTCCTCTGGGATGCCCGGCGCGGGCCATCGGCATGAAGGCTAAAATCAGCCCCATTGCTCGGTGGATCGCAGTCGAATTCATGGAAGATGAACGGGTCCAATCGCTGGACGGTCGTATAGGCCCTCAGCCGAGGCGGATGATGTCGGCGAACTTGCGGGCGATCCGATCCCGAAGGTCCGATGCGTCCTCGGGTACGAGTTGGACGGCGGCGTGGCACTGCTGACATTTATACTGGTCTGAGCCCTCGACGTCTTTGAGGCTGAGCCAGTTCGCCTCACCGCATATAGGGCAGATTTGCTCGACCGTGATGCTCTCCATCACGGGAAGGGGGCGCGCCTGCTTGGCCATGAGTCTCGTCCTGCTCGCTGCAATGGAGGATAGGTCGCGGATCGGAGCTTGGAGTGGCCCGAGCCTGCTCTGGAGATCCGACCATCTAAGTTGACTGTCCTCGTAAGCTCATCGCGTGCCGGGGTCGACCAAGGATCAGATTGCACGGCCGCCAAGGGAGAGCGCAACAGTCAACCGACCGGGAGGTTGCCTGCGGATGCAAGCTCTCCGCCCAAGGCGTGACCGTGATAAAGGCCGAACAGCACGACAAGACCTATGATCTCGGTCATCGAGAGACGGACCGCGAGAGCGGCGGCATAGACCAGCGCCAGCCCCGAGGCCCAGACCATGGGCTCGACGAACAGGAGCAGCGGAACCTCCTCGACAGCCAGAACCAGGCCCATGCTCATGGCGAGAAGAAAGGCCGCCGGCAGCACAAGAGGCGCGTGTCCACCCAGCCGGGTGGCCCAGACGCTGACGCCAACCGTGGCCAGCAGGTGCGCAAGTCCCAACGCCGGGTAGGACAGCCCTGAGCGGATCGCGCCTCTCGGATTGAAGCCGAGGTAGGTCAACAACAGAACGACCACCAAGCCCAGCAGGGGTAAGGAAAGGGATCTCCTCATACACGGCTAAACTAGGCTGTCGCCGACCCAGGCAACGATGCTCCCTTTGACCTGTCTGCGCCTGACCCTGACCGCAAGGGCGAGGCGGTCTGGCAGTCATCTTCCGGCAACTTGGCTATGGAAAGGGCGACGCAGGGCGGCGGTGGTGACTGGACAAAGAAGGCCAGCACGCCGGTCCGGGTTGATCTCGGTCCACCTAGCGCCTTAGTTGGCTTTGGCTTCCTGGCTCGCGGCTTCGCCTTCGGCCATCCTTGACCATTTCACTACTCCGATCGGAGGCCATCAGAGCGGGCGCGCCCGAACGCGCGTCGCGAGCACTTGCAAGGAGGTGGCCGGGCTCGGGCATGAATGAACCAAACCTGATCTTCCTGCTTGTTCTCCTGCCCTTGGCTGGCTCGGTGGTTGCGGCCACGCTCCCCGCCGGGGCCCGCACCGGCACCGCCTGGCTGTCGGGCCTGGTCCTCGGGGCGGGTCTCCTGATCCTCGCCGGGCTTCACGGGCCGGTCGCCGAAGGTGGCGTGCTCCGCACCACCCTGCCCTGGGTGCCGTCGCTGGGCCTCAACCTCGATTTCCGACTTGACGGCTTTTCCTGGCTGTTCGTGACGCTCGTACTGGGGATCGGCGTCCTCGTCGTGCTTTATGCGCGCTACTACCTTGCGCCGTCGGACCCGGCGCCGCGGTTTCATGCCGGCATTCTGGCCTTCACTGGCGCCATGATCGGCATGCTGACCTCCGGCAACGTCATCATGCTCGTGGTGTTCTGGGAACTGACCAGCCTCATCTCCTTCCTGCTGATCGGCTACTGGCACCGCAACCCGGCCGCACGCGACGGCGCGCGCATGGCGCTGGTCGTGACCGCCGCGGGAGGGCTCTGCCTCTTGGGCGCGATGCTGCTGCTGGGCCGGATGGTGGGCGGCTACGATCTGGACCGCATCCTGGCGTCCGGCGACACCATCCGGGCTCATCCGCTTTATGGCACCACGCTGGCGCTGTTCCTGATCGGGGCTTTCACCAAGTCGGCGCAGGTGCCGTTCCACTTCTGGCTGCCCAATGCCATGGCCGCGCCCACCCCCGTGTCGGCCTTTCTTCACTCGGCCACCATGGTAAAGGCCGGCGTCTTTCTTCTCGTGCGCTTCTCGCCCGCGCTGGGAGGAACGGAGGTCTGGTTCTTTGCCGTGACCGGCACCGGGATGGCCACGCTCCTGATCGGAGCCGTGATCGCGCTTTTCCGCCACGACCTGAAGGGGCTTCTGGCCTATTCCACGATCAGCCACCTGGGCCTTATCACGGCGCTGGCCGGCCTGGGCAGCAACGGGGCGATCGTCGCGGCCATCTTTCACATCGCCAACCACGCCGTGTTCAAGGCCTCTCTGTTCATGGCCGCCGGCATCATCGACCACGAGAGCGGGACCCGCGACATGCGGCGGCTCAGCGGCCTCATGCGCCTCATGCCCGCGACCGGCAGTCTTGCCATCGTGGCAGCCGCAGCCATGGCGGGGGTGCCGCTCCTCAATGGCTTCCTGTCCAAGGAGATGTTCTTCGCCGAGGCGGTCGAGTGGCACAATGGCACCTGGCTCGACAACTCCCTGCCCTACCTCGCCACTCTGGCCAGCGTCTTCTCGGTCGCCTACTCACTGCGCTTCATCGCGACCGTGTTCTTCGGGGCTCCGCCCACGGACCTACCCAAGACCCCGCACGAGCCCGTGCGCTGGTTGCGCCGACCGGTCGAGCTTTTGGTGCTGATTTGCCTGGTCGTGGGCATCATTCCGGGTCTCACGCTCGGGCCCACGCTGAACATGGCGGCCCGCTCGGTGCTAGGAGCGGACATGCCCACTTATAGCGTCGCGGTCTGGCATGGCTTCAACACGCCCCTCCTGATGAGCCTTGCCGCGCTTGTGCTGGGTGCCGCGCTCTACTTCACCTTCTCCACCCGCATTGCCCAGGGACCGGAAGGGCCACCGGTGATCCACAAGCTCCAGGCACAGCGCCTCTACGAGCGCTTCATGCTGGCGGCCACCTGGACCGGACCGCGCCGGCTCCTCCGACTGGTCGGGCCAGACCGGCTCCAACCGCAGCTCCGGCTTCTCGTGCTCCTCGCCATCGCAGGGGCAACCTACATGCTGTGGCGCTCGGTTCAGATCGAGCCTTGGCTCGGCCCGACACCGTTGAACGCCGGCTTCCTTCTCATGTGGGTGGTCGGCGCAACCTGCGCGGTCGCGGCCGCCTGGCAGGCCAAGTACCACCGCTTCGCCGCGCTGGTGCTCCTGGGGGGCGCGGGGCTGGTGACCTGCCTGACCTTTGCCTGGTTCTCGGCGCCTGACCTTGCGGTGACGCAGCTCCTCGTTGAGGTCGTCACGACGGTCCTGATTCTCCTGGGCCTGCGCTGGCTGCCCAAGCGGCTCCAGGAGATCCCGGGGGACCGGCTCCGATCCGCCCGGGTCCGGCGCAGCCTCGACCTCGTGATCGCCGTGGTATTCGGGGCGACGGTCTCGATCATCGCCTTCGTCGTGATGACCCGACCCCAGCTCTCGACTGTGGGCGACTGGTTTCTGCGCAACGCCTACTCCGAGGGCGGCGGCACCAATGTGGTGAACGTCATCTTGGTGGACTTCCGTGCCTTCGACACCTTTGGGGAGATCACCGTTCTCGTCATCGTCGCGCTCACGGTTTTTGCCCTGCTCCGGCGCTTCCGACCTGCCACCGAGATCGCAGGCCAGCCCGAGCAGCAGGCCACTCCCACCGCGCGTGCGCTCAGGGACTACATGCTGGTACCTTCGGTCATCATGCAGTGGATGTTCCCCGTTTTGATCGTGCTGGCGGCCTACCTGTTCCTGCGAGGTCATGACCTGCCGGGCGGTGGCTTCTCGGGCGGGGTGACGCTGGCGATCGCCTTCCTGCTTCAATACCTCGCCACGCATGTCCGTTGGGTCGAGGCGCGGCTCACTGTCCTGCCGACCCGTTGGATGGGCTTTGGCCTGCTGATCGCAGGCGGTACCGGGGTGGGCTCATGGGTCTTCGGCTACCCGTTCCTGACCGCGCACGCCCAGTATGTGGACCTGCCCCTCATCGGGGAGGTGCCAGCGGCCACGGCCATGCTCTTTGATCTGGGCGTGTTCGGGGCCGTGGTCGGAGCCACGGTGCTGATGCTCATCGCCATCGCCCACCAGTCGCTCCGGTCGCCCCGCCCGAGGAGCCAGGATGAGGCGGCGCGATCCGAACACGAGGAGGCCGCCTAATGGAGTTCGTCCTGTCTGCGGCTATCGGCATCCTGGCGGCCTCCGGCGCCTGGCTCCTGATGCGACCACGCACCTTCCAGGTGATCGTGGGGCTGTGCCTGCTGTCCTACGCCGTGAACCTGTTCATCTTCTCGATGGGGCGCCTCACCGTAGGAGCCCCGGCCGTCATGCCCAGGGGCGGCTTCGTGAACCCCGACGCCTACGCGGACCCTATCCCACAGGCGCTGGTCCTGACCGCTATCGTCATCAGCTTCGCCACGACCGCTCTGTTTCTGGTGGTGATGATCGCCGCGCGCGGCTTCAGCGGCACCGACCACGTCGACGGGCAGGAGCGCAACCGGTGACCGTCACGCCCGAGCACCTCCTTATCGCGCCGATCCTGATCCCGTTCTTTGCGGGGGCCCTGATGCTGCTCTACGGCGACGAGAAGCAGCGCAAGGCCCGGCTGACGCTCAGCTTCGGCTCGGCTTTTGCGCTGCTTCTGGTCGCGTTCGAGCTTCTCGAGCGCGCATCGCAAAGCCCCATGGCCGAAGGTGGCGCCATGGGGTTCTACCTCTTGGGCGATTGGGCCGCGCCTTACGGCATTGTCCTGGTGCTCGACCGGCTCTCGGCCATGATGCTGCTCCTGGTGGCGCTCCTGGCGCTCCCCGCGCTGATCTACTCGCTCGCCGGCTGGCAAAGGCAGGGACAGCACTTCCATGCCCTCTTCCAGTTCCTCCTCATGGGATTGAATGGGGCGTTCCTGACGGGCGACCTGTTCAACCTCTTCGTGTTCTTCGAGGTGCTGCTCGCGGCCTCGTACGGCCTTCTTCTGCACGGCTCCGGGCCGGTCCGGGCTCGGGCGGGGCTGCACTACATCGCGGTGAACCTGACCGCCTCGCTCATGTTCCTGATCGGCGTGAGCCTCATCTACGGCGTCACCGGGACGCTGAACATGGCCCACCTCACCGGGCTTATCCCCGACCTGCCCGAAGCCGACCGACCGCTCCTTCACGCGGGTGGCGCCATCCTGGCGCTGGCCTTCCTGGTCAAGGCCGGGATGTGGCCGCTCTCGTTCTGGTTGCCCACGGCCTATATGGCCGGGGCGCCACCCGTGGCCGCCATCTTCGCGATCCTGACCAAGGTCGGCGTCTATGCCGTCCTGCGGCTGTCGATGCTGATGTTCGGGCCCGGCGCGGGCCCCTCGGTCGGCGTGGGCGCCGAAGTGCTGATGACAGGTGGAATGCTGACCGTCCTTTTTGGCCTGCTGGGGGTGCTGGGCAGCCAGGCGCTGGGGCGGATGGCCGGGCACCTGGTCCTGATCTCGTCCGGCACGGTTCTGGCGGTGGTCGGCTTCGCCCTGGCCGGCGCGGGACCCGCCATGCTCGCCGGAGGGCTCTACTATCTCATGGCTTCGACACTGGCCTCGAGCGCCCTATTCCTGCTCATCGAGCCGATGAGCCGGGAGGACGGCGACATTGCGGCCATGCTGGCGCTGACCGCGGACGCCTATGGGATCGAGGACCTGCAGGAGGACGAGGACGCCGGGGCCAGTCTTGCCATCCCAACCTCACTCGCGATGCTGAGCCTTTGTTTTGCAGGCTGCCTCCTTGTCCTGTCGGGCATGCCACCACTCGCGGGCTTTGTCGGCAAGGTTGCCATCCTGTCGGGTCTGCTTACGGATGGCGGCCTTTCGGTGTCACAGGACTGGAGCTGGATCTTCATGGCAGTCCTTCTCGCCTCGGGACTGGCGACGCTGATCGGGCTGGTGCGTGTCGGGGTCCAGGTGTTCTGGACCACCGAAAGTACGGCGCAGCGGGTCTGGGCGCTCGAGGTCGGGCCAGCGGTCGGCCTCCTTCTCATTGTCGTCGCTATGACCGTCCGGGCGGAGGATGTCCTGCGCTACATGGAGGCGACCTCCCGCGCCCTGCACAGCCCACCTGTCTACACCACGGGTGTGGGCCTTGCCCCCCGCATCTCCGATCAGCCCCCGGAGGACACGCCATGAGCCGGCTTGTGCCCCATCCCTTTCTCACCCTGGGACTGGTGCTGATATGGCTGATGCTGACGCGCTTCTCGCTTGGGCACCTGCTCCTTGGGATGCTTGTCGCGGTGATCGCCGGCTGGGCCATGAGCGCGCTCCAGCCCGAGCGGCCCCGCCTGCGCCGCGGGTCTGCCATTCCGCGCCTTCTTGGGATCGTGGCCTGGGACATCCTGCGATCCAACGCCGCTGTGGCCTGGCTGATCCTGACGGGAAGCCGGGGCGGCACCCGGCGGTCGGGCTTTCTCCACGTCCCGCTGCGCCTGCGCCACCCGTCGGCCCTGGCCGTCTTGGCCATTATCGTCACGGCGACGCCTGGAACAGCCTGGCTCGAATACGATCAGGAGTCTGGCGTCCTGCTCCTCCATGTCTTTGACCTGGTGGACAAGGCGCAGTGGCTCGACCTGATCCAGAACCGTTACGAGGCCCGCCTCCTGGAGATCTTCGAATGAGTGGGACCATCCTGACCCTGGCGCTCGATGTCGCCCAGATCACCCTTGCCCTCGCGGCCGTCCTGGCCGGCTGGCGGATCCTGCGCGGGCCCCGTGCCCAGGACCGGGTTCTGGGCCTCGACACGCTTTATGTGACGGCGATGCTGCTGTTCCTCGTCACCGGCCTGCGCTACGGCAGCGTGTTCTTCTTCGAGACGGCCATGGTCATCGGCGTCATGGGTTTTGTGGCTACCGTCGCGCTGGCCAAGTTCCTTATCCGTGGCGAGGTTATCGAATGAGCCATCTCGACACCGTTCCCCTCTGGGCCGCGATTCCAGCGGCGCTGCTGGTCCTGCTGGGCAGCGGGCTCACCCTCCTCGGCACTATCGGGCTCGTTCGGCTGAACGGCTTCTACGACCGCCTCCATGCCCCCACCCTGGGCACGAGCTGGGGGACGCTGGGCATTGTGTTGGCCTCCGTGATCCTGTTCAGCACTCTTGAGCACCGGCCTGTGCTCCACGATGTGCTGATCGGGTTGTTCGTCACGGTCACGACACCGGTGACGCTGATGCTCTTGGGCCGCGCGGCCCTGCACCGCGACCGAGCGGAGCAGGCGCCCGGCGTGCCGCCCGCGATGCTCCATCCGCCGACCTCGGAGCAGGTGCCACTCGAGCAATCCCCCTAGCGGTTCCGGACAGATCCGAGCTCAAGCGACATTGTTGATGGCGGCTGTGCGCGATCGGGCGAGCCGCGCCTCCAGCGAGGCCACAAGGATCAGTGCCACAGTCGATCCGACCGACAAGGCGAGTGGCTCAACGATCCAAGGCTCGAAGGCAAGCACCGCCAGCAAGGCCAGGCCGACAAGCTGGGGAACCGGCACCCGCCTCGAGACCGACAACTTGAAGAGCAGATTGTCGATGAGGAACAAGGCCGGGCTGCCAAGGATCGTTCCTCACGGTTGCCCCCAAGGATCGTGTAGTCGGTCATGCTCCCCTCCAACACATCGAGCCAGTGCAACAGCAAGATCGTTTCACTACGGCGAGGGAGACCTAAGGGCGTTGCTGCGTAGCCCACGTGGTGGGGCGGTTCGTGTAAGAGACACTCCTTGGCGCTGAACACGGAGTAGCGTCGCAGGCCTTTCCGTCAGCCTGAACGAGCCTTGGGTCACCCTATCAGCCAGCGGATGACCCGTTGCAGGTCCACTGGCTTTTCGAAGCGCGGTACGTGGGCGTAAGCGCCGGGCAAGGTCCAGGCTTCGTAGCCCGTGATGAAGGCGAACAGGACGCCACGGCCCAGCAGGAGCTCAGCCACCGGGAAGACCACCTCCCCGCCCAGGTTGATGTCGAGAAGAGCCGCATTGGGAGCGGGTTCAGCCGCTCACACCATCTCGGTGTCAATCGGCACGGGATCCACCAGCGTGCGAGCTGGTCGGGATCGGCCCAGGTCCTCCATACCCGTGCCCGCGGGGCCCGAATGATGCGCGAGGTCATCAGGTCGAGGTCACTGTCGACGTCGGTCACCCTCAACCCCCTCCTGTTCGTCCTCGACGTAGGTAACAAGCCTGTCGGCCTGCGCCTGCCAGGCCGCGCGCTGCTGCGCGAGCCAGCTCTCGGCCTGCGAGATCGCCTGCCCTTCCAGCACGCAGACACGCACCCGCCCCCGCTTCTCGGTCCGGACCACGCCGCAGCTTTCCAGCACCCGGACGTGCTTCATGAAGGCGGGCAGGCTCATCTCGAAGGGCTGGGCCAGTTCGCTGACGCTGGCGCCGCCCTGACCGAGCCGGCCGATCACCGCCCGCCGGGTCGGATCCGACAGGGCGAGAAAGACCCCGTCGAGCGGCTCTGCGGTGGGCCAGGTCCGGCTCGTCATCATGAACCCCCAGCTGCGGTCTCGAAGGCCCGGTCCGTCACGCCCCGAACGTAGGCGCCAGCTCCAGCAGCTCCCTTGAAGCCGTAACGGCACAGCTGAAGGCCGGCCGGGGTCGTCTGGCTCGACAGGAGCTGGAAGCCGAGTGGTCCCGCGGTGTCCCCAAAGAGCCGCCGTCCCTGGCCCAAGATAACCGGGGCAGTCACGAGCCGCAGCTCGTCCACCAGACCCGCAGCGAGCAGTGTGCGGCCCAGCCTGCCACTGCCGTGGACCTGCAACTCGCCGTCTCCGCTGGCCTTGAGCGCCGAGACTTGGGATTCCAGGTCCCGGTCGATGACAGTGACCGGCGTCCAGCTCTGCTCGACGGGCGTCGTTGCCACCACGAACTTCGGTCGGGAGTTCAGCTGCGCCGCATTCCGATCGGCTGGATCGGTGATGGTGGGCCAGACCGCCGCGAAAGCATCGTAGGTGCGGTGGCCGAAGAGGAACGCCGTCGCGATCGCCGTCCATGCCGTCGCCTGCTCCTCAAACGCCGCATCCACGAAGGGAACGAGCCAGCCGCCGCGTTCGAACCCGTCGCTCCGATCCTCGTCGGGAGAGCCCGGCCCCTGGTAGACGCCATCGAGCGTCAAGAACGACATCAAGATCAGTCGCATGGTTTGCCTCCTCCCCGACAACACTTCACCTTGAGGTAAACAATAGACACGCAGGGCCTAAGTCAAGCCGGCCTTGTCGATCAAGGTGCCGCTGCCCATGCCTCTTCGCGTGGGCGGAATCCGAGATCCCGCAGCTCTCAGGACAGCCTCACTCGGCCAGCACCCATCGGGCGAGTTGCTCCACGTTGGCGCGAAAGGTGTGCTCCATCTCAGCGTCCTCGGGCGCAACTGACGCGGCCAGGAGATGGCCATGGATGTAGTCGACGAGGAGCGCCAAGCCGCGATCGGCCATGGACGGATCACGCAGGGCGATCTGCCCCCTGACCCAGGCGCTGAATCGCTTCAGTTCATCCGGCATGAGATCGGAGCGGGCGAAGAGCGCGGCCACCGCTGCCGGATGACGCTGTGCGGCTTGGGCGTAGGCGAGAGTGGCCGCAGCAACCTCCGCTGCACTGGCCTTGTGATCCCCAGGTGGCACGTCGAGGCCAGCATGGGCGGCTGCCACTACCCGCGCCAGGAGGCCGTCGCGCCCGCCGGTGTGGTGAGACACGGCCATGGGCGTCACGCCCAGCCGCCGGGCCACGCCGCGCAGCGTGACCGCCGCCTCCCCTCCCTCGTCCAGTAGGGCAAGCCCCGCTGCAACAATGGCGTCGTCTCCGAGTGCCGCCGCGGCCAGCGGTGGTCGCCCAGGACCGCGGCCCGATGTTCTACCCTCTGTCATCCGTGCGCTTGGGTCGGGGATGGAAGGCTATAGCGGGACTGCACCAGCCCCGAGGGAAAGGTCTCCGTCCCCTGATGCACGAGCCGCAGGTCTTGCTCGATCGCCCCGAAGAGCGGCCGCCCCATGCCGATCAGCACGGGTGCGCGGGTGAGGATCAGGTCCTCGATAAGGCCCTCGGCGAGGCAGGACCGGATTACCGCGCCACCATCGACGTAGGCCCGGCGCCAGCCCTCTCGGCTGAGCCGCTCGAAGAGCACCCGCGGCGGCTCCGCGGTGATCCGCACCCGGCCTGCCAGTTCAGCAGGCACGTCCGCGTCCGTCAGGCTCCGCGACATCACCACGACGGGCTTCGGGTAGGACCACGGGCCGAGCGTCAGCACACTCTCATAGGTGCCGCGGCCCATGATGATGCCGTCCATACGGGAGATGAATGCGTCGTAGCCGTGGTCCTCGTCCCCAGGATCGGAGGCAAAGAGCCAGTCGAGCCCACCGTCCGGCCGGGCAATGAAGCCGTCAAGGCTCGTGGCAATGAAGACGTGACCTGTGACCATGCCGATGCTCCATCCAATATTTATACACCGTATAGCGCAAGGCGGACAGGAGGGTCCACCTCCTCCCGAGAATCGCATCGTTCACTGGATCACTGCGCCCCGCTGGCTTGAATTCTGTTCGAGGCGCTCGGCTTCAGGCTGGGCGATCTGGCCGATGATCATTGTTCTTGGCCCGGCCTGCGATTTGACCCTTGTCGTCCTCAGGGCATCATCTGGCCGTGTCCCTGTTACAGGAGACGACCGTGCTGACGATCTGGACGTATGACTGGGTGCCCGAAGGCCCACGCGGCTATGTCCGTGACCTCCGCCTTCGGTGGGCCTGCGAAGAGGCGCAGCTCGCCTACGAGGTGCGCAGCGTGTCCTTCGACGAGCGCGAGCCGGAGCACTTCGCGCGCCAGCCGTTCGGGCAGATCCCGTTCCTGGAGGATAACGGCCTCACGCTCTTCGAGAGTGGCGCCTGCCTCCTGCATCTGGGCCGCAAGAGCGACACGCTCATGCCGCGTGACCCGGCAGCCGAGGCGGAGGTGCTCGAGTGGACGATCGCCGCCCTCAACTCGATCGAGATGGTCAGCGTGCCGCTGATGGTCGTGGGCAGATCAAGCGAAGGCGGCCAGAGGCTTGCCGGTTGGCTCGCCATGCGTCTCGCCCAGCTTGAGACGGTCATCGAGAGCCGCGAGTGGATCGCGGCCGAGCGCTTCACTGTTGCTGACATCCTCATGGCGGACGTGTTGCGCCAAACCAAGGCGATGACGGGGCTGCCGGGAGACTATCCAACCCTTGAGGCCTACATCGAGCGCGTCTGCGCCCGGCCTGCCTTCGGGAAGGCGCATGCGGACCAGCTCGCCCACTTCGCCGCTGGCGACGAGGCGAGGCTCCGCAAAAGACAGTGAGCACCTGACGGCAGGGGGGCTTGGTCGGCGCGAACCGTGCTGATGTTCTGGGCCGTGAAGCAGGTCACGCCGCGTATGGATCATGACCTCTGCGCGCTCACGCAACGGTCCCGTCAGACGAGCTTTCGCAGGGCGAGATAAAACCCGAGCGCCAGGAGGCTGAGGAAGAAGCACCGGCGGAACGCCCCCTCGCTGATCCGGCCCCGCACCCATCCCCCCACCATCATGCCGGCGAGCGCCGGGATGAGTGTGAGGAGCGAGGCCGTGGCAGCCCCCACCCCCAGCGACCCACCACCCGCGAGCGCGAAGGCCAGCGCGACCGTGGAGACGGTGAACGAGAGCCCCAGGGCTTGGATCAGTTCGTCCCGAGAGAACCCGAGCGCCGCGAGGTAGGGCACGGCCGGGATCACGAACACGCCGGTCATGCCGGTGACGAGGCCTGTGGCGACACCCACCACCGGCCCCAGCCATCGCTCCGTCGGGGCGGGGACGTGGACGCGCGGGGCCGAGAGGCCGAGCCCGGCATAGATCACCAGCGCAACCCCCAGGCCAGCCGAGGCGAGCCCCGCCTCTTGGCTCTGGAGAACCCCGGCGCTTGACACGGTGCCCAGCACGACGCCCGCCTGCATCGGCCACAGGCGCCGGAGGAGGGTGCTCACACGCGAGCCCGCCCCGAGCTGCCAGACGTTGGTGACAAGGGACGGCACGATCAGGAGCGCGGCCGCCTGCGCCGGCGCCATGGCAAGGCTCAAAAGGCCCATGGCGATGGTCGGCAGGCCGAGCCCCACCACGCCCTTGACGAAGCCTGCGAGCAGGAAAGTCAGGGTCACGAGGACCAAGGAGGCGGGAAGGTCGAACGGCATGGCGCAGGCTAGGCCGAACCCGAGCGCGCCGCCACGCTCGGAAGTTTAAGCAAGCCAAAGGCCACTTCCGAACGTGCATAAATCTTGGATGCTGTTGAAAAACTCGAGTTTGAGCGGCGGCTGAGCCCGTGCTTCCCTTTGTTTGAGGGGCGCGGGAGGGCGGGGCCATGACGGGACGTCAGGTCGAGGCGGCACAGCTATTCTACGAGTTCAGCCTGGAGAGGCATGTGCCGGCGGGGCACCTGCTCCGGCGCGTCGACTGCCCAGCATCATAAGCTAAGAGAAATTGGCGCCCTGCGCTGATGCCAAGGAAATACAGCCGCGACGCCTCCTCCGTATCGCCGAATTTCTCAGCGAAGTAGCCGCACTCGAAGGCTTCCCACAGGGTGCGCGACATTGCGGCGTAATCCGCGCTGGTTTCTGCAGCTACGATGACCGGCAATGAGCCTAAGGCTAGGCCGAGCAGCTTCATCGCAGTGCTCCTCGCAACTCTAAGGTTCGTCGTGCTACTCCCTAGTAGGTAGGGGTAGTGTCGCAACCGTGATAGAAGTTCGCGTCGGGCAAATCAGACGCTTCGAACCTTTACGCCTTAATGTGACGGTATCAAGGGACCTGTTCGACAGCGGCATGACGAGCTTTTCTCAGCCGACGACGTTGCGCATAACGATCTGTCCAGAGGTCAGCAGCGGCCAGCCTCTTCGGCCCGCTCGTAGCGATCTGGAGACTTGGCCCACCCCATGTACTGTCGAAGCCCTCGACTTCGAAGGCATGGTGAACTGCCGAGAGTTCTTTTAGCTGAGCTAGCAAGTCGTTCTTCAACATAGGGTAACGATCTGGTTGCACTTCACCGGGACCCGGCGAGATTGACCTCAATCGGAAGAGAAGACCGACCATGGACTACTTGCCAGCTTAGACGTATCGCTGGAGACGACGTCATCCGAGTTCTACGAAGAACCAGCCGAGCACGTCGCGAACGCCAGCATCAGAGAACCTCTCCCGCTCAGAAGCGAGCAGCCAAGCCTTGTCCGATTAACGATAAAACTTAAGAATGGCGTACGAGCCCGCTTAGCCCCACATGCCAGTGCCATTTGCGACAGGCCTAGACTGCCGCCGCGATCTTCGGGATGACGGTGATGCTACCGTCAGCCTCCAGCACGGCGAACTTGATCTGGTCCATACGCTCGAGCCCCTGGAGCTTGCGGGCGGCCTGCATGACGTCGGCCTCGTCGAGGCGGGCCTTCCGAAGCCGGTCCACGAGCGGGCGGCCATTCTCGACGATGATCATAGGAACGCCGTCGATAAACCGGTCGATTAGATCGAAGTGCTGCTTGAGAAGGGACATAAGAATGTCGATGCCGACGAGCGTGGTCACGAGAAGGAAGGCGTTGGTGATCGAGAAATCTTCGCCAAGCAGCGCCTGTTGAGTCGTTTCCGCAATAATGAGCAGGAGAACGAAGTCGAAGGCGGTCATCTCCCCAAGCGTGCGCCGGCCCGACAGACGGATGACCACGAGCACAATGAGGTAGATCGAGACGCCGCGCAGCACTGCATCCATGGCAGGCTCCCTAGGGATAGATGAAGTAGGAAAGCTCGACGGGCTCGTGGCCGGCAAGCCCCAGCCGCGTCCGGCGTAAGCCGATCGCCTGTGGGGTAAGCTGGACATAGATCGTAGCGCGGCCCTGACCGGGCTCGGCCCTGAAGCGCAGACGCAGGCCCTGCGCTGTTGCGACCGCCTCTGCGGGCTCGGGCTGCATCGAGTCGATATCGAAGAACTCGAGAAAGGTCTGGTCCAATTGAAGCTCGATGGCCCTGTCCGTGACAGCGGCGAGATCGACATCGAGCTTGAGCGACGCCGGCGCGGTTTGGCGCTGGATGCGGCCGTAGTCGACGCGAAGCAGCCCGGATGTGTCGGTGCTCGTCGTCCAACTCATCGGACCGACTGCGAAGAGCCCGAGCAAGGCGGCGACGATCACCAGCACCATCACGCCCCAACCGATGCGCTCTGCCATCCAGTCGTGGCTCTGAAAGGCCATGTCCTCCCCGATCTCGGGCGCATGGTAGGAGGTATCCTGAGACATGACGCGTCTCCTGCATGCCGGGTGACCAACGCACGAAGGACCTTTGTGTTGCCGGGGCGTTGTGTCGAGATGGCTCCCCGGCGATGATGCCCCGGCCTTCTGGTGGGCTGGTCAAGTCCCCGAGGCCCGCAGCCGGTGCAGCACCTCCAGAACGGCCGTCAGCAGGATACCCGAGGTCAGCGCGCCCATGTCGCGACATCTGAGCGAGAAGCCTCCAGGCGCAACGAGAAGCGCCGTGACTGCGGCCGGCGGTGGCTTGCTTTCAGCGGAGTCTGCGTCAGAGGGCGAGCGCCATGGCAGTCACAGCGGCCCAGACGCGCGGCTGGATGAGCTCACCGGAAGCGCAGGGAATAGGTATCGGATCCTTTCTCCCGTAAGCCGCATGCAAGGGCGTCATACGTCGAACAGGCCGCCATCGCCCATGTCGTCACCCATTTCGGTCAGCTCGGGTTCCTCGATCAAGCCGTCAAAGTCATTGTCATACAGCTCGAAGATCCCCTCACTGAGCTCCTCGCCGGCAATGAGGCCGTCAGCGTCCACATCGAAATCGCCAAACGTGCCCCAGTCCGCGAATCCATCAAGGAACTCGTCGCGAACGATGATGCCGTCGCCGTCGATGTCCCAGGGTCTGAGAGCCACCCTCTCGTCGAGCGTTTCGTCCTCAGCCAGGCTTTCGTCCTCAAGTACGCCTTCGTCCTCGAGTATATCTTCATCCTCTAGGGACTCGGCAACTTCTACCTCGTCTGTCCGTCGTCAGGTGATTTGAGACTGATGGCGTCGCTTAGGATCGGAGGGTCTGGTCCATCTGGGGGTGAGGTTAGGCGGCTGCGGCGTGGTGCTGCAAGCGCCGGTGGGTCAGGGTCTGTTTCTTGATCCGCTCGCGTTTGGCGAGGATAGCCTCGCCCCGGCCGAAGTAGACGTCGGCGGGGGTCAGGTTGCTCAGGCTCTCGTGGGCGCGGCTGTGGTTGTAATGCTCCACAAAGGCGCCGATCTGCTCCTCGAGGGCGCCGGGCAGGTAGTAGTGCTCGAGCAGGATCCTGTTCTTCA
This sequence comes from Rubellimicrobium roseum, assembly GCF_006152145.1. GTDB lineage: Bacteria > Pseudomonadota > Alphaproteobacteria > Rhodobacterales > Rhodobacteraceae > Rubellimicrobium > Rubellimicrobium roseum. Next base: position 22,238 of record NZ_VDFV01000034.1, on the reverse strand, counting down.
GGGTCTGGTGCCAGCGCTCGATCTTGCCCTGGGTCTGCGGATGCCGTGGGGCACCCCGGATGTGGGTCATGCCTTGGTCCTCCAGCCACTCTGCCAAGTCGCCCGCGATGTAGCTTGAGCCATTGTCACTGAGCAGCCTGGGCCGGTGCCGGACCTTGACCTGGTCGAGCCCTGAGGCGGCCAGAGCCAAGTCCAGCGTCTCCATGACATCGCTGGCCTGCATCGTGGCGCAGAGCTTCCAGGCCACCACGAAGCGGGAGAAGTCGTCGAGCACCGTGGACAGGTAGTACCAGCCCCAGCCCGTCACCTTCAGGTAGGTGAAGTCGGTCTGCCAAAGCTGGTCCGGGGCCGTGGTCTTGTTGGTGAACTCGTCCGCGGCCTTCACGACGATGTAGGCGGGGCTGGTGATGAGGTCGTGGGCCTTGAGCAGGCGATACACTGAGGCTTCAGAGACGAAGTACTTCTGCTCGTCGGTGAAGCGCACGGCTAACTCTCGAGGTGAGAGCTCCGGCTGCTCGAGAGCCAGCGCGATCACCTTGGCCCGGACCTCGTCGGGGATGCGGTTCCAGACCCGGCTGGGCCGGGAGGGGCGGTCCTCGAGCGCCTCAGGTCCTCCGGTCTGGTAGAGCTCGTACCAGCGGTAGAACGTGGCTCTCGGGATCCCGAGCTTCTCCAGGGTCCGGCGGACGGGGAGATGGGACTGCTCTACGAGCCGGATGATCTCGGCCTTCTCGGATGCGGGGTACCTCATGCGTCGTCGCCCCCAGCCCCGCTCATGCTTTTTTTGAGCAGGCGGTTCTCGAGGGTGAGGTCGGCCACGACCTCCTTCAGGGCGCTGGCCTCGCGGCGGAGCTCCTTCACCTCGTCCGAGGTCGCGGCCCGGGCGGTGTCGCCCGCCAGCCTCTTCTTGCCGGCCTCGAGGAACTCCTTGGACCAGCCGTAGTACATCGACGAGCTGATCCCCTCGCGCCGGCACAGCTCGGCGATGCTGTCCTCCCCGCGCAGACCCTCCAGCACGATGCGGATCTTCTCCTCGGCGGAGAACTGGCGCTTGGTGACACGCCGGATGTCCTTCAGGACGGCTTCAGCAGGAGCCTTCTTCGTTGGCCCGGATGTCTGCTTCATCTTCGCTCCTTAGCGGCTACGATGAACCAGACATCCTCCTCTCACAAAACACCCCGGTTGTCTCATGGGCGCTGATCCGGGACAAGTCGCCGTCTGCGATCTCGGCTGCAAAGATCGGGCCCAGCACCTCGTCCGCGCGCACGCGCCGGTAGAAGGCATGAACCATCCACGCGATCCGTGCCTCGTCGAGCCCGGTGCGACGGCGGATCTCCTCGATTAGATCATTGCGGCTGGTCGTTGTCATGGAGGCTTGCCCTTCTTGCTCCGAGTGCGACCTGTCAGGGTCACGTCATCGGGTCTTGCCATAAAGGAGAGCCGCTCTCCTTGCGTTACGACAAAGTCCGCGAAGCGATCACCTTGCGCCTTTGGCGGAACCCAGATTACGGTTTGAGGGTCAGGGCGAGAGAGTGCTCTCCGGCTTCGGGACGGCCCGAGCCGCGCCTGAACGGCTTCGATGAATGGCCGTGTTCGCGATATGCGACACCAAAAGAGGAGCGACTGCTAGCGTAGTCACTCCCAGTAAGCCAAGTCCAAACTGGATCTCGGGATACATAGCCGCTCAGTCTGAGGAGTCGTCCTTAGCGTCGATCCGAGCGCCCAGTCAGCTCCTGAAATCGTCCGTACTCCTGGACGACCTCTTGCCCTTCCGCGAACGCGCGGTCCCGTTCGGTGTCGAGACACCGCAGGTAGGCCTCGAAATCGGCAATGTACTTTTCGAAGTCTTGGCGGATGAGGTCGGAGTAGGCTTCAACGTCCCGACGGTCGCTTGGGACGAACGGGCGCACAGGGGGGATACATCCAAGCTCTTGGCCCAGGACCGGTGCCGCAACTGTGGCGAGGAGGGGGACAAGTGATGACAACTTCGTGAACACGCAATAACCTTCTGCTAGGACTCTGTTTTCCGCAACCCAAGTTGCGCTGGTCAGGCTGAACTCGCCCTCAGGTAGAAGATACCGCTTGCCCGCGTCCTTATGCAATCGTACCGTTCCTCTGACAGCACCGGAGGCGGGTCGATACGATTGCGGATATTAATTCCGTGGATCGAACTATGCCAAATCAAGGGCCCGACGTGGTGAGCGACGAAGGACTACGCGAGCTTTTGAGTCGTGGCTACCAAGCTGTAGTCATTTGCTCGGAGGCGCCCTTGCAGAAGGCGTATTTCTGGCATGGTCTATGGCATATCCTTTGCGTGTCGCTCGATGGCCAAAGCGAGAGGCTCCTGGTCTCGGCGCGGCGCGATGCCGAGGGCGGCGACAAGCCCCGTGAGTTCCGCACCGCCAACGGGCTCATCAGCTTCCTCTACAGCCTGGGTTTCCGCACCGTCATGGTTCCCATGGAAGAAGGCGGGCGCATCAGCCACAATCTCCTGCATCACGGTCAAACGCGCAGCTAGCGTTTCCGCTCTGATCCTGGGCGCCGCCTTGGCGGGCGCCAGTCCAGCCCTGAGCGAGGGCATGGTCCTCGTGATGCGCGAGGACGGTGTGCTGGAGGCTAGCCGCGACGGTGGGACCGGGTTCGCCCGCTATTATGGCGATGGCGTACGTAGTGAAATGCAAGGCGTCCTGCTGTTCGGCGGCGACGAGGCCGAGTTTCCCGAGGAGTTGGAACCGGCCACGATGGCCCGCGCCTCACACGCCCGCGCACCCGCGTCCGAAGTCCTGGCCGAAATTGACGCCGCGGCGTTGCGCTACGCCGGCCATGACGCGCTTCGGCAGGCCGGGCTGAGCGTCACCGAGTGGCTCCACCTGTATCGGGCCAACATCGAGATCGAGAGCGGCTACAACCCTCAGGCCCGCAGTCCCGTGGGGGCGATCGGCCTTGGCCAGCTCATGCCCGGCACGGCGTCGCTCCTCGAGGTGGACCCGCACGACTGGCGACAGAACCTAGATGGATCGGCGCGTTATTTGCTGATGCAATTGGGCCGTTTCAGATCTCCGGAATTGGCCCTAGCGGCGTATAACGCCGGGCCCGAAGCGGTCCTGCAATACGGCGGCATTCCACCTTACCAGGAAACGCAAGGGCACGTTCGCAAGGTGATGTCGGTCGTGGCCCGGCTCGGAGTGGAGTTTTGAAAGTGCAAATGCAAAGACATATGATCGTCGGCATCAGCATCGCTATAATGGTCGCCAGTCCGGCCGTCGCGCAGACAGTGGACCTGTCGCCCCTGCAGAACGTCTTGCAGGGCATCGTGGACGCGCTCACCGGCCCGCTCGGGATCGTCCTAGGCACGCTTGCGCTCATGGGCTGCTTTCTGGGCTGGCTCTTGGGCTACATCGACTTCCAGCGCGCCCTCTACGTCGTCGTGGCCATCGTCGGCGTCGCTGCCGCGCCCACCATTGTCGCCACCATCTTCGGCGGCGCCTGAGGGCGGCGCGACATGGCAGAGCAGACCCGGCTATTCCTTGGCCTGATCCGCCCCCCGAAGCTCCTGGGCCTGCCGATCATGTACGCTGTGGTCTGGCTCTTCGGGGCGGCTCTTCTGTTCGTCTGGGTCCAGCACTGGACCGTCGGAGTCCTGATGGTCCTCGCCTACCCCGTGCTCTGGAAGGCGGCAGACTGGGACCCGCACTTCCTCGACGTGGTCTCGACCGTGCTGCAGCATACGCCGCCCAGTCTGGATCGTTCTGACGAGGGGACCATTGATTATGCCCCGTGATACGATGGAGACCGGAAGCCCCCTCGACCTCACCGGCCTGCTGCCCCAGCCCCGGCGCGGCGACCGCCATCTGGCTCGGATGCTGCCCTACGTGTCCCTCGTTGACGACGGCACGGTGCGCACGCGCGGCAACGAGCTCCTCCAATGCGTCCGCCTCGATGGTCTCAACAGCGGCACGGTGGAGGACGATCTGCTGGACCGCACCAAGCGCCTGTTCGCCCAGGTTCTGGCCCAGGTCGGCTCCGGCTACGCCTTCTATGTCCACAAGGTCTCGAAAGGCCTGCACCACGAGCTGCGCCCGATCGACAACGGTTTCGCCGCCGTGGTGGACGCCCACTGGCGCGCACACTTGGATCGCCTCGGGATGCGCGACCGGACCCTGACGCTCACGGTGATGAAGCGACCCGAGCTCGGGACCAAGGTGCCCTTCTTGGCACGCAAGTCGGCCGAGAGGCTGAAGGCGGAGACCGCGCTGTCTTTGCGCAAGCTGAACGAGGTGGTGGGCTTTATCCTGTCGAGCTTCGGCGAGATGCGGCCGCGACGGCTCACGGCCTCGAGCGGCGAGCTTCTGGGTTTCCTGGGCGCGCTCAACACCGGCGAGGAGCACCCGATCGCTACGCTCTCCCGCTACGGATTTCTGGCCGAGGACGTCGCCAACACCCGCGTGAGCTTTCAGGGCACCCGCTTCGCGCTCTCGGACGGCATCGTCGGGCGCAAGTTCGGCACGAGCTCGCCATCAAGACCTACCCCGCCAAGACCGAGGTGGGCCTGTTCGACGGCCTCAACCTGCCCGTCGACATGGTGGTGACCCACAGCTTTACACCCATCAACTCGAACCTCATGGCCGAGCGGATCAAGCGCCAGAAGCGGCTCATGCACGCGAGTCAGGACGGCGCGACCTCGCTTCTGGCCGAGCTGGACGAGGCGCATGACGACCTGGAGTCCAAGCGGCTCATCTTCGGCGACCACCACATGACGGTCACGGTGTTTGCCGGCACCCTCGCCCGCCTGGATGAGCTCGCGAGCGAGATCCGCAACATCGCCGCCAGCCGGGGCATCCTGATGGTCAACGAGGCCTTTGCGGCACAGACCCACTACTTCGCCCAGCACCCCGGCAACGCCCCTATGCGGGCTCGCCGCGCCGCGATCACCAACCGCAACTTTGCAGACCTCGCGGCCTTCCATCGCACGCCCTTGGGCAAACGGGGTGGGGAGACGCCCTGGGGCACCCCGCTGACCATGTTCCCGACCCCCGAGCGGTCGGGCTTTTGGTTCTCCACCCACGAGCAGGGCCACCCGGAGAAGGAGCCCACAAGCGGGCACACTCTGATCCTGGGTCGTTCGGGATCCGGCAAGTCGGTGCTCGCGGCCTTCTTGATGGCCCAAGCCCGGAGGGCCGAGGCCCGCATCCTCGTCTTCGATTACCGGGCCGGGATGGAGATGGCGGTGCGCGCCCTGGGTGGCGCCTATGCCCCCGTCCGTGCGGGCCTGCCGTCGGGGCTCAATCCTCTGTGGCTGGAGACCGACGAGCGCGGCCAGGCCTGGCTCGCCGACTGGCTGGTCGCCCTGCTCACACGGGAGGGGCGGCCTTTGTCTCCGGTGCAGACCAACCGGATCAACGAGGTGGTCCGGCAGAACGCCGAGGCTCCGCCGCATCTGCGCAACTGGACGGACCTGGCCTCGCTCTTCGCTTCGGCCGATGACGGCGGCGACCTCCACGAGCGCATCCAGGAATGGACTGAGACCGGGCGCTACGGCTGGATCTTCGGCCAGACCCGAGCGGACACCTTCTCGCTCGACGGCGATGTGGTGGGCTTCGACCTCACCGGCATCCTCGACAGCGAAAGCGAGAAGGAGCGCATGGCGGTCCTGAGTTACCTCTTCCGTCGCGTGGAACGGCTGATCGAGGACCGCCGGCCTACGGTGATCGTGGTGGATGAGGCCTGGAAGGCGCTCGACACATCGTACTTTGCGGAACGCCTCTCCAACTGGCTCGTCACCGCCCGCAAGCAAAACGCGGCGGTGGTGATGATGACCCAGTACGCGAGCCAGCTCGAGCGCACGCGCACGGGGCGCACCATCGTGGAGGCTGTGCCGACCCAGGTGCTGTTGCCGAACCTCCGGGCCCGGGCCAGCGACTACGAGATGCTGGGCCTCAGTGACAAGGAACTGGCCATGCTTCTGGAAAGCGGCAGCGGATCGCGGCTGGCGCTGGTGCGCGATGACCGGGGGTCCATCGTGGTCGACACCGACCTGTCCGCTCTGGGGCCGCACCTGACCATCCTGGGCGGCATGGACAAGGGCGAGGGTCTGGCCGGCCCGGACTGGCGAACCCGCCCCGACTTCTGGAGGCTGTAATGCGAGCGGGATGGATCGTATCGCTCCTGATCGCGGCCGCCGCGCTGGCGGGCTGCGCGACGGCCCAGGGCCCCACAGCGACCTGCTTCAATCTCTTGGCGAGCGAAACGCCCTGCGAGTTCCGACCTGTGCCCGGGCAGCCGGACGGCGATGCGTAGGCTCGCGGGCCCCACGGCGCTAGTGGCGGCGCTGGCTGCCCCAACGGCCAGCCCGGCCTTTCTGGGCGGGCTCTTCGGAGGATTCGGCGGCGGAGACGTGTTCGACCTGCGCGCCTGGGTGCAGCGTGAGGCGATCCTGGAGCAAGGAACCGACGACCTGGCCGTCCAAGAGGACCGCCGGATGAACGCGACGACGATGCTCAAGATCGAACGGGAGCAGCTCGCGGCTCTCGACCGCATCCTGGCCTCGGTGTCCGCCACGGATGGATCCGGCACGCCGCTCGCGATCGAGGAGTTGGAAGGCGACGGCACGACCTTGGCCTCGGCGAGCCTCCTCTACGGCCCCGAGGACCCGAACCCCGCCGCCGCGCGGCTCTTCGGGGATGCCAACGTCACCGTCGAGGAGCTCATCATCCAGGTCGCCAAGGACACGGCGGGCTACCCGGGCGTGAGCGCGGCCGGCCTTTCGCCCGTGCAATGGCGCTGCCTCTTGCAGGCGCTGATCTGGCAGGAGAGCCGGTTTCAGGTAGGGGCGCGCTCCCCGGCCGCGGCCTTCGGGCTCACCCAGATCATCCCGGGCACCGCGCAGCAGCTCGGCATCTACCCCGAGTACTACAAGGACCCCTACCTGCAGGTCGAGGGCGGCGCCCGTTACCTCTCCGAGCAGCTTCAGGCCTTCGGCGGCAATGTCGTCTTCGCGCTCGCGGCCTACAACGCCGGTCCCGGCGCCGTGCAGAAGTACGGGGGCGTGCCGCCGTTCTCAGAGACCCAGCACTACGTGAAGGTCATCCCGGCCAAGTACAACACCTACCTCGCGGCCGTGGGCGGCATCGACGCCCTGGGCACCATCGACCCGGTGCTCCTCGCGGGCGCGACGCTCTCGCTCACCGCCGACGCGGCCATCATCTATGCCGGGCACACGGACGCGATGGTCGCGGCGGCGGCCGAGCGGCTCCGGAGCATCGTCACCCGCATCCGCCTGACGGCGGACGCCGAGGAGGCCATGAGCCTCAACACCTACGCGCGGGCCGAGATCGCCCGTCTCCTGGTCATCATGGTCCGCCTCCAGGCCGCCCACACGCAGCCCCTGAGCGCCGAGCAGGTCGCTCTGGCCGCGACCATCGCCGCCGAGCGCGACTATGCGGATTTCACCTTGGAGACCTTGGAATGAAGCGCCTCCTCCTCTCGACAGCCCTGGTCCTGGGTCTTGCCCCAAGCGCGCATGCCGCCATTCCCGTCATCGATCTGCGAGCCATCACCCAGCAGATCGCCCAGCTCGATCAGATGCTGGAGGACTTCGGCATCCAGTCGGACCTCCTCGACAACGCTCTGGAGCAGCTCAAGACGCTGCAGGACCAATACGCCAAGCTGACCGAGACCTACGAGGCGCTGACCGGCGAACGGGACATCATCGAGCTGGTCATGGGCGGCGAGCTGGACAACCTCCTGGGTGGCAACTTCACCGACGTCGTGGCCTCCATCCAGGCCGTGCAGCAAGGGAACTGGTCGCAGCTTGTGGGTCCGAACGCCGGTCGTGTGCGCGAGGAGATCGAGGGCGTTTTGAGTGAGGCTGGCTTCGATGCCGCCACCCTGGAGCGCATGGCCGCGGGCAACCCTCGGGGCACGGGGTCCTCGGATCCGGGCGGCACGCCAGGAGACGGCGTGGGCACCGACGAGGAGGCGCAGCGGATCGCCACCCGTGCCACCACGGGCGCAACGATGAGTGCCGCGGCGCAGGTCAGCCACGAGAACGCCGGTCAGGCGGCCACGCGCATCGAGACGCTGGTGGCCGGGATCGGCGACCAGGCGGACCTTAAGGCCTCCATTGATCACAACACCCGCGTCACCGCCGAGATCGGGATCATTCTGCTCGAGATGCTGCGCCTGCAGTCGGTGGCGACCGTGGGCGCGGGCCAGGCGGGGGTGATCGACGCCGCCACCATCGCCGCCGAGCGCGAGTATGTCGATTTCACCCTGCCGGACATGGAGTGAGAGCCGCCCCATGAACCGGATGAGCGAGATCGTCGAGGAAGAGCTGATCTTTGGAGCACGCCGGCGCGAGCGGGTCTGGAAGGCGCTCGCGGGCGCAGGCTTTCTCTTCGGGGTGGCCGGGTGCCTGGCGGCGGCGGCCGTGGCGGTCCTCGACGTGGACGCCCCTCCGGCCCTCGTCGCCTACGACCCGGACACCGGTATGGCGCTGCCCGAGGCCGCCGTGCAGGCGGTCACGCTCAGCGAACGTCCCGCCGTGATCCAGTCCGAGATCTATCGCTATGTCGCGGCGCGCGAGACCTACAACCAGCTCGACAACGACCTGCGGGTGCGCGGCGTGCTGGCCCAGAGCGAGGGACCAGCGGCCGACACGCTACGTGCTCTCTGGACCAGCGGGCACGCCGCCTACCCGCCGACCGCCTATGGTGACAACGCCCGCATCGATGTGGAGGTGCTGAGCATCACACTCATCACCAACAACCGCGCTCAGGTGCGCCTTCGCAAGCGCCTGACCGCGCCCGAAGGCGTCACCACCGGGCTCTTCACCGTCACGCTCATGTTCGCCTTCGAACCGGGCGAGCGGCGCAGCATTGACGAGGTCTGGGGCAATCCTCTGGGCTTCGTGGTGCTGGACTACGCCATCGTGTCGGACCGACTGGAGGAATGAACATGGGCCCCTTAGGACGTCTCGGATTGGTCCTGGGATTGGCACTGGCTCTCGCGTCTGGCGCGCTGGCGGAGGTGACGCCGAGCCGGGGCGCTTACGACGAGCACGTGCGGGTGGCGTCCTATGTGGACGGACAGGTCTACCGGCTGAACACGACGCTCCTCCACGTGACCACCGTGGAGTTCGCACCCGGCGAGAGCATCCGCTCGATCGTGGCAGGCGACACCGAGGGCTTCCAGTTCGACGGCATCCCGGGCGGACAGGCCTTTGCCGTCAAGCCCACCATGTCCGGGGTCCGCACCAACATCACCGTCTACACGAACCTCCGGAGCTACTACTTCAATGTGGTCGAGGTGAACGGTCCGACCCACTACGTGGTGCGCTTCTCCTATCCGGGCGCCTCCGCGGCGCCCCAGAACGCCATCGCCCGGGCCGCGCCCAACTATCGCTACGGCGCCAACGGCGAGACCGAGTTCACCCCGACGGCGGTCTGGGACGACGGCACCTTCACCTACTTCCAGTTCGCCTCGAACGCGCCGCTGCCGGCCGTCCTGCGGGTGGGGGCTGAGGGGAATGAGCGCACCGTCAACAGCACGACCCAAACGAACGGGGTGGTGCGTGTCTCGGGCGTGAACACCCGTTGGGTGCTGCGGCTGGGAGAACAGGTGGTCTGCGTGCAGGCCCTGGAGGGCACCTCATGAACGACGAGGACCGGATCGATCTCAGCGAGCGCCTGGAGGCGCTGGAGGACAAGCCGCCCCGGACGCGGGCCGCGAAGGCCACGCCTGCCAAGGCCAGCGGCGGCCTTCTTGCCATCGCGGTCCTAGGCGCGGGGCTTTATGTCATGACGCAGATGGAGCAGCCGGAGCAGGCTCTGGCGACGGCCCAGCCCGATGACTGGCAGGGCACGGGCAGCGGATTTGAAGCGATGCCCACGCCGACCAAGGCGGAACCGGCAGCTCCGGCCCTAAGTCCGGTCCCCATTCCCGCTGCGGCCCAACCTGCGGAGCCCCCTGCCCGGCCGACAGGTCCCTCCGAAACCGAGCAGGAACTGATGCGGACCCTGGCTGAACTCAGCGCCGAGCTCGATGCCATGCGGGAGGCTGCGCAGTCTGGTGGAGACCCTACGCGGGACGACGCAAGCGCGGCTCAGATCGACCGGCTGACCGAACAGTTGGCGGCGCTGTCAGAGGAGACCGACGACCTGCGACGAGACGCGCGCGAGGCGGATCGCCTCGCCCGCGAGCGCGAGAACCAGATCCGCGGACTGGAGGCCCAGCTCGAGGCGGCGCAGTTCGAGCCCGAGCCCCTGGGACCCAGCGGGTTGGAGGTGCCTTCGGGCGACCCCTCCGAGGCCGAGCGCCTCGGGGCTCTGGAGGAGCGCCGCGCTCGGGCCGAAGCGGAACGCCAGGCACGGGTCAGCTCGTCCCTCATCGCCTTCGGCGGCTCGGGCGCAGCCCCGACCGACGCCGGAGCCGGGCCGGACCTGGGACAGAATGAGGAGTTCCTGCGCCAAGGCGCCCGCCGGGCCGAGGTCGAGCAGGCTAGCGTCATCGCCAACCCCTCTCGTACCGTCATCCAGGGCACGGTCATCCAGGCCGTCTTGGAGACGGCGATCATCTCGGACCTCCCCGGCGCCATTCGCGCGGTCGTCTCCGAGGACGTGCACAGCTACGACGGCAGCCGTGTCTTGATCCCCCGCGGTTCCAAGCTCATCGGCCGCTACAACAGCCAGATCGAGGCCACGCAGCGCCGGCTCATGGTGGCCTGGGACCGCATCATCACCCCGGACGGCCAGTCGGTGACGATCGCGGCCTATGGCGCTGACGAGCTGGGCCGCTCTGGCACCACGGGCCGGATCGACCGGCGCCTGGGCACCCGCTTCGGATCGGCGGCCCTTGTGTCACTGATCTCCGCCCTGCCCTCGGCCGCCGCGGCCTCGGCCGACGATCCGCTGGCTGCGGAGCTCGCCCTGGCGCTAGGCGAGGACGTGGAGGACGCAAGCCGGTCCGTCCTCGACGAGTACCTGTCCGTAGCCCCCACATTCTATGTCGACCAGGGCGCCCGCATCACCGTCATGGTGGACCGCGATCTGGAGCTCTACTGATGGCTGACAGTTATCTCGCGGCGTCCCTGGATCGCCTCGGGCCTGCGGCCAAGCGGGAGGACGTGATCGAGATTGCGGTCAACCCGGATGGCTCCCTCTGGGGCGAGTTCCAGGGGGACCATGCCATGCAACCGCTGGGCACGACGCTATCCCCGGTGCAGGTGCGCGACTTCGCCAACCAGATCGCCTCGGCGGCGCGCACCACGATCTCCGACAAAAAGCCGATCATCAGCGTGTCGATCTTCTACGGAACGCGGCCGATCCGGGCGCAGGTCGTCATGGCGCCGGCCGTGGAGGGCCCTGCCCCGTCGATTTCGTTGCGCTTCTTCTCGTCGGTGCCGCTGGACGCCATCAGTCTCAGCTGGCTTTACGACCGGCCACGGAGCCTTGAGGAGTTGCGGCGCGAGCGCGCGGAGGAGCTGCGTCAGGTCGTGGCTGGAGGCGACATCGCGGCCGCGACCGGCTTCTGCGTCCGTCACAAGCTCAACATCATTGTCTCGGGCGGCACCAACACCGGCAAGACGGTGGCGCTCCGCAAGCTCCTCTCGCATGTCTCTCCTTCCGAGCGCATCGTCACCATTGAAGAAGCGGCCGAACTGCGCCCTGAACAGCCCAACGTGGTCACGCTCATCGCCAGCCGCGATGACCCCGCGAGGAGCGCCGACCTTCTGTTGACGTCGACCCTACGGATGCGGCCCGACCGGATCATCCTGGGCGAGGTCCGGGGCGGTGAGGCGATGAGCTTTTTGGAGGCCATCAACACCGGGCATGGCGGTTCAATGACGACGCTGCATGCCGAGACACCTCAACTCGCGGTCAAGCGCCTCGCCATCGCCGCTCTGAAGGCCAACCTGCCCATGACCTACGCCGAGGTCTTGGCTTACATCGAGCACACCATCGACGTGATCGTACAGGTAGGGCGACACGAGGATCGGCGCGGCATGACCGAGTTCTTCCTGCCCGGGCTGGCGCGCGAGGCGGCATGACAAACGCGATGGAGGACATCATGGGATGTATGCGGATTGGCCTTGCCCTGGCGGTGGTCATGTCGGGGCCTGGAATGTCGGCTCTGGCCCAAGAGAGCACAACGAACGAGTTCAACGATCTCACCCCACCCGACATGAGCGCGTCCCGGGACGACCGCGAGTATCGCGTGTGCCCCGACCGCGAGCCGCGGCCCGAGTGGGTAGGCAACTTGGGTGTCCGTGAAAGCTACAGGGGCGTTCTCCTGATGAGGATCTACGAGGCTCGCAGTTACGAGGCTATCGTGGCAACTGGTGACTGCTCTTGCGCCAATCGCGCACCTTCGTGGGACGCAGCCGAAGCTGAGTATCAGGAGAACTATGCTCAGCTCGACCCGCAGGCACAGCAGCGTGCGACGAGCGAGTTCCGCCGTCTCAAGAACGACTTCCAGCGCGACGCACGATCAATCTGTGAAGCCCAAGGCAACTGGTGAGAGGACGCCATGGGCTTCGTCACGTGGATGGTTCAGACTGCCGATGAGGCGCTCGATGCAGCGGCCGAGTCGTCCTTTGGCGCTCTGGCCGGAGCCATGGGGAGCATGATCATGCTGGCCTCGACGCTCCTCATCATCCTGGTGCTGGTCAGTTTCGCATTTCAGACCCGTTCTATGGACGGCCGGACCGCTGTGCTGCTCCTCGCGCGTTTGCTCCTCATCAATGCCTTCGCTCTCAACTGGGTACAGTTCAACGCCGTCTCGAGCGCGATCATCGACGGCCTCGACCAACTCGGCGGCGCGATGATTGAGGCATTAGGGGGAACGGGCCCAGAGGGGGCAATAGGGTTTGCCGAGGCATTCGATGAAGTGCTGGCGACCTTTGGTGACTATTTGAACGCTGCCACGACCGAGATGGGCTGGATGGCCGGGGCCATGATCACGGCCCTTGGCACCGCAATCATGGGGATCGTGGGAGCGCTGGCCGGCGGCGTGCTGATCTTTTCCAAGATCATGCTGACGTTGATGATCGGCTTGGCCCCGGTCATGATCGCGGCCTCCATCTTCGAGGCGACAAAGGACTACTTTCATCGCTGGCTGTCGGCGCTCGTAGGTTATGCGATGTACCCCCTCATCATCGCCGGCGTCATGTCCACCATCGTCAGCATGGCACGCAGTATGATGGAAAGCTTGGGCGACCCGAATGACGCTGACAGCATCGGCGCGCTCCTGCCCTTCTTCGCTATGGTGTTCATGGCCGCCGGCATGATCGCGGCCATCCCGCTCATCGTGAAGGCGCTCTCGGGCAATGTGGTCATGCCGCACGCGCCAAGTGCGGTTGGGGCGGTCCAAAGCATGATAACCCGTTACACGGCGGGGCAACGCAGATCCCATGAACGCGAACGGGAGCGGCGCGAACAGGCCAGATGGCAGGAAGAGGATCGCCTGAGAACGCAGGCTCAGAGAGCGGGCAGCGGCGCAGGGAGCGGGTCCGGTGACTCAGGACAAACGGTCGTGAACTATCAGGAGATAATGGCGCGCAACCGTCGCCTCGACGCTGCAGGAATAACCGGCCCCTCGTCCCTGCAACCCAAACCCACCGTCAAGCCCACGTCCTGACGTTGCTGCAAGAACGGATTCAGGAGCAAGCTTGAGCGGTCTTGGTCGGCGGCTCTCGGACATCGCCTATAGGTTATCTGCTATTCTCTATACTTCCTCGAGCATCGGCGTAGGGAACCCGGACCCGAGTGTCAGAACCTCAGACCAAGCGGATACTCTCGCTCGCATCCCCATGCTCGGGCGTTTCCGCAGGACGGTCCTGATCTGAGCGATCCGACGGCGTCGCCGGCGCTGGGGTGTTCAGGAGATCGCTGAGCCGCGACGTGGCCTCCCGGAGGCGGGGTACGTCGGCCGGCGTCAGGAGGGTCGGCTCCAAGAGAGCGCTGGGACCGGTGCGAACGGCCTGGCGGACCTGGCTGCGTCGTGCCGAAGCGACCAGCCGGCCGCCCGTCGAAACCGCCCCGTCTGGGTCGTTCGCCGCCCCCTGCCCTGTCGGGTCACCGCTCACGGGCGCGGCGGGTGCAGGCTCGGGGGAGGATGCGGGGCTCGATCGGTCGGCCGTCAGGCGGGCGACCGAGCCGGTCAGCGCAGCAATCTGCTGCTCCACCGTCGTGACCCGACCGTCGAGGCGTGCTGTCGCCGGGTCCGGATAGGGCAGATCGCCCGACTGCGCCGCATGCAGGGCCCGAAGGACCGGATCCTCGTAGTACTTGATCCGCTTGGCGCGGATCGGGCACTGGGCGTCGATCACCAGCACGACGTCGTCGAGGCTCATGGTGCGCGCCTGGTCCTCGGACAGGAGTGGCGCGTCCTCGGTCCGCTCCGACAGCGTGCGGGACTTGAGGGGACTGGGGCCGAGGGGTCGCGACTTCGAGACGACGCGCCGGGTGGTGCGGCCCACGGCGGCGCTCAGCTCGGCGATGGTCTTCGGGTCCGACGGGGTGAGGTAGAGCTTCACGCCGGCGCCGCCCTGCAACGAGAGCCGCGTGTTCTCGCCGTAGATCTCGTCCAGCGCCGGGATGGTCTGGGTCACCAGCGCCAGATGCGCGCCGTACGAGCGCAGCGTCTTGATCGACTCGGCCACGATCGGCATTCGTCCGAGCCGGTCGAACTCGTCGAGCAGGATCATCACCGGCCAAGGCTCGTCCGGCCCCGGCTCATGGGCCTGAAGGGAGGCGATCAGGTCCGAAAAGAACAACCGGAGGAGTGGCGCGAGCGGCCGGATCATCTCGGGCGCGACCTCGAGGTAGACGGCGTGAGGCGACCGCCTCAGCTCCCGGAACAACACATCACAGTGCGCGGTGGCCGCGTCGATGGCCGAGTTCGCCCAGGTGTCGAGGCCCGAGGTCATCAGGAGCGACAGATAGGACGTGAGGGTGTCGGGGTTGATGGAGGCCAGGGACTCGAACAGGAGCCGCGCGGCCGGGTTCTTTACCTCGAGCGCGAGCCGGGCGTAGGCCTTCTGCTTGTCCCCTCCCCCGGCCGCAATGCGGTAGATCTCGCCCAAGGTCGGTCGGCCGCGCTCGAGGGCGAGCATGCCGGCCGCCACGAAGAGGTTGATGCCGCCCTGCAGGAGGCCGGCCACGCGCTCGCTGTCGGCCTGCAGGAAGAGCCCTGCGGTCAACCGCAGCTCCATCATCTGCTGATCCGGATTCGACAGCTCGGCGATGCGGCTCAGCGGGTTGTAGCGGTGCGTGGGCCGGCCGGACCAGTCGGCCGGAGCAAAGCGAATCACCCGGTCACCCATGGCCTTGCGGTGCCGCGAGGTCTCCCGGAAATTCTCGGCCTTCACGTCGAGGACCACCACCGAGCCCTTGAAGGTCAAGAGGTTCGGGATGACGAACCCGACCCCCTTGCCCCGCCCGGTCGGGGCCACGAGGAGCGCGTGCGGGAACGTCGTCGAGACCAGGAAGGGGGCACGGCTCCTGGCGCCGCCGAGCTTGCCCAAGAGGAAGCCACGCCCGGGCCGTCCCAGAAAGCCGTTGCGCCGGAGCTCGGCCCGGGTCTGCCAGTGCGTGAGCCCGAACCGGGTCAGCGCCTCGTTGGCGGCCAAGCCGCTCACCCCGAGCCCGAGGACCAGGCCTCCCCCGAGAATGGCCACCGCCGTCAGGAACTCGGCCGGTGCTCGCTCTCGGAGAACGCCAAAGCTGCGGACCAGGAACAGGAAGTCGATGCGCTCGAGCGAGCCGCCGAACCGGGTGGTCAGGTAGGCGCTGGCGATCGCATAGCCGAAGGCCAAGCCCAGGGCGGCGAAGGTGACGGCGCCCAGGGCCGCCTGCGGCCTAGCCATGGACCGGCCCTCGGGTCCCGTGCTGCAGGCGCTGCGCATCGATCCGGGCGTCACTGAGCGCCTCCTGAACCTGCCGGGGCACGTCCGAGACGGGCGCGGTCTCCCCCGTGTCCAGGTAGGCCTTCGCCAGGTGGAGCCGGTCGAGACGGTCTCCGCTGAGCCCGGTCAGCGCCCGCTCGTCGCCCTGACGCACCTGCGCGAGTTGCTCGGCGGTCAGGAGGCGCTCGATCTCCTCCCGGAACCTCTGCGCCTCGGCGAGGGAGCCGAAGGCCGGCGCATCGACCGGCGCGTCCTGCAGCCGCCTCAGCGCGTCTGTCACCGCGTTGGCGCCGGTCGAGGCGGCCTCCTCCCGCAGGGCCACACGGCTCTCTCGCAGGAGCCCGGCTGCGTCCAGCGCCGCCCCAAGCCGGGCTTGGACCTGCTCCAGCCGATCCAGCGCGCGCTCGAGGTCCTCCGGCTGGGACAGGTCAAGCCCGTGCCGGGCCGCCAGCGCCCGGACGTCATTCGCCAGCCACTGCCGCTCGAGTGCGGCGTTCGTCGCCCCGATCTGGAGACGAGCCAGGACCTCGGCGGGTGCGATCCCGGTGTCCTGCAGGCTCAACTCTAGTGCCGCCCGCACGGCGGGGCGGTCGAGTCGGTCCAGAGCGGCCTGGTCGACCGCGTCGCGGCCATACAGGCCATCGGCGCTCGCCCGGTCCTGAAGCGAGATGGAGTCCGGCCCCAAGGGGCTCAGGTGGCCGACCGACGCCAGCACCTCGTTGAGCCCGTGCTCCAGGCGCGGCCGCTCCTGCGGCTCGGCCGTGGCGATCCGGTGCTCCACGGCCCTGACCGTGTGCGTGAACTCCCGCAGCAGGGTGTCGAACGAGTCCTGGGTGTCGGCCATGTAGATGCCTCCTGTGGGCTGGATGCGGTCACCGCGGGCCAGGATCGCGCTGGCCCGCAGGAGAGCGTCGCTGACGTCCTCGAACCCGGCCCGGCTCGCCTCGACCGCGAGCTCCCGGTACGTCGAGCCGGCCTCCGCGATCCGCTGGAGCGCGCGGTCGAGGCCTGGGCCGACCCGAAGGCGCTCGGGGGCCCCCTGCCCTACCGCCCGCGCCCGCTGCACCTCGGCCGAGTTGGCCCCGTACGTGAGCACCCCCCGGTCGAGACGGCGGGTGGCTTCCAGCCGCAGCCCATAGCGCTCGCCATGCTCGACCATGGCCTCGCGGAAGGCCTCGTAGCTGAAGTGGTGCCCGCGCCGGAGATAGAACATCTCCCCGTCCTGGCTCCGGCGGTTGAGCACGATGTGGGCGTGCGGATGCGCGCGGTCCTCGTGGATGGCCACGAGGTAGTCGAAATGTGCATCCTCGCCTTGGAAGAACTGCTCGCAGATCCCCCGGGCCACCTCGTGTACATGCTCGGGCCTGGTGCCGACCGGAAAGGCCATCAGGAGGTGCGATGTGTGCCCGAGCTTGGGCGTGCGCTCGGTGGTCCACTGGGCGGTGAAACGCTTGGCCAGCGCCCGGATCTCGGCTGGCGTGAGCACCGCCTGACCGTCGAAGGTGCCACGCGCGTCGAAGAGGCTGCTCGACTTCGTCGTGAGATAGGTGAGCTGCGCGCGCAGTTCCGCGCTCGTACGGCACCCGCCGTTCCGGATCGCCTTGAAGATGGCCGGGCTGTGACCCCGGGCGGCGCGCACCATCTGCGCCCGCGGCCCGGTCAGGAGTGAGCCGCGGGACCGGTCCGAAATCCCACTCGAGCCCCCAGGCACGCCCCGACCCCGGACCCGACTCCAGCCGTCCCCGAACAGGTCGGCCGCCGGGGCGAGGCTAGGGCGCCGCATGCGGGTCCTCCTCTCGGAACGCGTCCACCACCCGGACGTCGAGTTGGGACCGGCGCGACCGCGCCAAGGCCTGGATCTGGTCCGCCACCTCGAACACGACCCGGAGCGCCTCCCGGACCTCGGCATGGCTCTGCGCCGTGTAGGGCAGAGGGTGGCCGAGCAGGCGAGCCTCGTTGCAGGCGCGCGCGATCTGGTTGACGTTGCCACCTAGCCGGTTGATCGCTGCCCCGAGTTCCTTGAGCGCTTGAGCGCCCGCTTCATCGGGGGCCAGGAGGTCGCCGGCGGTTCGCATCATGCGCTTCAGAGCCGCCGAGCGGGTCAGGCCATGGCGGCTTAGCGCCACCTCGAATTGCCGCAGCTCCCGCTCGGACACCCGGACTGCCACCACCTGCGTGCCCACCTCCGCAGGGCGCCCTTGTCCCTGCCGCAGGGTGGCGTGGATCGTCTGCCGGGACACACCGAACCGGGCCGCGAGGTCCTGCGCCGGGACCCCCCTGCCCCGCTCCCGCACGATCTCGCGGCGCTGGCTCTCGGTCAGTCTGCGTGTCGGCATGATGTAAAGTTTACACCCGCTATTTCTTGCCATCCTACAACCGCAGAGAATCTTCGCACAAGCAAAGATGCGCTGTGGTTGTAGTCCATGTCGCGGACCCGCAGGGTTCGCCCCGGCGTGCTTCGACGCCGGGACCCACTGATGGACCGTGCCACCTGGGCTCGGCTGGGGACGAACGACGTGGCCTCAAGCCAGCCGAACGGCCGTCCCGTGTCTCTCGCCGTGTGGACTCGTCAGAGCTCGGCCGCAGGACCGAACCTGAACCGACACGAGCACGACACCAGCAGCCACGCGTCGGCGGTCACGTTCTATCAGGTCTCGACTGTCGAGGATCGGGTCTATTTTGTCGCCACTCGGCCGTCGGATCGCGCTTGTCGTGTATCGCCCATGGGATCTCGTTTCCGTCCAGTCGTAAATCGATCGTTCGTTCTCGGCCATCGACTATGGGTTCTGGTACGTCCGTCATCGCTTCACTGCTAGCGCCTGTCGGTCCTGCCCTCTCGGCTCTTTGCTAACTATACTCGGCTCTAGGAACTAGGTCGTCGGGTCGATGCACTATTCCGTCGACTATGCGCTCCATATTATGGCTTATATGTTATCGGTTATGCGGGATCGGTTGGTGAGCATAGGTCGTGCCCTGTGCGTCACAGGCTATCGCTTCAATCCTGTCGAGGATTGACCGTCGACCGGACGTGATCTGTGATCGCCTCAAGGTCGTCGGCTATGCACCGTCGACTATCGAGGCAGAAAGGCAGACCTGGAATGGCAAACGACAACATGGTGGTCGTCGCGGCGGTGGCCCGTAAAGGCGGCTCGGGCAAGTCGGCCCTGGTGAAGGCTCTGGCCAGCGCGGCGTTGTCCGCCGGCAAAACCACATTGCTCATCGACACCGACCCGCAGGGCGACCTGACACGCTGGTACGACCGGGCCGCCAAAGGCGGGCTGACGCCGTCTGGCGCACAGTTTGCTGCCGTCAGCGACACCCAGAGCCTGGAGGCCGTAATCGACGAAGCCTATTCGGGCGGCGCGACGGACTTCGTCTTCATCGACACCGCCGGGGTCGGGGGCGCCTGGGCCGACGACATTGCCATGCTGTCCGACCACCTTGTGACGCCCGTGGTGGCAACGGTCACCAACTTCGACGTCGGCACCCAGACGGTCGAATGGTTTCGGCGGTTGCATGACCGCGTGGAGCGGCCGGAGGACCTGCCGCCCCATCACGTGGTCATCACCCAATTCCCGGCCAAGGCCTCGAAGCTGGAACTGGCGTTGCTGGAGGAGGCAACCACGCGGTTTCCGGTGATCAACAGCGTCATCCAGCACCGCAACGCCTACCACATGATGGACGCCCAGGGGTTCCTGGGTGAGATCCTTCGCAACTACCGGGACCACCCCAACCCACTCCAGCGCAGCCACGCGCGCCACTACGAGGAGGCCCTCATGGAGGCCACCGACGTTCTCAACGACATTCTGGCGAACTGACCATGGCACGACGCAAGCTTCAGCCGGTCCGCGAGATCGACCCCGCCTACACCGGAGGCCTCGGACTGACGCCGCGGCCGTCCCAGCCGCCAGCCTCTCCCGTCGAGCCTGCGCCGGGGCCGGCCCAAAGCAACGAGCCGCCCGCGATGCCCCCAGCCGCGGCCGACCCCGAGCCGGAAGTGTCCACCGGGCCCGCGCCCGCACCGACCACACCTCGGACGGCCCGGCCCCGACCGGCCCGGACCCGTCCGGAAGCTCCCCCTGTCGCCGCCCCCAAGAAGCGCATCGTCATCGCCGTGAATGCGCGTCCCCTGGCCATGCACGTCGAGCAGATGGCCGCGACGGGGTTGCCGGAGCAGGACGTCATGAAGGCGGCGTGGCGCAAGACGGCCGCACGCGTGGCTCTGGCGCCGGTCTTTGTCGAACCGCCGAGCGCGGACAGGGCAGGGGGGTCGACCCATGTCTACAGCACCACTCTGACGCTCGATGGCTCGACCCTGGCTGCGCTCACGGAGGCGCAGGACCCCTTGGGCGTCAAAAGCCCCTGGTCTCTCGTCCGAGGCCAGATCGAGCCGGTCTTCTGGGCCGCCCTGGACGAAGTGTTGGCCCAAGTCGGCCGACGGACGTGAGGCCGAGCGGGCGGCGCAGACCGACCCCAACCATCCGATGAGGACCGGCATGGGGGGAAGGAGTTTCGACTTCCTTCCCCCCGAAGCGGATTAGACGGGGCCGTGGCTCGGTCGCCTCTGGCTCCCTGCGCCCGCACCACCCCCGTCGAATCCGCTTCCCCCCCATCCTCTCGTCGCTCGCCGCTCGGGCAGAGGGTCAGGCGCGCCTGACCCTCGCCCTCCAGTATGAACCAAGCAGGGTCCGGCCGTCGCAGAGCGCAGCGACAGGTGGATCAGATGCGAAGAGAACGACGGAAGCTCGGGACCCTCACCGGCACCATCACCGATGCCGCAACCGGCGAGGTCTTAGGCTGGACCTACCTTTGGGACAACGGCGAGGAGTCCTGGCTGATGAGGGCGAGCCTCCCGCCCGTGCTACGGGCGAACCTCCGACGCCTGGCCGATCCCTAGGCGCCGACCTGAGCTTTCGGGGCCAGCAGGTCGAAGTCATCGGCGGCCAAGGTCACGCCATAGATCGTTTGGCCGTCCTTCTCGTACCGGGTCTGACGAAGCGTGCCGCGCACATGCACCAGGTCCCCGGTCTTCACGTGGTCCTTGGCCCAAGCAATCACCCGCTCGTTGAAGAGGGTGACCTCGTTCCAGTAGGGGTTCGATTGGAACTGACCCGCGTCGTCCTTGCGCCCGTACTCGGCGGCGACATCCACCCGAAGGGTCGGGCCCACAGAGCGCACTTTCCCGACGTGGCCGATGATCTGAAATTCGCTGAAGGTCCGCATGGCAGCATCCTTTCTGGGCCGTCGCATCAAGACGGCGCTGTGACGATCATATGGGATTGTCGCGGCCGCGCAACTTGAAGTTGAAGCAGGTGACCCACGACAGCTGGAGGAAAGGGGGCCGCTTACGCGGCCACCTCGGACTCGTGGGCCACGGTCGCGCCGCAGCGCCCGGTGATGAGGTCCACGGCCTTCTGCGCCTCGGAGGCAGCGCGGAAGATTGCCTTCTTGTCCCGGGCCAAGGCCTCCAGCCAGCCCGCGACATACGCGGCGGATTGGTCGATGGAGGGGGTCAGACCCAGGGTGGCGAAGAGGAGACATTGCCCGATCTCGGCCACCAGCTCCTCGAAGGCATAGGCGGCCCGGTCCTTGCAGCGCGAGATCCGGTCGAGCCGGGCGCTGCCCCCGGTCCAGTGCACCGCCTCGTGCCCCAGCGTCTCGTAGTAGCCTTGGGTCGTGTGGAAGGTGACGAGGGGGGGCATGTGGATGAGATCGCGGGCGGGGTGGTAGTAGGCGCGCGGGTCCTCGCTCGTCTCGATCGTGGCCCCGAGCCGGGCGAAGTAGGCCTCCAGCCCCTCGTCGGGCTGGGTCCCGAGGTTCACGGCCGGCTCGGCCTCCTGTATGAAGCTGGCGGGCAGCCCGTCGATCTGGCCCGCGTTGAACACCCGATAGGCCTTGAGGTAAGGGCGCCGCTCCTCCGTGCCGTCCTCGTCCTCCCTTTCCACCACGCCGTACTTAACAACGAGGGTGGATCGCTCGCCGCGACGGACCTGCCCCCCGAGCGCCTCCGCCTGCTTGTAGGTCATCCAGAAGGGCGAGGCGTAACCTTTCTCGGACGCCTCCAGCCAGAGCATCAGGACGTTGATGCCCCGGTAGCTCTCACCGGTATGGCGACGGGGAAAGGGACAGCCGCGTCCGCCGGTCCAGGGCTTGCGCCAGGGCGGGGTGCCCGCCTCAAGGGCGGCGATGATCTTGTCCGCGATCTCGCGCTCCGGGTCGAAGGGGGTGGTCGTGTGGGTCGCCATGATCGGCTCCATCTCCAGCGTGGTGATGGGCGGTGTGGGTCTGGTGCCCTTGTCCGCCTGTGGGCGACGCCGGTCCGATCTGACTTCCG